>NZ_JBBOWV010000001.1:1602500-2802500 GCF_038007305.1 Solibacillus sp. FSL W7-1436
AAACGGGAAGAGCCCAAACCAAAGAGCTTGCTCTTTGGGGTTGTAGGACACTCTATACGGAGTTACAAAAGAATGAACTAGACGAAGCGACTTGGAAAGGTCCGCGAAACGAGGTAAAAGCCCTGTAGTCAAAAGTTCATTCCCTCCAGAGTGGATCCTGAGTACGGCGGAACACGTGAAATTCCGTCGGAATCCGGGAGGACCATCTCCCAAGGCTAAATACTACCTAGTGACCGATAGTGAACCAGTACCGTGAGGGAAAGGTGAAAAGCACCCCGGAAGGGGAGTGAAATAGATCCTGAAACCGTGTGCCTACAAGTAGTTAGAGCCCGTTAATGGGTGATAGCGTGCCTTTTGTAGAATGAACCGGCGAGTTACGATTACGTGCGAGGTTAAGTTGAGAAGACGGAGCCGCAGCGAAAGCGAGTCTGAATAGGGCGAATTAGTACGTGGTCGTAGACCCGAAACCAGGTGATCTACCCATGTCCAGGGTGAAGGTGAGGTAACACTCACTGGAGGCCCGAACCCACGCACGTTGAAAAGTGCGGGGATGAGGTGTGGGTAGCGGAGAAATTCCAATCGAACCTGGAGATAGCTGGTTCTCTCCGAAATAGCTTTAGGGCTAGCCTCGTGATTGAGAATACCGGAGGTAGAGCACTGTTTGGACTAGGGGGGCATCTCGCTTTACCGAATTCAGACAAACTCCGAATGCCGGATATTTATACACGGGAGTCAGACTGCGAGTGATAAGATCCGTAGTCAAGAGGGAAACAGCCCAGACCACCAGCTAAGGTCCCCAAGTAATCGTTAAGTGGAAAAGGATGTGGCGTTGCTTAGACAACCAGGATGTTGGCTTAGAAGCAGCCATCATTTAAAGAGTGCGTAATAGCTCACTGGTCGAGTGACGCTGCGCCGAAAATGTATCGGGGCTAAACGATTCACCGAAGCTGTGGATGCATACTTTGAGTATGCGTGGTAGGAGAGCGTTCTAACAGCGTTGAAGTCAGACCGGAAGGACTGGTGGAGCGGTTAGAAGTGAGAATGCCGGTATGAGTAGCGAAACATGGGTGAGAATCCCATGCACCGTATGACTAAGGTTTCCTGAGGAAGGCTCGTCCGCTCAGGGTTAGTCGGGACCTAAGCCGAGGCCGATAGGCGTAGGCGATGGACAACAGGTTGATATTCCTGTACCACCTCCTCACCGTTTGAGAAATGGGGGGACGCAGTAGGATAGGGTAAGCACGCCGTTGGTTGCGCGTGTTCAAGCAGTAAGGCGTGTATGTAGGCAAATCCGCATACTATAACGTTGAGCTGTGATGACGAGCTCGTATGAGCGAAGTTCCTGATTTCACACTGCCAAGAAAAGCCTCTATCGAGGTGAGAGGTGCCCGTACCGCAAACCGACACAGGTAGTCGAGGAGAGAATCCTAAGGTGTGCGAGAGAACTCTCGTTAAGGAACTCGGCAAAATGACCCCGTAACTTCGGGAGAAGGGGTGCTTCTTTGGGTGCATAGCCTAGAGAAGCCGCAGTGAATAGGCCCAGGCGACTGTTTAGCAAAAACACAGGTCTCTGCAAAACCGTAAGGTGACGTATAGGGGCTGACGCCTGCCCGGTGCTGGAAGGTTAAGAGGAGCGGTTAGCGCAAGCGAAGCTGTGAATTGAAGCCCCAGTAAACGGCGGCCGTAACTATAACGGTCCTAAGGTAGCGAAATTCCTTGTCGGGTAAGTTCCGACCCGCACGAAAGGCGTAACGATCTGGGCACTGTCTCAACGAGAGACTCGGTGAAATTATAGTACCTGTGAAGATGCAGGTTACCCGCGACAGGACGGAAAGACCCCGTGGAGCTTTACTGTAGCCTGATATTGAATTTTGGTACAACTTGTACAGGATAGGTAGGAGCCAGAGATCTCGGAGCGCCAGCTTCGAAGGAGGCGTCGGTGGGATACTACCCTGGTTGTATTGAACTTCTAACCCATGCCCCTTAGCGGGGTAGGAGACAGTGTCAGGCGGACAGTTTGACTGGGGCGGTCGCCTCCTAAAGAGTAACGGAGGCGCCCAAAGGTTCCCTCAGAATGGTTGGAAATCATTCGTAGAGTGTAAAGGCATAAGGGAGCTTGACTGCGAGACCTACAAGTCGAGCAGGGTCGAAAGACGGGCTTAGTGATCCGGTGGTTCCGCATGGAAGGGCCATCGCTCAACGGATAAAAGCTACCCCGGGGATAACAGGCTTATCTCCCCCAAGAGTCCACATCGACGGGGAGGTTTGGCACCTCGATGTCGGCTCATCGCATCCTGGGGCTGTAGTCGGTCCCAAGGGTTGGGCTGTTCGCCCATTAAAGCGGTACGCGAGCTGGGTTCAGAACGTCGTGAGACAGTTCGGTCCCTATCCGTCGTGGGCGTAGGAAATTTGAGAGGAGCTGTCCTTAGTACGAGAGGACCGGGATGGACATACCGCTGGTGTACCAGTTGTCTTGCCAAAGGCATCGCTGGGTAGCTATGTATGGACGGGATAAGTGCTGAAAGCATCTAAGCATGAAGCCCCCCTCAAGATGAGATTTCCCATTACGCAAGTAAGTAAGACCCCTGAAAGACGATCAGGTAGATAGGTTCGAGGTGGAAGTGCGGCGACGCATGCAGCTGACGAATACTAATCGGTCGAGGACTTAACCACATTTTATTGCACAAATTCAATGAACCGTTTATCCAGTTTTGAAAGAATGAAAATTCTTTTACATAGGCTTTTTAAAGCCCACTATAGTGAAGTGATGATGGCAAAGAGGTCACACCCGTTCCCATACCGAACACGGAAGTTAAGCTCTTTAGCGCCGATGGTAGTTGGGGGCTTCCCCCTGTGAGAGTAGGACGTCGCTTCGCTAGAATATTGGAGGATTAGCTCAGCTGGGAGAGCACCTGCCTTACAAGCAGGGGGTCGGCGGTTCGAGCCCGTCATCCTCCACCATTTCTAAGTGCCGGTGTAGCTCAGTTGGTAGAGCAACTGACTTGTAATCAGTAGGTCGAGGGTTCGACTCCTTTCGCCGGCACCATTTAGAGAGCCATTAGCTCAGTTGGTAGAGCATCTGACTTTTAATCAGAGGGTCGAAGGTTCGAGTCCTTCATGGCTCACCAGTTTTATAAAATTATACATACTGTCAGATATAAAAGATCTTAAGCATTTTGCGGAAGTAGTTCAGTGGTAGAACACCACCTTGCCAAGGTGGGGGTCGCGAGTTCGAACCTCGTCTTCCGCTCCAAAATGCCGGGGTGGCGGAACTGGCAGACGCACAGGACTTAAAATCCTGCGGTGAGTGATCACCGTGCCGGTTCGATTCCGGCCCTCGGCACCATTTTATAATTCTTATCTCTAATAATGCGCGCCCGTAGCTCAATTGGATAGAGCGTCTGACTACGGATCAGAAGGTTGTGGGTTCGACTCCTGCCGGGCGCGCCATAATATATTTTTTACTGACATATTCGGAATGTAGCTCAGCTTGGTAGAGCACTTGGTTTGGGACCAAGGGGTCGTAGGTTCGAATCCTGTCATTCCGACCATTTTATGGGGCCTTAGCTCAGCTGGGAGAGCGCCTGCCTTGCACGCAGGAGGTCAGCGGTTCGATCCCGCTAGGCTCCACCATTTATATTTTATTCCCTTTGGAGGTATACCCAAGTCTGGCTGAAGGGATCGGTCTTGAAAACCGACAGGCGGGTAACACCGCGCGGGGGTTCGAATCCCTCTACCTCCTCCATTTTTAATATTTTTACTTCAGATGTTGGTCCCGTGGTGTAGCGGTTAACATGCCTGCCTGTCACGCAGGAGATCGCCGGTTCGATCCCGGTCGGGACCGCCATTTTTTTTATGGGTTTGTAGCTCAGTTGGTAGAGCATTAGATTGAAGCTCTAAGTGTCGGCGGTTCGATTCCGTCCAAACCCACCATACTATGGGCCTATAGCTCAGCTGGTTAGAGCGCACGCCTGATAAGCGTGAGGTCGATGGTTCGAGTCCATTTAGGCCCACCATAGTATTATTCCGAAGTAGCTCAGTTGGTAGAGCATCCGGCTGTTAACCGGCAGGTCGCAGGTTCGAGTCCTGCCTTCGGAGCCATTGGCCCGTTGGTCAAGTGGTTAAGACACCGCCCTTTCACGGCGGTAACACGGGTTCGAATCCCGTACGGGTCATATACACTTGAATGAAAAGACATTGCAAAATTTGCAATGTCTTTTTTGTTTTGTAATAATGTAAATCTCCACTGTTTGAAGAATGAACAGTAAGGTATTATTAAGATACAATAGAAGGGCTGTCTGGAATCAATTTCGAGGCATGCCCTTTCTGCATATAAACAGTGGGAGCAGGTGGAAAAGTGAATGCAATAAAAACAGGTAATAAAGCAGTTTACCCGATTATTTTTCCTTCTGATTATAGTGGATTGGGGAGTATAAACTGTTATGTCTACCAAAATGGAGAAGACTATACCTTAATAGATGCGGGTATTGAAGGTGGTGAATTTGAGCAATTCTTCTATCAGAAATTGAAGGAATATAAAATTGAAATTAACCAAATTACCCGTATTATTTTAACGCACTTTCATAATGATCATATCGGGGTAGTAAATCAAGTTACGAATGAATATCCGGTTCCAGTCTATGCCAGTAAAATCGCCATTCCCCGTCTGAAATGTGAAGATGATTATTTAATGCAGAAGCTTAATTTTTACTATAGGTTGTATGAGCAATACGGCGTACTGGAATTTGCCCGTGAACGAATGGCAAAAATGGAGCATACATTTCACAATAAAGAAAATGTAATGATCTATCCGCCAATTCTGCAACTGGAAGACGGACAGGAAATCGGTGGATTACATGTAGTTGCGGCTCCAGGGCATTCACCGGATTCGATCTGTTTGTTTGATGCGGAAACAGGCTGGTTATTTGCGGGGGACTTTTTGTTGGCCACGGGTATGACAAATGCTTTAATTGACCATGACGATTCAGGAAATATAACGAACCCGATCAGCCAATATATAGACTCAATTGATAAAATGAAAACTCACAATGTACGCACCGTGTTTGCAGGACATAAAGAGATTTATGAAAACTTGAATGATGTGATGGAGAAAAGCTTAAGTAAAATAGAATACAAGCTGCAAAAGGTTGTATCCAAAATTAGTGAAGGACATCATACTGCGAAACAATTAGGAGAAGTAATCTATGGTGTCCGCTTTGCGAAGTATTTTACATTTTTAATCTCTGACATTATCGGATTAACGCTCCTTGCAGAACAGCGCGGTTTGATTATACGTGAGTTACGGGGCGGTGAGTGGTATTTTACGGTGACAAAATTGATTGAAAACAAATGAAACAGCTGCCCGGGGGAGGTAGCTGTTTTTTTTATGGATCAGCATTTCCAACTCATATAAAGTACTATCAATAAGCTTCAAAGATCATTTTAAATATTTATTATCAAATTTGGAGAGAGTGGGGCAAGTTTTCATTAACATGGCTCAATTAATATTCTAAAATTTGGGATATGAACCGATATAATAAGTACGCTTTATAAAAAGAGAATAGGTAGTGATACATATGAATAAATCAAAGTTACTGCTGGCTGCTTTGGTCGCAATCCCAGTAAGTATTGGTATGGTGGGGGAAGCAAAGGCGGAGCAAACCGAAACGTTGGGGGATTCTCTCGCAACACCTGTAGATATTAACAAAGCGATAGAAGGTTTAAATCCAAGGTCGACTAAATCAGAACTGGAAAAAGTGAAGGAAGCTTATAACAATCTTTCGCAAGGGTTGCGCCAACAAATTAGCAACTACGGCAAAGTGGAAGTGCTTTTGGAAGATTTGACGAAAAAAGAAGCGGAAATCGCCAATCAGATCGCTGCAGAAGAGGTCATCGAAATGATTCAAACTTTCAATGACGAGGCAACGGCTTCTGAGATTAGTGCAGCCCGAAAAGCCTATGATGCATTGAATAGCGAGGCGAAAAAGCTAATTCCGAAACAAGTAGTGCCAAACCTGGAATACTTCGAGAGCCGTTTAGCTGTGCAAAAGGTGCAAGCTGAAAAAGAAGCGAAAGTAGTAATGGATCGCATTAAACGAATCGATAAAACGAAGTACACCGAAACTCAAATCAAAAGTATTCGGCTTGCGTACAATACACTAAGTGACCTTGCAAAATCATTTGTAACAAACCTCAATACTTTAATTGACGGTGAGAATTATATTATTTATCAAAATACGGTAGTGAAGCAGGCTAAGCTTGATGCCAACGCATTTGATATTTACATGAACGATATTAGCCACAGCTCGACGATACAGGAAATTGCGAGAGCCCGTTCGCTTTACAATAATTTATCGTCTGAAGCGAAAAGATATGTAACAGTGTTGGAAAAGCTTGTCCGTCTTGAAACTATGTGGAGAAATCCGCAATATATTATGCTTGTGTACATGTATTATCCCGATTATATTCATGAAATAAAGCCAGGCGGGATAGTCATTGAAAAGCCGACATACGACCCGCTTTACATTCCGGATGATTCCGCAATTACAGTGGGACCAGCGATTCCAAAAACGGCAAACTGGTCACAATATGAAACGATGACTTACCAAAATGGACGCTATACAACTAAGATTACCGCTTCTCAGGTGAAAAATCTTGCAGACCGGAATATGCTTCTAAAAGCAGGGGATATTGAAATCGTTATTCCTACGTCGGAAATTCAGGGCTCTGCAGCTACTGTTGGCGTGTCTGTAAATGTGACGAATAATCAGCTGCACATTCAATTTACAGAAGGAACTCATGCAAAAACATTTGAAAGTACAGTAGAAGTTCATATTCCGGTTTCTAAATTAAAGGCGAATACTTCACAAGTAATTCAGCGTGTTACATCAACAGGCACTTCGCCGGCGTCATTTAAAGTGGATGGCTTAAAATTCATTATCCGCACAGCGACAAGTGGTTCATTTAAAGCGGCGAACAGCCGCGTTATTTATACGGATATTCCAAATAATGACCAGGGACATGCAATTCGGGAACTGACAAAGCGAGACATTCTATTTAATCCGAAAAACCGACTAGTTCAAAGCTATAAACAAGTAAGCAAGCTCGATGCAGCGGTGATGATTGCATCGGCACTTGATCTATCAAGTGACACTAAATCAAAATATTTGGATATAGCTAATGCGCAGCAGTTAAAACTGGTTCAAGGTTTATTGGAAGCAGGTATCATGAGCGGAGCCACATCGAGCCGTTTTGCACCTAATGCCACAGTGACAAAGCAAGAAGCCGCCATCATTATTGCCAACATGTACCGCTATTTAGATCAGGATTTGGCGAAAGTATATAATGAATTAAACTTCAGCTATCCCGATATAGCAAACCTGACATTGGAAGCACGTCAAAGCATTGCAATTTTAGAGCTGTTTGGGGTTGTTGATGGGGAAGGTTCATTTAATCCTGAGAAAACTTTATTGCGCGGCGAGTTTGCCAAACTTATTTACGATGCATTAGTAGCAATCGACTATCTATAAACTTTTAAACCTATGATTTCTATCCGGAAATCATAGGTTTTTAAGAGAAAAATCGCTATGCTGAAACGGAAAAAACTGTCGGATCCTCTGACAATTCCTTTACAAATGCGCTATAATTAACAACTACAGCACACATGCACAAAAGGAGTTTTCGCATGGTCTATTTATCGATGATTTTCTTCAAAATTGTTGCACCGATTTTAGTTTTGCTTATTATAGGTGCCTTTTTACAGCGCAAGTTTCAGTTTAATCTTAAGGCATTATCGCATCTCATTACATACTGTTTCATGCCGGCAGCGGTGTTTATCAATATTTATGAAACCTCCATTGAAATGAGTGTCCTCGGCCAAATTACGATTTTCATTATTCTGTTTATCGGTGCGCAAATGCTGTTAAGTCAGCTGCTCACAAAGTTGTTGAAACTTGATAAAAAGGAAGCGGCAGTTTTTAAAAACAGTGTTGTCCTTATAAACTCCGGTAACTACGGGATCCCGGTTGCACAAATGATTTTTGCGACCCAGCCGATCGGGGTAGCGATTCAAGTTATTCTTGTTATTTTTCAAAATATGACGACGTATACATATGGCTTGTATAATTTAATCTCATCAACAAAATCAGGAATAGCGATTGTACGGGACTTTCTGAAAATGCCGATCGTTCATGCGCTCATTATTGGCGCTGCATTGAATTACTTTCACGTCCCGATTCCGGAAACATTCAGTATTCCGCTTGAGCATATTGCAGACGGATTTGTGGCGGTTGCCCTTATTACATTGGGGGCACAGCTTTCTACAATCGAAATGCGCTCGATGTTCAATAAAACAATTTTTGTCAGCTGCTTTACACGATTAATAGTCGGCCCGGCTACAGCACTTCTAATTATTTTTGCGCTGGGCCTGGACGGGGTAGTCGCACAGTCGCTATTTATCGCAAGTGCATTCCCGACATCAAGAAACAGTTCCAGCTTGGCGCTCGAGTATGATATTGAATCGGCTACAGCAGCCCAGACAGTACTGTTTTCTACGATTATCAGCTGTTTAACAGTGACGTTTGTTATTTATTTATCGACAATTTTATTTGTATAGAAAAAGGCTGCAGCAAAAGTAGAATAAACTTTTGCTGCAGCCTTTTTACATATAAAAACCGCAAGTATCCCCTCAGATACTTGCGGTTGTAAGCGATTATAGTTGGATATCAATAACGTTTACGTAATCTAGTAAACACTAAATTAATGAAAAGCTAGTGAATTTAACAATTTGAGCAAGAAGCTAAATTCATAAAGTACATCTTAGTACATACTTACTGTACTAGCGTATGGATTTGAAAGGTCCATACCATCTAATGAAAGACCCATTGCCTTCGCTACACCTTCACCATATGCTGGATCAGCTAAGTAGCAGTGTAAAATGTGACGACGTTTGATGAATTCTTCAACACCGTCCATTTCAGCAGCAGTTGTTTCGAATAAACGTTGTTGCTGTTCTGGTGTTTGAAGACGGAATAATTTACCTGGTTGCTCGAAGTAGTTGTTGTCATCTTCACGGAAGTCGTAGATGTCAGCTGGACCATCAAGAGCTAATGCAGGATCTTTATATTGTGTTTGACCTTGTAATGCACCATAGCTATTTGGATAGTAAGTAATAGCTGCACCACGGTTTCCGTCAGCACGGCCTTGACCATCACGGTGATATACCATGAATGGGCATTTTGGTGTGTTTACAGGAATTTGGTGGTGGTTAACGCCTAAACGGTAACGAGTTGCATCTTGGTAAGCGAATAAACGCGCTTGTAACATACGGTCTGGTGAGAATGAAATACCAGGTACAACGTTTGATGGAGCGAATGCAGCTTGCTCAACATCAGCGAAGTAGTTTTCAGGGTTGCGGTTTAATTCGAATTCCCCAACTTCAATTAGCGGGTACTCAGACTTGTACCAAACTTTTGTTAAGTCGAACGGGTTGTCTTTAGAGTTACGAGCTTGCTCCTCAGTCATCACTTGGATGTACATTTTCCATTTCGGGAAATCGCCTTTTTCGATTGACTCGAATAGGTCACGTTGTGAAGATTCACGGTCTTTTCCGATAATTTCAGCAGCTTCTGCACCTGTTAAGTTTTCGATACCTTGTTGAGAACGGAAATGGAATTTCACGTATACGCGTTCGCCGGCTTCGTTGATCATTGAGTAAGTATGAGAACCGAATCCGTGCATTTTGCGGTAGCCGTTTGGAATACCACGGTCAGACATTACGATTGTTACTTGGTGTAATGCTTCAGGTAATGAAGTCCAGAAATCCCAGTTCGAGTTACCGTTGTGCATGTTTGTTTTTGGATCACGCTTAACAACGTGGTTTAAATCCGGGAAGTGTAATGGATCACGGAAGAAGAATACAGGTGTGTTGTTACCAACCATATCCCAGTTACCTTCTTCAGTATAGAATTTTAATGCGAAACCGCGAATGTCACGCTCTGCATCAGCCGCACCGCGCTCACCTGCTACAGTTGAGAAACGTGCGAACATTTCTGTTTTCTTCCCAACTTCAGAGAAGATTTTTGCTTTTGAATATTTTGTGATGTCATGAGTTACAGTAAATGTACCAAATGCACCTGAACCTTTTGCGTGCATACGACGCTCAGGAATTACTTCACGGTTAAAGTTTGCTAATTTCTCAATTAGAAATACATCTTGTAATAAAATCGGACCACGACGACCAGCTGTTTGTGCATCGTCGTTTGATACTACCGGAGCACCAGTAATAGTTGTTAAACGTTCGTTTGTCATATGTAGTTCCTCCTAAAATTTTTTGAAAAACTCTTCATAAATAATATAACAAATCTAAATCATAATTTCTACTAGATTATAATAATTCTTTTTAAGGAATCTTTATATTAAAGAAGTGGTTATTAAAAATAGACAGTAAAGAATATTCTAACAATATTCTTTTCTAGTAAATTATACCTTTTTCTAGCTGGAAAAGGTAACCATTGCTCCGCATTTTTGACTAATAATAGCGTTTTATTTATTAATCGACAAATACAGAGAGTTCTTCTATTATTTCCTATATAATAGAGGCGACTACCATACGAAGGGACATTGTTATGCAACTTACATTAACTTTTATTATTTTGGCAGTTACGATTATTTTATTTACGACAAATCGATTGCGGGCAGATCTTGTTGCAGTAATGGCCTTATTATCGTTTGTAATATTAAATATTTTAACACCTGCTGAAGCGCTGGCAGGATTTTCGAATTCTGTAGTCATTATGATAGCAGGGCTTTTTGTAGTAGGGGCAGGAATTTTAAGGACGGGACTTGCCGGTATGGCAGGAAACCTTCTACTGAAATGGTCGGGGGATAGTGAGCTCCGTCTCTTTGTTTTACTGCTTGTCATTGTCGCGGTTGTAGGGGCTTTTATGAGCAATACAGGTACGGTTGCGTTAATGCTGCCTATTGTCGTCTCGATAGCAATCAGCATTAAAGTAAGTCCGTCAAAGTTTCTAATGCCGCTTTCGTACATTGCGAGCATGTCAGGGCTGATGACGCTAATTGCATCACCGACAAACTTGATCGCTTCGCAAACACTTGTTGATCATGGTTTCGAAAAACTTGGATTTTTCACGATAACTCCAATTGGAATTATCGCAACAGTTACCGTTATTATTTATTTGGTACTGGTGCGCAATGTGCTGTTGCCGAATGAGGAAAACCGTTCGCAGTCAAGTGCGGGGTATAAGCTTTCTCCGAAGAAAATTGCCAAGGAATATGATTTGCATGATAAACTGTTCCGCGTTGTCGTTACCGAGCATTCGACAATTTCAGAACAAAAACTTGCTGATTTAAAGCTTCCGGCAACCTATCATATTTATATTATGAAGATAAAACATGGTGCTGTTCAGGAAGGGCGTAATTTAAGACCGATGACGTATCAGGAGCTGGCGGGTCCGACAAGTGTAATTCACGTCGGTGATGAGTTGTATGTTCAAGGTTTGGCCGATGATGTAGCACGTTTTGCCCATGATTTTGCATTGACCGTTCAGCCGTTTGAAAACCATGATAAAGAGCTCGTTACGAAAAAAATCGGTGTTGCCGAAGTTTTATTAACACCGCAATCACGTCTTATTAAGGAAACGGTCAGTAAAATCGGATTCCGTGAAAAATATAATCTGAACATTTTAGGAATCAACCGTAAAGGCGAATACTTATTGAAGAACATGGCCGATCAGAAGCTGCGTTTCGGGGATGCGATTTTAGTACAGGGAACATGGGATGAAATCGAGCTGTTGTCCCGCGAAACACAAGATGTGGTTGTAGTGGGACAGCCACGCGAGTTGGCAGGGGCAATTGCCGCAAACGGAAAGGCGCCGATTGCCGGTATTATTATGCTGCTGATGATCGGGCTTATGGTTTTTGAAGTATTTGATGCCGTCATTGCTGTATTGATCGGGGCTGTGCTTATGATTATAACGGGCTGTCTGCGTAATATGGATGATGCTTACAGTAAAATAAACTTCGAAAGTATTGTCCTCGTAGCGGCGATGCTTCCGATGGCGACAGCGCTTGAGAAAACAGGGGGAATGACGATTCTCGCAGAAGGCATCATCAATGTTCTCGGTGATTTCGGTCCATACGGTGTATTGATGGGGATTTACTTACTGACAGTTGTTTTCGGGCAATTTGTTAGTAATACGGCAACAGCGGTCCTGTTTTCGCCGATTGCCATCACTGCAGCACTTGCTATGGATGCAAACCCGTATACATTTATGATAGGGGTAGCAACTGCTGCGAGTATGGCGTTTGCGACACCGATTGCCTCTCCGACAAATTCTCTTGTATTAACAGCCGGGGGCTATAAATTTATGGATTTCGTTAAAGTCGGTGTTCCGCTGCAGGTTATTATGTTTATCGTCATGATGATTGCAGTCCCGTTGCTGTTTCCATTTTAACTGTTACAGAAACCTAGGGGTATTTGAATGAAAAAGTCATTCAAATACCTCTTTATTTTACGGCGACTGACTGTACAATTTTATTTTCCTGTACACCTAAATCAATGACACCATCTTCACTCTTAATTTCCAGGCGCATGACATCACCCGGCTGCAAATAGCCGTTCTCTTTTTGGGAATTGTAGAAAGCCTCTACTTTTTCCTCATATGAGATGGAATTATCATAAATAATGCCTAAAATTTCAGCGTTCAGACGTAGACCCACACCAGCAGGAGTCCCTGTTAAAATAAGGTCACCGGTTTTTAAATCAAAAATACTCGACATTTCTGTTAAAGTTTCGGTCGGTTTAAACAATAGCTGATCTGTTTTCACTCGCTGACGTGTCTCGCTATTTACGGATAAATGGAGCTCCAACTGTTCCAAATAATCAATTTCGCCGTCTTCCAACAAGTAAATATACGGTCCAGTAGGGCAGAAGCCGCGATAGCTTTTACCTTTAAACCATTGCTGTTCAACGATTTGTACATCCCGTGCCGAAACGTCATTCGTAATGACCAACCCTGCTATATAATCTTTTAAATTATGCTCCGTCACTTCAACCGCTTCCGTTACATCCTGCTTCATAATAATGCCTAATTCAATTTCATAGTCGAGTAATCGAACATGTGCAGGGCATACGATATTTGCTGTTGCGGAAGTTAACGTGCTTGGTGCCTTGGTAAATAGCAGGTTATAGGGCGGCTTTTGCTGTGAAAAACCGGCTTCAACACGGTGTGCACCGTAGTTAGTACCTTGGCAGTAAATATTTGCATCATCTGTAACAGGCGAAAGAATGGTAATGTCGGATTGATTAACAATCTGACCAGTTTTTTTTGCAGTAATAACATCCCCCATACCCGTTGTTAAAATATCCCGTAATGTTCGGTAAGAACCGTTGATAATGTATAGTTCATCCTCTAATACACCCCATTGAACCAATTCACCTTGCTGAAAACGTACTAATTTAATTCCCATTACACCCCTCCTAAAATAGTAAAACTAATATAATTTTAATTGAACAAGTAAGAAATAGTTAGTTGTTAATTAATGGATTTCCAAAAAGAAAACAATAAAAATTAATGAAATAATAAAAAAAGAGGCTGTTCAACTATGGGGAAATCCATAGCGAACAGCCTTTTCATGTTAAGCAACTTCTGTCTGACCTTCACTATCATTAATGGATAGCGGCGATTTTCTTGTTATAATAATTCCCCAGACAATTGCTAAAACAAATAAACCAATTGAAGAGATTAGTAGAGTAGAGCGTCCCCCGTCCAAGCCAAAAACACCAAGAAGAGTGGCAAACATATAAGGGCTTACAATACCGCCTAAACCTTGACCGGCAGCAGCGATTCCAACATAGGAAATTCCTTTTGCCAAGTTTGATAGCTCAGAAACCCGTGCTAATACGCCAGGAAGTACGATGCCTAAACCCATGCCGCCGAGTACACTCGCTACAAAGATCATCGTTAAGCTGCCTACTGCAGAACACCATAAAATCCCGGTAGCTGTTAACAGTACACCAAATGGTACGATCAGGTTTGGTATCATCGAACGCAATTTACCGAAGATGAAGCCCGTTATTAACGTACCTGTTGTAAAGAGGGAAATCGCCAGACCGGCTTCCGTCGCATTTCCTAAACCTTCCGTCTGAATAATGATTGAGATATTTGTTACATAGCCATAAATGAAGGCAGAGAAAATAATTTGCCCGAATGTGAAGCCATAAACTGTTTTTGGTGCTTTAAAAAGTACATCTTTAATGGAAGCATTGGGCACTTCTTGTTTTTCCGGTTCCGGTAAGAACAGGAATGTAATGGCTAAAATCCAAATAGGGAATAAGTACACTAGGAATCCATAGTTCCAACCGTAAGCGTCTGCCAGCATACCGCCGACTACTTGGAAGAAGATTGCCCCAACACATGCGATTGTCGATGTACCGAACCCAATCAGGAAATCACGTTCACGGCCATCAAAGAAACCAGTAATAATATCAATGGATAAAGGTAATGTAATACCAACACCAAGGCCTAAAATACCGCGGAAAACAATAATTGCGAATAGATTGCTTAAGAAGAATGGCATAATACCACCGATTAAGAATAAAATTAAACCGGTCATTAATAATGCGCGTTTTGAAAATTTATTAGCTAGCTTACCATAGAAAAGGGAAGGGAAAATTTGAAGCAAACCTGGCATTGTCGCGATTAACATAACAGTAGTAGGGCTAAATTCCGGGAAGGCTACAATAAGGTCTGCCATAATCGACCCGGCTACACCAGCAGCTACGTCCTGGAAGGCAATCAGGACAATTAGAAATTTCAGAAAACCTCTTTTGGATGTTGGAAACATTAAATACCCCCTAATTTTTATTTTGTATGAAACTTAAAGACCTGGCATGTTGTGCAAAATACCCCCCTCAATCGATTGAATATTCAGATATTATCATGTAAGCCCTTTCATAGTAACGATAATAATTTACGGAAAAGTTATTTTTAATTAAACAAAAATTGTTAAATACCGTCCTGAAATTCTTTGTCACAGTGCATTTTTTATAATCAAAAGTAACCACAAATAAAAAAAGTACAAAACTACGGAAATTCCGTTGTTCTGTACTTGAAATTCGGTTATTCTATTTCAATTTCACCTAAAACTATCAATGATTCGATTAAAAGGATTAATTCAAACAGGTTTTTAGAACTGCGCAGGTTCCGATTAAGCAGTTCTTCGATTTTCTGAATCCGGTAAACAAGCCCGCTCATCGACAAATTCAAGTCAACCATTGTCAGATTAAGGTTTCCGTTATGATTTAAAAATGTGTATAAAGTCTTCAGAAATTCATCTCTTTTATTTGGTTTTAACGACAAAATAGGTTCCAGCTCACGTTGGGCCAATTTCACAATTATTTCGCTGTTTTGGTGATTAATTAACGAACCAAGTATATTCGTATTCTCAAAATATACGATCGTGTCACGCTTATTGATATTCAAAGAAGAAATCGCCTGCCGGTGCGCTTCCACAATGTCATCAATATCGTTAATGACGCGGCTTAGTCCGATACGGAAATCATAATTTCTGAATTTGCGCTGCAAATGCTTCAATATATTTTGGAAAATATCATCGTTATCATCCTTTTTAGGAAACAAAAATACAATTTCATCCTGGAATTCTGTAATGAAAATCGATGTTTGATGCATTTCCAAATAGACGATGACGGACTGAACAATTTTTGAAATAGTGGAAGCTTCATGAACGGGTATTCCTTTTTTAGTGACACCAAGACTGCCGATATAAAAATCTTCATTTAAATCAATTTGTAGGAGGTAGCTGCGGCTGATCATACTTTTCTTTGAAGTGTACTGCTGCTGCAGTAACTGTTCAAAAAAGTAAGCTTTAATATTTTCGGTCGCTTCCAGACTCGATTTTTCATTTAAATAACAAAGGGAGATGGATACGGCCGAGCGTTGTAAATAATGCATTTCTTCTTTAAAATTCGTATTCTTCGAAAAATATATGAAGGATATATAACCGATAATTTGCTTCTGTACAATAATCGGGCTAATTAACCGGGTATGGTTCGGGCAATCTACCTGACTTGGCTGCATAGGGTCGATTGGCTGAATTAAAATTTTTCCGGATTTTGTCTGGGGCATTTGCTGAATAAAGTCGTCTTTAATAAAATCCAGCTGCTCCTGTGTCATCCCGATCGAGTGGTGTGTATTGAAGCTTAAATCCTGTACGATGGCAGGTATATTCAGCGTATTGTAAATCGTCTCCAAAATCTGGTCGATATGCATACCTTGTGAAATACCCAATGTTAAGTTGTTATGGAAAGTCGATACTTTTTCTGTATGTTTCTTCTCCTCGAAAAGCTCCATATATGTTTTATTCAAGTCATCAATCATACGCGTCTGACTAATTTTTTTTAAGTCGGATTGAGTTTCCGAATCCCATTGCTCCAGCATGCGCATTTCAAATGCACAGTGCTCGTCTCCTTTGGCGCGGCAAGTCATTTCCACAATATATACTTCCTTTTTCGTCAAATAAGAGGTAAAGCCGCTTGAATAACCGGCCAATGTATGACAAATGCAGGAATCGCTTTGCCCGAAATGTTTCAAATGTTCCTCAACTTCATATGAATTAACCCAAATTCCTTTAGCGTACATATATTTTACCGTATCATCCGGGTTTAACTGTAAAACTCTTTCTGAAAGGAGATCCGTAATTTGTCCGGAAGAAAGATGATACCCAACAGCACTGTTTAGTTTTTCGGTTAATGTAAGTGGTAAATAATCGACTTCTTTAGCGTGAGTAATACCGATATTCCAACCGTAACGCTGCAAGAAAAATTTTGCGTATTCAAGGCCTAAGCTCTCGATTAACTCTTTCCTTAAAATTCCAAATGTATTAGTAGTAGTGTACAACGCTTTATCTACATAAGATGAGCCAGTCATTTTCAACCTCCTGAATATTCGGAATATTATCTGTTTTAAAAGGAAACATACCATACTTTACATAGAAATGAGAAGATACTTTTCAATATTTGTTAAATATTAGTAATAAAATTACTATTTTCGACTCGTCAATACTATTTGAAAAGTGCTTGAATTTTGTCTGTAATTCCTGGATTTTATAATAGACCCTGTGGCAATTATTATTAGAAAAGCAGCTATCCATAGAAAAAGCATTGGTTTGTTATCCGAATAAATGCTGCCGTGGAGATGAGACAAAAAGGTCAAAAAAATCTTTGGAAATAGGAATTTTTATATGATTTGACGTTTGCTGTTCAGTCAAGATTCGTTAATTTTTACTTATATTTGATTGTAAATTCCATAGATATTCACCATATTATTCGAAAATTAAAACCGTAATATTGGATTTAACAAATAAAAGGAGTTGAAATGATGACGACAGCGCTTACAGAAAGACAAATTGAAGTTATGAATAAAATGCAGGAGATTGCAGCGAATGTTCGTAAACGTGTAAAGGAAACAGAGGAGATTAGAAGAATACCAGAAGCGACGATGCAGGAATTGAAAGATTCTGGCTTAATGTATATTTTACGTCCCGAACGATACGGTGGTTTACAGACAAATGTCGAAACTTACAGCCAGGTCATTATTGAACTATCGAAAGCATGTGCTTCAACTGGATGGATTGCCTCTCTTTGTGCGATTCGCGACATTATGGTGGCGGAATCATTCAGTGAAAAAGCCCATCTGGAAATTTTCTCTGACAACCCGGAGGATGTATTATTTGCGGGTGTATATGAACCAAGATCCTGTACTGTACGGAAGGTGGAAGGCGGTTACCTTGTTGAGGAAGGTCACTGGATGTTCTGCTCCGGTTCACTGCATGCGACATGGGGTTACTTCGGTATGTATACAAAAGATGAGAACGATAACATTTTAGAGCAGCTGTTAATGACAGTACCGTTTGATGTGCTGGAAATTGAAGATGACTGGCATACGTTAGGCCTTCGAGGAACGGGCAGTAACGCTGTTAGAATGAAAAATGTTTTCGTACCGGAACACCGGGTTACTTCATTTGTGAAAATTCTGGACGGAGATTTCCAGTCACCGCATTTACGCGATATTCCGTTATATAACTCTGCACTGTTCCCGTGTTTAATTTTATCATTGGGCTTACCTGGTCTAGGTGTTGTGAAAGAGATGCTCGATAATTTCAAACAATCATTGCCGTACCGTACTGCCCAGCATATGGGTGTAAAAATGATCAAAGATGCAGCGAGTACACATCAGTTATTGGCAACAGCCGAACTAAAAGTAGAAACAGCTGAACTTTACTTTATGAATTTAGCAAAATCGATTGATGAGTGGGCAGCAAAAGGTGAGATTATGCCAAAAGATTTACGCCTGAAAGCTTTGGCGGATATTGGCTACGCAAATGAAATGCTGAACGATGCAGTTCAGGCAATTTTAAGAGCAAGTGGTTCCGGATTTGTGTATGATGCGAGTCCGATGCAGCGTCTCCTTCGTGATTTCTTGACATTAAACTCCCACCGCTCTTTGTCTCCGGTTATTACGAGAGAAAACTATGGCAGACAATTAGCAGGTTTACAGCCAAATCAAATTCGATATTAAGTAAAAATTTACGGAATTTTCAATAAAAACTAAAAAAATTTCTCGTAGTTTGATAGTTGTGATTTAAAGTACAGTTACTTTTAAGTAAGGGGGCTAAATGAATGAAACAAGCAATAGCAAAATTAGGGTATGTTGCGTTACAGTCTTCGAATGTGGAAGCATCATTGCATTTTTTCCAGGATGTTATCGGCCTTGAGCTAACAGAACGGATTGGAGATACGTATTATTTACGGGCGTGGGGAGACTTCCAACACCATACACTGTCCATTTCGCCAGGTGAAACAGGTCGGGTAACGCACATCGGTTTCCGTACAAAGCGCAAAGAGGATGTGGCTTTATTTGCGGATCAATTAGGCGGCAAAGGATATGAAATCGAGCATATCACTGCTTGGACTACACCGGGTATCGGTGAAGCAATCCGTTTTACAGCACCATCGGGACATCGGCTGGAGCTTTACTATGATATTGAAAAACCGGTTGTGGAAGAAAGCCGCCTCTCTGTCCTGAAAAATCAAACGTATAAATCATACAACAAAGGTGCTTCTCCTCGACGTCTTGATCATGTCAATCTTCATACGGATGCGGACTCTAGTGTCACTTATAAATTCTTCACGGAAGAACTTGGTTTCCGGATCAATGAGTGCATTGAAACAGAAGAAGGGGATATTTTAGCAGGGTGGATGAGTGTCACTCCATTAGTACATGATGTGGCATTGGTATCGCATGAAAATCTTGAAACAACAGCGCGATTCCACCACATTTCTTACTGGCAGGACAACTCGGGTGATCTACTGCGTGCTGCGGATATTTGCAAGGAGCAAGGGCTGCAAATTATTGGACCTGGGAAACATAGCATTTCACAGGCAATTTACTTATATGTGATCGATCCTGGAAGCGGTTGCAGAGTGGAGCTGTTTACAGGCGGTTATTTAATTTTCGAGCCGGACTGGGAAACAGTTGTATGGCGTCCCGAAGAACGTACATTTGGAAACACGTACTGGGGGGACAGCATTACAGGCAATCCGCTTATCGTCCCGACAATTGATGCAACAGGTATTAAAGAAACGAAGGCAGTACCAGCATTGGAAGTATAGGAGGATGGAAAATGACAGTAGCAAATGAAGTGACGATCAAATCGAGTCACGTGAAAACAGGTAAATATACATCGTTTGTTCATGAGGCGGGTTCAAAGACAAATGAAACGATTTTATTTTTACACGGTTCAGGTCCAGGTGTAACGTCAATCGCCAACTGGAACTATGCATTGAATGACTGCGGAAATGATTTTCACTGTTTAGCACCTGACCTATACGGCTTTGCGGATAGTGATCATCCGGATGAGCCGCTTAAAAATCGCCAAATGTGGATGGATTGCTGGGTGGAGCAATTAATTGAGTTACTAGATTACTATGAAATCGAAAAAGCACATGTAGTAGGGAATTCGTTAGGCTGTTCCATTGCACTCGAATTGCTGCTTGAATATCCGGAACGCTTTGACCGGGTTGTATTAATGGGTCCTGGCGGTACACCTAATACGAAGCTAAGCTTGGAGCTGGCTCGTGCAAAATCATTCTATGACAATCCTTCTAAAAAACGTCTACAACAAATTATGGGATGGTTCGTTTACGACAAAGACGCGATGCAGCCAGTTATTGACGGTTTAACAGATGCACGTTTTGCCAATGCAATGCGTGAAGAAGTGAAACGCTCAAATAACTCTATTTTCGCAACGGCGGCAGTACCGATTCCTGTCATCGCATTGAACCGCATCAACCACGAGATTTTATTAATCCATGGTCAAAACGATAAAGTATGCTCAATCGAATCAAGCTATTATTTAGCAGAACATATTCCGAATGCACAATTGCATGTATTCCCTCAATGCGGTCACTGGACACAAATCGAGAAAAAAGAACAGTTTAATTATTTAATCCAACAATTCTTTAACCGTAAAATTTAAGTTCATCAAAGTGCTTTTCCGCCGGATGATAATAAAGCGCTTACAAAATGAAGTGGAAGTGATTTATAAATGTTAAATGAACAGGCAGATATCGTCGTAGTAGGTGCCGGAAATGCCGCGTTATGCGCGGCCATTTCGGCAGCAGAACATGGCACGAAAGTAACAGTACTGGAAATTTCCTCTGAAGAAGAAAAGGGTGGCAATACGACCTATACGCATGGATCGATTCGCTTTGCTTTTAAAAATGGCGAAGAGGTTCGGCAATTGCTGCCGGATATGACGGATGAGGAATTTGCGATGACGGATTTCGGCAGCTATCCAAGCGAACAGTTTTTTGATGACGTATGCACGATGTCAAACTTTCGTACAGATTACGATTTAACATCGGTCATGACCGACAAGAGCTTTGAAACGATGCAATGGTTACTCGATCACAATATTAAGTTCATTCCGATTTATGGACGTCAGGCATACAAAATAGACGGAAAATTCAAATTTTGGGGCAACATGGTCATTGAAGCAGTCGGCGGCGGAAAAGGCTTAGTTGATGCGTTACATAATGAAGCCAATCGTTTAGGCATTACAATCCATTACAATACGGCGGCTGTTGATCTTGTAACGGAGCAGCGCAAAGTAAAAGGGATTATCGTCCGTCACGCTGGTGAAGAACGCCGAATTGACTGCCAGGCGGTCGTGCTGGCAAGCGGCGGCTTCCATGCAAATGTGGAAATGCGAACGAAATATTTGGGCCCGGGCTGGGATACGGTTCATACGCGCGGTTGTAAATATAACGTGGGGGACGGCCTGCGAATGGCAATTCAGCTCGGAGCCCGAACAACAGGAAACTGGTCCGGTGCGCACGCGGTTGGAGGCGACCGTTACTTGCCGGATTATAAAGAAGGCTTCCAGAAATTAAGCTATCCGTTCGGCATCCTCGTCAATAATGAAGGCAAACGCTTTATAGATGAAGGTTCCGATTTTCGAAACTATACGTACGCCAAGCTTGGACGTGAAATATTAAAGCAGCCGGGGCAGTGTGCATGGCAAATTTTTGATGCAAAAACAAAACCTTACCTGCGAGAAGAATACGAAGGGCGCCACGTATCGAAAGTGTCCGCGCCTACGCTGGAACAATTAGCCGAAAAAATGGACGGCATCAATAAGGATCGTTTCCTGGAGGAAGTTCATGCCTATAATGCTGCGGTAAACCGTAATGCGGCATTCAATCCGAATATATTGGACGGCAAAGCAACAACTGGTCTTGACGTTCCGAAATCCAACTGGGCAAACCCGATAGAAGAAGGTCCGTTTGAAGCGTATGCCATCGGGTGCGGTATTACATTTACTTACGGCGGTTTGAAAATCACGAAAAAAGCGGAAGTCATTCATAATGATTTCACTAAAATAGATGGTTTGTATGCAGCGGGTGAAATTGTCGGTGGTTTATATTACGACAATTATCCGGGTGGTGCGGGTTTAACTTCCGGTGCGGTATTTGGCCGCATTGCAGGAGAACAGGCAGCAAAATATAGCCGAAGTAAAATCACGATTTAAGGGAGGAAGTATTATGACAATTATAGAGCGCAAAGTAAAAACAGGCGATTACGAAACATTTATTATGGAGGGCGGAATCGGAAATAAAGATGCGGTTATTTTAATCCATGGATCTGGCCCTGGAGCAAATGGTAAAGCGAACTGGCAATTTGTCATCGAGGATTATGCGGAAGATTTCCACGTAGTTGCCCTTGATCTAT
Source organism: Solibacillus sp. FSL W7-1436 (assembly GCF_038007305.1). Classification (NCBI taxonomy): domain Bacteria; kingdom Bacillati; phylum Bacillota; class Bacilli; order Caryophanales; family Caryophanaceae; genus Solibacillus; species Solibacillus sp. FSL W7-1436. Next base: position 1,624,832 of record NZ_JBBOWV010000001.1, read on the forward strand.
TCGGTTTCGGCAACACGGACCATCCGGAGGAATATCCGGAAAACGGTGTGCAATGGATGTCGGTTCGTGTGAAGCAAGTACTCGATTTAATGGATGCGCTGAACATTGAAAAAGCAAATCTGATCGGGAACTCTCTAGGCGGCGTAGTAGCAACTTATTTAAATATGGCTGCTCCAGAGCGCTTCAATAAAATTGTGCTGATGGGTGCGGGTGTCTCATTGTCACAGCCAACACCGGAGCTGTCAAAACTGGCAAACTTCCATTTAGACCCGACAAAAGAAAACTTGCGCAACTTACTGAGCTGGTTCGTTTATGACCTGGACCGTATGCAGGATTTTGTAGATCAAGTGGTCGAGGCACGTTGGGAAGCATTCCAACGCCCGGAAATCCAGCGTTCCTACCGTGAAAACTTTACACGTTCAACAATGATCGAATTCCAAATTCCACAAACGGCACTGGAGCGTATGCAAAATGAATTTTTATTAATCCATGGTTACTACGATCGTTTCGTACCGTTACAAAGCAGCCTATATGCACTGGAACACTTACCGAATGCAAAGCTGCATATCTTAAAAAGATGCGGTCACTGGGCAATGATCGAGCAGCGTGAAGAGTTTTTACACGCGACAAAGCACTTTTTCACAAAGGATAAAAAAGAAGTACATTCTTAATCATATAAGGGGGCTATAACATGGGAGAAACAGTAGTAAGTACATTGTCTGTAAGCGAAATGCTTGTTGAGAACGCGCGCCAGCTCATTCCTAAATTACGTGAAGCAACATTGGAAATAGATAAAAACAGCCAAATTCCAGATGAAATCATTCAGGAAATGCGTGAAAAAGGATTATTGAAGGTATTACGACCAAAAATCTTCGGTGGACATGAAACAAGTATGCAGAATTACTTTGATGTCGTAACTGAAATCAGCCGCGGAAACCCGTCTGCCGGGTGGTTCACAGCATTAAGCAATATTCGCGATTACATGATTTCCTATGTATATGGCGAAAAAGCGCTGGCTGAGATTTTTGGACCAAACCGTGATAATGATGTGATTTTAGCCGGGAACTTCAAACCGATCCGTATCGATATTGAAAAAGTTGACGGCGGTTACTTCATTAAAGATGCACAGTGGCCTTTCGTATCGGGTGCTCCGTATGCTGACTGGTTCTACTGTGGCGCACCGGTTGACGATGGCAACGGCGGAATTGAAATGGCGATTTTAATCGTGCCTCGTGAAGATGTAACAGTTTTGGATGACTGGGATGTAGTCGGATTAAAAGGATCAGGCAGTAACAGTATTGTCATTAAGGAAGTGTTTGTCCCGGATCACCGCATTTCATTAGACCGTTTAGCGCAGCAGCGCCATTATATGATCGATGAATTAAAGGACAATCCGTTATACCGTACACCATTCGTACCGTCACTGACGTTATCGATTGCAGCCCCGGTATTAGGCACAGCTCTTGGCGGATTCGATGTCCATATGGAACGAGTGAATAAAGCAGGTATCGGCAATACATTCTACAACAAAATGTCGGATGCACCGCTGACACATTTACAGATTGCGGAAATCGATATGAAATTGGAGTGCGCAAGGTCGTTATTCGAAAATGCGATCAAAATTTTGGACGATTACTCAACGAGCGGCAAGGAATTCACGCAAAAAGTGAGCATTCGCATTAAAGCACAGTACGGCTATGCCAACCAATTATGTAAGGAAGCCTATGATTTGATGCTGGCGGGAGCAGGTTCGGTATTTGCATATAATAACAATGTATTCCAGGCATTTTACCGCGACTTTATTACGATGCATTTACACGCATTCATTACACCATCAAGCCTGCTTGAGACACATGGACGTTTAATGGTGGATTTAGAGCCAAACACATATTTTGCATAGATAAATAAATAATCAAAAAGGGGAATGCACTATGACAAATCCGGAAATTTCAAAACTTGGCCATTTTGGTTTAGTAAGTACAGATTTAGAAAAATCACTTTGGTTTTTTAAAGAAGTAATTGGTCTTGAAGAAACAGAAGAAGCAGACGGTGTTCACTATTTACGTGCATGGGGTGATTTTGAACACCATACATTAACACTTCGCGCGGGCGAGGAGTCTCGCCTTGATCATATTGCATGGCGTACAAAACGTCCGGAAGATGTAGATGCTTTTGCTGAAAATCTCCAAAAAGAAGGAATCGAAATCAACTGGGTAGAGGAAGGCACGGAAAAGGGTCAAGGAAAAGCATTCCGCTTCCAGCTTCCTAGTAAACATACATTTGAAATTTACTTTGATATGGAAAAAACATTGGCTGCACCTGAAACACGTTCCGTATTAAAAAATCAGACACATAAATCATGGAATAGAGGCGTTTCACCTCGCCGTATTGACCATGTGAATCTATTAAGCTCAATCCCGGCAAATGAATTTTCAGATTTTATGATTCAGCACTTAGGATTTAACCTGCGTGAATATGTGGAAGCACCGGACGGCAGCTACTTAGGCGCATGGTTAAGTGTAACACCGCTCGTTCACGACATTGCATTCAGCTTTGATCCGCATTCCGCTTCTACACATGAAGTACACCATATTTCATACTGGTTGGATAATGCTCAGGATCTACTGCGTGCAGCGGATATTTTAAAAGAAAACGGTATTGAGTTTAAAGGACCGGGAAAACACGGTATTTCACAGGCAATGTACATTTATGCGATCGACCCTGGCAGTGGCGTACGTCTGGAAATCTTCACAAACGGCTATTTAATTTTCGAGCCGGATTGGGAGCCGATTCGTTGGACTTTGGATGAGATGAGCTTAGGTTTCACTTATTGGGGCGATCAAATGGACAATAACCCTGAAAATAACCCGACAATTAAAGCGTAAAAAGTTTTGCGGTAAAGCGGAAAGTTTACGAAATGAAAATATAATCTGCAAAGAGGAGGCAACATTATGATGGATGACCGTTTATTCAGAAATGCGATGGGTAAGTTTGCGACAGGTGTTACCGTCATTACAACAGAGCACGATAAACAAGAGCATGGTATGACAGCAAATGCATTCATGTCTGTTTCTTTAGAGCCGAAGCTAGTTGTGATTTCAATCGGTGAAAAAGCACGCTGCCTGCCGAAAATTAAAGAGAGCGGCATTTTCGGTGTCAATATTTTAGCTGAGGATCAACAAGACTATTCAATGGTTTTTGCCGGTCAAAAGAAAGATGAAGTCGTAGAGGTAACTTTCGAGCGTTTGGCAGGTGTACCGGTTTTACAAGGTGCCATTGCACAAATCAGCTGTGACGTAGTATCGGAGTACGTTGAAGGCGATCATACTTTGTTCATCGGCAAAGTACGGGATATTAAGCTGGATGAAACGAAAGAGCCGTTATTATTCTATGCGGGCAAATACCGTTCATTAGAAACAATTACTGTATAACAGGGGGATTCAAATTGGATATTCAACAAGCTGCTAATGCCTTATTAACTGCTGAACGTTCGAAACAGCCAATTGAACCTTTCACGTCGTCAACTGATATTTCAGTTGACGACGCTTATCATATTCAGCTGTTACAAATTAAAGAGAAATTGAAGGAAGCTGAACTGGTAGGAATGAAAGTTGGATTGACGAGCGAAGTCATGCAGAAGATGTTCAATGTAGACACGCCTGATTTTGGGCATATTTTGAGCACAATGGTATATGAAAATAACAGTACAATTTCGAAATCGCATTTTATTCAACCGAAAGTAGAATTTGAGATTGCTTTTTTATTAAAGGAAGATTTAAAAGGTCCGAATGTAACGGTCGAACAGGTACTACAGGCAACAAAAGCGATTGCACCGGCAATTGAAATTATCGATAGTCGCATTATGGACTGGAAATTTAAATTTGAGGATACGGTTGCGGATAACGGTTCGTCTGCAGGGGCAATTATCGGGACACCATCTGATTTACCACCTTTTGAGGAGCTCGCGAACATTCCGATAGTCGTGAAGAAAAATGGTGAAGTGATCGATCAAGGTGTAAGCAACGCGGTAATGGGAAACCCGGTGAAAGCAATTGCCTGGCTTGCCAATATGTTGAGTGAATATGATATTTCACTGAAAGCGGGTCAGTTCATTTTAGCGGGTGCGATTACAGCGGCAGTATTTTTCGAAGCGGATGACGAGTTTGAAATTGATTTCGGTAAGTACGGACAGTTGAAAGTACAGTTTACAGATTGAGGATTGAGGTGAGCAAATTGACGAAGTTAAAAGTAGGCATCATCGGTTCCGGGAATATCGGTACGGATTTAATGTATAAAATTGAGCGTTGTGATGCACTGGAGATGGCGGTCATGGTAGGGATTGATCCGCAGTCGGAAGGTTTGGCACGTGCACGCGACCGGGGCTATATCGCAATTGAAAATGGTATTGAAGGGTTTAAAACACAGTTAGAAGAAGTTGATATCGTCTTTGATGCGACGAGCGCCTATGCTCACAAGGAAAACTACGAGGTTGTAAAAGCTGCAGGTAAAAAGATGATTGATTTAACACCGGCAGCAATCGGACCGTTCACTGTTCCGCCGGTAAATTTAAGTGAGCATTTTGAAAAGGACAATGTCAATATGGTAACTTGCGGCGGCCAGGCAACGATTCCGATTGTGGCGGCGATCTCCCGTGTTGTGCCAGTTGATTATGCAGAAATCGTAGCAACTGTCGCAAGTAAAAGTGCAGGCCCGGGTACACGAGCGAATATCGATGAATTTACACGGACAACGGCAAATGCGATCGAAGTTGTCGGCGGTGCAAAAAAAGGGAAAGCAATTATCATTTTAAATCCGGCAGAACCGCCGATTATGATGCGTGATACAGTCCATGCACTCGTAGCGGAGACAGGGAAAGAAGATGAAATCCGCGCTTCTATTAAAGAGATGATTGAGGAAGTAAAAACATACGTCCCGGGCTACAGTCTATGTGGTGAACCGATTTTTGAAGGGAATAAAGTATCGGTTTTATTGGAAGTGGAAGGGATTGGCGATTTCTTCCCGCCGTATTCAGGTAACTTGGACATTATGACGGCAGCTGCTGCACGTGTGGCAAATAAATTAGCCAAAAATCTAATAGCGCAAGGAGCGGTTGTGCGATGAGAGACATTCATATTTTAGACGTATCGTTGCGAGACGGCAGTCACTCCATGAAGCACCAGTATTCCGAGCAGCAAGTACGTGACATTGCAAGAGGATTAAATCAGGCGGGTGTAGAGTATTTTGAAGTCGCACATGGTGATGGCTTAGGCGGATCGAGCTTGCAGTACGGTCTGTCAGCTGTGGACGAGCTGAAGTTAATCGAAGCTGCTGCCGCTGAATGTACCGATTCAAAAGTGGCTGTCCTACTTATTCCCGGTATCGGAATTAAGGATGATTTAAAAAATGCAGTGAATGTGGGCGCAAAGATGGCACGTGTTGCAACACATGTGACAGAGGCGGATATTTCAGCACAGCATATTGCCTATAGCCGTGAATTGGGACTGAAAACTGCGGGATTTCTGATGATGGCCCATATGGCTCCGACAAGCGTCATTGTCGAGCAGGCTAAACTATTTGAAAGTTACGGTGCGGAAATCGTGTATGTGACAGATTCTGCAGGTTACCTATTACCGGATCAAGTAACCGAACGAATTCGTGCATTGAAAGAAAATATCGGCTGTGAAATCGGCTTCCACGCACATAATAATATGTCGCTGGCTATGGCGAATTCTTTAGCGGCAATCGAAGCGGGCGCTACCTATATTGACGGATCATTACGTGCATTAGGGGCAGGCAGCGGCAATACACAAACCGAAGTATTAGTTGCGGTATTGCAGCGTATGGGCATTCAGACAGGTGTTGATCTGTACAATATTATCGATGCGGCAAATGACATCGTCGCACCTATTTTACCGCGTCCGCAGGAAATTTCAGGTTCAAGCCTGATTATGGGATATGCAGGGGTGTACTCCAGCTTCTTACTCCATACCGAAAAAGCTTCCAAACAATTCGGTGTAGATGAACGCGATATTCTAGTTGAGCTGGGCCGCCGTAAAACAGTCGGCGGACAGGAAGATTTAATTTATGAAGTGGCACAGAGTTTGCGGAAATAATAAAAGGCTGTGGTCACAATACAGTTATATATGAAAAAAAACAATAATTTTTAACTGCTACCTTAATACCAATGAGGTAGCTTTTTATTCATCTCATATTTTTAAATACTTATATAGATAGAGAAGGTGAGCGCATGAAGATTTGTGGGAAATACCGCGCGAAATTTGCAGACGGTCCAATCTGGCATCGGGCATACGGTGTAATTTGGCTTGATATTGCGAATAAAAAAATCATCACATTCAAACCGGAAACGGAAAAAGAAGATGTGTACGATGCTATGGGATGGATTCAATCAATCATCCCGACTACAGATGGTCAGTTTATTGGAGTTTATAAAGACGGCCTCTATTTAATCAATTTTAAATTAGGTCTGAAAAAACCATTTGTTTTGCCGCCGGATCTGTCTGAAATACATTTTTTAAACGATTCTAAATGTGGACCGGATGGACGACTATGGGTAGGCTCTTCAGATGGTTTTTTTAAGAAATTCAAAGAAACACCTCAAACCGCATTTTCCAACTATCCATTCGAAAATGCAAAGTTGATTTCCATCGATGCAGAAGGCAAAATTCAGACACATTTATCAAAAGTCGCGATATCGAATGGTTTGGAGTGGGATCGCAAAACAAATAAATTTTATCATATCGATTCGTCGAAACACGCAATCTTTCAATATGAATTAGCTGAAAGCGGACAGCTGCTATTTGAAAAGGTTGTTTATACTTTCAAAATGGACGAAGGGTATCCTGCTGGCATGACGATCGATAGTGAAGGCAATTTATATGTAACTTTATTTAAAAGTGGTCTAATGGCAAAAACGAGTAAGGAACAAACCCGTGTTGTATGTATCGATCCACAGGAACAGCACATTAAAGAAGAATTCATAATTCCTGTTTCCCATATCACTTCCTGCACAATCGGCGGGAAAAATTTGGACCAACTATATGTTACAACTGCCTATGAAGCATTGCCGGAAGCACAGGTTAAAGAGGAACCGCTAGCAGGGTATTTACTGCAGTTTCCGATAAAAGCGAAAGGTGTATTACCTTATGAATTTATGCTGGCGAAAAGCGGAAGTGATTCTTCAAATTCGGTAATTTTTTACTAAAAGTTAGATTTTTCTGAATAAAAGTTTCCTAGATATCAAAAAGTACATTTTGTAACATTGAAAACAATAACAACCTTATACAGGTTACTCATATTCATCATTTTGAGGGGGAATTGTATTGGCACCAGAAATTGCTAAATTAGGCCATGTTGCTTTAGTGTCAACAGATTTGGAAAAGTCATTAGTTTTCTTTAAAGAGATTATTGGATTGGAAGAAACAACGGAAATTGACGGTGTTCACTATTTGCGTGCCTACAGTGATTTCCAGCATCATACATTGAGCGTTGAAGCCGGTGAAAGTCCCCACGTCAAACATATCGGCTGGCGTACAAAAACAGCTGATTGTGTTCAAGGCTTCAAAGAACTTTTAGAAGAGGAAGGGATAGATGTTCAGGAATATCCAAAAGGCACCACACCGGGCATTGGTGATTCGATCCGCTTTCAATTACCGAGCGGCCATACATTTGAACTCTATTATGACGTTGAAAAATCAAAAGCTGAATCGGATAAAGCTTCGATTCTGAAGAACCAAGTATATAAATCATGGAATAAAGGGATTTCGCCTCGTCGATTTGATCATGTAAACATCCATACGACGACAGATGTAGATGAATCCTATGAATTTTTAATGGAAGTGCTCGGTTTCAATATGCGTGAATATGTACGCGGCGATGACGGCATTTTGGCAGGCTGGATGAGTGTGACACCCCTTGTGCATGATGTGGCGATGATAAAAAAGGAAACGCTTCCAACACCGGCCCGTCTGCACCACATCTCGTACTGGCTGGATGATACACAGGACATACTACGTGCTGCAGATATTTTAAAAGAAAACAATCTGCCGTTTATCGGTCCAGGTAAACATGGTGTATCTCAGGCAATCTATTTATATGTAATGGATCCCGGAAGTGGTTGCCGTGTGGAATTATTCTCGGGCGGTTACTTAATATTCGAACCGGATTGGGAACCGGTAGAGTGGACATTGGAAGAACGTGCCTTGAGTAATACATATTGGGGCGACAGTGTGCAGGATAAAGACTTAAATAATATTACGATTGAAGCAAGGTGAGAACCTAGTAAACCACTAAATTACGACATTTTAGAAAGGTTGTGAAGAAGCATGAAAACAATTATCGTAAACGAAAAAAATCTACCGATTGTCCAGCAAAACAGTGAACCGGCAGTAATGGCATTAGGATTTTTTGATGGTGTGCATAAAGGTCATCAGCATGTGATTTTAGCAGCCCGTAAAAAAGCCCAGAAAAAAGGATTGAAATTGGCTGTGATGAGTTTTTTCCCCCATCCGAAAACGGTCTTTTCAAATGAAGAAGTAGACTATTTAATGCCGATGGAGAAAAAAGCCGAGCGCTTTCGGTCATTAGGTGTCGATTTGTTCTATATTGTGGATTTTACGAAATCGTTTGCTGCTCTTCTGCCGAAGGAATTTGTCCAACAGTATTTAATGGGGCTTCAAGTGCAGTATGCTGTAGCAGGTTTTGACTATACGTATGGAGCGAAAGGAGCCGGCTCGATTGCTACAATCCAGTCGGACAGCGACTCGAAAATTATAGTCGATGTTGTAAAGCGTTTTGCCATTTCAGGTGAAAAGGTGAGCTCGACATGCATTCGTGAAAAGCTGAAACGGGGCTATGTCGAGGAAGTAACAGCGTTATTAGGAAAACCGTATAGCGTTCAGTACTCGATGAAATATGGTTTGCACGACTACTATACACTTCCTCAATGCGGAGAATACTATGTCACGATTTTGGCCGGCAAGCGCGCGATTTCGCAAAAAGTTTATGTGAAAAATGCCAAGAATATTATTTTCCACCATGATTTGAATATTGAGGATTGTTTGATTTATTTCCATCAACGCGCAACCCAAAAATACCAAGAAATTAGTTGAGAGGCTGGTTAACCTTGAAAAAAACAGAGATGTTTCAACAGTTATTAGCAGGTAAAGACACATTTATTTTGCCGGGCGCCTTTGATGCAATGACCGCCCGCATTATTGAAGAAACCGGATTTAAGGCCATTTATGCAACAGGGGCCGGTATTTCAAATGCTCAGCTTGGCTGGGCGGATGTAGGACTGACAACTTTAACGGAAATCGCCCAGGTCGTTTCCTGGATGAGTGAAGTGACAACGATTCCGATAGTGGTTGATGCCGATACAGGTTTCGGGAATGCCATCAACATGCAGCGGACGGTAAAGGTGCTGGAAAAAGCGGGTGCGGCTGCATTGCAGATCGAAGACCAGGTTATGCCGAAAAAATGCGGTCATTTCAATGGTAAAGAAGTGATTCCAAAGGATGAAATGGTCGGAAAAATTAAAGCTGCTCTTGATGCGCGTACCGATGATCAGCTAGCAATCATTGCGCGTACAGATGCATTAGGTGTCCTCGGTTTTGATGAAGCGATTGAACGGGCAAACGCTTATAAAGAGGCAGGGGCACACGCGATTTTTGTGGAAGCGCCAACTAATTATGAGCAACTGTCGCGTATTACAAAAGAGGTAACGGGTATTCCGCATATTATCAACCTTGTAGAAGGTGGTAAAACGCCTTTAGTATCACGTCAGGAAGCGCAAAATTTAGGATTCCAGATTATGCTTTGTGCGAATTCGGCTTTACGCGGTGCGATTAAAGGTGCTACGGATGCCATGCAGATTTTAATGCGTGATGAAAGCCAGGAAAATATTCATGATGTCATTTGTACATGGGAACAGCGCCAGGAACTGTTTAAATTAAAAGAAATTCAACAACTGGAAAAACAATATTCTTAATATTCGGGAAGATGGTGTTGATATGAGTGGAGTGGATTATGATTTAGTCATTGTCGGTTGCGGTGCAGCAGGAACAGCGTCTGCATTGGCTGCAGCTGAACGAGCGAAGGAACAAAATGAAAATTTAACGATTGCCATTTTAGAGCGTGCGCCTTTTGAACAGCGCGGCGGAAATACACGCTGGACGGCTGCTTATATGCGTATGGAAAATATCGATAAGCCGGCAGATGGTCTTGTTGAGGATATGGTCTCTTTTTCGGATTCATTCATGGATCGTGCCTATGCCGAAACATTACGTGATGAAGCAGGAGAAACATTGCGCTGGGTAGAGTCAAAAGGTGTTGATTTTGATTATTTGCCGACGATGTTTTTGACAGCATCGAGACCCCGCCTGTTACCGATTGGCGGAGGGCGCGCGATTATTGATGCACTCACTTTACGCGCACGTGCTCTAGGTGTGGAAATCATTTACGAAACAACAGCATGGGATTTAACGCTCGATGATGAAGGGGCGGTCAATGGCATTAAAGTACGTATGGCTGACGGGACGTCGATGGTACTGAAAACAAGTGCGGTCATTTTAGGTGCAGGCGGTTTCCAGGGAAATAAGGAAATGATGGCGCAGTATATCGGCCCGGATGCACATAAGATTCCCCCGGTATCCGAAGGCGGTCTGTTCAACAAAGGCGAAGCAATCCGTATGGCACTAAATATCGGAGCTGCGGGAAAAGGGCAGTTCGATGCTTTCCATGCCGAAACTGTTGACCCTCGCAGTAAACGTGAAGAAGCGGGCGTTATGTTGTTCCCGTATGCTGTCCTCGTGAATAAGCAGGGAAAACGCTTTACAGATGAAGGTGTTACGACAATTGATGAGCAGTATGAGGAAGTGGCACGTAAAATCTTTTACGAATGCGAAGACCACATCGCCTACATGATTACCGATCAGAAAATGTATAACATCCCGAATTATGAAGAGGCGCTGCAAACCGATATCCCGGCAATTGTCGGAGAAACGATTGAAGATATCGCAAATCAAATCGGTGTGAATGCCGAAAACTTAAAGCACACAATCGATGAATTCAATGCAGCCTGTCCAACAGGTGAATTCATTTATAACCGGGTCGATGGCCTTGCAACAACAGGCTTGGCGCTAAATAAATCGAACTGGTCCATCCCGATCAATGAAGGTCCGTTTATTGCGTATCCGATTATTTGCTGCAACGTATTTACAAATGGCGGATTAGCGACAGATTTAAATGGCCGTGTCGTAACAGGTGATGATGTAGCGATTCCGGGCCTTTATGCTGTAGGCGAAACTTCAGGTGTGTATTACGGCAAATATCCTGGTGGCACATCTGTGCTGCGCTGCTTAGTATTCGGTCGCCGTGCCGGCCATGATGCGGTGCGCTATATTGCGGAAAAGGAAAAGTCTTATCAATAGGAGGCTCATATGGAATTACTAGGTAAAGTAGCGCTTGTGACTGGCGGAGGCCGGGGCATCGGCAAAGAGGCTGCCTTATTATTAGCTTCAAAAGGTGCGAAAGTTGCTGTCTGTGCGCGTAATGAACAAGAGTGTGCGGAAGTGCAGCAGCTCATTGAAACAAAATATAATGTCCCGGCAATCGGGATTAAATGCGATGTTTCTGATTATGCACAAGTCCAGGAAGCTGTGGCGGTTGTCGCATCCGAACTTGGACCGATCGATATATTGATCAATAATGCAGGGGCGATGGCATTGAAGCCATTTACGGAAACAACGCCCGATGAATGGATTAAAATACACGACATCAATGTCCATGGACCGTACTACTTCTGCTATGAAACGGTTCCGTCGATGATTGAAAGACGTACAGGGTCGATCATCAATATTTCTTCGATCTGGGGAACGAAAGGCGGTCCAAACCGCAGTGCCTATATTTCTTCCAAACATGCGGTAATCGGTTTTTCAAAAGCATTGGGTGAAGAACTAAAACCATACGGGATACGTGTAAACGCTGTTTGCCCGGGGCCGGTTGATACACAAATGACCAATGATCTCGGAGCAAACTTGAATAAAGACGGCTGGTTGGATGCCATTGATATTGCCAATGTCATCGTCGACCTTGTACTGCCGAAAAGCCGCGCCATTACTGCTACTTCAGTTGAAGCTTTCGGATTTGGTGCACCGGTAGGTTTAGCTAAATAACAATAAAAAGGGGATATTAAAATGACAGAATTAACATATTCATTCCGACAAAACACAGTGACTTTAGATTTAGCAAAGAAGATGCTAGAGAAGGCAGAGGAGAAAGGGAAAGAGCTGGGCATGAAGTTCGCGATTTCAATCGTTGACAAAGCCGGGAATTTAAAAGCATTTTCAGCTATGGATGGTGCACCGGTATTAGCGCTGGAAATCTCACAAAATAAAGCATTCTCAGCGGCTGCGTATAATCGTGCTACACATGAATGGTACGACCGTTTAAAAGATGATCCGCCACTAATGGAAGGTCTTGTACACACAAATCGCCTTGTTATTTTCGGAGGGGGCTATCCGATCCAATTAGATGGTGAATGCATCGGAGGAATCGGTGTAAGCGGCGGTCACTATACACATGATATGCAAGTTTGTGAAGCCGCTCTTGAACTGTTGGCCGAAACAGTTAAGGAGGCGTAGTACGCATGAGCCGTGACCACCTTATAATTGTTGGTGCGGGTATGGCAGGACTTTGTGCGGCGGTAGAGGCTTCTGCTGCTGGCACAAAGGTCATTGTTCTGGAAAAACAAGCTGAAATTGGCGGCAGTTCTTTATTAAGCGGCTGTTTTATGGCATTTGCCGAGACGGATTTTCAGAAGAGGCTCGGTATAGAAGATACGACAGAAAGCTTGATGGAAGATTTTCTTGCTGTAGGTCATTATAAAAACAAACGTAAACTCATTGAAGCATATGGCGAACATCAGCTTGCTACATACAACTGGCTTGTCGAACAGGGAGTACAATTCCAGACATGCCAAGCTGTTAGCGGACATTCCAACCCGCGCGGACATACGATCATTCCTAGCCAGGCGATTGGCCACTTACGTGCAAATGCTGAAACAAACGGCGCAGTAATTAAAACGAATGCACCTGTTGTACGATTACTAAAGGACAACGAGCAAGTAGTTGGTGTTGTATACGAAGAGAACGGTGAACAGATCGAACTTACAACGGATTACGGTGTCCTGTTAACAGCGGGCGGTTTTTCCCAAAGTGAAGAGCTGCTGGCACAGTTTGCTCCGCAGCTGGCCAACACTGTTCGTCTCGGTGGTGCCGGTAATAAAGGTGACGGGATTAAACTTGCTGCTTCGGCAGGGGCATGGCTGGAAGACTTTACGTATTTGAAGGGCACATACGGTTTTCATCCAACATCGACAAACGATAAAAAGCGGCAGGCCCATACGTTTTATAAAGGCGGCATTATCGTTAACGAACTAGGAAGGCGCTTCGTGAATGAATCGATTTCATATAAGCTGCTTGGTGATGCAGCATTACAGCAACCGAATTGCCTAAGCTATCAGGTATGGGATCAGACGGTCATGGACAAAAGTGTCGCTAATGATGCACTTTACGATTTTGATTTACTTTACAGAGAAGGTTTAATTGAAAGCTTTGACACAATCGAACAGCTGGCAGAGAAGGCAGGTCTGCCGGTTGACGCATTAAAGCAAACGATTTCCACTTATAATTCGGATGTGAAAAAAGGGCGGGATACAGCATTTGGCCGCACATCGCTCACACATAAATTCGGTACCCCAATGGCAATCGAAACTGCACCGTTTTATATGATGGAAACAGCGACAGCGATGCTTGCTACGTATGCAGGTGTCCAAGTCGATGAACAGGCGCATGTACTCGATCCATTCGGAGAACCGATCAAAGGTTTATTTGCTGCAGGCGAAATGGTGGGAGGTTTCCACGGAGCGGGTTATATGACTGGGAGCTCGTTGGGAAAAGCCGCAATTTTTGGTCGCATAGCTGCAAGAACGGCAATACAAGCAAACAAGCAGGAGGTACTTAAATGAAAATTTGGCACCAAAGCTTAACATCAATTGAAGATATTCCGGAATATCGCGATGCGGTCATTCAGCATATTTTAAAAATTGCGCGTCCAGATGTAGATGTCGTCCTTCACGGCATGACGAATGATACGTACCCTGAAAATTATCCGGGTCACTATATTACGTACAACTATTTGCAAAACTTGCATAAGGAGCAGTTCATCCGCAATGCATTAATCGCGGAAAAAGCGGGCTATGATGCGGTGTTCATCGGAACGATTCCGGACGTCGGCTTAATCGAGGCGCGTGCACTTGTTGATATTCCGGTTATCGGGTACGGACAGGCTTCGATGCATATGGCGTCAATGCTTGGTACGAAAATCGGAATCGTCAATTTCCTGGCACCGTTAGCCGATCAGCTGCGTTTCAATGCACAGCAATACGGGCTGGCGCAAAAGCTTGGACCGATCGTACAGGCAGACATCGGATTTTACGATATTATGGAAGGCTATAAAAACCCTCAGCCAATCATTGATAAATTCATTGCAGCGGCTGAAATAGCAATTGCGCAAGGCGCGGATGTCATTATACCGGGTGAAGGGCCAATGAATATATTCCTGGCAACTCACCATATCCACCATGTCGGCAATGTCCCGATTATCGATTCTTTTGGCACAGGAATTAAAATGTGCGAATCACTTGTCGATCTGCAGAAGGTAAGTGGAATGACGATGACACGTGTCGGCTATTATAATGAAAAACCGCCAACTGAAATCGTTGAAAAGCTAAGAGACTATTATAATTTGAAACAAACCGCAGCTGATATGGATTTCGGGTTATCCGTTCGCGCTACAGCGTCTGTATAATATACAAATACCTAGGCCAATATGTGCCCAGGTATTTTTTATTGTCCTAAACAGAATTCCCGGCTGTCTTCCTCACCTGCAAACGGTAGCGGTAAGGGGTTAACTGATAGTATTCCCGAAATACTTTAGTGAAGTAATTGCCGTCCGTAAATCCGACCATTTCCGCAATTGTCCCGATGCCCAAACTCGTTTCTATCAATAACTTTTCGGCTTGCTGTACACGATACTGCTGCAAATATTTCCGGAACGGAATACCGCGTTTTTTTGAAAATACATTGCTCAAATAATTGGTGCTTATATTTAATTCATCCGCCGTATGCTGTAATGTCAGCTCGGCATTATTATAGTCGCGCTCGATTATTTCGACAGCCAGCTCCGTATAATCGGCAATCTGCTGTTGCTGCAAATTTTTCTTCGCATCGATCAGCCTCTGTGTAAATAAAATGAACTCCTGCACAATCGCATATAAAATCGGATGCTCTAAAATAAAATGGAACAGTGCGCGGTAGTGCTGTTCCATTTTCGCTTGCTGCTGCAGATGATACTTCATCATAAAACGGCGGATTTGTGCTAAAATACTCGTCAAATGAATGCGCACATCATCCTGATGGTAATAGGTATTACCTTTTGTCAGCGTATATAGAAACGCCTTAATCGCTTTTAAATCGCCGTTTTCAAGACTTGTAATCCAAAGCTGCTGTTCCTCTGGAGTTAAAAGCGGATCAAGCCTCGTCACATGAAGGGTTTGCGAGCTCTTAAAAATATGGGAATACCCTTTATAAAAGCGCTGCGTCAACGTTTTTTTGCATGCTTGATACATTGCCATCAATGTTGTTTCCTTACCATCATAAACAGCAATGTTCAGCGATTCCCCACTGAATTTCTCCCATTCCAGGCTCATGATTCGAAGCTGTCTGAATAGATTGGTAAAAACATCGATATCCACAATACAAATTACCCGATTTTGCAGAGGCAAGGCTAAAAGATTATGAAAAATAGGCAGTTCAATAAGCCATTCATACAGCATTAAATTATGCTCGTAATCTGCACACTCCATTAAAAAGAAGGCCTTTCCGTCTAAAGAGAAGTTTCCGGGCTTATTTAAATACAAATCCGCATATAACTGCGTTTCCACTGGAATCGTACTGCTTGGGCTTGCTGCCGTCTTATTCGAAGGGATTTTCAGCAAAGCGGATTTTAACTGCTCCAACGGTACGGGCTTTACAAAAAGATCGATTGCCTTTAAGCGGATTGCTTTCATTGCCTGCTGAAAAATAGGTTCCGCTGTAATACCGATAACGGGAATCACCTGCTTTTGTAAATACTGCTCTACAGAAGGAGAAACTAGTTCCATCTCAATAAGAAGTACTTCCGGCCTTGTTTCATCAAAAGTTTCAATTATATTACTTCCATCTGTTGCACCAATTACTTCAATATTCCGCATGAAATAATTTTTTAAATACCATTCAATTCCTGCAATTTCTTCAAAATCCCTCTCAACAATTAAAATTTTCAATCGAACACCACCTTTAAAAACTACTAATTCATATATAAATTCTATAAATCACTCAAACTAATTTTACTTTATTCAAATATTACTATAATCGGTGTTTTTATTCTATTTATTCCGAATTGAAAGAAAATTAAAATGGAAATTACAAAGGAGTGGTGGGATGACAAAGTACCAGGAGGAACAGGAACTGCCAAAAGTTGGACAGTTTGAAGTGAGCATTTTCATGAAAATGGTGTTTTGCAGTTTAATCGGAATTTTTAGTTTTTTTATCACATTTGAATGGAATGGGAAAACATCGATTTTAATCGACCATATCGTAAGTGCTTTCACGACATTCGCACCAACGCTAGTAAACGGGTATGTGTTGATTCTTTTAGTACTAGGTGCATTTTATCCATTTGTCACTAAAAAGTGGAATACCACAAAAGTAAACATGGTGTTATCGATTTTTAAATTGGGCGGACTTGTTGCCGGGGTTATGCTTATTTTTGGATTTGGTCCGGCATGGTTGTTTAATCCGGATATCGGTCCATTTTTATTAGAGAAACTTATTAAGCCGGTGGGTCTGGTCATTCCGATTGGATCGGTATTCCTGGCAATGCTCGTTTGCTATGGCTTACTTGAATTTATAGGGGTACTCATGCAGCCGGTAATGAAACCGATTTTCAAAACGCCTGGCCGTTCAGCAGTCGATGCGGTAGCCTCGTTTGTGGGCAGCTACTCGGTAGGCTTAATATTGACGAACCGTGTGTATAAGGAAGGAAAATATACAGCAAGAGAATCTGCCATTATTGCGACAGGCTTCTCTACAGTGTCGGCTACTTTTATGGTAGTCGTCGCGAAAACACTGGATTTAATGGAATACTGGAACTTATTTTTCTGGGTGACATTGGTTGTGACATTCGTCGTTACTGCAATTACAGCTCGGATTTATCCGTTAAACAAAATTAAAGATGAATATTATGAAGGCTCGACACCTCAGCCTGAAAAGATCGTAAAAACGGATCGTTTAAAAGTTGCTTGGGCAGAAGCGGTAGAAGCAACAAAGACAAACCCGTCTTTACCTAGAAATTTATACATCCATTTAAAAGAAGGCTTTATTATGGCGATGGGGGTCATCCCATCCATTTTATCCATTGGACTATTAGGAATGGTATTGGCGATTTATACACCGCTGTTTGACTGGCTGGCATATATTTTCGCGCCATTTACGTATTTACTGCAAATTCCAGATCCGATGCTGACAGCTAAAGCACTGTCATTATCGATTGCGGAAATGTTTTTACCGGCAATGATTGTAACCGAAGCAGTTCTTGTAACGAAGTTTATCGTAGCCGTTATTTCGATTTCAGCTATTTTATTCTTCTCAGCTGTCATTCCGGTTATTTTATCGACAGACATCCCGTTATCAATTCGCCAGATGCTCATTATCTGGTTTGAACGAGTTGTCTTAACACTCATTATCGTTACGCCAATAGCATTTATCTTATTCTAACTTCAAATTAAAGGAGAGATTTTTATGGTATATAAAACAAACATCCGTGCACCACGTGGTTCCGAGCTTTCATGTAAAGGGTGGACACAGGAAGCGGCAATGCGCATGCTGATGAACAATCTGGACCCGGAAGTAGCGGAAAATCCTGATGAGCTGGTTGTATATGGCGGTATCGGAAAAGCGGCACGTGATTGGGAAAGCTATGAAAAACTCATTGCAACATTAAAAGAACTGGAAAATGACGAAACGATGATTGTGCAGTCCGGAAAACCGGTCGCAGTGTTCAGAACACATGAAAATGCACCGCGCGTACTGATCGCCAACTCGAATCTGGTGCCTGGCTGGGCGAATTGGGACCATTTCTATGAGCTGGAAGAGCGCAACTTAATGATGTACGGGCAAATGACGGCGGGCTCATGGATTTACATCGGGGCACAAGGAATTTTGCAAGGCACGTATTTAAGTTTTGTAGAAGCCGGGAAAAAGAAGTTTGGAACTGCCGACCTGCGTGGTAAGTGGATATTGACTGGTGGTATGGGTGGTATGAGTGGTGCCCAGCCATTAGCGGGAAAAATGGCGGGAGCGGTCATTTTAGTTGTTGAAGTGGACCGTGCACGAATCGAACGTAAAATAAATGAAGGCTACTGTGATTACCTTGTCGAAACAGTAGATGAGGCGATTGAACTTGTTAATAAGTTAACAGCTGCAAAAGAACCGGCATCAATTGGTTTAGTCGGAAACTGTGCGGACATTAACCGCGAGCTGTTAAACCGCGGCATGATCCCGGATTTCGTGACAGACCAGACATCTGCCCATGACCCGATCAACGGCTATATTCCAAACGGGATGACGTTGGAGGAAGCACTTCAATTGCGCAAAACGGATGTGAAAACATATGAGCGCCGTGCAAAGGAAACAATGGCAGAGCATGTACGGACAATGCTTGAATTCCAGCAGGCAGGTGCGGAAACATTCGACTACGGAAACAATATCCGTGCGTATGCAAAGGAAATGGGTGTGGAAAATGCTTTTGATTTCCCTGGTTTTGTACCTGCATATATTCGCCCGTTATTCTGTGAAGGAAAAGGACCGTTCCGCTGGGCAGCACTGTCAGGCGACCCGGAGGATATTTACAAAACGGATGCTTTGGCGAAGGAAATGTTTGCTGAAGATACAGCATTAGTAAACTGGATTGACATGGCACAAAAAATGGTGAAATGGCAAGGCTTACCTGCCCGAATTTGCTGGCTGGGATATGGCGACCGTCACCGCTTTGCCCTAAGAGTGAACGAGATGGTCGCAAACGGTGAATTGAAAGCGCCGATTGTATTCGGCCGCGATCATTTGGACTCCGGATCCGTCGCTTCGCCAAACCGTGAGACAGAAGGGATGCGGGACGGATCGGATGCTGTATCAGACTGGCCATTATTAAATGCGCTCGTCAATACGGCAGGTGGTGCAAGCTGGGTGAGCATCCATCATGGCGGCGGTGTAGGAATGGGTTATTCGCAGCATGCCGGCCAAGTACTTGTAGCTGACGGCACAAAGCTGGCAGCAGAAAAGATCAATCGCGTGCTTATTTCAGACCCGGGTATGGGGGTTGTACGCCATGCAGATGCAGGCTACGACATTGCAGTTCGCACAGCAAAAGAAAAAGGTATCAATATGCCGATGCTAAAAGGATGATGAACTTTGGCTATTTTAATAAACAATGCAAATGAAGTATTAACAATGGAATGTGATGTGAAGTTACCGCGCCGACGTGAGCAGATGAGCGAGCTCGGCCTGAAAAAAGAGGTAAGTGTATTAATCGAAGGCGACCGTATCGCAATGATTGCACCTCTTGATGAGATAAAGCAGGAATATCCGCATCTAGTAAGCGATGCCGAGGTAATTGATGCACGAGGGAAGATTGTCATGCCCGGCCTTGTTGACTGCCATACACATTTAGTGCATGGAGGGACTCGTGAACATGAGCTGAATATGCGCCTTGCCGGAAGGTCCTATATGGATATTATGAATGCAGGCGGCGGGATTCACTATACGACGACAAAAACACGTGAAGCGAGTTTTGATGATTTATATGACAAAACCGTTCAGCACTTAAACGAGTTTTTGCGTCACGGTGTTACGACGGTTGAAGCAAAATCGGGCTATGGCCTTGATCTTGAAAATGAAATGAAACAGCTTGAGGTTGTGAAAAAACTGCAGGCAGAGCATGTGGTCGATATTGTTTCGACTTTTATGGGTGCACATGCTGTTCCGAAAGAATTTAAAGGTAATGAAGATGAATTCGTAAAAATTATTATCGAGCAGATGATTCCGAAAGTGGCGGAGCTGGAGCTTGCGGAGTTCAATGATGTCTTTTGCGAAAAAGGGGTATTCACACCTGCGCAATCCCGCCTGATTTTGGAAGCGGGGAAAGCATATGGGCTGACACCGAAAATTCATGCAGATGAAATCGAGCCGTATGAAGGTGCCGAACTCGCTGCTGAAGTCGGGGCCATCTCTGCAGAGCATTTACTCGTTGCTTCAGATGAAGGAATTGCTGCAATGGCAAAGGCCGGGACGATTGCTGTGCTCTTGCCGGGAACTGCCTTCTTTTTACGCGCACCGTATGCAAGAGGCCGCCTGATGGTCGATAGTGGCGTACCTGTAGCGATTTCAACTGACTTTAATCCAGGCTCGTCTCCAACGATCAGCTTGCCGTTCATTCAAAATTTAGCATGCATGAACATGGGAATGACGATGGAAGAAGTGCTTTGTGCAACGACAATCAATGCTGCCCATGCGATAAAACGCGCCGACCAGGTCGGTACGCTCGAAAAAGGAAAACAGGCAGATGTACTGATTTTGGACGTCCCGAATTATAAGCAGCTTCAATATTTTTACGGGATGAATCATACAGACACTGTTATTAAAGCAGGAAACGTCGTTGTGAAAGGTGGCAGCTTACTGTGAGCGCTTTTCTAGTAAGCCCGGCAACTTCTTGGAATCGGGCGGAATCTGAAGACATGAAGGTAAAGGACTGGATTGTCCCGAGCTATGGGGAGCTTTCGGAATCCTTTGATGTTGTCATAACAGGGGTCCCGCTGTCCCGCTCGTCGATCAGTGCTTCCGCAGCTTCGGAATATCCGGATTTTTTCCGTAAAAGCTGGAATCTGTTTACGACGTATTCGATCGATGAAGATGTTGATATTCGTGAATTGCGGGTCGCTGATGTCGGTGATGTGAAAATGCACGGTACGAATATTTTAGAGTGTCATGAAAATATCGAACAGGCGATGACGGATGTATTGAATGATTGCCCTGATAGCTTCTATGTACAAATTGGAGGCGATCATTCCATTACTGCACCGGTTGTAAGAGCATTTGCCGGTAATTCCGGCAAACAAATCGGTATTTTGCAGTTCGATACCCATCTGGATTTACGTGATACTGAATCAGACGGACCGACAAACGGCACGCCGATCCGCCAGCTGCTGGACGCTGGGGTAGTACGAGGCGAAGATGTGTACAATATCGGGCTGCACGGTTTTTACAATGCCCCGAGCCTTATTAGGACCGCAGACCATTATGGGGTAAATCGTATTACATTAAAGGATTTCCGTCGTCGTGGCGCGGAGGCCGTAATCGCGAATATCATGGAGGAGCTTTCTGGTAAAGTGGATCTTGTTTACGTGACGGTAGATATGGACGTACTTGATATTGCCTACGCACCTGGAGTTCCTGCCTCCACACCAGGCGGCATGCGGACAGATGAGCTGTTCGATTTGCTGTATGAAGTAGGGAAGTACGAAATGGTAAAAGGTATGGATTTCGTCTGTGTCGATCCGCATCGTGATACACGTGAATTGCAGACGGTAAAAGCCGGAGTGTACGCGTTTTTAACGATGCTGGTATCGAGATTTGTTCATTTGTAATAGTGAGGGTAATGGACTGTTTGAAAAGTGTAAGCGCTTTTCGAACGGTCCGTTTTTTATTAAGGAGAGGTTTGATTTTCTAATAAAGTTAAGAGATTGTCTAATATCCGTCCCCAAGTTTCTAATAAACCGGTCATTTTCTAATAAAACATATAGATCATCTAATATCGATCCCCGATTTTCGAATATAGCGCCGAAAGTTTCAAATATCACCTTCGTTACTTCTAATATACTTCTAAATCTTCTAATAAAAGCCGGCTGCTATAAAAGGAAAAATTTATGAAACTTCTTCTCGCCTCCAATCGTAAATAGTAACAATTACTTTCGCAAAGGGAGGTCTGGCATGAAACGTAAAATTCTTTTCGCATTCATCGGGGCACTGCTCTTACATATTTTATATTTCGCTGCACAGCTGTTAATCGGCTTAGTTCAAACATTTTTCTTCAAGCCGCAATTCGCACCAGATACAGTTGGGCTGCAATCGGAATTGTCATTCGGTTTTGTTAACGGAGGCTCCGCAATCTTCCTACTTGGAAGCTATATCGGGGTGGCATTTCTTATATTCGCAGTACTCAGTATAAAAGAGAAAGGCGTGAACAGCATTGATCGAAATTAACGGGAAATATACAAACGCGAAAATTTATACGAACACACCGCAGGAAGCGGCAATTCAGCAAATTGATGAACTCGTCAATCAGTCGTTTATGGAAGGAACAAAAGTGCGGATTATGCCCGACTATCATGCCGGAAAAGGCTGTGTCATCGGTACAACGATTCAGTTGAATGACCGCGTCGTACCGAACCTCGTCGGTGTTGATGTAGGATGTGGGGTACTTGTATCGGAAATCGGTAAAGGCGAAATTGATTTTAATGAACTCGATACAACAATCCGGCGTTTTGTACCGAGCGGCAATGAAATTCATGAAACGGCACACAATCTAAAAGACGCAGAACGTTTTGCCAATGAAAACTTCATCGCACGTGGCCTGCAAAATGAGTATACAGGACGCTCGCTAGGTACATTGGGCGGCGGCAATCATTTTATCGAACTTGCAAAAGATGAGACGGGCGTTCACTATTTATTGATCCATACGGGCTCGCGCTATGTCGGGGCAAAGGTGGCAAACTGGCATCAGAAGCGTGCATTTGAGTCATTACAGCGCGAAGATTTATCCGAAAGAATTGCGGCACTGAAAGAAGCAGGAAACAGCAGAGAAATTCAGAAAATGATTAAAGCCTATAAGAATGAAAATCCGATTGTGCCAAAGGATTTGGCTTATTTAGAAGGTGAACTGTTCCAGGATTATATTGCAGATATGAAACTGGCACAGCGTTTCGCTCATGAAAACCGGATCCATATTGCCAAGACAATCGCGGAAAAGATGAAGTGGGAGTTCGCGGAGCAGTTTGATTCCGTACACAATTATATTGATACGGATGCTATGATTTTGCGTAAAGGGGCAGTGCGCGCGGCAAAGGATGAAAAGCTTGTCATCCCGATGAATATGCGGGACGGTTCTCTTATTTGTATCGGAAAAGGGAATGCTGACTGGAACGAATCCGCCCCACATGGAGCAGGCCGGATTTACTCGCGGACAGCCGCAATGAAAAACTTGTCGATGGATGATTTCAAACAGACGATGCAAGGAATTTGGACAACTTCGGTAAGTGAAGAAACGCTCGACGAAGCACCAATGGCCTATAAGCCGATGCAGGAAATCGTCGATCAAATTGGAGAAACGGTGACAATCCAGAACCACGTGACACCGGTTTATAATTTCAAAGCGAGTGATAAATGGAAGAGATAGTTAGTAATTAAGCTTACTTTATAAAAAGGACAATGTAGCCATTTGGTGCCGTTAATTATTCGGCGCCAAGTGGCTTAGTCATTTTCCGCCGAGTACTGTAATCGAGTATATTGACCATGTACTACAGCCACTTTTCTTAATTGTTAGAATTAATGGAATATTCTTATGATATAATCATCTAAAGTATCACTGCCAAAAATAGAGGTAATAGCATATGGAAAGAAGCTCGTTAAATTTTCGTTTTTTTAAGTATAATACCATTCTAGCAATAATGATTTTAGTCATAAGTTTATTTTTAACCTATTTTATTATCGGAGAAATTGTAGAAAAGGAAATGGGTGAGCGGGCACTGGGTATAGCAAAAGTCGCCTCGGAACACCCAGCCATTATAGAAGGACTGAAGCAACCCCAAACATCATCCGAAATTCAAGAAGTTGCGCTAAAGTTTCAACAAAATGCCAATGCTGAATATGTCGTTATTGGAGATGAAAATGAAATCAGGTATGCACACCCCGTAAAAGAACGAATCGGGGAAAAAATGGTTGGTGATGATAATGCCAAAGCACTAATAGATGGAGAAGTTTACGTTTCTATTGCGGAAGGGACATTAGGTAAAGCATTACGCGGTAAGGCGCCTGTAAAAGATGAAAGCGGGAAAATCATCGGTGTCGTTTCGGTTGGCTTTTTATTTACCGATATCTTTTCAGCAAATATTATTTATTCCAAGTATTTAATAGTAGTATTTTTTATTACCATTATATTATCGATTATCCTGGCCACTTATTTCTCCAATAAAACAAAAGCACAGCTATTGGATTACGAGCCGCAGGAAATTGTAAAAATATTGTCAGAGCGAAATGCTATATTAGAATCGATTCGAGAAGGAATTATTATGGTTGATCGAAACGGTAATATTACATTGATTAATCAATCTGCCAAGGCGATTTTAAGAAGTGGACAATCTGAGATAGGCAAAAATATTAGTGAAGTTATTCCGAATACACATTTAATTAAAGTTATGGATTCTGGCCACGAACAATTAGACCGGATGATGACCATTAATGGTGTGAAAACTTTAGTAAACCGTGTTCCGATTATTAATAAGGGGAAAGTAACCGGTGCGGTGTCCAGTTTTAGACCTTTTGAAGAAATTGACTTAGTTGCAAATGAACTATCACAAGTAAAACAATATATCGAATCCCTTCGAGCGCAAACACATGAGTACAATAACTTTTTATACACGATTTCAGGGTTGATTCAACTGAAGGAATATGATGAAGCACTATACTTAATTCACTCTGAGCGAATTGGGAACCATGCGCTAATATCCTTTTTGAACGAAAAAATACAAGATACGTTTATTTGTGGTTTAATCATAGGATTCTATAATAGAGCAAAAGAGTTAAAAGTTACGTTATTACTAGATGAAGATAGTTTTTGTGGGAAACTGGGTCAACATCTGGAAAAGCATTTACTCATTTCAGTCCTAGGAAATTTAGTTACGAACGCCTTTGAAGCGGTAGAGCATTTAGATGAAGAAGAGCGTATTGTACGGATTTATATTTATGAAGATGAAAAAGAGGTTATTTGTGAAATTGAAGATTCAGGGAATGGTATTGATGAACAGGTAATCCACAGCATATTTGAAAAAAAGCAATCCACAAAAGGCGAAGAACATCGTGGCTACGGTTTGTATATTGTCGATGAAAACTTGAGGAAATTAAATGGTTCAATCGCAATTGAACGAGGAGAATTAGGAGGGGCACTATTCATTTTTTCAATTCCAAAAGAGGGGTGAGAAATATGGGGAATACAATTGAAGTATTAATCGTTGAAGACGATATCCGTATTGCTCAAATACATGAAAAGTTCATTGAGCAAATTGAAGGTTTTAAGACGATAGGAATGTCTCATACAGTTGAAGAGGCAAAAATTTGGCTGGATACAATAAAACCAGACTTGATTTTGCTTGATATATACTTTGCCGATAACCTGGGGACAGAACTAATTGATTATATTAGGCAAAAAGATATGGATACCGATATTATTTTAATTACGGCAGCAGCGGAGGTTGAAATTGTAAAGAAAGCATATGCGAGCGGTGTGATTGATTTTTTATTAAAACCTTTAACACTACAGCGTTTCACTGAATGCCTTCTCAACTATAAAGAGAAAAAAACAATTTTAAACTCCACCGACCGGTTGCAGGCCGAAGATATTAAAAAATTGTGGAATAACCTTACATATGCAGGTGAAATTGATAAGGGAAGCAATCCAAAAGGCATTGATTCCGTGACGAAAGGAAAAGTCGTAACCTATATTCAAAATTGTGATGAAGGAATTACTGCTGAAAAGCTTGGCAATGAAATAGGGATAAGTAGAACAACAGCGAGGCGTTATTTGGAACATCTAATGGATGAAAAGGTGATTTTTGTTGAGCATATTTATGGGTACGTTGGCAGACCGGAGCGCAGATACTTTATAAAAAAATAAATGAACATGAGCATGTCGTAAAAAAGACATGCTCTTTTTTTATGCCGTGAACAATATGAACAATATAACCAGTATGAAAATAAAAGACAATAGTTTCGTTATATATAAAAAAGACACAATATCACTTTTAATTAAGATAACGCTTACATAACGCGTAAAACAGAAGGGGGACTATTTTATGACTTTGAAAAAAAAGCTACTAACTTTATTTTCAGCAGCGGCGTTAACACTTACATTAGCAGCTTGTAATGATAGTGAGGGGACATCATCAGGCGACAAAGATTATCCAACAAGCAACTTAACAATCGTGGCACCATCAGGGGCTGGCGGAGGATGGGATTTAACATCTCGTTCCATTGCAAAAGTAATGAACGAAACAAAATTAATCGAAAAACCAATAACAGTAGAAAATAAACCAGGTGGCGGCGGTGCCGTATTCATGGCAACATACGCAACGAAAGAAGCTAAAAACGATTATATGTTAATGGTAAAGTCACCGCCGATTTTAATTAATAACTTAAAAGCGGAAGGTAATAGTCCTTACGGTTATAAAGATACGACACCTTTAGCGCAGCTAACAAAGGATTTTGGTGCAATTGTTGTCCGTGCTGATTCTCCATACCAAACGTTAACAGATTTATTGGATGCTGTTAAAGCAGATCCGACAGCACTTACAATGGCTGGCGGTTCAGCTCCGGGTTCAATGGATCACTTAGTTACAATTTTACCTGCATACGAGTACGGCATTGACCCTAAAGCAGTAAAATATGTTTCTTATGATGGTGGCGGGGAAGCGATGGCAGCATTATTAGGAAATAACGCCGATGCGATCGGAACGGATATTTCAACTGTAACACCTTATGTGAAGAGTGGAGACGTTCGAGTATTGGCAGTTACATCACCAGAAAAATTAGCGCTTGAGGGTCTGGAAGAAATCCCGACATTATATGACTTAGGGATTGAGTCAGAGTTTACGATTTGGCGCGGTATTTTCGGACCGAAAGATATGTCTGATACAGCTAAGGATTATTGGGTTGAAAAATTAACAGAGTTAAATGATAAAGAGGAATGGAAAGCTGAATTAGAGCGTAACGGCTGGGAACAGGACTTCCGTGTAGGCGAAGATTTCACGAAATTCCTTGAAGAACAAGAAGGAACGATTACAGAAATTTTAACAGCTTTAGGTATGCAAAAATAATTAAACGGTGATGTGGGCATATAATTGCCCTCATCTGCTTTATAGGAGGTGTACAACGATGAATTTAAAATTTGACCGTGTTGCTAGTGTTGTATTTTTGATGCTAGGAATACTGATTATCGTCGAATCCCAAAAAATATCTGCAAGTGCATACGGCTCTCAAATTGGGCCGAGTACATTTCCGTTTGGATTAGGAATAGCTTTAATTATATTAAGTATTTTACTATTTTTTGAAACGGTTCGTCATAAGGCAATATATAAAAGTATTGAGGATAAAGAAGGGGCGAAATTCTCTAATTATAAGCAATTTCTAATTATTTTTATTTCAGCAGTTGCTTATGCATTTTTACTTGAAAAACTAGGATATTTAGTTACGACCTTTGCATTTTTATTAATTTCATTCCAAACACTTGAACGAGGAAAGTGGGTTAGCTCGATTATAGTGGCAGCTGCGTTTTCAGCAATTATTTACTTCGGCTTTGTGAACGTATTAGGCGGATCATTACCTAAATTCCCACTCTAAATAGAAAGGAGGAGCTGATATGTCAACGGTACAGTATTTATTAGACGGGTTTGCTATTGCTTTTCAGTGGCATAATATTTTATTCGCATTATTAGGTGTAATTATTGGAACAGCAGTAGGCGTATTACCAGGAATTGGACCAATGAGCGGTGTCGCATTATTAATTCCTGTTACGGCTACATTAACATCTGGTTTACCAATAGAAATGGCTGCAACTAGTTCAAT
The DNA here is from genome assembly GCF_038007305.1 of Solibacillus sp. FSL W7-1436. Lineage (NCBI taxonomy): Bacteria > Bacillati > Bacillota > Bacilli > Caryophanales > Caryophanaceae > Solibacillus > Solibacillus sp. FSL W7-1436. The sequence continues at coordinate 1,652,896 of NZ_JBBOWV010000001.1, forward strand.
CATCTTGCTAGCCGGAGTTTACTACGGTGCAATGTATGGTGGATCTACAACATCTATTTTATTAAATACACCAGGCGAATCTTCTTCAGTTGTTACGACGCTTGACGGGTATCAAATGGCACGTCAAGGAAGGGCTGGAGCTGCCTTATCTATTGCAGCAATCGGTTCGTTTATCGCCGGTATTATTGCGTTGATCGGGTTGGTTCTGTTAGCCCGACCATTATCTAAAGTAGCAATCAATTTTGGTCCGGCAGAATATTTTTCGCTAATGCTGTTAGGGTTGGCAGCGGTAAGTGGTTTAGCGGGGAAATCGATAACAAAGGCATTAATTATGACTGTTCTTGGCCTACTCCTAGGAACAATTGGAATAGACGCTGTTTCAGGAATTGCCCGATTTACATATGACCAGCCGGTTTTATTTAGCGGAATTGAATTTTTAACAATTGCTGTAGGTTTATTTGCATTAGGTGAAGTCTTCAAAACGATTTTTGAGAAGGATGGCAACGATGAGCCGATTGCAAAAATTAATCGTATTTTACCTACAAAAAAGGATTTAAAAGATAGTGCAGCACCAATTGCTCGTGGATCATTCCTTGGCTTCTTTTTAGGTGTACTACCAGGCGCTGGAGCGACACTTGCTTCTTTCTTTGCTTATATTACAGAAAAGAAGATCAGCAAAGAACCAGAATCATTTGGTAAAGGAAATATTGCAGGGGTTGCTTCACCGGAATCTGCGAATAATGCGGCGTCAGGTGGAGCGATGATCCCTTTATTAACATTAGGGATTCCGGGATCAGGGACGACAGCTATTTTAATGGGTGCGTTCATTATGTACAATATTCAGCCAGGTCCATTATTATTTGAGGAACATCCAGATGTAGCGTGGGGCTTGATCGCCAGTATGTTCCTTGGAAACTTAATGCTGCTTGTATTGAACATGCCATTAGTTCGTGTATTCGCTAAAATTATCCAAACACCGAAACGATTTTTACTGCCTATTATTATTGCAATTTCATTTTTCGGTGTATATGCAGTTCAATATACGACGTTTGATTTATTCTTACTATTAGGATGCGGTGTTGCAGGCTACTTCTTTGCGAAAAATGATTTCCCTGTTGCCCCATTAGTTTTAGCGCTTGTGTTAGGTCCGATGATTGAAAATAACATGCGACGTGCTTTAACGATTTCAAATGGAGAATACAGTATTTTCGTAGCAAAACCACTTTCATTAATCTTCTTGATTGTTGCAGTTTTATGGATACTAATTCCGATTCTTATGAAATTACGTGGAAAAAATGTAATTATTAATGAAGAAGGATGAGTTAAGCTATTAAGTCGTGTTTAACAGAGAGTTGCCGTCCGAATTTGGGCGGCTATTTTATTTGAAATAAATAAAGGGGAGTGAGTGAAATGAAAAGTGTGCGTCAATACAAACCAGGAGCGGCAGATGTTTTAATTTTGGAAGATGCGGAGATACCGGTAATTCAACAGGGAGAAGTATTAATACAGGGGCTATATACGAGCGTAAATTATGCTGATATTAAAACTCGAATAGGTAATAAAGGTCAAAGTACATTTCCTATCACATTAGGCTTAGATATTGTAGGGCACGTTATCGAAAGTAAATGTGCGGCATTTCAAAAAGGAGATTATGTTTTCGCATTCCCTAAAGAGGGTTCTTATCAGCAAGTAGTAGCGGCGAAAGAAACGTTAACCTTTAAAATTCCCGAAGCAATCGACCCATTACAAGCTGCTGCTCTACCAACAGTGACTATTTTATCTGAGATTTTACTTAATCAGATTGGTGAAGTACAAAAGGAAGATACAATTGTCGTGCACAGCGCGGCTGGTGGAGTGGGGACAATGCTTGTTAAGTTGGCAAAATATTATGGGGTCTCGAAAATTATTGGAACTGTTGGTGATTTGAGTAAAAAAGATTATGTTCTAAGCATAGGTGCTGATGATGTGTTTACTTATGACAGCTTTGTAGAAGGTGTTAAGCAACATACTAATGATAAAGGGGCACAAGTGATTTTTGACTCAGTCGCTGGTGATGTGACAAAGGCAAGTCTTGAATGCTTAGCTAATTTTGGCACATTAGTTCAGTTTGGAAATAGCAGCGGAAAGGCTGGCGTAATATCAACAAGCGATGTGCATAATAGCTGCCGAAACATAAAAGGTTTCAGCTTAGGTACAACTCGTAAGGAAGCCCCGGCTCGATTAGCTCCTGTAGTTGAGCGAATCATTCCATTGTTTGAAAAAGGGCAATTAAGCGTTCCGATTGCACGAGTATTCGATTTAGAGGAAGTCCGGGAAGCACATCGTCTAATTGAAAGCAGAAAGCATCAAGGGAAGGTTTTAATTCGTCTTTTATAAAATGAGCCCTATTAATTATCAATCCGAACTTTATGAACAATTTTAGTCATGTATGAAATATACATGTTTTAACCGGTTGTTGTTTCATTGAGTTTCTCTTTCTAAGAGGCCAAAATAAGGCTAGAAGGGGATGAAACAATGGCAACAACGACTACTGTATTGCATGAACGGATAGATTTCCTTACTTTATATAAAAAAGAAACAAACAAGACAGAAGAGTGGCTGAAAAAGCGGCTGGAAGAGGCTCAGCTTCCGGATTTCACCTTAACGTCAGATGAGCTTACACATGGGGCGCGGGTTGCATGGCGCAACAGCAATAAATGCATCGGACGACTGTTTTGGAATAGCCTGACCGTGTTTGATGAGCGCCATTTACTTAGTGAACAGGATATTTATAAAGCGCTAATCAACCATATTGATTTTGCTACCAACAACGGGAAAATCAGACCGGCCATTACACTGTTTGAACCGGAGCGTGTACGCATTTGGAACCATCAGCTAATCCGCTATGCCGGATATGAAACAGATGATGGGATTATTGGTGATTCCGATTCGCTCGAGTTCACGAAAATATGTGAAAGGCTCAGCTGGGAAGGTGCACGTACAAACTATGATGTTTTACCGCTTGTAATTCAAGTGGAAGACCGGGAGCCGATGATATTTGACATTCCGAAAGAGCATGTACTGGAAGTGGCGATTACCCATCCGGAGTATGATTTTTCGCCGTTGAATATGAAATGGTATGCGGTTCCGATTATTTCAAGTATGCGTTTTAATATTGCAGGAACTGATTTTCCGGCAGCACCGTTTAACGGTTGGTATATGGGAACAGAAATCGGGGCGCGCAACTTGGCGGATACGTACCGCTATAATTTCCTGCCGAAAGTGGCCGAAACAATGGGACTGGACACTTCGATGAATGCGTCGCTTTGGAAGGACCGTGCACTTGTCGAACTGAATGTTGCGGTTCTTCATTCATATAAAAAAGCGGGCATTAGTATTGTCGATCATCATACAGCCGCCCAGCAGTTTCAGCTGTTTCAAAAGCAGGAAAATAAGAGCGACCGGGATGTAACGGGAAATTGGGTATGGTTAGTACCGCCATTGTCTCCTGCAACGACGGATCTGTATCATGAACCGATTGCCAACAAGATCAAAAAACCAAACTACCTATACCAGCAGCAGCCATATTAAAAACAGGTGTGCAGGAAGCGAAAGCCTCTGCACACCTGTTTCTTTATCTTTTGTTCAAGATAATCTGAATCAATTCCTCACGATCGATCAGATAAACGTCATTGATGTCGGCAAGTTTTTCGGCCTGGCGTGTAAAATGACTGTTTGTGACAACCCATGCTTCAGTTGCCTCATACATCTTCACCGCACCGATAATTTCCTGTACCGCTTTTACACCAACCGTACCGGAATAGCGTTTTGCCTGCACTGCAATAATATCTTTACCGTCCTTCAAAATAAGGTCGGCACCGTAGTCACCGCTCGTTGCAGTATAGCTCACTTTAAAACCGCGTCGTTTAAATAACTCCCCTAAAAATCTCTCGAAATCCTCACCGGTCATTTTATCGACTTCGCGAATGCCGGACTTTCGTAACTTCCTCGTCTTCAGCGATCTTAGCCAAATTTTAAACGCGATATATAGTACGAAATAAGCGACAATTCCAATACCGATGCCTTCAGCCGTTCGCATTACATAAAAACCAGCTGCACCAGCCGATGCGATGAAAAATAGCGGGATGACCGGCAGGCGTTTTTTATTTCGTCTTCTCTTTTTACGCAAAGTTCTGTACTCCTTTTATTTATTACCGCTATTATATCACAAAAGGGTACATACGTTTGGTTATACCATACGATTGTTTGAGCTCATATAGGAAGCGAAAAGTAACAGCACAGAAATCAGGATAAACAGCAAAATCGGAATTGACCAGCTGTCCGTCAAGTCATGGACGTATCCGAACAGAACCGGTCCGATTGCGGCAACGAAATAACCGATTGACTGTGCGAAGCCGGAAAGTTCAGCCGCATCATACGCTGTCTTTGTACGCAATGAAAACAGCATCAGTACTAAACCAAACGAAGCCCCGCCTGCAAAGCCTAATAAGATCATCCATACGACTGCTAGGCTTGTCCATTCCATCAACACACCAGTAAAACCGACTAAGTAACATATCGTAAAGAAAACGACGATTGGACGTTGTGAAGCAATTTTACCGGCGATAATCGGGATAATAAATGTCATCGGAATTTGCGAAAACTGCATAACGGAAACCATCCAGCCGGACGCTGTAGCATCAAGGCCTTGGCTAATAAAAATTTCCGGTATCCACGCAGACGAGCAGTAAAATATAAATGATTGAAAGCCCATTGCTCCAGCGACTGCCCAGGCAAGCGGGGATTTCCACATCTGCGTTTTCTTTGTTTGCGAAGAGGGCATATTTAATTCGACCTTTTCCTGACGCAAAATCGGCAGCCAAATCAGCATTGTAAGAATACCTAAAATAATCGTAATACCAGCTGCGATTTGCCAGCCTGCACTTGCAGCAATCGGATAACTAAAGCCTGCAGCAAGTCCGGAAGAAATGTTCATTGATACGGAATAAATCCCTGTCAATAAACCGATATGTAATGGGAATTTCCATTTAAAAAAACTAGGGATAAGGACATTACCAAATGCAATGGCGACCCCGATTAATATTGTTCCTAAAACGAGTAAGGATGTTGCCCCAAGTGAACGCAATACGATCCCTACACATAGCAGAATGACGGAATAAAATAAGGTCCATTCCATCCCAAACTTACGCGCAATTCGTGGTGCAAATGGTGAAACGACCGCAAAGGCAATTAAAGGGATAGTCGTTAAGAAGCCCGCAAGAAAGTTCGATATTCCAAGGTCGTCACGAATAAATGAAATAATTGGACCGATTAACGTAATCGGTGTACGTAATGTTGTCGCAAATAAAAATACGGCAACCATAAAATAGATGAGTGTTCTGTTGGATAGTATTTTTTTGCTATTTTGATTTAATTGTTCTGCGTCCATATTAATTCTCCTTTTGACTAGTAATATAGTTTTAAGTAGTGTGAATACTCTTAAAAAACAGAATAAAGTTGAAGCCATTGCTATCAAAAAAATGTTATGTTAGACTTTTAATCAATTAAATAAAACATTACCTCATGTAGATGTATGAGGTAGAGGTCGCAATCATTAAGACTAGTATAGCTGAGATTAGGAAGAATCGGTGAAGCTTTATGAAAGGAATGGTTGCCGAAGTGTTATTTTTCTTCTTGAAAATAATGCTGGGGCTGTTTTCGATAAGGAACAGAACTGTCACATGTGTGAGCATGTGTTGAGCTATCTTTCAAGTTTGATGAGGTGTAAATATAACCATCACAAAAACTTGTGGTGGTTTTTCTTTTTACAGATTTATTCGAGAGTGGCTAAAAAGTTTCGGAGAGCGGCTAAAATTACAGGACTTTGGCTAAAAAACTAGCTCAATGGACTAATAAACGTATAAATTTGACTAAAAAACTAGCTCAATTGGCTAAAAAGTTAAAGCAACTAATGGACAGCCGCCTTATTACAACGGTATTGGCTAAAATAAAGGAGTTTTATCATGAGTGAGATTAAAATAGATCAGCTCGATAATAAAAACGGGTTGAAAAAGAGTTTGAAAAGTCGCCATGTAACGATGATTTCACTTGGCGGAACAATCGGTACAGGTTTATTCTTAGCATCAGGTGGTGCGATTGCACAGGCAGGTCCTGGCGGGGCATTGCTCGCATATGCACTGATCGGCGTTATGGTGTATTTCCTAATGACATCATTAGGGGAAATGGCTGCCTATATGCCAACATCCGGTTCGTTTAGTACGTATGCAACAAAATTTGTGGATCCGGCACTAGGCTTTGCGCTTGGCTGGAACTATTGGTACAACTGGGCAATTACAATTGCAGCAGAAATTGCGGCTGTTTCGTTAATTATGAAATACTGGTTCCCGGACAGTTCTTCAATTTTATGGACAATTTTATTTATTGTAGTCGTTTTATCATTTAACTTAGCATCTGTAAAAGCTTTCGGTGAAGCGGAATACTGGTTTGCGATGATTAAAGTCGCGACAGTAATTGTCTTCATCATTGTCAGCTTCTTAATGATTTTCGGAATTTTAGGCGGGAACGATCCGGTCGGCTTCACAAACTTCGTTAAAGACGACGCACCTTTTAATGGCGGTTTCCTGGCATTGTTCGGTATTTTCCTTGCAGCCGGTTTCTCATTCCAAGGTACGGAAATGCTTGGGGTAACGGCAGGGGAAACAGATGACCCGGGCAAAAATATTCCAAAAGCTGTACGTTCAGTATTCTGGCGTATTTTACTGTTCTACATTTTCGCAATTGGTGCAATCGGATTGCTTATTCCGTATACGGATTCACGTCTCCTTTCAGAAGATATTGCGACAAGTCCATTTACATTAGTATTTGAGAACTTAGGTGTAGCGTTTGCGGCATCTGTTATGAACGCGATCATTTTAACGGCGATGTTATCTGCAGGGAACTCAGGTTTATATGCAGCAAGTCGTATGCTTTACCAGTTAGCGGTAGAAGGAAAAGCACCGAAACTGTTCATGAAAGTAACTTCACGCGGTATTCCGATGTATGCATTATTAGCAACATTGGCAGTAGGTTCATTAGCATTCCTCGCATCATTTTTCGGTGACGGAGTAGTGTACATCTGGCTATTAAATGCTTCTGGTATGTCCGGCTTCATCGCCTGGCTCGGTATTGCGATCAGTCATTACCGATTCCGTCGTGCCTATGTCGCACAAGGACATTCACTGAGCGATTTACCGTATGTATCAAAATTCTTCCCATTCGGTCCGCTATTTGCGTTTGCCCTATGTATGATTGTCGTACTAGGTCAAAACTATATGGCCTTCATGGGCGGAACGATTGACTGGTACGGTGTTGTCGTTTCATATATCGGCTTACCACTGTTTGCGGCTTTATGGTTTGGCTACAAATTTAAACACAAAACGAAAATCGTTCCTTTAAAGGACTGCGATTTATCGAATAATTAATTTCTGGAACGTAATGTGAGCTTCGAGGCTTACATTGCGTTTTTTTGTTTATGAGGATTATTTGTCCTGAATTGAGGAATAAGTGAGAGTGATTGAGGATTATGCTAGACTGTTTGAGGATAATCTGTACAAAAGTGAGGAATAATTTCTTCAAGTATGATGACTGCAAGAGTGGTATTATAGAAGAAACAAAAATTGAGTACCATTGAACAATAAGGAAGTGAAAATATGCCTATTTCAAAAGGTTTCTATAAAAAAGTATACCCATGGTTAATAGGAGAAGAGAGCAATGATGTGTTGTACCGACCGTTCCTCACAAAGGGAAACCCGTATAAATCACGCATTTTCCTAGTAAGTTCATATGCGGTGCCATTATTTAAAGTGGAAGACCGAAGCGAACAGATTTTTGCGGAGTCGTTAATAAACAGAGAGCTTTTCCATGACCTTTATTTAAGGGAAATTAAAGGGGCCCCCCGGGAATTCAAAGGCTCATTGCAGTTTGAAAACTGGCTGGAAAAACAGCACCAGGAAACGCTCATTTATACATCGTTAAATACGTACCAGCTGGAATCGGCGGTTGAAGCGAAAGCAGCTAAAAAAGAGAATACAGCCAATTTTGAGCGGGGAAATCTCATTTTTAAAGAAGTACTGGACGAGTTTCAGCCGGAAATTATTATTTTGCAGGGGACTGCCGCATATGAGCAATTTAAAGCGCGGTATGCTGATCGGTTAATCATTTTTAATGAAGATGTGACAAAAGTTCAATTACTGGAACAGACCGGCCCATTCGCGGAGATGGTTTATGAAGATGGCAAAAAAGTGTCGATTTTCGTTACCCGCAGCATGAGCTACTTCGGTGCGGACGTTTCGAAGTTCGAACAATTTAAAGAGAATTTAGCTAAAATCTTAGAAAATAATGCCTAAAACCGAACATTATACTGAATAAATTTTACTTTTTAACTAAATTTCCGAAAAATAAGAATAATTTAATTATTTAAATGTTATTGCAAACTATCATTTCCATGATTATAATTGGAACATTCATATTGTTAAATTAAATATTCGCCACTCATATAATAGCAAGAATAAGGCTTGCAAGTTTCTACCGGTTTACCGTAAATAAACCGACTATGAGTGAAGCATGCTTAATGAATGTATTTGTCCAATTATTATAGATTTGCACAAAACATTTGTTATTACTTTTGAACTTACTCGGAAGTCTTGCTCCACTCATCGTAGGGAGCTTGCCTTTCGAGTTTTTTGTTTTTGTTTACATTCAAATGGGAAGGAGCTTTTATTATGAAGCTTTTAAAGGAAAAAATAGAAAAAGAGGGCCAAGTGCTTTCAGATACAGTGTTAAAGGTAGATTCATTTTTAAATCATCAGATTGACGCATTATTAATGAAAGAAATCGGCGACGAATTTGCGAAGCGTTTTTCGGACCAGATCATTACAAAAGTATTGACGATCGAATCATCCGGTATTGCACCTTCCACTTTTTTAGGCCTGACACTTGGTGCACCAGTTGTCTTTGCCCGTAAACGCAAATCACTGACATTAACGGACAACCTGTACACATCAAAAGTACATTCATTCACAAAAAACGAGACAAACGAAATTTCCGTATCAAATAAGTTTATTACGGCGGATGATAATGTCGTGATCATTGACGACTTTTTAGCGAATGGTGAAGCGTTAAAAGGCTTAATCGACATTGCGAACCAGGCAGGTGCAACAATTGTCGGAGCAGGCATTGTCATTGAAAAAGGTTTCCAAGAGGGCGGAAAAATGTTACGCGAGCAAGGACTGCGCATCGAATCATTGGCAAATATTAAATCATTGGCAAACGGCAAAGTAGAATTTTACGATTAATCTAGCAGCTCACATTTTTAAAAGGTAATACGTTCAGACGATGTAAATTGACTCAGCAAGAGTACACCTATATTGGAGGAAAACTTTTTATGAATAACACGAAAGCAACAATGCTCGGGATTCAGCATTTGTTGGCAATGTATGCAGGAGCCATTTTAGTACCGTTAATTATCGGTGGGGCATTAGGGTTCAGTTCAGCACAAATGACGTATTTAGTAGCGATTGATATTTTCATGTGCGGGGTGGCAACACTGTTCCAAGTATGGAAGGGGAAAGTGATCGGCATTGGGTTACCGGTTGTACTGGGCTGTACATTTACAGCGGTAAGTCCGATTATCGCAATCGGTTCTGGCGGCGGCTTAGGTGATGTTTACGGCGCGATAATTGCTTCAGGTATTATCATTGTATTAATCGGAGGCCTTTTCGGGAAATTGATTAAATTCTTCCCGCCTGTTGTAACAGGTTCGGTCGTAACGATTATCGGAATCAGCTTAATTCCGGTAGCTATTAACAATATGGCTGGTGGACAAGGGGCAGCAGACTTTGCATCAGGTTCAAATGTGGCACTAGCGTTTATTACATTATTAATTATTTTAGTAATTTACCGCTTCACAGTTGGCTTCGTTCGTGCGATTGCAATTTTACTAGGTATGGTGTCAGGAACAGTAATCGGTATTTTCATGGGCAAAGTTGATTTTGCCCCGGTTGTTGAAGCATCTTGGCTGCACATTATGCAACCATTCTACTTAGCAACACCGACATTCAATGCTTCTGCTATTTTAACGATGACATTGGTGGCGATGGTATCACTAGTTGAATCAACAGGTGTTTACTATGCATTAAGTGATATTACAAAAAAAGATTTAACTTCAAAAGATTTATCTAAAGGGTACCGTGCAGAAGGACTAGCATCGATTATCGGTGGTATTTTCAACGCATTCCCGTATACAACATTCTCGCAAAACGTAGGACTGATCCAAATGTCAGGCGTACGCGACCGCAAAGTAATCTTCATTACAGGCGGTATGCTGGTAGCACTTGGATTCCTGCCAAAATTAGCAGCATTAACTACTATTATCCCAACACCAGTACTTGGTGCAGCGATGTTGGCAATGTTCGGTATGGTTATTACACAAGGTGTTAGAATGCTAGCACCAGAAATCGCAAAATCAATGGAAAACGCAATGGTCGCAGCACTAGGCGTCGGTCTAGGAATCGGCGTTGCAACAGTACCAGGCATTTTCGAAAACCTTCCGTCATGGATGTCGATTTTGACTTCTAATGGGATTGTTGCGGGATCTGTAACGGCGATATTCTTGAATGTGTTGTTTAATATGGTCGGGACGAAGCGTGTTGATCCGATGCATGTGATGGAGTAGGTAGAGCTAATTTAAAAAGAATCCCACAAAAGAGCTAGGTAGTTGACTCTTTTGTGGGATTTTCTTTTTTAAAAATATGAAATGAAAATATTTTTATCTAGCATTCTATTAGTAATCAATAAAGTTTAACAACCTTAACGTAAAATTACAGTTAGATTTCATACATAGGAGATTCTGTTAGTAAATCAACAGCTGGCTGATATTGTATAGGATTATTAGGCGTGACTGGAATTGGGATGATACTGTCTCCATAATTAATCGATACACCTCCATCTGCGTAAATTGTTTTGGCAAGTACAGTGCCGGTAATATTTCCACCTTGTGTAAGGTTAATCTTTGCATGGGGAGCAATAATATACTGACCATTCGTTGGGACACCCCCAGAAATAGAGATATTTCCCCCGCCAGAATAAATATTTCCTTTTAAAGCTGCTCCTCCAGTAAGTGTTAAATCGGTTGTTTTTGTATAAAAGGAACCGAAGAGGGAAGTTTCGTTTGAAAACGTTACTGCTGATGTTCCCTGATAATAAAAGTTTACCTGACCAGGTTTTCCATTATTATTGAAAGAGCCTTTAATATCGATAGAATCTTTCACGAAAATATTTAGCTTACCCGAACCTATAATTTTGATATGTCCTTGGGTAATATCTAGTTTATCTATATATAAATTAATATCTTTATTACCGATATTTAATGTAATCGTATTGTTTTCTCTTACTTTAAAGCTCTTAAAATAAGTATCTTTATTTAAGTTTAATTCATATTTATCCGTCATCCAGTTTGTTGCTAAAAAATTGCCATCTTTAATAATGTCAGTTTTATTGGAATTATCTTTTATGACTTCGGTATTAGGTAAAACAAGATTAGTCACATTATTAAAATCTATTGAAGGGAATGGTGGTAAATAGTCATTAAGGTTAACTGAAATAGGAGTTACGGCGATGTTACCAGTGATAGAAGCCCCTTCATCCAATTTTACTATGCCACCACTGGCAACATCTCCGTATATTATGGCTCCCCGAGTTAATGTTATGTTGCTGCTTGTTACTACCGTCATATCTTTAATCTGTAAACTAGGTGGTGATGGGTTTCCCCCGTTACCATTTCCCCCTCCTACAGGCGGGGGAGCGTTAAGATCAACTAAAATTGTTTGTTCGAGTGTACGTTTCTTAGAAGGAGCATTTACTAAAAAACCTTTAGAGTTGATTGTAAATTCACAACTAATGGTTTTAGCAACAGATTTACAAATCCCCTTTATTGTTGTCTTAGCAACCGGTTGCTCTTTAAACTGCTGTGAAAATTTATCGTAAGTATTTTCATAATAAATATCATTATTAATATAGCTGCATTTTTGTTTTTGAATTTCTTTATTATATTCAGTACAAAAACTAGATTTGATAATTGAGTTATAATAACTATCAAAGCTGTCATATACAGTTAAAATACGCTGTTGTTCTTCATAAGTTAAAGCATTCATTTGTGAAATAGTAGTTGAGTGAATAGTTTTCAAGGTCTTAGAGATTTTTACTTTCTCTAAATTGATCCCTGCCTCGGCAATATAATAAATTGATTGATCAAAACGTTCATTAACTGTTGTTTTATTAGAATTGGTGGTAATTGTAAAGAGCCCTAGAGCAATAACAGATAGGAGTACAATAGTTAAGATTGTTAAAAGTAAAGTATTGCCTTTAGTATTCAAATACTTCATTATTTGTCTCCTTTTCTAAATGCTATTGTTGTAGTGTAGTCCTGATTATTTAAAGTAAAATATATTGAAACCGTATGTTCATTCCAACTCATATTAAAATCTTCAATATTATTTACAATAATGACATCATTACGTGACAATGTCTTAGTTTCCGAATTGTAAGTGTAATTAAAAAGTAAGTTATCATTTTCATCCATAAAGAGATATGGATTTTTGGAAGGATTAATTTTATAACTTTTTCTGATATCCTTGGTAATTTGTTTAAGCATAAAGGCAGCATCATTAATTTGAAAAGCTTCAGCAGTCTGCTCCTTATTTTGTTCGACAGATGAATTTAAGGTACTAAAGACTAATATCATCACAATAGAAAATATAACAATAGCAGCTAAAGTTTCTACCAATGTAAAGCCGATATAATTTTTAAAGTATCTTTTCATTTTATCTCCTTCCTAAAAATTTATCGCCAAATATAAATATTTTCAATATTTGCTTTTATAATGTTGGATGGCTTTTCTAAAATTTCAATAGCAACATTTGCTGTATTAGTATAATGACAGAGCGTAGAAATTGTTAAGTTTATTGTATATTGCTTTTGAGTGTCATTCCGATCTGAATCTCGAGTATATGAATAAACTTTTTCATAAGCAGTCGGATCATCCGGTAATTTTTTGGAACAAGTGTTAACGTGCACCATGGGTTTCTTTAATTGATAAGTAACAGCATCTATAGCTAGTGGTGTATTAGTTAGCTTTGACAAAGAATTAGGAGAGGTTGAAAAAATATAAATCCTTTCCATTTCTGTTTGAGCTAAATAAACTGCCTCGTGTATAGTCTCTGACTGAACATTTGTTTTTTTTGTTTGTAAAAGTAGGCTGAAAAATGAAATTAAAATAATTGTAACTAATACAATAGAAGCTACTACTTCTACTAGAGATATTCCGTTGTCTTGCCGTAAAAATTTCATTTTAACGACTCCTCTTTATAAGATTGGTCCTTAAGTAATATTTTATTATGTAATATTTAAATATTAAGATAGTATATTTATGTAATTTAAATAGTAAAAAATGATTACAAAAATAAAATACACAAAAAATACAAACCATATATAGTCATAAAGTAATCTTTGTTGTATTATATAAATATTAGCATAAAGGAAACACTTGGTAAAATAAAATCGTTTTTGCTAAAATTGGTGGTACAGATGTCACTAATTTTTTGGTAATTATTACTTATAAAATAACATTTTAAAATAAAAAATATTATTATGGGGTGAACGCATGAGGAATATTATTAAATTAATAGGTCTATTTACCTTATTTTCTATAATCCTTGCTATATGGGTACCACGCTTCATTGCTAGCCCTATTGAATCATCTGTTATGAAAGTCAAAGGTCCTACAATAGCCGGAATAGAAGTCGGCGATATGAACAGCAAGGAATTAGAAGTTGTGTTAACAAATGCAGTTAATGATTGGTATACCCACAATTTTATTGTTTCAGGTGGAGGTAGTTCGATTGAACTCAGTTCTTCTACATTCCAATTTGATATAAAAAGTACAGTTAATAATTATGAAGAGAATTACCGCAAACCATGGTATAAATTTTGGTCAGGTGAAAAAACGGTTCATCTTCCATTAAATATACTTCCAAATGAAGTTGTAAAAGATGAAATTAGCAATATTTCAATATGGGATACGGATTCAACTTATGAAAAAGTGTTGCTAAATGCTTCTTATTTAAAAAAAGAGGAAGTTGAAGCGATAGTCACTGATTTATCAACAATACAAACAGAGCGTATTTCATTATCAAGTGAGACAATGCCAGAGAGTACAATGGGAATAAATGAACTTGTACTTGCACTGAATGATACAGTAGTTGAGCCGAATATGGATTTTTCAATGATTAATCAATTAGGGGACGCGATTAATTTGTCAAATCGTGAGGCCATCAATTTTATTGCTTCCAATCTATACAATGCAGCTCTTAATAGCAATGGCAAAATTATAGAACGCCATTCTCAAAATAAAATTCCTTCCTATTTTAGCCCTGGTCTAGAAGCGAAGGTAGATGTATTGGCAGGTAAAGATTTGAAATTTGCCAATACGCTAACAACACCTATCTTATTAAAGTTGTCAATGGACGGTGAAAAATTATTAACAGAAATTTATACGTCGCGCAAAGAGGCCGAGGTTTCTATATCAGTAACACGTGATGAAACGGTACTGCCGCGTACGATCACTCGCTATTCAAGTGATCTGTCAACCGGTCAAAAACAGCAAATTCAGGAAGGTACAGAGGGGTTGCGTGTATCTGTGTACCGAACAGTTTATGGTGAACAACAGTTAGTAAGCCGGGACTATTATCCACCGGTTAATCGCATTGTTGTAGAATCACCTCCACAAAGAGAAGGACAAAATACTTGGGATAATACGAGTGATGAAGAACAAGATCCGATTGATTTAGATGGTGATGGATTCCCTGATGAAGATTTTACCGGGGGAGATACAATTAACGATGAACAAAACGCCAATTCTAATACTCCAAATGAAGAAACAGGCAATACATATGGAGATGAAAATCTACCGCCGGGTAGCTATTACGATAAAGGTGGGAATTTAATAACTCCATAGTAGGAGGTGCAACTATGAAGGCATCAAGAAAACGCTTAGGAGATCTGCTCCTTGAAGCAGGGGTAATTAGCGAGCAACAGTTAACGTATGCACTCGAAAATAAAAGTCGTGATGAAAAATTGGGCGACTTTTTTATTAAAGAAAATGTACTTACCGAGCAACAGCTTATTGAAGTGCTGGAGTTCCAATTAGGTATTCCCCACATTACATTGAATAAATACGCAATAGACCCGGAACTATTACAGCTTGTGCCGAGGGAGCTGGCAAAACGCGTTAACATTAT
This sequence comes from Solibacillus sp. FSL W7-1436, assembly GCF_038007305.1. Taxonomy (NCBI): domain Bacteria; kingdom Bacillati; phylum Bacillota; class Bacilli; order Caryophanales; family Caryophanaceae; genus Solibacillus; species Solibacillus sp. FSL W7-1436. The sequence goes on from NZ_JBBOWV010000001.1 coordinate 1,668,228, forward strand.
GCCGGTACGTCGTGATAAAAACAAGTTGCTAATAGCGATGTCTGATCCAATGGACTATTTTGCCATTGAAGAAGTCCGTATGGCGACTGGTTGTCAAATTGAAACAAGTATTGCTGCAAAAGATGATCTATACCGGACTATTACTAAATATTATGATTTGCAGGCTTCAATGGATGCTGCTTTATCAGAAGTAGAGGTAAACACTCCCGAAGTTCAACAGGAAATTACGGATGAAGATTCTCCAATTGTAAGATTAGTCAATCAAATTATTGCTAATGGTGTTGCCCAGCGTGCATCGGATATTCATTTTGATCCGCAGGAAACAGAGTATAAAGTCCGTTACCGTACCGATGGGATATTGCGTACAGAGAGATCACTGCCAAAGCATATGCAAAATATGATGACGGCCCGTGTAAAAATTATGGGTGGTCTTAATATAACAGAAAATCGGATTCCGCAAGATGGACGTTTTAAAGTGAACATTGAATTTAAACATATTGATATTCGTCTTTCTACATTGCCTACAGTATATGGTGAAAAAATCGTTATGCGTATTTTGGATGTCAGTAATGTTGCAACCGATATTTCACAATTAGGGTTTACAAAGAAAAACAAAACACTGTTCCAAAAGATGATTGAAAAACCAAATGGCATTGTGCTTATTACTGGTCCTACAGGTTCAGGTAAATCCTCGACTTTATATGCAGCACTCTCAAACTTGAATGATGAAGAAGTAAATATTATTACGATTGAAGATCCAGTTGAATATCAGCTTAACGGCGTTAACCAGATTCAAGTTAAAGAAGAAATCGGTTTAACGTTTGCTACCGGTTTACGGTCTATATTACGTCAAGATCCGGATATTATTATGGTCGGGGAAATCCGTGATACAGAGACAGCACAAATTGCAATCCGTGCATCGCTGACAGGACATCTTGTTTTGAGTACATTGCACACAAATAATGCGGTAGAATCCGTGTCACGTCTGCAAGATATGGGAATTGAACCATTTTTAATTTCTTCTTCACTTGTCGGTATAATGGCCCAGCGTCTTGTACGCCAAATTTGCAGGGATTGCAGTACGGAAATCGAGCCTTCGAATCGGGAAAGGGAAATTTTCCAATCGAATGGATTTATGGTAAATAAACTTCGAAAAGGTCGAGGTTGTGCGGCATGTGGAAACACAGGATACCGTGGTCGACTTGCTATTCATGAATTTTTACCGGTAGACCGTGAGTTAAAGGAATTGATTTTAAAACATGCAAGTAGTTATGAAATGGGCGACTATATGAAGAAAGCAGGACATCATACATTATTGCAGGATGGCTTATTGAAAGTGCTAGATGGTGTAACAACTACTGAAGAAGTACTAAGGGTTGCAACGATTGATTAGGAGGGGGCGAGATGACAATGAACATACAGGATTTATTACGACGTGCATATGATGAAAAAGTATCTGATTTACATGTAACAATCGGCATTCCTCCAGTTTACCGTGTAAATGGTCAATTAAAACAGTTTGGTGATGTAAACGTAACTGCAGAAATGGTTGAACAGATGATACATCAAATATTACCCGAATATAAATTATCGGAGTTTGAAGAAAAGGGAGAAACGGATTTTAATTATTCGTTGGAAGGACTTTGTCGTTTCCGTGTCAATGCCTATCATCAACGAAATGCGGGTGCAATTGCCGCGCGTTTAGTTTCAAGTCAAATTCCAACGATTGAATCTTTGAATATGCCAAGAGTCCTCTATGATATGTCGGAAAAGCCTCAGGGACTCATTTTAGTCACAGGTCCTACAGGTTCAGGTAAATCAACTACTTTAGCCGCAATGATTGATTATATTAATGAAACGAAATCAAAGCATATTATAACTTTAGAAGATCCAATTGAATATTTACACTCGCATAAAAAGTCGGTAGTGAATCAGCGCGAAATTGGTATTGATACAAACTCGTTTGCCAATGGGCTACGTGCAGCACTTCGTCAGGATCCAGATATTATTCTAGTCGGAGAAATGCGGGATTTAGAAACGATTTCAACAGCAATTACAGCAGCAGAAACCGGACACTTAGTTTTTGCGACACTACATACATCGAGTGCACCAACAACAATTGATCGTATTATCGATGTATTCCCGCCCCATCAGCAAGGTCAAATCCGTATTCAACTTGCGAATGTACTGCAGGGGATTATTTCACAGCGATTGTTCATACGTAAAGATGCTGCAGGTCGAGTTGCAGCAACAGAAATTTTAATAGGTGTTCCAGCGGTAACTAATTTAATCCGTAATGAAAAAGTCCATCAAATTCCTAGTATTATGCAGACAGGTCGAGCGTTGGGAATGCACACATTAGAAACTTCAGTACAATCACTTGTTTCATCTGGTCAAGTTTCATTGAAGGAAGCCAGTTCATTTTTGAACGTTGGTGAGTATAATTGACGGTTTTTAAATATGTAGGAAGAACAAAGATGGGGGCAACACAAAAAGGAACAATCGATGCCGTAAGCAAAGCGGCAGCAATTACGAAACTCCGTGAAAAAGGAATTAACCCACGTGAGATTGAAGAATCAAAAAGCATCTGGCACAAAGAAGTTAGCTTAAGCAGGGGAAAAGTGAAAACACAGGATTTTGTAATTTACTGCCGTCAGTTTGCAACACTAATTCGTGCAGGTGTATCACTAGTAGAAGCGACTAATATTTTAGCTAAACAAGCAACGAGCAAACCTTTAAGAAGAGCACTTGAAAAGGTGGAAGAGGATATTCGTTCCGGTATTCCTTTTTCAGACTCAGCAAAAAGTCATCCAAAAGTGTTCCCGGAGCTTTTCGTTAATATGATGAAATCCGGTGAAGCAACAGGGAATATTGATGAGATACTTGAACGTCTAGCAAATTCTTATGAAAAATCATTCCGGCTAATTAAAAAGGTGCAGTCTACATTAACTTATCCTGCAATGTTACTAATACTGATAGTTGTTGTTGTGTTTTTTATGCTCGTTTTTATCGTGCCTATGTTTGTTGAGTCGTTTGAATCAATGGATGCCGAACTGCCGATGCTAACTGTCGCAACCGTTGCGTTAGGGCAATGGCTAAGGCAATTTTGGTGGTTGCCGATTTTTATTTCCATAATCGGTATTGTTGTATTCCAATATTTATACAGAACTAATAAGAAGTTTAATTATATGGTGCATTACATGATGTTGAAATTGCCGATATTCGGTCCACTTTTACAGAAAAGTGCAATTGCAAGATTAACTCGTAATCTATCGTCTTTATTCAGCAGTGCGGTCCCTATATTACGGGCATTAACAATTTCGGAGGAAATTTTGGGCAATCCGGTTATCGGAAAAGTAGTTTTGGATGCCCGTACTAGCCTTGAAAAAGGTAGTACATTAACCGAGCCATTGGAGCAAAGCTGGATTTTCCCTCCGATGGTTACGAGTATGACAAGAATAGGCGAATCTACCGGTTCACTTGATTATATGCTGGAAAAAATTGCAGACTTTTATGAAGATGAAGTTGAACGCAATGTCGATACGTTGAAGTCACTTATCGAGCCTCTGATGATTGTTATATTAGCAGGAGCAGTTGGACTTATAGTAGCGGCTATCTTCATGCCGATGTTAAGTCTCTATGAAAATATATAAAAGGAAAATAGACGTTTTGCAAGGGGGCATCAAAGGGGTACAAAGCGTCAGTGCAAAAGAAAATATAGAAAATTAAAAGGAGGATTTAATATGTTTAAAACATTAAAGAAACGTATTAAAAATGAAAAAGGTTTATCTTTGGTAGAGCTATTAGCGGTTATTGTTATTTTAGGTATTATTTCAGCGATTGCTGTTCCAGCGATTGGGAGTATTATCGAGAATACAAGAGATAAGGCAATTCTTTCAGATGCTGCTGGATTACTTGCTGGAGCGAAAATTGCAATTGCGGATGGTTCATGTGGTGTAGCTGCTGGAACCGACGGAATAATTACTTGTGATAATGATATACTAGGAGATGTGTTTGAAGGTACATTAGCTGCTAACGATCAGGTTACTTACAATACTACTAGTAAGGTATATACTATTACTTATGGGGAATTAGGTAATATTAAGAATACAGATAAATTTCCAGTTACGGGGACTACTATTTCGAGTTCTGAATTAACTACGTTGATGGGACAATAATCATCCTCTACAGAACACCCAATTTAAAAGTGATTGGGTGTTCCATTGGTCGATGATTACGCTAGATACAAGCTAGAATACAGAAGTCAAAGTATAAAGGGGGAGGGTATTCCTCTATGTTCAGAATGAAAAAGAAATCGCATATATTGCTCATTTATAATGACTATGTTGTTCGGGTACTTGTTTCTAAAGGGGAAAAGCTAGAGCAGCCAATTATTAGTGAAATTGCATTGCCAAGAAATGCCGTGCAAGAAGGAACAATTATCGATGAGATGATACTGTTTGAATTAATAAAAGCAAATGTTCAAAACTGGGGCGGTAAAAAGCAAAATGTTCGTTTTCTAGTGCCGGATACATCGGTACTGTTGAAATCTTTTGAACATCCACCTGATGTGAACGGTAAAGATCTGAAAGAATTTGTTCAGATGGAGCTAGGGCGGTCAATTCATTTACCTTTTCAGGAACCGTTGATTGATGTGTACGATTCGATAGAGGGTGATGGAAAAGCAAAATTATTTGCTGCACCTCCTGATGAAGTAGGAAAAATGATTGGATTACTGTTGGACAATCATCTCCACCCGCAAGTTGCGGATATCCGTTCATTATGTAATTTACGCTTGCTCGAGCATATAGGATTTATCGATTCGAATCGTACATACTTACTGACAGACTGGTCGTTTAATGAATTATCGATTTGTATTTATTCCAGCGGAGAGGTCGAGTTTTTACGCTTCCAAACAATTGAAACAGCCGCTGAAAATTGGAAACAGGAAGTGCTTGATAATAATGAAGTCCATTTTACTTATACAGGTGATTTGGATAGATTCCGTGTTTCTGCAACAGATCAAGTTCTCGAAATTGATCGTATGATGAACTTTTTTAAATTCTCTCTTCACAAAGGAGAAAAGGAAGTCGATGAGATTTTAGTTATGGGGGATCATCCCTTACTTCCTACAATCGAAGCGCTTTTACATGACAATTTACAGACAGCTGTCCGAATTGTTGATGATAGCGTAATTGAAAGCTATTTCCCAAACTGTAAAGCAAAGCATGCGACATTGTTGGGACTTGCTTTGAAGGAGGTTAATGAATGATACCTAATATTAACCTCATGCCTAAAATTGAAAAGGGTCCGACCAGTTTAAAGTTTGCATTTATTTTAGTTGGAATATTATCAATGTTAACAATAGTAATATTGACTTTACTTTATTTTGGTGCAAAAGAAGAAATAGTTGATACCACGTCAACACGTGATACATTAATTGCAACACGCGATGAATTACATAGGAATGTTTCATCCTTGGATACGCAAAATCAAGGTTCTTTACAGGAATCAGTAACATTTGTTGAACGTGTTTCATACCCAGTAACTCCGATTATTAATGAAACCAAAGATTTATTGCCAACCGATACGTATTTGCGTTCCTATGAATTTTCAACAACAAGGGTCGCATTGATTGTAGATTTGGAGACATTAAACGCCGTTTCTATTTATGTAAGTAATCTTAAAAAGAGCCCTTATTTTAATGATGTTAAAGTGGGGACAATCGAAGCGTTTGAAATCGATTCGATGAATGAAGAACAACAGGAGCCACAGTTTGCTGATGTTCCTCGCTATGAAATAGAAATTGAACTTACTATTAATGAAGAATATATAGCTGCTGGAGGTGACGAACAATGAATTCCATCTCAAGCAGCAAAAACGGAACGCTTTTACTTATCATCGCTTTAGCGATGGCTATGTTATTTGCACTCTACTCTTTTGTTGTAAAGCCGAAGCAGGAAGAAGCACAATCGATTCGAACAGAAATCAATTATTTAAATACAGAAATTAAATCGCTTGAGCAAAATTTGGCAGACAGGCAATCACAGTATTCGGAAACGGATGTAAATGAATTTATGTTACGCAAAAAGGTTCCAAATGACAGGAATATTGATTCGTTAATTTTATCTATAGAAGAAATTGAGTATGTGACAGGTTCACAGATTCGGCGTATTGAATTTAATAATTATGATACGCTTGTATCGAATTCAAACTTATTAAACTCTACCGAGAACTCTGAAGATGATGAAAGCCAGGGAATATTAGACGAGCTCCAACAAACTGAGGAATTACCTGTGTCTACCATATCCGAGGAGCCATTGCCACAGTCATTGAAATTAGTCACATTTATTATCGAGGTTACATCACCAAATGAAACAAGCCTGCTACAGTTCATCAAAGAAATTGAACAAATAGAACGGATTATGCATATTGACAGCATTGATTTTGATCTTGCTGGTGAAGAAGAGCAGCTTTTTGAAGATACATCAGAAGTGGTAACAGCAGAAGTCCAAGTCACTACTTTCTACTACGAATAACAAAGGCAGGTACAATTAAGGAGCATCTAAAATGGAGATTATGTATACAATATTTGCGGGGATTTTTGGATTGGTATTTGGCTCATTTTACAATGTAGTCGGATTACGGGTACCGAAAAAAGAGTCGATTGTGATACCGCCGTCTCACTGTGTCCATTGCAATCGACGTTTAAGCGCTTTTGAACTCGTACCTGTTTTTTCGTACATATTTTTACGAGGGAAATGCCGGACATGCGGTGTGAAAGTATCGCCGATTTACGCGTTTACGGAGCTTGTAACAGGACTGCTGTTTGCGTTTGCTACATGGCAGCTCGGCATCACATGGGAATTGGCAGTAGCTTTACTGTTTATTTCACTATTGGTCATTATAAATGTTTCGGATATCGCGTACATGCTTATTCCGGACAAAATTCTATTGTTTTTCCTGCCGTTTCTAATCATTGGTAGAATTCTTTCGCCGCTTGATCCGTGGTGGGATAGTATTATCGGCGCCGCAATTGGATTCTCAATTTTACTGCTAATCGCCATTATTTCAAAGGGCGGAATGGGCGGCGGGGACATTAAGCTGTTTTTACTGATTGGATTAGTGTTGGGAACGTTCAACACGTTATTAACCTTATTTTTAGCTTCGGTGATTGGGATGATTGTCGGTATCGTCATTTTGAAAGTCCGCGAGAAAGGGCGCAAAACCCCTGTACCGTTCGGACCATCAATAGCCATTGCAGCAATCATCGTATACTTTTACGGTGATGAGCTCATCGATATGTATTTAAACTTACTATAACGTTAAAAAAGGGGTGCCCTGAATTTATTTTCCGGTCATCCCTTTAAATATGTCTTAATAATCTATTATCACTTTTTCGAATGGGTGATTAGTCAGAAGCTCATATGTTGCAAGTTCCACTACCTTTTCCACGGTATCACCTAAAACTAATATGCGGTAGTTACCAAAATCTTTATAATAGGCATCTGCTTCTACATATTTGGTTTTTTCACTCTGTATATTTCTGCGAATATTTACGACAATTTCATAACCATCCTTTATAAATTGAATTTTACTCAATAAAAAACAACCTCCTCAACAGTAGTTTATTACCGGATAAAAGTAATTGACTAAACTTGTTGGAAGGTTGTGTAGGATCGCTAAAAATTATTCAGCATTTGGATAAATCATCGTTTTCGGATCGACATAACGGTCAAATTCCTCTTCTGTTAAAAGACCTGAAGCAATGGCAGCTTCTTTTAAAGTTGTGCCTTCTTTATGCGCTGTTTTTGCGATTTTTGCTGCATTTTCATAACCGATATACGGGTTTAACGCAGTAACAAGCATCAGTGAATTTTTCAGGTTAGCATCCAGTACTTCCATATTCGGCTCGATACCGACTGCACAATTATCGTTGAATGATTTCATCGAATCGGCCAACAGTCGTGCTGATTGCAGGAAGTTGTAGATGATGACCGGCTTGAATACGTTCAATTCGAAATTACCTTGTGATGCTGCGAAGGCGATTGTTGCGTCATTGCCGACAACTTGTGTCACGACCATTGTCATCGCTTCGCTTTGTGTCGGGTTTACTTTACCCGGCATGATGGATGAGCCTGGTTCGTTTTCGGGAATCGTGATTTCACCGATACCAGAGCGCGGACCGCTTGCCAGCCAGCGTACATCATTCGCGATTTTCATTAAATCCGCTGCCAATGCCTTCAATGCACCGTGCGCTGTCACGACTTCATCATGACTTGTCAGTGCATGGAATTTGTTTTCCGCAGATGTAAATTCAATGCCTGTCAGTGTGCTGATTTCCGCAGCTGTGCGGGCACCGAATTCCGGATGGGCGTTAATACCTGTACCAACAGCAGTACCGCCAATCGCAAGTTCCTTCATGAACTGTGTATTCACCATAATCATTTTTTCGCATTTTAGGAGCATATGGTGCCAGCCGCCAATTTCCTGGCCTAATGTTAGCGGTGTAGCATCCTGTAAATGCGTACGGCCGATTTTAATAATATCGTTAAATGCCAATGCCTTTTCTTTCAATGTCGCCTGTAACAGCTTTAAGCGCGGCATTAAGTAGTTCTCTACGATTTCGACTGCAGCAATATGTAGTGCAGTAGGGAATGTGTCGTTCGAGCTTTGGGATTTGTTGACATCGTCATTTGGATGGACTTTTTCATCCGAGCCAGCCGCCGTCAGCTTTTCATTCGCCAGGTGGGCAATTGTTTCGTTCACATTCATGTTTGTCTGTGTACCGCTGCCTGTTTGCCAAACGACTAGAGGGAAGTGTTCATCCCATTTGCCTGCAAGAATTTCGTCGGCCGCTTCCACAATCGCATTTTTTTTCGCATTGGATAGTTTGCCCAATTTATTATTGGCAATCGCCGCCGCCTTTTTCAGAATGGTCATGGCGCGGATAATTTCGATTGGCATTCTTTCTGTGCCGATTTGGAAGTTTTCCTTGCTTCGCTGTGTTTGTGCACCCCAAATTTTGTCTACCGGTACACGAACTTCACCTAAAGTGTCTTTTTCAATACGGAATTCCAACTAAATCATCTCCTTTAATATATGTATACCCAATTTTTCATGAAAAAATGGCAAATCGTGTGAGGGGATTTGCCATTCTTTCAGGAGAAAAGATCAATTACGCCTCGGCGTAATTGTGTCCAGATTTTTTTGAGTTTACTCAAAAAGTTCCCTTTAAAAATCTGTGACATCCGCCGGAGGCTTACCTTCATTCAGCGGGCATTTGAAACGCCTGCTGAATCCAATAGAACAATCATTCACCACCCACGAACAGAGGAGAGTGTTTTCTACTGAATGAAGATAAATGCGTTATCTTTTCGAAATATGAGAAAAGTAATTAATGAGTTTCGAATCTGAACTGGGGGGAACAGTATCGAAAAGGTTTTACTAACTTACAGTGATAATGATAATCTTTATCAATTAGAAAGTCAATAGTTTTACTGATAAATTTTTAGAAAATTCATTTTACTAAATCCCTAATATGTAAAACAACGCCTAAAGTACCGGACCGCTCAGGTTACTTTAGGCGTTGTTGTTTTTGGTATTCACTTAGGAAGTCATCCCTTCAATTTTGTTAAACGATTTTTACATAAAAATCCCGGCCATTTGTCAGTTCAGGAATTTCTATATTTTTTTCGTTCTTATAATAGTCTGAAATAATATTTGCAAAGCTGGCATAGCCATTTAATAATGTGCCTGGCTTAATCTCTTTTGCGATATTATGGAACTCGAAATAGTGAAGTGCATCATCGCTCAGACTATATAAAATTCTTTCGATATCTGCGAGGGGAATGTTGATGCCTCTAGTATAACGGCATTCGCGCTTATAAGTGTGGTGCGCGATATTTATTGGTGTCGTCTCATTGATCATTGTCAATTGGTTCATAATTTGGCCCCCTTAAATAGTAAAATATAATTTGTTTAATATATTATACCCCAAAACGAACAGCTGTAATCAGAAAATTTACTAAATTTAGATATTTGTAAGTTTTTTACCAATCATCTCCTTGCTGCATTTCCTCAGCCACCATTTGTAAATCATAAGCATTGATCATCAGCAGCTCGTATTCCTCATGCTGCTCTATATACTTTTGGATGAGGCGAAGCACATATTTTGGAGACCCTTCATTTTCTTCATCGTAGACGAGCAATGTCGCATCCGTATTATCGATAATGAACTTGTCCTTTTCGATAAACTGCCATGGCGCTTCATATGGACGCTTCGTCACGCTTGTCACAAAATCGGCCTTACTTACTATATGCATATAAGTCTCTTGTTTATGCTCGTTCCAATTTTTTTCCTGTTCCAAGAAGGGGGTGATAATGGAATATTTGAGTTCGGGGTAGTCGTTTTTAAGTTCCAGTACAACTTGTGCCGCCCATGTTTCAATACCTTGCTGGCCGCTGATCACGACCCATTCCAGCCCATCTTCTATAAGAATGCGCAGCTGGTTTTCCAGCGCCTTTTTAATAACCGGGACACCGGGATGCTTGTCATTGAATATTCCTAGTTCATGTGGACGGTAGCCCGTAATATAAAGTGATTTCATCATTAGTCTCCTTTACTTAACCATCAATAAAATAAGGGCACTATGCATAACACAGCGCCCTCTTAATATATATACTATTTATTCACCAAAAACAGCTTTAATCTGCTCGATTGCCCAGTCCAGGTCTTCTTTTGAAATGATTAGCGGTGGGGCGAAGCGGATTACTGTGTCGTGTGTTTCTTTACAAAGTAATTTGCGTTCTGCTAGTTTTTCGCAGTAGGGGCGAGCTGATTCGTGAAGCTCGACGCCTATGAAAAGACCGCGCCCGCGAACTTCTTTGATTACCGGGTTCTCGATTTCCTGAAGCTGTGCTTTAAAGTAGTCGCCAAGCTCCAAAGAACGCTCTGTCAGCTTTTCATCCAATAATACATCGATCGCTGCAATCGATACGGCACATGCAAGCGGGTTGCCGCCGAATGTCGAGCCGTGTGAACCTGGATTGAACACACCAAGGATATCATCGTTTGCGACTACTGCTGAAATCGGGTAAACACCGCCGCCAAGCGCTTTACCTAAAATATAGACGTCTGGTGTAACATCTTCCCATTCACAGGCAAACAGTTTTCCTGTCCGGGATAAACCTGTTTGAATTTCATCTGCAATAAACAGAACATTATTTTCTTTACATAATTTATAAGCTGCTTTTAAGAAACCTTCAGTCGGGATGATGATGCCTGCTTCCCCCTGAATCGGCTCGACGATAAATGCCGCTGTATTCGGTGTTATGGCTTCTTTCAACGCGTCTATATCGCCGTAAGGAATTAATGTGAAGCCTTCCAGCATCGGACCGAATCCGCGCTTATACTCCGCTTCCGAGGACAGCGAAACTGCAGCCATTGTACGGCCGTGGAAATTGCCGTTACAACCGATAATTTGCGCTTTGTTAGCTTCGATGCCTTTTACTTCATATCCCCAGCGGCGGGCTGTTTTAATGGCCGTTTCGACAGCTTCAGCGCCTGTATTCATCGGCAGCACCATATTTTTGCCCGTTAGCTTACTGACCTTTTCATACCACACGCCTAATGTCGCACTATGGAAAGCACGTGACGTAAGTGTCACCGCATCTGCCTGATCTTTTAATGCCTGGATAATTTTCGGATGGCGATGACCTTGGTTTAAGGCAGAATACGCGGAAAGCATATCTAAATAACGGTTGCCTTCAGGGTCTGTCACCCAAGAACCTTCTGCTTTTTCGATTACGATCGGAAGTGGGTGATAGTTATGCGCCCCGAATTTTTCCGTAGTTGAAATAAGTTGTTCTGATTTTGATTTAGTTGTCATGATGAAATCCTCCTTAAGCAAATTTACTTGTAAAACAGATAAATCCATTGCAAAAGACAGAAAAAATTTACATATACGATGCAGGTTTCTTCCAAATTAATGTTAACAGAATACCGAAGAAGATGACAACCGTTGCAAAGTAATATGGGTAGTTAATATCAATATCGAATAACATCCCGCCTAAAATCGGACCGAAAATATTCGCTAAACTTGTGAACATCGAGTTCATGCCCCCGACGAAACCTTGTTCATTGCCGGCAATTTTTGATAAATAACTCGTAACGGCAGGACGGAATAAATCGAAGCCGATGAAGACGATACATGTAACAAGTAAAATAGCAAAATATGAACTGACAACAGTCATTAAAAATACGAGAATGCCCGATAAAATCAAGCTGTAGCGAATGAGTTTAATTTCTCCCCATTTTTGTGCAAGCCGGTCAAACAGCACTACTTGCGCAACTGCTCCGAAAATCGCGCCACCTGTAATAATGATTGCGATATCCATAGGGGTAAACCCGAATTTATGATCGACAAACAGACTGAAGAACGATTCGAAAGCCGCGAGTCCAAATGATGCGACAAAAATTAAAATAAATGCGATCAAGTACATCGGTTCTAAAATGCGTTTGAATCCGGATGTTTGAACAGGTGCATTTTCCATGTTTTCCGCATTGCGTTCCGGTTCACGCAGTAAAATAATCGATAAGATTGCTGCTGTTGTACCGAGCGCTCCTGCAAAGTAGAAAGGCACACGAGTACCGAAATCGGCTAAAAATCCGCCGATGCCGGGGCCGATAATGAAACCAGTACTAATTGCCGCACTCATGTAGCCAAGTGCTTTTGGACGTGTTTCCATTGTCGTAATATCCGCAATAAAGGCCGTAACAGCAGGCATAATAAACGCCGCACTGATCCCTCCTAATACACGGGAAATGAAAAGAACTTCTATCGTTTTCCCTAAACCGAATAGAAATTCCGAAATACCGAAAATAAATAATCCGAGGACGATCATAATTTTACGTCCATATTTATCAACCGCTTTACCAGCGAGTGGTGAAACAATCAGTTGTGCAATTGCGAATGCTGCTGTCAAATAGCCGATAACTTGGCCGCTTAACTGCAGTTCATTCATTAGAGTAGGGAGTACCGGGATAACCAAACCGATTCCTAGAAAGGCGATGAACAGGTTTAATAATAGTAACCCTAATGTTATTTTATAGTCTTTCATTTTTATTGCTCCTTATTAAGTTGTGAAAAAATCGTTAATCCGCACTTCTTAACATAAACCCTACAGTAGCTATAGAGTCAATAGAACTGTTTTAAGTAAATGTTAAATTTAGTTAAAGCAGCTTAATCTTTAATTCCACGATGAACTGGTCCTCTTCGTTTGGAGAATAGTTAAGAGGCATGAAGATTTCATAGACAACCGGAACAACCTGTAAATGCTGCTCTTCTATATAATGATAAAGCTTTTGGTATTGGGTTAAATACGTGTCCCGTTCAAAAATAAATGCAATACATACGTAGCGTCCTGCAGGTATCGTTTTCACGTCCATATCAGTTGTTAAATGGGTAATATACCGGTCTGTAATGAGCGGTGTAAAAACATGACTGTAATGCAGTTCATCCAGGCTGTCGTATTGCTCGTAAGGAAAAATACATCCGTACCGATTGCTCAGCAGGCTATTTTCAACTTCCAATGTTTTAATCAAGGAACTGTAGTACGTATTGGGAATATAGTACGGTGTCAGTTCATTTGTTTTAATCGATAAAATCCTTACCGCCTCTTCATTTTTGAAATAGACCGTATCCATCACATCGATTGCGAGCTGTTCTTCCATCTGCCTTTTCGTTTTATATAAGGACTGCTGAATTTCGTACATGCGATTCATCTGCTGTTCAATGACACTTTCCTGCTGCTGCAAAAAGGAGAGAAGTTCGGCAGGGGTAAACTGCTGCGCTGCTTTAATTTCCTCCAATGAGACACCGATATACTTCAATGATTTAATGATGTCCAAATGATAAAATTGTGAGTCTTTATAGTAGCGGTAATTTGTTTTAGGATCGACATAGGAAGGTTTGAATAAGCCGATCTGATCATAGTAGCGTAATGTTTGGATAGAGATATTCGTCAGTTTGGAAACTTCGCCGATTGAATAATGTTTTTCTTCCATAGGATGTCCTCCGAAGTACAATGTTACCGGTATCGTAACATTTATGGGGGATGGGGGTAAATTATTTTGGAGAACAGAATAAATCACACCCCGGTGTTGCATGAGGCGTGATGTACATTCAATATTCCATATCCGCAGTCAGGTGAACAGGGCTTTTCCTGCTGTAGAAATACCCGACGAGTAATAATACAAGTGCAAGTGTAACGGTCCCGCCTGCAAACAGCAGAGGGGCTTTAAACGTGCGAAAATGAGTTTCCAGACGGGATGCAATGACCGGTCCGATAATTTGTCCGATAGCATAGAACGTAGTCAGTATCGATACGACATAGTTGCTCTGCTTTGGAAACAGCTGTCTGGAATAGGCAGTCGACATTGTTACAAGCCCGACAAACGTAAAACCGAACGACATCGCCGATACGAGTACACTCCATGCCGATTGTGATAAAACAGGAAGCAGAATGCCAATAATCTGCAAGGTATAGGCTGTAGACATCATTGAAACCGGAGAGAAACGCGACATGCATTTCATCCAGATCGGTGCTGACGGAACAGCAGCCAGCCCGGCCAGTACCCAACTGTATCCGGCATAGGCACGCAATGATTCAATATTATAAATAATATCGACCAAAAAAGTACCTGTAATAATATAACCGAGTCCTTCCAAGCCATATGCGATGATCAGCCATGGCATAAATCCGCGCCAAATATTATTGTCCGCAGACTTTGGTTCCTTTATATGATTGGCAACGCTTAAATGACGCCATAAAAAAATTGTCGTTGCTAAAAATAAGACGGATAATGCACCAAGACCAATCCAGGAACCTTGCCAGTGAAAGCTTGCTTCGAAAAATGGTACAAAAAGTCCCGATAACGCGATACCCAATCCAACTCCGCTAAACAAATAGCCGCTCCACCGGGTTAATAAGTTTGCCGCTAAATAATCCATTACAATACTTGATGTCAGAACAAATATAAAACCGCTTGTTAAGCCTGCGATAAAACGCAGCACGATCCAGATTGAATAAGATTCAACCAATCCCATTAAAATGATGGAGAACACATTCAGAAATACGTTCATTAATAGGAAGTTCTTTTTTGATTTGTAAACAAAGCCGGCTCCTAATGCCCCGATGAAGTAACCGATATAATTGCTTGATGCGAGCCAGCCGCCCTGTGCAAACGATAAGTTTTCATCAACACGCATGAAAGGCAGAACCGGTGTGAAAGCAAAACGGCTAATCCCCATTGCAACAGCTAAAAATAAAATGCCCCCTAAAATAACACTGAAATGTTGACGGTTCATGAACATCCCCCCTAGAAAAAACATCCCTTACAGTAATTGTAACACTCTTAAATTCAAGAGTAATAGAGAAAATACCCGCAGAAATAAGAGGAAAAAGAAAAGAGATGAAACAGAAGTTGGTTACTTCCGTTTCATCTCTATATAATCCTTATGAATGAGCAGGTGCTCCCTGTTTCCCTTTGTTGTTGGCACTTGCTTCTTCTTTTGCACGCTGTTTTTTCATTTTGTTTAAATCTGAACGTAATAGTAAAGAAATACCTAATGAAATTGCGATTAAGAAGCTGAATAAATAGAATACTGGAATATAGCTGTTTGTCGCTTCGTGAATTGTTGATACGATAATCGGACCAAAAATACCACCAAGTGACCATGTTGTTAATAAATAACCGTGAATTACGCCAAGTTGCTTCGTACCGAATAAATCACTCGCGAATGCTGGTAAGTTCGAGAAGCCACCACCGTAACAACTAACTACTAAGAAAATGAACAGTTGTAAAAGAAGTGCATTTGTCGTAAATGGTAATGTAATAAAGGCAATTAATTGAATCGTGAAGAAGATCACGAATACGTTAGAACGCCCGATATAATCTGAACCAGCCGCCCATAGTAAACGACCGCCACCATTGAATAAGCCCATTAAACCAACCATTGTCGCAGCAGCGGCTACTGATAAGCCGGCAATTTCCTGAGACATTGGCGAAGCAACGGAAATCATCATTAAACCAGATGTAACGTTAATTAAGTGCATTGCCCAAAGCATCCAGAACTGTTTCGTGCGAACAGCTTCGCGTGCTGACATTTGAGCGATTTCCTGTGTTTTTGCTTTACCTGTAGCGACAGCTTCTTCTACTTCACCTGGCTTAGGTGGAGCGATGTAAAGTGCGCCAATCATCATTAATACAAAGTAACTAATACCTAAAATAAAGTACGTATTTGAAATTCCTACAGCATCCATTAGGTTTACAGCAACCGGCGCTGTAATTAAAGCACCTGAACCGAATCCTAATACAGCCATCCCTGTCGCTAAACCACGACGATTAGGGAACCATTTAACAAGTGTTGATACTGGAGCGATATAACCGATCCCCATCCCAAGACCGCTTAATAACCCGTAAGTTAACCAATATAAGACAACCGAATCCATAGCGATTGCAATCCCTGCGCCACCTTGACCTAAACCAAAGAGTACTGCGGCAACCATTGCTGCTTTTCTCGGTCCTAATTTTTCTACTGTACTACCAAATAGTGCTGCAGCAAAACCTGCTAACCCCATCATAATTGTAAATGCGATTGTAATTTGTGATGCATCCCATCCAAGCTCAGAAGCGATTGGATTTTTATACACACTGTATGCATAAGCTCCACCGATCGAAAGGTGAATAGCGATTGCTGATGCAGCAATTAACCAACGATTCTTTTTCAAAAATATTCCCCCTCACACAAAATAAATATCGGTTATACGACATTTTTCTACTTGAAGTAGTTATGTCTAAAGTATGAACGTCCATGTACATTAACTTAACACTAACTTATTATTTTGCGCAAGTAGAATTTTTCAAAAAGAATTATCTCGAAAAAACATATATTTCTCTTTTGAGTAATAAAATTGTACTTAAAGTAAATATTTTTCGATGCTAAAAAGGCGTTGTAACGTTGTTAAATCAAGGGTTTGCGAGGTTTGAGTGTTAGTTCAATATAACAATATTTATTCAAAAGGATAATATTGTAAAATATAATAATTTCTATTTTAATAACGAAAAACACTTAGTTGTGCATATTATTTCTATCAAATGCAGATAAGAAATTAAATGAAAATACTTTTGAACTCATAATATAACAGTTACTAATACACGCGGAATTTACTGGGAAAATGATTTATGCATTGATAAATCAATGTTTTGATTAAGTTTTCGCCTCAATAGCTGAATGTTATTTTGATTTTAAATAACTTTGGTCAAACTGTTTATAACAGTTTGGATGAAATAGAATTTTTGAAGTTACGCTAAAGAATTATGTTTAAAAAAGAAAAAAATTCGAGTGCTGAAAGAGATTTTTATTTCGGTTAGTGTAATAAAGCCTGTTAAAATGGGCTTAAAATAACATAAAAATTGGGATTGGAGGGATATGTATAAAAATACTTGCCTCTATTTAAATTGAAATAAATTAATTGACGTGCTACGTTCTGTTCTCTAAAGTCAAATTAGTGATAAGAAAAGAGGCGAAATTTATGAAAAAAATAGATCCGAAACAATTATCCGAACGTGAAAATTATAAGTTTTTGATTGGATCCATTATTCCAAGACCAATTGCTTTTGTCACATCTGTTTCTGAAGAAGGTGTCGTAAACGCAGCACCATTTAGTTTCTTCAATATAGTGTCTTCAAACCCACCGATGATTTCGGTAAGTATCCAACGAAAAAGAGGGGAGAAAAAAGATACTGCAAGAAACATTATTGAAAAAGAGCAATTTGTCGTTCATATTGTCGATACTGAAAATGTAGAGCAAGTAAATGAAACAGCAGCTAACTTGCCGTCAAATGAAAGTGAAGTAGCAGTTGCGGGAATGTCATTAGTAAAGAGTGAAAAAATCGATGTTCCGGGTGTAAAGGAAGCAAAAGTCCGACTGGAATGTGTCCTTGAAAAAGCGCTGGAACTTGGCGGCGATGATGAAACGCCAGGCTGCGACCTGATCATCGGAAAAGTCGTATACTATCATATAGAAGAAAGTCTGTATGAAAATGGTCGGATTGATCCGGAAGGACTTGGCGCAATCAGCCGTTTAGCCGGAAATGACTATGCAAAAATTGGTGCGCAATTCACAATTGAGCGCCCGCAGTAATGAAGGAGAGCAAAGAAGAATGCAAATCAAATCAATAGAATTATTTAATATCGAGTTACCATTAATTGAACCGTTTATCGTGAGCTACGGGACTTATCCGCACATGCCATCGATTATTGTGAAGATGACTTCGGAGTGCGGTTTGGTCGGCTGGGGTGAGGCAGTCCCGGATGAACACGTGACAGGCGAAACATTGGAAGGCACGTATGCTGTATTAAAACATACGCTTGCACCAGCAATGATTGGGGAAAACCCGATGAATTTCGAAAAAATCCATGCCAAAATGGATGCGCTCATATACAGTGCGCCGGCTGCCAAAGCGGCAATTGATATCGCCTGCTTTGATCTGACAGGGAAAAAGCTTGGAGTACCTGCCTATCAATTAACAGGCGGGCGTTACTATGAAAAGTTCCCGATTACACATGTGCTAAGCATCGGTACACCGGAAAAAATGGCAAATGAAGCGGCAGAACGTGTAGAAATGGGGTACAACTCATTCAAAATGAAGGTCGGTCGCGATGTAGCAAGTGATGTTGCCCGCATAAAAGCAGTACGTGAACGTGTAGGCAGTGAAATCGCGATTCGCGTTGATGTTAACCAAGGTTGGGTAAACAGTTCAACAACGATGCAAGCAGTTCGTGAGCTGGAGAAATTGAACATCGACTGGCTCGAACAACCGGTACGCGCGGATGATATTGACGGCATGGTTGAGATTAAATCGAAAACATCAATTCCTGTCATGATTGACGAAGGATTACGCGGTGTACGTGAAATGCGTGAAATTATTGCAAAGCGTGCAGCGGACAAAGTGAATATTAAATTGATGAAATGCGGGGGAATGTATCCTGCAATGAAGCTTGCCCATATGGCGGAAATGGCGGGAATTGAATGCCAAATCGGTTCAATGGTCGAGTCTTCGGTCGGTTCTGCAGCCGGTTTTCATGTAGCCTTTTCGAACAAAGTATTTACGAGTGTGGAATTAACAGGACCGTTAAAATTCTCAAAAGATATCGGAAACCTTCAATATAATGTCCCGTATATTCAGTTGAATGAACGTGCAGGTTTAGGGGTCGATGTCGATGAGGCTGTTTTAGCGGAATTAACACGTGATCATAGTGTGGTGCAGTAAATGATTACGTCAGGATTTTTAGGAAATGAACGATATGAAGTTTATTTATTGGATGAAACACATATTCCGGAATTGGTTACTTTGCAGCAGGAAGTTGTCAATGCATTGCCGGACAAAGCAATATTGCAGCCGCTCGATAATGACGAACTGAGCTTTATTTTAAGCGGGAACGGACTGATGATCGGGATTTTCGTCGAAGAGAAACTAATCGCATTCCGGGCATTGCTGGAACCGATGATCGATAAAGAGCATCTGGGCTATGATATTGGCTTGGAAACAGAGGAAGAACTGCGAAAAGTGCTGTATCAGGAAATTTCCAATGTGCATCCGGATTATCGTGGTTACGGTTTGCAGCGCACAATGGCGGACATCATTATGCAGCAAGTGGATGAATCGAAGTTTAACACTGTTTGCGCAACGGTCATGCCGGGCAATATCGCAAGTTTGAAGGACAAGTTTTCGCAGCATATGCATATTGCAGCATTGAAGCTGAAGTATGGCGGGAAACTGCGCTATGTATTTATGAAGTCACTTCCTTATAAAGGGCATGAGTGGACTGAAGAACAATTTGTCCCGATGAAAAGCACAGAAGCACAGCAACAGCTTCTAAAATCCGGCTTTATCGGTATCTCGATGAAAGCGGATGGGGCGGACTGGCTTATTCAATATGTAAAATAATAAAGGATGTGGCGATAATCAGTTCGCCACATCCTTTATCGATTTAATTCCGTCCATGTCGTATGAATACTCCTTTAAATATCGTTGTCGTCAAAGCAATCTAGATCGTAGCAATCACTGTTATCTTCGTATAGGTAAGATACGTCATTTTCATCAGATGCAATGTAAGTATAGTTTGGCATGTGTATCAACTCCTTTTTATAATTATAAAATATTCAGAAAATTAAGTAAAGTATTTTTTTAAGGGCAACAGCACACCGGAATGGGGATAAACGCCTTGAAATCTATATTTAGAGACATTGGTTTCGCTTACATTTCTCTTAAATTACTTTAAAATTAATTCATTTTCATACAGGTTTTCATACATTATTGGTCGAACAGTTATAAGGTGAATTTTATAGCTTCTTTTGAAACTTTCTGTACCAAAGAGTAGTACATATAAAAATAAAGGGGGAATTTTGATGGAGAAAAAACCGTTCAACGATGCCGATGAGCATTATCAAAAGCATGTAGGTACCCCAGCATCTTATAGTATGAGACAGATGCCGAAGCCGATTCGGATAATTGGCTATTTTTTCTTCGGCTTCATGGCAATCGCTGCTGTTTTAATAATTCTACTAATACTGATGGATAAAATTCTCTAGTATAAACTAGAGGATTTTTTCTTTTCTTGAAAGTTATAATATTCAACGCGAAAGATTAATATACTATATATTAATCGTGTTTTATATAAATTCTGTATTTTAAAGAATAATTTTCTGCTTTATGATAATATGTTTGTAATTAATTACAGATGGGGTGGGAAGCATGGAGCAACATATTTTTGTCTCGAAACTTATACCTCCGACACCAGTCAATAACTATTTAAGAAGAGCAAAGTTAATGAAAAAGCTTTCAGATTGGCCACATGCAAAGTGCACCATTTTACATAGTAGCGCAGGTTACGGGAAAACATCGCTTATTAGTCAGTTTTTAAACGATCAGAAAACAAAATCCTCCTGGTATCAGATTACGCCGGATGATGACTCGATATTTCCGTTTTTACGGCATTTTATCTATAGTATTCAACAGCATTTCCCGTCGTTCGGCGAAAGATTAAAAGGCTGGGATGAGACGTTAAAGTTTCATAATATGGAAGAGCTGCTGCAGCTTTCAAAGCAGATCGCCAATGAACTGCACCATATAAAAGAGCCTTTTTTAATTGTGCTGGACGATTATCATCATGTATCACACGTGTTTCCGATCAACTACATTATGAATCAGCTGCTTCAATTTTTGCCTGCCAACCTCCATATCATTGTCGCAACAAGGAAAATGCCTGAATGGAGCTGTTTGTTGATGCTTCGTATGAATAATCAGCTGATAGAATGTTTAGAGCCGGAATTTACTTTCGCGGAAGAAGATGTCCAGTATTTATTCGAAGCTTTTTTTGACCGGCAAATTACGGACGAACAAAGCGAATTTATTATGCAAATGACTGAAGGCTGGGCGATGGCGGTCATGCTGCTTGGCTATAAAGCGAAATATAGTCAGGAACAGCTTATCGATATCGCGGAAGGGGCGGTCGGGAATTTCTTTGCTTACCTTTCCGCGGAAGTATTCGATAAGCTTGATGAGCAACTGCAGCTGCAGCTTTTAAAGTTAGGTATTCATCAAGTAATTTCTCTTGAAGTCATTACAGAGCTGTACGGGGTGGAATGGATCCAGCAAGTGAAGCCGAAATTGGATGAGCTTGCGTTTATAACACCATTGGCAGGGGGAACAAAATACCGGTTCCATGCACTGTTCCAACAGTTTTTACAGCAAAGGCTGAGCGAATATTATCCGGACCTGCATGAGGAATTCCATGAACAGGCTGCCCGGTATTATGCCGATCAAAACTTAGGTGTATTGGCTGTCACACATGCGACCCAGCTGAAAAACAACCGGTACTATATCGAGTTGCTGATGCAATTTGCACAACAGTTTATTGAAGCGGGGCAATTTGAATTTTTACTCGAACGGCTGAAAGATTTTTCAATTGAAGAAAAACCTTATCAGCTTCTTTATTATGAAGGGGAATGCCAGCGTTACCGTGCGCAATATGAACGGGCAAAAAATGCGTACAATGAATGCTTTATAAAAGCGCAGCTGCAACAGGACCGGTTATTTTTAATGCGTTCGCAGTTTGGGCTGGCCAATATTTATTTGGATACACTTCAGCCGGTTTTTGCGGAACATCATTTACAGCAGGCGATTAGCTTCCTGAATGAAGTGAATGTCAGCGATACGGAACGGCATCTTATTAATAGTTTATATACCGAAAACCTCATTAATTTAGGGAAAGCGGGGGAGGCGCTGCGCTGGAGCCAGTCGCAAAACCTGCAGCTAAGCATCAATAATATCGATGCGCGTCTTTATTTGCGCCACGGTCAGCTGGACAAAGCGAAAGAATTGCTGAATGCACGTGTGTCAAAGCCGTTCCAATGGGAAGAAGCGCACCGTACGACCGATTTACTGCTCGTTTTGATCGATGTATTAATGGGTGAAAACACGCAAGCGTATAGCCGAATAATAGAAGGCGGAAAAGAAGAGCTCGTTGATATGCCGTATACACTTGCCCTGACAAAGCTGCGCAAAGGGCTGGCACTGCTAAATATGGAGAGGAAAGATTTCGAACGTGCGAAAGGCTGTTTTGATGAGACACTTGAGCTCCTCAATCTCATTCATGTAAAACGCATTACTGCCGAGTGTTATATGGGGCTTATTTTATATCACCGCGACAATGTGTTTGAGGCGAAGCGCCATGCACAAATCGGACTGAGGGAAACAAACAAAGTACAGGATTTCTGGATGTCGGCATTGCTGTTGACGGCTTTGACGAAAGTACTGGCAGAAAACAGCCATTTTGACGAAGCGATTGATACGGCAAAACAGGCATTATCCTATTATGAGCGCAGTGAGGATACGTACGGTCAGATGATCTGTTCCTTTTGGCTGGCGTATTGCTTTGCCAATTCAGCTGATCAAGAGCCTGCGTTAACATATCATCGTCGCTTTTGGGAATTATGTGTGAATGACTATCCGTTTTTCATGGAGAAGAAGACCCTTTTCGGACCGCGCTATTTAATTGTATTTGTTCAACTCGCAAAACAGCTGCAGCAGGAGGCGCTCGTATTTAGCCAGTTGAATATAATTGCAGCGCCAAGTACTGAGCTATCATTGACGTTGTTCGGGCCTGTGCAAATTTACCGTGAGAATGAAATGATTCAGGATAAAGAGTGGAAACGACTGAAAGCAAAGGAACTGTTTTTATATTTATATATTCACCGCGATCAGTTTGTATCACGCCAGCAAATTTGCGATGCTATTTGGCAGCAGGATGAAGAAGCGATGCAGCGTGATTTCAAAGTTGTTTTTAATGCGATGTTAAAAGCGTTGGAGCCGACTAGATCGGCACGTGAGGAAAGCAATTTTATTAAGCGCCATCAGCATTTATATAAATTGGAAGATCGCTGGGCTCACAGTGACGTTGCCCATTTTACGTATTATGTGCAGCGCGGACTGGAAGAAAAAACCGCCAAGCTTTCAAACGAATGGCTGAAACTGGCGATGCGGCTTGTAGATGGCCCGTTCTGTTCTGACATGGAACGGGAATGGCTTGAACCTGTTCAGGCGCATTATAATGAACAAATACTCCTCATCTTGGAGCGTGTCGCCCAAAATTACGTTCGCCTGCAGCAGTTTGAGAAGGTGATCCGGTGGGCAGACCGTATTATTGCAATGGATGACGGGCACGAAGAAGGCTACCGGCTGCTCATGCTTGCCCATTACTATTTAGGAAACCGCCGGGAAGCGATCAAACATTATGAGCGCTGTGTCGATGTACTGGACGACCAATATAAAATCACACCGATGGAACCGACCGAGCGACTGTATGAGCTTGTTTTGAAAATGTGAATAGATTGCTTGGGGGCTATGTTGAAGATTTAACTTCGACATAGCTTTTTTTAATGGGGGAGAGTCTATTGCGGGCGGGTGATTAGAGCATTTGAGCAAGGATTTCCTGTAATAGGGGCGGAAGAAGTCCTTGCCGCGATTTTATTAGAAAAAATGAGTGGTTTATTAGAACATTTAAGCGCGTTATTAGAAGAAGTTGGAGCGATATTAGAAGAACTGGAGCGGATATTAGAAAAAGGTTGGAATGGCATTAAAATGGAGCAGATTTTGCCTGTATTGGAATTGGATAAAAGTCTTACCGTAATTTTATTAGAACAATTGAACAGTTTATTAGAAGAAGCCGGCAGGATATTAGAAGATTGAGCAACGATATTAGAACATTTCGAAGTGATATTAGAACAACCGCACGATATATTAGAAGATCGCAATTATATTAGAACAAATCAATTTTTATTAGAAGAAAACAGTTTTTATTAGAAGAAATAAACTCTCGCTGAAATAAACCGGCTTTTATCAGCTCACAAACCCCCGGCAATCCGTGCTTCCCGAAAGCCCCCTCCTCAAATGTAACTCATTTGTAACTTCGCGATGTTACATTACGGTTAAGCAGATAGCTATGCTGAAAAATTTGCTAGGAGGGACATTGAATGAAAAAGCGTTTATGGTTAATTTTTGCGGTATTATCGATTTTCTTATTGGTTGCATGTAACAGTGATTCAACAGACGGCGATGATTCATCAACTACAAATTCAGCTGAGCAAGGTGAGAGCGGAACAACAGAAACAGCTGCATCAACAACTCCGGTTAAAGTCGGTGTACTTGCATCGTTGACGGGAGCTCTTGAATCATATGGTAAGCAGACGAAAAACGGATTCGAGTTGGGTCTTGAATATGCGACTGACGGTACGATGGAAGTGGAAGGACGTAAAATCGAAGTCGTTTGGGAAGATACAGAAACGAAACCCGAAGTAGCCGTTCAAAAGGCAACGAAGCTATTAGAGGATGACGCGGTTGATTTCTTAGTCGGTTCATCAAGTTCAGGTGACACATTGGCAGTACTTCCACTAGCAGAAGAATACGAGAAAATTATGATTGTAGAACCAGCAGTAGCGGACAGTATTACAGGTTCAGAATTTAACCCTTACATTTTCAGAACGGCGCGTAACTCTTCACAGGATGCATATGCAGCAGCAGCGGCGATCGCTGGAGAAGGTGTAAAAATTGCAACGTTCGCACCGGATTATTCATTCGGTTGGGATGGGGTATCGGCATTTAAAGCGGCAGCTGAAGGATTAGGTGCTGAGATTGTGTTAGAAGAATATGCAGATCCGGCTGCTACTGACTTTACGTCAAATTTGCAGAAAATTATTGATGCGAAACCGGACTTCTTATTTGTTGTATGGGCGGGGGCAAACTCTCCTTGGAATCAAATTGCAGATTTAAAACTTCAGGAAAAAGGGATTAAAATTTCAACGGGTGCACCGGATATTATTGCACTTCAATTTATGGAGCCATTAGTTGGTATGGAGGGCTTCTCTGTATATCATCATACACTACCGAAAAATGAAGTGAATGATTGGTTAGTAGAAGAGCATAAAGCACGATTCGATGGTGAAGTGCCGGATCTGTTTACACCGGGCGGATTTACAGCGGCCGTTGCGATTGTAGAAGCACTAAAAGCATCAGGTGGAGATGCGGACGGAAACACGTTGATTCCATTAATGGAAGGTATGTCATTTGAAACACCTAAAGGGACGATGACATTCCGTGAAGAAGATCACCAGGCATTACAGACAATGTACGCAATCCGCCTTGAAAAAGTAGCGGAATTTGATTATCCGGTACCAGTATTGCTACGTGAATTACTTCCAGAAGAAACGGAACCTCCTATTTTAAATTAGTAAATACGTGAGGCTGTCTAAAAAGTGTGGAACTTTCAAGACAGCCTTTTGTTATAAAGGTCTATATGAAATCATGCCGTAATAGAAATCAACAAAACGAGAGGGTGAGATGATGGAACCGATTTTAAAGACAAATAATTTATCGATTAAATTCGGCGAGCATAAAGCAGTGGACAGCATTAATTTTGAAATGACGGCAAAGCAGTTTAAATCAATTATTGGGCCAAACGGTGCGGGGAAAACAACATTCTTCAATTTAATTAGCGGTGAGCTCGAGCCGACTGAAGGAGAGGTGTTCTTTAAAGGACAGTCGCTTCAAAAGAAGTCATCGGTGGACCGGACACGATTAGGGATTGGAAGATCATTTCAGATTACGAATGTGTTTCCGAATTTAACGGTGCTGGAAAATGTGCGCCTTGCCGTGCAATCGAAACGAAAAGTGCGCTTCCATATGCTCAATCACTTTTTGAAATATAAAGACATTACGAATGAAGCGGTCGAAATTTTGGAACAAGTGCTATTAACCGACAAAATGCATCAGGTGGCGAACCAGCTTTCTCACGGTGAAAAAAGAAAACTGGAAATCGGAATGTTACTGGCACTTGATACTGAAATTTTACTATTGGATGAGCCGACAGCAGGCATGTCATTGGAGGAAGTACCGGCAATATTGGATGTGATTCGTTCAATCAAGGAGCGCGGCGATAAAACGATTTTATTGATCGAGCACAAAATGGATATGATTATCGACCTGTCCGACTCGATTATGGTGCTGTTCAACGGCGCGCTGTTAGCTGACGGGTCGCCTGAGGAAATTATGAACAATGAAACGGTACAACAAGCGTATTTAGGAGGCCTTGCATATGAATAATATTTTAGCGCTGGAGCGTGTGGAGACATTTATTTCACAATATCATATTTTGCAAGGTATCAATTTTGAAGCTAAAGCGGGAGAAGTATCGGTTTTACTAGGACGAAACGGCGCAGGAAAAACGACGACACTTCGCACGATAATGGGTTTAACCCCGGCATCGAAAGGAGCGGTTCATTTCGACGGGAAAGATATTACGAAAATGACGCCATATGATATTGCGAATAGTGGTATTGGCTATGTGCCGGAAGATCAGGGCATTTTCGGGCAGCTGACAGTAGAGGAAAACATGAAAGTGGCGATCCGGAAAGAAACGGACGCAACATTGCAAAAGCAGGCGTACATTTTAGAGTTGTTCCCGGATCTGAAAAAGTTCTGGAAAAAGCAAGGCGGCAATTTATCGGGTGGCCAAAAGCAAATGCTTGCAATGGCAAGGGCTTTTGTCAATGACAGTAAGCTGCTTTTAATCGATGAACCATCCAAAGGTCTTGCGCCAATTGTGATCGAGAAAGTAATGGAAGCAATTACTGAAATGAAAAAGCATACATCGATCGTCCTTGTCGAGCAGAACTTTATGATGGCGAGTAAAATCGGCGATACATTCACATTGATTGATGACGGGCGGACTGTGCAATCAGGGGAAATGCAAGGTTTAATCGAAGACGAACAGCTAAAGCGTAAATATTTGGGAATCGGATAAGGAGGGGAAGCGGATGGAACTAATAATCAGTTTAACGATAAATGGACTAGCGACAGGAATGCTCATTTTCTTACTGGCAGCCGGATTGACGCTTATATTCGGGTTAATGGATGTGCTGAACTTTGCGCATGGCGGACTGTTCGTATGGGGTGCCTATACAGGGGTGTTCACCTATTTATGGAGCAACAGTTTTATAGTCGGAATCGTTGTCGCCATTCTCACGGGTCTTGTTCTAGGGTTTATTACGGAAAAGCTTATTATTAAGCCGGTTTACGGAAATCACGTACAGCAGATTCTGATTACACTCGGGTTCATGCTCGTGCTGCAGGAAATGATCAAAGTCGTTTTCGGTCCAAACGGTGTACCTGTTAAAGTGCCTTCTTACTTGGCAGGCAGCTGGCAAATTGGCGATTTGACGATTATTAAATACCGGATTTTTATTATTGTTGTAGGTTTTGCTTTATTCGGTGTTCTTTATTTCATTTTAAATCGAACGAAAATCGGATTGGTCGTTCGGGCTGGTGTTATGAACCGCGAAATGACACAGGCACTGGGTATTAACATTAAACGCGTATTTTTACTTGTCTTTATGTGCGGTGCGGCATTGGCGGCATTAGGCGGAATGCTGATGGCTCCATATTCAGGGGTTGTGTATGCGGAGATGGGAATGGAATATGCGATTTTAGGATTTATCGTTGTAGTCATCGGAGGAATGGGAAGCTTCCAAGGTTCATTGATGGCAGCAATTTTAGTAGGGCTTGCCGGAAGCTTTATGGCATATTATGTGCCGTTTCTATCCGTTGCGGTCAATATGATTTTAATGGCAAGTGTTCTGATTTTCCGTCCACAAGGCTTATTCACAGTTGCGAAGGGGTGATTCTATGTTAAAACAGCCATTAATTTTATCAAAAACAAATATAGTGTATGCAGTCGTAGTAGGAATCATGGCCGTATTACCGTTTGTGCTGGATTCCCGGACGATGACGATTTTATTAACGCAGTTTTGTATTTTTGCAATACTCGCGATGAGTTACGATATTTTACTAGGTTACACGGGCATTATTTCTTTCGGTCATGCGATGTTTTTCGGAATCGGCGCGTATACGACAGCGATTATGCTGAGCGATTTCGGTCCGTCAATCGGTATGTTTGCTGCTTCAATTGTAGTAGGCATCGTGTTATCCGCAATTATTAGTGTAATAAGCGGCGCATTGACGCTCCGTTTGAAAAGTCACTTTTATGCAATGTTTACGTTAGCGATTTCAGGATTGTTTTTAGTGCTGGCGGAAAAATGGCGGACGGTTACGAAAGGGAATGACGGGTTTACATTCCGTGCACCGGAACTGTTTCGTGAGCGACTGTATTTTTACTTTTTAGTGCTCATTTGCCTCGTTGTCATTTTCATTTTACTGAAACGAATTGTTGCATCACCATTCGGGAAAGTGCTTGTTGCGATTCGTGAAAACGAGCAACGTACACGGTCGCTCGGCTTTAAAACGTTAGGCTATAAAATCATTGCTTCCGTTATTGCGGGTGCTGTAGCAAGTTTGGCAGGTTCGCTTTATGCGATATCGCTTCGTTTCGTCAATACGAGTGTTCTGACGATGGATATTACACTTGATGCACTGATGATGACGATCATCGGGGGAGTTGGCACATTAATCGGACCGATCATCGGGGCAGGTGTTATTGAATTTGCCCAGCATTATTTATCGGGTCTTGCAAGAGACTATCCTATTTTTGAACGATGGATTATTTTCTTCGGTATTCTGTACATTTTAGCCGTTATCTTCTTCCCGCGAGGCATCGTAGGTACAGTTTCCATGCGCTACCATGAGTGGAAGATGAAAAAGGGCCAAAAAACAAAGGCATCTGTAAAGCTTCGTGAAAAGGAGATACAGCGATGATCGGAATAACGGGATTAGGAATGTATTTACCTGAAGGAAGAATGACCGGTGCCCAAATTGCGGAAAAGGCAAATATCCCTGCAGCTGTCGTTGAAACGAAAATGGGCATTATTGAAAAAGTGGTTGCCGGTCCAAATGACCATCCAGTAGAAATGAGTGTAAAAGCGGCGAAGGAAGCGATTGCCGAAGCGCAAGTGGATGCAAAAGATATTGATGTCGTGATTTATATGGGAGAAGAGCATAAAGAGTACCCGTTATGGACAGCTGCCATCAAAATACAGGAGGAAATCGGGGCGGTGAACGCCTGGGCATTTGATGTCCAGCTTCGTTGCGGTACGGCAATTATGGCGATGAAAGTAGCGAAAAGCTTAATGCTGGCGGATGATTCCGTCAAGACCGTGCTGCTGGCTGGAGGGTACCGCAACCATGATTTTATCGACTATGAAAATGAGCGGACCCGTTTTATGTTCAATTTAAGTGCAGGTGCGGGCGCGATGATTTTACAGAAAAACGCGGGCGGACACGAAGTACTGGAAGCTTCAATCATTACAGACGGTTCATTTTCGGAAGATGTTGTTGTACCGGTTGGAGGCACAAAGGAACCGCTAACGGTGGACCATATTCGGGAAGGCCGTTATATATTGGATGTTCTTGATCCTGAAGGCATGAAGCTACGTTTGGAGCAGAAATCATTAAGCAATTTTTTAAAGGTAATTCGCCAATCGCTGCAGAAAAGTGGATATAGCGAAAATAATTTACAGTATGTTGCGATGCTCCATATGAAAAAGTCTGCACATGACTATGTATTAAAAGAGCTCGGCCTATCTGAAGGGAATTCGATTTATTTATCGCATTACGGGCATATCGGGCAAATTGATCAGATTTTATCTCTTTGTCTCGCGCGTAAGGAAGGGAAACTGCAGGAAGGGCAAATTGTTTCATTAGTGAGTGCAGGTATAGGCTACGCATGGGATGCTATTACAGTAAAGTGGGGGGCTTAATAATGAATCAGCTGGACGTTTTGGCAAAAGTGGAATTATCAAATGGTGAAACCTTATCATACCGGAAGCGGGAAGGTGGCGATGAACTTGTACTATTAGTTCACGGCAACATGACAAGTTCGAAGCATTGGGATTTGCTGATGGAATCAATGGATGAACGCTTCACCATATACGCGGTGGATATGCGCGGCTTTGGCGGATCGACGTACAATAAGCGGATTGCCTCGATCAAAGATTTCAGCGATGATATTAAGCTTTTCGTTGATGAGCTGGAGTTGAAGGACTTTACGATTATCGGCTGGTCGACAGGCGGTAATGTGGCGATGCAGTTTTGTGCGGATTACCCGGGCTACAGTAAAAAGCTCGTCTTATTTGCTTCCGGTTCAACACGCGGTTATCCGTTTTACAGCTCAAATGCAGACGGAACGCCGGATCTTACAAAGCGCATGGCGACAATCGAACAAATTGAGCAGGACCCTGTTAAAACAATCCCGATGCAGCAAATGTATGACACGAAAAACCGTGACGGGCTGAAGTTTGTATGGAACAGTGCGATTTATACGCAAAAACAGCCGGACGAGGCACGTTATGAGCAATATGTGGACGACATGCTGACACAGCGTAATTTGGCGGATGTGTACCATGCATTAAATACATTCAATATTAGTGCAATCGATAATGAAGTCGCAAAGGGAACAAATCAAGTGAAGGATATTCACATTCCGACATTTATTTTATACGGCGACCGTGACTTTGTAGTGAATGAGGCGATGACAACCGAAATTATCGAGGATTTTGAAGGTCGTGCTCAAATTATAAAACTGGCAAACTGCGGACATTCACCGCTAGTCGATTGCCTGGAAGAAACGACAGAGGCAATCGAGGAATTTATTTTATCTTAAAAGGGGTCGGGGCTATATGCGTTTGGAAAATAAAGTAGCAATTATTACAGGTGGTGCGGGCGGTATTGGTCTTGCAGCGGTAAAGCGTTTTTTGGAAGAAGGCGCAAAAGTGGCCATCGTAGACTATGACAAACAACAAGGCGAAAAAATTGAAGCAGAACTTGGTGAGAATGTCGCCTTCTTTGCAGTTGATGTATCGAAGCTGGCTGACGTAAAGGAAATGGTTGAACAGGTTGTTAATCGTTTCGGCAAAATCGATATTTTAATAAACAATGCAGGGATTACCCGTGATGCAACGCTTGTAAAAATGAGTGAGGAGGATTTTGAAAAGGTCATACAAATCAACTTAAATGGTGTCTATTACTGCACACAAGCGGTAGCTCCCCATATGATCGCACAAGGGTCAGGGAAAATTATCAGTACTTCATCGGTAAGCGGTGTATATGGTAATTTTGGTCAAACAAACTATGCTGCAACGAAAGCGGCCATTATCGGGATGACAAAAACTTGGGCAAAGGAGCTCGGACGTAAAGGAATCAATGTAAATGCTGTCGCTCCCGGATTTACCGCAACGCCAATGGTCGAAAAAATGCCGGAAAAAGTGCTCCAGCAAATGGAGGGCATTACAAGTTTGCGACGTTTGGGGCAACCGGAAGATATCGCGAATGCTTATTTATTTTTGGCATCGGATGAAGCGAGTTATATTACAGGTCATGTTCTGCAAGTTGATGGCGGCATTATGATGTAGAAGGTGGGATGGCTAATGCAACAGCTGGACTTTTGGATTGCGAAACGGGCGGGCCAAACACCGGATAAGACGGCTTTAATTCAAATAGAAACAGGTGAGACGTGGACATATAAAGAGCTGATGCAGCATGCGAACGGGTGGAGCAGTACTTTTTCCAAACAGCAGTTACAAAGGGGAGACCGTGTTGTAACGTTGATGGAAAATTCAATTGAAAGCTTTGCCATGTTAATTGCTTGTCGTTTAAATGAATTAATCTATGTTCCGCTGAATACAAAATTATCTATATCTGAATTACAGGTGGTTTTATCCGATTGTACACCTGCTTTATTAATTACTGATGATACGCATTGTGAACGCGCAATGCAGCTTTCGCCAGTCAAATTTTTAACATGCGGTAGCTCTGAATTAGTTGAGCCTACTACATATAAGTGGCGTGATGAACCCCAGCTTCCGTGGATGATTATTTACACAGGGGGGACGACCGGTAAACCAAAAGGAGTTGTCCTGTCATATGAAGCTGTCACTACGAATGCGGTGAATACCGTCATTAGCTGGGGATTAGACGATAAGGACTGCACACTGAATTATATGCCCCTTTTTCATACAGGAGGAATTAATGCACTTGCCTTGCCGATACTAATGGCAGGAGGGACAGTAGTAATCGGCCGTAAATTTGACCCGGAAAGAGCGGTTCGGGCCATTAATGAATTTAAAACGACGGTTTCATTGTTTGTACCGACAATGTACCAGTCGATTATTGAAACAGAGTATTTTAAACAGTCCAGTTTTCCGACAGTGAAAGTTTTTTTGTCGGGAGGTGCACCTTGTCCGAAGCCTATTTATGAATGTTTTCAAAAAAAGGGGCTGTTTTTTAAAGAAGGATACGGGTTAACTGAAGCGGGTCCGAATAACTTTTTCATTGATGCAGAAACAGCGATGAACAAAAAGGGTGCTATCGGAAAAAGTATGCTATTTAATGAAGTGAAAATTATCAATAAAGAAGGTCAGCGATGTGTAGAAGGTGAAGTCGGAGAACTTTGCTTAAAAGGCAGCCATATTTTTTCACACTACTGGAAAAATGAAGAGGCAACGAGCGAAACATTCGAGGATGGCTGGTTAAAGACAGGTGACTTGGCGAAGTTTGATAAAGACGGTGATTATTATATTGTCGGACGGAAAAAGGAAATGATTATAACGGGCGGAGAAAATGTGTATCCGCAAGAAGTCGAACAATGTTTAATCGCCCATGAAGCGGTACAGGAAGTATCGGTTATTGGTATTCCAAATGAAAAATGGGGCGAATGTGTTGTCGCGTTTGTCATTTCCGAAAATCCGTCCGTACAACTTCAATCGGAGCTTTTAAAATATTGTAAAGAGCATCTCGCCAATTACAAAGTGCCAAAGCAAATCTACTTTCTTCAGGAACTTCCAAAAACGGTCGTCGGTAAAATTGATAAAAAACAGCTGATGAATAGTGTATTAATAACGGAATAGAGAATATGTACCTGATAGTTGAGAGACCAAAATGTTGGAAAATGGACATTTTGGTCTTTTCTATTGAACTGGTTTACTGGAGAGTTTATATGAAGTTCATATAGCTCCTTTATAATGCAGAGGTGTTAAAAAGGAGGATATCGATGAACAAGTTTTTAAATCCAATTACAGATTGGGTATCAACAAAACGCGGTGCCTGGATTACACTCATTGTCTGGCTTGTGTTGATGATTGGCTTAAGCGCCGGTCCAATGCTAAGTGAATATAAAGTGACAAACTTCCAGTCACTGCCGGATGATGCACAATCAATTATCGCTGAAAATAAGTTAAGCGAATACTTCCCGAATGATGAAGGAACACCAGGTATATTGGTCTTCCATAATGAAAACGGGGAAATTAATGTCGACAGTGTAAAAGAAATTTTAAATGCAATGATTGCGGAAAACATTGAAGGTGTTGACCAGATTGTCGACATTTCGAACTTGCCGCCACAAGCTTTAGCAGGATTCACGTCGGAAGATAAGACGACGATGATCGTGCCAATGACACTTGAGCAAGGTCTTGGAAATTCGGCCTATGCGGAAATTAACGATTTTGCAACTGAAATCGGAAATGAAGCTGCTGAAAAAACAGGGGATACGCAGTTCTATATTACCGGTCCAGCCGGGATTGCCGGGGATACTGTAAAACTGTTTGAACAAGCGGACTTACAGCTATTATTTGCGACAATCGGGATTATTTTAGTGCTATTAATCATTATTTACCGTTCTCCACTTTTAGCGATTATTCCATTATTGGCAACAGTAATAGTTTATCAAGTAGTCAATCAGTCAGTTGCTTTAATGGGGGCAGCAGGTTTAGAAATTAATAACTCTACAACATCGATTATGAGTATTTTATTATTCGCTGCAGTAATCGATTACTCATTATTCGTATTCTCGCGTTATCGTGAAGAACTGAATCATTACGAAAACAAATATGAAGCAATGAAATATGCGATGCGTGCAACTGGTGAGCCGGTATTCTTTGCGGGTGGAACAGTGTTGGCTGCAATGCTTGTACTATTCTTCGCAGATTTCCGTGACTACCAAAACTTCGCACCAATCTTTGGTACAGCAGTATTTGTTATTATGTTAGGTTCAATTACATTAGTTCCGGCGTTATTCGCACTATTTGGCCGTAAAGCATTCTGGCCGAAAGTACCGAAATTCGGCGAGACAAAAGAAGTAAAACATGGTATTTGGGGAGCAATTGCCAAGTTTGTCGTAAACAGACCTTATTTATCAGGTGGATTAGTCCTGATTTTCATGATTATTACTTCATTGAATGTGTTCAATCTGGATTATGAATTTGATACGGTAAAATCATTCCCTGAAGAATTGCCTTCACGTGTCGGCTATGAAATCGTCGAGTCACGCTTTGATAAAGGGGAACTTGCACCGACTTCACTGTTAATCGAAAGTGAGCAGGCATTAACAGAACAGCAGAAGCAAGATTTAACGGAAGCGTTATTAGCTGAAGATGAAATTGCGTCTGTTCGTCCATCAGCTGTTTCGGAAGATGAAACGAAACTTAAATTATCAATGGCTTTTGATTTGAATCCATATGATCCGGAAGCAATCGATAAGCTTGAAGAAATGCGTGAAAACAGCGCGGAGTATTTAGCGGCAGCAGATATTGCCGGTGAGCTGCACTTTGCGGGAACAACAGCTAAACTGCTGGATGAACGCGATGTAAACAACGGTGATATTATTAAAATTGTTATTTTAGAAACGATTTTAATTTTAGTATTATTGTTTGTGTTAACAAAGTCTTGGAAAATGCCGATTTACATGATGGCAACAATTTTAGTGTCGTATTTATCGGCATTGGGATTAGGTTTATTTTTAGTTGATGTATTATTTGGCTACGATGCAATCAGTACACGTGTACCTGTCTATGCATTTATATTCCTCGTTGCGCTGGGTATTGACTACAACATTATTTTAGTGTCCCGATTCCTAGAAGAACGCAAACGTGCAACAGTAAAACAGGCACTGGAAATTGCTATCCGTAATACAGGTGGTGTAATTTCGTCAGCAGGTATCATACTTGCAGCAACTTTCGCGGCATTAATGACAATGCCGATTGCCGATCTGTTCGTATTTGGCTTTATCGTTGCAGTTGGTATTCTTATAGATACATTCCTAGTACGTGGTATGTTATTACCGATGCTCATATTAACATTTGAAAAAGACAAGAAGTAATGGTTAGATGAGGAGACATCGAGTAATTCGATGTCTCTTTTTATGGATAGAATGAAAGTAAATAATAAAATAGAACTTCAATTATTAAAGGCGGTGATTCAATGCGTATATTAGTTGTAGATGACGATGCTTTTATCCGGAAACTAATCGGCATCCATTTGAAAAAAGAAGGTTTCGAAGCGCTGTTTGCAAGTGATGGCATGGAAGCGCTGAATTTACTGCAGCAGGAACAGGTCGACTTGGCGATTGTCGATGTCATGATGCCGAAAATGGATGGCATAAGCCTGACGAAAAATCTCGCTGAAATCGGTGTACCTGTATTGATGCTGACTGCTAAAACAACGCTCGATGATAAGGAAAAAGGGTTTTTGGCAGGGGCTGATGACTATATGGTGAAGCCGTTCGAACCAAAAGAACTGCTGTTTCGAGTGCGTGCGATTTTACGACGCTTTCAAAAAGTTGAACGGAGTCAAATAAAAATCGCCAACATGCTCATTGACCGGCAAACATATGAAGTAAAAGTAGGGGGGCAAGTATCGCTGCTGCCTTTAAAGGAATTTGAACTATTAGGCATTTTATGTTCAAGACCGGAAGTCGTATTTACGCGAGATCAGCTAATGGAACAAGTATGGGGTTATGATTATGACGGGGATGATTTTACTCTGACAACACATATTAAGCGTCTGCGCAGCCGGTTGGAGGAAGTGAATGCACAGGTGAAAATTCAAACCGTACGTGGAATCGGCTATAAAATAGAGGAATTGAAATGAAAACATTATACAGACAATATATTGTCGTGACATTGGCTGTAATCATTATAAGCATTACGATGTCGATGCTGTTAATCGGACAAATTTATAAATCGCAAATAAGACCTGACACAGATGCCAAAAACTATGAGGTAGCCGAGGAAGTTCAGCAAATTTTAAAATCAATGCCGAAAGAAAGTGCGGATGCCTACTTTCAATCCATCGCAAAGCTTGGCTATCAAATAGGAGTTATTTATCCGGATGGAAATTTAACTTCATACGGAAGTGCATTTAAAAAAACACGTCTCACGCCTGAAATGTTAAGCATTGTCGGTACAGATAACGTTTATCACGGCATTCGTGACTACAACGGTTCTTCCTACTTTATGAATCATTTCGCGAATGATATTCGAAATACGATCGGTGTGTCATTTCAATTAAATGAAGAGAACTATGCATTTTTTATTCGTCAGGAAAATGCCACACTGTTTTCGGAAATGCATTTATTGATCGTCAGTTTCATTATTATTACCGCTGTCGTTATTTTACTGACAATGATTTTACTTGCCCGTCAGCTTGTAAGGCCATTAAAGCAATTGCAGCAGGCGACAAAGCAAATTGCCCTTGAAAATTACGATATCCAATTAACGATTGACCGTAATGATGAGCTCGGTCAGCTTGCCACACAGTTTCAGAAGATGGCCAATCGCCTTGCGGAAAATGATCAGTTAAAGAAAGACTTCATCAATAATGTATCCCATGACTTTCAATCACCGTTGCTCAACATTCAAGGCTATGCGAATGTACTGAAAGATGCGGAGAATACGGAAGAAGAACGTGTGCAATATTTGGAGATTATTGAGCAGGAAACGAAGCGTCTTTCCGCATTAACAAAGCAATTGCTATTACTAAGCTCACTTGACCAGAAGAATTTACCGGTACAAAAAAAGACCTATTCTTTAGATAAACAGTTGAAGGAGCGGCTATTTTCAAAGCGGTGGAAACTGGATGATAAGCAGATGGAGCTTGTATACGAGCTGGAACCGGTTGAAGTTTATGCGGATGAGCAGTTAATGGAGCAAGTTTGGGATAATTTGCTTTCAAATGCCATTCGCTACAGCGAGGACAAAGGGAAAATTATAGTTACATGCAGTAAAAAAGACAATCAGATTTTTGTGACGATAAAAGATAACGGGATCGGTATTCCTGAAGAAGCACTTGAAAAGGTGAAGGAACGATTTTACCGGGTGGACCCTTCACGGTCGAGTCAAAGCAGCGGGTTAGGCTTGGCAATTGTAACAGAAATCGTTAACCGCCATGCGGGACAGTTTACTATTGAAAGCGAGCTTGGAAAAGGAACGAAAGTGACAGTTGCTTTAAATGTCCATTAATAGAAAAAGAGCGCGATAAAAGTGGAGTAAAACTTTTATCGCGCCCTTTTATTATCGAAGTTCTTTTAAAGTGGAAAGTGCTTCGATTGCACCGACCTTTTCGCATACTTTTGCTGCAGCATGATTGGCAAATTCGATGACTTTCACCCATTCATTGAACGAGAGATTTATGACTTCAAACTTGCTTAACTGATACATAACGGCACCGACAAAAGCATCACCTGCACCGGTTGTATCGACAGGGTTTACGGGAAATGCCGGAACGGTTGCAATTTGTCTGTTTTGAATAAGCATTGTACCGGATGCGCCTTGTGTAATGGCGATTGTTTTACCGGTAAACTGTGTGAGCCATTCGATTGCCTGTTCGAAGTTATCCGTCCTTGCGAATAATAACAGTTCCTCATCACTCATCTTAATGAAATTTGCAGCTTCTACGAAAGGTTCGCATTTTTGGATGAACAATTCGGAATCACCTTTCCATAAATCTGCACGGTAGTTTGGATCAAATGAAATAAAATGGTTTTGCAGATGCAAAGTTTGCATTAACTGTTCGTACGTTTTACTGAAAGGTTCGCTTAAAAGGGCAGTGGCAGAGCCGAAATGAATCATATCCATTGTCATAAGCTGCTGCAGATCCAAATCTTCCACACTGAGCAGTTCGTCGGCCCCACGATTAAAGATAAAATCACGCTCACCGTCTTTTTGTCTTGAAACAAAGGCCAAAGTAGTCGGTGCAGCCGGATCCATTATCAGCTGATCTGTATGAACACCGGCCTGATCCAATGTTTGTTTTAAAAAGTGACCAAATGCATCGTCGCCCACTTTTCCGCAGAAGTATGCCTGTCCTCCAAGCATCGCTATCGTTGCTGCTACATTTGCCGGGGCGCCGCCTGCCTGTTTTTCAAATGTTTTCGCTTCGATAATGGATACTTCCGTATGAGTTGTAAAAAAGTCGATGAGCAATTCTCCAATACAAAGAATTTTTTTCATTGCCGTCTCCTCCAAATATATGTGTTTCACTAAATATTGGCATAAAATTACGGGAAATAAAAATATTTACCCTAATAGTTTATTGATTTAAAAGCCGCGCCCGCGGAAAGCCTTTGCCCGTAATAAAAATCTACGGATTTTATTGAAAAGTACAACAAAAAAACGTGAGTAAAAAAAATATACTCACGTTTTATCTATTAATTATATAGTTGCAATTTCAATTTCCGGAAGGTGATTCATCTATAAAATTCTGGGGGAATGTTATAGGGGAAATGTGACACCTTTTTAAAAATATGAAATTGGACCTTATATATGGAGTATGAATGATTAACTTACCAAATCATATCTGTTAAAATGAATAACAGGGTAGGGCAAAGTAAGCAGCCTAAACCTGTGTAGAAAGTAGCTGTAACGGCGCCATACGGGACCAATCGTACATCCGTTGCAGCTAATCCTCCCGTAACACCGGAAGTAGTTCCCATTAAACCACCGTAAACCATCGCAGTTAATGGATTGTTTAAACCAATGAATCGTGCAATAAACGGAGTACCCACCATTACTAATACCGATTTTACTAATCCGGCTGCAATACTGATTGCAATAACTTCCGAACTTGCACCTAATGCTGCTCCTGTTACTGGACCAACAATATAAGTAACTGTACCGGCACCGATTGTAGCAAGACTTACAGCATCTGTATAACCAAAAATAAGCGCAAAAATAATACCGACTACAAACGATAATCCAACACCGATAAAGAGTGATGAAATTCCGCGAATACCTGCTTTTTTAATTTCGTCAAAGTTTGCTCCAAATGATGTAGCTACAATGGCAAAGTCACGAAGCATACTTCCGCCTAAAAGCCCGATACCTGCAAATAGCGAGATATCTGCTAAACCCTTTGTACCTTCACTGTAAACACCGCCGAGATAGGCTAATACTAATCCGAGAACAATCGCAATAGCCGAGCCATGAATAAGCCCCTTTGTTAATTTATTCGAAATTAAATATGCGACATACATAGTAATCCCGACAATGACAAAACCAGTAATTAAGCCATTCGATTCTAAAGCAGTTTTAAGAGCATCCCACATATTAGTTTACCTCCCCTGTTGCCGGGTTATTTTTATTGAACTCAATAGCAGATTCTTTCGCCTTTTTTCCGCTTAACAATGGAACGACTAACCAACTAATAAGAACAACTGCAATTCCTGCAATGATCGCCAGAGGACCTCCAGTTAATGCACCTAATACATTTTGACTTGCTGCCATCGCGATAACGATAGGGATATACATTGCATTCCAGAAAGCTAAGCCACTTTCGGCAGGTTTGCTGATTTTCCCATTCTTCTGCAATTTATCCACGACTACAATTAGTAGCAACATCGCAATACCTACGCCACCCACATTTGAATCAATCCCCATTAAAGTACCAATCAATTCACCACAGAACATCCCAAATAAGAAACACCCCGCTAAAATGGCAACACCATATATAACCATAATTACACCCCTTTGCTTGTTTAGAACAGTCGACTGTATTCTGAATATAGAATAAACAATAATATATACATAATCAAGAAAAATATTATTTTTTTTAGAGAAAAATAGATAATACGATTGAAATTTACGTTTTAAAGATATATTATGAATTGTATACAGTCGACCAAGTTCTTATAGAAGGAGAAGGTTTAATGAATTATTTTGAAAGAGCATTAGACAATGCCTTATCGATTAGAATCGCCAATAACTTGCTCGAACAAGTATTGAATGGTGAGTTAAGACCAGGAGATCAAGTCGTGGAATCGATATATGCAGAACAGTATGAAACGAGCCGTTCTCCTGTAAGAGAAGCAATTTATTTATTAGCGACAGAAGGAATCATTGAGCGTGTACCACGAAAAGGGGCATTCATTAAAGGCTACACATTGGATGATATGAAAGATTTACTGGATGTGCGAAATCATTTGGAAATGCTGGCAGCCGAACGTATAGAAAATCCTAGTAAAGAAAAAGGCACACTGAAAGAAATGAAAGCCGTCTTGGCTAAGATGACGAAAACGAAAAGCTATACAGAATATACGCACTTAAATTATCAGTTTCATTTTCTCATATTTAAATTAAGTAATAGTCCGGTGCTAAATGATATGTACAGTAAAATCGCACTGCCATTACTTCGAATTCAAGTGATCCATTTTTCCAATAACGAAATTATCGAAAAGTCGATTATTGAGCATACAAGTATTTACGAATGCTTAAAGAATGATGACTTGGAACAACTGAAATCAATTTTAAGAAAGCATACAGAAGATGTAATTTTCAGTGTCCGGAATAAGCAGTTATAAAGCAAAGGGAGGGGAAGTTAACGATGAAACAGGCATGGCTTTTTCCAGGGCAAGGTTCACAATATGGCGGTTTTTTAGAGTCGCTTCCTACGCACCCTACTATACAAGAAACTTTGGACGAAGCTTCGGAGGTTCTAAAAAAAGATATTAAGCTGCTTGCAACAGCTGAAAAATTGAAAAGTACAAAAAATGTCCAGATTACAATGCTGGCAGCCGGAGTTGCAACTGCACGTGCCTTTCTTAATGAAGGTGCAAAACCGGACTATTTGGCAGGTCATTCGGTAGGTGCATTTGCCGCCGCGGTGACAAGCGAGGTATTAACATTTGAAGATGCCCTTCATTTAGTTTCACTTCGTGGGGAACTGATGGAATCTTTACAGGATGAAGCGTATGGAATGGCGGTTGTTGTAGGATTACCTGAATCAGTTCTT
Source organism: Solibacillus sp. FSL W7-1436 (assembly GCF_038007305.1). NCBI lineage: Bacteria > Bacillati > Bacillota > Bacilli > Caryophanales > Caryophanaceae > Solibacillus > Solibacillus sp. FSL W7-1436. Next base: position 1,709,860 of record NZ_JBBOWV010000001.1, read on the forward strand.
TTAGATATAACACAGAAATTCCATACGAATGAAAAGCCGGTCTATGTATCGAATCGTAATGCACCGCAGCAGTTGACTCTATCGGGTCATAAGGAAGCAATGCAAAATGTACTGGACTACGTGGCAGGAAAAGGGGCAAGTTCAGCAAAAATGCTGAATGTTTCTACACCATCCCATTGTCCATTGTTTTTACCGGTTCAGGATCGATTGGCAAAAGAGATGGAGAGCATAACGCTCCAACGTCCGAAATTCCCGTTGATTTCAAACCGAAATGCACGGGTACTTCGCCAGCCTTCCCGTATTGTTCAGGATTTGGCTGAAAGTATTGCTTTACCTGTCAGATGGCATGATGCAACTTCGATTTTATTTGAAAATGGTGTTCGTCAATTTATTGAGATGTCGCCAGGGGATGTGTTAAAAAAACTTGCTAAAAATGCGTTCCCAGAGGCGGATAGCTATAGTGTGGAAAAGAACGGATTTAATGATTGTCTATATTTAGCAAAAAATGAAGGGGTGTAAATATGGTAATAATTCAACAGCAGCGTTCTTGGTCAACAAGATTGGAAGGAAAGAAAAAGAGATTGGCGGAAGTGGAACATCTAGTAAATGGTGTAACAATTCCTACAGAGAAAATTGTAGATGTACTTGAATTGCTTATTAAACCGGGGGATCGGGTTGTTCTTGAAGGGAACAATCAGAAGCAGGCTTCATTTTTATCTCAAGCTCTTGTAAAGGTAGATCCAGAGCGTGTACATGATTTACATATGATTATGTCCAGTGTATCGCGTCCGGAACATTTAGATATTTTTGAAGAAGGTATCGCTAAGAAGATTGACTTAAGTTTTGCTGGACCTCAAAGTTTACGAATCGCACAGATGATTGAAGACGGCCGATTAATTTTAGGGGACCTGCACACATATGTTGAGCTTTATGGAAGATTGTTTATCGATTTAATTCCGAATGTTGCATTAGTTGCAGCTGATAAAGCAGACCGCTTCGGGAACTTATATACAGGGCCAAACACGGAAGAAACACCAACAATTGTAGAAGCAGCAGCCTTCCGTGATGGTATTGTCATCGCTCAGGTAAATGAAATTGTGGATGAACTGCCGCGTGTTGATATACCGGGTTCTTGGGTCGATTTCATCGTTGAAGCAGATGAACCGTATGAGCTTGAGCCATTATTTACACGTGATCCACGCCATATTACAGATATTCAGATTTTACAGGCGATGATGTGTATTCGCGGTATTTATGAAAAACACGGCGTTCAATCTTTAAACCATGGGATTGGTTTTAATACGGCTGCAATCGAGCTGCTATTACCTTCATATGGTGAGCAATTAGGGTTGAAAGGTAAAATATGCAAAAACTGGGTTCTTAATCCGCACCCGACACTAATTCCTGCGATCGAAACAGGATGGGTAGAAAGTGTTCACTGTTTCGGCGGTGAATTAGGAATGGAAAAATACGTGCAGGCACGTCGCGATATTTTCTTCACAGGTAAAGATGGCAGTCTGCGTTCAAATCGTACGTTGGCACAGCTTGCAGGTCAGTATGCGGTTGACTTATTTATCGGATCGACATTGCAAATGGATGCATACGGCAATTCATCGACGGTAACAAAAGGGCGCGTTGCAGGTTATGGTGGTGCACCGAATATGGGGCATGATCCGGGCGGACGCCGTCACTCAACGGAAGCTTGGTATAACATGATGACAAGTCAGGATGAACTGGCACGCGGGAAAAAGCTTGTTGTGCAAGTAGCCGAAACTTTCCAGGATGCCAACACACCGGTCTTTGTTGAACGTTTGGACGCAATTGATGTAAAGAAACAGGCGAATTTGGCAGTAGCACCGGTCATGATTTATGCGGAAGATGTTACACATGTTGTGACAGAAGAAGGGATTGCCTACCTGTATAAAACAGATAGTCCGGCAGAGCGAAGAGAAATGATTGCTTCGATTGCAGGGGTGACACCGTTAGGGATGGAAAATGATGTGAAGCGCACAAAGTCTCTTCGCGAGCGCGGTTTAGTGGCTATGCCGGAAGACTTGAATATTTTACGCGGTGAAGCGAATCGTTCACTATTGGCAGCGAAAAATATTGATGAACTTGTTCAATGGTCTGGTGGATTATATGAGCCACCAACGAAATTCAAAAGTTGGTAAGGAGCTGAAAGGATGAAACAGCATGTAATTTGTAAACGGATTGCCGATGAGGCTGTAGCAGCATTAATCGAAGAAGTTCAATTAACACCAAAGCCGGGGTTAGTAGATACAGACAATAATGGTGCACATCATGATTTATCTTTAACTAAAATGCAGGATTCAGCACATTCATTGCACAATACGTTTTATCAAATGGCAATGCTGAGTTTCAACCGACAGCCAACAGTAGAAATTAGGGAACAATTTGGCGCAATAGGACGGAATGGTGAAAAGGAAATGTTTGCGGTTACTGAAAATAGTAATACGCATAAAGGGGCAATCTGGTCGATTGGTTTACTTTGTTCCGCAATTGCAAGAAGACAGGGCAAGGTACTCTTTCCGCAAGTATTTAACGATGCTGCAGAACTGGCCAATCTTCCGGACCAATATATTCCGAAATCCAAAACGAACGGGATCAAAGTAAAAGAGAATTATGGGATTCCGGGTGCCAGAGAAGAAGCCCAGCAGGCGTTTCCCCATATTCAAAAGTATAGTTTGCCGGCATTTTTACAGGCGGCTCAGAAGATGTCGCTAAGAGATGCGAAACTTACTACATTACTAGTATTGATCGCAAATTTAAATGATACTTGTCTACTTCATCGAGGCGGTCTTGAAGGGTTGGAGTTTGCGAAGCAGGAAGCGAATAAACTGCTCACAAACTTTTCAATCTCTAATATGAAGAAACTGGATGAATTATATATTAAGCATTGGTTATCGCCAGGGGGTTCGGCTGATTTATTGGCGGCCACATTATTCGTAATTAATATGTCAGATAAACTGAAAAGGGGTGCACAGCATGGAAAAGTTGAATTACACATTTCAGGCAAATCGTCCGGTTACTAAGCAGGCGCATATCGGGGTTGTTGGATCGGGGGATTTAGAAATACTGATCCAGCCAATTGAAGGCTCGGAAACAAAAGTAGAAGTTCGTACAGGAATTACGGGATATGCTGAAACATGGCAAAAAGTAGTGGAGCGTTTTGTTTCTCAGCAGGATATATTGGCTTCAATAAAGATTAATGATTTCGGGGCAACACCAGGTGTCGTATCGATAAGACTTGCACAGGCAGCGGAGGTGGTTTTCGGTGAATAATTCTATTACATTACCAGTAAGTATAGTAGAAAGTAAGGCAAGAGAACGTGCACTTTTACTATTAGATGAAGGAACAGCACATGAAATATTAGGTCCATTTGACTTTTTTGAATCACCTCATCTGGAAGCGCAAAACATCGTGCCGCAAAGTGATGACGGAATGATTATCATGCAAGGGACAATCCGTGGCCGTCGTTCATTAATCATTTCAATAGAAGGAAGTTTCCAAGGCGGAGGAATCGGTGAAGTTTCCGGGGCGAAATTCGCGGGTGCTTTGGAGCGTGCGTATGCCTCATGTGAAGCAGGGGAGCTGATTTATCCGGTCATTATTTATGATACAGGTGGTGTTCGTCTGCAAGAGGCGAACTACGGACTTCTTTCGATTGCTGAAATCAGTTCTGCAATTGTTGCTTTGAAGAAATATGTACCCGTAATCGGCATTATTCCAGGGAAAGTCGGTTCTTTCGGAGGAATGTCATTAACAGCAGGTCTTTGTTCTGCTTTAATCATGACCCGAGAAGGGCGACTTGGCATGAATGGCCCTGAAGTAGTTCAGCAGGAAGCGGGCATCCAGGAGCTGAATGCAAAACAAAAGCCGTTTATCTGGAAAATGATTGGCGGATCAATGCGCTACAATTCAAAATTAGTAGATGCTGTCGTTGAAGATGATGTCGTAAACTACCTGGATACGCTGGAAGATTTATGGGCAAAAAACAGCTTCAAACAAAGAACAACAGAATACGATACATTTTTAAATATGCTGAATCATTTGCAGTTTGAGGAAAAAATCAGCCCTGATGAAGCACAGGAAATTTTAAGCGACCGAGCTGAATTGCCAACTGCTGAATCAACGGTTGCAGACGGAGAAAACTCAAGCAGAGGCCGTACATGGTTTAATGCATTTACAAATAATGCACCATCGATTTCGGAAATACCATCAGTCTTAGTGGCTGATGCTGAATTAAATGGAGAAAAAGCGCGTTTTATCGCTGTCGTGCCAAACAGTGAAAGTAAATTTTACCGTGCACGAAACGGAGAGTTTGGTCTGCAGGAAGCATGGACTGTTGCGAAATATATTCGTCAGGCAATTGAAGAGGATAAAAATTCAGCTGATAAAAGGTTAATCGTTCCTATCGTCGATGTTCCGGGTCAGGCATTCGGATATCATGAAGAATTGTTCGGCATTTATTTAGCGTGTGCAGCAAGTGTTGAAGCGTATGCAGTTGCGCGTCAAAGCGGACATCCAATCGTTACATGTGTTGTAGGTAAAGCGATCTCAGGAGCGTTTTTAGCACACGGCATGCAGGGTAACCGTATTATTTCGCTTGATGACTCAGAAGTGCAAGTACATGTAATGTCCAAAAAGTCGGCAGCGCTTGTTACAATGCGTACTGTTGAAGAGCTGGATGAATTCGCAAAATCTGTTCCATCGATGGCGTATGATGTCCATTCATTCCAAACACTTGGTGCATTACATGAGTTGATCGACGGTATTGACGCAGACAAACCTTCTAAAGAACAAGCTCGTAAAGTTCTTCATTCAATTGTAATGGCAAAAGAAGATATAATTCAGTCTGGAGATAGAACGTTAGCAAATCGAATTCAATCAAAAGTAGCGGTTGAAAATGGTCGTAAAGCATCGATTGCTGTACGTGAAAATATTACACAGCAATGGAACTAACTGTACATGATTTAGTGTATTTGAAGTCCAAGGATCAAATCGAGTACTTCGGTGATTATCCTGGTTGGATGGATGAGGATGAAATGGCTCAAGGCATTGCTGTTGTGAGACGTATGAAAGTAGAGGACGGGAAAGTTGCGATAGGCTTTCGCGGGGATAATCGGTCTAAACGATTTGCAGCGATTACAACGATATCTAATATTAGACGTGTAATTCGGCCGTTTGATGTTCTGGCAAAATCCTATCCGAAGACGCATGTCCGATCACTTAATTATATTGAAAAGGTATTGGATGGTCTTAAATGGGGGATTGGCGGAAGTGTTGGTTTTTCGATGGGAACCGGAATCAATGTCTGCCATGAAAACAGTGATATTGACATTATTATGTACTGTGAAAAGCTACAGGAGCTGGATCAGCTGAAGCCTATTCTTTCAAAGTTGAGAACTAGTGAACACCGTGTTGATGTCCAAGTGGAGATTTTAGGCGTTGGGGCCGTTGTTTTAGCTGACTACTTGGAACATGCTTCATTTATCGTAAGAACGAGTACGGGACCGATTCTGCTTGAAAAAGAATCATTAGTTTATAAAGGGTAGCCTGATTTCCCATTGAATAACAATCGGTTATTCAATGGGAATTTTTGATTTTTAAATTTTATGTACAAAAAAACACTTCCACCATTTCAGTGAAAGTGTTTGTACATTGCTGCTATGTAAGCAGCCACATTGCCGTAGTTATTATAGAAAGTTTTAAACCACCACTCCTCAAAGTGGGTGTTCGCAAATGCTATCCTGTCTATCCTGAAGTCAAAAGAGTCCAGGCACGCCATTCCAACATCGATGTAAAACTCCCTGTATAAGTATAAAGGTTAAAACTTAATATTCGTACGTACAACGTAGCCTTATTGTTATCTTATAGTAAGTTAAATCGGAATGCAATAAAGTATGTTTTAAAAAAAAAGTCAAATGATATGGATGGATTTATTAAAGTTTTTAAAGGATAAAAAGGTGGATATATTTCCAAAATAAAAAAGCCTTCCTTATAAATCGGAAGCCTTCTGTTATTATTCGCTATGCTGTTGTAAAATGTTTTCCGTTAAAAGTGCAATATCGATGACCGTCTTTTCCATGACAACATCTGATAAAATCTCATTTCGGAAATAGTCAACAGATACCGGTAAATCAATCAGCAGCAACTTGCTTAGTGCTGATTCATACATATGAACAAACTCTTTGTCCGTATTTCCGCGCTTCAGTTCTGCAAATGACTCGTAAAACTGATCCAGCTTGTCTGCAAACTCGAGCAGTCGTCCTTCAATTGTCTTGTCTTTGCCTTCTTTCATCCGGTCAAAAAACACATCCTGAAGATCCAGTGGAATTTCTTCCCGGATAAATTTCTCCATCATTTTCTCTTCGACATGCGAAAGCATTTGCTTAAGTTCGACGCTTGCATGTTTGACAGGTGTTTTAATATCCCCGATAAACACTTCGGCAAAGTCATGATTAATCGTTTTTTCGTATAGTGATTTCCAGTCAATTTGACTGCCTGCACGTTCTTCCAATGTTGCAAAGAACATCGCATACTGGGAAACCTTCCATGAGTGTGCTGCCACATTATGTTCTTCGAATTTAAAGCGACCCGGACAGCGGATGATTCGCTCTAAATCATTTAAACTTGTAAAAAATGTATGGATACCTATAATAATCACTCCTTTTCATCACCAGTGTACTATTAGTTATACCCGAAAAGTGATTTTTTAAAAGTGTTTAACCGAAATTTAACGGAGCATTTACATTAGAACTCATGATTCTAATAAAATGAAAAATCTTCAAAAAAATTGTTCTATGTCTAATAAAAATTGGATTATCTACTATAGTATGCAGAATTTCTGGAATTTCTACTCGCCTTTCAAATTTGTGCTTCCGAAATGCCAGTAACAGGCACAGAATTTCTGAAAATAGAAGGACGCTCACCATTTTAAGTGAGCGTCCTTTCTGCTTTTTAATTCTAAACCTGGACGTCAATCATTTGTCCTTTATAAGGGTGGGATGCTGGTGTTGCTTGTGGTTGAGGCATTGCTTCAATCATTTGGACAGCAGTTGCCGCACCGGTATTCATGGCCTTGTCTAAAATACTCATCTGCACAGTTTGCTGCAGTGATGCCAGTTGAGCTGACATGATGGTGTTTAATTCCAAAGTAATCCCTCCTCTTCATCTATATCGTCAAAATTGAAAGAAAGATTAAAGAAACAGGGCGATTTGTAATAAGTCTGAAAATGGATTTCCATTTATTATTCGCTCTTTTCCCGTCCCCTCGCAAAAAAATGGTAAATCTATGTATAAATCGTTTCAAATTTAGTAATAATTATCCAAAAGCTCTGCAATGTGCTTGTAATGGAGGGTTCATATCCACGTCACTGTGTTGCAATGTATTTGCTGTAAGGTTAGAGCAGAGTCAAAGTAACATAAATTTATTTGGAAAATATGGAGGGACAGAAATTTGACAAAGAAAAAATTAATGGCAGTTCTATTGGCAGGAGTATTTTCTGCAGGGGGGCTATTTGCAACTCAAGCTTCTGCAGATACTTATACGATCCAGCCTGAAGATACACTTTATAAAATAAGTAAACAATTCGAAACATCGGTTGAAGAAATAAAAGAAATGAATAATTTAACAAGTAATACAATTTTCGTTGGAGATACAATAGAAATTGGCGGTCATGATGAGAAAGTATATACGATTGCACCAGGCGATACATTGTTCCATATTGCATTGGCCCATGATGCAACAGTTGACCAGCTGCAGGACTGGAACAATATCAAATCGGACCTGATTTATCCGGGTGACACGATCACAGTATCCGGATCTCAACAGAAATACGCCAAGAGTGAAGTGAAAAGTGCGACAGGCGGTACGCAGGCAAAAACATCAACAAGTTCAGCCCCGGACACAGGAAGAACGTTGACTGTTGAAGCGACAGCGTATACAGCCTATTGTGAAGGGTGTTCAGGAACAACTGCAAATGGTACGAATTTACGTGCCAATCCAAATTTAAAAGTAATTGCAGTAGATCCGCGTGTTATTCCATTAGGGACAAAAGTTTGGGTTGAAGGTTATGGGGAAGCCGTTGCAGCTGACACAGGCGGGGCAATTAAAGGCAATAAAATAGATGTATTTATTCCAGACATAGGTAATGCCTATGAATGGGGCCGCCGTACAGTACAAATAAAAATTTTAGACTAATACGAAAAGAAGCCACTCAATTTTGGGTGGCTTTTTGTATATTCAGCCCTCTTTATTGAAATACTAGCTGCAAGGAGGGGATAGTATGCGAGTAATTGGTTTAATCGTATGTGGACTATTATTAAGCGGATGCAGTTTGTTTCAAAAGGAAACCGTCCTGGTAAGTGCACCAGAAACTTTATCTGCTAAGGCGCAGATGTATGATACTGAAAATAATGTAGTTGGTGAAATTTTATTTGAAGAATCTTCCAAAGGGGTCGAACTGACTGCTGTTTTAAATAGTCTACCGCCAGGTGATCACGGAATCCATCTGCATGAAGTAGGGAAGTGTGAACCCCCTAGCTTTGAATCGGCGGGTGCTCATTTCAACCCAATGAAAAAGGAGCATGGTGTGGATAATCCGAAAGGCCCGCATTTAGGGGATTTACCGAATATTACTGCAGATGAAGCGGGGAATGTGGAGCTGAATTTCGTGACAGCCGATTTTACACTTGAAAAAGGAAAAGAAAATTCGCTGTTTGATGCTGATGGCACATCTATTGTCATTCATGAAAAAGCGGACGACTATAAGACAGATCCTTCAGGAAATTCGGGTGCGCGAATTGTTTGTGGGGTAATCGAGCAATAGCAAATATAAAACATGAAAAATACCATTTTCTCCAAAAATGAGAAAGGGTATTTTTTCCTTTTGAGAGACATTTTGTGTTAGGAATATAATAATTGTTTGAATAACAAATATATATTAGAAAAATAATTTTATTCATTTTTTATGCAATTTACACTATGCTTTAAAGGCGAATATAGGTTTTCCAATTGAAGGTGGTTAGTGAAAAACATCATTTTATAGCACTTTTATGATTTTTATAGAATATTATAGCTAGCTAAATAATTAGATTTTTAAGATATTAATTGACTTTTGAATATTTGTGTATGTAAAATGAAGTTTATAATGAGGTAAAAAGGGGGAGAAATTTATGTTCAAATCTAAAAATATGCTTTTCTTATTAGTATTGAGCGCATTCATTTTAGTCTTGGCTGCATGTGGCGGAGACGACGATGCTGAAACATCAACTGGTTCAGAAACATCAACAGATACAGAAACAACGGATTCTGGTTCTGAAAAAGCAGATTTCGGCGATGTTAAATTCTTAAGTATTTTAACAGGTGGTACTCAAGGTACTTACTACCCGCTAGGGGGAACATTTGCGGATTTAATCACAACGGATACAGGGGTAAAAACAACTGCTGAGGTATCACAAGCTTCGGCTGCCAACATGACAGCTCTAGCTGCAGGTGATGGTGAAATTGCATTCGTTCAGACAGATATCGCTTACTATGCAACTCAAGGAACTTTAATGTTCGAAGGTCAGAAAATTGACTCTGTAGTAGCATTGGGAGCTTTATATCCGGAAACAATTCAATTAGTAACGTTAGCGGATTCAGGCATTAAAACATTTGCAGATTTAAAAGGTAAGAAAGTTTCTGTAGGTGCACCAGGTTCAGGTACTTATGCAAACGCTGAGCAATTACTGGAAATCCACGGATTATCTATTAAAGACGATATTCAAGCACAAAACTTAGACTTCGGTGAATCTACTGACGGTATTCAATCAGGTCAAATTGACGCAGCATTCATTACGGCTGGTTACCCAACTGGTGCTGTAGAAGCTTTAAATGCAACAAATGGTGTACACATTATTCCAGTTGAAGCAGACAAAGCGGCAGAATTAATCGAGAAATACCCTTACTACGCAGTAGATAATATCCCTGCTGGCACATACGGTTTAGAAGCGGAAGTTCCTGCTGTATCTGTAGGAGCAATGTTAGCAGTAAATAAAGATCTGCCTGAAGATTTAGTGTCTGCAATGACAAAAGCAATCTATGATAATACAGATAAAATTGGTCACGCTAAAGGCGAATTTATTAAAGCTGAAACAGGCTTAGACGGAATCGGTATTGATGTACACCCAGGTGCACAAAGATACTTTGATGAAGTAAAGTAATTAGGGAAAACGAAGGGCCTCTGTCGCAAAAATAGCTTCAGAGGCCTTTGTTGTATTTTCTATTAAAGCGAGTGATCATCCAAATGAAAAAGTGGATTTTTATCATCCTGGTTTTTCTTAGTGTTATTGTTTGGTTTATTCCTTTTGAACGGAGCATAGTTTTTACAGAAACGAGAGTTCAAAAACCTGTTCAGCATTTTTTGCCGTTAAAGGATAAAGATGAGTTCCAGCTGGTTTTTACTCATTCAATCCACTTAACAGATGTGACAGAGAGTTATAAAGTGCTGCCTACAAATGAGTTTCAGCTGCTTTCAATGGAGTACACGGATGTGGCAATAGGGATGCCGGGGCATGCTGAAGAAGGGCAGACACTAAATTATGAAGATGGTGTTTACACACTTCAATACAACGATGCAAAATTAGAAGAATTTACGTTACATATCGGGAATGTCGACTATAAATTAAATCTTCAGCATAGAGGAAAGATCATTCCTTTAAAAGAGCATTTAGTAAGAGGGAAATCCTATATAGTAACAATTAAGAAATTGTCTTTATATGACAAATTGAAAGGAGTCGAATTAGATGACTGATAAAAAAGCCGCTGTAGATTCAGGAGCTTTACACGAATCACTTACTTTGGAACAGCAGCAGGAATTACTTGAAAAATATGATCTGGAATCGAATCAGCGTAACCCGCAAAATTTCATGAAGCATATCATCTATTTTGGGTTGCTTGCATTTACGATTTTCCAAGTTTATACAGCAATTTTCGGGCAGTTTCCTGCGCAAATACAGCGTACGGTTCACTTAGGATTTGCTTTAACATTTGTGTTTTTACTCTTCCCGGCAAGTCGTAAGCTATCAAAACGGACAATTCCGTTTTATGACTATATTTTAGCTATTATTGCTATAGTAGTGGGAAGTTATTGGGTAATCAATTATGACCGGCTTGTTCAAAGTTTAGGTCAACTGCAAACAATGGATTTCTATATCGGAATCCTGGCGGTAATTATTGTATTGGAAGGTGCCCGTAGAGCGGTTGGTTTACCAATCACTATTATTGCCGGACTGTTTCTGCTTTACGCATTTTACGGTCCTTATATGCCGGACTTTATGGCACACCGTGGTCAAAGTCTGGATAGTATAGTGAACTTAATGTTCTTCTCGACAGACGGTATTTTAGGAACACCATTAGCAGTATCTTCTACATTCATTTTTGCGTTCCTATTATTCGGGGCGTTCCTTGTTAAAACAGGCGTAGGGGAATACTTCAATGATCTAGCGATTGCGATTGCCGGTAAATTAACTGGTGGTCCAGCGAAAGTTGCAATTTTCTCGTCTGCACTGCAAGGGACAATTTCAGGGAGTTCTGTAGCGAACGTAGTAACTTCTGGTTCATATACGATTCCGATGATGAAACGTCTCGGCTATAACAAAAACTTTGCAGGTGCTGTAGAGGCATCGGCATCTACAGGTGGTCAGTTAATGCCGCCGATCATGGGTGCTGCTGCGTTCTTAATGGTAGAGTTTATCGGTCGTGGTGTCACATATTGGGATATTGCCAAGGCTGCTGCCATTCCGGCAATTTTGTACTTTACAGGGATTTGGATCATGACACATTTTGAAGCAAAACGTTTAGGATTACGTGGCTTAAAAGATGAGGAAATGCCGGATCGTTCTAAAGTATTCAAGAAAATTTACTTACTTATTCCGATTGTACTGATTATCATTCTAATGATGTCAGGTGTACCGGTAATTCACGCGGCACTTTACGGAATTATTTCTTGTATTGTTGTTGGGTTCATTAATCCGGATGTTAAATTCGGTTTTAAAGAAATTATCGATGGAATGGTTGAAGGTGCACGCTCGGCATTGGCAGTTGCTGCTGCAACAGCTTGTGCGGGTATTATCGTCGGCGTTGTTGTAAAGACAGGATTAGGATTGTCTCTTGCAAACAGCCTAGTTAAATTAGCAGGAGGAAGCATTCTCCTTACATTATTCTTTGTAATGATTGCTTCGTTAATTTTAGGTATGGGTGCACCGACAACAGCAAACTATGTTATTACATCAACAATTGCAGCGCCAGCAATCATTGCATTACTGGCACCGGATGTTGCTGCAAGTGCAGCTCCGCTTGTTATTGTTTTATCAGCACACTTCTTTGTGTTCTATTTCGGTATTATTGCGGATATTACACCGCCTGTTGCGCTCGCCGCCTTTGCTGCATCCGGCATTTCAGGGGGAGACCCGATTCGTACTGGTGTGAACTCCGCGAAGCTTGCCATCGCGGCATTCATTATTCCGTATATGATTATCTTCTCACCGGCACTGCTGATGATTGATGTGACGTTATGGCAAATTTTATGGGTAGTGTTCACTGCAATCATGGGTATGATCGCTATAGGTGTCGGAGTTATCGGTTACTGGTACCGCCCTGTAAGCTGGATTGAACGCATTGTTTTACTTGGTGCAGGTTTAGCAATGATTTACCCTGAATCACTGTCTGATACAATTGGACTGATTGTATTTGGAGTAATGTTCGTGATCCAGTATATTACAAGAAACAAAGGGAATGGATCAAAAGTGGCCATTTCATAAAGCCTAGAGGCGCCTGAAATTTATTTCAGGCGCCTTTTATTGATCTCATAAATAGATAGATTAAATACTTTTTATGCATAAATTGCATTTATTTATTGATTTTCTTGATAAACCATTATATTATTTAAATTAACTAAAAATTCAAATAATTAAAGGAGAGAAATGATATGTCAACACTTTTAAAGTCTATGTTTGAAACGTACTTATTTGATGAAGAGGCGGAATTTGAGTTAGCAGAGCAGCATGAATTAACGGAAAGTGAAGAGCGTACGCAATATCCACAAGGGTTTTTCTCAAGCTTATAAAGGAGTTTTTAAAATGAATTTAAAATTATTACGGCGTCTATCCAACAAAACTGATTGGATAGATGTCGTTTTTTTAGGCACTAATAATGTAGTATGCAAAAATTGTACTGTATAATAGAAGTATTAAATAATATTCGAGGTGCGTTTCATGTTAGCGGTTAATTCTACGGAACAAATGATTTTTGATTGGTTTCAGTATTTCCATGCAAACCCTGAAGTAAGCTGGAAAGAAATAAAAACAACAGCAAAATTAGCAGAAATCTTAGATGGTATGGGCGTCAGCTATAAAAAGTTTGACGATGTGACTGGACTTGTCGCGGAAATCGGAAAAGGCAAAGAAACAATTGCGGTACGCGCTGATATCGATGCACTGTGGCAGGAAGTGGATGGCGTCATGCAGGCAAATCACTCTTGTGGACATGATGCAAATATATCTATTGTTTTAGGTGCGCTTTACGCATTAAAAAATGAATCTTTGGATAAGAAAATCCGTTTTATTTTCCAACCGGCTGAGGAAACTGGTGGCGGGGCATTGGCAATGATTGACCGTGGCGTAATGGAAGATGTTACCCATTTATTTGGTGTTCATCTGCGTCCGATGGAAGAACTGCCATTAGGGAAAGTGTCACCTGCAATCTATCATGGTGCAGCAGCATTCTTAAATGGGACAATTACTGGAATTGATGCACATGGGGCTCGTCCGCACCAGGGGAAAAATGCAATTGATGTCGTTGTAGCGATTCAGCAAATGCTGAAAAATATCCATGTCGATCCATTTGAAGTATACTCGGCGAAGTTAACGAAAATTGTAGCAGATGGCGGAAGCGTCAATATTATTCCGGGCAATGCGACATTCTCGATCGATGTTCGCGCACAGAAAAATGAAGTCTTGGTGCAAGTACAGCGCGATGTCGATAAAGGCTTGAAACAAATTGCAGCGATGTTCGATATTGGGGTTGAATGGGATTGGATGGACGTTACACCAGGTGCGGAAGTATCATCGGAAGCTGCTGCCATTGCAGAACGCTCGATTGTTGAAGCACTTGGAGAAAAAAGTCTGGCACCGGCAGTCATAACACCGGGAAGCGATGATTTCCACTTCTATACGATTAAAAATACAGAGCTGAAGGCGACGATGATCGGTGTTGGTGCAGATCTTGGTCCGGGACTTCATCACCCGAAAATGACCTTTGATGCAAAGGCATTGCTCGATGGCGCCAAAGTAATGGCAACAACATTGAAAAACAGTGCAATGAAATAAAAGATAAGGCGATGCTATGATGTTTGTAGCATCGTTTTTTTTGTTGCGCGGATGGCGGTGGGAGGTATTAGAAAAGTTGAACCGGATATTAGAAGAACCGGGATACTTATTAGAAGATCGGATACTTTTATTTGAACATTTGTGGCCTTTATTAGAACAAGTGGGCGATCTATTAGAAAATCTCTGCCGGGAACCCCGGGCTAAGAAGAGCTGTGACTAAGGTCAGCGGTTTATTAGAACTTTTCATGCGATATTAGAAAAACGGGGATACTTATTAGAAGACCGGATACTTTTATTCGAACATCCGTGGCCTTTATTAGCACATCGGCTTACTTTATTAGAAGAACCGGGATTTATTAGAACTTTTCAAGTTTTATTAGAACAAGTGGGTGATATATTAGAACACCTCTGCCGGGAACCCCGGACTAAAAAGAGCTGTGACTGTGGTCGGCGGTTTATTAGAACTTTTCATGCGATATTAGAAAAACGGGGATACTTATTAGAAGATCGGATACTTTTATTCGAACATCCGTGGCCTTTATTAGCACATCGGCTTACTTTATTAGAAGAACCGGGTTTTATTAGAACTTTTCAAGTTTTATTAGAACAAGTGGGTGATCTATTAGAACATTTCCCCCAAGCACCCTCGCCAATACTAAAAAGTGCCGCGACCATTCAACGGCCAGGGCACTTAAAATGAAACCTTAACTATTTCATCGGGCAAAATCCGCAGGCCATTAAGCCGGGAATATCTTTTGAGAAACAGCAGCTTTTGCGAACAGGCTGATTGATGAGAGCAGAAGGATTTTTTCCGCCTGTATAATTTAAAAACAGCGATTTGTCCGAGAAATAACGCCAAATATTTTTATCTTCGAGCATATCCAGGTCCTCGAAAGCGCGGTCTGCCAATGCCGGATTTTCGAGTAATGTATGGAAGTGCCAAAGCATGTATCCGAAAATATTCTCCCATAAAGTAAGCGGCGAGATGGACGTTGTTTTCCGTAACTGGCCAATCACAACAGACGTCTTGTACAAAATGTCCGTCATCACTCGTTCGCGCTCATCATCTTCCACATAGCGGAAATCATTTGGGTTTATATACATCCCGAGTGTATGAATGCCAAACTCCTGAACAATAGCAAACCGCAAATCTTCGGGCTTGCCGTCCCAAATTTCATCATACGTCGTCAGCATATAAAACTGCATTGCGACAAACATGCCGTAGCGACGTCCGAAGTGGGAGATAGCCGCAGCTTCTGTAGCCGCATTCGTAATACCCATCATCAAATTGCGGAAATCCGTCAAATAGAAGTCTTTATGTAGATTCGCCAAAGTAAATAATGGGCGGTCAGGTTCTTCGGTAAAAATACTGTAGGAATTTAGTTGTCGTACTTGATCATAAGAAAGTGCAGGCATACGTATCACCTTTTCTAAAAAAATATTTATATTAACTATACCATTTCTCTTCCCAAACGAGGTGAAAAACGCTAAAATGAATTAAACATATAAGAAAGGTTGGTTTTTATGACTAAACCGATTTCTGTACCAAGACCTTTAGTTCGTGTAAATCAGTGGGTTATATTTTTATCAGTCGTTATCACATGGATAACAGGACAGTACTGGATTTTGGCGATTCCGTTAATTGCAAATGTACTTGGGATTTTCACCGGGTTTAATCCAATTATGCGCTTTGCGAAAATATTTTTAACGAAAGACATCAATTCGTACATTCCGGAAGAAATTGGACAGCAAAAGTTCAATTCGACAATTGCGAGTATTTGCCTGGCAGGCGGAATAATAGGGTTTGCCTTTAACTGGCCGGTTGTTGCATACAGCTTTACGGTTATGGTGGCGGTAGCATCATTTGTAGCAATTTTAGGCTTTTGTGTCGGCTGCTTTATGCTGTTCCAATTCAAACAATACCAATATCGTCGTTCACTAAAAAATTCTTAAAAGATTATTGGAAATAGGTTGACAATGATACTGATAATCATTATCATTAGAACTGTAGCAAGAGCTTATTTGTAATACAGTACAAATAAGTCTGGGCTAACAACTTTTCTCCAGGAGTTTGTTAGCTCAGCCATAGCGTTCTAAACCCCCTCATTTAGAATGTAGGTTTGACTGTGTGTCAGACACTCAGTTTTTCACCCTTTATATTTTTCTTCTAGGTTTTCTTCCTTTGTTGGAAGACCCATTGCCCGTGTCGCTTACAGATACGGGTATTTTTGTTTACTAGAAAATATTATAATTTTTTTTGAAACTTATTTTGAATTTCTCCGTCTGTACGGTGCTTAAGCAAAAAAAACAGGCGGAGGAAATAATGAAAAAGTTAATTGCTGTAGGGTTTATCGCTGTATGCGTATTATTCCTGACAATTGAATATAGAGGTTCAAGTGAAAAGATTGAACGTGCGGTTGCAAATGAAAAGGACATGACAGGTTTGGAAGATGGAAACCAAATCGAACAAGCTACACATCTATTTGAAAAAGTTATCGTTCTGAATAAGGAACAGCCGATTTATATAAAAGGAAATGCGCTCACTGAAATTGGTGTTGTACATCCGAATACTTCATTTGCGATCGTAGGGGAAGATGAACTTTATTATGAACTGCGATTCGGGAAAATTTCGGCTTTTATTAAAAAGGGAAGTGCCACTGTAGAAAAACGTCCGCTTGAGACGTTAGTAAATACAGAAATCACAAATTCAATCAAAACGACAGAACAGATAAATGTATATGAAGGAAAAAATCTTAAAAGCGGTGTATTAATGCAGCTCTCCCAAGGGTTCCGCTATCCGATAGTGGGGGAGATTGATGAGTGGTTTGTAATAAAAGTAGGAGAACGGGCGGGTTATATACATAAAACATCAGTTGAAATAGATGAAGGAATTCCCGTTTTAGTGTATCATCATATTTTGCCGCAAGAAGAAATGGTGACAAATGCGAGTACGGTTTCTGTACAATCATTTGAACAGCAAATGGCCTTTTTAGCTGAAGAGCAATTTACAACAATTTCGACAACACAGCTTTATGATTATTTGGAAGGTCGCCAAATTTTACCGGTTAATTCAATACTCATAACATTTGATGATGGTTTATTATCGACAAAGGTCTATGCTTATCCAATTTTAAAGAAACATGGATTTTCTGCGGTACAGCATATTATTTCTTCTCGTACCGAGCGCTTTGAAGGTGAACAAGTTTTTGATGCCAAAGGACCGCTCCAATTTTTCACAGCCGAAGAGATGCAGCAAATGACGGATGTGTTTCAGTACGAAGCGCATACACATAATTTGCATCAGTTCAGCAATGGGGCAGGGAAGGCATTAGAGCTGACGTCCGCTGACATTGCGAAGGATCTGCAGCAAAATGTTAACATGCTGTCGAATGCGACTTCTCTAGCGTATCCATTCGGTCATTACGATGAAGATATGATCGCAGCGATGAAGGAAGTAGGACTGTTAATCGGTTTTACGACAAATGAAGGCTATGCGAATATGCAGCAGTCAAATTATGAGGTTAATCGTTTCGGCATAACTGAAAATAAAACATTTGAACAGTTCACGTCCTTTGTAAAGGGGGTGGACTGGTCTTAAGGATATAAGAAGGTGCTAAACGTTACATGAGAGAATTTGATGCAATTGTTGATGAGCATACGCGTTATTTAGTACGTATTGCTTATTTGTACGTTAAAAATTGGGCTACCGCCGAGGATATCGTACAGGAAGTATTTGTAACATACTTTCAAAAGAGCGAACAGTTTCGCAATGAGTCGTCATTGAAAACGTATTTAACAAAAATGACAGCCAATCGCGCAAAAGATTATTTACGCTCATGGAAGCATAAAAAGGATGTCGTTTTTGAAACGATTTTTGCTCAAACGAAAGGTACGGACGAAGAGGTTATACAAAAAGAGCATCTTGCATCACTTGAACAGAAGTTATTCCAGCTACCACTGAAATATCGTGAGCCGCTCATTTTATTTTATTATGACGAACAGTCTATTGCCGATATTGCACTCTATTTACAGCTGAATGAAAATACGGTAAAAACACGTTTACGTCGGGCAAAGCAGCAATTGAAAGAGTATTTTAGCGAAGAGGGATTGGAGGAATGATGCATGGATCCATTTAAAAAACAACTGGATGAAATGATGGGTGATACACGCATGCAGGAAAGTCGTATTAAGCAGCGTGTGAAATCCGAATTGACTCCGCCCCCCCGAAATCAGAAACGTTCGTGGCATGTTCAATTAGTAACGGCAGCTGTTGCAGCAGTTGCGGTATTTCTATTTATGACAGCCGTCCCTTTTACTCAAAATTCGGGAAATGAAGGGCGGGGTGCCCCTTATGATCCGCTTGATGATTTAGCGGAAATTGCTACTCTTCAAAAACAGAAGCAATTATCAGTAATCGATTATGATTCCTTTGCACAGCTACCAGTGCTGGAACAATTATCGGATTTACAATATGTAGATAAAGAAACCTTTACACTTGCAGGGAAAAAGGGAATTTACCATACAGTGATAGAACGTCAGGAAAATTTATTTGATGAAGCCGTATACGGAGCTGGCGATATTGTACGAACGATGACTAATACGAGCAGTCATTTACCAATTTATGAAAACGCATATTATGAAGTAGTCGCAGTACCAGGAGACCGTGTCGTTTTGCAGGACGGCAAATTAACGGTGAATGGGAAGCCTATAAGATCGGAATTAAAGGAATTGTATGAGGAAAACGGCAATACGATTGCAGGAGGCTACGATCAGTTATTAAATGCGCGTGAATACTTTTTGGTGAATCATTTCCCGGCAAAAAATACAAAGCAGGCAGGTACAATTACCGCGGTGCATAAAATTTACGGGGAAGTCGTAGCATTGGCAGAGCAAAGTACAACAGCATCAATTTATTTTGAATTAGAAAATGACTATTCACCAGAACAATATTTTGATCTATATTTGTATGATCAGATTTTTAGAGATGGGTCAATCAGTGAAAGATTATCGGTAAGTGATATTCCATTTACACATTCGAACCGTTTAGGCGAGCTGTTTTTGGAAGCATCTTACCGGAATGTTACGTATTTATCCGATACAGAAGTGGAAATACGCTACCAGTATGACCGTGAAGATGTAGGGGAATATGTGTTTAAAATGTATAAAGATCCGACTGGCATTTGGCAGTGGGGAATGTAGCAAAAAGGGTAGTGACAAAATGTCGCTACCCTTTTTCATTTGCTGCTTGTAATCTTTTATTGATAAGTACTGTGTGATAGCTGTGTAGCAGCATGCCGGTAATAATGACCGCCAGTCCGATTAAAGCGATCGGTTGCGGAAGCGGTACACTTAGTAAAATCATTTCGCCGACCATCGCAAAAAGAACTTCCGTCGATTGGGTTGCTTCAACGGCAGCCAGCTTACCTTGATCATGGCGCACACGGTCTGTTGCGATAAAGAAAAGTATTGTCGCGATAACACCGGAAGAAACGGCAACGAGCAGCGATTGATACACTTGACTCGCAGAAGGCAGACCAACAGTAAATAATGCATAGGTTGCGAGCAGAATCCATGCCGGCAAGGAAGCGATTGTCATACCTAGAACACGTTGAAACGGATCGACTCTGCCCTTACAAAGCTCCATCATTTTCCGATTGCCGAGCGGGTAGGCAAATGCCGCGATGATTACCGGCAGTATACCGAGAAGCAGGCTTTTCATAGAAACTGACTGTGTCTGCGGAATTTGAATAAGCAAGATCCCGAATAAAATAATGCCTGAGATGCCAAGTGAAATAAGCGGGATTTTTGCCCTGACTTCTTTTCCGGCTATAGTTGTAATAAAGAGGGGAGCCAACAAAACACCAGCTACAATCGTAAACTGCCATGTACCTGATACGAGCCAGCCTGGACCGAATGCCGCGGCAAACGTAAGCGGCGCATAAAATAATACGAATCCGACAAAGCTCCAAACGAGCCATGCACCCGGATGTTCTTTCATTTCATTCGATAATATACGAAATCCGCCTTTTCCCCTTATGGCGACAATGGCAATGAGAAAAGGGAGCATAAAGAAGTAGCGGAGTGAAGAGCTCCATAGCCAGCTGCCGCCTTCCAATTCCATTGAATGGTTCAATACAAATGTAACCGCAAAAAATAAGGCTGCTAAAATGCCAATCAGTATTTCCCTCATCACACACCTCACTTAATTGTATTGAATTTTCTGTTTACTAAGTATACAAAAGAATGGAGCGAAAGTAATCGCCCCATTCAAAAGTTTCTATTAACGTTGTTCGAATAACTGAACGATTTCAATAATGACTTCTGTAGCTTTTTCCATCGTTTCAGCTGATACAAATTCATATTTGCCGTGCATATTTTCGCCGCCCGCAAAAATATTCGGTGTCGGCAAGCCCATATATGAAAGCTGTGAACCGTCAGTACCACCGCGGATCGGCTCGACAATCGGTGTAATGTTAAACTTGGCAAACGCTTCTTTTGCGATATCGACAATTTCCATAACAGGCTCGATTTTTTCGCCCATATTGTAGTACTGATCCTCGATCGCTACAGTAATTGCCTCTTCACCGTATTTTGCCTGTAATTCTTTGCCGACCTTTGCCATATACTCTTTTTTCTCTTCGAATTTAGCGCGGTCATGGTCACGGATAATGTAAGACATTGTTGTTTCTTCAATTCCGCCGTTGAAATACATTAAGTGGATAAAGCCTTCATAGCCTTCTGTTTTTTCAGGTACTGCATCTTTTGGCATTTCATTTTGGTATTCAATCGCCATTGTAATCGAGTTCACCATTTTATCTTTTGCTGAACCCGGATGGATGTTCGTGCCGCGTGTCGTTACTTTTACGCCAGCTGCATTAAAGCTTTCGTACTGTAATTCACCAAGAGGACCGCCATCCAGTGTGTACGCATAATCCGCACCGAATTTCTCGACGTCAAATTTGTGGGGGCCGCGCCCGATTTCTTCGTCCGGTGTAAATGCTACACGGATTTTCCCGTGTTTGATTTCCGGATTGTTCACTAAGTATTCCATTGCCGTCATGATTTCTGCGATGCCGGCTTTATCATCCGCACCTAGCAATGTATTGCCGTCTGTCGTAATTAACGTTTGGCCAACATAATTTTTTAAATTCGGGAAATAGTCCGGTGCCATGACTAAACCATTTTTTAATGTAATCGCTTCACCGTCATAATTGTCGATGCGCTGAGGCTGTACATTAGTTCCCGTGTAATCCGATGTCGTATCAACATGTGCCAAAAAGCCGAGTGTCGGTACGTCTTTGTCTGTATTTGATTCCAGTGTTGCAAAAAGGTAGCCGTTTTCGTCCAGTGTAATATCTGTTAAACCGATTGCTGCCAGTTCATCCTTTAATACATGTAATAAATCGAATTGCTTCATTGTTGAAGGGGTTGTGTCAGAGTTGAAATCTGATTGTGTATCAATTTTTGCATAGCGTACTAAACGTTCAATTACTTTCTCTTTCATACGAAAAAGACCTCCTATTACTTATTGCTTTTATTCTACACTTTTTATTTCGGTTTTTGAACTAAATTTGTCATATTCCATTATGCTGAGCATGAGGAAAAACTGTGCGCCGTAATACGTAAACATGATCAGGATATGGGAAGCGGGAACATCAAACATAAAGCGGTTAATAGCAAGTACCGAATCCGACATGATAAAGAGGATGGCGCCGATGACAGCAAACTTACTACCTGTTCGGAACGATGTCCATCCCATCGTTAAAATAACGAAAATATATGCAGTCACTGCAATGGCAAGTACAGTATCTCCTTTTTGCATCAGGCTTCCCGCAATCCAGAACATCATAACCGCACCGTATATAGCTAATACGATTTTTACATACAATGGTGTAATCTGCTGATTTGTTGAACGGAACGCAAAAATATAGAAAATATGGCCGATCAGGAAAAAGCTCAGTCCAACGATGAACCACTGCAATGTATAGTCGCCAACTGCACAGAAAATTAAACCGGTGGAAATGAGCCAATAATACGGAGATTTCACTTGCACTTTCGTTAAAAATGCCAGCGCTATAAGCAAAATCATTGGCAAAAGCTTAAAGACCATTTTCAGCGAACTATCGATCGTTTCAAAAAAGAATACATAGTACAAGCCAAGCCCGAAGAACAGTAAAATCAGAACTTTACGTGCCATCCATTAACCCCCTAAGTTGAATTGTTTATATTTAATTACTAAATAATGAAAATATGTTTTCAAGAAAATTCAATATATGCTCTATTATGCCAGAAGTTATGCAGTTTTACTTGTTTATGAATCTTTTTGGAAGGTTATTCGTACATAATAAGTAAGAGAGGGTGATTGTTATGGGACAATTATTGCTAATAACGGCAATTGGAGCACTTTTGATCACATTATTATTAATGCCGTTATCAAAAAAGGTGCGCAATAAGGAGCTTTCATCAAAAACATTTACGAGTTTATTCATTACAACATTTATACTAAGTTTTGTTTCAGTATTTTTAACAGTATATATTTCCAAAATCGATCTAAGCTGGACGATTTTCTTATATGTAATACCTGTTGTAGCGATTATCGGGGCAATCTTTGCAGTCGGTAAGGAGCAAAAAATTAAATCTGCGATTGTGCTTGTCGGCATTATTGGGATCGGCTATTTAGTAAGCGCACCATTTTTAAATGCAGATGAAAAATTCAAATCTTCTGAGATGAAAGAAAAAACGGAAATATCGGCGTTTGACGAAACGAAAACACCGGCAAGTGTACCGCCGAAGTTCGTTAAAAACAAAATGAAAAAAGCGTTTGGACAGGTGCCGAACACAAGCTACTATGAATTAGGGAATCTGCAAATTCAAAAAGTGAATGATCAGTATGTTTACATTGCACCTGTTGAGTTTTCAGGGTTCTTTAAGTGGTTCAACGGGAAAACAACACCTGGTTATTTCACGATGAGTGCTACAGATTCAAGCGATAATCCAAAGTTTGTGAAGGCTGAAATGAGCTATGTTCCATCTGCTTATTTAAATAAAAACCTGGAGCGTCATATTCGTCTTCAAAACCCATCTTTAATTTTCTATGGTGATCCGCAGCTGGAAATTGATGAAGATGGAAAACCATATTACATCCGTTCTTACGGCGAATTTATTTCGGCACGTAACGGCTTTGATGTAAAAGGAATTGTACTTGTTGATGCGGAAACAGGAGCAACAGAAAAAATTGCGATTGCAGATGTACCGGCATTTATCGACGGTGCTGTATCACCGGAAGCGGTAAGTTTGCAAAACAGTTATTACGGTAACTATGTGCACGGCTTCTGGAACAGTCTTGTCGGCAAAAAGGATGTTAAGCTGCCGAGTGATGAAGGTACGGAAGCAAATGTAAGTCCGATCTTTATGGAAGACGGGGAAATGTATTATTTCACTGATTTTACAAGTCCGAAAGAGGGCGTTGACTCGATGCTCGGCTATGCATTGACACATGCACGTACCGGAGAAGCAACGTATTATACCGGAAACCTGGAAGAGTCTTATATGGATTCACAAGGGGCTCTTGAAATTATCGAGAAAAAATTCATCGAAAAAGAATGGGAAGGCGAAATGCCGATCCTTTACAACTTCTACGGTGAAGCAAGCTGGCTGTCAGCTGTACTTGATGCGAACGGATTCCTGCAAAATTACTTTATCGTGTCTGCAGCAAATCCTGAAATTTCAGCATTTGGAACTACACCAAATGAAGCGTTAAGACTTTATAAAACAGCCCTAAGCCGTGGCGGAAGTACGGTAGACGGTACTTCGAATGCCGAAGAAGCGAAGGCGACGGTAAAAGTCGTGCGTGTTTATAAAGAGCGTGTAGGTGATTTCACGATCGTATCATTCCTGGCGAATACAGGTGAAAACTTCATCGTTTCTACAGAAGTTGCACCATTTGCGATTTACTTGCAAGAAGGTGACCAGGCGACGATTACGTATGCAAAAACAGGTGAAGATTTCCAACCTGTAAAATCATTGCAGATTGAAGGGTTGAAATAAATAAAGAAATTTGGGCAGAAGTATAAGTACCGTTGAATAAGAAGAAAATCCTTATTAAGAAACGGCTATTTTATAAAATTGATTGGAATGGAGGGGAGGCGACTCCAGCGGGATTAGCGTGACGCCTGAGACTACAGGCTCAGGCCACGCCCGCGGAAAGCGTCCGACCCGGAATGGAAATCAATTTTTAACGCTCAGCAAAAAAATGCTATTTTTCTCCCTCAGAGAGAAAAATAGCATTTTGGTTTTTATTAGCTTACTTCCAAGTAAAGCCACGTGAAGCGAGGAAGTCTTTCATATGCGGACGGTTTTGTTCAACTAAGTAATCAGCCATTTGTTTCGTCCATGTTGCCGTCTTCTGATTTGAAGAGCGGCTGCTGTAATAGTCTTCCATAATTCCATCATACTCATCCAGAAGCGTTTCGTACTTATCAACGTCATAACCATTTTCATGCAATACTGCAGCTACCGGTAAACGCGGTTTTGTTTCATTGCGTTTTGTCGGTGTGCCGATCGTCATCGCAAATAACGGGAAAACATATTCCGGTAAATTGAACAGCTCGCTGATTTCCTTAGGATTTGTTCGGGCACCACCGATATAGCAAATGCCGTAACCCATTGATTCGGCAGCAATTACGAAGTTTTGGGCAAATAATGCAACATCTGCTACCCCTACAAGCACGTTTTCAGCCGTGTCAGCAGAAATATCAACCCCGTGTTTTTGACCCGCTACTTGCAAACGTTTGAAGTCTACGCAAAACAAGAATGAGGCACCCGCTGTTTTGAACTGAAATTCGTTTTTAGACAGTTCACCAAGCTTCGTTTTCTTTTCTTCATCCGTTACCCAAATAACGCTGTATGCTTGTACAAAATGAGAACTTGCCGCCATTTGCGCTGTTTCGATCAAATCGATGACCGTTTCTTTTGAAATTTCCTCTCCTGTATATTTACGAACAGATGTATGACTGCGTAATAATTCTTTTGTATTCACGTGAACATCTCCCTTTTATGTAATTAAACGTAATGGTATAGCCTTCAAGCTTATTTTAGTCAATATTTTACTTGAAGTCGATTATTAGTGTCTGTTCGAATTCATAGGAAGGGAACTTTTGCATATCGTTAAATACAGATAAGAGCTATCAGAATAGAAATCTGAAAATTTTAATTTTTTTGTGTTGACATATCGGATTAGTATGTTTTATACTGAGACTCAACGATGGAACACAAATCACATAACTCTTATCAAGAGCGGCGGAGGGAATAGGCCCTGAGATGCCCGGCAACCAGTAAGTGATGAACTGACTAAGGTGCTAAATCCTACAAAATGGACAATCATTTTGAAAGATAAGAGGAGGCAAACTTGCTCATGCGCAACCCTCTTCTTAACTGAAGAGGGTTTTTTTCATTTAAAAAATCCTCCTCAAAAACACCGATTTCACCATCGATTAAATTTTTGGGGGTAATAAAATGACAAACTTAAGACCAGAAACACTATTATTACACGGGGGTCAAAAGCCAGACCCGGAAACAGGAGCAATCGCAGTTCCGGTGTACCGTACAACTGCCTATGCATTTAACGACACAGCTCATGCGCAACGTCTATTTGCATTACAGGAAACAGGCAATATTTATTCACGTATTATGAATCCGACAGTCGGGGCTTTTGAAGAACGGGTTGCTTTATTAGAAGGGGGCACAGCTGCAGTAGGGCTTTCATCTGGCGCAGCAGCAGTGGCATTTTCTATTTTAAACGTTGCAGGTGCAGGGGATGAAATTGTTGCGGCAGGTTCTCTTTACGGCGGAACTTACAATTTATTCGCAACTACATTGCCTCGCTACGGCATTACAGTAAAATTTGTGGATGAATCAGATCCTGCAAACTTCCAAGCGGCAATCACGGATAAAACGAAGGCGATCTTCGCTGAAATTATCGGAAATCCAAGCTTGAAAGTACTGGATATCGAAGAGGTAGCAAACATCGCTCATGACAATGGTCTTCCTTTATTAATCGACAGCACATTTGCTTCCCCATATGGAAGTAATCCGATCGAATTCGGCGCGGATGTTGTCATTCATTCTGCAACAAAATGGATTGGCGGCCACGGAACGACGATCGGCGGGATTGTCGTTGATGCCGGGAAGTTCGACTGGACGCAAGGAAGACATCCAGGATTTACAGAACCGGATACTTCTTACCACGGTCTACGCTACGGAATTGACACAGCAGGCGCTGCATTTGCGACAAAGCTTCGTGTTCAACTATTGCGTGATTTTGGTCCAACATTATCTGCTGACGCGGCATTTAATTTCCTGCAAGGACTTGAAACGCTTCATTTGCGTATTGTCCGTCATAATGAAAACACACAAAAAGTTGCCGAGTATTTAAGAAACCACCCATTTGTGGAATACGTAAATTACAACGGCTTTGAAGATTTTGCGACACATGATTTAGCGAAGAAGTATCTGAAAAACGGCTTCGGATCGATCATTACGTTCGGCATTAAAGGTGGGCGTGAAGCAGGTCGCCAAGTAATCGATAACGTGGAATTGTTCTCGCATGTAGCAAACGTCGGGGATGCCCGTTCATTGATTATCCATCCTGCTAGTACAACGCACCAACAGTTATCTGCGGAAGAATTAAAAACTGCAGGCGTATCGGAAGAGCTCATTCGCTTATCGATCGGGTTAGAAGCAGCAGAAGATATTATCGCAGATTTAGAACAGGCATTAGCGAAAGTTGCAGCTGAAGTAGGGGTGGAAACAAACGCATAATACCTTAAAAAAAGGCTTAGCTTTTCCCATTCGAAAAGCTAAGCAATTTTTAGAAAATTAATCCCTACTATTTTTATAAGTTTTATTGACAAATTGAATACCAAGTAATACAATAGGGATAATAAATTACCAACCGGAAAAATTTAAAGTGATGTTGCAGCATCATGGGAAGAAAAGGAGTTGTTCAAAATGGGGAAAGTATACAGTGCACAAAACGTAGCTGCCTATATTATTTATGAACTAAATGACGTAAAGGAATTTGTGAACGCTTGCGCTATCCAGCAAATTTTGGCGGATGTGAATACGATGTGGCAGCATGTTTTTGGACACAGTGCTTTCTCTGAACAAGCTCACGATCTTGCCACAGCGGGATATGTTGTAAAAGAAGTTGCCGAGGAATACAAAATTCATGGTACAGCCCATATTTTACAGCCGGCCAGAGAGTGGTTCTTAAAATATGGTGAATTTCAGTTAGTGGAGCGCCCATACGCGGTCCCTGACTACTCGGCAAAAGAGGAAATCGTCATGACTAAGATTTTAACTGCCTATCGTTTACGGGCATATAATGATATAAACATGGCAGTATAAAATATTTCCGGAACACTAGTGAGCCCCCTTGCTAGTGTTTTTTTATTTTCTGAAATTTTTGGGGGCGATGTATGGCTTTTATTAGAAAAACAGAAGCGTTTATTAGAAGAAGTTGTGGGGATATTAGAAGAAATGGTGATGTTATTAGAATTTGGATGAACTTGGCGTTTAGGGATGCAATTTTTGTAGCAAAAATCGCGTGCGAAAACGGTGTCGGCAGTTTTATTAGAACAATGGTGTGCGATATTAGAAAAAGTGTGGCCGATATTAGAAGATGGAGCGAGGATATTAGCACATCTCAGACCCATATTAGAACATTGAACGCTTATATTAGAAGATCGCACTTTTATTAGAACATTTTAAAATATATTAGATGATTTCCGAATATATTAGAAAATACTAAAGCACTTTCACTACTTGGCTCCAAATACAAGAAATCACTGGAAAAAATGACACCTCAGTCCTTAAATTAGCTCTTAAAAAATAAAATTTGAATGAATATTGACCGTTTACAGTAAACAAATGTCCTTCTAGGAGAGATTTCTCTTGTTTTCATGTATTATATAGGATAGAATTTTCTTTAAGATAAATTTTTTGAATTATTCGTTAATATATGTGTGTTAAGAATTTGGAGGAGAAAGGCAATGGCAACAATCAAGGCAGCGATCTTAGGATTTGGTACAGTGGGTCAGGGAATTTACCATATTTTAAATGAAAAGAGGCAGGAGCTTCGCGAAAAGCTAGGTGTTGAACTGGAGGTCGCGAAGATTTTAGTAACCGATGCAAGCCGTGAGCGTGTACCGGGTACAAAACATTTAATGACGGAATCAATGGATGACGTTCTGGCGGAAAATAATCTGCAAGTTGTTTTTGAAGCGATTGTAAATGAAGAGCCTGCATTTACTTATTTAAAGCGCGCTGTTGAGGCGAAATGCCATGTCATTACAGCGAATAAGGTGATGCTTGCAAAACGCGGCGAGGAGCTCGAAGCATTGGCGAAAGTTAATGGTGTATTCGTAGGCTACGAGGCAACGGTAGCAGGCGGTGTGCCGATTATTAAAACAATGAAAAACATTCTTCTAGTCAATGAAGTAAGCTGCGTTCAAGGAATTTTAAATGGAACGACAAACTATATTTTAACTAAGATGCGTGCAGAAGGCTGGAGCTTTGAACAGGCATTAGAAGAAGCGCAGCATTTAGGCTATGCAGAAGCAGATCCATTTAACGATGTATCGGGTCAGGATGCATTCAAAAAGCTTATGATTTTATCGAGCCTTGCATTTGGAGAGCAGCCAAATTGGGCAGATGTTGAAGTGATCGGCATCGATACAATCACGTCAGAGGAAGTAGCGGAAGCAACAGCGCAAGGTCTTCGCTATCGTCATGTGGCGGAAGTGGAGAAACTTGAAGACGGTACGATTCATGCGAAGGTGGCACCACTGCTGGTAAACAATGAACATCCGCTTTACCCTGTAGACGATGTATTCAATGCAGTGACGATGGAGACAAACTACATCGGGACATTATCCGTAATTGGGCCTGGAGCGGGGATGTATCCGACTGCAAGTGTAATGGTAGAGGATTACGCTGAAATTATCGGTAAACGTGCGGGGTTTACAGTCACTATTTAATAAGAAGAGATTAAAAAGAAGCGAACTCGATGAACGAATTCGCTTCTTTTCTTTTAATGAATTTAGACAATCTCGCATCGGGCCCTCCATGACTGATGGAGTTAACCGGGCGCTTTAACACTTTTATTCTTAGTCTTCATCTTTTATATCGACATCTTCAGGAATTGGTGTGTTCCTCCAGATTTCGATCTCTTCTTTAATTCGCTCGAGTTGCTGATGGTACGTATCAAATTGCGCACTGTTAATTAAAAAGTGTTCACCATCATGCACTGCTTTAATGCGACCGGTATAAATGTACTGTAAAACCTGATGTTCAGGCATGCCTATTTCTGCTGCAGTTTGTTCTACCGTTTTATACATCATGATGCCTCCTTTTTAGTTTTACTTAATCTTATTATAAAACGATTTTAGAAAAACTTCATCTCGAATAGACTTACAACGTATGATAGCATAATTAATATAATTAAATGAGGTGTCGGATATGAATATTTTACCGTATTTATTTGTGCTGCTGGCCGCAATGCTTTGGGGGACGGTCGGAACAACACAAACCTTTTTATCGGAAGGGATCTCTTCCTTTGCGGTAGCATGTGTCAGGTCCGGTATTGGCGGCGGTGTGTTGCTGCTGGCGGTTCTTTTAATGCGGAAAATTTCGTTCCGTAACTGGTCATGGAAATGGACGATTTTAGCCGCGATTGCGATAGCTTTATTCCAAAGTCTATTTTTCACTTCTGTACGCTTTACAGGAGTTGCGGTGGGTACGGTTGTGACAATCGGAAGTGCGCCGGTATTTGCGGGGTTCATCGAGTGGATCTTTTGGAAAGTAAGGCCCACCCTCGTATGGGCAATCGCGACAGTGCTTGCCATTATCGGCTGCCTGATGTTGTTTATGAATCAAGGTGAGACGGCGATTCACCCGCTTGGTATCGGGTTAGCACTGGCTGCAGGATCCATGTTTGCGCTTTATACGAATGTGAGCAAGCAATTGATGAAACGGGAAGAAACATTGCCTGCTGTTGCAATGACTTTCTCCATTTGCGCATTGCTTTTGTTGCCGCTTGCAGCAAAAGACGGGTTTGAATGGCTGACAGAAGATGTGAATATTTGGCCGATTCTTTTTATGGCACTTGCTGCTACAAGTTTGGCATACATATTATTTTTAGGCGGATTAAAGAAAATCAGTTCGTCCGCTGCAGTAACATTGAGCCTAGCCGAACCTTTAACAGCCGCATTACTCGGTGTGTTTTTAGTAGGGGAACATTTAACATTTGTTGCTTGGATCGGTGTTGGTTTATTATTAGGAGGAATAATTGTGCTGACATTCGGCACTAAGAAAGCTGCTTCATAGGAGGCAGTTTTTTTGTTGGTATAAGTCCGTGGTGAAAGTGGAAAAAACTGTGCATAAAGTGGAAAGTTATGCGGGAAAAGGAGAACTTTTTTAATGAAAAGTAGAACCTTACGCTAAGAAAGTAGAACAGATCACATATAAAGTAGAATCTCTTTTAAATTAAATAAGAAATCTTAAGAATTTCTTCAGATTTACAGTAGTGAGATGTTAAGAAATGGGCTTTATTATAAACTTATAAGAAAAAGTTGGCTCTTCATTAAATAGTGGAGATGATGAGAAGGTTGATTGGAATGGAGGGGAGGCGACTCCTGCGGAAACAGCGCGAGCGAGAGACTACAGGCTCGAGCCGTGCCCGCGGAAAGCGTCCGACCCGGAATGGAAATCAACCACTTGCTATGATGGAGAACAAGAAAGTTGTGAGGTGAGCAAGATGAATCAGCTGACGGTGCTCGTTACAGATGACGATCAGGACATCCGGGACGGCATAGAAATTTATTTGAAAAATGAAGGCTACCGGGTATTAAAAGCGGCAGACGGGCTTGAGGCAATCGAACTGCTTGAACAAAATGAAGTACACTGCATTATTTTAGACATCATGATGCCGAATATGGATGGGATTACCGCCACTTTCAAAATACGTGCAGAACGCAATATCCCGATTATTATGCTTAGTGCAAAGGCGGAACAAACCGATAAGATCCACGGGCTTTCCGTAGGGGCGGACGATTATATTACGAAGCCGTTCCACCCGCTGGAACTGATGGCACGCGTGAAATCCCAGTTGAGACGCTATGTGAACCTCGGTACGGCAGGGGAAGCCGCTCCGCTTGTCGAAGGACTTGAGCTTGATGCGGCTGCAAGGGAAATCCGTGTGGACGGAACTCCTGTTAAACTGACACCGACTGAGTATAAAATAACCGAGCTTCTATTAAAGAATGCGGGGCGTGTCTATTCGATCAGCGATATTTATGAGCTCGTATGGAATGAACCCGCTTATAATGCCGAAAATATTGTTGCCGTGCATATCCGCAAAATCCGTGAAAAAATTGAAGCAGATCCGAAAAACCCCCGTTATTTAAAAGTAGTTTGGGGATTGGGCTATAAAATTGAAAAGTAAAATTCTCTCTTGGGTTGGAGCACTCGGCGCGGCATTCGGTTTTTATTTTCTCGGGACATATTTTATCGACTATTTGACAGGGCGTTTTGTGCCTTTAGTAAAGCAACTAATATATTTTTTATAATTAAGTGAGGAGGAAGAAAAATGAAAAATAATAAATTATACCTCCAGCTTTTTCTTATTTTTGTGGTGGCAACTGCAGTCAGTTTAATTTTTACAAATGGTGGTCGTTTTTTAGGGAAAACCTTTTATGAATCGCAAAATTATAACAACGAAGCAGAGAACATGGTATACGAGTTCTCGCAATATGTATTTAACACGCCAACAGAAGAGGATTTTGAAAGGGCATTAACAGTATCGGGTGAGGAAATTGAGGCTTACCGCACATATTACGGTTCCCTTGCTGAGCAAATACAAAGTATTAAAGAGCAGTATGCAGGCGAAATAGATGCAACACAAGATCAGGAAGTAATCGAGGCAATTGAACAAGAACGTGATGCCAAAATTGCCGACATTAAGAAAAATTTTGAAGATGATGAATATGTGAAAGAAAAAATTCTAGTAATTAAGAAAAAAGCAATTCAGCAGAAGCTTAAAGAAATTGAAAGAGACAAAAAGGAAATTTTAAGCAAATACGATTACTTTGCATATGAATTTAAAGATGAAAAAACCGGCGAAGTTTACCGCAATGGTGATATCAGCGAAAAGAATGTCTTTAAAAAATCGTTTAAAAATGTAGGGGGAAATCTCACAGGTCTCTATCCGCTTAATTATTATGAGCAAGATACCATGGGGATTCTGCAGGATAGCTACACACTTGAGCAGGATTTATCGGATATTTCGGGTGTTGTAACAGTCCCGGTTAGTTGGATTGAAAACAATCATAGCAGTGAAAAAAGTGCATTTATCATTACGAAATATGTTTATTATGGCATTATTCTTGCAGGGATTATCAGTTTCATTTTATTGATGACGTCTTTAAAGCCGACGCTTGAACAGTTTAATCGCCAGTTCCAGCTGCGGGAGCTATTTGAACGTTTCCCGATTGATATCCGGATTGTGATATACCTTATTACAACATACTTCGCGTTTATATGTAGCGGTGCCTTTACAAGGTCCATCCAGGGGATAATCTATTACTTTACGGATAATCGTTCCGACTTTCTTCTGAATTTCATCGTAACAAGTGTTATCAGTTTTGCGCTTATTGTAGCGGTCGTCTTTATGGTTGTATCCATATGGGCAAGTTTAAAAGAGCAGCGTGACCTGGAAAAAATCTGGCCGGAGACATTTACAGCGAAGTTTGTAGATGGTGCGCTTTCAATGTTTGAAAATCGTTCAATCGGAATTCAGTCGCTCATACTGCTTCTTATTGTCTTCCTTGGAGGCTTTGGATTTGCTGTTGTTGTGGCATCAGCAAGTTTCGGTGTTTTCCTGTTCTATATGTTTTTATTTGTAGTGTTCTTCATTCCGGCACTTTACATTTTTATGCGTCGTATGGGCTACCTGAACCGTATTATGCAACATACTGAAAACATGGCGCATGGCCGACTAACAAAGGATTTGAAAGTGAAAGGGGATTCTCCTTTAGCAAGACATGCCGAAAATTTAAACGGTATTCGTGAAGGTGTCCGTAACAGTATGAATGAACAGGCGAAAAGTGAACAGATGAAAACAGAGCTGATTACAAACGTCAGCCATGATTTGCGTACACCGCTCACATCAATTATTACGTATACGGATTTACTGAAAAATCCATCGATCACAGAGGAAGAGCGAAAAAAATATATCGAGATTTTAGATGCGAAATCGAATCGTTTAAAAACATTAATTGAAGACTTATTTGAAGTATCGAAAATGGCAAGCGGCAATGTAGAAATTACGAAACAGCGCATCGACTTAGCACAACTGTTGCAGCAGGCGGTCGGTGAGCATGGAGAAGACTTTGCAGCAGCCAATTTGGATTTACGTATCAATATTGCGGAGCAGCCGATTTATGCTCGTGTGGACGGGCAAAAGTGGTGGCGTGTCATTGATAACTTGATTATTAATGCACGGAAATATTCGTTGGAGGGCACACGTGTTTACGTCAATTTGAAGTCGCATGAAGGCAATGCGGAATTGACTGTGAAAAATGTCGCGAAATACGAGCTGAACGAGGAAGCTTCCCAATTAATCGAGCGTTTCAAACGTGCGGATACATCACGTCATACAGAAGGCTCAGGGCTAGGGCTGGCGATTGCACAGTCGATAGTTGATTTGCATGATGGGCAATTGGAAATCGCAGTTGACGGGGATCTGTTTAAAGTGACAGTTAGTATCCCGATAGATAAATAAAATTTGAAAACTGCAGCGGGGAGTATTTGCCTTGCTGCAGTTTTTTTGTGAGGCGAGTTGCAGGGGCGTGCGGGAATATATGAGAAGAAAAAAGTTTTTATTAGAAGAAGTGGATCGGTTATTCGAAGATTCGGACCGATTATTTGAAAATATGACGCACATATTAGAAAAATAGACGTGGATATTAGAAAATCCCGGTTTTATTAGAACAAGTGAACGCCATATTAGAAAAAAACTTGTTTTATTAGAAAACCGCAGCTGCCGAACCTTGCCGCACAATTTAAAAGTTTATTGACTAACACCATTACTCAAAATATAGTAAAATAGCAACATTGTAGATGACAAAATAAGTTAGGGGCAATATTACGATGCGTATACTTTTAGGCATAGTAGCATTAGCGATATATAGTGGTCTAACATTTTATCTTGGATGGAATTTTAGAGCATGGCTGTTGTCGATACAGCAATTCCGCTGGCCGATTGTTTATTGGACAGTGCTGTTTCTCGTATCATACGGTTATTTTATAGGAAAGCTGCATCCACTGTTAACACCTTTAACGGTACTCGGCAGCTATTGGATGTTCTTTTTGCAGTACGGGCTTATCCTTTGTATCATTGCCAACCTAATCATTAAGTTTACACCGCTTACAACAAGAATGGTTGGTACAGGAGTGGCCGGATTACTGATTGTTTTATTGATTGCAGGTACATATTTTGCATATTCACCGGTAGTCCGAAATGCTACAATCAATATCGATAAGCCAGGTGAAGACATGCGGATTGTTATGGGATCGGATTTTCATCTCGGTTTGTTGTCAGGAAAGGGGCACTTGGATAAGTTTGTTGCGCTTTCCAATGAACAAGATCCGGACTTAGTTCTTCTGCCGGGCGATATTGTCGATGATAGTCCAAAGCGCTTTGTCGAAAAAGATATGGGCGAAGTGATGAAAAATTTAAAGGCGACATATGGTGTATACGGAGTACTGGGTAACCATGAATATTATGGCAATGAAATTCCGGAATTCAAAAAGGAAATGGCTGAGGCGAATGTCCAGATATTAATGGATGAAACAATTTTAGTCGCAAATCGTTTTTATTTAACAGGGCGGGAAGATGTGACGAACACGAACCGTTTAGCCTTAAATGAAATGCAGCCTGAAGATGCAAAACTGCCTTGGTTTGTCATGAATCATACACCGCTGGATTTGGATGAGCCGGCCCGTTTAGGTGTGGATTTTCACGTTTCCGGACATACACATCGCGGTCAGATGTGGCCGAACCATCTCATAACGGAAAGAGTTTTTGAGTTGGATTACGGTCTTCTTGAAAAAGAGCAGCTGCATGCACTTGTTTCGAGCGGCTTTGGTTTTTGGGGGCCTCCGACACGTATTGGCAGTCGCTCCGAATTATGGGTAATAGATGTAAAATTTAGCGAATAAGATAGTAAAAAGGGGAACGTAAAATGGAATGGATTGAGCTTTTAAAAGCTTTAATTTTAGGGTTTGTCGAAGGGATGACCGAATTTGCGCCTGTTTCCTCAACAGGACATATGATCATTGTTGATGATATGTGGCTGCAGACAAAGGAATTTTTAGGATCAGGCTCGGCAAATACATTTAAAATCGTAATTCAGCTTGGGTCAATATTGGCGGTCGTTTTCGTTATGTGGAAACGATTACTAAGTCTGGTTGGATTATATAAATTAGAGGGCCAGAAAAAAACGCGTTTTAATCTGGGACATGTAATAGTCGGTATTATTCCGGCCGGTATTTTTGGTGTGCTGTTTGAAGATTTTATCGATGAAAACTTATTCAGTATCAAAACCGTTATTATCGGGTTAATTATCGGAGCGATCTTTATGATCATTGCCGATAAGTTTGGACCGAAAAAGCCTTCAATTACGTCACTGGATGATATTTCGTACAGTAAAGCATTGAAAGTAGGATTTATCCAATGTCTATCGCTTTGGCCAGGGTTTTCACGCTCAGGCTCAACGATTTCAGGCGGGGTACTTCTTGGACTGGATCATAAAACAGCTGCGGACTTTACGTTCATAATGGCCGTGCCGATTATGGCAGGGGCAAGTGGTTTGTCGCTTGTTAAAAACTGGGATCAAATTAATGCCGATCACTTCTGGTTTTATGTAGTAGGCTTTGTGAGTGCGTTCGTATTTGCCCTTATTTCAATTAAATTCTTCCTGAAGCTGATTTCAAAAGTGAAATTAACGCCATTTGCGATTTACCGAATCGTGCTGGCACTGATTTTAATTATCGTTTTAGCTGTATAACAAAAGAAAGGAGCTGTCCTGAATTCGGGACAGCTCCTTTTTGGTGCCTATTTATTGAACATATCAAATAATCCGCCGATGCCGCCTTCACCTGCGTCTTTACCGCCACCACCTTGAGAAACTGGTGCTGCAGCAAACACACGGCTTGCCAGACGGCTGAATGGTAATGATTGTACCCAAACTGTACCGGGACCGGAAAGCGTTGCAAAGAATAATCCTTCTCCACCGAATAAAGCCGTTTTAATGCCGCTTACCATTTCGATATCGTAATTTACATCTTGTGTCATTGCGACTAAACAGCCTGTATCGATGCGCAATGTTTCCCCCGGCTGAAGTTTGCGTTCGTAAATTGTTCCGCCTGCATGCACAAAAGCCATTCCATCGCCTTCAAGCTTCTGCATAATGAATCCTTCACCACCGAAGAATCCTGTTCCTAATTTTCTTTGGAATTCTACGCCAACAGATACACCTTTCGCCGCAGCTAGAAATGCATCTTTCTGACAGATGATTTTACCGTCCAGTTGGCTTAAATTCATTGGAATGATTTTACCTGGATACGGGGAAGCGAAATATACTTTACGTTTGCCCATACCGTTGTTAGTGAACGTTGTCATGAATAAGCTTTCACCTGTAATTAAACGTTTTCCTGCACCAAGTAATTTGCCCATCAATCCTGAGCCCTGATTTGCCGAGCCATCACCGAAAACGGTCTCCATCCCGATTTGATCTTCCATCATCATTAAACTTCCCGCTTCCGCCACAACCGTTTCCTGCGGGTCAAGCTCCACCTCAACAAACTGCATATCATCGCCATGTAAGACGTAGTCGATTTCATGATTTTTCATTTTTATGTCTCCTTACAATTCAATTTTATATTCACAATATTAGATACGCTTGAAGATTCCAAAAGTTTCAAAATAACAAAAATAATATTTGTCACTGAATAATAGTATTCTGTTATTCTTTTTGAGAAAAAAAGGGAATAAAGTAGAGAATGTCGAATAATTAAAAGGTAAATGAGAATTTGTGAGGTGGAGAAATGAAACTGTTAAATTTTATTGGTGGAGAATGGATAGAAGACGATTCATTGCAAACGATGCCTGTGATCAATCCTGCAAATGGTGAACAGTTAGGAACGATACCACTTTCGACAAAATTCCAAGTCGAACTCGCTGCTCAAAAGGCGAAGGCGGCTCAAAAAGAATGGGCGCTAGTCCCTGCGCCAAAACGAGCAGATTATTTATATGAAATTGCATTTAAACTGAAAGAAAAGAAAGAACATCTTGCGCAAATATTAACGAAGGAAATGGGCAAGGTCATTGAAGAAGCGCGCGGAGAAGTACAAGAAGGAATCGACATGGCACTTTATATGGCAGCAGAAGGTAGACGTTTATTTGGAGAAACGGTCCCGTCGGAATTGCCGAATAAGTTTGCGATGAGTGTGCGTGCTCCGATTGGGGTGGCAGGACTTATTACGCCGTGGAATTTCCCGATTGCAATTGCGACATGGAAGTCATTCCCTGCACTCGTTGCCGGTAATACGGTTGTATGGAAGCCTTCCAACGAAACACCTTTTATGGCTTACGAGCTGGCAAAAATATTTGAGGAGGTCGGCTTGCCGCCTGGTGTTGTCAACGTTGTATTCGGTTCAGGCCCTACAGTCGGAACAGCGATTGTCGAGCATCCGGACATCCGTGTCATTTCCTTTACCGGGTCTACAACGACAGGCAGTAAAGTAGCTGAGCTTGGCGGAAAGCATCTGAAAAAAGTTTCGCTTGAAATGGGCGGGAAAAATGCTGTCATTGTAATGGATGATGCTGATTTGGACTTGGCACTTGAAGGAATATTATGGAGCGCATTTGGTACGGCAGGACAGCGCTGTACAGCATGTAGCCGTGTAATTGTGCATAAAAATGTAAAACAGGAGTTGGAAAATCGTCTTGTGGAAGCAACGAAGCAGCTGACAATCGGGGACGGGTTGGATCCTTCGGTTAAAGTAGGACCTGTCATTAATAAGGCGGCACTTGAAAAAATCAATCATTATGTGCAGATTGGTAAGCAGCAAGGTGCGAATCTGCTGATTGGTGGAGAAATTTTATCTGAAGGCGAATTGGCAAAAGGCTATTACTATGCCCCGACAATTTTTACCGATGTGGAAGCATCTAGCATTCTCGCGCAAGAAGAAATTTTCGGTCCTGTTATTAGTATGATTGAAGTCAGCAGTTTGGAAGAGGCAATTGAAGTGAATAACGGTGTTAAGTTTGGCTTATCAAGTTCGATTTTCTCGCAAGATATCAACAAAATCTTCAAAGCACAGCAGTTGCTTGATACAGGGATTGTTTATGTAAATGCCGGAACAACAGGTGCGGAAATTCACTTGCCGTTTGGCGGGACGAAAGGTACAGGAAATGGTCACCGCGATTCAGGTCAGGCAGCTCTTGATGTTTATACAGAATGGAAGAGTATTTATGTAGACTACAGCGGCAAGTTGCAACGTGCCCAAATCGATAATAACGCTTGATGATTCATTTTTAGGAATCATCACATCTCAAAATTCTGGACGCAATCACGCTGATGCGTAATTGACTTAATAAAAAAGGGGATGTTTACATGAAAGTAGTAGTGTTAGGTGCAGGGTTGATGGGGAAAGAAGTAGCGCGCGACTTAGTCCTTAGCGAAGATGTGAAAAAGATTTATTTAGCCGATGTTTCAACAGGTCCCGCTAAGGATTTTGTTACTACATTGAATACAGATAAGGTTGAAGTAGTGCAGCTCGATGCAGAAGATGACAAAGCATTGCGTGATGTCATCAGCCGCGGTGATGTAGTTGTGAATGCACTGTTCTATAAGTTCAATAAACGTGTTGCCCAAGCGGCAATTGATGCAGGAGTGCATTCAGTAGATTTAGGCGGCCATATTGGCGGAATTACAGAATCTATTTTTGAACTGCACGGTCAGGCGGTCGATAATGGCGTAACGATTATTCCGGACTTAGGTGTAGCACCGGGAATGGTCAATATTTTGACAGGTTACGGGGCGACAAAGTTTGATTCCGTAGATTCGATCAAACTGTATGTAGGCGGTATTCCAACAACGCCACAGCCTCCACTGCATTATATTCGTGTGTTCTCACTGGATGGGGTATTCGACCACTATACAGAGCCTTCGAAAATGATTCAAAAAGGTGTGCTTACAGAGGTCGAGTCTTTAACAGGACTGGAGCCGATCTACTTTGACGAGTTCGGAGTATTGGAGGCATTCTACACATCAGGCGGAATTTCAACTTTATATAAAACATTCCCTCATGTAAAAACACTCGAATATAAGACAATCCGCTATAAAGGTCATGCAGAGCAGTTCAAATTGCTTGCTGATTTAGGCTTCCTTGATAAGAACAATACAGTTGAAGCTGGCGGTCGTGAAGTAAATGTCCGGGAAGTAACGAGGGAAGTATTAAAGAGAAAATTGGATATCGGCGATAATGTCGATGCAGTCCTATTACGTGCAATTATTTCAGGTGAAAAGTCGGAAGAGCAAATTACGTATGAATATGAAATGGTCGTGCGTAAAGATACAGAGCAAAACGTGACGGCGATGGCACGTGCAACGGCAAATACGATTTCAATCGTGGCCCAAATGATTGGCAAGGGACTGATTGTGGAACGCGGTGTATTTGCACCGGAAACAGTTGTGCCAGGTCGTGAGTTTATTCAGGAAATGGCGAAGCGAGGTGTGGATATTAAAGAAACATCACACCGTTCATCAATGATTGTAAAGTGGTAGGAGTGAGGGTATGAACTTCGAATTTACGGAAGAACAGAAACTTTTACGAAAAACTGTAAGACAATTTGTTGATGCAGAAATTATCCCTTATATTGCCGATTGGGATGCGGGCGGAGGTTTTGATCCGAAATTATGGAAGCGACTTGCCGAACTGGGTTTGATGGGGGTTTGTGTACCCGAAAAATACGGCGGAGCAGGAATGGACTATAATTCACTTGCAATTGTCTGTGAAGAGCTGGAGCGCGGGGATACGGCATTTCGTACGGCCGTCTCCGTTCATACCGGTTTAAATAGTATGACTCTTATGCAATGGGGCACTGAAGAGCAGAAGGAAAAATATTTGCTGCCCCAGGCGAAGGGCGAAAAAATCGGCGCATTCGGACTGACGGAACCTGGTGCCGGCTCGGATGTTGCGGCGATGAGCTCATTTGCAAAACGTGTTGGAGACCATTATATTTTGAACGGTCAAAAAACATGGATTTCCTTATGTGATATCGCAGACCATTTCCTTGTATTTGCGTATACGGATAAAGAAAAAGCACATCATGGTATTTCGGCATTTATCGTCGAGCGTGAATGGGCTGGCTTTAGCTCAAAGGCGATTAAGGGGAAATATGGTATTCGTGCCGGCAATACAGGTGAACTGTTCTTTGAGGATGTCAAAATTCCGGCAGAAAACTTACTCGGTGAAGAAGGAGAAGGTTTTAAAATTGCAATGTCCGCACTTGATAACGGTCGATTTACTGTTGCTGCAGGCGCGGTCGGCTTAATTCAGGCTTGTATCGAAGCAAGTGTCAAGTACTGCAAAGATCGGGAAACTTTCGGCAAACCGATTGGCGAGCATCAATTAGTCGGTCAAATGCTCGCAAAAATGGAAGCCGGCTATGAAATCAGTCGTCTGCTCGTATATCGCGCGGGAGAGCTGAAAAATAAAGGTGTGCGCAACACGAGGGAAACATCGCTCGCCAAATGGCAGGCTTGCGACTTTGCGAATAAAGCAGCGGATGATGCAGTTCAAATCCACGGGGCATACGGTTATTCTGATGAATATCCGGTAGCCCGTTATTTACGGAATTCCAAAGCACCGGTCATTTACGAAGGGACACGCGAAATTCATACAATGATGCAGGCAGATTATGTACTTGGCAAGCGTGCGGATAAGAAGTTGCGCTGTATGCTTCCAAGCTGGCCATTTGAATAATTTGTTGAGGCGAAAGGTTATAGAGACCTTTCGCTTTTATTTTGCAAGCGGGGGCTGGAAAGGCGAATACCGTCCGGAAATTGGCTATTAAAATGACGTTATATTTGGAAATTCATGTTAATATTGAAGGAATAAATTTGATTAATCTGAATTGAAGGGGGAATTAGAAATGGCACTAATCCGCAAAATGCAGGCTGAAGACATAGCACAAGTCCAGGATGTGGCAAGAAAATCTTGGAACGCTACATATGAAGGAATCATTCCTTTTGAGATCCAGGAAAAGTTCCTAAAGATGGCCTACAATGATGAAAGTATGAAACAACGATTGGATCGTTCTTTTCTTTTTGTAGCTGAAATCGAGAGCGATATAATAGGATTCGCGAATTTCTCTCCTGTAAATGATGAAGGGATAGCTGAGTTAGGGGCGATTTACCTTTCTCCGGAACATCAAGGAAAAGGGATTGGCTCGGCTTTATTACAAAAAGGAATTAATGAACTGGAAGGTATTAAAGAAGTTTATATAAATGTTGAAAAAGACAATAAAATTGGCAAGAGCTTTTATGACGCAAAAGGCTTTCAGGTGGTAAGAGAGTTCGATGATCAATTTGATGGCCACACGTTAAAAACAGTGAGAATGGTATTAACTGTTTAACTTTGTAAGTAAAATCCAAGGAGAGAAATTAATATGAACACTGAAGTACAACAACTTTACAATACACTGATTGATGCCTGGAATAGACGTGATGCCAAAGGGATGTCTGATCAATTTGCCGATCAGGGAGTCCAAATTGGGTTTGATGGAAGTAAGCTAATCGGCAAAAAGGAAATTTTAGCGCATCTTACACCTATTTTTGAAGATCATCCAACCGCTCCTTTTATAACGAAAGTAAAAGAGATACGTTCCCTTGGGAAAGATACGGCAATTTTATATGCAATTGCGGGAATGGTTCCTCCAGGGAAATCAGATATTGAGCCTGCTGTAAACGCCCATCAAACACTGGTCGCTGTGAAAAAGAACAACGATTGGCAAGTGGAGCTATTTCAAAATACTCCTGCACAGTTTCATGGGAGACCGGAATTAGTAGAGGAAATGACGGAAGAATTAAGGCAGTTGCTTTAATTTCAGTGGAGAGTGGTACGATTGGTTAGCTGGAAGAGTAAGGGAGTGCTGGGTGCGGTCTTTTTATGTGGGGTAGTTTGGTTTGCCCACCCGGCACAAGATCGTGTAAACGAATTGGAAGAACAAATAAGTGTGCAATATAAATACGCAAATCCTCTATTGAGAGATACAGTTAAAGCTTTGCTTGAATACGATTTTAATGAACCTTTAACCGTTGAAAATGAAGAGGATTTCAACAGGCTTACTAAACAGTTTTGGAACGTAATTCACCTGTTTTTCAATGGCGGTACGGTCCATACCGAATGGCGGGATAGAGTGGAGGATACAAAAATCTATTTTATGAATTATGCGAATGGTTCACCGCTTTCTGAAGAAGAAGCCGCAGATTTTTATCAAGTACTGAAGGCTACCCGTTTAATATCAAGGGACTTAAGAGACTATACGGAGAATAGTGAATTCTATGACGCAATGCATTCAGAGGATCACGAAATGGTGGAGCAAGTGAAAAAACGACTGGATTGGAAATATAAAATCGAGGAGTAGTTCAAGTAACTCCAACAAGATATGTTTATAGAGTGAAAAGGGCGAGCTTAGTATATAAAATGTACCCTATAAGATAGACACTTGAAAAAAGGTCATCTTATAGGGTGCTTTTTGTTTATAATGAAAAAAAACGATTCGGAGCTATAATTATGACTAAAAAATT
This sequence comes from Solibacillus sp. FSL W7-1436, assembly GCF_038007305.1. Lineage (NCBI taxonomy): Bacteria > Bacillati > Bacillota > Bacilli > Caryophanales > Caryophanaceae > Solibacillus > Solibacillus sp. FSL W7-1436. Next base: position 1,753,189 of record NZ_JBBOWV010000001.1, read on the forward strand.
TTTAACCTCTCACCAACAAACAGAATTAAAAATGAACCCTTATGTAAAAGCAGTGAGCGATAAAGCGATTACGTACACAGATGAATTTAAACGATTATTTATTGCACAATCTGAAACAGGAAAACTGCCACGAGAAATTTTTGAGGAAGCAGGATTTGACGTTGAAGTAATCGGAATAACACGTGTTCATAAGGCAGCTACTCGCTGGAGAACGGCTTATAAAAAACATGGCGCCAGCGGTTTGGAAGATACGCGAAAACATAGTTCAGGACGTCCTCTTGAACGAGAATTAAGTATAGAAGAAAAATACACTCGACTTGAAGCAAAAATGCGTTTACTAGAAGCGGAAAATGAACTGCTAAAAAAGCTCGATCTACTCGAAAGGCAGATGTTGAAAAAGAAATAAAACTCGCACCAGAATTAAAATTCGAATTAATTCATGAAACCATTAAAAAATATAACTTAAAGCGAATGGTGAGCTATCTTTGCGAAGTGTTGGAGGTATCACGTTCAGGTTATTATAACTACTATAAAGAGCAATCAATTCAAAAAAGAACGATGAAACACCAAGCAGATGAAATCGTAAAAGAAGAAATTTTAAAAGCTTATCGATTTCGAAGACGTCATAAAGGAGCGCGTCAAATTAAAATGACACTTCAAAACCACTATGGCATCAATTATAACTTAAAGCGTATTCGCCGCATTATGAAAAAATTTGGCATCATCTGTCCAATTCGGAAGGCAAATCCTTATCGTCGTATGGCGAAAGCAACGAAAGAACACCGCACTTGCGCGAATGAATTACAACGAAATTTCAAACAAGGTGTCGCTGGGAAAGTGTTATTAACAGACATCACGTATTTGACGTATCGAAATGGCAAACGTGCTTATTTATCTACGGTTAAAGACGCAGAAACAAATGAAATTCTCGCTTATGAAGTGTCGTCTTCTTTACACTTGGACATCGCTCTGAACACATTGAAGAAATTAAGAAAACACACGCATTTAGCAGAAGATGCCTTTATCCATTCGGATCAAGGATTTCATTATACAAATCCACAATTCCAGGCTTTCGTAAAGAAAATGGGCTTAGGTCAATCGATGTCACGTCGAGGCAACTGTTGGGACAACGCGCCCCAGGAATCATTCTTTGGTCATTTTAAAGATGAGGCATACATCAAAGAGTGTGAAACATTAGAAGACGTAAAGCAAGAAATCAAAAGTTATATGACGTACTACAATCATTATCGGGGTCAGTGGAATTTAAAAAAGCTGCCGCCTGTAAAGTACAGACAGCAGCTTCAACAAGTTGCCTAACCTTTTTCAAAATGTCCTTTACAAAGGGTACACTTTAATACTGAGCTTGCTCTTTTTATTTTATAAAGCACATCTGTATTTGAAGTTATAAATAAGCTGAAAGAGCGAATGCTAAATGAAGTATAAATGACTAAAAGTAGTGTAGATTATGATTCAATATATGGACAAAGGGATAGGTTATATTTACCGAATATTGATATTTCAGTATATTTATTTGGATATAATAATTATATATGGAATAATTTTATTATTCTAAAGATAAGAGAGGCTACAGAAGATGAAGAAACTTGGATACTTATTTTTTGCGATGTTCTCAAGTTTGATGCTTGCTGCATGCGCGGAACAAAAAAGTGAAGAAAAAGAAGTTGTTACAACAAGTGCTAATCATAGTGACTGGTCGTATGAAGAATCGACTGGACCTGAACACTGGGGGGAACTCGATCCGAGTAATTTAACATGTGTAAATGGAAGTGAACAATCGCCAATTAATGTTGAATTTCCCGAAGTAAAAGCAGATGGAAATTTAAAAGAGACTGAGATTCACTATGAATCAACACCGTTTACACTTGAAAATAACGGTCATACGATACAGGCGAATGCCACAACAGAAAGTAATCACATTATTATTGAAGGTAATGAGTACAAGCTATCACAATTTCATTTCCATACACCAAGCGAGCACCAGTTTAACGGGCAAAACTATGATATGGAACTGCATCTAGTGCATAGCGACGAGAAGGGAGAACTGGCTGTTATTGGATTGATGATTCAAGAAGGAAATGAAAATAAACTGCTTGCTTCAATGTGGAATGAGTTACCGACAGAAAAGAATGCAAAAGCTGATTCCGAAAAGTATGACATTGATTTACAAGCGCTATTGCCAGAAGATGAAACGACTTTTCATTACACCGGTTCATTAACGACACCTCCTTGTACAGAAGAAGTGCAGTGGATTATTTATGAGCAGCCGATTGAAATGTCAAAGGAACAGATAGAAGCGTTCCGTCTGATTTTCCCGGACAACCACCGTCCTGTTCAGCCGATTAATGAACGGGATATCAATAAAAATGGAGAATGAATAGTCGGGTAGAATGAAGCTTTAATTTGAATGTGCAGGAAAGTGCTGATTTTTTCCTGTACATCCAAATTCAATACCTGTGTGATTTGCTTCATTTGCTGATCCTTCAATAAAAAAGTTATAGTTTCTTCTATTATATATTAATACTTTACAACACTGTTTTCCTGATTATAGGCAATTTCTTTTTTCTCGCGCCAACGGTAAAATATTTTCATTAAAGGCATGATTAAAAGAAAGATGAACAGTAGCCTAAAGGTTTGGAACATTGAAACAAGCGAGACCTCTGCCTTAACTGCATCAGCTAATAACACCATTTGATCCAGTCCGCCTGGAGCTGTACTTAGGAAGCTTGTGGAAAATGTCGTATCCAATGCCAATGACATTAAGAAACTTGATCCGAATGTCAGCGCAATCAGTGCCAATGCGCTGAAAATTCCACCTGCGAGTACACGTACTGGCAGCTTTATCATATGTGGCTTGAGCATTAAACCAATATGTGCACCAATAAGAAGCTGGGCAACATCCATAACGATACCTGGTACTTGTGGCATGACAAGTGGGGTAGTGAGTTGCAGTGTAATTAATAAAATGATTGGTGTAATGAAAAATGCAACGGGTAAATGGATACGTTTCATTAAATGGGAACATACCCAAGCTAGTGCAATTAACAAGATTAAACTGATTGTCAGTTTAGCATCTGTGGGAGGTTTACTTATTACCTGACCAGCAACGATAAATGGAACAAATACGACGACTAATAATAGCCGGATTACTTGAAAATAAGAAATGATGCCGATTTCCTCAACTTTTTCTTCTTCAGCAAATATGACAATCTGACCTAAACCTCCGGGAATAGCTCCCAGAACTGCAGCTTTTATTGGGATATTTGCCCATCTGCTTGTTAAATAAGCAATCCCGATTGAGCCTCCTATTAAAATAACGTTTAAAAGCAACATATAAAATATAATAGAACCTATCATGCCGAATAGATTAGTGTTAAATTGTACACCGATCACGGTACCTACAATGACGACACCTACATCCCGCATTTGGCCGGACCATTTGAGCGGTCCTTTATAAATGAATTGTGCTAACATGACGATAACTATTGGGCCGAGCATCCATGGAATAGGGATGTGCAACAGTTTAAAAATATATCCCCCAATTAATGATAAAATTAGCACCTTTAGCATTGCCTTCAAAAGTAGCACCCCTTCCTATAGCAGTATACAGAGCTATGATTATTATGAAGAAACCACCAGCTTTCATCATTATGAATACTGGTGGTACAGTTATTATGATTTCGCTAATTCTTTTACTTGTGCCTCACGGTCAACATCGTCGCGACGGCGGTCTCCCCAATATGCGGAACCGTTTTTAAGGTATTCTTCATATGTCCATTTTACTGGCTCCCAGTCTGGTTCGAAGATTAAGTAGCCATTTGTAAAGATTTCAAGGCGTAAACCGCTGCCTGGATCTTTTACGTAAATATACATTGCCTGTGAAATCCCATGTTTCCCTGGACCTACAAATTGTACATCAGCTTCACATAAAATGTCGGCAGCACGAAGCAAGTCTTGAGCATTGTCTAACCAGTAAGCGATATGGTGCATTTCATTTGGCTCTTTTGAACGTGGGGTAGACATAACTGCAACGTCATGCACTAAGTTTGTTACAGATAACCAGCTTGCAACTTGCACATCATCCGGATTGACGAAATATTCGCGCAAATTGAAACCTAATGCTTCTTTTAAATACTGTACAATTTCAGCATTGTCATGTGAAGTCTGTAAATTTACGTGATCGATTCGACGTGGAGAAACCCCTTTAGCCCAAGATTTATACGTTTGGTTTTTAAGTACGGATTTTCGTGATTCATCCGCAGGCGTTTTTTCCATATCATAGTAAAGTTCAAAACGGTGGCCGCTTGGTAGTTCAAAGCGGATAGCTTCACCTTGTGCAACTTCTTCACCGGCTTTAATCCAGCGAACTTCAGTACCTGCATCTTCTAATAACTGGGCAAATGTTGCTACATCCTCACGTCGTTTTGTACGCCAGCCGATATGATCGATATAAGATTTTTCACCGGCTGTAATTGACAATGTATGGTGTTCGAAATCACCCCAAGCCCGTAAATAGTGTACACCATCTACAACTTCTGTTTCTTCCAAGCCGATTGTGTCACGGAAGAACCATAAAGATTTTTCAAGGTCTTCTGATACTAAAGCAACGTGCCCTAATTTTGCGATTTCCGGTGCGTAAAGAAATTTTTCCATTTATATTCACCTCATAAGTTATTTGTTTTTTTAAAAGGTCATCTGAATCTTTTCTTTTTCAATCCTACTATTTCTACTATTAACCTTGAATGTTTGTATGAACACCAAATAAGTGTCTGCCGTAACCTAAAATTCCATCTTCATAAAGAGAAGTAATGTGGGTCGCAATCGCCATCAAGTCACGAGTAAATAGTTCTACCGGATGACCTTTTAATAAAGCATGACCGCCTAATGTAAGTAATGACTTTACACCGATCTGTGTACACTTATCGATAACTTTTGCACGGATCGCTTTATATTTAGCCCCTTCGTAGGAACCGCCTTTATCCGTTTCCATCATATTGATATATTCATTTAATAGTGTTTTGGCAGAAAGCAATTCAAGCTTCAGCTCAGAAAGCACGCGTTGGCTAGTAGGGGACTCTTTCTCGTTTACGCCTGAAAAGCGTACACGTCCCGCAGTATGTTTTTCAAATTCATCAAGCACACGCTCGGCACCACCGACAGCCATCGCTGCAAAACCTACATAGAATCCAGGGTAGAATGGTGTATTGTAGTATAAATAATCTTGATCAAAATCTTCATATGGCGGTTGGCTATTTTCAATAATTTTGCTGAAGCGTAAAATGGCATCAGGTTTTACAAAAATGTTATCGATGATTAATGTGTTGCTGCCTGATCCGCGCAGTCCAAGTGAATCCCACGTTTTTACAACTTCCAATTCAGAAACTTTCAGTAAAATTCCTACACGTTCAGGTTTTTCACTGTCATCAAATTGCATCATTGCGCCAACACCAACCCAATCACAATAGTTGATACCGCTTACAAAATTGTACTTGCCGGAAACGAGGTAACCGCCTTCCGCTTTCTCGACTTTACCGATTGGGGCAAATACGTCTGCTACAAAACCACCCTGATTGATGACCTCATCACGAATATGTTTTGGGTAGTAGCACACCCAAGCGTTATGAGCTGAGAAAAAGTACGTTAACCATGCAGCAGAAAGATTGTGGTAACCAACTGTACTTACCATATCAACGAATGTGCGCCAATCAAGCTGTGGATAGCCAAACTCCTTAGGCAAAATTAAACGGTGAATTTCCTCCTCCCGGATAATATCAGCGATGCGGGGAGAAATTGTCGAGTTGTGATCTGCTTCAATTGCTTCCAGCTCTGCAGCTTCACCAATACGCTTTGCTTTTTGCATAATTTCTTCATAAAGATCTTTATTTTCAACTATTGTAACCATTTAATCATTCCTTTCAAAAATAATTTATTGGGCTGTAACTTTTTGTCCTGTTTCCACTGCTAAAAAATCTATAACAAGTTTGTTAACGATTTCTGGCTGGTCAGTTTGTGCCTGGTGACCGCAGTTATCGATGTATTCAAATTTAATGTTAGGCAACAGTTTTTCAAGTTTATAACCTGTCTCAACTGGTGCTACAGCATCTTGGTTCCCCCAGATAAATATGCCAGGGACTTTTAATTTTGGTAACGAATCTTTAATGCAGTAGCGATCCCAAAGTTTTGGTTCCTCATTCATTCTTGCCAAGTATGCATCAAATGCTTGATTGGATTCTCTTACGCCTGGGCGAGTTGCGGCTTGATGACGCAGTTGAATCAACTCTTCCGGAACGACAGTGTCTTCATTTGAGTTACGGTACATAAATTTGCGTAACGATTCTTCTGTGTAATCGTAACCAATTACCTCCAAGAACGAACGGAGTTTTCTTTCAGGTACTTCTTGCATCGCCTGATAAATGGTATTGCTGCCGATATAAACTACTTTATTTACTTTTTCAGGATGATCGATTGCATATTTGGCTGCAACGTAAGCCCCTTGTGAGTTACCGACAAGTGATACTTCATCCAGACATAAGGCTTCAATAAAATCATGTACATGATCTACTAAACTTTGATGTCCGTTTACAGGCCATGCATGAGGGCGTACATCTGTGAAGCCCATTGATAATTGATCGATTGCATATGCGCGGAACCCTGCTTTTGCCAGTGCCGGCAGCATAAAGCGCCATCCAGCCGCGCCACAAGCCCCAGGTCCTGCTCCGTGTAGTAATATCACTGCTGGTCCTTCTGTTCCGGCCCAGGAATAATGTGTCCGTACACCATTTGCTAATACGTAACTATTATGAAATCCTTCAAAAATTGTCATTGTTTTTACCCCCTTGTGCTGATAAGTAGTTATTTTCTGCTTTGAGTATACCTGTTAAAAATTTTAAAAGTCATAGCGATTTTTATTGAATGAATAGTAAGAATCTTTAAAATTTATTGAAAAACAAAGTTTATTTTTGTAATATGAGGAATAGAAAATCAAAGGGGAAGTGAATTTAATGAGTGAAATAGCATTCGATTCAAATAAAACACAAGATATTTTAATGTCGGCAAATGCCTTCCACACATTAAAAAATAATTTAGTTAACAATATTGGTTCCCATAAAACGAAAGGTTTCTTATTCCGTTTCGGCAAAGAATTCGGGATGGAATCTGCAAAAAATACCCTTCAAAATAAAGGTTCCAAAGATCTTGTCGGTAAAAGACATTCGCGCTTAGGTCATGTTAAAGATGTTATTTTCATGGGGGAAATTATAGCTCATCCGGACGGCACAATTGAATGTAATAATACATGGGGACAATGGGTAGAATCATTTGAAGCAGCACTGCACCTTAAAAATTACGGGCTGGCGGAAGAATGTGTCTGTCATATGTTATGCGGTTTTGCGAGTGGTGCATTGACATATGAATTTGGTGAATCAATCATTGCTGTTGAATATAAGTGCATGGCAAAAGGGGATCCATGCTGTGAATTTAAAGTTCGTCTGGAACGTGACTGGATGGAAGAGGAAGGAGAACTGATCAACCTTTATCAAAACGATAATATTTTATCAGAGCTCGAAATGACATATGATTCACTCTTGCATCATAAACAGGTTCTTGAAAAAATATCAAAATTTCACGGTCAACTCACGCAAAAAGTAACTGAAAAGCATTCATTGAATGAAGTTGTAGAGACTGCGTATGACTTGTTGAACATTCCAATCGTAATCGAAGATATTCATGGTAATCCTTTATGCGAAATAGGTTTTGATGAAGAACAGAAACTCTTAATAAAAAATGATAAAGTGAAATTATCGGAGTTTAATAGTAAGCACAATATTTCTCACTATAAAGGGGATCAATATTGGAAGCTGACAGCGCCTGTTCTGATAAATAAAAGGAACTATGCTACTTGTTCACTCTTTTATTTTGGTGAAAATCATATAGAGGAGAATGACCATTTATTTTTAGAACGTATTTCCACAGTTGTAGCATTATGCATTTTATACGAAGAGGCACAGTTTGAAGAACAGCAACGGATGCGCAGTTCGTTATTGGAACGCTTAATCCACAATCGTAATATTAAGGATATTGAATCTTACTATAAATTTTTACCTTTTAAATTTCAGCCGCCATTTTCGACGGGAATTATTAGTGTAAAAAAGAAAAAGAAAAACAATGAGATCATTGATATCCATGATCAGCTGACACAACTATCAATGCTGGCAAAAGAGTGGGACTTGCCTTGTATTTTTGCAGTGCTTGGAGAAGATATTGCAATACTCAATTCGCTAAGTACTGACAAGCAAGGCTGGGATAAGAAAATAACAAAAATATTTAACAAAATGGAAAAACAAAATAGTGATTATAAATACTCAATAGGTCTTAGTAGAACATTCAGTAACTTTAAAGATTTCGAAGGCTCTTTGCAGGAAGCACGTACAGCACAGCGCTTCCCGAACCAAAAGCTACTAACAACATACGAGCATTTAGGAATGCTTGGCGATATTGTAAAACATATGAGTATCGAACAATTACATGAAATGGCGAAAAAGACATTGAAAGACTTATATAATTTTGAGGATTCCCGCAAAAAAGAATTATTGCATACACTTTACGTTTATTTATTAAACAGTCAACGCTTGAAGGAAACGATGGACGAGTTGGCATTATCGATTGGCGGTATTCAATATCGTATAAAACAAATCGAGGATCAACTGCAAATTTCCTTGAAAAATGCTTCAACTGCCGCCTATACTTTATTAGTCATTCAGGCTTTAATACTGTCAGATACTTTGAATTTCGAAGAATTTGAACGTTAAAAATGAAATCATTTATTGAGTAACTGTTCATATAAAAAAGACTGTAAATATACTCAAAAATGAGTTTGATTTACAGTCTTTTTTTATCAGATAAAGCAAGAACGCTTTATTGATCTATAGCGACTTCCAAGTTTGCCTTTTCTTCAGCAATTCGGCTTTCATTTTCTTTTTCAGTAGCTGTAATTTTTAATTTACGTGTAGCAAGCAGCACGATTGCAGTTGCAACATATAAACTAACGATAACAATTACACCTGCATTAAAGCCGGAGCGGACATCATCCCCTGCAATTGTAATTAAGTAACCCGTAATCCAAGGTCCGATGATCCCTGCCATACTGGAGATAGACAATGAAATACCAGTTATAGAACCTACAAGGTTTTTCGGAATGATCAGTGTCTTAATCGCAGCATTCAATGGCAGTAAGCTTGTATTCATTATTAAACCAATGCCTAAGAAAACGCATGCTAAAATCGGAGAAGATACTATTGTTGTCATCGCGTATGAAGCTGCACCAACAATTAATACGGTAATTAATACGCGGTCATATGATTTAATGAGACTTTTATTTCTCTTAAATAAAAAGTCTGTAAATTTACCTGCGCAAATTGCAAAGATTGTCCCTGTAATACCCATTCCAGCAAATATTAGACTCATATCCTGCGGCTTAAGACCGACGATCTGAGTCAGATAAGTAGGTGCCCAAGTAAGTACCCAAGTAGTAATCCACATTGATACGAAACCTACAACTAAAATTGATAATACATAAGGGTTAACGAATACTTTTAAAATATGTTTAAATGGTACTTCTTTGTTGGAAGCTAGAGATTTAACATCTTCTACTAATGGCTGTTTTGGTTCGTCTCTCATAAAGAAGAAGAAGACAGCCCATATCAAGCTTGCTACCCCTAACAACGCGAATGTATGCTGCCAGCCAAAGCTTGTAATCCCCGTAACTAAAAGGGGTGCAGCTAAATACGTACCAACAGTTGTACCGGAAGTCATAATAGCAGTAGCGAGCCCTCGTTGTGAACTATTAAACCAACGTGCAAGATGGACGAGACACATACTTAGCGTACTACCTTCAAAGAAACCTAAAACAACACGTAGAATAATTAACTGTGTTAATGTTTCTACAAAATAAGCACTTGCTAATGAAATAGTCCATCCAACAGCAATCATCATTAGAAGGTATTTCGAATTGAAGCGATACGTTAATGTTCCTAATACAATACTTCCGATAGCATATGCAGCAAAGAAGCTGCTTCCGACTAGCCCAAACTGATCGTAAGTTAAATTCAGCTCGGTCATTATTGGTTCCGCAGCTAATCCTAGAACAGATTTATCCGTGTAGTTTAAAACAGAGAGTAAGAATAAAAATCCTAATACAACCCAACGCATGTTAAAGTCCCCCTTGTATTGTCTTATTTTCCATCACCTTGTTAACAGACAAAACACTAGTATTTTCGATAAACTGCTAGGATAATGTCCCACCTCCATTCGACCTCATATTGAAATAAAATGAGGCAATTTTCATCTTTCCGGTTAAAACTAGGCAAGTGATAGCGTTTACAAAATACTTTAAATGCTTGTACCTTCTTCAAAATTTCGGGCATCTCGAGATGTACCCAATAGAAAAATCCGAATCGGAACCTTTCATGAACAGAATTCTATTGGAAAAAAAATAGTTTTACAAGATAAAAAAATAACACCGAATTGTATTTTCGAGAAAATACGAAACAATTTTCAGAAAAAAATGAATAATATTTTCTTTGTTATTGAACGCATCAAATACTGATAAATCTGAAATTTAAACAAAAATTATTCAAAAACCTCACAAATAGAGGAACATGTAATTTTTATTGTTTTTATCAGAATTTTCAATAAAAAACGTAATGATAATTTTAAATTGACTCCTTTATGATTGAATTAATCAGTTATGGATGGAGGAATGGAGATGGATGATCGTCTATTTAGAGATGCAATGGGGAAGTTTGCTACAGGAGTAACAGTTTTATTAACTGAAAATGAGGGAGAAGTCCACGGAATGACAGCGAACGGTTTCATGTCAGTTTCTTTGAGCCCAAAGCTTGTTGTCATTTCAATTGGTGAGAAGGCAAAGTTTTTGGAGAAAGTATCAAAATCAAAAAAATATACAGTAAATATATTGGCTGAAGATCAAGAGCATTATTCACGTCATTTCGCTGGCAGACCAGGGGATACAGTGGAATTTGAAACATTGGCTGAACAACCGGTACTGAAAGGGGCAATTGCTCAACTCACATGTGAAGTTGTATCGGAGCATGTTGAGGGGGATCATACATTATTCATCGGCAAAGTAGTAGATTTACGCCTTGAAGAAAAAGATCCTTTGTTATTCTTTGGCGGCAAATATCGCAAACTAACTGAAATGGAAACGGTAGAGTCATAAAGGGGGAGTAACCTATGAATATACAAAAAATGGCTAATGCACTGGCAGAGGCGGAACTTACAAAACAGCCGATTGCACCATTAACTGAAACTTATGGAAATATTACAGTTGCTGATGCATATTCAGTACAATTATCGCAAATCCGCCAGAAAGTTGACGCCGGAGCGAAAATAGAAGGACTGAAAATCGGTCTGACAAGTAAAGCAATGCAGGAAATGTTGAATGTCTATACGCCGGATTACGGCTTTATTCTAGATACGATGCTATATGATGAGGTCGAAGGATTATCTACTGAAGCATTTATTCAGCCAAAAGTAGAGTTTGAGATTGCTTTTATTTTAAAGAAAGAATTAAAAGGACCGAATGTGACGGTGCAAGATGTAATTGATGCTACTTCTTATGTTGTACCGGCGATCGAAGTAATCGATAGCCGTATTGCGGACTGGAAAATAAAATTTGAAGATACAGTAGCAGACAATGGGTCATCGGCAGGAGCTATTTTAGGGAAAAAACGGACTTTGCTTAAAGATATAGAGGATATTACAAATATTCAAATGGTTGTAAAGAAAAATGGTGAGTTTTTAGATGAAGCGACAAGTTCGGCTGTATTAGGGAATCCGCTCAATGCAGTGGTATGGTTAGCAAATGAACTGAGTGAATATGATATTTCTGTTAAGCCGGGCATGTTTGTTTTATCAGGGGCTTTGTCAAAAGCGGTTCCCTTCGAAGCAGGCGATGAATTCGAGGCTGATTTTGGTGTACTTGGAAAAGTAAACGCTATCATTTCGAAGGAAGTGGTGAAAAAATGAAAAAACTTAAAGTAGGAATTTTGGGATCGGGAAATATCGGGACAGATTTAATGTATAAAATTGAGCGCAGTCCATTATTGGAAATGAGTGTTATGGTAGGTATCGATCCGGAATCTGATGGATTAAAACGTGCGAAAAACCGCGGCTATAATATTATTTCAAATGGAATTGAAGGCTTAATGGAACGCCTTGAATTAGTTGATATCGTATATGATGCAACAAGTGCATATGCCCATAAGCATAATAGCGATTTATTAACGGCGAAAGGTAAGAAAGTGATCGATTTAACACCAGCAGCAATTGGACCATTTACTGTTCCGCCAGTAAATTTAAAAGAACATATCGAAAAACCAAATGTGAATATGGTTACTTGCGGCGGTCAAGCTACTATTCCGATCATTCATGCTATCAGCCGTATTGTGCCGGTAGACTATGCGGAAATTGTCGCAACGATTGCGAGTCTTTCTGCAGGTCCAGGTACTAGAGCGAATATTGATGAATTCACAAGTACAACATCAAAAGCGATTGAAGTAGTTGGCGGCGCTAAAAGAGGGAAAGCCATTATTCTATTAAACCCTGCAGAACCGCCGATTATTATGCGTGATGCAATTCATGTTTTAGTAGAAAAAGAAGGCCACGAAGAAGCGATTCAAAAATCGATTCTGGAAATGGTAAAGGAAGTACAGTCTTATGTACCGGGCTATACATTAAAAGCAACACCAATTTTTGAAGGCAAAAAAGTATCTGTATTTGTTGAAGTGAATGGTGCAGCTGACTATTTGCCTGCATACGCTGGAAATCTGGACATTATGACGGCAGCCGCAGTCCAAGTCGGCAACGAAATGGCACGTCACCATTTACAACTTGAAAAGGAGGTCATCCTATGACCTTGAATATATTAGATGTATCATTACGAGATGGAAGTCACTCGGTACGTCACTCATTTACTGAAGAACAAGTCCGCGCTGCTGCAAAAGGCTTAAATGCAGCAGGTGTACGCTATTTTGAGGTATCACACGGGGATGGTTTGGGAGGCTCTTCATTACAGTACGGTTTGTCTGCGACAGATGAACTGAAGCTTATTGAAGCAGCTGTTTCAGAGTGTACAACATCAGAAGTTGCCGTGTTATTGATTCCCGGAATCGGTACAAAAAAAGATTTAGAAAATGCATCAAAACTAGGAGCGAAGATGGTTCGTGTAGCAACTCATGTAACTGAAGCAGATGTAGCGGCACAACATATCGAACTGGCTCGAAACCTGGGATTGAAAACTGCCGGATTTTTAATGATGAGCCATATGGCAAGTGTTGAAAAAGTTGTAGAGCAAGCAAAGTTATTTGAAAGCTATGGAGCGGAAATTGTGTATGTAACGGATTCTGCAGGAGCAATGTTACCTAATGATGTAACAGAAAAAATTAAAGCGCTTAAGCAAAACCTGCAGTGTGAAATTGGTTTTCATGCCCATAATAATTTATCGATGGCAATGGCAAATACAGTTGCAGCGGTAGAGGCAGGAGCGACTTATCTTGATGGAAGTTTGCGTGCATTAGGTGCAGGTGCAGGTAATACGCAAACAGAAGTGATGGTAGCGGTTTTAGAAAAACTAGGCTATGAAACGGGCATTGATTTGTATAAATTAATGGACTTAGCAAATGATGTAATTGCACCGCTTATGCAGCAGTCCCAAGAAATAACGAGCAGCAGTTTAACTTTAGGCTATGCGGGTGTTTATTCAAGCTTCCTGTTACATGCTCAAAAAGCTGCTAAACAATTCGGTGTCGATGAGCGTGATCTTCTAATGAAAATCGGCCAAATGAAAGCAGTCGGTGGTCAAGAAGACTTAATTTATGAAGTAGCACAAAATCTGACTAGATAAGGAAAAGGAGAGAATCGCGATGAAGGTAGTCTATGTGAATGCTAATAACTTACAAGAGATTAAACAATCAGCTCCCCATGTTGCAATGGCACTTGGTTATTTTGATGGTGTGCATTTAGGGCACCAGAAAGTAATACAGACGGCTAAAGAAAAAGCAAATGCACAGAATTTATCATTGGCGGTTCTCTCTTTTTTTCCGCATCCTAAAAGTGTGATATTTTCTGACGCAGAGGTTGCCTATCTGGAACCACTGGATCAAAAGATTGAAAAACTTAAAAATCTTGAAGTGGACATTTTTTATATTGTAGAGTTTACAAAAAAATTAGCAAAAGTAGAAGCTGACGACTTCTTGGATGATTATATTATAGGTTTAAATGCAAAAGAGATTATTTGCGGTTTTGACTACACATATGGAACAAAAGCCAGTGGAACAGTTGAAACGTTAGCAGTGTATGCGGCCAAGCAGCAAGTAGGCCTGACTGTTGTAGAAGAACTAAAATGGAATAATCAAAAAATCAGTTCGTCTTTAATACGGAAGCACTTAAAAGAACGGAACCTTAGCGAACTGCCAAGCCTTTTAGGCGACTTTTATCAAACTAAGTATTGTAAAAAGAATGGTTTATTACCGAATTATTCACTGCCCGATATAGGTAGTTATAGAGTATTGATTGAAGATAGCCATTCTTATATTGAATGTGTCGCAACGGTAAAGTGTAAAAAATATATTCAGATTCACCATGAAATATCCACATTGCCGAATTTATTGACGATACAGTGGATTGATCAATTCAGTTCTGTGCCGAGCTGATTCTTCCACCCTATATAATAGAAGCAATCCATATTTTAATATTTGCCTATATAGTTGGAAAACTCCGCAAAAAGAGGGTCCTGTCTAAATATTTAGACAGGACCCTCCTACATTTATTTCAGCATTGTCGTCTTAAGAAATTCTTTCGTTCGTTCTTCTTTCGGATTGTGGAAAAACTGATCAGGGGTACCGCGTTCGATAATTTCCCCATCATGCATATACACGATCTTGTCGGCCACTTCTTTGGCGAAGCCCATTTCATGGGTTACAACAACCATTGTCATACCTTCTTGAGCCAGTTCTTTCATCGTCGTTAAAACTTCTCCGACTAGCTCGGGGTCAAGCGCTGATGTCGGTTCATCGAAAAGCATGATGTCCGGTTCCATTGCAAGTGCTCGGGCGATTGCTACCCGTTGTTTTTGCCCGCCGGATAGTTTGTTAGGATAGACATCGGCCTTATCTTCCAGGCCGACTTTTTCCAGCAGCTGTTTTGCTTTCGAAATTGCGTCCTTTTTGTCAATGCCCTTAACCATTACCGGAGCTTCAATAATATTTTCCAAAACAGTTTTGTGGGGGAATAAATTGAAATGTTGAAATACCATTCCTACCTTTTCCCGTATGTTGTTAAGGTTATCATTTTTCGGATCGACTTCTTTGCCCCCAATTGTGATACTGCCGCTGTCCTTTCTTTCTAAAAAGTTCAGACAGCGAAGAAGAGTACTTTTCCCCGAGCCACTCGATCCTATTAAACAAACAACATCGCTTTCGAAAACAGTCATATCGATATTTTTTAATACATGTAAGTCTCCAAATGACTTATTTAATTGATTAATTTTAATCATTTCTTTTGCTTCCATTGCTTACGCCTCCTACCTGTCGCTAATTGCCAATCTCTTTTCGAAACGGTTTACTAAGAATGTTAATAACGCCACTAACACTAAGTAGTAGATCGCTACGATGAGTAAATAGGTCATTTCGTCAAAGTTATTAGATCCTAGTGTTGTCGCTACATTAAAGAGTTCATTCATCGAGATGAATGCGGCTAACGAAGAATCTTTCAAACCGATAATGAATTGGTTGCCCAATGGAGGGAGCGCACGGCGGAATGCCTGCGGGAGTATAATTCTTCTTAAAGTCAGAACTTTTGTCATCCCTAAAGAACGTCCTGCCTCCATCTGGCCTTTATCGACTCCTTGGATCGTACCTCGAAGAATTTCTGAAATGTATGCGCCATTATGAAGCGCCAAAGCAAGTGAAGCAGCCCAGAAATCAGGAAGAAGGAAAATTCCGCTTAGTCCGAAGTACAGAATAAAGATTTGAACGATTAGCGGTGTACCACGAACTAAAAAGACATAAGTATCTGAAATGAGTTCTAATACTTTAAATTTGGAAATTTTCATTAACGCAAAGAAAAGCCCGATTACTATACCGATTAAAATGGATACAACCGTCAGCTCCAATGTTAAGAGCATGGCTTTAAGGAATACATCTTTTGTATCTACTAATACTTCTAGAAAATGTGAAAAACTTGGCACTGTACCTACGTCCTTTCTTATTTAGAGGATTGAATTATTCAGGTTTTTTTGTAATGTCCTCACCAAAATACTTCATGCTTATCCGAGTAAGAGTTCCATCTTCCCGGAGTTTTTCCAGCGCCTCGTTTACTCGCTTTAATAGGTTAGGGTTATCCTGAGGGAGTACAATCGCTTGTTCACTTCGTTCGATTAACTGCTGCCCTTCAACTTTAAACCCTTCTTTTGCGGCATTTTTTCCGGTAACAAAGTCGGTGATTACCGCATCATGACGACCGCTGTTTAATGCCTGCAAAGCAGTGATATCGCTGTCATAGGTTTTAACATTATCGGTATACCTGGAGGCTGTATCGGCATAGGTTGACCCTTTAGCTACAGCAACTTCTTTTCCGGCTAAATCATCAACAGTTTTGATTTCACTATCTGGTCGGGTGAAAATCTGCGGTCCAGAATAATAGTAGGGGGTAGAGAAAGCAACATGTTTGCTTCGCTGTGGATTAATCGTGTGGCTGGCAACAGCAACATCTGCACGGCCAGTCTTGACTCCTTCTACAATACCTTTAAACTTGATCCGCTTTTGAACCGGTTCAAGACCGAGCTCTTTTGCGATCGCTTCACCAACTTCGATATCAAAACCTGACATTGAAAGGTCCTCATCGTTTACATAACTAAATGGTTTAAATTCGCCAGATGCAGCAAAAACAAACTGATCTTTATGTATCAGTTCAGATCCATCGGCAAGCTTTTCTTTCTCCGCACAAGCTGATAGGAAGCAGGCCGCGATAAAACTGAATATCAAAATTAACTTTTTTTCCAACCGCATATTACGTTTCAACTCCTCTCATGAATTTCTGCAATCTATTTTGCTAAGTATGTTACTAATAAGTGTGAATACCCTTTTAATAATTCTAATAAACAAGGAGTGTCATAATTTGGACAAACTTAATACGATTTTTTTCAGCCGAAAATGTCGAGTATTTTTATAATTGCTTTGCTAATATGTATCCATGAAGGAGGGATATATTGCTAAAAGAATTAAATCAGGTGATTGAATATATTGAAGAACATTTAACCGAGGACTTGTCTCTTGAAAGCATTGCAAATTATGCCGGGGTTTCCGATTACCACTTTAGAACTGTATTTTTTCATCTTTCAGGGATGACATTAAATGAGTATGTAAAAAACAGAAAACTATCGGAAGCGAATAAAGATTTACTGAATGGAGAAAGGGTAACGGACGTTGCATTTAAATATGGTTACCAGTCAGTCGACGGTTTTACTAGGGCTTTTAAAAAATGGTGTGATTGCTTACCTTCGGATGTCATCAAAAAGAAAATAAGCAAGTCATTTCCTAAACTCACATTCGTAATTACAGTAAAAGGAGGAGTATCTATGGAATGGAGAATTGAAGATAAACAAGCGTTTAATTTAGCAGGGGTAAGCAAACGTGTGCCGATCCAGTTTGAAGGGGTCAATCAGGAAATCGTAAAGCTGGCCCAAAGCATAACGGAAGAACAAAGAAAAGAAATGCATGCACTGCAAAATATAGAGCCTTTTGAAATTGTAAATGCATCTTATCATGCTGAGGCGAATTTCCTGAAAGAAGAAGGGGAGTTAACGCACCTGATCGGTGTCTTAACGACGGAAACTGAAGTCAGTGATCGATTAGACAAAGTACGAGTTGAAGCATGTACGTGGGCGGTATTTCCGAACGAAGGACCATTTCCTTCCACGCTGCAGGAAACGATGGCTAAAACATACTCGGAATGGCTACCTACTTCCGATTATGAAATTATCCAAGCACCAACTTTTTCATTTACTAAAATGGATGAAAATAAAAAAGGTTATGCATACAGTGAAATTTGGCTTCCTGTCAGAAAAAAATAATAGGCAGGATATCCTTGTAATAAGGTAGAACAAGTATAACTGAAGTATAAATAGCTGGAGGAGATAGAGTGGCCCTAATCATACCAAAATGTATGAAATGCAATAATGAAATTAAAGAGGATGAACAAGTATTGGTTCAAATGCGTTACCCGAAGCGAAAAGGGTTTACGGAAATCAAAGCTTATCTGAATCTGGAAGGCAAATTTATTTGTGAAAAGTGTTCTGAGAAAATTAATATTTAAACATATGAAAGTTGCTCCTTTTGTAAATGATTCTGGAGCAACTTTTCGTATGTTCAGGCAACTTGTTTACATGCCTCCGCACATTTAAAGCATGCTTCCGCACATCTTTGACAATGGTCATGATCATGCTTTTTGCATTCATTTCCGCATGCTTCACAAATTTTTGCACAAACGGCAGCCAGCTCGGAAATAAAAGGTGTACCTCTGGAAATCGCCTGTTCCAGGTAGTTGCAAATATCTGCGCACTCTCTGTCCAAACGAATACATTCCGTCATCATCTGAACATGATCCTCTTTTAAGCAGGCGTCAAAACAGTGGTTGCATGCGGCCATACATTCATGTAAAGTTTGCAGCAATTGTTGATGTTGCTCATGTGACATAGTCGATTCCTCCTCATTACATTTTGTCCACTTTAATTTTCCCGTTATTCTGTTCAGTAAACTAACTTAAGTAATCTTAAAAAATTGTAAGGTTATCCTATACCTTAGAGGGGTATAATAAGTTGGGAAGCAAATTGAAAAAAAGGGAGAAATGCAGCGATGAAAAGAAAGAGATTAGTAAGAGGTGCGCTTGTTTTATGTACAGCGTTTGTTTTAGCGGCTTGCGGTGGAAATGAAGAAGATTCAAAATCAAAGGAAGAAATGGACCATTCACAAATGGATCATACCCAAACGGAGCATTCAAGTTCAGGTGAAGTACCAGAAGGACTGGCTGATGCGAAAGAACCTACATATCCTGTTGGTAGTGAAGCGGTGATAAACGCTGATCATATGGGAGGTATGGACGGTGCAACAGCAACAATTACCGGTGCATTTGATACAACTGTCTATATGGTTACTTATACCCCAACAACTGGTGGTGAGCCAGTTGAAGATCATAAATGGGTTATCCATGAAGAACTTGAGGATGCCGGAGGAAAACCATTCACTTCCGGTGAAGAGGTCATATTAAATGCGGATCACATGGAAGGGATGGAAGGCGCGACAGCTACAATCGATTCGGTTGAGCAAACGACCGTATATATGGTGAGCTATAAAGATACAGAAACAGGTGAAGAAGTAACGCATCATAAATGGGTAACAGAAAGCGAACTTTCCCCTGTGGAATAAATTGTGAAAAATAATTAAGCCTTAGTTAATAAATAGGTAAGGTCCTTCACATAATGGTGTGAAGGGCTTTTTACATATTGGACAAAGCGGTAGATTACATGAACTAGCGATTTTAATGTTAAACTCATTAAATAAACATATAGTTAATATAAAAAAACGAATTTTATTATGAGCGATATAGAATCCCTTTAAAAGTAATTGGATTATGTAGTTTTCTTTAACGCTGATGAAGGGAGAGATGATATGGTAAAGGACTTCGAAAAAGTAATGGATTCCCTTTCAAAAATAAATGTTATATCCAATCCGAATAATGAGCCAGTAACAATCATTGGTGAAGCAGAAGGTGTAAGATGTGTAGGGATCGGGACAGATGCGGCAGTTTTTCAGTCCGAAAATGTCCCGGCGTATGCATTCAAACTATATGCGAAAGACAAAGCGGCAAAAGTAATGTTGGAAGAAGGTGTTTACGGAAAGTTAGACAATTCGCCTTTCTTTTCAACATGCTATGGCTCGAACGACAATTGTCTTGTATTAAGTTACGAGGAAGGGAAAACGCTCTTTGACTGCATTCTTGAAGGCATCCATATTCCGGAACAGGTAATACAAGATGTTGAAGAAGCAAGAGAATATGCGCGCAGCAAGGGGCTGAACCCGCGTGATATTCATTTAAAAAATATACTGTTGCAAAACGGCCGAGCTAAAATAATCGATGTTTCCGAATATACGATGTCCGGTAATGATTTCAGGTGGGAACATTTAAAAAAGGGCTATGAGCAATACTATCATTTAATTGACGGGAAATCCGTACCGATCGGCGTAGTTGAAACCGTTCGCAAGTGGTATAACAGGCGAAGGAAGAATTCATTGTCATTTGAAGAAATTACAACACCTATTTTAAAACTTTTCTTTAAAAATTGATGAGCTACATGCCATGCTGCAAAAAAGCTTCGCAATTCGATGATTTAAATCATCCGAATGCGAAGCTTTTTTAAATAGATTGATTCCGTACTTTTTCGATTAGTGAAGAAATCCACTCACCTTCATTTTCTAAACGACTTATAAAATAGCCGGTCAAAAAATCTCCACCTTCTTTTTTAGGACCCTCCAGCTTAACCTGCATATTCAAGCTTTTAATATGATCTCTTTTCTTTTCAAGCTTTCGTAATTTCTCATCAAGAATCATAATGATTTTTGCACGATCCACAAAGTTCAGATTCATTAAACCTACAATTGTTTCTGATAAGGAATCGGCTTTTTCGAAAAGCTGATAAATTTTGTTTGGAAGCAATGCAAGACCCTGTTCTGTAATAGCGAAAACTTGCTTATCCGGTCGATTTTCTTCTTTAATAATCTCAGTTGGCTGGATAAGTCCTTGTTTTGTCAAAGACTCAAAATGATAATAGATCTTGCTTTCTGTCAGGTTCGCCAGTTTATCAAAAGGAATCGGTTCTGACAGCTCTTTTTTTAGCTTATATGGATAACTGCTTTCTTTCGCTAACTTGCTCAATATATAAATTTGGATGGACATAGTATTCTCCTATACTTTATACATGTTAATTTCCGCTTACATAAATACAACTCGTGCCTGAAAAAAGCACGAGTTGTATTTTTCCTTAGTTTAACAAAATTATGCGATAACTTCATCCGCTTTTTTTAATGAAGCTGGTTGTTCAGCTGGTTCATCAACTGGCTGGCAACGGCTTATGGAAGAGTCAAACGAACGGGTCGAAAGAGAACTTTATTTTACCCATGGAAATGTCTAGTATAAATTTTAAAAAATTCTGTAACTTTTACACTCTTTCCCAGTCTAATTTAATACAAAGTATGGAAAGGGAGGGTTTACATGAAAAACGGCAAATTTTTCGGGATAGGGCTTGTCGCATCACTTGTAGCGGTTTTGGCACTCGGTTATTTTATGTTCGCAAAAAATCCGGAAGTGCAGGCTACGGGTATTTTATTCGAAGGGGAAACGTATTCCATTACGTTAAAGCAGCCAATTTCGGTAAAAAGTTTAACAGATGGATCCATTCTAGTTGTCGATGAAAACGACAATAACGTTAAAGTGAAATTTTCGGTAGATAAAGCCGGGACCGCTCTATCTGTCGATGGACTCAGTGCAGGGAAATATACGCTCGTGATTAAGCAAACTGCGTATGCGAAAAATGCAAAGTCCCAGCAGGAACAGTCGATAGTACTTGAAGTTGTAAGGAAAGTGGAAAAACTCACTACGACAGAAGATTTAAAAGACTACTTTAGGGCGTTTGCAGCGCAAGAAAATGCGGTATCGAATCGCTTTAATGATATGGTGCAGGAAGAATCGGCGATGTCGATGGCAAACAGTGATTTGGGCAGTGGCGGGCCGAGCTACTCTACAACAAACAATCAGGTTGAAGGGATTGAAGAAGGCGATATAACGATTACGGACGGCCAGTCGATATTTTCGATAGTCGACAATAAAGTAGTCATTGTTGATGCTAAAACTATGGAGGTTGTAAAGCGTTTAAAGGTTGGTAAAGATATTTATCCATCGCATTTAATGCTGCATGACCATACATTAATTATCGGATACACACAGTATGTGGAAACGCAAAGAGAGCCGCATTATGACGGGAAATCAGTAACGAAAATTGCCTTTTATGATGTGAGAGATGCAAAAAATCCTACATTAGTACGAGAAGTCGGGCATGACGGAGATATTACGAGTATCCGTAAAGCCGGCAACTATTTGTACGTTGTATCTAGTCGTATGCCGAACTACTGGCTGCTGCAGGAAAATCCGGATGTAGAGCTCCGTCCATCTACGTACGACGGGGGGAAGGAAACTGTTATGCCGGTCGATAAAATTCGTATGCTGCCTGAAAGCAATGAACCGAATTATTTGATCGTATCAGCGATCGATATGTCCAATGTAAAATCGAACGCATGGAAAACAGAGAGCTTCCTAGGTAACAGCGGGCAATTGTACATGTCAGAAAACGCAATCTATATTGCTTCGATGAATCATTACCGCTTCTGGCCTGCATTGGAGAGCACATCTCTTGAAGATACGGTAACGAGCACAATGCCGGTAAATCAAAACAGCGAAACGACAATTTATAAAATTTCTATTGATAAAACAGCAGTGAAAATGACAGCACAAGGTAAAGTTGCTGGTTCTGTATTAAATCAATTTTCAATGGATGAGCACGACGGGCATGTCCGTATCGCTACTACAGAAGGCAGTGCATGGGGAACAACAGCCAATTCGAAAAACCATCTCTTCATTTTGGATGGAAACCTAAAACAAGTAGGTGCGGTCAATGATCTTGCAAAGGGGGAACGCATTTACTCTGCTCGCTTTATGGGAGACAAAGCGTATTTAGTGACATTTAAAGAAACAGATCCGCTCTTTGTCATTGATACGAAAAATCCGAAAGCACCGAAAGTGTTAGGGGAGCTAAAAATTCCAGGCTTCAGTAATTACTTGCATCCAATTGGTGAAAATCACTTATTAGGTATTGGTTATGATACGGAAGTGAAGATGGAGGAAGGTTCAAAAGAGCCGATTGTCTATACAAAAGGAATGAAACTGAGCCTGTTTGACGTGACGGATTTCAATAACCCGAAAGAACAGCAAGCGGTTATAATCGGTGGTCGCGGTACTTATTCTCCTGTGCAGTATGACCATAAAGCACTGTTCAGAGATTCGCGTCAAAATTATTACGGCTTCCCGGTTACGATTTACTCGCCAACAGATGAGGAAGACCAGCTGAAATATGAAGGAACAGGTGCTCATATTTACAAAGTAACAACTAAAGGAATTGAGCTAGCAGCGGATATGATCGAAAAGGCGCGTCCTGGTGAACAATATGAAGATTCGTATAATGTTGTACAGCGTCTTCTTTATATTGAAGATGAGCTATTTACAGTATCCCGTTCAAAAGTGACGAGCTTCAACGGTAAAACATTTGAAAAGCAAAAGATGGTAGGTTTCTAAAAAAGATTCAACCACAAGCACAGGTGGAATTGTGCTTGTGGTTTTTTCATGTCCGAAAAAACATAAAGGGGATTCAGGATTTCTTAAGAATTTCTTCATATTTAGCCTTTCTAAATATTAAGATTTGCCCTTTACACTAAAGTTAAGTGAAAAGGAGTGAACGATGATGATTAAAGTAACGAACTTACAACATACATTCTCTATCGGTAAACGCGGAAAGGAAAGACAGGTTCCGGTACTGAATGATGTATCATTTGATGTTAAGAAGGGGGAAATCGTGGCGGTTGTCGGGAAAAGCGGATCGGGTAAATCGACACTGCTTCAGATTTTGGCAGGTTTTATGAAGCCGGAACACGGTTCAATTGTAGTAAATGCACAGGAGATTGCAGGATTCAATGAAGTTCAGAGTGCAAAGTTCCGGTTAGAAAACTTCGGCTTTATTTTTCAAAACTTCCAGCTCATGCCAAGTTTGACGGCATTTGAAAATATTGAGTTACCGTTAAAACTGCAAGGGATGAACGTATTGGAGCGCAGAAAACGGGTTGAAGTAATCATGAAAAAGGTCGGATTAACTGAAGTGACTGACCATTATCCGAATGAATTATCAGGCGGACAACAGCAGCGGGTTAGTATTGCCCGTGCACTTGTGACGAATGCACCGATTTTGTTGGCGGATGAGCCGACAGGGAGCCTTGATTCAGAGACAGAGCAAGATATATTAATACTGATCCAGCAGCTGAACCGTGAATTGGATCTGACATTTATTATTATTACACACGATGAGGAAGTAGCGATGATTGCGGACAAGCGCTATCGGATGCATGACGGTCAATTGGTGAAAGAAGGTGAACACAATGCTATTTAAAGATCAGGTAAATTTTGTGATGCAGCATATTAAGAAAAATAAGCTGCGTGTATTTATGACGGTACTTGCCGCAACGATGGGCTGTGCGTTTTTAATCGTGCTTGCCTCGATCGGTTTTGGATTACAGGAATCAATGGAAGATGAGATTTTATCGAGTGAGACGGTGACACAAATAGAAGTGCTCGGCAGTCAAGCGGTGTTTACCGCAGAGGAAGTAGCGGATATTGAAGCGGTAGAAAATGTACAAACGGTATTAAAAACGACTAGTGTGGATGCTAATGTAGCAGGCTATATGGAGGACCGTGATACGTCTACATCACTGCGTTTATTGGACTTTAATGATTATGCATCGGTAGCGAAACCATTATCGGAAGGGAAATATCCTGAAAACGAAAAGGAAATTATTGTCGGCTATCATTTCGGCCAATCATTATTGAATGAAGCGGACCGCAAATTAATCGAGGAAAAATCAAAGGCAGCGGAAGCGGAAGGCACGTATTACGACGGTGCTGAAGAAGGGTACAAGGATTCGCTTATCGGCAAGGAAGTAGAAATTGCTCTAAGTACACATGAACAACCGGATGTACTGTCAGAGCGTATGACGTATACGATTGTCGGTGTTATGCCAGAGCCGGCTTATGAATGGGCAACTGAAAACAGGATTTATATGATGGATGAGCAACGTGAAGTGATTGAAAATATGTATAGCCAAGTAATTACCGATGTAGAGGTAGCCAGTGATATTGAACTATTTTCTGAGCGCTTCGATATTTATGCGGAAAGCTTGGAATATGTAAAGCCGATTTTAGAAGAGTTACGCGGAAAAGGTTACGGTGTGTATTCCGTTACAGAACAGCTGGATGAGTTAAACGTCTTTTTCCTAGTATTGAAAGCCGGACTTGTTTTTGTTGGAACAATCGCAGTATTGATTGCATCAATCGGAATTTTCAACACGATGACAATGGCTGTGACAGAACGTACACGTGAGATTGGTGTATTAAAAGCAATTGGAGCCAGCCCGAAACTGATTCAACGACTGTTTTTAATGGAAAGTACGTTTATCGGAGTTATTGGAACAGTTCTTGCAATTGCAATTTCATATATTGTAAGCTTTGCATCGAATGCGCTATTGCCGCTTATTTTAAAGGCAGCAACAGGCGAAGATGGATTCAACAATGTACAATTTTCAGCGATTCCGTGGCAGCTCGTAGTGATTGCTGCAGCGATCAGTATCGGTGTGGCAATGATTTCAGGTCTGCGCCCGGCACGTAAAGCAACGAAAATTGAAGTAATGCAGGCGTTAAGACAGGAATTATAAAATCAAGATAGCTAAATTAATTTAAGGACCAAACATACTTGTGTTTGGTCCTTTTAATGCTAATTCGAAAAAAGTTTACTAAGTTAAACAGGCATTTTTGATTGATTACTTAAAGGGTTCGAGCGCATAACCAATGTAAACCAGACGGCAAACCCAAAATAAATGAATGTCAAAATTAAGAGTAAGAAATGAAACTGCTCCGCCAACTGCCGGATTAGGGCGAAAAAGACAACGATACAATGCATCAGATTTCCTAATACGACGGGTTTGTTATAGATGCCTCCGATTAGGGCGGAACGTGTGAACCAGTTTAACATTGCGAATCCTAAATATAGTCCACCGATGATTTGCAAAAGAATCAGAGTAACAGGGGTAGAGGCAATCCCTAATATTTTTGAAATTTCTTCGGGAATAAATGTTCCTGCCAACCCCACCAAACCCATTATCACGGCACTACTACTCAAAAGCCATTTCGTTTTCATTTTGCTTCCTCTTTTCGTTTAGTCAAAAACTTATGCGTTAGCTTTAAACCTTTATAAACTAAGAGAACAGTAAAATCGTTTTAGTTTCAAAACGTGAGGCGGTGCTGGCAGCTGGAAGTTCTAATAAATCTTAAAATGTTCTAATATATTTTTATTTCTTCTAATAAACTTTCGATTTTCTAATATATCTCGCGCTTCATCTAATAAGTGTTGCCGATTATCTAATATCGCTTCCTGATCTTCTAATATCGAAGCGAGATTTTCTAATAACCAAACTTTTGTTCTAATATAAGTTTCAGCTCACCTCCGGGAAACAACCTATGGATAGGTAATCTAATATATTCGGGGTAACACCACTTATTACCTTTAAACCGGTTCTAGAACGAATTCACCCGTGCCACCAGCCGGTTTTACAATTGATGTAGACTAAATATTGATACTCACCTTTGCCATCCTTCTGGATAAACACTTCATAGTAAGAATTTTTGTCGTACACTAAACGTATTTTATCGTTCTTCGAAACAAATTGTTCCTTGATTTCGGCGATGGCTTTCGCTTTCACACTCGGCGCCCATGCTGATGGATGCTCAAATTTTAGTTCATGTGTTGGTACATATGCATATTTGCCTTTATACATAATTTTTGACCAGCCATATTGATCAGCGTTCGATGAGTCTTTCTGATCCGTACCGATTGGAACACCACCGTATACTTTCACAGAAGTTTTTGCTTTCAGTTTACCGAGCGTTTTATAGGATTCACCGGGCGCAGATTTTACGAGTATTGTTTTCTTTGCAAAAGCTTTTTCAAAATCCGCTGCTTGAGCATTTTCATTATTAATTACGAAAATACTTCCTATAAAAACAAGGGCCATTAATAATATTGTTATTTTTTTCATAATAAATTCTCCATTCTATGCTTTTTATTTTTGGGGTGGGCAATTTATAATAACGCATCTTAATAATAGGATATGGTTCTGGAGAAAGGGTTACAAAAAAGTTACAGTTAATGTTTAATGGGGGAATTTGAGGTTAGAGAATCAAAAATGAAAAAGCGGTCCTCCCAATATTAGGAAGGACCGCTTTAAATTACTTATATCTGATTTACTTAAAAATAAATGTTACGAAGCTCTACGCATCGATTTCATAATAAAGCTTACAACGAACACAAGTATAATTGCACCTATGATAGCTGGGACGATATAGAAATCAGAAACTTTAGGTCCCCAACTTCCTAGAAGCATACCACCAATCCATGCACCAACAATACCTGCGATAATATTACCGATAATTCCACCTGGGACATCTTTACCTAAAATTGCTCCTGCTAGCCAACCGATAACCCCGCCAATTATTAAGAACCAAATAAAACTCATAATTTCCATCTCCTATTTCTTATTTTAATTATTTCGCGATAGTGGTTTATAACCTTTATTAACTTTTTTTAAACATTGAAGAGGAAAAAAGTTGGCGAGGTTTTAAGAGAGGTTGCGGATGGTATTCATGAATTTTTGAGAAACGTCTAGTTTCTCAAAAGGGTTTCTAACAACCGCCGCTGTTGCTTCAGCTGAAAATAAGCCTGCTCTGCTTGCTCGAGTGTGACCAATTCGAAATGAAGAGGTTATTTTGGGATGAGCTGTGCAACACGGCGCAAATCGGACGTAATAATCATGCGGTACAATTTGCAAAACATGCACGTCAGGAACTGGAACAGCAAGGGGTAAAAGGTCAGGTGATTTGAGCGTTTGAGTATGGTCTAATGAGAAGTGAGGATTAATTGCTCTCAATTGAGGATTAAGTGCAAGCATCTGAGGATTATCCCAATAAAAGTGAGGATTAACTTCACTCAAGTGAGGAATAAGTACAAGCATTTGAGGATTAACACAAAAAGAGTGGCGATTAAAAATCACCACTCTTTTTTTAAGTTACTTTTAATGATACGGCAAAATTTCAGAAACCGTTAAAAATTCATAGCCTTCCTTTTGTAAGTATGCAAGGACAGGCTCCAGTCCATCTGCTGTAGATTGATGAATGTCATGCATTAACACGATCGCGTTATTATGCAATACCTCTTTCACCATCGGGAACAGCTTTTCTGAATCGCGGTATTTCCAGTCAAGTGTATCAATCGTCCAGTTAACTGATTTACATGGGATGGCGTTACGAATTTCCTCATTAATCGCCCCATATGGAGGACGGAAAACCGTTGAATTTTCGCCCGTTGCATGGATAATCGCTTCCTCTGTGGAATTGTACTCCTTTTCAATTTCAGCAGGAGACATTTTTGTTAAAACGGGATGTGACCACGTATGATTACCGAGTTCATGACCGCTATCAAGCACTTCACGTACTAAGCCCGGATAATATTGTGCCCGGCTACCTAGCATAAAGAATGTCGCCTTGGCATTGTACTTTTCCAGAAGGACTAAAATCTGTTTCGTTACTTCCGGGTGTGGACCGTCATCAAACGTAAGGGCGATCCGTTTTTTTGATGAACCCTTATCACTAGGAATAATCGTATTTTCGGATTGCATCGCTATTTGGAAATCAGATGCTAAAAGCGGGTTGATGAATGATAAAGGAATTTCAACTACCGGTACACCTGCTTCCGGTTTTGCCACTTCACCTTTATTAAAGTAAATGAAAAGAGATTCATCTTTCAATGCAAAACGTTTAAATAAACGCCATTTTGGCTCGGTAGCGAATGCGAGCTCCTTTTCTAATACATACTCTTTATAAGCTGGACTTTTAAGCATTTCCGATTGGATATGAGCAGCAAAAGTTTTCAGGCTTTCTAAATCCTCATTTAAAAGGTCGCGAATATCAAACAGATAGCCTGTTTCATAATCAATTAGAAACGTTTGAATCGTTGTTTGCTTCTCTTCGGTATTTAAAATCGTATTATTCGTTAAAACAAAGGAGTAATAATGATCATGCTCGAATGTTTCGACAGTTATCTTTAAATCGCCTGTTAACTTCTTTGAGTCCTGCTGCAGACGCATCATGCTTATGTAATATTGTTTTGACTCTTCTATATAAGTCGTTACCGCTTTATTGAAAGCTTCATATTCCGTTAGCGGATATTGAACGGTATAGGGCACCATCTTGTCATCAGAACGGTCTGTGACAATTTTTATTCCGGGGAATTGTGATGCTTCCTCCGTGATCGTATGTTCTTGAGCGGATGTTTTATCGCTGGGCCCGAAAATCGGATCATCGCTTAAAAAAGTTAAAAAAACGATAATGGCACCTAAAAAACCGATAGCGCCAATAAGAAGTAAGTCAATCCAAGGACCACGCCGTTTTCTGTAAGGGTTTGTCATGGTGTATCGGGTTCCTTTCTAATTGGGTTAATCTATTATCTGTGTCCAAAAGGATAGTCACTGTAAATTTTAAGGGAATACATTGTTCTGTCAGCATAAATTGCATGAAAAAAGACTGTTATTTTCCGATTGCTTCAAGTAATATGAGCTAAGAAGTGGAAGGGGGTCCCTTGAATGAATGGTGAAAATACTGAACTGGCGCTCGACTGCTTTTTGCTTGCTGGCCGTATTATGATTGAAAGCGGTGCTGAAACGTATCGAGTTGAAGATACGATGTTAAGAATGGCCCGTTCTCAAAATATGATGAATGCACAAAGCTATGTTACGCCGACAGGTATTATTTTCTCTCTAGGTAAAACGCAGCCTACACAAATTACATCGATTCCAACACGAATTACAGATTTACATCGAATTGTGCTTGTAAACAATGTTTCACGTAAGCTTACATCTCAAATGATAACATTAGAGCAGGCGTATGACGAGTTAAAGAAGATAGAAAAAACAAATTATTTCCTACCGATTTCCATTCAAGTTTTGGCAGCATGTTTAGCGAGCAGCGCCTTTTTACTGCTGTTTAAAGGAACGTTTTCGGATATTCCGGCGGCCTTTGTTGCAGGAGGCGTCGGCCTGTATATTGTGACGATTCTTCATAATATGACCCGTGTCAAGTTTTTCTCTGAGTTTTTAGCATCGGTAGGAGTGGCTGCTGTTGCATATACCGCAGTACATTTTAATGTCGGTACGGAAATAGACAAAATTATTATCGGTTCGGTCATGCCTTTAGTGCCGGGTCTGCTCATTACGAATGCGGTCCGCGATTTGATGGCAGGACATTTCACGGCAGGGATGGCAAAGGGTGCCGAAGCCTTTTTAACAGCGTTTGCGATTGGTTCAGGTGTTGCGCTTGTTCTTTCGCTATAAGTTTTTTGGATCAATTCGAAGTACGATCATTCCAATATATGATTGAGTGGAGGGGAGCGTTCGTTGGTGGAGCATGTGCTGGCTCAAGTCGTTATTAGTTTTATTGCAACCGCCTGTTTTGGGGTCATTTTTAATGCCCCGATCAAAACAATCCCGGCATGTGGTTTTGTCGGTGCTGTAGGGTGGGCTGTCTATTATGTTCTTTTCGAAAGTGGACTGGATGATGTACGCGCATCTTTTCTTGGTGCGTTTGTCGTTTCATTAGTAGCATATTTCTTTGCGCGCAGATTTAGGATGCCGATGATTATATTCAGTGTTTCCGGAATTATTCCGCTAGTACCCGGGGGCATTGCTTACAGTACAATGCGCAATGTGATGGAGCTCGATTATATTGCTGGACTGGAAAATGGGATGCGCGCATTTATGATTTCCGGCGCGATTGCGATGGGGCTTGTATTTGCGGAAGTAATGATGCAGATCATCCTGCGTATAATGAGAAAAGGAAGAACTTCGATTCAGTCCTTTACAAAAGTAAAAAAGAGAAGCTCGTAAAGCACTGATCATCAGTTGCCTTACGAGCTTTTATTTATCCTAGTAATGAAGTGATTTCTTCGATAGAGCTTGGTTTGCTTACAAAGTAACCTTGGATGACCTCACAGCCGATGCTTGTCAGGAACTGCATTTGTTCTTCTGTTTCCACACCTTCCGCTACAACCGTTAAATTCATTGATTTTCCTAGTTGTACCATACCATTTACGAGCTGCTGGTTTTTTTCCGATTTCAGTGCGCGGATAAATGTCTGGTCAATTTTTAAGATAGAAATCGGCAGAAGCTGCATGTAACGGAACGAGCCGTATCCTGTACCGAAGTCGTCCAGCGCAAAGACGATGCCCTCATTTTCAAGTGTACGCATTTGCTTAATAATGCCCGATTCAGCTTCAGCTTCCAACGCAAACTTTTCGGTAATTTCGATTTGCAGTAAATTTGCGGGACATCCAGTACGTTCAAGTGTTTCCAAAATGGACTTGGCCATATTTTTATCACGGAACTCGCGTACAGAAGAGTTGATGCTAACTTTGATCGCGTGACCTGCATTTTTCCATAGGACCGCTTGTTCACATGCTTTTTCCAGCATAAACGAACCGATATTATTAATAAGGCCTGTCTCTTCCGCAATAGGAATCAGTTCATCAGGTGAAACAGCACCGATTTCTTCATCATCCCAACGGACTAATGCTTCGACAGCAGTAATTTTACCGCTTCCTAAATCAAGTTGAGGCTGGTACAGAACATGCAGGTTTTTCTGATCTAGTGCAAGCAGTAACCGCTTTTCAACTATCGATCTGCGGTTTAATGCAGCATGTGAAGATTTTGATAATGAAACGATGCTGTCACCGCCCGCGCTCCTTACAGAAGCGATGGTAGCCAATGATGCCTTCATTAATTGAGAGAATGTCATTTGATCTTCCGGGAAGCGTGTAATCCCGCCGCTTAATGAAAGTGGGACTGCTACGTTACCGCTGTAGATTGGATTTTGCTGTAAATAATTCAGGAAACCTTGTGTAAACCATTCTGGCAATGGTGTAATTACGACAAATTCACTTTCATTTATACGAGCCATCGTACTATCTTGGAAATACATTTTCATGCGTTTCGTAAACTCTAAGATAAGGGAATTTCCGGCTACGCCATCATGTAAATCCTTAATTGTGTAAAACTTATCGATACTTAAATAAACGAATGAAAAATGGCGCTCTTCCTCAATCATTTCCCCGATGATTTTTTCCAGGCGGTGAACATTCATCATTCCTGTTTCTGTATCGATATATGCAATTTTCTCCAGTTGGAACTGAATCTTTTTCTCGTTTGTAATATTACGTTCAATCAGCAAATACTCGTTTTTTTCAGATGTTTGGCCCATCATCGGAATCGCCGTTAAATGTACCCAGTAAAGCTGCTCATCCTTTGTCAGTTTCTCAACTTCACCTTGCCATACTTGTCCATTTTGCAGTGTTTTCCAAATTTCCAGGACTACCTTTTCTGATTCGGGATTTTGCGGGAACAATTGCCACAATGTTTTCCCGATAACCCGTTTCGGTGTCCAGCGGCTTGCTGTTAAAAACGACTGATTTGTCTGGGTAATAAAGCCGTCCTGGTCAAGTGTAACGGTCATGAAAGACTGATGAATCCCGTTCTTAAGATCGACTAAATGTTGCTGTTCTTCATCCATTAAACGAACTTCTTCATTTGGAATACAAAGAACAGAAATTGCCTGTTCATTAGCAAAGATTGTCGGCTTCGTATAAAGGGTGCAAGTTTTGGAAGGCTTACCTTTCAGTGAAAGAGGAATGTTGTGTAAACATAACGCTACCGAACTTGTTAAAATGGATTCAATGACATCGTCACCTACTTCTGAAAATAGCGTGTCGTGTATGGAATTTCCGATTAGTTCTTTTGTCTCTTTTATTGGATAGTCTAAATGACGGAGATTTCCATGAACGAGTGTACCATTAGGCAAAAGTACAAAAGAAGGAAAAGGGGTATCTAGTAGTGGCTCGGTACTAGTAGAATAGATTTGTTCTTTTGTCATAAGTTAAGTCTCCTTAATTAATTAATTCATATTGTAATTATAATTAAATAACATCGTTTAGTCATTTAAGATGAATTTTTTTTTGTAAAAAGTAATCATGCATAGGATTATTATACCTTATTATTGGGTAATAAGTAGTTAAAATTATGCATATTTACTAGAAAAATTGTATCACGAAGTTACTTTGTTTTTAAAGGGAATTATAATTGCATGAAGATAAATTTGAACGGATTCATGCGCGAGTGTTGCGTTACTTCGACAGCTTTACTAAAATAAAGAAATTATAGTAGTTAGAATTGGAGTAGAAAGAATGAATTTATCGGCAATAACAGTGTCGTTTCCTTTAGATGAAGAAACATATGAAGAAGTACAGAAATTATGCAAATCGGCGGCCGTTTGTGATGGCGTACTGTTAAATCAAGTTATGAATTTACCGGTAGCGAAAAGCTATGAAATGCGGGGATTTTATGTTCTTGTATATGATGATGAGAAGAATCTGCTGGTAGGAGCAGGAACTGCGGTCGACTTGATGGGGTTAAATACGTATGAATGGTCGATGCTCGTTGCACCAATGTATCGTCAGCTCGGAATTGGTACGGCAATATTGAATGTGCTGAAAGAAGGATTGGCGATGCGTGAAAGTGAAGGAGAGCTTGCATTAGTCGTGGAAGGCTCTTATTACGGCAAAGAATTTCTTCAAAATAACGGGTATTTATACAGCTTTTCGGAAGCTACATTGGAAGCCCGTGCGGAAGTTTTGCAAAAAGAGGGACCTGTTTCTTTACGCCCGTTTATGCAAAAGGACACGGAAGCACTTGTTTCAATTTTCAGTGATGCATTCGGCGATATTCGTGAAGAATCATTGGAACTGATCGAATTTAATACAACAACAGAAGGCCTTGTCATGTGGACAGCCGAAATTGATGGGGAAGTCGTTGGAACAGTGACGACCCGCAAAGAAGGCGAAGTACAGTGGATTACGGCATTTGCGGTATCTCCGAAAAGACAGCGCCAAGGAATCGGCACGCAAATTTTAAATTTAGTGAAAGACTATGCGCTTCGGTCGGGTGACAAGACAATTTTACTCGATGTGGAAGTCGAAAACATGGCAGCCCTTCATGTATATGAAAAGGCCGGGTTCATGAAGTCATCACAGCTCGATTATTACATTTATATTGGATCGTAAGCGAAGTAGATTCAACTGCATACAAAGTAAACGTTCAGGATTATCTGAACGTTTTTTTATTACTATTTATACTTGTTTTAAGATGGTGGCTCTTTGTGCGTTGATACGGCGCCTACCACTGTAAGCGCCGCTTTTTAGCTTTTAACGGTATAAAGAGGGACACAATGGATTTGGCGAATTCTCATGTCGCAAAAAAAAAGCAGCAGTAAAGGCGCATCGTTAACGGTGTGCCTTTACTGCTGCTATGCGGCCTTCGCCAAAATATACCGGAATAAAATAAGAAGCTATATGAGTACGCTCTTTAAAATTGCATGTTATGCATCATTCACTTCATCAAAAAAGCCTCTTTTGATGGACCAATCAGATAAAGCTCATGCATGGCACGGGTTAAGGCAACATAGAGCAGTTTCCGGTCAAGCGGATTGTCATCATAAGATGTATCAAATGACGTGAGAATGACCGCATCAAACTCTAAACCTTTTGCCAAATGACTTGGGATAACAAGAAGTTTTTGCTGATCAATTGCTGAATTTTCGTCGAGCAGCTGGGCAGGGATATCCGAGTTTTCAAGCTGTTCGATTAACTGAACGGCTTCATCGGTTGTTTTACAAATAAGTGCAATAGATTGATGCTGATTGTCTCGAATCTTTACAAGAACGTCTTGAATTATAGCCGCATTAAAACTTTCTGCGGCGATGAATTCCGGTACTTTCCCGTGACGGACAACAGGTTCAACAAGCGGTAGATCCTCATCCATCTGCTTCAGGATTTCATTGGCAACGTCCATAATTTCAATTGTTGTTCGGTAGCTTTTTTGAAGTGTTGCATACGTTGCGCGCGGAAAAAGTGAGAGTACTGGCTGCCATTCTGTCAGTGACCGGTAGCTGTGTATCCCTTGGGCAAGATCTCCAACCATTGTGAACATATCCGTTTCAAGCCCGGCTTTTAGTGCAGCAAGCTGGAAATAGCTGTAGTCCTGAACTTCATCGATAAAAACGACGCGCATTTTCCACTTGTCATCGATACCTTTAATTTTAGCCTGTAAAAAGTAAAGTGCCGCCAAATCCTCCAGCACCCAACGTTCTTTCTGATGCGCTTTTATAAAATGCACCACTTCTTCAAAAGGCCATTCAGGAGCAACTTCACCGAGCAATTCCCGATTCGTCAAAAGCTCACGGTACATCTGTTTCACTTTTACTTTCTGGAATTTTTTCATATAGACTGTTGCAACGGATTTGGCTTCCTGTTTAATTTTTGGAATGCGGGCATCCCGTTCATCAATCAGCTTTGTTACTGTACGCCGGCGTTTGTCTGCGTCCCGCATGCCGTTTAGCGCACGACCGATCGCATCTTCATAACGCGTATTCAATGTCGCGAGCACTGCTGCCGTTTTCCGTTTTACCTCTGTTTGAATT
The DNA here is from genome assembly GCF_038007305.1 of Solibacillus sp. FSL W7-1436. NCBI lineage: Bacteria > Bacillati > Bacillota > Bacilli > Caryophanales > Caryophanaceae > Solibacillus > Solibacillus sp. FSL W7-1436. The sequence goes on from NZ_JBBOWV010000001.1 coordinate 1,788,781, forward strand.
ACCTTTTTAATACGTTCAAGCCGTTTTTCCACAGGCATATAATGAAATTCCACTAAAAACAGCTTTCGTAAATGCTCGCCCTTCATAATGCGGTATTTTTCAATGAATACATCATCAAACAATGCCGCTAGCTTCTGTTCATGGTGTTCGATATAACGGTTCATCATCAGTTCATAAAATGGACTGCCTTTTGTTTTCGCAATTATGGCACTCTCTTGCTGTACGGAAGGGTTTGCAATGAGCTGCTCGAGCTGTTCATTCGGATTTTGCAGTTTTAGCTTTAAATTCAGTGCATCAAGGACATATTGCGCATACGTTGTTTGGCAAATTTTATCGACGCCAAGCTCAGGCAATACATCAGCAATATAGTCGATAAATAACCGGTTTGGTGCAAGTATCATCAATTGCTCAGGATTGAAATGCTCGCCCATTGTGTAAAGGAAATACGAAATCCGGTGCAGGGCGATTGTTGTTTTCCCTGAACCAGCTGCACCTTGTACAAGGATCGGCTGACGAAGATGTGCACGGATAATTTCGTTTTGTTCCTTCTGGATAGTAGAGACAATTTCGGTTAACCGGACATCTGCTTTCCCTTCAAGCGCTTCTTGAAGGAGCTCATCATTTGTTGTTAAATCGACATCCCGGTAATTGATCAGCTCGCCGTTTTCAATTTTATATTGGCGCTTGGCAAACAAATGACCGGAATGTGTTTCATCCCGGACATCATAAGAAATATCACCAAGGCGGCCATCGTAATAGACGTTTGCGACAGGGGAGCGCCAGTCAACAATAATCGGTTCATGGGTTTCGCTATGGAAAAGTGAAGTCTTTCCGATATAAAGAAACTCCTCGTTTTCATTTTCACGCTGGAAATGAATTCGTGCAAAATACGGTTTTTGCCGAATCGCTTCCAACCCTTCTTTTTGATTACGGGCAAGCTCGAAAAAACGTGTATTCATTAAAATATTCAGGAAGCTGTCACTGGAGTCCAAATACTCAACATTGGCCATCGCAGTACGGATATTTTCCTGTGCCGTTTCAATATCCTTCTTCGAGCTATTTAAAATCTGATCCATATAATGGATCGTTTCATGCAGACGCTGTTGTTCCTGCTTAAAATCTTGAGCTGTCATTAATTTTTCCCCCTAACGTGTTACCACTTTGCAACATGTTCTTCAATGCAGCCAAGCATTTGCTGGATATGCAGTGTTTTGCCATCATCGAGCTGAATAAATCCATCGTAATAACCGACCATCTGATGAACAGAGGAAACAATGAGTTTCGCATTCGTTTCTGCCACCCGTTCAAAAAATGGCGTGAAAGTTAAGTTGACGCGTCCGCTGAATTTTGTTTTGATCGTCCAAGGATGCATAAAATTAGTGCGATCATAGTGAAACAGAACATCTTCATGAATCTTCATCATTTCACCGTCGATAAAGATGGCATTTTCGGTCATGCCTGTTCCATCCGTCCATTTACCGCCAAAGTTTAATCCAATCCGCTGACCACGTACTCGCTGTGATGCCATACCCCAGTTCCATATTGCTTCACGAGGCCATACACCACGGCCGTAATCAAGTACGGCAAAGCTTTCTTCCGGTGTGAACGTGAAGGTGCGGTTTCCGATTTTTACCGTTCCTGTAGTTGGTAATGTGTGATGTTTCGCCGTAAATTGGAATGTTCGGCGATTCCATGGAATGACCACATTGAGTGAGTCATCATCTTTCGGATGTGCAATTGTCAGCTCGGCATGTAAAGGGTCACCGTCAAAATCAGGCGCAGTCACTGTTAAATGGGTCTCGCGGTTGAAGTATGTAAGTTGGATGGACATTTCAGAATTTTTATATTGAATTGTTTCCAGCACTTGTGTCGGCATTTTTACTTTTGCCCCAAGCGGAATTAAGATTGTTTTTTCGAAGTAACGTTGTGTTTCATATTCGAGGAAATAAACAAAGCATACAGCTGCGTAATCCATATGACTGATTGTCGCGGAAAATAAAATCTCCTCACCATATACACACCAGTAATTCCATTTTTTCTTGCGCATAAAATGCCCTGACAAATTACTGTCGATAATAGGTCTTCGTGCAAAACCGATTGCTTCCGGATTTAAATTACCTTTTTTATCGCAAAGGGCTATAGGAAGAAAAATTTCCCTTTCTGCATGTTGTGTCATCATAATTCCCCCTAACCGTTTCATATTTCCATAAAATAATTGTATCAAACATTTACAAAAACAGGGGATTTTTGCTCTACATTCATAACACTTTCATAATTAGAAAGTACTCGACATACGCTGTGAAAAAAGGAGAAGATCGTTGCCTACTTATAATCGGATGGCTGCTGTTGCTTATGCAAATAGATGGTGGGACAGCTTTAATCCCGAATATCCGGTCTTTCGGGACGATTGTACGAACTTTATTTCCCAATGTTTACGTGCTGGAGGGGCTCCAATGTGGGGGGCACCGAATCGGGGGCAGGGCTGGTGGATGATCGGACAACCGGAGCGCTGGAGTTATAGCTGGTCTGTTGCGCATTCCCTTCGCTGGTATTTGGAAACGTCCACGAAAGGCTTACGTGCGACAAGGGTAAACTCGGCAAGTGAACTGCAGCTTGGGGATGTTATTTTTTATGATTTTACGGGGGACGGCCGCATCGATCACAGTACAATTGTGACGCGTATAAAGGAGGGGGTTCCGTATGTAAATGCCCATACATCGAACAGCAGCGACCGCCTCTATACGTATGAAGATTCCACTGCTTATACTCCGAACATGCAGTATTACTATTTCCATATAGCGGATGAGTTTTAAGGGGCGTTTGGGAGAGAACAGAGATGGAAAAAGCGGAGTTTTTCCGCTTTTTTAATCACTTGCCCAATAATGAACTTTTTAATAGAATTCACACCATGGAATATGTTAATTATAGATCATTCATGCTAATGTAATAGTAGTAATTGAAGGAGGATTTGGCGATGACTTTATCAGTAAGAGACGCAGTATTGCAACGCCGTTCGATTAAGCTGTTTAATGGGCAGCAGGTTGACAAAAAGGCGGTAATGGAAATTTTGGATGATGCAAAATGGGCACCGAATCACGGTAACCGTCAGCCATGGCGCATCGTAGTAGGTGCAGAGGAACAGCTGCCAAAAGTACATGAGCTGCTTCGAGACCTTGCAGTTCCGAAATGGCAGGAGCTTTCGGAAGATGCGCTTGCTATACAAATGAAAAAATTCACATTGGCCGGTGCATACGCAATTGTGCTTGTGACAGAAGATGTTCGTCAAAAAGAACGATTGGAAGACTATGCAGCGGCAGCTTGCTATTTACAAAATGTGCAACTACTGGCATGGGAAAAAGGCATCGGTACTTGCTGGAAAACACCTGGCTTCCTGGACAACCCGAAATTCCGTGAAGCATTAAACGCACAGCCGCATGAACGTGTCATTTCAATGTTCCAGTTCGGTTATTACGATAATGTGCCAAATGTACGAGTACGTAAAGAGCTTTCTGAATTCGTAACGGAATTTGGTCAATAATAAGATTGAATGCATAGGGAAACGGTGATTTCCTTGTGCATTTTTTTATATTCCTAAAAAAGCAAAGGAGTTGCGGCATCATGCTGGCAGCTCCTTTAATTATTCCCTGATGAATAATTTGCAAGGAATGACAGCAACCTAGTATACAATTCATCTAAGAAAGGATGAGATATAAATGAAAAAAGTATTATTTCTGCTCGGGCTTCTATTATTGGCAGGGTGTTCGAAGGAAATAGTCGCGTATGACGGGAAGCCGTTAAAAATTGCTGTTTTAGGAGAGTTTCACGATCAATATAATACCAATATAGAAATTGTGGAAATTACATTCGAGGCACTTGAAGAAGCGGTTACCGATTCTACTTTACAATTTGATGCACTGTTTATTACACCAACCGCATTTGGACAAGCTTCTCGAGATGAATATATTAAGGTTTATGAGGGGTCAATCATTCCGATCGTTTATTATGAAGCAGCGAAAGGTCATTTTGCTTTTACGAAAGAAAATATAACGTACGATACATTGCATTTTCAAAATCTTATAAATGGTTCACATTCAACGCTTTATATACATAATGAAATTCCGGCAGGGGATGAATTGGCAGAGAGAAAAAGAGGTACCTATGTTTGCAATTTTTATTTAAACGGTGATCGTTATGATATGATGCTGAAAGAAATTTATGAAAAAATCGAAACGTTGATTTGATAGATGCGAAAAAAATCCCGTTGAACTTTTCAACGGGATTTCGCTATTGTTCTATTGTCATTTCTTCTATTTGACTTGCGCGTTTACGCTGAGAGATTACGCCGGAAAGAACTGTCATGAAAAATACGCTGGCAACAGTTACGACAATACAAGGCACTAAATATTCGCGGTCCATCGCAAGCAAAATATCTGTACGGAACCAGTTCTGAAACGGAATACCACAGCCAAGAAGAACGGCAAAGAACATCACTTTCACTCCGACAGGTTTACCCTTCATCTTTTTGATCATCCCATTAATAAAGAGACGCAGCATAGCGAGTCCTAATCCGACAAAGGCGAAGATGACCAAATATATTTTGCTGGACTCATCTAAAATAAACGCTTTTCCAATCATAAACGCAATAATGGCTAGTGAAACGGCTAAAATTATTTTTGATTTTTTATTCATATATAATTCCTCCAGATAAGTATTGAACAACTTGTTGATTACTAGATATAGTTTAAAATGAAGCGTTATCTGAAGCAATCAACAGAATATTTCAAGGTGTTGAGTGGTGAGTGGGAAACATTGTTTTTGAGTAAATAAATAATCAAAAAGAGCGAAAAAATGCATTACACTTTAGCGGTAGAACAAACGGATACTATTTTAAAATAAGTTTTGTATGGGGGAGATGGGGAAAAGGTACTTACGAATAATTTAATGGAGGGATGCAAATGTTTTTTGATGAGCCGAAACAGAAAATTGATGTTGCCTATACGAAACAGGAATTGCTAGAAAAACTCCAGGAATTACGCAGACCGGACAATGAATTGGAAGGTACACATATTTATCTTTTAACAAAGGATGTAGATGAATTTCACTCCATCGCACGTGATCAGCAAGTGTCGTTAATTACGACTAATGGTGTCCGCAGTATAGTGAAAACCGCATTGACGAAGGAATCGCCAATCGAAGAGAAAATCCGCCGCCTTGGTCTACCGGAAAGTAAGCGGCTAGAATACGAAAAAATCATTGAAGAAGGCGGGAAACTGCTAATAACAGGTACCGACCCATTTGATGAAGAAGATTGGACAGGCCATACACTTGATGATTGGATTACAAACCGCTCTAATCCTTCGAACCTTATTAATAAAGAGGTAATGGATGAACGCCCTGTACCATTTGAGCCTGAGAAAAAGTATGAAGCATTACCGAATACAACTGTTGCAGGAGATTTTGGCCGAAGCAGCGATGCAGAAGATCCGGATATTATTCCGCTAAAAGACGATCAGCGCATTGTTCGTGATCCGAATACTAAAGAAATCGGTATTTACCAAGCCCCACATGAAAAACAAAACTAAAAGCAAAGTCAGACTGTTCTTTATGGGCGGTTTGGCTTTTTTTGTATGGGGGTGGGGCATTTACTAGAAGAAGAGGGTGAGTTATTAGAAAATCGAGGCAGCGCAGAGGTACGGGGTAGGAGGGGCTTGATTTTATTAGAACAAATGAAAGGGATATTAGAAGAAGAGGGAGTGTTATTAGAAAGTCTGGGGGATTTATTAGAAAATCGGTTATGTTGTCGGCAAGATGACTGTAGTTTTGCCTGGATAAGGGGGCAGCGGGAGGCGGGTGTGGGTTTTATTAGAACAAGGGAGTGGTTTATTAGAAGAACGGCTGCAGATATTAGAAAATGCATCGAGGATATTAGAACAAAGAGCCGACTTATTTGAACATCTCGGGAATATATTAGAAAACCGGCTGTTTATTAGAACAAATAAAAATATATTAGAACATTTCAAAGTTTATTAGAAAACGCACCAAGCCAAACTGCCAACGGAAAATAGAAAAACAGATTTTTAAAGGGAATTTCGTCTTTTTATAGAATATTTTGTATGGATGTGAAAGGGGATAAGGACATGGACAAAGTAGTAGCTTCTGTACAACAGGCGATTCAGGCAATAGACGATGGAGCTGTATTATTAGTGGGGGGCTTCGGGTTATGCGGTATTCCGGAAAATCTAATTCAGGCTGTAAAAGATAAAGGAACAAAAAATCTGACGGTTGTCAGCAATAACTGCGGTGTCGATGATTTCGGGCTCGGCGTTCTATTGCAAGACAAGCAGATTACGAAAATCATTGCTTCATATGTAGGGGAAAATAAAACATTTGAACAGCAATTCTTAAACGGCGAGCTTGAAGTGGAATTAACACCACAGGGCACATTAGCGGAACGCATTCGTGCTGGGGGTGCAGGCATACCAGGATTTTATACGGCAACAGGTGTTGGTACGCCAATCGCTGAGGGGAAAGAGACAAAGGAGTTCGACGGCAAAACATACTTGCTTGAACGTGCGATTACAGGGGATTTTGCGCTTGTGAAAGCATGGAAAGCCGATCGCTCCGGAAATCTCGTTTTCCGTAAAACATCGCGTAATTTTAACCCGCTTTGTGCGACAGCAGGTAAAGTGACGATTGTCGAAGTGGAGCAGCTTGTCGAAACAGGCGAACTGGATCCGGACGAAATTCATCTGCCAGGCATTTATGTGCAGCATATTGTCCATAGCGAGTCTTTTGAAAAACGCATTGAACGCCGCACTGTAAGGGAGGAAGCATAATGGATGCACGCATGAAAATTATCCGACGCGCAGTGAAGGAAATACAGGATGGAACATATGTAAATTTAGGTATCGGCATGCCAACTCTAATCGCCAATGAAATTCCTGAGCATTATAATGTGATGCTGCAGTCGGAAAACGGACTGCTCGGAATTGGGCCGTACCCAACAGAAACAGAAGTCGATGCAGATCTGATCAATGCCGGGAAGGAAACGGTCACAGCAAAAGTAGGTGCGACATTTTTTGATAGTGCGGAAAGCTTTGCGATGATTCGCGGCGGGCATATTGATTTGGCGATTCTCGGTGGAATGGAAGTCTCGGAAGAGGGGGACTTGGCCAACTGGATGATTCCCGGAAAAGTAGTAAAAGGGATGGGCGGGGCAATGGACTTAGTTGTCGGCGCGAAAAAGGTCATCGTCATTATGGAACATACGAACAAATATGGTGAGTCGAAAGTTAAACGAGAATGCTCATTGCCGTTGACAGGCAAAAATGTCGTTCATCGGTTAATTACCGATTTGGCGGTCTTTAATTTTCAAGATGGCAAAATGCAGCTAGTGGAACTTCAGGATGGAGTGACACTAGAGGAAGTGCAGGAAAAAACAGAGGCTATGTTTGATGTGAAACTGTAAGTATAATGCGCAAAAAGCAGCTGAGCTTTTTGTGCATTTTTTAATTTCCCTACAACAGCTAAGTGACTTTTACTCTATAAAAACTGAAAACAACAGAGAAATAATGAGTAAATAAATATACACCATTAATGGAAAATTAAAACAAACGTTCTACCTTGGATGCAAGTAAATTGATAGATTCCCTCTATATACGATTATAGAATTGATGGATATTCTTAAAGTATAAATTATTATTTTAATAATTTTGAAAATTAAAGTGATGGAGGGGTCTTATGAAAAAGAAAGCGTTAGCACTATCCTTAACTGGCATTTTGGCACTGGGAGCTGTGGCACCAGCTTCATTAACTGCCTATGCTGTCGGTGAAGGTCCGAACTATGGTGGAAATGAATCGATTCAAACGTCAATCCTATATACTTACGATGAAATGGTAGATTATCTTAAAAAGCAAGACGCAAAACAGGATGCTATGCAGCTTGAAGTGATCGGTCAAACTGTAAAAAAACGAGATATTTACTTGGCAAAATATATTACAGATCCAAACAACCCGACAATCCTATTTTTGACGCAACAGCACGGTAATGAACAATTAACTACAGAAGGCGCATTGGAGTTTATCAAGCATCTTGGCACAGGTAAAACAAAGGGCGTTCTTGATAAGGTCAATATTCTTATTGTGCCTATGTTGAATGCAGATGGTGCGATGGGAGATGTCGACTTTTCTCTAGATGATTATATCGCTGACGGAGGACGTAATTTAACACGATACAATGCAGTAGGGGCAGACTTAAATCGTGATCATGTTGATAAAGTGCACCCGGAAACACAGGCTCTTCATAAAAATGTCTTACAAAAATATGATATTGACTACATGATTGACCTGCATCACCAAGGTACTCAAGCAAGACGAGACGGGAAATTAGTGTCAGGATCTATGCTTTATCCTACAAATGATAATGTGAAACCGGAAGTATTAGAGAAATCGAAAAAATTGGGAGCTGTTGTATTTAATGCTGTTGATTCTACTGGGTGGGGTCATTTAGCGAAATATAATGGCGGCAATGGTGAGAATATCGGCCGTAATGGCGCCGCAGTTCAATATGATATTGCTACACTTCTATTTGAAATGCGCGGAATGTCCGATCACTTCAATGAATCGGCAGTTATTGGTCAAAAAAGTAATGGTTATTTAATCAAACAAACGATTACAACACTTGATGCTGCGGTTCAAGCAATAGCAGATCGTTCAATTGAAACTGCAGATATCAGTTTCTGGGATACATTGGATACACAAAAATAAAGTAAAAAACAATGTGCAAAAAAGGAGTAAGAGAGTCTACTTATGGACATCTCTTGCTCCTTTGCTATGTTCAATTAATCTGCTTAGTTCATTAATTTAGCATCAAGTGATAATGGAGAACGGTCAGCAAATATGAAATAAATACCTAGTGCTACGTAAACCACTTCTAGTTCATATCCAGCGTAAGTACCGTCACCAAATAATCCAAGTGAAAGTTTTGCTGTGAAGATTGCACCAATCATAATAACTGCAAATATTGCACCAATTATCCGAGTACCAAGTCCAAGGATCAATAATAAACCACCAACTAATTCGATGATTGCCACTACAAATGCAAGACCACTCATTAAACCAAGTGATTCGAAGTAACCTGCTGTATTCTCGATTCCTCCTTGAAATTTAACAAATCCATGGTAAAAGAACATAAAACCAAACACCACTCGTACAAGTAATGATGCCCATTGTTGTTTTGTCATAATAAACTCCCCCTAATAACTTTTTGTAAATTGCTTATTAAAAGTAAGTATAAGAATAAAAATAAAGTGATCTACAATAAAGTAGGTCACACCCTCTTTGATTACTTTTCGTAACCTAGTTTAATAAAGTAATCTATGTATTTCAATGATTTAAGTGTAAATAAAAGCAAAGTAAACACTTTCGATAGAAATAAATGTTTTTTGGGGCGAAATTCGGTTGCTTATTTATTTTACCTGAAAAAGTTGAATACCTGTTTATGGCAATTATTATTAAGTTTTTAGTCGGCAGTGCTATTTTCAAGTTTTTAAAGAGTAAGAGTTCAATTAGAAATTGAGGGATATTAATTGTAAAAGAAAATGAAGCGCAATCCACACATGTGCATTGCACTTCAATTACATCCATTTAGTGTAGGAACGAGTATGACAATGAGGGGAGGACATCATTTCATTTATGCCGAATATTTAATAAACTCAAACTTTAAAAAGGCAGGTGTTTTATGGATAATCCTATCTTAAAACAGGTCGGCACAATCTTTATTCCGGTAAGTAATATTGAAAACGCGAGGGATTGGTACTGCGAGATTTTAGGGGTGAAAGCAGAGGGTGAAATTCAGTTTGGTCATCTTTATGTTCTGCCTATGGAAGGTACAGGAATTGTGTTAGATAGCAAAATTTATTCAGAGGACAGTGTATTTAAAATACCGGCGTTCCACCTAAATACGGAAAACATCCAAGAGGCATTTCATTTTATGAGGAACAAGGGCGTTGAGTTGATTACAGATATTGAACATAACCACTATTTTAATTTCAAAGATCCGGATGGGAATATTTTAATGATTTGCCAATGTTAATGGGAGTTGTTGAGAAAAAAGCAAAAGAACTCCACCGCCTAGAATATAGGTGTGAAGTACTTTTGCTTTTACCCTTACTTCGGATACGTCTGACACACACGGCCAATTTGTCCGTCAGCTAAGCGTACTTTAATGCCGTGGGGATGGGAGCTGCTGTTTGTCAGTAAGTCTTTTACGATGCCGCGTGTTGTTTTGCCTGTACGCTGGTCTTGTTTCAGTACGATATCCACTTCCAAGCCTGGATAGACATCGCTTCGGTTTTTGCCGTTCATAGTAAAACGTCCTCTCATTCATAAGTTTCTCTAGTATAGCACGAAACCGAGGAGGACCCGACGTTACAGCCTATTTCGGCAAATGCTTCAAGAAATTCGCAGAGGCAAAACCACGCACGTCCTGTTCACTGTAATGCTTTAACAGCTCATTAATAAGATTTTGATGCATTCCAGAATGTTCAAGGTGGGGAATCTTCGCATCGATTCCATCAAAATCGGATCCAAGACCAATCAAATGCTTCCCGCCAAGCGAGCAAATATAGTCAATATGACGAATCAAGTCCGTCATGCTTGCTGTGTTTGTACCGTTGATAAATTCAGGATAGTACACTACATGAATCGGCGCATTTTTTTCAATCATCGCTTTAATTTGTGCATCGTTCAAATTGCGTTCATGGTTGCAAACAGCCATGGCATTTGAATGAGAAGCAATTACATAATCGGCATGCTCGATGACATCCCAAAAGCTTCGTTCATGCAGGTGGGTGACATCGGTGAACAGCCGGTGCTCATTATTCAGCTTAATAATTTCTTTGCCAAACGGTGTGACGCCAATCTGTGATGTACTATGTAAACCGTCTGCAGCTTCGTTAGAGTAATTCCATGTAAGCCCGATCGACAACACGCCTAGCTCACGGAATTGATGCCAAAAAACAATATCGCCTCCGAAAAAATCGACGCCTTCAATCGTTAAAAAAGCGCCAGTTTGTCCCGGCTGAAGTTTCTCAAAATCTGTCCACTTTTTAATATGCACAACTTGTTCACTTAGCACTTCCTTCTGAAAGAGTGCAATTTGTTTGAAAGCAGCGGCCCGTTTTTCCTCCAATGTTAACGTTGGATAAACATAAATCGCAAACGCCTGTGCCATTACATTTCCTGCAAGCAGTTTATCTGCATTTACATCAAGCAGACCATCGTTAAACCGGTGACCGTCCTGCTGCATACGCCACAATGCATCACAATGTAAATCAATTACTGGAATACCCATTAAAAAACCCCCTCCATTATGGTGAAAAAAAGGTGAATGACCGCAATCATCCACCTCATCTTACTTTTAATCTTTATGCATGATGAAGCCCTGCAAAAATACCGCCTTTTGCGACAAGCTCTTCATATGTGCCTTGCTCTTCAATTCCATTTGGTGTGACGACGAAAATATAGTCCGCATCGCGAATTGTCGCTAAACGGTGCGCAATGATCAATGTCGTCCGGTTTTTCGCCAAATCATTCAACGACTGCTGGATAATCCGCTCAGTAGCTGTATCTAAGGCAGATGTTGCCTCATCCAAAATTAAAATTGGCGGGTTTTTTAGGAACATGCGCGCAATCGCAAGGCGCTGCTTTTGACCGCCCGATAATTTCAGACCACGTTCACCGATTTCCGTTTCGAAGCCATCTGGTAAATTCTCGATAAATTCTAGCAAGTTTGCCTGCTCGGCTGCTGCTTTAATATCCTCGAAGCTCGCGCCTAATTTACCATATTCGATATTTTCACGAATAGTACCTGTAAATAAAAATACATCCTGCTGTACTGTTCCGATTTGTTTACGCAGCGAATGCTGTGTTAAATCGCGGATATCGTGCCCGTCAATTGTAATCGCACCGCCCGTAATATCGTAAAAGCGGGGGATGAGCGCACTGATCGTCGTTTTCCCTGAACCGGAGGGACCGACAAAGGCAACCGTTTTTCCTGCTTCTACTTTAAATGATAGGTTGTTCAGTACTTGCTTGCTGTCCGCATATTTGAAGTCGACATTTTTAAATTCAATATCGCCATTTAAATGATCAACCTCAATCGCATTTGGACGGTCGACAATCGTTGGTTCCTGGTCAATCAGATCGCAGAAACGTTTAAAGCCTGCCATTCCTTTTGGATACATTTCAAGCAATGCACTGATTTTATCGATTGGTCTAATTAATACATTCGTAAATAAAATAAAGCTCGCGAACTCCCCGGCTGAAAGGTCGTCGTTAAATGAAAGCCATGCCCCGACGACAAGAACAAGTAACGTCAGTAAACGAGTTAAAATATAAATGCTTGAATGTGTGCCGGCCATTACTTTGTATGCGTAAATTTTCGCTTTACGGAATAGGGCATTCTGATCTTTGAAGCGGTTCGTTTCGAATTCTTCATTTGTAAATGATTTCACGACGCGAATACCTGAGAAGCTGTCTTCCACACGGCCATTGACGTTCGCGATTTCAGTGTACATAACGCTCCAGCCTTTTTTCATTCGTCTATTGCTCCAATACATAACTGCAATTAAAAACGGAACGAAAATCAGAATAATTGTCGCAAGGGTCGCGTTAATATTGAACATAATCGTAAACGCCCCGATAAATGTCATCATCGCGATGAACAAATCTTCCGGACCATGGTGTGCAAACTCCCCGATATCGAATAAGTCATTCGTAATTCGACTCATTAAATGACCTGTTTTCATATTATCGAAAAACGTATAAGGTTGGCGCTGCACATGATTGAACAGTTGCTGGCGCATATCGGTTTCGATATTGACCCCAAGCTTATGGCCTAAATAGTTCACGACAAAGTTCATTGCCGTACTTAAAATATACGTCAGTAAAAGAAGCGCACTGATTTTAGTAATCATACCCCAATCGTTCGTCGGGAGCAGATCATCGATAAACCATTGCACAGCCATCGGGAACAGCAATTCCAAGACGGCCACAAATACCGCACACGAAAAGTCGATGATGAACAATCGCTTATGCGGCTTATAATACGTAAAAAATCTTGCTAGCATTTCTAGTCCTTTCTGTTAAACAACTCAAAACTGAGTGCAACCGGTTGTGATAGTAGTGAAAATGATTCTTATTGGGATTATAACATTTTTTGGGAGCTTTTCGAGAGGCGAAATAGTGGGGGGTGGAGAAAATTGAAATTTAATCTCACTGAAGGATTTGAGGAAAATACTATGAAAGTGAGATTTATTTCTAAGGCATGTTAGTTATGATAAGAAAAAAGAAATGGTACACTAAAAGAAAGCAAAGAAGCGAAGGTGTACGTATGAATTTTTACATTGTAATGCAAGGGCGTACATACGATGAGGCGAAGGAAAAGCAGGTCGTATGGTGCTCAATTTTAGACAATAGTGGACAAACACCACATTCTTGGGAGCGAATGAAGGAAGTAAAGAAGGGCGATGCGATTTTTCACTGTGTGAAAGGGGAAATTGTTGCCATCAGTACCGCGCAGGAAGATTGCGGGGAAGGGGTAAATCCTTTTGATCAATCAGGCGTAGTGGGACATCTATTTCCGGCAGTTTATGAGGAGCTTCACTTTCCAATTTCGATAAAAGAACATTTTGATGAAATCCAGCCACTGCTCCCAGTCAAATATTCACCATTCCAACATAATGGTGACGGCAATCAAGGCTTTTTATATCCATGTAATGAAATGCTTGCAATCAAGCTGCTGGAGCTTATGAGTGATGCGAATATTTATGAGGAAAATGAAGAACAGCTGGAATTTGCTATGGGGCTCATTGCGCAAAAAGAACGCAATACATTGGCCCCTGTATTAATTGAAACAGAAGCGGAAGCAAAGGTGAAAATCCGTAAAGGTCAGCAAAAATTTAGAAAGCAACTGATGCCGCTATGGGACAATCAATGTGCACTATGCGGCATTTCTTTACCTGGTTTATTACGCGCCAGCCATTCAAAACCGTGGAAAGACGCAACAAATGATGAGCGACTTGATCCATACAACGGTATTCTGCTTTGTCATAACCATGATGCACTATATGACCAAGGCTATATCGCATTTGATGGAACAGGAAAAATTCATATTTCCTCTGAAATTGACCAGATGGATTATGTGAAATACGGCATTCATGAGAAAATGCGCGTTGCCAGAGTGGAAGAGAATAAGAAGTATTTTAAGTGGCATAAGCGGGAGATATTTAGAGGTAAAGAATAATCAATAGAAAAAGCAAGGTGTGACCAAAACTTGGGCTACACCTTGCTTTATTTTATTCCTCTACTAAATAGTGGTAGATGTCGTATTGGATTGGTTGTTCCAGTACCATTTCCATTGTAACGACAGGATAATATTTCCCCTTATCCAAAATTCTTTCAGGCTTTGCAGTGCTTGGGTTTACAGCACATCGACCTAGGTAATAGAAATCTTTACCTTCACCATTGTCTTTTTTTACAAACAGATAAACGTTTGTCCCATTTTCAACAGAGTGAATAAGGATTTGCATATCCTTTGATTTATCGATATATCGATTTTTTGTTGAACACCATTTAAATGTATCGTCGGATAAAAATTCATCCATATAGTTTGTTTCAAGGTCATTTTCATCATTTTTATGATAATTTACGAAAATAGGGAAATCACCGTTTTTCGGACGACCACCATTTAATGTTCCTTCCTCGTTCTTTTCCCAGTCTAGTAAGCGACATACTTCACGGCGAGAGTATTTTTCGTATAGTTTAAATGGTTCGTGATTATTGAATTGTTTGTTTTTCATAAAGGCACATTCAAGTAAATCAACGAAGTACTGTTTGAAATTTTCATCTCGAAGTGATAGTTGCAATTCCTCATTAAACATATAGCGTGAATTCGATTTAATGATTAATGGTTTATTTCCGAATTTTTTATTGTCAGCTTCTACAAAAAAGTTTAAAGAAAACACATTTTCAATGCCTTCAATTGTACCTTTATGAATATAAGCATTTTGAGCTTGCAATGCTGAAAGGTAGCTTTGTTCTGAAATAGATTCTTCTTCCTCTAAAAGAAGTTGCAACAATAAAATTTCATGAATTCTTTTCCCTGATAAGAAATCCTTTCCAATGAATGATAGGACGGATTTTTCGTAATCGGTAATTGAAGGGATATCTTCTTTCATCTTCATTAAAAAATCATAATAGGTAGGAGAGTAGCTAATAATGACTTCCGGATCTAAAGAATTTTGTTCGATAAAATCTTTAAGCATTGGAATACGTCCAATCCGATTTTTAAGCTCAGAATAGCTATCTCGTAACATTTTTAATGTCGATAAATTTGCATTATTTATCGCATCAAAAATTTGCTTTTTCGCAATCTCTTCAAAGTTAATCGTTGAAACCCCTTGAATATAATCTGTATTAACCGTGTTGCGGCGAACATTATCTTTGTTCATCGACTTATCACCAGATAGGGCGATCGGAATTAAATAGTTATTTTTATAGTTGCCGATAAAATCGATAATCGTTACATATTCCTTCACATTATGTTTCCGTAACCCTCGACCAAGCTGTTGAATAAAGATGATACTAGATTGTGTTTGGCGAAGCATGACAATTTGGTTAATGAAGGGAATATCGATACCTTCGTTAAAAATATCTACCGTCAAAATATATTCCAGCTCACTATTTTCTAATTTAGCAATTGCTTCTTCACGTTCTTCTTGAGAGTGGTCTCCAGTCAATGCAGTCGTTTTATACCCACGTATATTCAGTAAGTTGGATAGAGTGCGAGCTTCTTCCTTCGTACTGCAAAACATTAATCCACGAACGCGATCCCCAGAAAACCCGTAATACGAAATTTTTTCGATAATATGATCGATTCGTTCACGATGAATTAGCTTTTGTAAATCTGCTGTTTCATCGATGAGTTCACCATCAAGCTCATAGTCCGTCACACCGAAATAGTGGAAAGGGCAGAGCATGTCTTCTTCTAATGCTGCTTGAAGGCGAATTTCATAGGCGACATTATAATCAAATAGTTCATAAATGTTGAAGTTATCTGTACGTTCTGGTGTCGCCGTCATTCCTAACAAAAATTGAGGTTCAAAGTAATTCATAATTTTTAAATATGATTCCGCACCTGCTCGATGAACTTCATCAATTAAAATATAGTCAAAATGATCTTTAGCAAACTGCTGTAAATAAGGGTCACGTGAAATGGTCTGGACCGTTGCAAATAAATAGCGTGCATTTAGATCTTTTGAATTTCCTGATAAAATCCCATAGTCTTGAGGATCACCTAGTAAAATATTACGGAAATCTTGCATCGCCTTTTTCAAAATTTGTTCACGGTGCACGATAAATAACATACGTTTTGGTGCAGCATTTCGAACATCAAACGCAGATAAATAAGTTTTACCTGTTCCAGTTGCTGAAATGATAAGACCGCGGTTTGCACCACTTTGGCGAAGGAGCTTTAACTGCTCAAGCGCGGCAGTTTGCATTTTGTTAGGTTGTATTTTTAAACTCTCTTTTAATGGGTTTGTTACATATAAAGGTGGTGATGCGACTTTACTGTTAAACTCTGGCTTCTCATAATTAATTTGATAGTGAGCAATCCACTCTTCACTTAACGGGATGGCACTATTCCATTGCTGTTCAAACTGACTTTTAAAATGATTGATAACTTCACCATTTTCAAGAGAAGTTAAATAAACATTCCATTCAAAGTTTGCTTTTAGTGCGCTATCCGTTAAATTAGAACTTCCAACAATTAATGAATAATGCTGATCATGCTCGAAAATATAGCCTTTTGAGTGAAAGCCTTTCACATCGGTAACACGAACTTCTACATTCGTTAATTTGAGCAGTTCTTTAAACATTTTTGGCTGATTAAAGCTTAAAAAGGTAGACGTTAATATACGACCACGAATGCCTTTTTTCTCAAGGTCATATAGCATCGTTTTAATTGTAGCTAATCCACCTTCTGTAATGAATGCCACAGAAAAGGTAAACGTTTTACATGTTTTCATTTCTTGTAAAAGTGTCGAAAGGACATTTTCATGTGCTTTATTGGACAATAATTTCGGTTTAAACTGTGAGGAGACGGCCTTTGATTGATCGATAAAACCTTTATGTAAAGAAGCTTCAAGTTTTTTAACTAACTGCTCCATAAAAGCACCACCTTTAAATTATTTTAATAATTTTTCGATTGCTGGAATATCTGCTGGTGCAAAATCTAGTTCATTGAGGGATGTTCGCTTTACCCACTTCGTATCTGAATGCTCTAAAGCAACAGGTGTTCCATTCACAATTTTCGCCATATATGTTTCAAGACGAACGATAAACGTACCATAATCATAAGTTGTGTCTTCAACTTTATCACCAACAGCAATTTCACAAGTGAATTCTTCAAAAATTTCGCGTTTTAATGCTTGCTGTGGAGTTTCATCTTTCTCGATCTTTCCACCTGGGAATTCCCAATAGTTTGGTAATGACATTTGAGGGCTACGTTGTGCACAGTAAATTTCCTGTTTATCGTTTTCGATAATAGCTCCAACTACGTGTACTTGTTTTTTCATATTACATCCATCCTATCTATTGATCCTCTCTATAATATAGCTGATCTTGGAAAAGTTTGCTGCAAATAAAATTTGGCAACCCCCAACCTCACTGAAAAGACAAATACCCAATCTTCTTCGTAATTTTTGTGGATTCCTCACAAAGCAATCTTACATAATAATTTATTTTTTCATCTGTTAACCGATTGGTAGGGGCAACTATATTCAGTGCTGCAATTACTTTGCTTTGCAGATTTTTAATGGGTACGGCAATAGATGTCATATTTGCACGGTACTCACCTCTTACAACTGCATATCCTTTTTCCTTTGTGTTTTGCAACTCTTTTTGCAACAGTTTCGCATCTACTATTGTGCGGGGGGTGAACCTTTGCAAAGGTTGTTCGAGAATTCGCTGAATCGTAGCAATGCTGCTATACGCCAATAATACGCGGCCGCTTGCAGTACAGTGCAAATAATTTGAATGTCCTATATGTGATTCTACTTCCATCGTTTGCTGGTTTGACAATTTATTAAGGTAAACGATAGCATCATTTTTTAAAATGGCTAAATGAGAAGTTTCTCCGGTTAATGTGATGATTTTCATCATACTTTCTAACGTCACATCGTAAATATCCAAATGTTTTAAATAAATGGAGTTCAATTCAATTAATGACATGCCTAATTCGTATTTGGCGTTGTTCTTAGCTTTTGCCACAAAGCCTTCTGATTCCAATGTTTTCAACAATCTATGTACACTGCTTTTACTAATCCCCAACTCATCTGCAAGATCTAATACACCTTTTTGATGATTGTTTATTTTAAAAGCCTTCAAAATTTTCAATGCGTTTTTAACGGAATTAACTTCGCCATTATTCTTCATTTGCATACCTCCATTAAAATTCTGATTTATGTTTATATTATTCTCTAAAAAACATTTTTCACCTTTCCCGCATAGAGGGAATTTCGCCTTGTATATAACAAAATAAAAGTTAATATTAATTTACAATCTATTTTGATTTTTCAGAAAATAGAGCGGAAAATAACATTCAAGGGGGATTATTCATGAATAATTATGTAGAGCCAATCTTTGATGTAGCACAAATCGCACATGTTGAGGTACTTTCTAACACGCCTGAGGAATCGATTAAATTTTACACAGAAATGTTAGGTATGGCTGTTGTAGATGTTATTGGTAAACAAACATTTTTACGTGCTTATGAAGAAAATTATAAATACTCCTTAATTATTACTGAATCTGATTATTCAGGTTTGGGACATGTAGCATGGCGCACAACATCTCCGCAAGCTTTAGAGCGTCGGGTCAAAGCAATTGAAGCAAGTGGATATGGTATTGGTTGGCAAAACGAAAATTATGGACATGGCCCTTCTTATGCATTCACAACTCCTGATGGTCATAACATGGAAGTTTTTTGGGAGGTAGAGTACTTTGATTGTCCTGAAGAGAACAAGTCTAAGTTACTTTCGCGATTTAGTAAGCGTCCAAATCGTGGTGTCCCAGTGCGTCGACTAGACCATATTAATTTATTCTCTTCAAATCCTAAAGCTGATACAGAATTTTTGATTGAAGTATTAGGGTTTAAACTTCGTGAACAAATTGTTGACGGTGAGTTTGTCGTAGGATCTTGGATTAGTGCTTCTAACCTCGTTCATGAAATCGCTTTCATGGCTGAGCCTACAGGTGCTAAAGGGAAATTACATCATATTTGCTATTGGTATGGCATACCTCAAAATTTATACGAAGTTGGCGATTTGTTGAAAGACCATGGATACTTTATTGAAATTCCGCCAAATAAGCATGGGGTTAGCCAAGCATTTTGTATGTATGCCTATGAACCAAGCGGGTTGCGGGTCGAATTGTTTGGAGATGCAGGTTACTTAATCTTTGACCCGGATTGGAAACCGATCACTTGGCAAATGGCTGATGTCCCAGGTAATGGTGATACATGGGTAGGGGCAGCCTTCCCTGACTCTTTCTGGACATACGGTGTAGGTAAAATAGCTGAAAAAGTTACAAACGAATAGAGGGGTTAGCAAATGACTAAAGTTCCAGTAGCAATTTTAGGAAGCGGCAACATCGGTACAGACTTGATGATGAAAATCTTAAAAGCTGATGGACATTTAGATTTAGTTCTGGTGGCAGGTATTGATCCTGCCTCAGACGGTCTAAAGCGTGCCAAAGAAGCCGGGATAGCAACAACTGCAGAGGGTATTCACGGGATTATCGACCACGGTTCCGTACAAATTGTTTTTGATGCTACAAGTGCGTATTCACATATTGAGCACGCAAAAATCCTTAAAGAAAATGGAATTGTAGCGATTGATCTTACACCTGCAGCAATCGGACCGTATGTAATTCCAAGTATTAATATAGAAAAACATATCAATGAAATGAATATTAACATGGTGTCTTGCAGCGGGCAGGCTACAACACCGCTTGTTTATGCAGTGAGCCAAATTGCAGAAGTGCTCTACAGCGAGATTATCGCTACCATTTCAAGCCCATCCATCGGTTTAGGAACACGCCAGAACTTGGATGAATTTACGATTACAACTGCCAATGCAGCAAAAATAGTGGGTGGTGCGCAATCAGCACGCGCTATGCCGGTCATCAATGCGGCGGAGCCTCCTATTTTAATGAACAATACCGTTTATGCGGTACTGGAAGATGATATTGATCCAGTCCAATTACAGAAATCTGTAGAAGATGTCGTACAAAAGGTGAAGCAATATGTACCAGGTTACCGACTGAAAGGGCAACCGATTGTCGATGAACGCGAAACTCCTTGGGGCAACCGTAAAGTGGTCATTATAATGAATGAGGTAGAAGGCGCGGGTGATTATTTCCCGAAATATGCCGGTAATCTCGACATTATGACAGCTGCGGCTTTACAAGTTGGAGAAAAAATTGCAGAAAATATGCTGAAGGGGGCTGCTTTAAAGTGACCAAAATTCTAATCGGAGATACTACATTGCGTGATGGTTCACATGCTGTCAGCCATTCCTTTACTCCACAATTTGTTGAACAGATTGTTGCCGAATTAGCGGCAGCGAATATTCCTTTAATCGAAGTAAGCCACGGTGCAGGACTTCAAGGCTCCACGATTCAGCAAGGCTTTTCTAAATACGACGAGATGAAGCTGATCGAGGCAGCCGTGAAAGTAAAAGGCCAATCTAAAATTGCTTCATTGTTCGTTCCGGGTATTGGAACACGTCCAGCTATTGTAGAAGCAGCCAATATTGGAATTGATGCACTCCGCATTGCGGTTCACTGTACAGAGGCTAATATATCACAACAATATTTTGAAGAAGCGAAAAAGCAAAATCTGGATGCTTACGGATTTTTAATGATGAGCCACAGTACAACACCGCAGCGTTTAGCGGAAGAAGCGAAGAAAATGGAAGAGTACGGTGCAGATGGTGTATATATCGTCGATTCTGCCGGCGCATTAGTGCCAAAAACAGTCATTGAGCGGGTCAATGCTTTAAAAGAGACATTGTCAATTCAAGTAGGGTTCCATGGTCACAATAATTTAGGGTTGGCGGTTGGAAACTCGTTAACAGCAATTGAACACGGAGCAACATTGATTGATGGGACGCTACGAGGACTAGGTGCCGGTGCTGGAAACGCGCCATTGGAAGTCCTTATTGCCGCAATGGTGAAATCGAATATCGAAACACCGATTGTCCTTTCAACACTGATGAATGCTGCGGAAGAATTAGTGGCACCAGAAATGCATTACTTGCCATTTATTGACCGTGAAAATTTATCGTCAGGGTATGCTGGTGTGTACAATAGCTTCCTGTTACACGTAAGAAAAGCTGCAGAAAAATTCCAAGTCGATGCGGTAAGTATTATCGAAGAACTTGGGAAACGAAATGCCGTTGCAGGACAGGAAGACTGGATCATCGATGTGGCAATGGAACTATCTTCAAAGAAAGTTGAGGTCTGATAGTATGGCAAATGCACAAGGTTTTGCAGAAATGCTTTTGGAAGCCGAGCAAACGAAGGCGCCGATTGAGCCGTTCACACAGCTTGCGCCTACAATTTCCTTAAAGCAGGCTTATGAAATCCAACTTGCCTATGTAGAGCAAAAAAAACAGGCTGGCCATAAAGTCATCGGTAAAAAAATCGGCGCTACGAGTAAAGCAATTCAAAATATGTTCAATGTCAACCAGCCGGATTACGGTCATTTATTCGATTATATGTTGTACAAATCGGGAGATACGATTAACATCGATCAACTGATACAGCCTAAAGTCGAATCAGAGCTGGCCTTTGTTTTAAAAGAAGATATTAAAGGACCTCATATTACACCTTTGGATGTATTACTGGCAATTGATTATATTGTTCCGGCATTTGAAATAATCGACAGCCGTATTGCAGACTGGCGAATCAGATTTGAAGATACGGTATCAGATAACGGCTCTTCCGGCTTGGTCGTTTTAGGGGATCAGCGTCTGTCAATTTATGATATTGATTTAACAACAATCGGTTTAAATACGTATCAGAACGGCGAACTCATTGAAATGGGCACGGGAAGTAATGTTTTGGGCAATCCGGTTAATTCTGCGGTTTGGTTAGCGAACGCATTACAACAGTTTAATGTCCCGCTACTTGCCGGCGAAGTGATTTTAACTGGCGCGTTTACATCAGCGCTACCAATTGAAAAAGGGGATCATTTTAAGGCAGCCTTCGGACAAATTGGTTCTGTTGAAGTGAAGTTTGTATAGGAGGATTCATATGACGAGTATTACTAAATTATCGGTTGTAGATGAGTTGTATTGGGCTGAAAAAAATGCGCAAACACTTGAACAGTTTGCCAATAAAATAGATGGATTCTCGGAGCGTGAAGCTTATGAGATTCAGCAGTTACTAGTAGATAAAAAAATAGAGCAAGAACAAACGGAACAGATTGGGTGGAAGTTGGGATTAACATCAAAAGCAAAACAGCAGATGATGGGAGTTCATGAACCGTCATATGGTGTGCTTTTGAAAAATATGTACTTAATCGAAGGCGGTAAACATGATTTAGCACCATATATTCATCCAAAACTGGAACCTGAACTCGCTTTCGTTTTAAAGAAACCGTTAAAAGGTTCTCCCACTTTAGAAGAAGTAATCGATGCAATTGATTTTGTGCTGCCGGCATTTGAAATCATTGATAGTCGATTTGAACGCTTTAAGTTTACTTTACTTGATGCGATTGCCGATAATTCATCCTCGAGTCGGTATATTTTGGGCAACCGTCCAATAAAACTAGATGCCGATTTTATTGATGCATTAGGGGTTGTTTACTACAAAAATGGGGAGATCGTTGCTTCGACAACATCTGGCGCTGTGATGCAAAATCCGCTTATTAGCATTCAATGGTTAGCGGAAAAGCTGCATGAGCGGAACTTGCATTTAAAACCACGCGACTTAATTTTAAGTGGGTCGATTAGTGAAGCGATCGAAATAAAACCGGGAGACTTTTTCCATGCAAGTTTCCAAAGTTTAGGAACGATTTCGGTTTCATTTACTGGAGGTGCGGGCGAATGCCATTCATCCAAGTAACGATTTTAGAAGGACGTACACCCGAACAAAAAGAGCGTCTTATTGAACAATTGAGCAAAACAGCCAGCGATGTATTGGATGCACCAATAGAAACAGTCCGCGTCCATTTACAGGAAACAGCTGCAACACATTGGGGCATAGCAGGGAAATCCGTTGCCAAAAGGAGAGAGACAGATGCTAACAACTGAAAAAGAAGTGTTAACGGTTAATCATTTTATTAATGGACAATACAGACAATCCGCAACAAAGAAAACATTTGAAGTACACGATCCTTCCAACCAACGTTTAATTGCGATTGTTTCGGAAGCATCCGAAGAGGACGTTACAGAAGCTGCCAACAGTGCGCGTCAGGCTTTTGAACATAGTGAATGGCGTACAATGCCGTTAGCGGAGCGTTGTGCGAAAATTCGCCGGATGGCAGATATTATCGTTGAACGAAAAGAAGAAATTGCCCGCCTTGAAGCAATGGATGTAGGAAAGCCTTATCAGCATGCAGTCGGCTCCGATATCCCACGTGCTGCCCATAATTTGCGTTTCTTTGCAGACTTTGTAGAGAAGCAAGGGGATGAAGCGTATCCCATGGATGAAAACTTTATTAACTATACACGCTATGAACCGGTTGGTGTAGCAGGCCTAATTACACCTTGGAATGCACCATTTATGTTAACGACTTGGAAATTGGGCCCATGTCTTGCAGCTGGGAATACAGCTGTCATTAAACCGGCAGAATTAACGCCATTATCGGTTTCGCTTCTTGGAGAAATTGCACAGCAGGCAGGCATTCCTGATGGTGTCGTAAACGTGATTCATGGAAGCGGAAAAACGGTTGGTACATGGGTAACGGAACAGCCTGAAATTGATTTGATTTCATTTACAGGATCGACTGTTACAGGTAAACAGATTATTAAAAATGGCGCGGATACATTGAAGAAAACTTCCTTTGAGCTTGGGGGGAAAGCAGCGAATATTATTTTCGAAGATGCGGATTTATCAAAAGCTGTACCGACATCGATTCAGGCAGCATTTTTAAATTCCGGGCAAGTTTGTTTAGCCGGTTCACGCATATTAGTGCAGCGTACAATTTTAGATGAGTTTTTAGAGAAATTTAAAGCAGCAGCAGAGGCACTAGTCGTTGGCGATCCACAAGACCCGAAAACGACAACTGGCCCACTAGTGAGTAAAGTGCAATACGATAAGGTAAATTATTATATTGAATTAGCCAAAGAAGAAGGCGCAAAGCTGATTACAGGTGACCAGCCGCTGCAATTATCGGATGATCTGGCGAAGGGCTACTATATCGCCCCGACGATTTTCCTGCATCATGATCCGAATGCACGTACATGTCAGGAAGAAATCTTTGGACCAGTCGTAACGATCTTACCGTTTGATACGGAAGAAGAAGCTTTAGCAATTGCAAACAATACCGATTATGGATTAAACGGTGTCATTTGGACAGAAAATCTGAAGCGTGCACATCGTGTGTCACATGCTGTCCGTGCAGGGACAATTTGGGTGAATTGCTGGTTTGTTCGTGATTTACGTGTTCCATTTGGCGGCTTCAAAAAGAGCGGTGTTGGTCGAGAAGGCGGACGTCACAGTATTGAATTCTTTACAGAAGCAAAAAATATTTGCATCTCCTTAAACTAAAATGCTTATCATCCTATTTGAAATTTCGGATAGGGTGATAGGCTTTATTTAGATTGTAGGCAGAAATCGATTTTGAAGTAGTTGCGTTTCTGGTATGAAGCGTTAAATATTGAGTGGTAGTTGAATTATATATTGAAAGGCGTGGATTTATTGTTGAATTTTGATTTGAAAAAAAATCTTACAACTTTTATACCGATGCAAAACCTGAAGCAACAAATCGATGTGAATAAGATGGTTAAGGAAAATCTGCAACTGAAAAATGTAATCGCAATCTACAATAAATTAAATGAAATGCTCATTAATAAACAAAATTTAATTGAAATATTAAAGGAATGTAATCAAATGGTAGGAAGAGAAATTGCTCTGCTTGATCTTGAAGGGGACCTTTGCTATTCCTCCTGTCAATCGGTACTACTGGAAAACTTTATTTTGGAATATAAGAAGAAATATGCGAATTGGAAGTTCCGGGAGATACGCGAAATTAGCCTGGACAGCGGGCAAATTCTTATATCACCGATAATAGTCGATCAGGAAGTTTTTCAATATTGCGGATTTTTCTATCAGAAAGATGAAATCATTACAGAAGAAGAAAAAATGATACTTGAGCGAATCAGTACCATTTGCAGTATTGTGCTTA
Source organism: Solibacillus sp. FSL W7-1436 (assembly GCF_038007305.1). Taxonomy (NCBI): domain Bacteria; kingdom Bacillati; phylum Bacillota; class Bacilli; order Caryophanales; family Caryophanaceae; genus Solibacillus; species Solibacillus sp. FSL W7-1436. Next base: position 1,814,258 of record NZ_JBBOWV010000001.1, read on the forward strand.
TCAATAAAAAGGCGATGTTCGATGCAAATGAACGAATGAAAGCCGTGTTATTTGAAAAGCTTCTTATTGGAGAGATTACGGATTATAAAGAGCTGTTACGGGAACTGAAGCTATTGAATATTTATGTGCAGGAAAGTTATCATATTGCCTATATTTCCTTTAACTACAAAGATAAATCAAGTGACGACAATTTGCAGATGTTTGTAAAAGTATATCGTGAAATCGTGAACTTTTTTAAAAAGCTAAATATGGAAGTATTGATTGTCCAACGCGGTCAAGGGGTTTTATGTTTTGTTCCGCTTTCTTTTGATGACCCTCTATTAGACGGAGCACCCGAAAAATTCTTGCATTCAATCGATAAATATCAGGATTCGATCATTTGCCGTGTCGGTATAAGTTCGACAACAAATACATTGGAATGCCTTAATCCATCTATTAAAGAGGCAATCATTGCTGAGAGAATGGCCACTTCCAATGAGCCGGTTATGCAGTTTGAGGATATCGGCATACTTGGTGCATTATTATATACGGAACATCAACAATTACTTAGAAGTATAGTAGAAAGAGATCTTCAGGAAATTCTACAAGAAGAGGATCTGATGCAAACACTTTATTATTTTTTAGATAATGGCGGCAATTTGGAGAAAACAGCCAAGTTAACGAATTTATCTGTCGGAGGGGTCAGGTATCGTTTACAAAATATAAAGGAGTTATTACAAATTGATTTACGATGTCCTAAAATCCGATTTCAGCTTTTGTTAAATTTAAAAGTGCTTAAAGTCTTAAATCTGCCCGTAATATAAATTAGTATTTATAGATCATTTAACGACTTAATCTGGTCGTTAAGTGATCTTTTTATTATGAAACTAGCAATTGCTGTTAGTGAAAACGAAAATTTTAGACAGGAACTGCAATATGTGAAAACGCTTTCTTCCTTTACACTGAAGCTAACAAATCAAAGGAGGTTATAAGTTATGCATACTGGTAAAAGTTACTTGGAAAGCCTAAATGATGGTCGTGTTGTTTATTTGAATGGTGAAAAGATTGATAATGTTGTAGAACATCCAGCCTATGAAAATTCTGCAAAATCATATTCACGTCTTTATGATGCATTGCATGATCCGGAAAAACAATCCATATTAACTGGAATTAATGAGTATGGTGACCGTACACATAAATTTTTTATAACTCCAAAGAATGCGGACGATTTATTAGGGGCGCGCGACGCTATTGCAGAATGGTCTAAATTAAATTTTGGATTCATGGGCCGTACACCTGATTACAAAGCTTCGTTCCTCGGACATTTAAATGCCTACTCGGATTATTACGTAGGTTTTGAAGAGAATGCAAAAGCATGGTACCGAAAAGCATCGAAAGAGCTGCCGTTTGTTAATCATACAGTCATTAATCCGCAAATGGATCGTTCAAAATCATTGCATGAAAACAAAGACGTTTTCGTTCGTGTTGTGAAGGAAAGAGACGACGGGATTATCGTAAAGGGGGCAAAAATGGTAGGGACAGCTGCCGCTTTGACTCACTATAATTTTGTCGCTAACTATGGACCAAAATCCCTTGGTGATGGAGATGTGAGTCATGCGTTGATTTTCCTTGTTCCAATGAATGCGCCGGGATTAAAAATGATCAGCCGTCAATCATATGAGTTCAGTGCTAAAGTAAACGGTTCTCCATTCGACTATCCATTATCAAGTCGTTTTGATGAAAATGATGCGGTCATTGTTTTGGATAATGTATTTATCCCATGGGAAGATGTTCTAGCTTATAAAAATGTGGAAGTTTCTAATAACTTCGTGCCAGCCACACATTTCGTCAATCGTTTTAGCTTCCATGGATGTACGCGTTTAGGTGTTAAACTGGACTTTATGTTAGGACTAATTTTAAAAGCAACGGAGTTTTCTGGTACGCATCAATTTAGAGGTGTTCAGGCAAATATAGGAGAAATTGTTGCGATGCGTAATATGATTTGGTCATTATCAACAGCTATGGCGACAAACCCTGATATAGGTATGAGCGGAATTGCTGTTCCTAATGGTGAAGCTGCCAGTGCATATCGTGTCCTTGCACCGGAAGTATGGGTTAAGGTCGTTCATATTTTCGAACAAGTAGTCGCTGGAGGTCTAATTCAACTGCCATCAAGTGCAGCTGACTTCAACAATCCTGAAATTCGTCCGTATTTAGATGAGTACTATCGCGGCACAGGTGTAGATGCTGAATCACGTGTGAAATTATTGAAAATGGTATGGGATGCAATCGGTTCTGAGTTTGGCGGCCGCCATGAATTATACGAAGTAAACTACGCAGGTAACCATGAAAACATTCGACTGGAAGCGTTATATCATGGGATGGCTACAGGGAATGTGGACTATTTCAAATCTGTTGTAGACAGTGCAATGTCGGACTACGATTTAAATGGATGGACAAACCCGGTCTGGAAAACAAAATCAAACGTTACTATTTAACTGGAAAAGAGGGGTACTTGATGACAGCACTATCATTTAGACAAGCTATGGGACAATTTGCAACAGGTGTCACGGTTATTACTACTTTAAATGATGCAGAGCCGCATGGAATGACTGCAAATGGTTTTATGTCCATCTCACTCGATCCTGAATTAGTCGCAATTTCAATCGGTCATAAAGCGGCTACATTGGATAAAATCAAAGCGTCAAATATGTTCGGTGTTAGTATTTTAAAGTATGAACAAATTGATGTTTCCAAAAGATTCGCAGGTCAGATTCAAGTAGACAGCCCTTTTGAATTTGAGTATGTTGAGAACTTTCCGTTAATCCCTAATTCAATCATGCGCACAGTTTGTGAAGTAGTCGAACAAGTCGAGGCAGGCGATCATACAATTTTTTTAGGGAAGCCGAAGTTAATTGAAGTTAATGAAGGCGATCCGCTATTATTTTACCAAGGTAAGTACCGGCAAGTTGAAGAGATGAAAGTAATTCAAAAAACTTAGGGTGAGGAAACGCTCCAATCGTTTGAAATTTCCAAAGCTGTGGCGGGGATTTTGAACGATTGGGGTTTTTTGAGTTTTTGTTTAGATGGGGGAGAGAGTAGTGTGGTTCTATAATTTATTTATAGAATTTAGTTAGAAAAGAGAAGGGGATAAGAGATTTTTCGGTTAGTTTCAGTATTTATTTCGAATACATTTATATAAGAAGAAACTAGACTGAAATAAAAAAGATGAAAAAAGTTATTTAAAACTGTTGACGTTTATTTAAATAGGCTGTATAGTTATACAAGTCGCCGGGAGTTACCGCGACAAACGAAACAAAATGAACCTTGAAAACTGAACAAGCAACGTTAATGAAACAAGCTTCTTAAATGAAGCAAACAATAGATTCCAACTTCTAACGAAGTTGGATCGCTAGCAAAGCAAATGAGCTTTCAAACTACTTTTATGGAGAGTTTGATCCTGGCTCAGGACGAACGCTGGCGGCGTGCCTAATACATGCAAGTCGAGCGGAAATTTTATTGGTGCTTGCACCTTTAAAATTTTAGCGGCGGACGGGTGAGTAACACGTGGGTAACCTACCTTATAGATTGGGATAACTCCGGGAAACCGGGGCTAATACCGAATAATACTTTTTAACACATGTTTGAAAGTTGAAAGACGGTCTTGCTGTCACTATAAGATGGACCCGCGGCGCATTAGCTAGTTGGTGAGGTAACGGCTCACCAAGGCAACGATGCGTAGCCGACCTGAGAGGGTGATCGGCCACACTGGGACTGAGACACGGCCCAGACTCCTACGGGAGGCAGCAGTAGGGAATCTTCCACAATGGACGAAAGTCTGATGGAGCAACGCCGCGTGAGTGAAGAAGGATTTCGGTTCGTAAAACTCTGTTGCAAGGGAAGAACAAGTAGCGTAGTAACTGGCGCTACCTTGACGGTACCTTGTTAGAAAGCCACGGCTAACTACGTGCCAGCAGCCGCGGTAATACGTAGGTGGCAAGCGTTGTCCGGAATTATTGGGCGTAAAGCGCGCGCAGGTGGTTCCTTAAGTCTGATGTGAAAGCCCCCGGCTCAACCGGGGAGGGTCATTGGAAACTGGGGAACTTGAGTGCAGAAGAGGATAGTGGAATTCCAAGTGTAGCGGTGAAATGCGTAGAGATTTGGAGGAACACCAGTGGCGAAGGCGACTGTCTGGTCTGTAACTGACACTGAGGCGCGAAAGCGTGGGGAGCAAACAGGATTAGATACCCTGGTAGTCCACGCCGTAAACGATGAGTGCTAAGTGTTGGGGGGTTTCCGCCCCTCAGTGCTGCAGCTAACGCATTAAGCACTCCGCCTGGGGAGTACGGTCGCAAGACTGAAACTCAAAGGAATTGACGGGGGCCCGCACAAGCGGTGGAGCATGTGGTTTAATTCGAAGCAACGCGAAGAACCTTACCAGGTCTTGACATCCCGGTGACCACTATGGAGACATAGTTTCCCCTTCGGGGGCAACGGTGACAGGTGGTGCATGGTTGTCGTCAGCTCGTGTCGTGAGATGTTGGGTTAAGTCCCGCAACGAGCGCAACCCTTATTCTTAGTTGCCATCATTCAGTTGGGCACTCTAAGGAGACTGCCGGTGATAAACCGGAGGAAGGTGGGGATGACGTCAAATCATCATGCCCCTTATGACCTGGGCTACACACGTGCTACAATGGACGGTACAAACGGTTGCCAACCCGCGAGGGGGAGCTAATCCGATAAAACCGTTCTCAGTTCGGATTGTAGGCTGCAACTCGCCTACATGAAGCCGGAATCGCTAGTAATCGCGGATCAGCATGCCGCGGTGAATACGTTCCCGGGCCTTGTACACACCGCCCGTCACACCACGAGAGTTTGTAACACCCGAAGTCGGTGAGGTAACCTTTATGGAGCCAGCCGCCGAAGGTGGGATAGATGATTGGGGTGAAGTCGTAACAAGGTAGCCGTATCGGAAGGTGCGGCTGGATCACCTCCTTTCTAAGGATTTTTCGGAATCATTCCCTTGGGGAATGAAACATTAACGTTTGCTGTTCAGTTTTGAAGGTTCATTCTTAATTGAATGAAACACTTCAAAACCTTTGTTCTTTGAAAACTGGATAAAACGACATTGAAAGCAATAAATCAAATTTCTATTTTATAGATTTTTAAACAAGTCAAGCAATTGACGTGTAAACTAAATCTTGGATTTTATCCAAGTGTTAACTTTTGGTTAAGTTAATAAGGGCGCACGGTGGATGCCTTGGCACTAGGAGTCGATGAAGGACGGCACTAACACCGATATGCCTCGGGGAGCTGTAAGTAAGCTTTGATCCGGGGATTTCCGAATGGGGGAACCCACTATCTTTAATCGGATAGTATCTTCACGTGAATTCATAGCGTGTTGAAGACAGACGCAGAGAACTGAAACATCTAAGTACCTGCAGGAACAGAAAGAAAATTCGATTCCCTGAGTAGCGGCGAGCGAAACGGGAAGAGCCCAAACCAAAGAGCTTGCTCTTTGGGGTTGTAGGACACTCTATACGGAGTTACAAAAGAATGAATTAGACGAAGCGACTTGGAAAGGTCCGCGAAACGAGGTAAAAGCCCTGTAGTCAAAAGTTCATTCCCTCCAGAGTGGATCCTGAGTACGGCGGAACACGTGAAATTCCGTCGGAATCCGGGAGGACCATCTCCCAAGGCTAAATACTACCTAGTGACCGATAGTGAACCAGTACCGTGAGGGAAAGGTGAAAAGCACCCCGGAAGGGGAGTGAAATAGATCCTGAAACCGTGTGCCTACAAGTAGTTAGAGCCCGTTAATGGGTGATAGCGTGCCTTTTGTAGAATGAACCGGCGAGTTACGATTACGTGCGAGGTTAAGTTGAGAAGACGGAGCCGCAGCGAAAGCGAGTCTGAATAGGGCGAATTAGTACGTGGTCGTAGACCCGAAACCAGGTGATCTACCCATGTCCAGGGTGAAGGTGAGGTAACACTCACTGGAGGCCCGAACCCACGCACGTTGAAAAGTGCGGGGATGAGGTGTGGGTAGCGGAGAAATTCCAATCGAACCTGGAGATAGCTGGTTCTCTCCGAAATAGCTTTAGGGCTAGCCTCGTGATTGAGAATACCGGAGGTAGAGCACTGTTTGGACTAGGGGGGCATCTCGCTTTACCGAATTCAGACAAACTCCGAATGCCGGATATTTATACACGGGAGTCAGACTGCGAGTGATAAGATCCGTAGTCAAGAGGGAAACAGCCCAGACCACCAGCTAAGGTCCCCAAGTAATCGTTAAGTGGAAAAGGATGTGGCGTTGCTTAGACAACCAGGATGTTGGCTTAGAAGCAGCCATCATTTAAAGAGTGCGTAATAGCTCACTGGTCGAGTGACGCTGCGCCGAAAATGTATCGGGGCTAAACGATTCACCGAAGCTGTGGATGCATACTTTGAGTATGCGTGGTAGGAGAGCGTTCTAACAGCGTTGAAGTCAGACCGGAAGGACTGGTGGAGCGGTTAGAAGTGAGAATGCCGGTATGAGTAGCGAAACATGGGTGAGAATCCCATGCACCGTATGACTAAGGTTTCCTGAGGAAGGCTCGTCCGCTCAGGGTTAGTCGGGACCTAAGCCGAGGCCGATAGGCGTAGGCGATGGACAACAGGTTGATATTCCTGTACCACCTCCTCACCGTTTGAGAAATGGGGGGACGCAGTAGGATAGGGTAAGCACGCCGTTGGTTGCGCGTGTTCAAGCAGTAAGGCGTGTATGTAGGCAAATCCGCATACTATAACGTTGAGCTGTGATGACGAGCTCGTATGAGCGAAGTTCCTGATTTCACACTGCCAAGAAAAGCCTCTATCGAGGTGAGAGGTGCCCGTACCGCAAACCGACACAGGTAGTCGAGGAGAGAATCCTAAGGTGTGCGAGAGAACTCTCGTTAAGGAACTCGGCAAAATGACCCCGTAACTTCGGGAGAAGGGGTGCTTCTTTGGGTGCATAGCCTAGAGAAGCCGCAGTGAATAGGCCCAGGCGACTGTTTAGCAAAAACACAGGTCTCTGCAAAACCGTAAGGTGACGTATAGGGGCTGACGCCTGCCCGGTGCTGGAAGGTTAAGAGGAGCGGTTAGCGCAAGCGAAGCTGTGAATTGAAGCCCCAGTAAACGGCGGCCGTAACTATAACGGTCCTAAGGTAGCGAAATTCCTTGTCGGGTAAGTTCCGACCCGCACGAAAGGCGTAACGATCTGGGCACTGTCTCAACGAGAGACTCGGTGAAATTATAGTACCTGTGAAGATGCAGGTTACCCGCGACAGGACGGAAAGACCCCGTGGAGCTTTACTGTAGCCTGATATTGAATTTTGGTACAACTTGTACAGGATAGGTAGGAGCCAGAGATCTCGGAGCGCCAGCTTCGAAGGAGGCGTCGGTGGGATACTACCCTGGTTGTATTGAACTTCTAACCCATGCCCCTTAGCGGGGTAGGAGACAGTGTCAGGCGGACAGTTTGACTGGGGCGGTCGCCTCCTAAAGAGTAACGGAGGCGCCCAAAGGTTCCCTCAGAATGGTTGGAAATCATTCGTAGAGTGTAAAGGCATAAGGGAGCTTGACTGCGAGACCTACAAGTCGAGCAGGGTCGAAAGACGGGCTTAGTGATCCGGTGGTTCCGCATGGAAGGGCCATCGCTCAACGGATAAAAGCTACCCCGGGGATAACAGGCTTATCTCCCCCAAGAGTCCACATCGACGGGGAGGTTTGGCACCTCGATGTCGGCTCATCGCATCCTGGGGCTGTAGTCGGTCCCAAGGGTTGGGCTGTTCGCCCATTAAAGCGGTACGCGAGCTGGGTTCAGAACGTCGTGAGACAGTTCGGTCCCTATCCGTCGTGGGCGTAGGAAATTTGAGAGGAGCTGTCCTTAGTACGAGAGGACCGGGATGGACATACCGCTGGTGTACCAGTTGTCTTGCCAAAGGCATCGCTGGGTAGCTATGTATGGACGGGATAAGTGCTGAAAGCATCTAAGCATGAAGCCCCCCTCAAGATGAGATTTCCCATTACGCAAGTAAGTAAGACCCCTGAAAGACGATCAGGTAGATAGGTTCGAGGTGGAAGTGCGGCGACGCATGCAGCTGACGAATACTAATCGGTCGAGGACTTAACCACATTTTATTGCACAATTCAATGAACCGTTTATCCAGTTTTGAAAGAATGAAATTTCTTTTAACTAAATAATTAAGTGAAGTGATGATGGCAAAGAGGTCACACCCGTTCCCATACCGAACACGGAAGTTAAGCTCTTTAGCGCCGATGGTAGTTGGGGGCTTCCCCCTGCGAGAGTAGGACGTCGCTTCGCTTATTTTTTTTGGGAGGATTAGCTCAGCTGGGAGAGCACCTGCCTTACAAGCAGGGGGTCGGCGGTTCGAGCCCGTCATCCTCCACCATTTTAATCAAGAGCCATTAGCTCAGTTGGTAGAGCATCTGACTTTTAATCAGAGGGTCGAAGGTTCGAGTCCTTCATGGCTCACCAGTTTTATAACCATTATATATACTGTCAGAATAAAAATTCTCTAATGCATTTTGCGGAAGTAGTTCAGTGGTAGAACACCACCTTGCCAAGGTGGGGGTCGCGAGTTCGAACCTCGTCTTCCGCTCCAAAAAATGCCGGGGTGGCGGAACTGGCAGACGCACAGGACTTAAAATCCTGCGGTGAGTGATCACCGTGCCGGTTCGATTCCGGCCCTCGGCACCATTTTTTAAATAAAACAATATGCGCCCGTAGCTCAATTGGATAGAGCGTCTGACTACGGATCAGAAGGTTGTGGGTTCGACTCCTGCCGGGCGCGCCATATAACTTAACTGGATAAAGCTTATATGCTTATCAAGTAGAGAAATACTTATCATCATGGCTACCTAGCTCAGCTGGCTAGAGCATTCGGTTCATACCCGAAAGGTCGTGGGTTCGACTCCCTCGGTAGCCATTTTATACTTTTGGAGGTATACCCAAGTCTGGCTGAAGGGATCGGTCTTGAAAACCGACAGGCGGGTAACACCGCGCGGGGGTTCGAATCCCTCTACCTCCTCCATTTTTACAAACTGGGTAATGAAAAAAGTATAAACATAATATTGTCGCGGGGTGGAGCAGTGGTAGCTCGTCGGGCTCATAACCCGAAGGTCGCAGGTTCAAGTCCTGCCCCCGCAACCAAATGGTCCCGTGGTGTAGCGGTTAACATGCCTGCCTGTCACGCAGGAGATCGCCGGTTCGATCCCGGTCGGGACCGCCATTTGTGGGTTTGTAGCTCAGTTGGTAGAGCATTAGATTGAAGCTCTAAGTGTCGGCGGTTCGATTCCGTCCAAACCCACCATATGCGGGTGTAGTTTAGTGGTAAAACCTCAGCCTTCCAAGCTGATGTTGTCGGTTCGATTCCGATCACCCGCTCCAGTTTTTAAATAGGGCCTATAGCTCAGCTGGTTAGAGCGCACGCCTGATAAGCGTGAGGTCGATGGTTCGAGTCCATTTAGGCCCACCATATACAATTATTCCGAAGTAGCTCAGTTGGTAGAGCATCCGGCTGTTAACCGGCAGGTCGCAGGTTCGAGTCCTGCCTTCGGAGCCATGGCCCGTTGGTCAAGTGGTTAAGACACCGCCCTTTCACGGCGGTAACACGGGTTCGAATCCCGTACGGGTCATTTATAAGCATGTAGCAAAGGCTACATGCTTTTTTTGTTTGTAAAGAAATTTAAATTTCTACTATAAATCCTCGACTACGATTTTTAATTATCAATATCAGGTTGTTTAGAAAGGGACAAATCCCATCCGGTAATTTTGAATGATCAAGAAAAGGATGATCAATCCATTACTACCAAAAAGAATTATTAGATACTATTCGAAAATAACTTCCTTTCTTTATTAAAAAATCTATAATAAATAATGGAGGTTAGATAATGAAAAATGTATTTAGTTTATTATTAGTGTTTCTTCTAGCTGTATCCACGATGCTACATGCTTCACCGACAAGTGCGGAACAAGTGTTTACTGATGTACCGCCAAAGCATAGTAATTATCAGGATATAGCTTATTTATTGAATAAAGGGATTATTAGTGCTGACAAAAAGACGTACGGTGTGAAAGATATTGTGACGCGCGAAGAAGTGGCTGTCATGGTTGCAAAAGCTGTCGGTCTTGATGGGACACAGCGAGCAACAAAATTTAAAGATGTTCCGAAGTCACATAAAAACAGCGGATATATTCAATCAGCTGTAGAAGCAGGTATCATTAATGGCTATACGGACGGGACGTTTAAACCGACGGCGAAAGTGACACGCGGTCATATGGCGGCATTTATTGCACGTGCATTTGATTTACCGAATGGCACGAAAACATTTAAAGATGTAAAAAAAGGGCATACGGCATATGAAGCAGTGAGCCAATTAGCTGCAGCAAAAATTACAACGGGTTATGAAGACGGTACATTCAAGCCAGCGAATAATTTAACGCGTGCTCATATTTCCGCATTTTTAGCACGTGCTGTGAAATATCAGGAAAGCTTAGGGACAACATCTTCCAAACTGAACGTACACTTTCTGGATGTTGGACAAGGGGACTCGATTTTCGTTCAAGCACCTAATGGGAAAACAATGCTAATTGATGCAGGGACGAAAGAATACGGCAGCACGGTTGTTGCTTATTTGAAATCTAAAAATGTGAAGAAACTTGATTACGTAGTAGCGACACATCCGGATGCCGATCATATCGGTGGATTGACTGCAGTACTGGAAAACTTTACGGTTGGCGAATTTATTAACAGCGGAAAAGTCCATACAACAGCAACGTATGAAAACTTACTGCAGATGGTGGCCGAAAAGAAAATTCCGTATAAAGAGCCAAAAGTGGGGGACTTGATTTCATTGGATTCAACTATGAAAATTCAAGTTTTAGCTGTCAATGCGCAAGCAAGTGATATGAATGATGCTTCCATCGTATTAAAACTGACGTATCAAAAAATGTCCTTCTTGTTGATGGGCGATGCAGATGCAGGAATCGAGGAGCAAATTGCGAAGAAATACGATGTTTCCGCAACGATTTTAAAAGCTGGTCATCACGGTTCAAGTTCGAGTAGCTCGCTTGGGTTTTTACAGAAGGTAAATCCGAAAGCGGTTATTTTAAGCTATGAAGAGGGTAACAGCTATGGCCATCCGCATAAAGAAGTGCTTACAAACATTAAAGCGGTTGGTACAAAAGCTTACGCAACTGCTCAGGATGGAACAATTGTTGTGACTACGAACGGTCAATCCTACTCAATTAGTGCGAAAGAGTTCATCGTGCCGAATACAACACCTGAAAAACCAAAAGGTGATGCAAATTCCGGGACATATGTCATTCCGGGAGCACCGACTGCATTTAAAAACTGTACAGAAATGCGGGTTTATTATCCGAAAGGTGTCAGCTCATCGCATCCCGCTTATGCAACGGCAAGAGACGGCGATAAAGATGGCTGGGCTTGTGAATTATAATTTACGCGAAGCAGCTTAAGTGATTTTTACTTAGGCTGTTTTTTTGTTGGTCGGTTTTATTAGCACATTGGTCCGGGTTATTAGAAGAGTCGGAGGGGATATTAGAAGAAACTTGGTCGATATTAGAAGTTTCGCCGGTTCCAACTGTATTCAAGCAACGTTAGCAGCTGAATATGTTGAAACTGATATGCGATCGGGATTTTATTAGAACAATTAGAACCGATATTAGAAGATGACCGGGAGATATTAGCTGATCGGTAAGGGATATTAGAACAAAGTGACTGCTTATTAGAACAACACCCGATTATATTAGAAAATCGCAGCTTTATTAGAACAAATAAAATTATATTAGAACATTTCCGAACATATTAGAACATTGCGACCACCCTTATAAAGCGTGTATCTTTAAGATAAAGGGGTGAATGAAATGAAGCATGAATATAGAAAACACGAAAAAGAGCTATACGGCACAAAAGCAAAACCGGCATTACTGGACGTCCCGCAACAGAAATATATCTGTATCAAAGGTGAGGGCAATCCGAATGGACAAGACTTTAAAGAACGCGTAGAGGCCTTGTACAGTTTGGCGTATACGATTCGTATGAGTCATAAAAACGGCTTTGCGCCGGATGATTATTTTGAGTATACGGTCTATCCGCTTGAAGGGCTGTGGGATAAAAAGAATTACGATTCCGATGAGCTCCATCTAGATGATCTTGTGTATACGATTATGATCCGCCAGCCGGAATTTGTAAATGAAGCAATGTTCAATAAAGCGATGGAAGTGGCACGGAATAAAAAGCGAAATGAACTGTTGAGCGAAGTTTACTTTGACGAGATGACGGATGGTCTGTCGGTACAAATGCTGCATATCGGTCCGTTTGCTACAGAGAGTGAGACGTTCACGGTCATGCAGGAGTTTATTGAAAACAATGATTTACGCATTAAAACATTAGTGCACCGCGAAATTTATTTATCGGATCCGCGTAAAGTAACCGGTGATCGATTAAAAACATTACTGCGCTACCGTGTAGAAAAAAATAAATGAAAAAACGAAACACCAGCAGCACGCCCGGTGTTTCGTTTTTTATTACGGCCTATATTACTGAACGCGGGCAAACCCGAATCCTGAAGCGTAGTCATCGCCTGTAGCGGCACCGTAACCGCCTTTAATGTCTACAGCTTTTGCACGTGTTTGTAAGTTCGAGCGCAGTTGCGTGTGAGACCAAGACGGGTTTTGAGCCCAGATTTTTGCTGCTAAACCTGCTACGTGAGGTGTAGCCATTGATGTACCGCTAATTGTGTTGTAGCCGCCGTTGTACCATGTAGAGTAAATAGCTGAACCAGGAGCTGAAATTTCAACATCACCTTGCTGAATAACATAATCGCCATCTGTTGAAGCATAACCGCGTGAAGAGTAGTCAGCTACACGGTAAGTGCCGTTTTGCTGTACATTTTCCAATGCTGCTACTGCAATAGCGTTCGGTAATGCACCAGGATAGCCGATTGTTCCTTGTGCATAGCCTGAGTTACCAGCAGCCGCAACAACAAGTACGCCTTTGCTGTATGCATAGTTGACAGCACTTGAAATTAAGCTGTTGTTCGCTGAAGAACCTAATGACATGTTAATGACCGTTTTCGTACGAGTAGATGTTGCTTGGTCAGCCGCATGACGGATTGCAGCAGCAATATCATCCGAGTAACCAGAACCGCTGTCTGTTAATACTTTGTATGCCCAAAGATCTGCATCTGGAGCAACACCGTAAACGCCGCCTCGATCGCTTCCGCCATCAGCTAAAGCTGAACCGGCAACATGTGTACCGTGACCGTTTCTGTCAGTACAGCTATTGTTTACAACAGATGATGCAGTCGTAAAGTCTTTACATTGCTCCACATTGTTGGATAGGTCAGGGTGGGAAGTGTTTACTCCCGTATCAAGTACGGCGATATTTACGCCGCTTCCTCCAGATGTAGATGTTAATGAACTATTATTATAAATCGCTTTAATTCCCCATGGTACTTGCTGGGAAGCTCTTGCGTACGCTGATGCATCCGGCGTTCTATCTTCTACTGTATAATCCTCTCCCAATTCCAAGTTGATTGGATCTAAAGAAACGACAGGAACTTTTGTGACTGTGAAATTTTTATTCTTTTGTAATGCCTGGAATTGCTTTTCATTCATTTCTGTTGAAAATCCGTTCTCTGTTAATTCCCAACGTGCTGAATATTGTGATTTTGCTGATTGTTTTGCAGACTGGTTGTTTGCTTCAATGTACACACGGAACTTTTCTTGGCCGACATTGTTTGCCGAATTGTCTTCATTACCCAAAGTTGCCGCATGTGCCGGACTCATTAATGATCCTGCAATCAAAAGACTAAATAACGTACTCTTCACTTTTTTCATTTTTCCTGACCCCTTTTCAAAATATATTTGGATTACATATTGAATTTATCACATTAACAGTTTTTTGATTATTGGGAAAATATTAAGTATACTAGATAAACTAACTAACTTTTAAAGGGGTGTGGTATTTGAATGAAAATAGGTTCTTTAATAAAGTACTATCGTACAAAGCTGGGAATGACTCAAAATGAGGTAGCAGCGGGAATTTGCTCAATTCCACATTTAAGTAAAATAGAAAATAACAATAAAGAAGCAAACTGCGAGACAATTCGTCTACTGCTTGAACGTTTGAATATTAATAGCCATGACGTCAAAAATAGCGAACACCATATCATAAAGTTATTGAAAGACTTACAAAAACAGATCAATTATCTAGAAAATGAGAAAGCTAATGAGACAATGGACCGATTAAAAGACTATGAAGAAATTATTGGTTTTACGGAATCGATCTATTTATATGAACTTTACAAATTACGATACTACGTTTTTATTAACGAATATAAACTGGCGGAACATCAGCTGAAGTGGCTAAATGCCCACCGTCAAAATTTTTCCCAACATGAGAGATATTTACATTCTTACTATTATGCATTAGTTTTATTAACAAGAGGAAAATACGCGGAAGCAGCTGTAGAACTAACTACTATACTTCAGACAAATTCAGAACTCGGATCACTGGAAGGGGAGTTTTACTATCACTTTTCGTTAATAAAAGGACGGCTCGATGAACCAAGCCAGGCGATCATTTACGGGAGAAAAGCACTGCATTTTTATAAGGACCAGTTTAATTTTAAGCGGATTATTTATACATCGATGTCGCTCGCTCTTTATTACGCTCAGGGGAAAGTGTTCCATGAAGCAATCGAAATTTATGATCATCTCTTGAGAAATGTTGAACTGATGCAACAACAGCAGTTACTGCCTGCTATATACCATAATCTTGGAGATTTATATCAAATGAGAGGCGAATATGAAAGTGCCCTCGTTTACTTTGAGAAAAGTGCTTCGTTAATGGAAAATGACAGCGATAACTATCTATTTTGTTTATATAACTTGGGTATGACACAATTTCGTCTTGAACAGAAAGTAGAAAGTATAAAAACTTTTACTATTTTAAAAGAAGAAGCAAAAAGTAAGAGAAAAATTAGTTTTAATTTATTTGCTTCTTTTTATTTATATTTGCTAGGTGGACAAGAAAAGAAAGCGATGGAATTTTTGGAGGGGAGGTTAATTCCGTTCACGGCAAACAGTGAAGAATTTAAAGAAATGCACCAGCAGTTTTCTTATTTATTGGGTGAGTACTACCGGCAAGAAAAGAAGTTTGAAAAAGCAATCCAATTCATTTAATTATAAAGGAGACGAAGAATATGAAGAAAAACGTTAAATTATCGCTATTATTATTAAGTGTGGCATTGGTGACATTGTCTATCCCAATTTATCCCCCAGTTTTATCATAATAAAAAAACGCCATCCAAAAAGCTCACAAGCACCTGGATGGCGTTTTGCATTTATTACATTACCTTTGACTTCATTAAAAAAGCAAAGCCTTCAGCACTTTCGAGTGAAAATGAAGCGCCGCGGCCTTCCATTACATCAACAACAACTTGCATATGCTTTAAATACTCTGCCTGATGTTTATCGATATAATACGGAACACCTGCAATTTCCCCAATGTGGACAAGCTGGCTGCTAATATAGTGACCGTCCGCCTGAAAACACATCGGCACCGTACCATCACAGCATCCCGATGACTGTTCAAAAACTAAGTTCCCATGCTTTGCCTTCAATAGCTCAATAATCTCAACCGCTTTTTCGGTTGCAATTAGCTTTTCCATATAATATGACCCCCTAATTGTGGATAATGCTTTGGAAATTTGAGATATCCACTCACTTCAGGTAGCTTGTTGGAGCTGGTCCGCTCTGCTGCGTTGCGGGGCATGCTTTTCTGGGGGCGTGGCTTCAACTAACTAAATGCTTGCCAATACGTCGGCAAGTATTTAGTGGATTTTCCGCGCACGCTGATCCCCTAGAAGTCAGCCCCTCCACTCCGCGCCGCTCTGTTTTCTTCCCATAAAGTCCACAGCAACCTCAATTAAAATATTAAAAAAGGGATGTGCTACATTAGCACATCCCTTATATCGCTTCGGCTTAGAAGAAACCTTGAGCGTTTTTGTTGTAGCTTACTAACATACATTTTGTTTGTTGGTAGTGCTCTAACATCATTAAGTGGTTTTCGCGACCGATACCTGATTTTTTGAATCCACCGAATGCTGCGTGAGCAGGGTATTGGTGGTAAGTGTTTGTCCAAACACGACCAGCTTGGATACCACGAACAGCGCGGTAAGCTGTATCCATGTTACGAGACCATACACCAGCACCTAGACCGAATTCTGTATCGTTTGCGATTTCCATTGCTTCTTCAAAAGTAGAGAATGTTGTTACAGAAAGAACTGGACCAAAGATCTCTTCTTGGAAGATACGCATTTTGTTGTTACCTTTGAATACTGTTGGTGCCACATAGTAGCCGCCTTCTTGATCAGCATCTAATTGGTTTTGGTAGCCGCCGATAAGTAGCTCAGCGCCTTCTTCTTTACCGATTTCGATGTAAGATAAGATTTTTTGTAATTGCTCATTTGAAGCTTGAGCACCCATCATAACTTCTGTATCTAATGGGTTACCGATTTTGATTGCTTTTACGCGTTCTAATACACGTTCCATGAATTTGTCATAAATAGATTCGTGAATTAATGCACGTGAAGGACAAGTACAAATTTCGCCTGAGTTTAATGCGAACATTACTAAACCTTCGATTGCTTTATCTAAATACTCATCGTCTTGATCCATTACGTCCGGGAAGAAGATGTTCGGTGATTTACCACCTAGCTCTAATGTTACAGGGATAATGTTCTCTGTCGCATATTGCATAATTAAACGGCCAACACCAGTAGAACCAGTGAATGCTACTTTTTGGATACGTGGGTTTGTAGCAAGTGGTTTACCTACTTCAATACCTAAACCGTTTACAACGTTGAATACACCTTTTGGTAGTAAATCTTGGATTAATTCGATTAATACCATGATTGATGCTGGTGTTTGTTCAGCAGGCTTCATCACGATTACGTTACCAGCTGCTAATGCAGGCGCGATTTTCCAAGTAGCCATAAGTAATGGGAAGTTCCAAGGAATAATTTGACCTACAACCCCGATTGGCTCATGGAAGTGGTATGCTACTGTATCGTTATCGATTTGAGAAATACCGCCTTCTTGTGCACGGATTGCGCCAGCGAAGTAACGGAAGTGATCGATTGCTAATGGAATATCAGCATTTAATGTTTCACGTACTGCTTTACCGTTGTCCCAAGTTTCTGCAACAGCAATTTTTTCTAGATTTTCTTCAATGCGGTCTGCAATTTTATTTAAAATATTCGCGCGGTATGCAACAGAAGTTTGTGCCCAGGCACCTTTAGCTGCATGTGCTGCGTCTAATGCTAATTCAATATCTTCCTCAGTTGAACGAGCAACTGTAGTAAATACTTTACCAGTTACAGGTGATTTTACATCTAGGTATTGCCCTTTAACAGGAGCAACCCATTCGCCACCGATAAAGTTATCATATTTTTCTTTAAAGTTGATTACTGCACCAGCAGTATTAGGGTTTGCATAGATCATCTATTAACACCTCTATTATGTTATTAAAGTTGCGACAACTTTATGAACCTATTATGCACTCATGTATGAAAAATCGCAAATGAAAATGCTTACATACTTACTCGTGTTGTTATATTTGTAAAAGGAAATTGCATGTAAATATCATTTTAGAGGCAATATTTATGTACTGATACAGAAATGATAGCGGTGAGATGTAATGGAAAAATAGTGGATTAATCCTTATAGTATTATAATAAGTGGTTATTATATAACAAAAGTAACTGTTGATAATAATTGAATAAATATACATAAATTATTATAAATATTTTTTGCGGAATCTACTTATTTCAGAACGTATTTAAGTAGTCCCAACTGAATTTCTGGTACATATTTTCTAGTTTTTACTGTTTATTGTCAACTTAAAGGTTTTTTTAGTTATTCGCATTCCGAAATAATTTAAGTTAAAATGAACGTATTCATCAAAAGAAAAGGGGAGGAGTTATGCTTCTTGTATTCGTAATTGCACTGATTGGGGCACTTCTATTCTCCGCGCTTTCACTGCCGATTCCATGGTTGATCGGTCCTATTTTTTCAGTATTAATTGCACAATTTTTCATAAAAGACCGGCTTAAATGGCCAGCAGTTTTACGTAATACTGGACTTGTAATTGTCGGTGTCGCGATTGGACAGCAATTTGATTTCGCGCTTTTTTCAGATTTCAAATCATTGCTGTTCTTTATGATCATCGTGAATGTTCTATTATTTGCGTTTTGTTTAGGGATTGCATGGATCATTGCCAGATCCACGGGGCTTACATTTAAAACGGCCGTCGCTGCCAATGTCCCAGGCGGATTATCTCAGCTTGTATTGTTTGCAGAAGAAGAAGGGGATGTCCATTTAACAGCGGTCACGTATTTTCATATTGTTCGTGTGTTGGGGGTCGTGCTGCTCATTCCGTTTTTAGTATCCGGTCACGTTGTTGGGGGAGCGAGTATTCCGTTAACATGGGACGTTTGGCAAGTAGTCCTTGTCATTTTGCTCGCTGCTGTTGCTGTTCCACTCGGCAGAAAATTAAAGCTGCCTGTCGCGCATTTTTTAACACCAATCATCCTTGTCATCGGATTAAAATTCTTTGGAATTGAAGCGCCGACAATGCCGAGTGATGTTCTTCATATTGCACAAATTTTAATCGGTGCCTACATCGGACTATTATTAAAGCCGGAAACATTACGTCTGCCATTGAAAGTTTTAATCGGCGGGGTGACGAGTACCGTTGCAATGATTGTTCTCACATACGGCACAAGTTTGCTCATCGCACGGTTTTTAGATTTAAGTTTTGCGACAAGCTTTTTAAGTACAGCACCAGGAGGACTCGATCAAATGGGTCTGCTGGCCGCTGCGGTGAAGGCGGATATTTCCGTTGTCACGGTATTCCAGCTGTTTCGTTTACTGTTTATTTTCTTGTGTATACTGCCTATTATTAAATGGATTTACCGAGAGCGGGGAGAACCTGTACAACAATAAATAATATGTTGCTGCGTTACGTGTCTGCCTAATATCCAATCGATTAATTGTGACAGCATTATCACGACATTTTGAATGGAAAAATGAGAAAAAAAGCCTGGATGCTAACCCTTTGTGTCCCTTATAGGGTATACTAGAGAAAGTGATTAATTGAGGAAGTAGGATTAAGAACATGCAAACGCAATCGAATCGACAGTTGTGGGCGCAAGCTGTGAAGACCGGCATTATTAAATCAAACTTAATTCCGATGATCGCGGCATTAATGCTCGCCCTGTATACGTATGAATTAAATTTTATTGAACATATTCCCGCTATTATTTATGCAATTATTGGTTCCGCGGCTGTCATAGCTGCTGCAGGAGCATATAACAACGTATATGACCGGGATATCGATCAAATTATGCCCCGTACAAAAACTCGTCCAACCGTTACTGGAGAACTATCTGCAAAGTTAGTGCTGATCGTTGCGACGATTTTATTAATACTAGGAAGTACGGCGCTTTATTTAGCATCACCGTTAGCTGCTTTGTTAGGGTTTTTAGGTGTATTTTTCTATGTTGTCCCTTACACAATGTGGACAAAACGCCGTACAATCTGGAATACAGAAGTTGGCAGTATTTCAGGCGCAATGCCACCACTAATTGGATGGGCAGCCGTCGCTCCGGATCTTTGGCATCCGGCCGCATGGGCACTGTTTCTAATTATGGTTATTTGGCAAATGCCGCACTTTTATGCCATCGCCATTCGTAAAAAAGAAGATTACGCTGCGGCTAATATCCCGATGCTACCTGTAGCAAAAGGGGAGCAACGCACATATATTCAGTCGAATATTTATCTCGTATTGTTAATTTTATCGAGCTTTTTATTTTTACCGCTTAGCTTAGGCTTAACAATCGTTTCTCTTGTCCTTGGTGTCATTTGGCTCTGCATGAGTATTGCAGCATCCAAAAAACAAGGGGAGAAAAAATGGGCCAATATTATGTTCGGCTACTCGCTTTTCCATATGATGGCTGTATTTGGGACAGTCTTTATTTATGCAACAGTGGGCATGATTTTAAATGTGCTTTAAAGTTGTATAATCTAAAACTCATCCATTTTCTTATTAAGAAAGTGGATGAGTTTTTTGTTTATGGAAGCTGAGTAACACATAGGTTTACTTCCTTGTTTGATAAAAAACACTTAGATGTAATGGAATTTTCTTTTATATTCTAAAATATTATCAAAAATCAACTGAGTCACATCAAAATATTATCATTTCATGTCCGGTTGTTGAGAAATTGTGAACAGAAAATGTGAGCATAATATGACAATGGGACCCTTCGTATTTTTTGAAGGAAGGAGCCATGCTATTATAGGTTTATCAAGAGGAGCGGGTTGTATGGTAGGCAAGTTTGCTCACTCATTGATATGCTATGTTACTCATATATCTCGTACATGACTTCGACAACATATAAACCCCCCCTATTTTTTATATGGTCACGTACGGATTACAAAAGACTCCAATGCTGTAGTGGGCATTGGAGTCTTTTTTGTTTTTATAATTTAATTGTTGCTACTTCATGCATGTAATCGCCAAGTACGCGTAAGCCCTGGTCGAAGTTTTCCAGGTGGAAATGTTCGTTCGGAGCATGGAAGTTTTCGCTTGAAAGACCGAAGCCCATTAACACAACAGGCAAGCCCAAAATTTCATCGAATGCTGCAACGATTGGAATCGATCCGCCACCGCGTGTATAAGCTGTCGGTACTTCATACACTTTTTCATATGAACGGCCTGCCGCCTGAATTGCCGGGTGGTCAAACGGTGTTAAATAAGGTTTTCCTTTATCGAATTCAGAAATCGTTACTTCGACACCTGTTGGTTTATGCTTTTCGATATGTGCTTTCAGTAAAGCGACAATTTCTTCCGGATCTTGGTCCGGTACTAAACGGCATGTAATTTTTGCACCGGCTTCAGCAGGTAATACTGTTTTAATGCCTTCACCTGAGAAGCCGCCGAATACGCCGTTCACTTCCAATGTTGGACGTGCCCATGTTTGTTCCAAGTAAGAATAGCCAGCTTCACCGAATAATTCTTTTACACCGACTTCTTCTTTTAATGCATCTTCATCAAAATTCAGATCGCGGTAAGCTTGACGCTCTTCTTCAGACAGGGGACGCACTGAATCATAGAAACCTTCTACTTGAATTGTCCCATGCTCATCACGGAAAGAGGCTAAAATTTCTGCAAGTGCATGGATTGCGTTTTGAACACCGCCGCCATAAAGACCGGAGTGCAAGTCACCTTTTGCACCGCGCACATCAATTTGCACACCTGTTAAGCCGCGCAAACCGTAGCATACTGCCGGTTTGCCTTTCGCATAAAGACCTGTATCGGAAATGACAATTAAGTCTGCCGCTAATTTTTCTTTATTGTCTTCTGTATATTTTGGCAGGGATGGACTGCCGATTTCCTCTTCACCTTCATAAATGAATTTCACGTTAACCGGTAATGTACCTTCTGTAGCGAATAACGCTTCAATCATTTTTAAATGCATGAACACTTGTCCTTTATCATCCGAAGAACCACGTGCAAACAGTTTATTGTCACGGATGGCCGGTTCGAAAGGAGGTGTTTCCCATAAGTTTAGAGGGTCCACTGGTTGTACATCATAATGACCGTAGAATAGAATTGTCGGTTTGCCTTCAGCATGAAGCCACTCGCCGTAAACGACCGGATGTCCGGCTGTTTCATCTACTGATACGTTTTCGATGTTTAATGATTTTAAGTGGTCTGCCAGCCAGTTTGCCGCTGATAACATATCTGCTTTATGCTCAGATAAAGCGGAAATACTAGGAATGCGTAAAAATTCGTTTAACTCTGCTAAATGACGTTCACGGTTTTCTGTGAAGTAAGCATCTAATTTTTCTAAATGACTCATATGGTTGAGTGCCTCCCTTTATTTCGATATTTCGGTTATGGAAATAATTATAGCATAGAACATATGGAAATCAGCTTTCCATCTTTCCTTTTTTTGAGCCTGCATCA
The DNA here is from genome assembly GCF_038007305.1 of Solibacillus sp. FSL W7-1436. Taxonomy (NCBI): domain Bacteria; kingdom Bacillati; phylum Bacillota; class Bacilli; order Caryophanales; family Caryophanaceae; genus Solibacillus; species Solibacillus sp. FSL W7-1436. Next base: position 1,836,343 of record NZ_JBBOWV010000001.1, read on the forward strand.
AACACCAAATACAATGTCGCCGTTGCGATTGCAAAGACAATTCCGCCATATAAAGGCAAGTAGATGGATTCCATCATGAGGGAAATTGTCATTAAAAGTGTGAAGGAGATGAGCAAGTGCGCAAAGTATTTATGTAACCGGTGATGCTGTATTGTTTTTAATTCAATCAGGACATCGGATACCATGACAAGGCCAAACTCTATGATTCCGTAAATTAGGATGAACCCAATTAAGTTGCCCCAGCTTTCAAATTCAATTCCGACAAGCAGTAAAATACCTACTTCCACGGAAATCGCGACCCCGATAATTGCAATAAATAACAAACTAATAAAAATAAAGCCGATAAAACCTCCGAATTTTTTCATATAGACTCCTAACAATTTTGAATAGATCATAGTTAGTATAAATGATTTCCGGAAAAAAAGAGGGAAGCGCGCTCACGTAAAAGGATATAAAATACCTGCAGTAAGCACACTTTTTCAAATGGCCCACTACAGGTATTAACTTAAGCTTTTACCGTCATGTTTTTCGTCAGCTGACGAATTGTATAAACTAAAGCGCTGATTATGATCGCATTTAACAATACAATGATAATCGCCGAGTAGTTTTCTACACTGATAGTGCTGAAAATTTCCAATGGCAGCTCTTCACCCCATAACCCCGAGTGAATGAAAATGACAAGAACCGAAATTAAAATAAAACTCACGCCCATAACAAGATTCATTCTTTGGAATCCTGCAGCGATAAACCAGCCGACTAAATAAAATACGACAATATCCAATGCCAGTTTCACAAAATATAAAGCCATTTGTTCAAAGCTATTAGTGCTACCAAAGATCAAGTATTCAATTCCGTATAAAATGGAAGTTAACAATGTAAAGGAGACAGTCAGAAGGAAAATACCCATGACATTTCCTTTAAAATACGCTTTTCGTGTAATGCCCATCGATACGAAATATTGAAGAAAAGGCCCCATAGATAAAATTCCGCATACTAGGAAAAAGATACGCGCGGAATTACCGAGCAGAACGGCAATTGAAGTTTCAGAATCTTCTTCCATAAAAGTAGGGACACTCATCTCAAAGCTATTCCCTGAGAAATTCGAAAAAACAAGACTCCCAATATAGATGGCTAAAACAATCCCCATAAACCAAAGGGTCCAGCCGCCGATTACTTGAAACATGGAAATACCGACGACAAATGATTTTTTCGTTTTCATATTATGATTCCTCCTCCGTCAAATGGATAAATAGCTCCTGCAATGTAATCTGCGCAATTTGTAATCCATTCGCACGCTGTTTTTCTTCTTCTGAAAGCTGTCCATAAACCATCGCCTGCTTTGTGCTTCCAAGAACTTGCTCTTTTAAAACGGTTTTTCCGATTGTAAATGCATCGACCTTTTCAATCGGCCCCGTCACCGTAACCCCTCGCGTTGTGAACGTATCAAGATCTTCGTGAATGATAATTTCACCTTGGTCGAGTATAATAACTTCCTCAAACATCGATTCCATTTCCGAAATTAAATGCGTCGATAAGATGATTGTTCGCGGATGCTCCATATAATCGTTTAATACTTCTTCATAAAATTTTACGCGTGCAGGTGCGTCCATTCCTAAATAGGCTTCATCAAAAATCGTAATTGCACATCGACTTGCTAAACCGATTACGACATGCATTGCAGACATCATCCCTCGTGATAGGGAGGAGACCGCTACATCTTCAGGGAGGCGGAAGCGTTGCATCAGCTCTTTTGCATAGTCTTCATCGAAATTCGGACGGAATGCTGCTGCTTGCTTAATGTATTTCCATACTTTTTCCGACTCGTCGAGCTTTATATCCCGGATAAAAATAATATTTTCCATTAAATCTTCATTTTCAAAAACAGAAGCACCGTCGATTGCTACATGTCCGGAAGTTGCCTCGGCAAAGCTCGCAAGCAGTGAGAGCATTGTTGTTTTTCCGGCTCCATTACGACCGAGCAATCCGTATATTTTATTTGTTTCTAACGTAAGGGAAATATTTTTGAGTATTTGTTTATTTTTTAACTGAAGAGAGACATCTTCAAATTGAATGACATTGTACATATTTGAACCCTACCTTTCGTATGAATCGATCATTTTTTGAATTTCCTCTTTCGTCATGCCGAGTTTCTTTGCCTCAGCGATTAGCGGTTCAATATATTGCTGTTGAAATTGAGAAATTCGTCGGTTTCGCAGCATTTCAAATGCGCCATCTGCGACAAACATCCCAACGCCACGTTTTTTATAGACAACTCCTGAATCCACCAGCTGATTAAAACCTTTTAAAATCGTGGCTGGATTTATTTTATAATGTGCAACGAGCTGATTTGTTGAAGGAATCTGATCACCATCTTTTAAAACGCCATTTACAATATCATCCTCAATCATTTCTGCGATCTGTTGGAAAATGGGCTTCGTATCATCGAATGTTAATCGCATTGTTTTCCTCCTCTCACTCTTGGTTGTATGGTTAACTATATGAGTAGCTAACCTAAAAGTCAAGCAATAATATAATGTGTTTTTAGATAAAAATGGAAAGCAATCGGTGCAACTTCTGCCTAAATACGCTACGATAAAAATAATAAATCCAAAAGGGTGATCAGGATGTTCTATATATTGCTAAGTTATTTATTCGGTACAATCCTTTTTGCAGTCGTTATAGGGAAAGTAAAAGGAATTGATCTGCAACATGTGAATAGCGGCAATCTTGGGGCACGAAATGCCGGGCGCACATTAGGAAAGTGGGCTTTTATCCTCGTGGCGGTGGGGGATGGTTTGAAAGGGCTAATCGTTGTGATAGCAGGGCGTATGCTTGAGTTACCAGAACTGACAATTGCTCTTGCCGTCATCGCTGTAGTGCTTGGCCATCTGTACCCGTTTTGGAATCGAGGAAAAGGCGGAAAAGGAGTCGCAACGGTAATCGGAGCAATGGTCGCTTTTTCGCCGCTACTGATATTCGTATTTTTAGCAGGTTTTTTATTGAGCCTGTTTGTAGCAAAAAGTGCAACACTCAGCATGACAGGTGGATTCATCTTATATGGAATAGTAGTGAGCGTATATATGGAGGCAGGGTTTATCGTATCGATTGCACTTGTTCTCGTTATTTGGAAACAGCGTCATAGCATTGTTGAAAGGGTGAAACCGAATGTACTGGAGTAAAATTGCAGCAACAGATGAAGAATTCGATGCAATCGCAGCATTAAACTATGAGACATTTGTGGAGGAAATTCCCCAGCATGAGCACAATCCGTCGCGTCGTCTTGTCGATAAATTTCATGATGAAAATGTATATGTCATTGTTTATAAAAAAACGGAAATGGTCGGCATGGTCGCATTCCGTGATACACGGCCATTTTCAATCGACCGGAAAATCGGGGATGTGGAAAACTATTTGGATGCAGAAGTTTGTGGACATTTATGTGAAATCCGGCTGCTTGCAGTGAAAAAGGATCACCGGAACGGACGTGTTTTTACGAAGCTTGCAACAGCAATCTACCGCTATTTTTATGATGAGGGGTATACAGCATGTGTCATTTCCGGAACGGTACGCGAAGAAAAAATGTATACACAGATGGGATTCAGACAATTTGCTGCAGCTGTCGGGACAGAGGACGCGCGTTATTTGCCGATGGTGTTAACACGGCAGGACAGTGCGGTTTTCCGTGAGCGTCTGCGTGAACAGAATAGTGTATTTTTCCCGGGGCCGGTTGCATTGGAAAAGCCGCTCATCCCATCAACAATTTCTCACCGCTCCGTAAAATTCCGGCAAGAGCTTGAACATATGAAAGATGAATTATGTAAGCTTGCAAAGGCGAATTACGTCATACCGCTTGTCGGTACAGGAACACTTGCCAATGATGCGATGCTCGGCCAGATGAAAAGTGAATTTCCTAATGAAGCCGGACTAGTATTAGTGAACGGGGAATTCAGCGATCGTCTTTATAATCAGGGAAAACAGTGGGGACTACATATTGAAAAGGTCGATATTGGATGGGGGAAACCATTCGATATTGCGCAAATTGAAGCATATTTACAAAAGGACAGTTATCGTTACATTGTATTTGTCCATGGCGAAACGTCGAACAGTACATTGAATCCGCTCGATGAGTTAACGGAGCTCGCTGAAAAATATGATATAAAGCTGTGTGCAGACTGTATTAGTTCGTTTGGTTCCGTGATGCTTTCGATGCAGGGGCTTCATTATGCAACAGCAGTCAGCGGGAAGTCACTTGGCACGATGGCGGGACTTGCTTTCATCTTTTGTAAGGAACGGCCGGTTTCCAGTGATGCGCCGTTATATATGAATTTGCCTTATTATATTGAGAAACAAATTCCGTTTACCATGCCGCATTATTTGGTGGAGGCAGTCAGCGATGCACTCAAGTTGTATCCGGAACGCTTTGAAGTATTGAAAAAGCGGATGGAAACAATCAAAAATTCAGCGCTTGATGTAACGGCAACTTATCCGATGATTGCAACATGGGAACATCCAAAAATGGCTGAAATTCTGACAATATGCGCATTAAACGGCTTTTTGCTGCATGGTGACAGCGCTTATTTAAAAGAACGCAACATCGCTCAAATCAGCACAATCCAGCCAACTTTCGATAAGGATTTTAAAAGATTACAACAACTGCTTACTTATGTAATGGAAACGTTGTAGGGGGTTAAGGGATAGTTGATTGGAATGGAGGGGAGGCGACTCCTTGGGGACCAGCTACATGAAGTGACGTTTACTAATAAATAGAAAGTATAATGCAGAAACATTAATTTCGTTCAAATGATTACAACCAATCTTACAGCATTGTAAGGTAATTGAAAGCCAATCCGATAGAGTGTAATAGTTTAATTTGGCACAATAAGGTCATAAGGAAATTTAACATACACATACGATGTAATTATGCCAAGGTGCACTTCATATAAAATCTATCGGAGGACTTTCAAATGAACGAATTATTAACGACTATTTATGATGAATACAACCGCTACATTTACCATCTTTGCTTAAAGCTTACACGCAATCAAAACGAAGCAGAAGATTTAATGCAGGAAGTTTGGGTAAAAGTTGTACGCTATGAAGAATCTGTATCAAAAGTAGACCATGTAAAAGCATGGCTTACAACAATTACGATGAATACATTCCGCGACCGCTATCGCAAAAATGTACGTCGCAGTAAATACATGATGAATCAACCTGAACAATTAGACGTACCGATTTTAGATTTGGTTCCCAACAATGATTTTACGACAGAAGAACTTGTGGAAAAAACAGAAATCACAAAAATCGTGCAAGAGAAAATGGGCCAGCTTGATAGCATTTACCAAAAAACTTTATGGTATTTCTATGTTGACCAATTCTCATTAGCCGAAATTTCCGAGCTGATGAAAGTATCAATCGGTACCGTGAAATCTCGCCTGTTCCGCGCAAAAGCACGCTTAAAAGAAATTTTATTATCCGACAATGGTGTCGCAGAAGCAGTATTGGCTTAGTAATAGTTAGGACGAAAGCTATGGCAGAAAGTTGCCGTAGCTTTTTTTGTGTGAATGGAAAGTGGCTGTTATCTTATTGTGATTGACTAATATCGAAGCAAGTTTGACTAAAATCAGTGAAGGAATGGCTAATAACTAAGAGAGTTAGACTAATATCAGTGAAAGAATGACTAATATCCGCAGAAAAGTGACTAATAAAATTACACACGATGACAAGCTGTTACTTTTCAAAGTAAGTGGCGATTCAAAACAGGGGAGGAGCTAAACAAAAAACACATGAGCATCCGCTGCTCATGTGTTTTAAAACTTCGTACATTTATCAAAGATTGCCGTTAAAGTTTTTATTTCATCTTCTGTTAACATACCGAAAAGGTTTTCAAAAAGATTATCTACTTGCTGACGAGAGCGTTCGAGCACTTCGATTCCTTCTTCGGTAATATGAATTTGCGAAGCGCGGCGATCCGTTTCATTTTGTGTTTTTTCAATGAGCCCCGCCTTAATGAGCTTCGTCGTCAAAACGGTCACGCCACCTGTTGTCACTTTCAACTTTTCCGCAATGGCAGAAGGGCGCTTTGGTCCGTCTGTATGCAAGTAAGCCAAGATTAAAATATGTGATTTCGAGAAGCCTAACTGATTTTGACTGTTCCATTGATTAGCAATTTTGCGTTCCAACGATGTCATTTTTTCAAAAAGTTCGGTTAACTGCTCGCGTTTATGCTCATTCATCAGTGTCAACTCCAAATGTTATCACTATTCTACGGCTAATTTTTGAAGGGCATTTAATTCAAATGCACGCACTTTACGAGGGATGAAACGACGAATGTCCATTTCGTTATAGCCGATCTGAATGCGTTTTTCATCAAGTAAAATAGGGCTGCGCAACATACGAGGATGCTGCTGTATTAAGTTGTACAGTTCTTGAATGGATAACTGGTCAATATCAATGTCCAGGTTTTTGAAATCATTTGAGTTTGTCGCAATAATTTCATCCGTTCCATCTTCTGTCATACTTAAAATATGTTTAAACTCTGCTAAAGTCAAAGATTGAGAAGTTGTTCTTTTTTCAGTATAAGTAATATTATTTTCGTTTAGCCATTTCAATGCTTTTCGTGATGAGGAACAGCTCGATTGTGTATAGATTGTTACTGTCATAATTAATTTCCTCGCTTTCCCATAATCAATAATTTGGTGATAGCTTAGTTGTAAGACATTTACTTATAATAATATCTTACCAGTAAGCTATTTATAATGCAATAAGTTTATTATATGTTTCCCTTTAACTGTTTACCCATTCTTCTAATAAATTATACGTATAAAACTATAAAAAGTTTCTAATTTAATATTACAGTTTTGTAAAGTAGAAATTAGAAGAGAGAGGGGACTGCTGGGTGCGGTTAGTTTTGAACAGAAAATTATTCTAATATGTAGTTGAAGTGCTCTAAAAGACCGCGACTTTTTAATATATTCTCGAAATATTCCAGATAGAACTTCCTGTTTAAAAACTTTTTCTGGAATAAGAGGAGATAGAACTGCGATTACCCAATAAAACAGCAATTGTTCCGATAAGTTAGGCAGGTACCTAATAAAGCTCGAACATCTACTATATTCGTCAGTTATACTGGAAAGTCCTTGCTAAGAATTATTCTGTTGGAAAATAATTCTAAAAAATAATTGAAAATTTCAATTATTTGCCACAATTTTCTTTCGGTGCAATAAAAAAAGCGCACTCCTTAAAAAGAGTGCACTGCTTCATTATTTAAATTCGTTTAATTCCTTCGTTTCACGAGTCGTGAACCAGTCTTGCACGTTCCATACTTTCGTCGCTAAACCTTCATAGAAATCCGGTTCATGCGATACAAGAACAATTGTACCTTTGAATTCCTTCATGGCGCGTTTAAGCTCTTCTTTTGCATCAACGTCCAAATGGTTTGTCGGTTCGTCAAAGATCAGCCAGTTTGTTTGATCCATCATAAGCTTGCAAAGACGTACTTTTGCCTGCTCACCACCTGAAAGTGAATTCAGCGGACGAGTAATATGGTCTGTCTTCAGGCCGGCACGTGCCAATGCTGCACGAACTTGTGCCTGTTCCATAGAAGGGAACGCATTCCAAACATCATCAATCGGTGTGATTTTATCTGCTTTTACTTCCTGTTCGAAGTAAGATGGCTCCAAATAGTCGCCTAAAATTACTTTACCGTCCAATGGCTGAACTTTGCCTAACATCGTTTTTAGTAAAGTTGATTTCCCGACACCGTTCATGCCGACTAACGCAATTTTTTCACCACGTTCGATTTGGAATGTAAGTGGTGGTAATAAAGGTTTTTCTTTATCATAGCCAATTACCAGGTTTTCAGCTTCCACTACGTAACGGCCAGGTGTACGCGCTTCTTTAAAGCTGAACTCCGGTTTCACAGCAGTTTCCGGGCGATCGATTCGCTCCATACGATCCAGCTGCTTTGCACGTGATTTTGCACGACCGCTTGTTGAGTAGCGTGCTTTGTTTCGTGCAATGAAATCTTCCTGCTGCTTAATAAATTCCTGCTGTTTTTCATAAGCATCGATATGCTGGCGCTTATTGATTTCCGCAAGCTCGATAAATTTCTCATATGTCGCAGTGTAACGCGTCATTTTCGCAAATTCTAAATGTAAAATTACATCGACAACATTGTTCATGAATTCCGTATCATGTGAAATTAATAGGAATGCATAAGGGTAGTTTTTCAAGTAATTTTTCAGCCAGGTAACATGTTCTTCATCAAGATAGTTCGTAGGCTCGTCCAGTAATAATACTTTCGGTTTTTCAAGTAAAAGCTTAGCCAGTAAAACTTTTGTACGCTGACCACCGGATAATGCGGCAACATCGCGCTCCAGACCAATTGCATCCAATCCTAAACCACGGGCGATTTCATCGATTTTCATATCAAGATTATAGAAATCACCAGCATCAAGTGCATCCTGAATTTCAGACATTTCTTCCAATAGGCTGTCGTAATCTGCATCAGGCTCGCCTAATTCAACTGAAATTTCATTTAAACGCTCTTCCTTCTTATATAAAGGGGCAAACGCATCACGTAATGCATCACGCATAGAACGGCCGGCAGTTAAAACAGTATGCTGATCCAGATAACCGTAATGTGTACCCGGCAGCCATTCTACTTTACCTTCATCATGAATTGCCTGTCCTGTGATGATGCTCATCAATGTCGATTTCCCAACACCGTTTGCACCAACAAGTCCGATATGATCGCCTTCAACAAGACGGAATGAAACTTCTTTAAATAAGGTACGGTCACCAAATGAATGACCTAAATTTTCAACAGTTAATATTGCCATATAATAATCCTCCGAGTGTTTTGATTGTGTAAGTAATAGTATGTTAAAAGTAATATAAAATTAGCGGATATTTTAGTTGATTGGAGTGTAGGCGGTGAGTGCAACTGCCGGCTCCGCCTTTCGTTGCAGAGCGAAGCGGAGTTAAAGAAGTCACTCAAAGCTTCCTGGGGGAATAGCGTGACACCTGAGATTACAGGCTCAGGCCATGCCCCGGAAAGCGTCCGCCGAAACGGAAATCAACGTATACCAAAGACGGCATTATATTACCTTAGTTTTTGCTCAAAAAAAACCCGCAACATTAAAGTGCTGCGAGCTGTTTGTTTAGTTCTGCTAGCCGTGCTTCCATATTTTCAAGGCGTGCGAGCGCTTGTTTTACTGAGTCTGCATGGCCAAGTGATTCAAGCTTTTCCATATCGCCTTGAAGATTGATGTAATCATTCTTTAATTCGGCGATTTCCTGCTGAAGCTGGTCTTTTGTTTGCATCATTAATTACTCCTTTATTTTCGGAAATTAATCTTTTCATATTGTAACATAATGCATACATTTATGTGTTGGGGAAAGCCTAATTTTTTAAGTTAAATATGTGCCATATTGTGACGTGCATAAGCTAAATCGAGAAGCAGATTTTTCAGTATTTCATTGTTTGTCAGAATTTCAAGACTGCGCTGCTTGCGGACAGCCCGTTCACGGCGCTGTTCGTGGAGCAAGAGTTCCATCACGGCATTTTGAATTATGGACTGCTTCATTTTCCGGCCCAGCCCGATATGGATAAAGCCGTTCATCTCACGTGTGAATGCATAGTTCAGCTCATTGTCCTGCTGAGCCGTTGTAATACAAGGGATTCCGGCTGCCGCCACTTTATATGGCGTATAGTTGGCATTGCAAATAATCAAGTCTGCTTGCGGCATCAGCTCGAGCAGGGCATCGGATTTTCGGACGATCACGGTATTTTTTCGGCTTAACGCCATCATTTTTAGACTATCGATGTCATGAGGGTAGTCATCGTCAATCGCAACCGAAATTTTCAATGGGATTTGCAGCTGTGTCAGGTGGCGTAAAGTGCGGTAAGTCAGATTGTTGCTATCCCCATCTTCAAATGCGACAACAATATGCGGAAGTGAATCTTTAATCGAGCTATCGGGTTTTTCAAGGATTTGATGTGCGACTTTTTCTAAACTAGGCGGTACGGCAAATGCATAGCTGCCGGCAAGCTCATGTGTATGCGGCTCTTCATGGGATTCCCCGAACAACGCAACAATATGACAGTCGCTAAGCTGTGCGCCCATGCCAAAATCGTCAAAATGAACAATCGTCGGGCAAAACGGTTTAATCATTTCAATTTGTTCGACTTGGGTATCTTTACCTTCATGGATGATTAAATGAGGCTCAAATTCATGGATTTTCTTTTTAAGTTCGTTAAAACGTTCAAACTTTACAATATTTAAGCCAGTTTGGGCCAATTTATCAAGAAGCTGTTCATTTGCAGTTTTTACAAAGAGAACGACCTCTTCATCCTGCAACAGATTTGCCAAAGTTACTGCACGCTCAAAAGGATATGTTCCTTTAATCTCACAATGCTCGATAATCCATATAATTTTTCTTTTTTGCACGTAAATCCCATCCTTTCCACTATCTCTATAAAATATGGTGGAATTGCCGAAATTATGAATGAGAGAGTTTTCTGCTTATACATACATCAAAATTTAGAAAAGAGGAAACATATGAAAACGATGCGCTCAGCGTTGGTCGTAGGTGCAACAGGATTGGTCGGTTCTTCACTTGTGAAGTTATTATGCGAGAGTGAGGAGTATGCTGCAGTCAATGTCATTTCGAGAAGGCCGCTTGATTTTAAGCACCCAAAATTAGTTGTTAAGCTATGTGAATTCGATCAGATTGCCGACAAGGATATTGAATTTGCTCATGAAGTATTTTGTTGCTTAGGAACGACGATGAAAAAAGCGGGTTCAAAGCAGCAGTTTGAAAAGGTCGATTTTGAGTATCCGTTAACAATTGCAGCAATCGCAAAAAACCGCGGGGTCGGTCATTTTATTGTAATTTCCGCAATGGGAGCAAATGAAAGGGCACTTGCTTATTATAGTAAGGTAAAGGGGAAATTGGAGGCAGAACTCATTAATATGGACTTCCCTCGATTATCAATCGTACGTCCATCCCTCATTACAGGAGATCGCCAAGAATTCCGTCTGGGAGAAACGATTGGCGATAAAGTATTAAAGGTACTTAACCCGGTTTTGGTCGGACCGCTGAAAAAGCTGCATTCCATCCCAGCAATGCAAATCGCATTGGCGATGAAAGTGATCGCACTTCAGGGGAAAGAGCAAAAAGTGGCGATTTACTTATCAGATGAGCTGCTGGAAATGCAAATGCCCATGATCGAAAAGGAAGAAGCTTTAGCAGATGAAGAAGTGACTTTTAACTGGGATAAATACAATAAACCGCCAGTAGACAGCGAGGATGAAGGGCGGGGTAAATAAAGGGAATCCATCTCACCTTGCAATCTGGTAAATTATTCTAATTCCCTTCCCGGTATAACAATGTCAGACGAAAGACTGAAATTGAACTTTACTAAGCAACAACCTATTAAAAAGCAATGTTATTCTGATACAATATGAGTACAATGATTTACATGGAGGAACATTTATGAAAATATTACTTGTCGATGGAACCATCTTTGGTCGTAAAACCGGTGTTCTTTTGGAACAGGTTCAACAATATATTCAAGCTTTCAACCCTTCGCTAGAATTAGAGATTTTATACTTCTCAAAATTACAGCATCAAATATTAGACGGAAGTCCGCTAAATGATGATATGAAAAAAATGATTCAAAAATTTGAAGAAGCGGATGCTTACATTTTTGCATCACCGATTTTCCAGGCATCGATTCCGGGCGTACTGAAAAATGCCTTTGATATGATTCCGCCAAAAGCTCTACGCTACAAGCCGGCCGCTATTATCGGCAACGGAGGAACTTACCAGCATCATTTAGTACTTGAAAACCAATTGCGTCCGATACTTGATTACTTCCGCTGCCTAGTTACACCAAACTATGTATACACACATGCGGATCACTTTGATAAAGAAAATAAAATTATCGACGAAGATGTGCACAATCGCCTGCGCGAACTTGCACGTGTATTCGTTCAATATTGTGAAATGACAAAAACATTATCCAAACAAGCAGTTGATATGCAATAACCATTAGAAGCCTCCATTAGTATATGGAAGCTTCTTTTTTTATTTCTTCGGCAAACGCAAAATATTCCTTCAAATGTTCATGAATATCCACTCGCGTATAATATTTTTCTATATTCCCCATAATTTAAAGTTGGGATGGTGCTATAATGATATTGTAAAAATTTGTAATGACTAGGAAGCACGAATAATTTCATTTGAATCCACCGTCATTTTGGAGTACCATGAATACTTATGTCAAAGTGAAGATTTTACTTCCGGAGCATTTGGAGGCGAACCGATAGATGGAACATACGATATGGCAACAGGAAGAGACACATTTAAAAGAAATCAGTGCTCTTCTCAAGCAACAAATAAAGATACAGTCCAATCAATTAAAAAAGCAAAAAGGCGACATTGTTGAGGAACGCTCACAAGCATCTTCGGAATTTAATGATGTTTCGGGGGAAAGTGCTATCCAGTTTTCGCAAATGCTGCAGACAATGCAATTGCGTGAACGGGAATATATGAATGCCAGCGAGCAATTAAGCAAAATGAAAATTTTATATAAAAGTCCGTATTTCGGGCGTATTTCAATTGAAAATGAAGAAGGGGAGCACGAACATTTATATATTGGCTTATCGACATTCCGCGAACCAAAAACGGATGATGTGCTGATTTATGACTGGCGTGCACCGATTTCAAGTCTTTTTTATGAAAATAAAGTAGGAAAAGCACGCTATCAGATTCCGGATGGAGAATATATTCCGGTAACGATTCAAGGCCGGCGTCAGTATAAAGTAAAGTATGATGAGCTGTTGCAAGTACTGGATGCGGATATTTATGTAGGCGATGAAGTGCTGCAAAGCCTGCTGAAGGATACGGCAAAAGAAAAGATGAAATCGATTGTCGCAACAATTCAAAGTGATCAGAACATCGTCATTCGTTCATCAAATAAAGATAATTTAATTGTACTGGGTCCCCCCGGCAGCGGAAAAACATCTGTTGCGATGCAGCGAATTGCTTATTTACTGTATGAATACCGTCAAACAATGAATGCACGCAGTATTTTGCTCATTTCCCCGTCCGATTTGTTCAATGACTACATTTCGAACGTATTGCCGGAGCTCGGTGAGGATAATGTCCAGCATACGACGTACTACCGTTTACTGCGGGATTTAAAATTATCTTATTATAAAGCAGAAACAAGCTACGAAAATATTGAACGTCTTCAAAAGGCGAGTAAGAAAGAACGCGAGCACTATGCATTTAAAGGCTCGCATGCATACGTCAAACAGTTGCTGAAATATATTGAAAGTCTAAAGAAAAGCGGCATGCCGTTTTATAATTTAAAGGTGGAAGGAACGCTTTTTGTTTCCGCAAAAAAACTGACAGATTTGTTTTATAACAAGTTCGGCACATTGGATATTGATTTTCGTCTGAAAAAAATCCGTACAGTACTGCTGGAAAAAATAGAACAAGAAAAAACGGAAGACCGCAAAGTATTAATGAAAGAATTAAAAGCGGTCAATACGTATATTGGAACAGATAAGGAAATCGAACAGCAGGCAAATGAAAAGCTGCAAAAAAGGTACGGCAAACTTGAAAGTGCGATTCATCAGCTAGGGTTTGTCAATTTAAACAAAATGTATCTGCATTCGTTAACATACCAAAATGATAATTTGAAGACACAGACGATTCAGGCTGCAACGACTGAAACACTGAAACAACGCATATTATATTACGAAGATTTGGCACCGATCATGTATATGCAAGCTGTTGTAAAAGGCTTATATACAGATAATACAATCAAACATATTGTCATTGATGAAATCCAGGACTATTCGTATTTGCAGCTGTTGACGATTAAAGCGATGCATCCGAAAGCGCATTACACATTATTGGGGGATAAAAACCAGGTCGTGCATCCGCAAATGAAGGACTCGCTTGCAGGTCCATTGTCCAAGCACTTCAAAGCAGTCGAGCTAAATAAATCGTATCGGTCGACAAATGAAATTACCGATTTTATGAGCGCGATTTTAAACAATACGACAACGGAGTCGCTTGGTGTATCAGGGGATAAGCCGCAAATTATCGAAACGAATGCAGTGCGCGAAACAATTGCCCAACTTGTCGGTTCACATTATAAAGAAGAGGAAAGCTTCGTTATTTTATGCAAAAATAAGCTGGCATGCGAACAATTATACAAAGAATTAAAACCACTTCTTCCACAGCTTCAGCTCGTTACAGAAGAACAGAAAGTATATATGAAGGGGCTGCTCATCATGCCAGGCTATATGGCGAAAGGCTTTGAGTTCACAACGGTTCTTGTGGCAGATGCGAATGCCCATGTATACAAGGAAGAGATGGATGCGTATTTACTGTATACAATTGCTTCACGTGCTACACGTCAATTATTTTTAGTGACGGACGGAATATTGCCGAAAGCGCTTGCCCATATAGGGGAACAGTATTATCGTAAAGAAGTGAACATTTAGGCGTCTTTATCGTCTAAAAGAAGAGAACTACTTTTTTAGGAGATATAAATGGAGAATTTTGATTTTATTTTAATTTTAAAGCATTTTATTATCGGTATTGTCCAAGGGTTAACTGAACCGATACCGGTGTCATCAAGCGGGCATGTCATGATTGTCAGTGAAATATTGGGAATGGGTGAACAAGGTTTTACATTCGCGATTCTAACGAATACGGCATCATTGATTGCGATTATGTTTATTTACCGTGAAGATATTATTCGATTAATCACTGGATTCCTAATGTTTATTAAAACACGTAATCCGCGTTACCGTGCTGACTTTAAATTTGCGCTTTACATCATTATCGGCTCGATTCCAGCAGGGGTGTTAGGTGTTCTGCTGAGCGATGTTATTGCAGATAATGTAAGCATGACGACAATCGCGATTATGCTGTTTGTGACAGGGATTGCCTTATGGTTAATTCGTAATTTACGCGGAACGAAACGTGATGGGGATTTATCGGCAAAAGATGCCCTATTAGTAGGTTTTGGGCAGGCAGTTGCATTAACACCGGGGATTAGCCGATCGGGAGCGACAATTATTTCGTCAATCGCTGTCGGAATGAAACAGGATACGGCGCTGCGGTTCTCATTCATGCTGTATATTCCGGTAAGTTTAGGCGGTGTCGTATTAGGGTTCACGGATTTCCTCGATGAACCAAACAAGATGGATTTAGCCCTTCCGTATACAGTCACATTCTTGGCGACATTGTTTATGACATATTTCGCTATGCGCTGGTTCATGGGCATTATGAAAAACGGAAAGCTGCATTACTTTACGTATTACTGCTTTTTAGTTGGTATCTTATTATTAATATTCTTTTAGAATGGATGAACACGCTTGTAGTCTTAAAGACTATGAAGCGTGTTTTTCAGTTTAAGGAAAGGATAGCCCTATATTTCAAATAAACTCAGCCTGCCAATTGTTTGAGTTTATTTCCTTTCAAGAAAAAAAGATTGACAAATGAAGCGAATTTGTATTTAATTAGTTAGGTTAACTAACCATTTTAGAAAAAATAGGGAGGTAATCTTATTATGACTTTCTTTTTACAGTTGCACCGTTTTCATAAACGATATATGCAAAGTCTTACTAATATACTGGCAAGCCATGAACTATCCAATGCCAACTGGTCTTTAATGCAGTATTTGGCGAATGAAGAGCTGGCAACAATGAGCCAAATCGCGAAATATTGGGATGTTGAGAAGCCGACTGTTTCTGCAAATGTTAAGACATTGACGAAACGGGAGCTCATTCAAATGAAGCAGGGCAATGACAGACGGGAAAAATATATAAGTTTGACGGAAAAGGGAGAAAGATTGTATGAAAATATTTCCCCGGAAATTAAATTTCTACAAAATCAGCTATTAAAAAATCTGTCAGACGAACAAAAGGAGCTTTTCGAAAAAGCGCTGTCTGATATGGAGCAAATATTGAAAGAAGGGCTAAAATGAAAGAAGCAAAAGAACCAATCTGGACGAAGGATTTTATCATTGTATCGATTATTAACTTTATAGCAATCTTAATATTCTTCCTCCTTATGGTGACTATTTCAAGTTATGCAGTGGATACGTATCAAGTTTCTACAAGTATAGCAGGACTTGTATCAAGTATTTTCATCATCGGGTCTTTGATCGGACGCATTGGGGCAGGACGTCTCATCAGCAATATCGGACCACAGAAGATGCTTTTAATCGGTCTTATCGTATTTTTCGTCTCAACAACACTTTATTTAATTGAATGGGGCGTTGTTTATTTATTGATCGTCCGCTTATTACAAGGGATTGCTGTCGGAACGGTCGGAACAGCGACAGGTACGATTGTTGCTATGATTTTACCGGCATCACGTAAAGGGGAAGGGATTGGATACTTTAGTTTAAGCGCAATTTTGGCAACAGCGATTGGACCATTTGTCGGTATGTTTATGCTGAAGCTTGAAAATGGCTTTGATGTCATTTTCTATATGAATACGGCTCTTTCACTAATATTACTAATCGCTTATTTCTTTGTTAAAATTTCTTTACCACAACCAAATAAACAAAATGGGAATCAGACAGAGAAGCTTTCATTCCTGGAAAAATTCATTGAACCAAAAGCGCTTCCGGTTTCATTTATCGCCTTATTAATCGGATTTGCATACTCGGGTGTCATGACGTTCATTACGTTTTATGCTAGAGAAATCAATTTAGTGGAAGCGGCAAGCTACTTCTTCTTAGCCTATGCGGGGATTGTCGTTATTTCCCGTCCGATTACCGGGAAAATGATGGATGTGCGCGGTCCGAACATTATTGTTTATCCATGTATTATCGTTTTTGCAATTGGAATGCTGCTGTTCAGTCAGGCTTCAGCAGGATGGATGCTGTTACTTGCAGCTGTTCTTATTGGCTTTGGTTACGGGAATTTCAATTCCATTGCCCAAACAATTGCAGTTAAAGTAACGGAGCCGCACCGATTCGGCTTAGCAACATCCACATACTTCATTTTATACGATTTAGGATTAGGTGTAGGGCCATTTATTTTGGGAATGATTGAACCTTATACAACATACCGGACAATATTCGTATCGATGATTCCGCTCATTCTAATCTGTATTCCGATTTACTATTTATTAGTTGGAAGAAAAGGAAAGCTGGCATAAGTTCCTTCAAAGCAATTGATCAGAATGACAGCTTCATGTCATTAACTTACTAGCAATAAGCATGTATCTTCTTAAATGGTACATGCTTATTGTTTATTCAGATAGAAAGTGATAAAATTTTGAAAATTACAAAAAGGAAGAGAGTTCACTATGCAATATTCTGATAGTATTTTAAAAACACCGTCATCATTCATCCGAAATATTTTAAAGGTAACGGATGCATGCGACGTCATTTCATTTGCGGGAGGCTTGCCAAATCCGATCTCATTTCCAATTGATGAGTTAAAGCAGTCGGTAAATGATGCGATCGATGCAAATGGTGCAAAGGTATTTCAATATTCTACGACACAAGGCTATTTGCCGCTACGTCAGTATATTGCAGACAAATATAATAACAAGCAATCGAATTTAAATTATACAGCAGATGATGTACTCATTACGACTGGATCCCAGCAGGCATTGGAACTTATTTCCAAAGTTCTTCTGAACAAAGGGGACGGGATTGTGATTGAGGAGCCGGGCTATTTAGGGGCGATTCAGGCATTTACATTACGTGAACCAAGTTTCTACGGTGTCACACTGGAAACAGAAGGAATGAATGTAGAACAGTTGAAGGATGCGCTAAAACAGCCAAATGTGAAAATGGTATACACCGTTCCGAATTTCCAAAATCCTACTGGGTTAACGTATACGAAAGAGCGCCGTGAAGAAGTATTTGAAGCGGTAAAAGATCAGGATGTTATTTTTATCGAGGATGACCCTTATGGTGAGCTTCGTTTTACCGGGGAACATTTGCCGTATATCGCAGCAGGAAAGATGACAAACAGTGTCGTATTAGGATCGTTTTCAAAAACGGTTACACCAGGTATGCGTCTAGGTTATATTTTGACGAAAAACCATGAACTTCTAAATCATGTCGAAACAGCGAAGCAGGCAACGGATTTACATACAAACATTTTCGGTCAATACATTTTGAATCAGTATTTAACGACGAATGAATATGAAGCGCATGTTGAAAAAATTATAGCGCTCTATAAAAAACAAGCGGATGCGATGCTTGCTGCAATGGAAAAATACTTCCCGCCATATGTAAAATATACAAAACCTGAAGGCGGTATGTTTGTATGGGTAACACTTCCGGAAGGTGTAAATGCGCTTGATAAGTTTTCCAAAGCGATGGAGAAAAAAGTAGCATTCGTGCCGGGAAATCC
The DNA here is from genome assembly GCF_038007305.1 of Solibacillus sp. FSL W7-1436. Taxonomy (NCBI): domain Bacteria; kingdom Bacillati; phylum Bacillota; class Bacilli; order Caryophanales; family Caryophanaceae; genus Solibacillus; species Solibacillus sp. FSL W7-1436. The sequence goes on from NZ_JBBOWV010000001.1 coordinate 1,854,759, forward strand.
ATTTTACACGGACAAAGAGTCGGTAAACACACTACGCCTGAACTATACAAATGCAACACCTGAAATTATTGAAGAAGGTATTAAACGTTTAGCGGAGATTTTATAATGTAAATTTAGGAAAGCTATTGCTTGGAGGAATCCGAGTGATAGCTTTTTCTTATTTTGAAAATTTACAGAGAATAAATGGGAAATAATAGTATAATTATTCTAATTGTCAATTTTTGATGTGAAAGGGTGTAATAAATATGAAAATAATGTTTGAACCGGTTACGGAATATGGCGATATACTTTTGCCTGCATTTGAAGTACAAGTACAATCTCCATCAGTCAATATATATACAGATGTAACAAAAATAAATTACATAATAAAACAATTATCATCGACATCGGGAATCTATGTTCACCTGCAGGAGAGCGGGCATTATGAGCGGCTGACAGTAGAAGAAACTTTTCGCTTTTACTTGAAATTACACAACAGGGAAGATTCAGTGGAAGCGCTAATCCGGGAATTTGGTTTGGAACAACTGAAAAAAGTACGTGCGGACAAATTAACTTTAAGCGAACGCCGTTTACTGGGATTTTTAAAAGTATACATACAGCAAAATGATGTAATCGTTTTGAACGAGCCTTTCCAAAACTTACAGCAAGGCGAGCGTAAAGTCATTTTGCATTTAATATCAAAGTTACAGCAATTGGGAAAGGAAACTTTAATACTTTCGAATAACTTAGAGCACTTGATCCAGTTGGAAGGGGAAATATTCAGGCTCGATCTGGAAGGGCTACATACACTTGATGTGAAAGAAGAACAAACGGAACAATCAACAGCAACTGAACCTGTTCAGCTTAAAATCGAAAAAATCCCTACAAAGAAAAATGAAAAAATCATATTATTTAATCCGCCGGAAATCGACTATATCGAAAGTGTGGAGGGGGAAGTATTTGTTTATGTTGCAGGAGAAGGGTACCCTTGCACACTAACTTTAAGTGAACTGGAGAAGCGGTTACATCATTTCGGTTTTTTCCGCTGTCACCGCTCATATATCGTCAATTTACAAAAAGTAAGGGAAATAATTACGTGGACCCGCAACAGTTACAGCTTAGCCCTCCAAGGTACAAACAAATCAGAAGTACCATTATCACGCACAAAACTTACGGAGTTAAAAGAAATTGTCGGAATATAGATTTCCTGGGAAATAACTCGTACAATTCATCGATCTATAACACCAAACAGCTTCAATTTGCGACAATTCACCGTCGAAATAATGCCGTCATTCCCATTGTTCGGTAAATTAAAGGTAACAACAAGCTAGGGAGGAATAAATGATGGCAAATATTATTGAAGTAAAAAATTTGCAAATGAAGTTTGGGAAAGAAGAAGCATTGAAGAATGTTTCCTTTTCCATTAAAAAAGGAGAGATTTTCGGATTCCTTGGTCCAAGCGGTTCCGGAAAAACAACGACAATCAAAATATTAACAGCCCAGCTGACACAGACGAAAGGGCAAGCATTTGTTTTTGAAAAACCGGCAAGTGAAATGAATAGTATCCAACTCAAAAAGAAATTCGGTATTTTGACCGATAACAGCGGGTTATATCAACGCCTTTCTATAGAAGAAAACCTATTGCTGTACTGTCGTTTATATAATCTGCCTGTAAGTACGATTGAAGAAGCGCTCGCGTTTGTTAATTTACAAAAGGAACGCAAAAAGAAGGTCAGTCAGCTTTCAAAAGGGATGATGCAGCGTGTTATTTTGGCACGTACGATTATGCACAAGCCGCCGCTGCTCTTTTTGGATGAACCTACTTCTGCATTGGATCCGGTAAATGCCCAACATATTTATAACGGGTTGCGTCAGCTGAATGAGTTAGGGACGACCATCTTTTTAACAACGCATAATATGGCGGAGGCTGAACTGTTATGTGACCGAATAGCCTTTTTACATAAGGGGGAGATTCGGGAAATTGATTCACCGACTGCATTGAAGAAAAAATATAGTGACAAGTCCTTTACAGTCGAACTTGAAAATGGGGAAGAGCACGTTGTCCATAATGGCGAGCAGGACGCGCTGCAAGTAATGGAATGGATGAAAGCGGCACGCGTATCGCGTATGTATTCCAATGAACCGACATTAGGGGATATTTTCGTACAATTAACAGGGAGTGATTTGAAATGAACATGTCAATGAAACGAATTCAAGCTATTTTTGTGAAAGACTATAAGGAATTTTCCCGTAATTATGCGGTATCGTCTGTTATCTTTATGCCGATGATTTTGGCGTTATTTTATGGACGTATCAATTCACCTTCAATGGATATCTACCTTTTTCCGATCAATATGACGTTTTCAATGGTGACTGCCTATATTCAGGCATGTCTGATTGCTGAAGAGAAAGAACGCAACACGTTGCGCGGTCTTATGATGTCTCCAGCTTCGACAGTTGATATCCTATTAGGGAAAAGCTTACTTGTATTTTTAACGACAACTGTTATTTTAGCGGTTTCTTCCTACCTGGTTGGCTATACACCGAATGATATGCTGACAATTTCGATTGCCCTAGCAATTTCAGCCGTATTTTATTTAGCATTAGGAACAATTTGCGGTTTATTTACAAAGTCGATTATGGAAGCTTCGTTAGCGGTTTTACCGGTTATGGTGATTTTTACTTTTGGCCCACTGGCAGTTCATTTAGTAGAGAGCAAAATACTCGGGAAAGTGGTGGAGTGGTTGCCAAGCACCCAGCTGCTGCGCATAGCGGAACTTTCACAAACGGGAGCGAACCTTTCGGAGTTAATCAGTTCATTTATCATCATCACAATCTGGACAATAGCAGCTGTTGTCATATCGATTATATTATTCAAAAAACGTACGAAAGATGAATAGGCTTGGAAATAGAGACAGCTGTGCCGAGAGTGAAACTTCGGCACAGCTGTTTATTAACCTTTATGAAACTATAAAAAGAAGCATACCCGATAGAGTATGCTTCTTGCAACTAACTATGTGAACTTAATTCGTTAGAATTAAAGTTTTGTAACGTTAGTAGCTTGTGGTCCACGGTTGCCTTCTTCAACGTCGAATTCAACTTTTTGACCTTCGTCTAAAGTTTTGAAACCTTCGCCTTGGATAGCTGAGAAGTGTACGAATACATCGTTACCGCCTTCAACTTCGATGAAACCGAAACCTTTTTCTGAGTTAAACCATTTTACTGTACCTTGTTGCATGAGAGAAAACCTCCAAAAAATTAATTAATTGAATTGCTAAATGTATAAAAAATTCACACATTAAAAAAGGGAGCGTACACGTTCACTTTTTTAATATGTGAATTAGTCGTAAACAGCTTAAGCAATTTAATTAAGTTTATTGTATAACAACATTATCCAAATGTCTACTAAAAATGTTCAAAATGAAAAGGAAAATTTTGATTTTTCGTACAAATGAAGGGAAAGTATGAGGTGAATATAACGAGTTAATAGTACTTTACTAGTGAATTAACGGAATAAAAAGTAAAAATTTATGTATGGAAATAATTTTTTTACCTTTTATTAAAAAACATATTCACAATCAACTAACCACAAACAATTTTTAAGTTTTATTTGAATAATTTTGTTGCTTGATACTAATATACCCGAGTTTTCAAAAAGCTAAACATCATATTATATTCTTATAGCAAATTTTTTGTGACATCTTAATATATATTACGAACGGGCCATATTGTTGAATAACATCTTTTGGGGAGTGTTATAAAAGAATGCACCCCAACGTTTAAAAAAGCACTAAGGTCCTTACAATTGGGCGCGATTCTTAAAAGGCAATTGCTTTTCAAATTGCATAAAAATTCCGGAATGAAGTTTAATTTTATGTTTTTAATTTTTAGTTTTAAAAAAATCGTGACGAAGTTAGTTTAATTTACGTCTAAGTATATAGAAAAGGAGGGAGCAGCTTTGCAACAAGAGGAGTTGACCAAATGGATTGAACAATACGGTGAATCGGTATTAACATACATACTATTAATCGTGAGAGACTACCAACAAGCAGAAGATTTAACACAGGAAACATTTATAAAAGCCTATAAGCACCAACATCAATTTGAACAAAAATCCTCTGTGAAAACATGGCTATTTAGCATCGCACATAATGTCACCAAGGACTATTTCCGAAAAAAACATCCGTTGCAGCACTTTTTCGGTTTAACGATGGAAGAGAAAGATTACAAGCCAATGCCCGAGCAAATCGCAGCAATGAATTTTCAAACAGAACAATTATACAGAACGATTCAACAATTAAAGCCTACATACAGGCATGTCATCATCTTGCGAAAGTTAAAAGAATTTTCAACTGCAGAAACAGCTCTTATTTTAAACTGGTCTGAGAGTAAAGTGAAAATGACATTAACAAGAGCGTTAGTTCAACTGAAAAATGAGTTGATAAAGGGAGGGTTTACCAGTGAAATTTACAGATGAACAATTTAGTGAACTCGAAGAAGAATTAAAGATAACGGAGAAATCCAAAAATCAACTTAAATATAAGATTTTGCAGAATATAAATAAACGTGAAAAGCATAATAGAAAACGGTATTTTGGGATTGTTGTTGCGGTTTGTATGCTATTTATCATTACTTCACCGTTCTATTCACCCACAATGGCGAGGGTAGCGGAGAGAATATTACCAATTTCTATTACTCCAAGTTATTCAAATGGTCAGTATAATCCAGATTTAACATCCCAACTTGCAGAATTAGTCGAAAGGGAAGGATACTCTTTTAATTCAGTAGGAATCAAGCCATCGCCATATACGATAGAAATATCGCTTATATTGAAAGATTCTACATTAAAACAGGCAACAGAAAATCTCGAACCAAAGGTAACAAATTTTCTATATGAAAATGGTTATGACCAGTATGAATTAATAATTTCTGAAGGAACTGAAGAACAAATTCCTCCAAAGACTGAAGAGGATGACACATACGAAAAAGTACGCGAGATAGTGAAAGAAGTATTCTCAGCCTATGGATATGCCAAGGAAGCAGATTATGAATTAGCTGGGTTACAAGAAACATGGTTTTCCAATATTGTTTTAATTGATATGCCTGACCATGTCGATGAGTCCAATGAAATTGTTAAGGATATCGAAAAAGAAATAGAAGCACAGGATTTAAATATTAAGGATATTAAAGTAAGTACTTTTAATTTAAAACATCGCCTACAAGATAACCGTTGGGGTTATATTTCATCTGATATATATAATGCAATGGCTGGGAAATCCACTTATCAAGTGACTGGGCTCTCCTATAAGGTAAGGAAAGGACACTCCTATGTTTCAATCAAAACGGATTTTGAACAACCACCTTCGGAAGGAATAATAGAAAAAATTGAATTAGCTGTACAAGATTACTTAGCTTTAACGGATACGAAAGAGGTAATACAAAGTGACAAATATACGATTCAATTCCTATTAAAGAATGGAGAGGAATCGTTTATTAAAATAAAAAACTAAATTAAATAGGAACACATAGTCTTTAATTATTTTGATAAATGTTTAAATCTCTTTTCAACTTTTCATCTTGAAAAAAGGGCGCGATTCTTCAATAAGAAAATCGCGTTTTCCGTTATAGGGCCATATTGATATTGTTGAATAATCTTCTTTTTGGGATTTGTTGATACTATTAGAACTTTTTTTGTAAACGTATTCGTTATCTATAATACATTTACCGAAAGGAATGTGAACTTGTGAATGAAAAAAGTCAAATCATGAAGAAAATCGATTGGATATTAGTTGTGATTATATTCATCTTTTTCTGTATTAGTTTATTAGCTATTTCTTCTGCACAAACAACCAGTTATACAGGTATCAATTTTATACCCAGGCAAGTAATCTATTATGGAATTTTAGGGTTTATAATACTCTGTGTCATGTATTTCGATATTGAACAATATAAAAAAATTACTTGGTATTTATATGGCATTGGCATTCTATTACTCGTCACTTTAATATTTATGCCAGAAGGAAAAGGACAAATTGGTGAAATCATCAATGGAGCAAAAAGTTGGTATCATACCCCTTTAGGAAATATTCAACCATCTGAATTCATGAAAACTTTTTACATATTGGCTTGTGCCAAAACAATCAGTTTGCATAATGAAAAACATTATTTACGTACATTAAAAACTGATTTTTATTTATTAATTAAAATATTAGGCTTACTGGTTGTGCCATTCTTACTTGTATTTAATCAACCTGATTTAGGTTCAGCACTTGTTTTTATCGCTATTACAATTGCTTTAATACTCGTGTCCGGAATTTCATGGTTGATAATAACACCATTAGTAACCGTAGGAATAGCAGCTGGAAGTTTTGTTATATGGATGGTTTTTAATATGCAAGATTTTTTGAAAGATAATTTTGGCATTGAGCCTTATAAATTGGGACGTATATTTTCATGGTTTGATCCTTATACCTACGCTTCCGATGAAGGTTTTCAATTAATATCTTCACTAAATTCAATTGGTTCAGGTGAAATATTTGGTAAAGGTTATTTAAATCGTGAAGTATATGTAGTTGAAAATCATACAGATTTCATTTTTACAGTTATTGGTGAAGAGTGGGGATTTATTGGAGCAAGTTTTGTCATTTGTATGTACTTTTTGTTAATGTATCATATGATTAAAATTGCGATGAAAATTAAAGATCCATACAGTACATATATTTGCACAGGGATTATCGCAATGATTACATTCCATGTCTTTGAAAACATCGGTATGACAATTCAATTACTACCGATTACAGGTATCCCATTGCCGTTAATTAGTTATGGAGGTAGTTCATTAATGGGTAACGCACTTGCGCTCGGCTTTATTTTTAGCATGCATTATCATCATCGTTCCTATTTGTTTGATGTTAATGAGGATGATTAATTTTAATTTGAAGTAACTAAAATTAATTTGTTAAAAAATCAGGCGTTTTCCTTGAATAAGGAAGGGGCCCTGTTCCGTTAAAGGGCCCTATAATTGAACACAACCTAGTTATCTAGTTTACAATTTAGGAGATATTGTTAAAAAGTATTCTTACATTGAATTTAAATATTGGGGGTGTAAAATAAAAAAAGCTTCAATTTTAATGATAACAGTCGTTTTATTAGTTCTCGCATGAAAAGGGGTTGTTTATTAATTGGCTTTGTTAAAGCTTAGTGTTGTTTAAAATTTAAAAAAACAGAACCTCCAGAGATTGGAAGTTCTGTTTTTTTATAATGTCTTGTTTAACTAAAGCCCCCGTTACTTTAAGTATGAACTTTCACATTCTTTGATATGTAAAAAAAGTGTAGATAGAAAACTACAACATTCCCCAGAACAAATTTATTTCAGCAGTAATAAAGCGAAGAATCAATCCAATAGCAACCACCTTTATTATTTGTTTTGGAGACTGATACAAAACAAATATGATCGCTATCCAGAGTAACAATTCTAGATTATATTTAATGTAAAAATACCAAACTCCAAACCCGAAAGTCTGTCTTGAAATAAACATAAATATAATTGATGAAATAGACATAGCAAATATCCCTTTCCCTTTTGCATACCAACATACAAAAGCAAAAAGTGGCGAAATACAAGTCATTATAATCCAAATCATCATATAAGATTTAGGGAAAAAACCAGCTACCAGAACTGTGTATAGATAATAGCTACTAACCATGCCTACAAAAAACAAAAATACATTTATAGCAGACCAAATAGGTGATTTACTATACACAGATATAACTACCGCAAGGAAAATCCAAACTCCCATGCGAGAAAAAAAGTTTCCTATATCTAATATTTCAAGAAAATAGGGTAAATAATTACTTGGAGTTGTATCAAGCACCTTGGAAATTACGCCTAAAATAACCCCTATGATAAATATTGAAGCAGAATATAATAATTTTCTGTATTTGTTAAGCTAAAACTGAGCCACAAACGCAATTGAAATGTGAGCCACTTTATATCAAAATAATCCTAACTGTTAAAAGTTAGGAGGATATAGAGGTGATCAGTTTGGAGAAAAAGCAATTGGTATTGATTGAGTACTACCAGCACAATACAAGTCAGCGTCAAATTGCAGAGAAGCTTAATATGTCACGAAATACTGTTAAGAAATATATCGAACAAGACTTAGCGGCAAGACAACAAGATACAAGGAATTTACCGATTACAGATAATTACGTTACGCCTCCGGCATATAAAAAGCGTAAGGGAAAAAAGAGAGCTTTAACAAATACGGTGATGAAGCGTATTCACGAGATGATGAAACAGAATGAAAATAAGCGTGAAGTAAATATGCATAAGCAGCAATTAAAGATTATTGATATACATGACAAACTTTTAGATGAAGGTTTTAAAATCGGCTATACAACAGTTCGCAATTTCGTGAATCGTGAGGAAAAGAAGCAAAAGGAAGTATTCATCCGACAAGAGCCTAAAGTTGGTCGTGAAATTGAGTTTGATTGGGGAGAAGTAAAGTTATTTATCGATGGAAAACTAAGAAGTTTTTCAATGGCAGTATTTACTTTAGCCTATAGTAACGATCGCTTTGCGCGACTCTACGAATCAGAAACAATGGTTTGTGTACAGGATGCACACGTAAAATGTATCGAAGCTTTAGGCTTTGTGCCACACGTTTTTACATACGACAATATGCGTACAGTTGTCAAAAACTTTATCGGTTATGACCGCTTTATTACCGACGGTATGAAAAGTTTATCCTTGCATTATCATTTTCAAATACGACTTTGTCAGCCTCGTAAAGGCAATGAGAAAGGCCATGTGGAGCGAAGCGTGGAATACATACGTCGTAAAGCATTTGCGCATCGAGATACGTTTGTTTCTTTAGAAGAGGCACAGGAGTATTTAGTTTCTATTATCAAAAAATTAAATGGTCGCGTTCATTATTTGAAAGAGAAAACACATGTATTTTGCAAGAGAAAAGTGCAGAGAATTGCAACGAAAAATACAGAGTGTTGCCACCCGATTTTTTTCACTATTTTCTCGACAATGCATTTGTTAAACGGAAGCTCTGGCCCGTGTAGGAAATAATGTGGGCGTGGTGAATCAAACGATCCACCAGAGCTGCCGTTAAACGTGAATCCGAGAAAATGCGGTTCCACTGACTAAATTCTAAATTTGAAGTGATAATTAAGCTCTTTTGTTCATAGAACTCTGAAATAATTTGAAACAGTAATTCTGCTCCTTCTTTGCCGAAAGGTAAATAACCCATTTCATCTAAAATCATTAAATCAACTTTCTCTAATTTACTTCTAAACTGCTTCAATTTCCCCGTATGTAGGGCGTGCTCTAGCTCCTCAACTAAATGCGATACACGATAAAAACGTACTTCAAATCCATGCTCACAAGCCTTTCGGCCAAGGGCAGAAGCTAAATGTGTTTTACCTGTTCCAGGTGCGCCAACTAAAATGACATTCTCTTTTCTTCGAATAAAATCTAGCTGTTCTAACTCATCTTTCGTTAAATGGCTAGGAAAACAAATATCTTTATGCCACTGGTAGCTTTCTAGCGTTTTTGTATCAATGAAACGAGCTTGTTTCAAGTTACGTGCTATTTTTGCTTGTTCTCTGCCAAGCTGCTCTTTTAATAAAACTTGATACAGATATTCTTCCGGCTCAGTAAAAGGCACTTCTTTAATTGCTTCTGCTACATATGCTAATCTCAATTGCTTACAGAGTGTTAAAATATCTTCATTCATGATTTAACACCTCCGTCCCTTTTGGGGATAAGGCATCATATTCTGTCCAATTAACACCGTAAGGATGTTCAGTTTCTTCAGCCTCACGGCCAATATAATTATAAAAATTTTGATCAATATCATTCATATCATGTGTAAGTAAAAGTGTCAGTAATTCATTAATCCGTTGTTTTCTTAACGCAAGTGAAGGAACTGTTAAATACTCTTTAATGCGCGTTGGCAGATAGATTGAGTAACGGGAATGCCCTACAACACGTGGTTTTTTCAACCAATCTTTTAAGATTTCCTTCCATGGAATAAAACGACGTTTTCTCATATAAGGTCGGGCATCAGATAATAAAATTTCTCCGTCATTTGTGATGACTTTATACGAATCCCAGTAGGTCACACAAGAAAGCTGGACGTAGTTTCTTGCTCTTGGCACATGAATCAAATGCCCATCAAGTTTGAATTCATTATATTTATTAAACTTGATTAAAAACTGCTTAAATACCGGATACGGTTTTTCAGGTAATTTGATTAATTGCTTTTGCTCGCGCTTCCACAGTTCATCAATCATTACTTCTTTTTTATAATGAACTCGTTGACGATCCTTGATTAATTGTTGTTCTAATTGATTCGTTAAATCTTCAAGATCCTTTATTACCGGAGGTAGGCTAAAGAAGTTATAACGAACATAACCTACTTTACCTTCCACATGACCTTTTTCATTTCCTTTTCGTGGGTTACATACTTGCACTTTGAACCCGTAATATTGTTGGAAATGTCGAAAGGCTTCTGTTAGTTGTGCCTCTGAATCGCCTTTTCTTACCTTTTTCACCGCAGGTGTTAAGTTATCAATTCGAATGCTCAATGGGACACCACCAGCCTGTTTAAATAACACTTGAAGTCCGCCTAAAAAGCATTCTAAATTTTCACCCGGCATCGGTACCGCAAATGCTGTATTACTTGCTGGAAATGACATGACCAATGCGTGAACATCAAGTATTTCGCCATCTTGAACAGCTTCCATAATCCCGAAATCTACTTGAGCTTCTCCTTCTGGATGTTCTAAACGTTCATGACCTTTGTCTATTTCGTCTTCTTGTGCTGCTTTCCATTCTTGAATGAAATTACAAAGTGTTCTATAGGAACCTTTGAAGCCCTTCTTTACTAAATCTTCAAACATTTTCTTATTTGTACGGCGTAACTTTTTCTTAAGTTTTAAATCCTCTTCTAACCAATCAATTACGATTTCTCCCCATTCTTCGTCGTACATCATGCCCGTTTTCAAATGAGTTTTCTCTTGAGGCAATTGATCTCCATCGCCATATTTTTTGGCAGTGCGCCAATTCACTTGCATTGTATTGGCAATTTCGGTAATAGATAGTCCTTTTTCATTTCGTAATGTTTTGATACAATTAACTTCAGACATTGCTAGCATCCTTTCTTACCTCCACTTTTTGGATTCGACACCTAAAAGAGTAGAGGGACTTGGGGTGGCTGGCAAGTCTTTTTTTATGCACAAAAATAGTGCAGGACTCTGTACAAATTCTTTGCACTAGTCTGCACTTTTATTTTGCAATAAACAACACATCATGAATTGATGTTGGAAGAAAAAGCTGAACGAGCTGGCAGTTTAACAGTGGCACCGTTCGACCCTGCAGAATTAGTGGAACTACGTGTGGATAAATATAGTACGGTTACCTACCGTTACAATCGCTACTCTGTACCAGAGGGGCATGTAGGAGAATACATTAAGTTAAAAGCTCGTGCAGAGGAAGTGCTTCTATTTAGCGAAGGTGAATGCATCACGAAGCATAAACGAAGCTGGCAAGTTCATGCCTGGGTGATGAATATCTACCACTATTTAAACACCTTGGAAAAGAAAAAAGGTGCCTTAGCCCAAAGTGAATGTTTGAGCCAAGCACCAAAAGATATAAAAAATATCTACCACCGCTATTATATCGGAAATGAAAAAGATTTTCTAGAACTACTTGTTTATGTCAAAGAACGAGATTGCCTAACAAGAGTACTAGAAGTCATTACTGAACTAGAAAAGAACCCTTTGGTTCATCTAACAACAGAAAAAATCATTTTCTTAGCAGAACAGTCAGCTGAAGTACGTACTGTTCTAACTGGCCAAGATGATGTCACCAGTCAATCTTTAGATAATCTATCTTCATTAGCAGCATTATTTCATTCTAAAGGAACAGGAGTGATTCATTAATGGACAAGCAAAAAGAAATGATTGAAATGTGTAAAGAATTACGTTTACCAAGTATTCGTTCTTTACTTGAACAAGAAGCATTATTTGAACAACATACAACCCCGGCTGACTTTCTCTATTTCGCTTTAAAACAGGAAATGGAGGACCGTTACGTACGAGCAAAAGCTAATCGAATTCGATTAGCCAACTTCCCAGAGAAAAAGCTATTAGAGGAATTAGATGTAGAGGCACTGCCGCAAAATGCGGCGGTTCGCCTTCCTCATTTGAAGGAACTAAAGTTTATACAGGAGAAGCAAAATGTATTATTAATTGGCTCACCTGGTACCGGTAAAACCCATCTTGCGATTGGATTAGGCATTGAAGCCTGTTTAGCGGGCTATAAAGTGTATTTCACAAGTGTAGCATCACTTGTGAATCAATTAAAGGAAAGCCGTTCTGCGAGAATATTGCGCTCCTTTGAACTAAAATTTGAGAAGTATGATTTAGTCATCATCGATGAACTCGGGTACATTTCATTCGATAAAGAAGGAGCAGAACTTCTGTTCACGCACTTATCGTTACGTGCCGGTCGAGCAGCGACAATTATAACAAGTAATCTAACGTTTGAACGCTGGGAAGAAGTATTCCACGATCCAGTATTAACATCAGCTTTAACCGATCGACTCACGCATCGAGCGCACATCATCAACATGATTGGTGGCTCCTATCGAATTTTAGAAACGAAAGAATGGATCGAACAGAGCAATTTTTAGTGGCTCATATTTTAATTAACAATTGGCTCATATTTAACTTGCGAAATACAATTTTCTTGATAGCAATATTTTTATTGGTCTACGAATCTCATTAAAAAAATTTATCATTTATTCCCCCAAAATATAAACAATCTTTATTTTATTTTACAGTGAATGAATATCTATTAACTTCTTTTTGAACAATCCTGCCCCTTTAGTTGAAGAAGCATCAGTGTTTATACAGCGAATTTAGTTAACCTAAGTGTATCATACGTTTCCATATTTTGTATTAAATTTCCTCTAATTATCAAGTCCTTCATCGTGACTTCATTTCTTTGATGTTGAATGCTTTCTAATACTTGGAACCAAGCGAGGTAATTGTTTAAATATTTGGTGGCAACACCGTTAAAACGTTGCATCCAGCTTTTAAGTCTTCGGTGGTAGTTATTAACGTTCTGAATGTGATAAAGTCCCTTTGTACGAACTTTACCATCGGACTTGAATTGATATATATCCATACCCTTTTCATCGGCATATGTTTTGAATGCACGGCAAGAATCTGTGCATAATACATTTCCATCCGAAAGTTTATGCCCAATAGCTTTGTCTAATTGGTTTTTGGTTAATCTACCCATTCCTAATATCTCTGAAAAAGTGGTCTTATCTTGGTTCCTCGCAACCAATACACATACTTGTTCATTGCTTATTCCACGCTTTCTTGCAGAACCTCCACGTTTTCGAGGTTTCCGACCTTTAATTTTTCTCTGTCCTTTTTCTGAATACAGGAAATAGGTCTCGTCCATTTCAACGATACCTTCGAAATTTGATATTTCGATTTGTTTCAATGAGGATAATAGTTTGTGTCTCCAATAAAATAGTGTGACGTGAGTTATGTTCCCAATTAAATCAGCAGACTTACGAAGAGAGTAACCTTCTATCATACATTCAACAAATTTAATCCACTGGTTAAGGTGACGAGTTCGATAAAGCACTGTATTTGTGAGGGGTACATGTCTTTTTACATGCCTTACAACGATAGCGTTGCTTTTTAACTTCTTCACCATCAACGATTGTTGTGTATTTACCGAAATGTACAATATGTTCCGTTCACAGTCTGGACATTGATAGCCATTCTTATTTTTACGTTCAGATATTTCGTGAAGAACTGTTCCAGTCGAACTTGATGCAGTCAGTGCATCGATTAAATATTCACGTAATCGATGTTTCTCTGCTCAAGGGGCTTTAATCTAAATGAATGAAAAGATTCACCAGGAACTACCTATGTTATTCAACAAACTGGGCGCTTTCCTTGAATAAGGAAAGCGTCCCTTTTCAGTTAATGGGTCATACTCATACTAAAGTTTATTGGGATTAAGTGGAGATAACCGTCATTAATGATGGTTAACAAAAGAATTGTACTAATTACAGATAACAGATGTCTGTCTAGGAAAAGAGTTAATCCAAATTTGTAATTTTTTTGTTAACCTTTTTAGTGTTCAAACGTTTTAAAGGTGGGAGGTTTGAAATGAATGATTCCATGATGGGGAAAAAATTAAATGAGATACTACGATTTGTTTACTCATACCTAATAAAAATGGGTGCTTCAAAAGAAGATGCAGAAGATATTATCCAAGATACTGCGTATAAGTTTTTAATATACATAGATTCAATCGATATTGTTAATATCCAAAGTTGGCTATTTAGAGTAGCAGTAAATCAATATTACGACTTGTCGCGTAAGAAAACTAGACGAAGAGATATATTATTGAAATTCAATGTACAGGAAATATTTGAGGAAGAAACACCTGAAAAAATCCTCATACAAAATGAACTAGAAAGAGATATACATGAAATTTTAAATAAATTAAATCCAAAATACACGCAGTTACTTCTTCTGAAATATAGCACAGGACTTAAATTAAATGAGATAGCAGAATTGTATAACATGAAAGAAGGGTCTGTGAAGACTATTCTCTATAGGGCTAGAAAAGAATTTATAGAACAATATAGGAGGTATGAAAATGGACAAGGAAAATGAATTTTTCCCTAAGGATTTTGAATTTGAGAACTTGGTAAAAAAAGCAAGAAAACGTTCTATTGTAAAAATAGTGCTCATTTCATTTGTTATAAGTCTCATCGTTTTATTTGGGCTTTATTTTATTGGCAATAGAGTAATGACTACAAAAATGGAAAAAGAGACAAGCTTAGATTCGACTTGGAACGGAGTAATGGGAGCCAACATTGAAGAGCGAGGTACTACATTTAATTATTCTTTAACTTCTGCAACAGCAAAAACGACTTTAGTAAAGGTAGTGGCAGGTGTTCCAATTCCATGGGGCGAACAGGAAAAAGTTTTTACTATTTTGGGAACATCTCGACCTATTTCAGCTATCGGGCCTTCTGGGTACGGTTTCTCAGATGATGAGCGAATCCCTATGTACTATGAAGGGGAAAGAGTCGTTGAATTTTTTCATCCACATATAAATTATAAGCAACTATATGATGATCGAAAGTTACTAAATGAGATTGATGATAACAAGGTGGTAGAAATGGCTTTTTCGTTTGATGATGGATATTCTATTGAGGAAGTAAATGAAGTATTTAAAGAACAATTAGCATGGTATTGGGTAGATACGTATAGTCAAGATCAAATAGAAAATGAAAATAAATTAAACAAAGTTGAAGATATCCGAGACGCTACTATTTCTGGTGATCAAGCATATGGCTTTTTATATAACCGAATGGCAGAAGCCTATTCTGCTTCAAATTTTATATCAACCTTAGAGAAGGTAAAGGAAGATGGTGGTGATTATCAAAAAGATGCAGAGCGTATTTTAACTAACATAACTAATCACGGCGAAAAAAAACTAGAACCACAAAACCTGAAAATAATTGGAGTGATTGTTACAGGTAAACCAAGTGAGTTAATAAAATTTAGTGATGAATCCATGATTCGCAGCGCTACATTAGGAGCAACAATAGATCAATATTAAACTGTAGTGAAATAAGCAATATTTTTATGAAAGGTGAATTTAAAAATGATGAAAAAAACTATAATTTCAGGAATTTTATTATGTTCAATCTTGTTAGTTGGATGTAATAACACCGAGGTATTAGAAAGCGAGCAGGAAGTGGTAGTTTCTATGGATAAATTATTTGCTGAATTAAAAAATGAAATAATATTATCCATTACAGAACAAACGGATCTTGATAGTGATTCACTTGCAATAATGTTAAGTGGTGGTGCTGCTGAATTTGCAGTTTCAGTTGGTTTCCCCAAGGATACAGACATTGAGGGTACAATGATTCAACAAATAGTTGAAGATTCTATTGAAAATGTTTCTGAAACAGAAACAACCAGCGAAGAAAAAATAAAAATGAAAATAAAGATCGAGGAATATTAACACTGAAGTTCTTAAAAATATATAAAGCACTGAAAATTAAGGTAGTTTTTAAATGTGCTTAAATTAAAGAGGCTTTAGGAATGGGAATATTAATCTTCAACAAACTGGGCGCTTTTCTTGAATAAGAAAAGTGCTTTATTTATGGAAACGAAAACCCCCTGCTATGCGGGGGGTTCTAAAAAGCTTTTAGCTATGGATAAAAAAAATACTCCAGTCGTACAATAAAATCAGGTCTGGTCAACCGATTACGTACGAAAGGAGCTCCAATATTGGATAATAAAAGTTTAGCACATACAACATGGAATTGTAAGTATCACATCGTGTTTGCGCCAAAATACAGAAGAAGAATAATCTATGGGAAAATAAAAGCAGATATCGGTAAAATATTACGTCAACTGTGTGAAAGAAAAGGCGTAGAGATTATTGAAGCTACAGCGTGTCCCGATCATATACATATGTTAGTGAGTATTCCACCAAAGCTTAGTGTATCTGCGTTTGTGGGGTATCTTAAAGGGAAAAGCAGTTTGATGATATTCGATCGACATGCCAATTTGAAGTATAAATATGGCAACCGAAAATTTTGGTGTCGAGGATATTATGTGGATACGGTAGGTAGAAACAGAAAAGTCATTCAAGAATATATAAAGAATCAATTGCAGGAAGATCTGCTCGAAGATCAGATGACGATGAAAGAATTTATTGACCCATTCACAGGGGAAGAACTAAATCGAAGAAAAAAATAAGTACACCGCTTTAGCGGTAGTCGGAAACGTAGTGCGGTTGGCAGACCTTTCAGAGCGTCTTTAGACGTGGGCCAGTAACCCAGCGTTTCACGCGCAGAGAAAACCACCAGTTCAACTGGTGGTTTTTATTTATTCAATTATAAGGCCAAATTGTTGAACAACGTTCCGCTGTAATATTCCGCGCTTCATAAGTATAAACCGTCACTGTGGCGCTAGTGTACTGCCGCCCATACAAGACATATATAAAAGAACATTGTTATTTTATAACTTTTTATGCTTTAGTTATTGATAATATAAAAAAGTTCAATAATTTTAAATAAAGTTTGATTAAAATCCTGTAATGATAAACAGGGTTTTCCATTTTTTGCTCTCGGCGATACGATTCCCCAGCAAAAATTAACTGTACTAGAATATTTGAAATTATCATTTTTATATTAGTTCTTATAATATTTTGGTGCAGTTATCGACACAACTTATTACAACTAAAAAGGGGGTGGGACAAAACCCGCCTCAAAATCAAAAGCCGTTCAAATTTTACGATGAGTAAAGTTTGAACGGCTTTATTATTATGTGTCTACTATGTAGTCGTTGTTCTCCGTTACGGCGGACGCTTTCCTGGGGGCACGGCTCGAGCCTGTAGTCTCTCCCACGTGCTTGTCCCCTGGGAGTCGCCGCCTTCACTCCGAACAACTAATTTTTCTTCTATATCAAGTAAATCTCTGCATAATTTCAGGCATGAAAAAAGGACATTCTCTGTTAAAATTTAAGTATCCTACAACCAAATTTCAAACGAAAGAAGTGTCCCTATGTTTAAAGATTATAACATGAATCAAATTATATTACCGCTAGATTTAGAAGTAAAGTTACATAAAAATGATATTGCCTTTTCTATCCATCATTTGGTCGAAAGCATTCCGAACGAAGCTTTCGCTCCTTTTATTCACCATACTGGTTGTCCATCATATCATCCACGTATGATGCTAAAGCTGATTTTATGCGGTTACACACAATCCACTTTTTCAGGAAGAAAAATAGAGGATCTGACAAGAGACAGTATCCGTA
Organism: Solibacillus sp. FSL W7-1436; assembly: GCF_038007305.1. Lineage (NCBI taxonomy): Bacteria > Bacillati > Bacillota > Bacilli > Caryophanales > Caryophanaceae > Solibacillus > Solibacillus sp. FSL W7-1436. The sequence goes on from NZ_JBBOWV010000001.1 coordinate 1,872,636, forward strand.
TGATGTGGCTTGCCCAAGGATATGAACCAAGTTATCGCACTATTAACCGTTTTCGTGTACATCCCAATATGAAGGAACTCATTCGCCAATGTTTTGTACAATTCCGCTGTCAGCTAGTTGAAGAAAAACTCATCGATCAAGAAGCGATTTTTATCGATGGCACAAAGATTGAGGCAAATGCCAATAAGTTCACATTTGTTTGGAAAAAATCAGTGGAAAAACATCATACCAACCTCGTAGAAAAATCAAATAAACTTTACGATGAGTTATTGGAACATCAAATTATTCCTGAAATCAAACGTGAAAGTGATGAGCAGTTATCGATAGAAGAGTTAACTCAAGTAGCACATCACCTAGAAGAAGTAGTCGACGACTATACAAGCAAAATAGAACATTCTGAAGATGTCATTGAGCGAAAAAGATTACGTAGCGAACGAAAAACACCGAAGCAAATCCTCAAACAAGTACATGATTGGATCATAAGAAAGCAGAAATACCAAAAAGATTTTGAAGTGTTTGGCACACGTAACAGTTATTCAAAGACGGATCATGAAGCAACATTTATGCGGATGAAAGATGACTATATGCAAAACGGCCAATTGAAGCCAGGGTATAATGTACAAATCGCTACAGAAGGTCAATATACACTCGCGTACGATGTATTTCCAAATCCAACAGACACGAAAACACTTATTCCATTTCTTAGTCAAATTGAAGAAAATTATTTCGAGTTACCAAAACATATTGTAGCGGATGCCGGATACGGCAGTGAACAGAATTACCATGATATTCTTAACAAACGCAAACGAACTCCACTCATTACATTTAATCAATACTTGAACGAACAGAAGCGAAAATATAAAAATGATCCTTTTAAGACAAGTAATTGGGTGTATGAGAAAGAAAACGATGTCTACATTTGCCCAAATGAAAAGAGATTACGATTCCAATATAACTCTGTTCGTACAGATAAATCGGGTTTCCAACGAGAATTTAAAATCTATGAATGTGAGGAATGTACAGGGTGTCCTTTCCGTACAAAATGTACAAAAGCTGCAGAAGGTAAAAATCGTAGACTCATGATTAATGAGAAATGGGAAAAACAAAAAGAAGAAGTAAGAGTGAAGCTTTCAGAAGAAAAAACGGCTGCCATTTATCGTCGACGTAAAATCGACGTGGAACCAGTTTTTGGATTCTTGAAGGCTAATTTGTGTTTCCGTCGATTTTCTGTTCGTGGAAAATCGAAAGTTACTAACGAAATAGGTTTGGCATTAATGGCCACAAATTTAAGGAAGTATGCGGTAAGAGGATAACACCTCTTCCAATATTTTCTTTATAAAACGCAAAAAAGAGAAATTGCATTGTGCAATTTCTCTTTTTGCGTAAACTGGAACTAATTCTGTCCCAACCCCTTTCATAACTTTCAACAGTTATTATTTACATTGTGTCGCATTACCCCAATTGACAATTGCTTGACTCAACATAACTTGGTAATCTGTTGGTTTTCCATAAGCAGAGACATGCGTCCCTATTACTCTTGAAGCATCTTTAGCAGTTGCTTGGTTAAATATAACCATAGTTTCTTTTGTTATCTTATTTGTAAAATATTTAGTACTGCCAATGTTTGCGTAATAATCTTTAACTTGAATTTTAACTTGGAAAGTTCCATCAAAAGCTTTCAAAATCTTACTTCCTGCCACGCTAGTTCCTGTTCCAACAAGTAGTGCTTCAAGATTGGCTAGTGTTAAAGGGGTTTTTAGGATAACAGCAGCAGCAATGGATGCTAATATAGTTGTTAATAATTCTGCCTTAGAGTAGTGAAGGTTGTATTTACTTGTTGTCGAATTAGTTGTTTTTTCATATAAAATAGCTGTCACTACTTTAGTACATAAAGCATTAGAAACCGATTTTCTTTCTGCTACTTTCGAGTACGATCCAACAGCAAATGGTTGAATATTATTTGACTGTTCTCCTACTGTTATAAGATCAGGTAGTTCTTTTTCGAAATGATTTTCACCATATTCTGAAAAACCCGTAACTTCTCTGGTTTGTTTGTTTACGATACTTTGTTGTTCTAATTCCCCTTCGATATATAAAGAAACAATTACATAATCTTCATTTTGTTCTGTCACCAGTCTATTATTTTTACCATTCTCATCAATGAATTCTTCTGAAAAAATTTCAGGATTTGTTTGATTATCAAGGTCTTTGAAAATCTCAGAGTTCGACTGGTTATCAAGCGTTATTGCACCTACCGAAATGGTTTGAGTATAAAGTACTAACATTAGAGCTATACCTATTGAAAATATTTTTTTCATGAAATAAATCCTCCTTACTATTTTTAACAAATATATCATCTATTGGTTTTGATGTATATAATAATCAAAAATATTTATTAATTTTGAATATTTAGAGAAATGTTATAAATATGAGGAATTTCTCTGTATTTTATAAAAATCTAATCTTCCGTTTTTCAACTTATTAAACACCTAGCCGTCTATTTCCAAGGATGATCTTGGGGAAACGATGCTTTTGATAGGGTATTTTATAATAAAGATTGATATTCTATAATTAAGTTCAATAGAAACCTGTATAGAGTACAGGTTTTTACTTAGGCAGCAATAGGGACAGATTGGGGAATAATATCCTTTAAGAAATGTTAACAAACGTTAGTTTGGGAAGGGCTAATGAGCAGTATGGCGTAATAAGTGGAGAAAATCTCAAGTGAAAGAATAAAGACCCTTTCTGGGAAGAAAACAGAGATAAGTATTAAAAATTTGTGTAAGTAACGGATGCTTTTGTGCAATAAGCACTGAAATGTGCCCAGAAATAATTTTGGGAGTGTTATTTATGTAAAAAATAGTATATTATTTAAGGAGCATTCCTGTTAGAAAGATTTTCGGGGACTTGAAAACAAAAAAGCCCTCCTGTATGATGCTTGAGTGTCAACGGTCATTGACTCATACATCTACAGGGAGGACCCATTCCAATGAATTTTAATACGAATGACAAAATTAATCAAGTTTCTGAAAATACTCTAGTTATCGGCATCGACATTGCTAAACATAAACATTATGCTTGTGCAATTGATGATCGAGGTCGTGTGCTCCAAAAATCATTTCCAATCATGCAATCACGTATTGGGTTTGAAAACTTTTATGAACGCCTAATGGCGCTCAAAGCAGCTTATGACAAACAAGAAATTCTCATTGGGTTTGAGCCAACAGGCCATTACTGGATGAACTTAGCTGCGTTTTTGACGAACTATGGAATTCCATTCGTAATGGTTAATCCAATGCACGTTAATCGCTCGAAGGAATTAGATGACAACCTGCAAACGAAGAATGACCAAAAGGATGCGCTAGTCATTGCTCGCCTTATGAGAGACGGTCGTTTCAGCTATCCCCGTCATCTCGAAGGAATCGAGGCTGAGTTACGAAATGGAGCAACATTACGTTCAAAGATTCAAGAAGATTTAAATGCCTTACAAAATCGCATTATTCGTTGGTTGGATCGCTTTTTCCCTGAATTCACACAAGTGTTTAAAAGCTTTGGGAAAATGGCCTATGCGGTGCTCGAAATGACACCGTTGCCAACAGATATTGTAGGAAAATCACCAGAAGAATTACTATTTTTATATCGCCAGGTAGACGGCATGAAAAGCCCACAGCTACCTAAGGCAAAGCAATTAGTCGAGGTTGCAGAAAGCTCAATTGGGCTGACAGAAGGTTTAGTGATGGCCAAATTCGAAATCGCCACGCTTCTTTCACAGCATAAATTGATGCACGCTCAACTTGACGAATTAACAGCTCAGCTCGTAGAGCTAGCCAAACAAATGATGGAATATGAATATTTAGCATCGGTACCTGGAATCGGGGATGTCACGATTGTCGATTTACTATCAGAGGTTGGTTCTTTAGCGCAATATACACATCCACGCCAATTAATTAAACTAGCGGGACTCACATTGCGTGAAAACTCTTCTGGTCAGCAAAAAGGACAAAAACGGATTTCCAAGCGAGGTAGAAGAAAACTACGCGCCCTTCTGTTCCGAGTCATGATGCCGTTAATCTTGCATAATCCAGCCTTTAAGCAATTACATGAATATTACACAACGCGCACGGTCAATCCGCTCCGAAAGAAGCAATCAATTGTGGTACTGTGTGGCAAGTTATTGAAAGTTTTACATGCCTTGTGCAAGAGAAAAACATTGTTTAACGAACACCAAATGATGAACGATTTCGCCCGTCTTCAAACGGCTGCCTAAAACGCCACCAACAGAAGTCAAAAACAAGAGGATGACACGGAGAAGCCGGCATTATTTTCACCATCCGACCGTTGAATGAATTCAATTGAGTCCACAAAGGAGCATCGCCAGCCTCTGCCTTATGAATAGACCGAACGAAGGAATGTACGCGCAAAAAGACGCCTAGAGACATGGGAGGGTCCGTCATCATAAGCTACGCAGAGATCCAAAAGTGCATCAAAATACTGCACTGGATTAGGAGAAACATTACCATATAATGGTTTGTCCTTTAGCGAAGCGTTCGGACATAATGTTAAATAAATCAAGAATTACAAAATAACGATAGATGTATGTGTCAAAAATTATTTTTTGGACATTCAAAAATGGCGCAAGCCATTGATATATCAACATTTATAGAGGGAGGAGAACAACCTGCTGATGCCAACCCTTTTTGATTAACAACATCTTTTGTTTTAATTGTCTGGACTAGAGTATGGCTATAGCATAATTAGTTTGATATTAAATAATCCATCTAGAAGGAGGTTAAGTATATTATTACAAATAAATATATACGTGCTCTGGTATTTCCAAGTCTTTTGTTTATATGTATGACTATAAAAGATATATATATTGGTAACGGAATTCAGTGGGGGGACAATCTTTTTCTCTTTCTTTTTACATTAGTTTTTTTCAACTTAATCTTATTTTTGTTAAAACGATTTAAAGAAACACCCCATTCAAAATAACTTTGCATTCGTTGAATTATTCGAGTTATAGATATACATACAAATAACAATCGCAAACACCACTTTAGTAACGTAACAGCCCATTCTAATGAATGGGCTGTTTGCTTTTTGTGCTAATATAGATGTAGATTTGAAGTAAGTTTTTCCATTTGATTTATTAATAAAATAAGATCCAAAATAATAAAAATAAAGCCAAACCTAAACATTGTAATCTTATCTATAATACTTATTCAATTCAAAAACCTGCTTAGGATAATAAGAGCGAACTAAGAGAAATGTAACTTAGGGGGGGGATTTCTCTCTCGTTCATTTTCTGTACCTCCAATACAATATCAATCGTCTTTCAACGATTTTTGAGAATTAAACGTCTATTCATCCAAAGCTGTTTGTAGTACAGATGTGATTGCACGAGTGCCTCGCCTCATGTTCAAAGTAATGTAGGATTAAAGATAGGGCCAGTAGGTAAGTGCAAATAAACTTGCGTATGTTTCAAACTGTTCATCCGTTTTGCATATTGTAGCTTTGTAATAAAGTTGAACTGTTTATAAAAAGTTGTACCGTTTTGAATTAAGTGATAATAAAGTTATTCGATTAAAGGGCCATTTAGTTGAATAACGTCTCAAAAAAGTGGTGGGTTTATGTTACAATTAAGGTTAAATTGTGAAGTAAACTATTACTTCTAACACGACAGAACAGTGAAAGAAGAAATGATTTATTTTAGAGTAATTAAAGGAGCGCTGTTATTTTGGAGAAATCAAAGAAAAAAGAATTATTAGATTGGTTTATAGCTATTGCGGTAGCAGTTGTTTTTGTTATCGCTATAAGAACATTTATTTTTTCACCAATTATAGTAGATGGTTCTTCAATGATGCCAACATATGAGGACGGAGACAGAATTATTATTAATAAATTTAGTAAGCAAATATCTGGTATAGACAGATTTGAGGTCATAGTATTTGAAGCGCCGATTGGTGAAGATTATATTAAGCGCGTTGTGGGCTTGCCGGGAGATTCTATTTCATACGAGAATGATATCCTTTATATTAATGGTGAAGCATTAGAAGAACCTTATTTAGATGAATATAAAGAAAAATTAACAGATCATGCTCCACTAACATACAATTTCAATTTAGAATCTTTAACAGGCTATAAAGAAATACCGGAGGGTTATTTATTTGTTTTAGGAGATAATCGTAGAAAAACTACTGATAGCAGAGATCCAAATGTAGGATTAGTACCAATGGATAAAGTTCTAGGAACAGCCAAAGTTAGATTCTATCCATTTGATAATTTAGGTATTGTTAGATAAATCTATTTAAACAGTAAAATAAACTTCAACTATTGAGCGCTTTTCTTGAATAAGAAAAGCGCTTTATTCAATTATAGGGCCATATTGTTGAATAGCATTTTCAACGATAAGAAATATGTTATTCAATTTTTTATGCAATTTTATGAACATGCTCTGCAAGTATAAACGCTGCTACTTCAACTGTTTGTGCAATTTGTATAAAAAACTGTATAATCAATAGTTCAAGCGAAAAGGCACAAATGTTGATTTAACAACCCCTTCGTGCCTTTTTGGTGTATTGCCCACTCTATTTATCAACAAAATTTAAAGACGTCTTTCGTAGTAACTATAACTAAATATGCTAGAAGCAAAGGAAATCGTTATAACAACACTTAATGCTAAAATAGCTGGCAATAACATAGCCTCTTTAAGGATGCCATATAAAACAATTATTATTATTTCCATAACAATGGAAGTATTTAAAACAATTTTAAATGCAGTTGCACCACTACGATGTGCAACTATTTGATTTCTTTCATCTCGTTCTTCAATTAAATCTTTTTTGAGTTCATCTTTTGAAAGGCTCTTACCAAAATCTCTAAAGGATAGTAAGAAAAGTAATACAGAAAAAACTGTAAGTTCAATACTAAAACCTTTTAAAAATTGAACAATAATTGCAGCTAAAGTAATTCCAAAGCATAATAAAGCACTACATAATCTCTTATAACTATAAATTTTCACGTTCTAAATCCTCCTGATGCTTATTTTTCTCCAAACAGAATAAATCTTCAATGGACGTGTTAAAAAGTAATGCTAACCGATAGGCTAACAGAATTGAAGGTTTATATTGCCCTTTCTCTAATGAAATAATGGTTCTTTGAGATACATGCACCAGTTCTGCTAGCTGATTTTGGGTTAACTCATATGCATGACGATGTTCTTTTAGTTTGTTAATCAATTTACCACCCTTAAAATGTGAAGTTTGCTTCATATGAAGTATATTTCATAATATAACATTCGGTTTCTTCCAAATCAACAAGATTTACCATTGCTAAAATGGACTAAATTCATCATCCTTTTGACTGAAAAGTGCGTAAATGGTAAAGCGGTAATTTTCAAGGAGGTATTAGGAAATTGAAGAAAATATATACAGTAGGATTGGCGTTATTTTTATTAACTGCCTGTTCATCAGAACAAGAAAATACTTCACCAAATGCAGAACAGAATACGAATACAGAACAAAACACGAATGTACAAGACGAAACGCTTGATCTCGCAGATACTTTAACTGGTTCGTATAACGGAATTTATATCGATAAATATAATGAAAATTTCGATAAAGTTGCGGAACAAATTGCCCTTTTCGGAGAGGATTTCGAACAATTTTTAAAGATGCTGCAAGAAACGACTTTAATTAAAGAGCCATTAGAAGAATATCCTAAATCGGATGAATATTACACAATTATTGTACAAGGAGATAAGGATGTAACGACTATACATATAGAAGAAGAAAATGGAGAACCAATTGCATCATTACCAACGAATGATGTTTTTCCAACAGCTCCACGTAAAGCAACAAACACTAATATTCTCGAGTCCATTAAAGCATTAGAAGCCGCAGAAACAGCAGAAGAATAAAGGGACGACGTGTTAGAACTTATAAAAGAAAGCACCTATAAAGTTGAAATGCCCGTAAAAGTTAGACACACACTAAACTAATTTTTACGGGGCATTTTTGGTAGTTCAATAAAAATTAAGTAAGTTATTCCATTAAATGGGCGCTTTAATTGAATATTCGCATCCCGAAATAATCAAACTTTTTTATAAAAAACAAACTCGATAAATAAAGAACCAACTGTTTTGATCAAACTTTGTTTCAAAACAGTTGGTATCTTTCTGTATAAAATCAGCGTTTACAATTTACTTTTAATCAAACTTTATTAAAAAGCTACAAAAAGCCAATGAATTCAACTCTCGTGAGGTTAGTCGAGTATAAGTACTCGGCTTTTTTTAAAAAAAAAGTAGTTTCCTATAGAGCAGAAACTACTTTTAAATATATAAGGAATCACTTTTGATAAAGGTCTTTATCTGGGGCTACTTTTACAAGTCTAGTATGTTCATTTAACACAAGTAGCCATTCTCCGTTTCTTTGAATCATCGAGGCGCCTTCTTCACCATCCTGTAATACAGTAAGGATGGTTCTTTCTGCTTTATAGTCGAGATGATGAAGCTTACCAGTGTCTAATAATCCATTATTTATCACTTCATACAGTATTTCTTGTGCATCTAAAAGGGTGCGTCTGAAATCATTTTTGTATACTAATTTTAGCGCTGTTACATCTATATAACCTTGTTCACTAACCTGATACATAGGTTTATTGAAACCAACAGTAATTTGAAATTTTTGAGTATCAAAATCCTTGAACATGTTTACTGCAACAATGGGAATCGCTTCCTCACGTTCAATATCATAAGTAAGCCCCTTTGCTTTATTCACATTATCGGGTGCAAAACTTAAGTTATCGATGCAACAATTAAACGAATCGTTATCCATGTGTTCAACAATAAACTTCTTCTCATATGCTTCTTCGATGGCTTTTTTTCCGTACCAATGAATCATGACCAATTGATGAAGTTTCTTGTATTTACCAAACTTGGTTGAAGAAGTCCCGATATAGCCTTTTCGCTTGCCGTTAGCCCTAATTTTGCCCCATATGATCCTCCACTTAACCTTTTGAATGTCTGCCCACAATTCTTCTTTAAAGTCGGTGTAACCCAGAATGCGCTGTTCAGTATCGTGAAAGTAGATTCGATCATTCTGCTTATAGATGTGCATAACATTCCTCCTTTTTGATAAACGTCCTATAGCTAAAATACCATAATTATAGTTTAGGAAAAAGTATCCATTATTGTGAGGGGAATTTCAAAAAATATGTCCTAAAAATCGAGGGATTTGTTATATATAAAAATGGTGAAGTAAAATGAACGATAATTACGAGAAAAGATTAATAGTAAAATTTAAAAGAAGGAAATATGAAACACTCGAAACATGGTGAAAGTTTATTTAAAAGATAATGTAAAAGAGTATTGGAGAAATTAAAGATTTTTTAAACACAAAATTCTTACCGAACATGAAAACTTTGAATATAAAAAATACTAAATAGATATTATTTCCACCTATTTTGACTATTGTTGTATAATAGTGGTAAAAAAGGATGAAGTGAATGCAACAAATTCCAACAGAACATTTACCAAAATTCCATCGGGATGCTTTTCATTGTCCAAGATGTAAAGTAGTTGCTCCTCAAACGTGGCACAGGGTAGGGAAACTTCAAAACAGAACTACCGAGATTTTTGTCGATGAATCAAATATACCACAAGGAAAAAGTATTGGTTCAAGGGCAATACGTACTGAAGAGCCAAGCGGTGAACCAGGAGTATTTATTAAAGAGTGGCACTTGGAGATATCAGTATGTAGCCATTGCTATAACTATTCGGTTTGGGAAAACCATAATATCATTTTCCCGTTTACCACAGATCTGCCTGAACCAAACGAGGACATGCCTAAAAATATTAAAGGAATCTACCGTGAAGCAATGGGGGTGTACAAACATTCTCCTAGGGCTTCGGCTGCATTACTTCGACTTGCAATTGAAATAATGATTCCTCAATTGGAAGAATACCAGATAAAGAAGAGCTCAATAAATAATATGATCGGCGAGCTAGTTCAGAAAGATATTCCAGAACATATCCAACAGGGGCTTGATGCTATTCGCGTGTACGGAAACGAAGGTATCCATCCAGGTGAAATAGATCTCACGGATGATGAAAGTATAGTACTGTTTTTATTTGACCTAATCAATATTATGGTCGAGGAATTGATTACGAAGAAAAAGAAAATCAAATCATTCTATGAAACACTTCCAGCAGGCAAACTGCAAGGGATATTCAATAGAGATAAAAAGAAGCAAGAAAAATAATCTATCGCTAGGTAAGAGCTTGGGGGACTTATTAAGTGTCTGAATTCCATAGACGTATGGTGATAGTCAATAGCTCTCCGACAAAGACTGGTACATTACTGTTTTTTGTCATTTTGAAATATAACATGATTTAAAAGGATGGCTTCATGCTATCTTTTTTTGTGCTCACAAATAGAATGTGTGTTCCGTTGTGTTATGGTTACGGTTTTAGATAAAGCAGGTGATAAGATGAAAAAAACCATTTAAGCCATGCAATAAGATAGGTAGTTCCAACCTTACAAGAGAAGCTATTGCGAAATACATATTGAAGAGGGCACCAAGAAAGAAGTGAGTATAACAGTGAGTAAGAAACCAGGAGCATGTGAAGTTCTACAACTCAAAAGAGTGGAAAGCAGTAAGGAAGCAAGCACTGATTCGAGATAACTTTCTATTTGTGACGTGTAAAGAGAATGGAACCATGACACCTGTTATCAATCGAAAAGGGGGTGTCGATCTCATTGTGTAGGCCAGGGAAATTGGGAACTTAAGTAATCTACAGTCGCTTTGTCATGATTGCCACAATAAAAAGACTGAAGCAGAAAAAAAGAGGAGAAGGGAAAAATAAAAAAAGCTGCTGGTCTTAAAGACCAAACAGCTTCAGTAGCATAGCAAGGTGCATTGCTACATTTGGAGATAACTTGACCTCAAGGGTTAGTTTGAACTCCATGGGCTTCACCCTTTAAGAAGGGTAGGATTTAAGCTTTCGCTCAACCCTCCTTGCTAATATCTAAAAATATTTTACTCTATTAACGAAAAATGTCAACTTCTATTTAAAACAGCTACTAACAAAAGCTAGTAGCTGCCACCACACAGAGAAGATAGATTATCGACTCATCAAAACAGAAATAACATAGTTGCTCATAATGTCAACATCGAGCTGACTAAATTTATAATTACGTCCTGAACGTCGATTAAACACATTCGCATAAAACACCATATATGGACCGATTATTTGCTTCATCAGATTATCGTTATCTCTGCCATTACTGTATGGAGATACTAGGTTAAAAATATCCTTTTGAGCTGTTTCGAAATTTATCATTCTTATCATCCTTTTTATTTTTAATTTATATAAGGTAAACAAAAACAAATAAGGAGCATTCCTGTTAGAAAGATTTTCGGGGACTTGAAAACAAAAAAGCCCTCCTGTATGATGCTTGAGTGTCAACGGTCATTGACTCATACATCTACAGGGAGGACCCATTCCAATGAATTTTAATACGAATGACAAAATTAATCAAGTTTCTGAAAATACTCTAGTTATCGGCATCGACATTGCTAAACATAAACATTATGCTTGTGCAATTGATGATCGAGGTCGTGTGCTCCAAAAATCATTTCCAATCATGCAATCACGTATTGGGTTTGAAAACTTTTATGAACGCCTAATGGCGCTCAAAGCAGCTTATGACAAACAAGAAATTCTCATTGGGTTTGAGCCAACAGGCCATTACTGGATGAACTTAGCTGCGTTTTTGACGAACTATGGAATTCCATTCGTAATGGTTAATCCAATGCACGTTAATCGCTCGAAGGAATTAGATGACAACCTGCAAACGAAGAATGACCAAAAGGATGCGCTAGTCATTGCTCGCCTTATGAGAGACGGTCGTTTCAGCTATCCCCGTCATCTCGAAGGAATCGAGGCTGAGTTACGAAATGGAGCAACATTACGTTCAAAGATTCAAGAAGATTTAAATGCCTTACAAAATCGCATTATTCGTTGGTTGGATCGCTTTTTCCCTGAATTCACACAAGTGTTTAAAAGCTTTGGGAAAATGGCCTATGCGGTGCTCGAAATGACACCGTTGCCAACAGATATTGTAGGAAAATCACCAGAAGAATTACTATTTTTATATCGCCAGGTAGACGGCATGAAAAGCCCACAGCTACCTAAGGCAAAGCAATTAGTCGAGGTTGCAGAAAGCTCAATTGGGCTGACAGAAGGTTTAGTGATGGCCAAATTCGAAATCGCCACGCTTCTTTCACAGCATAAATTGATGCACGCTCAACTTGACGAATTAACAGCTCAGCTCGTAGAGCTAGCCAAACAAATGATGGAATATGAATATTTAGCATCGGTACCTGGAATCGGGGATGTCACGATTGTCGATTTACTATCAGAGGTTGGTTCTTTAGCGCAATATACACATCCACGCCAATTAATTAAACTAGCGGGACTCACATTGCGTGAAAACTCTTCTGGTCAGCAAAAAGGACAAAAACGGATTTCCAAGCGAGGTAGAAGAAAACTACGCGCCCTTCTGTTCCGAGTCATGATGCCGTTAATCTTGCATAATCCAGCCTTTAAGCAATTACATGAATATTACACAACGCGCACGGTCAATCCGCTCCGAAAGAAGCAATCAATTGTGGTACTGTGTGGCAAGTTATTGAAAGTTTTACATGCCTTGTGCAAGAGAAAAACATTGTTTAACGAACACCAAATGATGAACGATTTCGCCCGTCTTCAAACGGCTGCCTAAAACGCCACCAACAGAAGTCAAAAACAAGAGGATGACACGGAGAAGCCGGCATTATTTTCACCATCCGACCGTTGAATGAATTCAATTGAGTCCACAAAGGAGCATCGCCAGCCTCTGCCTTATGAATAGACCGAACGAAGGAATGTACGCGCAAAAAGACGCCTAGAGACATGGGAGGGTCCGTCATCATAAGCTACGCAGAGATCCAAAAGTGCATCAAAATACTGCACTGGATTAGGAGAAACATTACCATATAATGGTTTGTCCTTTAGCGAAGCGTTCGGACATAATGTTAAATAAATCAAGAATTACAAAATAACGATAGATGTATGTGTCAAAAATTATTTTTTGGACATTCAAAAATGGCGCAAGCCATTGATATATCAACATTTATAGAGGGAGGAAAGATTAAAATGATATATGAAACTCTATGTGGTAAGACTATTATACTGTTCTATTTTCTAAATTTAAATATATTTTTATACTACTAATATTAGCGTAAAGGGAGAAGATATTTTGAAGAAACTTTTTTAAATCTAGGTCATGGTGGTACCTATCCTGGTGCAGTTAGAAACGGACTTTACCTATCTTTTTCTTATATGTATTTATTTATATAATAGTTAAAAAGTAGCTAATTCTTCTATTGATAACTCATAATAAAGATTGCTCATTCCTAAGTGCTCCGGTATGCATTGTAAGTTGTAGTGAAGAAGACAAATAAGTATGTAACATAATAGATCTTAAACTAAAGCACAGACATATGGGTTTAATGGTGTAAATGTATGGAATGAGGGAGCAACATTAACACTCACTGAAGATTGTATAAAAACAGAAATTCATCATTTACCTAGTAGTTTATAGTGGATTAAGTAGCACAATTCACATTTCTTACCGAAAAAATATTAATAACAGAATTAATTCTAATTAATTTGGGAGAATCAGATGAGCTCATTACAAAAGACAGATTTAATTTGGTTTGAAAAGTTATTTGATATGTCAGGAGGATATGTTTTAGACTTCTCTAACGATAGCTTTCAAATTTTTGTTATTGAGTCTACAGGGATCGATATATTTTCAGGGAATTATGATGAATATGTATCTAAAGCTAAGCGCTTAAGGAAATTTTGGTCTTTAGAATCGGATTACCATACGCATAAATTATTACTTGATTTAACTAAGTATTGGCATGAAAAAAAGTTGTTGTTTGATCAAGAATTTACAGATGACGAATTAAGAACGTACGAAAAATGTAAATTTGTATTAGAGAAATTACAGGGGAGTTCAATAATTGAACCTATTGATAGTTTGGAAAACATAAGTGGATTAGATAATACTTCTATTAACTTATTAGCAGCGGAAATAAAACGCAATGTTGCTAATAATCAGGCAGAGTTGGCATTGGATAGGCTACATACATTTAGTACAAGATTCTTTAGAAATCTTTGTACTAAACATAATTTACTTTTTGAGAAACATGATGCACTACACACTTTGATAGCTAAATATCGATTGTTTCTTGAAAGTAATCTTTTAATCCAATCAACAATGACCTTACAAATTATAAAAACAAACACTAATATCCTAAATAATTTTAACACTGTCAGAAACGAAGAAAGTTTTGCCCATGATAATATAATTTTAAATAAAATTGAAAGTAAGCTAATTTGTAATCATGTTATTTCACTATTAAAATTTATTGATGAATTAGAGAAAGAAATTGAAGAGACTTCTATTAGGCAATAATTATAAAAACAAAGAAAATCCAAAGGAGTTATTCTCCTTGGATTTTTTAAAGTTAATCTTCTAATTTTAATCCTTTCAATAAATCCGCAAATGCATTATTAATCGGCTCCGCTTCTTTCTCTTGCTGTTTCAAGTACTTCTGTACACTACGTTTGTCCACTTTGCCGCCGCCTTCTTTTTTACGACGTGCTTCAAATGCAGATAACTTTTCGCGGTAACCGCATTTACATACGAAGATTTGACCGTCGCCTTGACCGTGCAACTCTAGCTTTTTCTTACATTGCGGGCAGCGGGCATTTGTCACGCGTGATACATTTTTACGGTGACCACATTCGCGGTCTTGGCACACAAGCATTTTTCCTTTTTTACCGTTCACTTCAAGCATTGGCTTACCACAATCAGGACAAGACTTTGTTGAAATATTGTCATGCTTGAATTTTTTATCGCTATTTTTAATGTCAGCTACTATTTCTTTGGTATGTTGCTTCATTTCGTTTATAAATGTATCTTTTTTCAGTTTACCTTTAGCAATTAACTCAAGCTTTTGTTCCCACTGTGCCGTTGTTTCAGGAGATTTTAATTCATTCGGCACTAAATCAAGCAGCTGACGTCCTTTAGAAGTAATATGAATGTCCTTACCACGCTTCTCAATTAAGAATGAATTAAATAGCTTTTCAATGATATCTGCACGTGTCGCTACTGTCCCTAATCCACCAGTCGTTTTTAACGTATCTGCAAGCTGCTTGTTTTGCGTGTTCATATACTTTGTAGGGTTTTCCATTGCAGACAGGATAGAAGCCTCTGTAAAGCGTGCAGGCGCCTTTGTTTGACCTGATGTTTGCGCAAGTAGATTTACTTTTAATACTTGGCCTTTTTCAAGACGAGGCAATAGCTGCTCTTTTACATCTTCGTTTGATTCTTCATCATCAAAGCGATTTGAATAAACTTCCTTCCAACCAGCTGTAATGACTGTTTTTCCACGAGCAATAAATTTTTCCGTACCGATTTGAGCCTGTACAGTTAATTGCTCGTATTCATGGGCAGGGAACAATACTGCTAAGAAACGTTTTACGACTAAGTCATAAATTTTGCGTTCTTTATCTGAAAACGCCGAGAAGTTCACATATTCTTCAGTTGGAATAATCGCATGGTGATCAGACACTTTAGAATCGTCTACAAATGCTTTAGAAGCTTTAATAGGCTTCGCCAATATTTTGTTAGCCAACGTACGATATTCGCCAACAGCGCATGCTTTTAAGCGCTCTGGAAGGGTGCTAACGATATCTGATGATAAATAACGTGAATCTGTACGTGGATACGTTAATACTTTATGTGATTCATACAGCTTTTGCATAATGT
Source organism: Solibacillus sp. FSL W7-1436 (assembly GCF_038007305.1). Taxonomy (NCBI): domain Bacteria; kingdom Bacillati; phylum Bacillota; class Bacilli; order Caryophanales; family Caryophanaceae; genus Solibacillus; species Solibacillus sp. FSL W7-1436. The sequence goes on from NZ_JBBOWV010000001.1 coordinate 1,888,523, forward strand.
TTAACGTTTCTTTTGCAGAATAGCCAAACATTTTATTAGCATCACGTTGCAATTCAGTTAAATCATACAGACCTGGAGAGAACGCTTTTTTCGGTTTACGGTCAATGACGATTACTTTTGCATCTTGCTTATCTAATGTGCTAACAATTGCATCAATTTTGTCTTTTGCAAAGCTGCGTGAATTGCCATTTGTATCTTGCCAAGTTAATTTTAATTCTCTTGTTTGTGCTTCAATACCGTAGTACGTTTGAGCTTTGAAGTTTTTAATTTCATCTTCACGTGCTGCAACCATTGCTACTACTGGAGTTTGAACTCTGCCAGTGTTCAGCTGTGCATTATATTTAGTAGAAAGAGCACGACTTGAGTTTAATCCTAAAAACCAATCAGCTTCGCTACGTGCTACTGCTGCATGATATAAGTCTTCGTATGCTTTACCTGGTTTTAAATTTGCAAAGCCTTCTTTAATCGCTTTATCCGTTACAGATGAAATCCATAAGCGTTTAATCGGCTTATTTACTTTCGCACGATCAATAATCCAACGAGCAACTAGTTCGCCTTCGCGACCTGCATCTGTTGCAATGATAATTTCTTTGACATCATTACGTGTAAGCTGTGATTTTACCGCATTAAATTGCTTGCTTGTCTGCTTGATTGTTGTTAGTTTCAGACGTTCTGGTAGCATCGGTAAATCAGCTAAATCCCATTTCTTATATTTTTCGTCATAGCTTTCTGGATCTGCTAGTGTTACTAAATGTCCTAACGCCCACGTGACGATATATTTGTCTCCTTCTAAAAATCCATTACCTTTTTTATGACACTTCAGCACATTCGCAATATCGCGTGCTACTGAAGGTTTCTCTGCTAATACTACACTCTTAGCCATATAAACATCCTTTCGTACTTCGTTGTGTTTAATATAGCATAACGTATAAAATAAAAAAATTTCTTAATACAATATCAAAATATACACTTTTTAACATTATTTTTGTTTTGTAGTATATTTGAACATATATAGAAAGGTGGGTCTATTCAATGAGTAAAAAGGATTTAGGTTATAGATTAACCGCATACTTAAACATTAATTCTTCTAAGTATTATAGATTTAAAAAAGATGATTTATTAAAAGAAAGAGAAAAAATTATTAAACAATTAACTAGTTCTGATTTGAAACCGGTGTTTGTCAATATAGTTGTCGCATCGAGCTATTTTACTTTTCTACTAAACTCCTATTCGTTCCAATCAAATCCCCAATTCAATCGAAGCTAGCGCGCTGTGCTTGCTGTCCTGTGGATGTTCAATGGAAAGAAAATCACTTTCCATTGAACTTCAACAGGGAAAAGGGGGATTTTTTATTCCTGAACGACTTCTTTTATCGGATTCAGTGCGACTTGTTGTTGCGCTGACCAATTGCGTGTCTGCCCAGCCCAACGTTCTGGATGCTTTTGTTTGGCTTCTTCATACACTAATTTTCTTTTCTCTAAAATTCCGATATGTTTACCAGTATGGCACTGCACCGGCGTCACAAATTTCAGGGCGCTATGTAAATGTACTTCGTTGTACCAACGAATAAATTTTATTGCCCAAGCACGTGCTTCCTCTAAAGACTTAAACCCTTTTCGCGGGAAATCAGGGCGGTATTTCAACGTCCGAAACATCGCTTCTGAATAGGGATTATCGTTGCTGACACGTGGTCTTGAATACGAGCTTTGAATACCCATTTTCTCCAGAAACCCTTGAAAAGTGGAGGCTTTCATCGGGCTGCCATTATCCGAATGAAGGACGAGTGGTGCACCTTGAATTTTTTCATTCAGTACCGCTTTTTGCACCAGTTGCTCCGCATAGTTTGCTTCTTCGGTTTCCCAAACCTCCCAGCCGACAACCTTGCGACTAAATAAATCAATGATTAAATAAAGACGATAAAACATACCTTTCACAGGTCCTGCTAACCACGTAATGTCCCATGTCCATACTTGATTCGGTGCCACAGCGAGATGACTTTCCGGTACCCGCTTCGTCGGTTTTTGACTAAAGCCTCGGTGATTTTGCATCTTTTCTTCGCGTAATACACGGTAAAATGTTGATTCTGAAGCGATGTACGTTCCTTGATCTGCTAACTTTGGGAAAATTTGCGTTGGCGGTAAATCGGCATATTCATCCTGCTTCACAACGGTTAAAATCTCTGTTCGTTCTTCTTCGGACAGCTTATTTTTCGGTAGGGGACGCTTGGCGATAAGGCGTTGGTCCAACTGGATTTCCCCGTCCTTTACCCAACGTTCATACGTGCGAACACTAATATGCAATTCTTCACATGCTTTTGCCAATCGCGCCCCGTTTCGGTTCGCTTCTTGAATCAATTCTACTGCGAGTTTGCGATTTGACGGGCAGGTCATTCTTCCTCGTCGTCCCCCCAAATCGCTTGGGCCTTTTTTCGAAGGAGTAATAAGGCTGCCGCTTCTGCCAATGCCTTTTCTTTCTTCTGTAAGTCCTTCTCCAACGCCTTTGCCCGTTGCTTTTCTTCCTTTAATTGCCCATTCAACTGCTTTGCCTGATCAAATGCCTGACCATTTGCCTGAAGACAAACTTCTTTCCATGCTTCGATCTGCTCACGATATAAGCCTTTTCGACGACAATATTCCGCTAACTCAGCTTCATTCATCGAGAAGGTTTCCATTACTACTAAAAATTTATCATGGCTGCTCCATTTATCGCTTGTTTGACCATTGCCAGGTGTTGCACTACCTGCTGCACGTGCTTCCTTGCGCCATTTATATAGGGTAGCTTCTGTAATGCCTGTTTCCTCATTTATTTTCGCTACCGCTTCGTTTTGTGGTGGCATCATGCGTGCAACAACGGCTTGTTTTTGTTCAGCCGTGTAGCGGATACGTTCTCTTTTCATTGTCATTCGTCTCGACCTCCGTGTTTTTACTTTACTATACCACGTAAGCTCGGTACGACATCTATCCTAACAGAGGGGGCAAACCAGATGATTGCTACAACAGACCCGTAACTTAAAAATCCTGTTAAAATGACAGACCAACCTGGATGATACCCTAGGCCAAATGATAAATAGAGGGGAAGGGCAATCGTACAAATGATAACACCCCAAATAGTAAGTCGCCCCCAGAAATGTGCCTGACTATGAAACGCTGCAAAGTTTTCCTCGCTTTTTGCAGGTGAAGCAACTGTTGTGTGACGCTCTAAAACGACCATTTTCATCATCCTCCTTCTATTAAACTAAAAAATACCCGACGCTCATACCGACTAAAATAACTAATCCTAGCGACCATTCACGGAGCCAATTCAGGTTGAACCGTTGTGCGGCCCACATAATAGCCGGCATGACAACTAAAGCGACTAAAAAAATAATCGTTTCATTCATGCCTTTTGCGATCTGGCCCCCGCCAAAATACCCGAAAGCACCAATCATTGCTGCAGTCGAAACGACGCTCAACCACTTTGCCCGGTTACCGCCGCCGCTTGTTAATTTACCTTGAAGACGGCCAAGGGATTTCGTGAATAGTGCTGTTACAAGGAGCCAGCCCATGCCGCCTAAACACATTGTCCACGCTGCTGCTGTAAATGCTTGTGCCGAGAAGTTTTTGTCGCTTAACTGTTCACCTGCCGCTTCCGCTCCGAGACTTGCTCCTACCGTCTCGATTGGTGCGGACCCCACGATACCGATTCGCATCATTGTTGTTGGTTCACCAATTAAAGTGATTAATGAAATGGCAACGATGATAATGGCAAATGACGGACCGAGTGAACTGATTGCACCTGTTCGGATAATAGAAGTGACTTCCTTGTTCGTTAAGCCGACTTCCGGTGCAACTTTTTTCGATATACGTATAAAGACAATGGCTTGGAAAATTACGATAAGCACAACGACAAATGATAAAACCCATAACACCGGATGATCCATAATTTCTGATGCTAAGTTCAAAAAGACCCCTCCTTTTAATTGACGGACAATTCAGTTTTTTTACACTATACTTTGTTTACGTATTGCGAAACAATGTGTAATCCTCTATATTTATAAATAAAATTATGGAATATTCTATATATTTAAGAAAGAGGGGAATGTCTATGTCAGATGGACAAGAAGCAATTCTACGTCAATTAACACTATCCAATAAACAGTTATCTATCCTCGTGGAAAGTATCCGGACGATCACATCCAAACTCCATATTGATGAAGTATTACATACAATCATGCGTCATGCACTGGACGTTATTCCTGAAGCGGATGCGGGGTATTTAATGCTTTTTGATGAACAAAAACAATGCCTTATCCCTAAAACCTATATTCATTTTCCTCCGCTAATTGAGCAATTTCAAACAAAGCCAAATGAGGCCATAACAGGTCGTGTTTTTGCGACAGGAATCGGTGAGTTCTTTAACAGTTACGATGAAATTATGGCTGCTATGTACCATCAAAATGTAAGCCCTCGTAACTTACAGACAATTTTAAAGAGTGCAAATGTCCCGCAGGCAGCTCTTTGTGTACCGATAACGGTTGATACTAAGCCAATTGGCATCATGATCCTTCACCAACTCCAAAAGAAAAGAGACCTCACACAAGAAGATCTATTATTTTTTCAAGCCTTTGCCGATCAGGTAGGGGTGGCCATTCAAAAAGCCCAGTATTATGAACAGATGATTGAAAAAGTAAAAGAAGCGCACGAATTATCCCTAGCATTAGAGACAAAACATACCCTTCTTAAACAACGCTATGACGTGCATGCCAGATTAAATCAATTGCTCTTGCAAAATGAACCGATATCCGTCATTTTGAATGAACTGCAAAATTTAACGCAAATGCCAATCGGTTTTTATGATGCATATGATGATGTTTTTTTCGAAGATAATCTGTCCATTCCCCATCACACAAAAACTAAAATAAGAAAACAATTACTCTTTAAAATGAATCCATTTGAATACCGACTTAAAAATGACCGCAGTTTTATTGTTTATCCTCTCTATAATTTGGATATTTGTTTAGGGAGTATGATTATTGAACAGAAAGACGTCATTGCCTACAAAGATCGGCAAACATTGGAGCAGGGGGCCAATATATTAACGCTGCAAATTTTACGCAATAAAAATGTTCTTGAACTCCATAATAAAAGAATCCAGGAAACATTCCACCAAATTATTGATGCACCGAATCAAAAATCAATTGCATCAACGGCATACCACATGGATTTGGATATGCAGGATTACTACCGGCTCTGTATTATCGAGTTCAAACAAACGGCGGACATGTTATCGATTGATCAGCATTTGCATCAGTTCATCTCGCTGCTGAAAGAAAAATTTTCAGGTGAACGGAAATTACTGTTTTATGAAAAAAATAAAATCACTTTATTAATCGGTGTACCGTCACCAATAACACTTACAACATTAAACGAAACATTTTCAAGGCTTCAAAAAAGTTGGCATTTACAGCATAAGCCGCTTTTCCGTTGTGCCATCAGTAAACAGTATAAGACGCTTCAGACTGTTTCTGTTCTTTTCGAGGAAGCACTGCAAACTTTACGCTTTTTACAAGTCCGTGATGAATGGACGATTACAAGCTACGATAAAATCGGACTCAATCAGTTAGTTTTACAAATCCCGCCACAAGATTTGGAAAACTTCATTCATGAACAAATTGGGGAGCTATTAGTTCAGTCGAATAAAATCCACCTATATGAAACATTGCTTGCCTATTTTAAGTTTAACCGTTCCATTCAGCAAACAGCCCAGCATTTACATATCCACACCAACACCTTGTACCAGCGCCTAAACCGGATTGAGCAGATGTTAAATATCTCTTTGCAACTACAGGAGGACGCTTTGAAAATACAATTAGCATGTTATTTGAAGGAAAATTATTTAACACCTGCAGAAAAAAGAGAATAAATATAGAGCAGTGAGTGAGGGGAACTGTACTTCTGGTAAATTAATGCACCTGAATAAAAATGTATACTAAAAATTCAAGTGAGTATAAAATAGGAAAAGTCGACATTGGGTAGTAAAGATATGTTGAAAAAATGATATTGGCTAACGGTTTGCGCAGGGAAGTGAATTTGTATTCGGGAAGATAAAGTATTTTTAAAGTTATCGGAGTAGTAGGGCCAATAGAAAAGTTGAAAAAATAGAGGATGTGAAACAATGGATTGGTTTGGCAATATATTGGGAGAAGTAAATACAATATTATATTCATATGTATTAATAGTTTTATTAGTAGGAACGGGTATATTTTTAACGTTCAAAACTAAGTTTATTCAGTTTCGATTAATCAAAGAAATGCTTAAACTTATTACAGAAGCGGCACCAACAGATCAGTCAGGAAAAAAAGGTATCTCTTCTTTCCAGGCTTTTACCATATCTGCTGCTTCCCGTATCGGAACAGGTAATATAGCGGGTGTTGCTACGGCCATTGCTCTTGGCGGTCCCGGTGCGATATTTTGGATGTGGATGATTGCGCTCATCGGGGCAGCATCTGCACTGATTGAAAGTACATTAGCACAAGTATATAAAGTTAAAGATAGTAGTACCGGGTTATTTCGTGGTGGCCCTGCCTACTATATGGAAAAAGGTTTAAATAAAAGATGGATGGGCATTCTTTTTGCCGTTGTTATTACAATTACTTATGGCTTTATTTTTAATTCCGTCCAGGCAAATACGATTTCCATTGCATTTGAAGAGAGTTTCGGTGCCAATCGTCTTGTTGTAGGGTTAGTATTGGCTGCCTTAACAGGGGTTATTGTTTTCGGTGGGTTAAAAAGGATTGTAAGTTTTACTCAAATAGTTGTTCCTGTTATGGCAATTTTGTATATTATCATCGCACTTATTGTTGTAGTCCTCAATATTACCGAAATTCCGGGTGTTTTTCTCCTTATCATAAAGTCGGCCTTTGGATTGGAAGAAGCATTTGCGGGAATGATCGGTGCGGCAATTATGAATGGGATTAAACGCGGATTATTCTCCAATGAAGCAGGGATAGGATCTGCACCTAACGCAGCAGCAACAGCAGATGTTTCCCATCCGGTTAAGCAAGGACTGATCCAAGCGCTTGGTGTATTTATTGACACATTGGTTGTATGTACAGCAACAGCAGCAATCGTATTATTAGGCGATGCATATCTGCAGTCTGACGCAACTTCAGTCAATTTAACGCAAGCCTCTTTAGTTGATAGTTTAGGGGATTGGGCAGGAAGCTTCCTGGCGATCATTGTATTTATGTTTGCCTTTAGTACAGTTATCGGAAATTACTACTATGGTGAGTCGAATATTAGTTTTATAAAAGAGTCCAAAACGGGCTTATTAGTATTCCGTGTATTCGTCGTACTTTTCGTTATGTTTGGTTCAATTGCAAAAGTACAGATTGTATGGGATTTAGCGGACCTATTTATGGCTTTTATGGCAATTATCAACTTAATTGCTGTTCTCCAACTTTGGAAAGTAGCCAAACCGGTTGTTAATGATTATTTAAATCAGCGCAAGCAAGGCAAAGATCCGGTATTCTATAAGAAAAACGTACCTAATATAGGTGAAGTGGAATGCTGGGGAGAAGATGAAAAAGTAGAAAGAAAACGTTAAATTAAAGTATTGCCAGCGTGACGAAATATTTATTAGAACTTGAAAAGAAAGGCAGTGACATAAGTAGGATTACCGTTAAATAAGAGGGAAGCCGCCTTTATTAAAAAAACGGATATATTGAAAAATTGATTGGAATGCAGGGCGACTCCAGCGGGAATAGCGTGACGCCTGAGACTACAGGCTCAGGCCACGCCCGCGGAAAGCGTCCCGGAATGGAAATCAATTTTTAACGCTCAGCAAAAAAATGCCATTTTTCTCTCTCAGAGAAGAATGGCATTTTTGGGTTATATTCCACCCACTTTTTTCAAGAGATGAAGGTTATCTAACCCAAAGAAATATAATTAGAAGCGAGTCTAGTTTAACCCGTATGGCTGCAGACCCTTCTTTTTCACTTGAATACGCCAAACTTCATTTTTTGATGACTCCGTTACATAGAGATATCCATCATAAAAAGCTAAATTGGTTGCGAATGTTCCTGCATCTTCAGGAAGGCGGATTGTTCCGTATTTAAAACCATCTGCATCAAGCACTACAACTTCTCCGGCTTGGAAATGGGCTACGTACAGATTGCCTTCAGCGTCTACGGCTAATCCGTCCGGACCGATTCCACCTTCAAAACGACCGAAAATAAACGGTGATTCAGGGGAATTTTCGGCATTCACAGAAGGGACAGAGAGAATTTGATTTTTATCAAACTCCGAAATATAGACACGCTGGCCGTTTGCTGAAATTGCGATTCCATTTGGATAAGCAATATTCTCCGAGAAGAGGATTGCTTCCGTTTCGCCAGGAGGTAGGTAGAAGACACGACCTGTTGGATGAGTAGCACTGGAACCCATTGGCTCAGTAAAATAAAGTCCGCCCGTTTCATCAAAAACAAGGTCATTTAAACCGTTTAAAGGCTGCCCATCGTAAGAATTGATAACGGTTTTGCGTTCACCGGTAGCAGGATTGTAAGAATAAAGTTCCCCTTTACCATCCGTTATAAATAAGCGGCCATCTTTGTGGAACTTTGCCCCAATCGGCATTAATGTATCTTTATTTCCTAAAACTGTTTTAACTTTGTTGTCTTTTATTGTTAGAATTTCACCAGTTGTCGGGCTGACTAACCAGATGTTTCCATTACGATCGAAGTTAATACCTTCCATGAACCCGCTGCCAGTAGCAACCTTTTCCCATTTACTACTCTGATGAATGATTTCGGAAATGTTATGTCTTTCTTCTGCCGGCACTGGTTTTGTTTCATACAATGCCTTTGCACCAGCAAATGTGACCGTTATAAGCGAGAGAACAAGAACCAATATCCATGCAAGTGCACCTTTTTTAGACTTCATAAATACCTCCTATTAACTATTTTAGAATATAAGCGCTTATATTCTTTGTATCCTACCAGTTGTTCGGCGGTCTAAATAGCAGAAAAAGTACTCGAATGAAACAAATATAAAGTAGTAATTTTATCTATTTAGAATAGTATTTATTTGTTATACTGAAAATTTGGATTATTATTGATGCAAAAACAATATACTTACTACGTAATCGGACAATAGCTGTTTTTAAAGAATGATGATTTATAAAATAGTAAGCCTGTTTGTTAGGTTCCATCTATATAATGAAATATGAGAAATAGAATCATCAATTGACTCAAAATATAAGTAGAAAGGGGCGACCTTATGCACGCTATACATAAAATAGGGGGAAGTTTCTGGTATATCACTCCTGTATCGTTGACTGACCGTCCGATTTTAGGGATGGTGGTTGGCAGTAAAAAGACATTAATGATTGATGCAGGCAACTCGGAAGAACATGTGAATTATTTTCTGGGGGAACTTATAAAAAGGGGAATTCCTGATCCGGATTTAATTGTCCTGACACATTGGCATTGGGATCATATTTTTGGACTTTCCGCATTAGCAAATACTGTTTCAATTGCGTCCAAAGAGACTAAAGAGGAAATGGAGAAGCTTATCCCGTTTTCGTGGTCAGATGGAGCCATCGATGCACGAGTAAAAGAAGGCGTGGAAATTGAATTTTGTGCGAAAGCAATTAAGGAAGAATACAGTAATCACCGGAACATTAACATTACGCTGCCGGATATAACGATAGAGAACAGAGCAGAGATAGATCTGGGTGGTGTCACTTGTATCGTACAGCATGTCGGAGGGGACCATGCTGCAGATTCTGTCATTGTGTACATTAAAGAAGAGAAGATTCTGTTCCTAGGAGACTGCATTTATCCGAGAATGTATGCCGAAAAAGTACACTATACAATTAGTGAAACGTTACGGGTATTAGATTTACTGGAAACGTTTGATGCAGAAACTTATATTCCTTCACATCAACAGCCAATCTCAAAAGAAGATTTCGATAAAGAAGTCGCTTTGCTTAGAACGATTGCGAAATTTACAGAGGATTGTAATGGGGATCAGTCGAAAATTGTGAAGAAATACGGCGACTATATAAAAAGGGAACTTACCGAAGAAGAATTAGAAACCATTTCCGACTTTGTGAATGGCTATTAACTGTTCGCTTCATAATTGAATTTGAAAAAACGTCTAATTGTTGATGAAACGGTTAGGCGTTTTTTTATGGCGATTTGACAAAAGTAACAACCCATTTATAATTATAAGTTGTTAGATATTTTTTACATAAAATTCACGGTCAGTAAAACAATCAGAAGGGAAGATTTTATGAAATTCATTAGTTTACCAAAGCTAGGATTAATTTTAGCATTAAGTTTATTGCTAGCTGCATGTTCTTCTGAAGTTGATGGTACAGAAAAACAAGCCGTCAACTTAGCTTATGTAGAATGGGAGACTGAAGTTGCCTCCACTCATGTAGTAGGGCAAGTTCTGGAAGATTTAGGATACGATGTAACCCTCACGCCTTTAGATAACGGAATTATGTGGGAAGCTCTTGCCAATGGGGAAGTTGATGGCATGGTTTCAGCATGGCTGCCACAGACGCATGCTCCGCAAGTTGAGAAGTACAAAGGTCGTATAGATGATTTAGGTGAAAATCTGGCAGGTGGAAAAATCGGGTTAGTAGTCCCGAGTTATATGGATGTGGACTCTATCGAAGATTTAACTGATGAGGCAGGTAAAACGATAACGGGCATTGAACCAGGAGCAAATATTACGGGAACTACAGAAAAGGCGTATGAGATATACCCTAACCTTGAAGGGTGGACGGTACTCAGCTCTTCTTCAGTAGCGATGACAGGGGCTCTTAAGCAAGCAATTCAGAATGAAGAAGAAATTATAGTGACAGGCTGGTCTCCTCACTGGAAATTTAACTTATTTGATCTGAAATATTTAGATGATCCAAAAGGGATGTATGGAACTGAAGAGTATATCGGTACATTTGCGCGGAATGGATTCAAGGAAGATAACCCTGAGGCATACAGTGTTCTCGATAATTTCCACTGGACTCCGGAAGATATAGAAAGTGTTATGTACGATATTATGGAAGGCATGGATCCGAAAGATGCAGCAAAAAAATGGATTGAAGAAAATGAAGCTAAAGTAGCCGAATGGACAAAAGAAGTTAAATAAAGTTCCCTAATCGGTTTTAAAATGAATAACAAATCGTGAGTCTCCATTCGAAGTGGCTGCGATTTTGAAAAGAACCCCCTAATTGTTGATGCCCAACGAATTAGGGGGTTCTTTTTCTGGGTACAATAAGAAAGTGAATCGTAAGTGATTTTTTCTGCTGTGCAGCTTATTTAAAGTAGAACTATTTTTAAACAAAAAAATACACCTGCCAAATGCATTGTAAAAAATGCTGACACGTGGTAAATTTATATAGATATGCGCAAAAAAACAATAAATATGCGTATATTATTCCTTACCTTAATTATATATAAAAATTCTTTATTAGTCAACTCTTAAATATTTTCAAGGAGTGAATGTTATGAAAGCAGATTTCCTGGACGAACAAAAGCGGTTAAACAGTGTCGTGAACGTAATAAATGATCAAACACATCAACTGGAATCAGAAACGTTAAAGCTCCGAAATGAAGTGGTAAATACACGTAAGCATTTTTGGGATGAAATCAAAGTGAATACGGATTCGTTTGATGATTTTTTGGAAACCGTTATTAACTTAAGACAAGAAGCGCAGGCATTAGCTGTTGGAGAAAGTACGCATCATCACGCATCCAAAAGATTAGCTGTCCTGCATCGGATGAAGTCGGTCCCTTATTTTGGACGAATTGATTTTCTTGAAGAAGGTTTTTCGGAGCAGGAGAAAATTTATATTGGGATTTCATCTTTGATGGATGCAAGTGGTGAGGACTTCCTGATTTATGACTGGAGAGCACCGATTTCAAGTGTCTATTATGATTATGAGCCTGGTCCTGCACAGTATAAAACGCCCGGTGGGAAGGTTTACGGCGATCTCGAGAAAAAGTGGCAATATGTTATTCGTAACGGGAAACTGCAATCGATGTTTGACACTAGTCTCACGATTGGTGACGAAATTTTACAGAAGGTGCTTGGAAAAGGCGCGGATAAGTATATGCAAAGTATCGTAGCAACGATTCAAAAGGATCAAAACCGTATTATACGCCATGATCAAGGGCGTATGCTCATTGTGCACGGTGCAGCAGGCAGTGGTAAAACTTCTGCTGCATTACAAAGAATCGCATTTCTATTATATAAATACCGGGACCGTATAAAAGCCGACCAAATTATATTATTTTCACCAAATGCTATGTTTAATAGCTATGTTTCCAACGTACTTCCGGAGCTTGGGGAAGAAAATATGCAGCAAGTTACATTCCAGGAATATTTGGATCACCGTTTAAGTAAAGATTTTCACTTAGAAAATCCATATCACCAATTGGAATATGTGCTGACTGCAGCAAATAGCCCTTCGTATAGCGCAAGAATAAAAGGCATTCAATTCAAAGCATCTGTCAAATATGTTGAGGCGATAAAATTATACCGAGAAACTTTGGAAAAATCGGACCTGCTATTTAAAGATATTAAGTTCAGAGGGAAAACAATCATTTCGGCACAGCAATTGTCGGAGAAGTTTTATCGGGATCATATTTCCCTGAGCTTTCAAAGCAGACTTGAAAAACTGAAAGACTGGCTAATGAGTAAAATTAAAGAACTAGAAAAAACAGAACGTTCTCAGCCATGGGTAGAGGAGGAAATTGAGCTACTGAGCGATGAGACGTACCATAAAATCCACAAATATTTAGCGAAGAAAAATGGCTTTGAACGAGAAGAGCAGGGAGATTACGAAATGGATCATGACGCGCTTATTCAAGTAATCGTCCGCCTGAAATTGAAGGCAGTGAGAAAACAAATTCAAACACTGGACTTTATTGATTTAGAAGGCGTTTATAAACAGCTTTTTACAGATCCATTATTGATGCAACAGCAATTAAATGGAGAAGTACCAGATGAATGGGAAGCGATATGTGAAGATACCCTTCAAATGTTGGAATCGGGAACGCTGTATTATGAAGACGCGACACCATTTCTGTTTTTGCAGGAATTGATCCAAGGTTTTCAAACGAACCGTTCGATCAAGCATATTCTCATTGATGAGGCACAGGATTATTCGCCATTTCAATTTGAATTTCTGAAGCGCTTATTCCCTTCTGCCAAAATGACGGTGCTAGGTGATTTTAATCAGGCTATTTTTGCTCATGCAAGTGGAATTGGAGATTTTCAAATGCTTAACCACCTTTATGGGGAAGAACAGACGGAAGTGATCAACATGACCCGAAGTTATCGTTCGACGAAGCCGATTATTGAATTTACACGGAGTCTCATTGCAAATGGGAAAGAGATCATTCCGTTTGAACGTGCTGGAGAGCTGCCGTTATTAAACCAAGTGGAAAATCATACACAATTGCACGAACGCATTATGTCCAGCATTTCGAAATTGCAAAGTGAAGGCTATGGCAGTATCGCAGTCATTTGTAAATCAGCAGAAGAAAGTAAGACAGCATTTGAGACGTTAAATAAAATTGACGGAATTAAGCTGATAAAAAGCGGTACTGCGGAATTCGAGCAAGGGGTTGTAGTCATCCCTTCTTATTTAGCGAAGGGGATCGAGTTTGAAGCGGTCATCATTTACAACGTATCTGAAAACGTATATGGGGATGAAAGTTTACGCAGAATTTTTTATACAGCCTGCACAAGAGCAATGCACGTGCTGCAATTGTACAGCGTAGGAAAACCGAGTCTTTTTATGCAAAAGGCTTTAGAAAAAAACCTTGTACAACTTGAGTTGCATTCAGAAAGCGTTAGGTAGTTGTTTCATTAAAACTAACGAAAACGGAGTCCGGGTTTGTACCGGGCTCCGTTTTAATTTTCGGGTTAGAATCAAAATCTTACCTGTTATTTCTTAATAACCGGAATCCACATTTCCCCGTGTACTTGACTTTGGATAGGCGATAATATGATAATTCCCGTAATCATTGCCCAATGGTTTGGAGTAGGTGGATTCATCAATCACAAAGTCTTCGTTATATTTTTCTTCAAGAGAAGCTTCGGCGGCATTTTCCGCTTGGTAGCCTATAATCGGGTAGTAAAAATAATCAAATGAAGCAATCGTCAGTATTAAAATAAAGAACGCCGGAATTGCCAGTAACGCCAGTAACACAATCTTTATTATCCGCATTGCTGTTTCTCCTAATACGTATAGCGCGCTACTTGCTCACCTTCAATAACAAGGCCGTCAATTTCCTGGAAGCCCATTTTTTCATAGATGCGCTTTGCATGCGCATTGTCAGGTTCATAGGAGAGGGTAATCGTTTGATGGTGAGGCTCTTTCATTGTTCGAATATCTTCTATTATGAGCTGAACGGCCTCTTTGCCATAACCTTTCCCCTGATGTTTTTGGTCGATCATCATACGGTAAATCCAGTATTCATGATCATCTTCATCCAGCCCATAAAGGGTGAAACCGACCATTTCTTCACCATAGTAAATGCCTTTTGCATGGAAATTTTCCAGAAAGTTCAGCTGTGCCAGTGACACTGCATTCGAGGCGACAAACTTCACTTGATCTTCCCGTACTTTTAGCGAGATTGCATTTATCCAATTGTCTTTTGTAATCGTTTTTAAATTCAGCATTTCTTTTGTCCCTCTCTCATGTAAAATGACTTGTTATGCATTGTTTACTAACAATTAATACCATAAAAGGAATTGGAATTAAATGTTGCATATGACCGAATTTAAATAAACTTAATTGAAGCGGAAAAACGGCTGAAAGTCCCAAAAATCTTACGGTGAGGGGGATTACATTGAACAATTAACGTTTCATCTGCGTATTTCAAATGTCTATATTGCGAAAAATCATGAACATATACTAGGTTAGAGGTCAAACTTAACAAGGAGGTGAATAATATGCCGTTTTTTGGGCAAAATTTCAGATCTGGGATGTTTCCGCCAAATGGACAACAATTTGGTCCTCCACCACAAATGGGAAGACAGCAGATAGGAATGCCTCGTCCAAATGAATTTGCAAGACCGAGGGAAGCTTTTTACCCGCCATATCCTGTAAATCCAAGACAGGGGCAACAGCAATTCAATCTCTATCCACAACAACAACAACAGCAGCAAGGGTCTCGCTTTAGCGGTCTATCCGATAATTTAAATACAGTGATGGGCCATGTGGGGACAATAACGAATGGAATTAATACAATGAGACAAGTAGGCGCAATGCTGAATCTCTTCAAATAATAAATAGATATGCGGAACTATCAATTTAGCCTATCAATAGAAAATTATTGATAAGCTTTTTTGTTTTGTACATAAAAAGACGCTAATCAACTGCTGTTTGCACAGAGGTTGATTAGCATTCTGATTAATTTTTATTATGTGGACGAAGAATTGTTCTTTTTGTACGGTTTCTCATCCGAATGATGTTTGGACCGATTTCATTTAATACAATCGCTACGAGTATCAGTACGATTCCAATCCATTGCAAAGCTGTGACCGTTTCAGCCAAAATAATGCTTGCCGATAAAATCGCTACAGGCAGTTCAACAGAAGTTAATATATTCGCCAAACCTCCTGAAATGAGTGGTGCACCAACTGCATAAAACAGCGGCGGCAATACGGCTCCAAACAATGAAACCCCGGCAGCACTCATCACCAAGTTTCCTTCAAGAGGAAATACTGCAGGGATGTCCTTCATAAAGATAAGAAATACCAAGATCGTGGAACCCGTCACCATTAAAGAAGTACGGGTTAGTGGATGTACTTCAACAGCAACTTTCCCGCTGAAAAAGATAAAGGCAGCATAAGTAAAGGCAGACAATATACCCATTACAAATCCTTTAATCGGTAGGCCTTGTATATCGCCGGTTAAAATATTCGATGCAAAAAATACACCTATTAAAATAAGAACAATCGCAAAAATAGTAATTGGCGCGGGCTTAATTTTATTGAAAGCCCATTCGAACAGAATGCCGATCCAAACAAACTGGAACATTAAAATGATAGCCAGTGAAGCAGGCAAATACTGCATTGCACCATAATAAAAAATACTTGTTAAACCGATAAAACAGCCGGTAATCATAATAGGAAGGATGTTCTTTTTAGTCAGCCCCTTCATCCCGAACCCTTTCAGGAAAGTGATCGACCATAACAGCAGAAAGGAAATGACCATTTGGACAAGGTTGATTTGACCAAGGGAATAGCCATAGCCGAACCCTGTTTTGGCAAAAACCGGTGTAAATCCAAAGCATCCTGCACCGAGCAGTACAAAGAATACTCCTTTATTTATCTTCATTTCTATAAACCTCCAATAGTGCTTGAAAAAAATGATAGTGTCTTACCCGTATACTAAAACAGGCAGACTTAATGGGTTCTGCATCTAAACAGAAATTATTGTGAACTAATATAATTATAGGGTAAATTTATCTTGGAATAAAGATATTTTAGTTTGAAATAAATTACATGGAAGAAGTAGCACGTTATGACCTACAAAGTTGTATAGAAAGTATGCGTCTGGGGCAGCCATAAATCGATCGGTGAATTTCAATAGGTATTAACCAATAAAATTTAGGCGACTGAACATCTAATAAGTGATATTCAGTCGCCTATTAGATTTTCCGATTCATTCAGGGCTCGGATTTATTCCTTCTACTAAATCCTCTTGAGGGCGCCCAATTGCGTAGCCTTGCGCATAATGAACGCCAACTGATTGGATAAATTCATATTCCGCCTTTGTTTCAATGCCTTCAGCAATTACTTTTGTCCCCGATTCGATCGCATAATTTAAAATGACTGTTAAAAGCTGCTGCTGCGCTTTATGCTGATTGATATTTTGAATAAGTGAACGATCCAGTTTAATAAATTCCGGCTTTAAGTAAATTAATGTTTTTAGACTATTGTAGCCTGAACCGACATCATCAACCGCAATCCAATAACCTTGTGACCGGTAGTGGGAAAGGACCCGTGCAAATTCCTCGAAATCTCCGAGAGCACTGCGCTCCGTCAGCTCAAATACAACCTGCTCAGGGGAAATACCCAATCTTTCCAGCAAAGCCCTCGTTTCACCGCTATGATAATTTTTATCGAGCAATACATTTGGATGGATATTGATAAACAATGTGATATCTTTCGTCGAATTGTAATTGAGCAATTTTTTGTGATAGCGAACGAGCGAAAGATTCCGGCAAAAGCATTCGAACAAAAAGACTTTATCCGTTTGTCCGACAAATTCATAGAAAATATCCGCCGTTTGAAAAAGCTTCAGCGCAAGAGGCCGGTTCAATGCTTCAAAACCAAATGTCGTATTGTTTTTTACATCATAAATAGGCTGAAAATATGTATTCATTGCCTCCTGTGCCATGATGTTTTTCAATGCTAATGACCGGGAGAGATGGCGGATCGTTTTGCTCCTTAACAGAAACCGCTGCATCATTCCCTTGAAATCAATTGAATTGTTCGGCGTTGAATTTACGAATGTTTTCATGGAATGCTCCTACCTGAAGTTATGATTCTTAATTTTAAACGGAAATTGTTTTCATATTATAAAGCCAGTGTAAAGATTGGTTTTTTTGTTATAGGTAATGGGTACTTGTATTAAAAATAATGGATAGGCCATTGTATAGGTTGAGAATACAAGGTAGGTTGGTAGGAAAGTTCTGAATATGAACAATTCGTGAATACCTTCTATATAAAAGCTGGATATGTTGGTATATTAATAAAAAATTAATGTAACTTTTACAAAAGGGGTGAAGAAGATGAAGATTAATAGCTTGGTACGAGGCATTAGTTCAGAATCAGAGGAAAGAAAACGCTCCCAGCTCCGCAAAGAGGCGGGCGAAGCATATAAAAAGCATGCACAATATACGGATCCAAGTAAAAACCCACTGCTAAAAGTACTGGAAAACTTGCTTTCCGGTAAAACAGAAAAAGATTTGCTGATGCAGGACAATGCCAAGCAGGCCGAAAATCTTGCAGCAGTAAATGACATCACGTATACACAAACACCAATATTGGATAATATGCGTCTAGCATCGACTGTCCCTTCACCTCAAGATATACTTACAGCAGCAAAAGTATCAACTTCCATTCCGCAAATGCCGGCAAACACTCGAAACCAACATACAGAGCAAGTACAACCAGAGGAACTCGTCTCGTTTTCCAACGAAAGTCTTTCCTATACAATACCGGAAAAGTTCAAGCAAGATTTTGCACGTAATCCAGAAGAGCAAACTGTATTTGGCCGAGAGTTGGAAAAGAGGTTATTCCAGCGTTCATTCAATATAGCTGCACAAAAATACAGCGCACATATTGCCATGGTGAACAACGGTTACCGTTCAGCAGAGGAATCTGTTTTTTCGAAAACTGCATGATAATAAACCCGCTCAGATGGAGTGGGTTTTTTACATTTAAGTAAATTATAAAATGCGTATTAAAGCATAGCACTTAACAAATCATTCAATGGTATAATATTTCCAAAGTTAAGAATATGGAGTGGTCTTTTTGGCGAAGAAGCAAGCAAAAACAAATGCAGTCCGTTTAATTGAGCAGAAAAAAATCATACATGAAATCTTTGAGTATACGATTAACGACGGGGAAGCGGTGGATGGATTGACCGTTGCCGGCAAAATCGGCCAGCCTGCCCTTCATGTCTATAAAACTCTGGTCGCAACTGCAGGAAAAGGCAATTATTTTGTTTTCGTCATTCCGGTAGATGCGGAATTGAATTTAAAGGCCGCAGCAAAAGTGGCAGGGCAAAAGAAAATCGAGATGCTTCCTGTTAAGGAGCTGCTTGGCTTAACCGGTTATATTCGGGGGGGCTGCTCGCCGATCGGCATGAAAAAACTGTTTCCGACAATTATTGAAGAAGCGGCAACTGCACTAGATTATATATTTGTCAGTGCAGGAAAAATCGGGATGCAGATTAAACTTGCACCGGAAGATTTGAAAAAGGCAACGAACGGGCAATTTGCATCGATTGTCTCTAAATAGAAAGAAGGATTGTTGTGTCGAAGAAATTTAAATGGCAATGGGGAAGTTTTTTTGTAGGGATGATGATCATGGCGCTTGGTATTACGATGACGATTAAAGGGAATGTTGTCGGAACAGCTCCATGGGATGTTTTCCATATTGGTCTTTATAAGCAAGTTGGATTGACGATCGGTTCCTGGTCGATTTTAACGGGTCTGACGATTATTATCGGAACATCTATTTATTTGAAACGTATTCCGAAGCTTGCGACGTTTTTAAATATGCTGTTCATCGGTTCATTTATTGATTTGTTCAACTGGCTTCTGCCAGAGACGAGTATTTTTATACTGGAACTTTCGTATTTTACAGCCGGCTTTTTTGTAATGAGCATTGGTTGTGCACTCTATATTGCGGCAAGTCTTGGCGAAGGTCCGCGTGATACGATTATGATGATTATTGCGAGTAAAGGCTATTCTGTGAAAACAGGGCGGCTCGTAATGGAAGTATTTGCGACAGGTGCCGGATGGCTGCTTGGTGGTCCTGTTGGTTTCGGGACAGTTATTTTAGCGCTCGGCACAGGTTATGTCATTCAGCCTTCACTATTTTTCTTTAAAAGAAAGCTTGAGGAGATAATCGGAGAGCCACTTACATAAAATTTTCATTCTCTGTGCTAAAATATAATGGAAATAGATATTGAAAGGATGAACGCGCATGTCAAACGTATTAGACACCTTTTTGGATGAAAACTTACTGGCACTACAAGCACAAGGTTTATACAACGAAATCGATCCGGTAGAGGGAGCAAATGGCCCGATTATTAAAGTTGGAGGCAAACAGCTTGTAAACCTGTCATCAAACAACTACTTAGGTTTGGCGACGAACGATGAGCTGAAAAAAATTGCTCAGGATACAATCGCCTCATATGGTGTTGGTGCAGGGGCTGTTCGTACAATTAACGGCACGCTCGATCTACACGTAAAACTGGAAGAAACATTGGCGAAATTTAAAGGTACAGAAGCAGCGATCAGCTACCAATCAGGCTTCAATTGTAATATGGCGGCAATTTCTGCTGTTATGGACAAAAATGATGCGATTTTATCGGATGCATTAAACCATGCTTCAATTATCGATGGCTGCCGTTTATCTAAAGCAAAAATTATCCCATTCGCCCATTCAGATATGGATGATTTACGCGCAAAAGCAAAAGATGCAACAGAATCTGGCCTTTACAATAAAGTAATGGTCATTACTGATGGTGTTTTCTCGATGGATGGCGATATTGCCAAGCTTCCGGAAATCGTGGAAATCGCAAAAGAGTTTGATTTAATTACGTATGTAGACGATGCACACGGTTCAGGTGTTACAGGTAAAGGTGCCGGAACAGTGAAGCAGTTCGGTCTGCAGCACGATATCGACTTCCAAATCGGTACATTGTCAAAAGCAATCGGTGTTGTTGGCGGCTATGTAGCAGGGAAGAAAAATCTGATCGACTGGCTAAAGGTCCGTTCCCGTCCATTTTTATTCTCAACAGCATTACCGCCAGGGGATGTTGCGGCGATTACACGTGCTGTAGAGATGATTATGGAATCGACTGAGTTGCATGACAAGCTTTGGGAAAACGGTCAGTATTTAAAAGATGGCCTAGCAAAACTTGGCTTTAATATCGGGGAATCGGAAACACCGATTACACCATGTATTATTGGCGAAGAAAAGCTGACACAGCAATTCTCGAAACGCTTGCTTGAAGAAGGTGTGTACGCAAAAGCAATCGTGTTCCCGACAGTGCCAAAAGGAACAGGCCGCGTGCGCAATATGCCAACAGCAGCACATACGAAAGAAATGCTCGATGAAGCACTGGCGATTTACGAAAAAGTAGGCCGCGAGTTGGAAGTAATTAAATAAGCAATGTAAAGCTCAGCACTTTTTAGATGGTGCTGAGCTTTTTTGTTGAGGATTAAGTAAGTGCAATTGAGGATTACTGAGAGGAGATTGAGGATTAAGTAAAGGCAAGTGAGGATTACTGAATATGATTTGAGGATTATTTAACCGAAAGTGAGGATAAAACAAAAAATGCGGCAAATAAATCGCCGCATTTGGATAACTGAATAATCAAAAGCTATTTCAAAACCGTCTCCTTAAACAGACCAAGCTTCGCGACACGCTGCATTGCTTCGCGCAAACGTTCTTCATCGACGAGCAGTCCGACGCGAATATAGCCTTCGCCGTACTCACCAAACCCATTGCCGGCTGCAACGGCAATATCCGCTCTTTCCAGTAAAAAATCGGCAAACAGTTCACTCGTATATGGTGCAGGTACGGGCAGCCATGCAAAGAATGAGCCTTTTGGTGCCGTGATTTCCCAGCCGATTTTATGGGCCTCTTCAACGAGTACATTGCGCCGACGCTCGTATAATGCACGCAATTCCTCTACACAGGATTGCTCCTCATTCAGTGCGACGGCTGCTGCATGCTGAATCGCAGGGAACTGGCTGCAAAATAGATGGTCCTGAATAATATTGATCGCTTCAATCATTTTTGCATTACCGACAGCAAAGCCGATGCGCCAGCCAGCCATATTATACGATTTGGACAATGTATAAAGCTCAATGCCGACATCTTTTGCACCGGGTGCCTGCAGGAAGCTTGGCGGACGTTCACCATCAAAGCCTATTGCCCCGTAAGCGAAGTCATGGGCAACCGCAATGTTATTCTCTTTAGCGAACTGTACGGTCTGTTCAAAAAATTCATATGTCGCAACACCGCCAGTAGGATTGTTCGGATAGTTTAAATACATCAATTTCGCCCGGTTTTTAATTTCCTCGGACAATGTTTCATAGTCCGGCAAAAAGTGATTTTCCTCTTGAAGCGGCATCGTATCAAACTTGACATCTGCAAGTGCGACACCGGATAAGTAATCGGGATATCCCGGATCTGGGAGTAGCATATAATCGCCAGGATTCAGGAGTCCGAGCGGAAGTTCGACTAAACCGATTTTCGTTCCGCCAAGAACAGCTACTTCTGTAGCGGGATCAATATCGACATTATATTCACGTTTATAGAAGTCCGCAGCTGCCTGTTTGAGCTCTGCAATACCGCGGAATGGAGAATATTTATGTGTTTGGGGATCATTTGCCGCATTTTGCAGTGCTTCCACAATATGTGCCGGTGTTGGCTGGTCCGGATTCCCCTGACCTAAATTAATCACATCACGCCCTTGGGCAAGCGCTTCATTTACTTTGTTTACAAGTGCTGCGAAAAACTGTGGTGGTAACTGTTGCAGCTTTTTCGAGAATTCGATCATTCTTTATCACCTCTGAAAAATAGTAAGGTTAATATTAGTCTAAAACTTCACTTAAGTAAAGTGAAGATTTTGACAACTTGCAGTGAGATGTTACAATGAGTACGAATATGCGAAAATTGATTCGCACGGAATTTTTTAAGGCGGTGGCAGTTATGAAAATCGGTTGTATTCAATTGAATGTTGGTTTTGGCAAGGTAGATGAAAACTATGAACGCGCGGAGAAATTTATTCGCGAAGCGGCAGCAGGCGGCGCTGAAATTATCGTATTACCGGAAATGTGGAATACGGGCTATGCGCTCGAAAAACTGGAAGAGCTGGCAGATGAAAATGGTGAACGTACGAAAGCCTTTTTAAGCAGTCTTTCAAAAGAATTGGCGGTACATATTGTAGGTGGATCAGTATCGGTGAAGCGTGATGATAAGTTTTACAATACGATGTATACGTACAATCGCGATGGTGAATTAGTCGGCGAGTACAGTAAAGTGCATTTATTCCGTTTAATGGATGAGCATCTGTATTTGGAATCCGGCAGTGACATGAACCGTTTCGCATTAGGTGAGCTCGAAGCGGGCGGTGCAATTTGCTATGATATTCGCTTCCCGGAATGGCTGCGTTCTCATGCGTTAGATGGTGCTAAGGTGCTGTTCATTCCAGCACAATGGCCGACACCACGTATCGATCACTGGAAAATATTACTGCAGGCGCGAGCAATTGAAAACCAGTGCTTCGTCGTTGCGGTAAACCGTATTGCCCGTAAAGTGGAAAACTTCAATGGCCAGTCAATGATTATCGGGCCATGGGGTGAGGTACTTTGGACAGGTGCAGACGATGAGGAGCTGGCGATTATTGAGGTTGATTTTTCAACGGTCGATGAAGTGCGCGGCCGCATCCCTGTATACGAAGATCGCCGTCCGGGTCTCTATGAAAAAGTAATAAAAGAATAAATTTTAAAAGCGTACCGGATGAATGCCGGTGCGCTTTTTTGCATTAAGCAGCAAATTAACTCACTGATGCAATAAAAAAATTCTCCCCAACCAAAACAACCACTACTTTCCACTTGCCATCTCACACGTCTCATTTTAATATAAGAACAAACGTTCGATATAAGGAGATGAGCTTTATGTATGAAAATGCGCCGGAACGTTCGATTATTTGTATTGATATGCGCAGTTTTTATGCAAGCTGTATTGCATCGGTTGAAAATTTAAATGTAATGGAAGTCCCGATTGCGATTGTCGGAAATTTTCAGCAAAAGGGGAGTGTTGTGCTTGCAGCGTCCCCTCCGATGAAAAAACGCTTTAATATTCGTACAGGTTCGCGATTATACGAAATTCCGCCACATCCGGATATTCGTCTTTTTGAGCCGCGGATGTCGTTATTTATTCGCATATCAATGGAAATTACACGCCTGTTCAACGAGTTTGTTCCAAAAGAGGCCATTCATGTATATAGCGTCGACGAAAGTTTTATCGATTTAACCGGAACCGAAAAGTTATGGGGACCGCCCGAAGAAACGGCAAAATACATTCAGCAGCTCGTTTACAATCAATTTGAAATTCCGTGTGCAGTCGGTTTTGGGCCGAATATGCTGATGGCAAAACTGGCGCTCGACATCGAAGCAAAAAAGACGGGATTTGCGAAATGGACATATAATGATGTACCGGAAAAACTGTGGCCGATCATGCCGCTGTCCACGATGTGGGGCATCGGCGGCCGTACAGAAAGAACGCTGAATCATATGGGCATATACTCTGTCTATGATTTGGCACATGCTGATTTAGCGTTACTTGAAAAGCGTTTCGGAGTTCTTGGGAACCAGCTTTATTACCATGCTTGGGGAATCGATCACTCGACAGTCGGTGCGCCAATTATGCAAGGACAGATCAGCTTCGGTAAAGGGCAGATGCTGATGCGCGATTATCGCAGTCGAAAGGAAATTTTAGTCGTATTGCTGGAAATGTGTGAAGATGTGGCAAGGCGTGCGCGGGAAGCGAAAAAAATCGGCCGGACGATTTCATTGGGACTAAGTTACAGTAAGGATGCTTTCGGAGGCGGGTTTCACCGTTCACGCACAATCGATGAGCCGACAAACGATACACTGAAAATTTTTGAAGTGTGCAAGCAGCTGTTCGACGAATTTTACGCCGAACGACCGGCACGTAAAGTTACGATTACATTAAGCAATATTGAAAGTGAATATTCAATGCAGCTCAGCCTGTTCGATGAGATGCGTTGGCGCAACCGCAGGCTTGGGGAAACGATGGACCGTTTACGTACAAAATACGGCACAACAGCGATATTGCGTGCGGTTTCCTATACGGAAGCGGGCACTGCACTGACGCGGGCTAAATTAGTAGGCGGGCATAAACAATAAGGAGCATTCCTGTTAGAAAGATTTTCGGGGACTTGAAAACAAAAAAGCCCTCCTGTATGATGCTTGAGTGTCAACGGTCATTGACTCATACATCTACAGGGAGGACCCATTCCAATGAATTTTAATACGAATGACAAAATTAATCAAGTTTCTGAAAATACTCTAGTTATCGGCATCGACATTGCTAAACATAAACATTATGCTTGTGCAATTGATGATCGAGGTCGTGTGCTCCAAAAATCATTTCCAATCATGCAATCACGTATTGGGTTTGAAAACTTTTATGAACGCCTAATGGCGCTCAAAGCAGCTTATGACAAACAAGAAATTCTCATTGGGTTTGAGCCAACAGGCCATTACTGGATGAACTTAGCTGCGTTTTTGACGAACTATGGAATTCCATTCGTAATGGTTAATCCAATGCACGTTAATCGCTCGAAGGAATTAGATGACAACCTGCAAACGAAGAATGACCAAAAGGATGCGCTAGTCATTGCTCGCCTTATGAGAGACGGTCGTTTCAGCTATCCCCGTCATCTCGAAGGAATCGAGGCTGAGTTACGAAATGGAGCAACATTACGTTCAAAGATTCAAGAAGATTTAAATGCCTTACAAAATCGCATTATTCGTTGGTTGGATCGCTTTTTCCCTGAATTCACACAAGTGTTTAAAAGCTTTGGGAAAATGGCCTATGCGGTGCTCGAAATGACACCGTTGCCAACAGATATTGTAGGAAAATCACCAGAAGAATTACTATTTTTATATCGCCAGGTAGACGGCATGAAAAGCCCACAGCTACCTAAGGCAAAGCAATTAGTCGAGGTTGCAGAAAGCTCAATTGGGCTGACAGAAGGTTTAGTGATGGCCAAATTCGAAATCGCCACGCTTCTTTCACAGCATAAATTGATGCACGCTCAACTTGACGAATTAACAGCTCAGCTCGTAGAGCTAGCCAAACAAATGATGGAATATGAATATTTAGCATCGGTACCTGGAATCGGGGATGTCACGATTGTCGATTTACTATCAGAGGTTGGTTCTTTAGCGCAATATACACATCCACGCCAATTAATTAAACTAGCGGGACTCACATTGCGTGAAAACTCTTCTGGTCAGCAAAAAGGACAAAAACGGATTTCCAAGCGAGGTAGAAGAAAACTACGCGCCCTTCTGTTCCGAGTCATGATGCCGTTAATCTTGCATAATCCAGCCTTTAAGCAATTACATGAATATTACACAACGCGCACGGTCAATCCGCTCCGAAAGAAGCAATCAATTGTGGTACTGTGTGGCAAGTTATTGAAAGTTTTACATGCCTTGTGCAAGAGAAAAACATTGTTTAACGAACACCAAATGATGAACGATTTCGCCCGTCTTCAAACGGCTGCCTAAAACGCCACCAACAGAAGTCAAAAACAAGAGGATGACACGGAGAAGCCGGCATTATTTTCACCATCCGACCGTTGAATGAATTCAATTGAGTCCACAAAGGAGCATCGCCAGCCTCTGCCTTATGAATAGACCGAACGAAGGAATGTACGCGCAAAAAGACGCCTAGAGACATGGGAGGGTCCGTCATCATAAGCTACGCAGAGATCCAAAAGTGCATCAAAATACTGCACTGGATTAGGAGAAACATTACCATATAATGGTTTGTCCTTTAGCGAAGCGTTCGGACATAATGTTAAATAAATCAAGAATTACAAAATAACGATAGATGTATGTGTCAAAAATTATTTTTTGGACATTCAAAAATGGCGCAAGCCATTGATATATCAACATTTATAGAGGGAGTGAAGGCGATGAACAAAGATAGAGGAACAATTAAATGGAGCGCAATGATGCTGCCGGAGCATGTCAAACTATTGCGTGATTGGCAAGAAGAGGACTCAATTGTTACCCGACCCCAACTCGACGAAGCCCAGTTAGAACAAATTAATAGTAACCTGCAGCGAGCCTACACAGAGCATTGCCCGATTCAACTAAAAGTATGGGAGCAAACAGGCCTCTATACAGTTTCCGGGTCAATTCAAAGAATCAACATCCACGAACAATACGTAAAATTGACAAACAGCGAAAAAATTCAATTCCACCATATTTATGAAGCACTCTTGGATGAATAGAATTTCCGGTTGAAGTTGAAAACGATGTATAACGAATACCGAAATAGTCTTTCTATTCGAATATTTCACACGTACAAATGTATCGCTCAAAAAGAATATTTCTAACATATTGTTTTTTGTAAAAGAACACCCTATAATGAATTTCATGAAAATGTTTGAACGTCAAGTTTTAAGGATAGTTCTATGTATTTTCCACAAGGACATTTGTTCTGACAGATGAGAAATAGTAGACGGGATATTAAGCGGTAATATGCTGAATATATGTCTTTTAAAGGATAGGGAGGCTTCAGATTGAAGAAAATTATGGTGACCGGTGCTTTAGGTCAAATTGGTTCGGAATTAGTAGAGAAATTACGCCATACGTATGGCACAGATAATGTATTGGCAACAGATATTCGAAAAATTGATCAGCATGAAGGTCCATTTGAAGTATTGGATGTAACAGATGGGAAACGCATGCACACACTTGCCCATGATTTTGGTGCAGACACGATGATCCACATGGCTGCATTACTCTCGGCAACAGCAGAAAAAAATCCGGTATTTGCCTGGAATTTAAATATGGGCGGTTTAATGAATGCACTTGAGGTGGCACGTGAACTGGATATGCAGTTTTTCACACCGAGTTCAATCGGCGCATTCGGTCCTTCTACGCCAAAGGACAATACACCACAAGATACGCTGCAGCGTCCAACAACGATGTACGGTGTCAATAAAGTAGCAGGCGAGTTATTATGCGACTACTACTACACGCGCTTTGGACTGGATACACGCGGTGTCCGTTTCCCGGGGCTGATTTCTTATGTGACACCACCTGGTGGAGGAACGACGGACTATGCGGTAGATATTTACTATAAAGCAATTGCGGAAGGACGTTACACATCGTATATTGCAGAAGGCACGTATATGGATATGATGTATATGCCGGATGCACTGCAGGCCATTGTTGATTTAATGGAAGCAGACCCGGCAAAGCTTGTGCACCGCAATGCATTCAATATTTCGGCGATGAGCTTTGAGCCGTCTCAAATCGCAGCCGAAATTAAAAAGCATATTCCAGACTTCACAATGGATTATGAGGTGGACCCGGTCCGTCAGGCCATTGCCGACAGCTGGCCAAATGCAATCGACTCATCAGCAGCGATTGAGGAGTGGGGCTTTAAAGCAAGCTACGACCTGGAAAAAATGACGGTCGATATGCTGGAAAAGCTGAAAGTACGACTAGCACAAAACGCCATTTAACTTATAGAAGCGAGTGAAACTGTTGAAAAGCAGTTCACTCGCTTTTTTATTTTATAGGGCTGCCTGCGGATAGCCTTTATGAAAAGCGAAATTCAGTAATTTCCATTTTCCGCAGAAAAAAGAAATTGCTGCATTATTGACAAAATATTTTCATTTTTCAGTATATTATATTAGAATGATGTTGTGGGAGAAATTAGGAGGCGTTTTATCAGTAATGGGGATTGCCGGTAAAAGATAACGCCTCATAAAAGGGGGAAATATATAATGATGATGCAAACACCACTCGTTCTAACAGATATGATTAAGCGTGCAGAAACGTATTATGCACACAAAGAAATTATTTCACGTACAAGTGAGGAAAAGGTTCATCGCCTTACATACGGGCAATGGGTGAAACGCACAAGAAAGCTGGCGCACGCATTAACCAAGCTGGGCATGGAGCGCGGCGACAAGATTGCGTCGTTTGCCTGGAATCAGCACCGCCATTTAGAAGCATATTTTGCGGTTCCATGTACAGGTGCAATTTTGCATATGGTTAATATCCGCCTGTCACCGGAACATATTGCGTACATTATTAATCATGCGGAAGATAAAATAATTTTAATAGATGAAGATTTAGTGCCGCTCATTGAAGAAGTGCAGTCGGAGCTGAAAACAATTGAACATTACATCATTATGGCGGATGGGGAGCTGCCGGAAACGACTTTGCCGAATGTACTGTCATACGAGGCATTGCTGGAAGAAGCAGATGAAAACTTTGCGTTCCCGGAAGATTTGGATGAAAATGCGCCGGCAAGCATGTGCTATACAAGCGCAACAACAGGAAATCCAAAAGGGGTCGTGTATACACATCGTTCGCTCGTACTGCATTCCATGTCGATTTCAATGGTGGATACGATGGCAATTTCAGAACGTGACACAATTTTACCGATTGTTCCGATGTTCCATGTCAACGCTTGGGGGATGCCGTTTGCAGCAGTGAATGTAGGGGCGACGCAAGTATTGATCGGCCCTCAGTTTACACCGTCATTAATATTGGATTTCATTGAGCAATACAATGTAACGAAAACCGCGGGTGTCCCGACAATCTGGCTTGGCGCATTGCAGGAGCAGGAAAAAAGAGCCCGTAATTTATCGACATTACAAGCTATTTTCTGTGGAGG
Organism: Solibacillus sp. FSL W7-1436; assembly: GCF_038007305.1. Classification (NCBI taxonomy): domain Bacteria; kingdom Bacillati; phylum Bacillota; class Bacilli; order Caryophanales; family Caryophanaceae; genus Solibacillus; species Solibacillus sp. FSL W7-1436. The sequence continues at coordinate 1,917,739 of NZ_JBBOWV010000001.1, forward strand.
GTCTGCTTCACCAAAAGGGCTTATTAAAAAATATGAAGAAATGGGCGTCAATTATATTGTGGCATACGGCATGACGGAAACTTCACCGATTGTTTCAATGTCACGTGATATGTCACATATGGATGACTGGTCATTGGATGAAAAAATCGAAACACGCGCGATGCAAGGTTTAACGGTTCCGGGGATAGAGTCAAGCATCGTCAATGAAAACGGTGAAGTACCTTGGGATGGCGAAACAATGGGCGAGCTGCGTCTGCGTGGTCCATGGATTGCGGCAGAATATTATAAAGATGAACGTACAGCGGAAGCATTTTCTAATGGTTGGCTATATACAGGTGATATCGCGGTTCGTTCAAAAGAGGGATTCATTAAAATAACAGATCGAACGAAAGATTTGATCAAATCCGGTGGTGAGTGGATCTCGTCCGTTGATTTGGAAAATGCGCTCATGTCGCATGAAGCGGTATTTGAAGCGGCGGTCATCGCCATTCCACATGCGAAATGGCAGGAGCGTCCGCTGGCATGTGTTGTCCTGAAAGAGGGAGCAAATGCAACTAGAGAAGAGCTAACGTTATTTTTGGAAGGTCAATTTGCTAAGTGGTGGTTGCCGGATGATATCGTCTTCTTAACGGAAATTCCGAAAACTTCTGTCGGGAAATTCTTAAAGGCAAAGTTACGCGAAAATGTGAATGAAATTTATCCACAGCTCCAACTATAGTGTGGAATGAAATAAAAAACGGGAAAGCATCGAATTACCGAGCGTTCCCGTTTTTTGTCGTCCCGTCTACGAAAAAGCGTTTCATAAGGGAGAGTCCTAAGTTGAAAAGGAAAATAATGAGTGCAACACGAAAGAATGCGACAAAGTATTGCCAAGTCGTTGTGCTGTCAATGAACAGCTTTGGCATGCTATCGACTAACACATAAGTAAAATAACCGGCAATCGCGACAAAAAACAAACCCGCAAAAAAGTCCTTTACATTCATCTTGAACCCCCACTAAATAGATTTAATCAAAGGATACCATATAAAGGAAACAGAATATATATATAGAAGAAAGTAGGATGCAAAGGTACTGATTGAAATGGGGGAACCCACTTATTCACTAGTCTTTGCATCCTCTTTATAAGCAACGACTAAATTACAGCCGTCTTCTTCGTTGCCTGTACAAGCGCTTCGATTGTTGCCCAGTCTTGCTCAGCGAGTGCCGTAACAATTTTACTGCCGACAATTACTCCATCCGCAATGTCGCCGAAGCTTTTTATATGTTCTGTCGTAGAAATCCCGAAGCCAGCTAACACCGGAATATTGCTCACTGCTTTCAAGTTTGCAAAGTGACCGGCAAGTTCTGTAGCAAAGCTTGCGCGTTCGCCGGTAATACCATTTACCGTAACGGCATAAACGAAGCCTTCACTTGCAGCGGCTAATTTTTTAATACGTTCAGGAGGGCTCATCAATGATACGAGCTGGACAAGCGCAATGCCGTTTTCCTTTAAAGCACCATGCAATAAAGCACTTTCTTCAAATGGCATATCCGGTACAATCAGTCCTTGAACACCACCAAGTTTTGCATCCTCTGCAAATGCTTCAATCCCATAAGCAAGAATCGGGTTTAAGTACGTCATAACTATGAGCGGTATATGGATTTCCTGTGCAAAGCTTTGCAGTTCATCCAGTACTTTTTTCAATGTCACACCTTTGGCAAGTGCACGTTCGCCGGCTTGTTCAATTGTTGGCCCATCTGCTACAGGATCTGTAAATGGAATGCCGACTTCAATTGCGGAAACTCCGATTTGCTGAAGCTTTAATATAGTAGGCTTTAATGTTTCAAGCCCTCCGTCGCCTGCCATAATATAAGGAACGAATGCTTTATCCCCTGCAGCTAATACATTTTCAAGCTGTTTTTGCAATGTCATTTCACGCCACCTCCAAGTTTCTCCATTAATGTGTGAACATCTTTGTCCCCACGTCCTGATAAGCAAACGACAACAATTTCATCAGCAGGTCGGTCCTTGGCAAATTGACTTGCATAGTAAACGGCATGCGCGCTTTCCAAGGCCGGTAAGATTCCTTCCGTTTCACATAACAGCTTCACACCTTCAAGTGCCTCTTCATCTGTAACAGAAGGGTAGGCAGCACGTCCTGTTTCGTGTAAATGACAATGTTCCGGTCCAACTCCCGGATAATCAAGTCCCGCTGAAATTGAATGCGCTTCTTGAACAAAACCGTTATCATCCTGCAGTAAATACATGAACGCACCGTGAAGGACACCTGTTTTCCCAACATGAATTGCTGCCGCATGCTTGTCGGTATTGACACCTGAACCTGCAGCTTCCACTCCATATAATGCCACTTCCTGATCTTCCACAAACGGGTAGAACATTCCGATTGCATTACTTCCGCCACCGATACAAGCAATAACTGTATCCGGAAGACGTCCTTCCTGCTGTAAAATTTGGGCACGTGTTTCATCCCCGATGACACGCTGGAAATCACGGACAATTGTAGGGAAGGGGTGTGGTCCAAGTGCCGAACCTAAAATATAATGCGTATCTTCAATATGAGTAACCCAGTGACGCAATGCTTCATTAACCGCATCTTTCAATGTAGCGGAGCCTTTTTCGACCGCAACAACTTTTGTCCCAAGCAGCTCCATACGGAAAACGTTCAGCTGCTGACGGCGTACATCTTCTGCTCCCATATAAACGATACATTCCATATCAAGCAATGCACACGCGGTTGCCGTTGCGACACCATGCTGACCTGCACCTGTTTCAGCAACAATTTTTTTCTTCCCCATACGCTTTGCCAAAAGTGCCTGGCCGATCGCGTTATTTATTTTATGTGCGCCAGTGTGATTTAAATCTTCACGCTTTAAATAGATTTTTGCACCGCCGACTTTTTTCGTTAAACGCTCCGCAAAATAAAGGGGAGTTTCACGTCCGACATATTGCTTTAAATAATAATCAAGTTCTTCCTGGAAAGAGGAGTCTTTTTTTGCTTCCTCATACGCAAGTTCCAATTCCTCAAGTGAAGTCATCAATGTCTCGGGCACAAATTGACCGCCGAATCGCCCGAATCGTCCTTTTACTGTCGTCATAAAATCAACTCTCCTTTTGCTGTTTCAATAAAATTCTTAATCGCGGCTGAACTTTTTCGACCATCTACTTCTACACCACTTGAAACATCTACTGCAAATGGCTCGACAAGCATAATCGCCAGTCCAACATTTTCTTCATTTAGTCCACCTGCCAAAATGACCTTTTCAAGCGGGATTTTCACTTTATCAAGCAGCATCCAGTCAAAGGACTTTCCGCTTCCTCCCCGGAAGTCAGTTCCAGGCGCATCGAACAAATAGTAGTCCACATCATATGTCGCTGCACGTGTCACATCCTCTTCACTTCGAATCGAGAACGCTTTAATTGCCGGCAGCCCGATTTCCTGAATCTGTTCGGGTGTTTCATCCCCGTGATACTGGATATAATCGAGTCCGACTTCTTTTGCAATTTGACGAATAGTGGCCGGATCTTCATTGACAAAAACCCCGACTTTTTTGACTGTCCCCGGAATTGCCTTTGCCAGTTCCACTGCTTCCTCTACCGTAATGCGTCGTTTACTGGGCGCAAACATAAATCCGATAAAATCAGCACCTGCTTTGACCGCTGTTTCTACATGTTCGATTTCTTTTAAACCGCAAATTTTTACTTTTGTCATCGATTTTCGCCAACCTTTGCTGTTATGTCGATTTGTAGTGCTTTAAGTGAATTTTTGACATCCCCGCTGCGCATCAATGCTTCGCCGACCAATATTCCTTTTGCGCCAGCATTCGCCACAAACTGTGCATCTTCCGGACCTAAAATTCCGCTTTCACTAATAAATGCTATCGGTGATGGGGGAAGAAGCTGCGCAATTTCTAGTGTTGCTGACAATGAAACTTCGAATGTTTTCAGGTTCCGGTTATTCACTCCGATAATATTTGCCCCAATGGCAAGGGCACGCTTTAATTCATCGGCATCATGTACTTCAACAAGCACTTCCAACTGTTGTTCTGTTGCATATTCATAAAGGGATTTCAGCTGATCATCTGTTAATGCTGCGACAATCAACAGGACAACCGATGCGCCGGCAGCCTTCGCATAGTCGATCTGCACTTCATGAATGATGAAGTCTTTACATAAAACCGGTATGTTCACAGCATTTGCAACTGCATTTAAATCCGTATAGCTTCCTTTGAAAAACGCTCGTTCTGTCAAAACGGAAATACAGGCAGCACCTGCTTCTTCATATTGTAAAGCTTGCTCAACAGGGTCGACATTTGTCGCAATATCGCCTTTGGAAGGGGAAGCACGTTTCATTTCCGAAATTACTTGCAATGAATTTGCTGATATCAATGTTTCGTATAAAGAAGGGCGAGCCTTATCAATTGTTGAAAACACAGGCTTTGTCGAGAGCAATTGTGGCAGCTCAGTCTTTTTTTGGTCAATAATACGGTCTAAAATCGTCATTTTACGGGTTCCTCCTGCATCTGTTTTTCGCTGTAAGCAACGATATTTTCTAACTTTTCATAAGCGCGTCCTGACATAATGCTGTCCTTCGCCATATCGATGCCTTCTTTCATCGTTTCGGCAAGCCCATATGCGAAGAAGCCAATGCCGGCATTTAAAAGAACCGTATCAAAATACACGCTTTGTTTTCCTTTCAGCAGGTCGCGCATAATATCCGCATTTTCTGCAGGAGTGCCGCCGCGAATTGCAGAAAGGGGCTGTGCGGCCAAACCTACATCTTCAGCACGCAGTTTAAATGGAATCATGTCCCCGCGGTCTAACAGGACAAAAGTATTCTCACCATCAAGTGATGCTTCATCCATTCCTTGTGCACCTGAAACGACGATTGCACGTTCACGTCCCAGCATATGAAGCACTTCCGCATAATCGGTCGTGAAGTTCGGTCGGTTAATGCCGACAAATTGTGTTTTTAAAGGAACAGGGTTTGTCAGGGGGCCGACTAAATTGAAAATCGTCGGTTTGCCGATTGCCTGTCGTACTTCACCAATCCGTTTTAACTTCGGATGCATGTTCGGAGCATGTAAAAAGGCGATGCCGTGCTGTTTGAGCAGCTCGGATGTTTGCTCGATATTCGGCAATAGCGTAATGCCAAGCGCCTCCAATACATCCGAACTTCCTGAAGCGCTCGATACTTTTCGGTTACCGTGTTTTGCTACTAGAATGCCGCCACCTGCCAAGACAAATGCGGAAGTCGTACTAATATTGAAGCTTTGAAGTCCATCGCCGCCTGTGCCGCAGTTATCGATATAGATACCTTCGGGTACGTCGACAGCAACTGCATGTGATTTCATAACAGAAGCTAAGCCTGCAACTTCATGTGCTGTTTCTCCTTTTGCACTCATTGCCGTTAAAAAAGAGGCGATCTGTTCTTTCGGTGTTTGCTCATTAAAAATAAGCTGTGCCGCCTGCTGCATTTCCTCAAAAACTAAGTGCTCTTTCCGTTCAATCTGTTCAATGTATGGGAGTAAAGACATGTTCATCATCCTTTCAGTAAAGAGTGGAATGGCGCTTCTTCGTCTGCTTCCGAGTGAAGCTGTGCGACATTTCCTTGAATTATTATCGTTTGTTCAGGTGTTGTGAAATCGACCTGACCATTAAAGCCGATATAACCAATCAGGCCCTGTGCGGGTAATAGCCCTTTCACGACATCGATTGCATGAAGGGTAGGGCTTAACGTACCCGTTGTAGTATTGGCAAATTGCTGTACCGAATTTTCCGTACTAAAACGTTCGATTGACGATACGTCATTTGTAACGGAAATATTCCCGTCCCTTACTTGCATGTAGTTTGATTTTGATGTGCCGATTACTGTGCAATCATCAAATTCGACATAGTACATATATGGTGCAGCGTGTTCGACACGCATTTTTCGATAAAGGGAAAGGGCCTCCCCAGTAAATTGTGCGCGATAACGTCCATTTTCCTCTTTTTCGACATGTTGTAATGTATAGGAAGACTGTTCAGGTGTCGGTGTTGTAAACAGCTGTTCAATCAATTGATCAATGTTTGGTTCTACTTGCTCTGCTTCAATATTTGTATGGAAAACAGCGATTTCATCTGTTAAATGATCAAAAATTACGAGTGTGTCGTATACATGAAACTGCAGTTCAGGCAAGGGCTTTTGCAATGCGTGAATATAGCCGATGCCGCCGCCTGTAAACGGATATTCCGTATGTGATGAAACACGAGGCATCACTTGCTTTAATAGTTGGATCAGCTCGCCTTCATACGTGTAGGCTTTATTGGAATGATGCGCATGATCTAAAAGCTGTTCATCTGTTCCGATATACGTTTTCCGCGGATTGACACCGATGAACGAATAGCGTCCATTGCCATCATATTTAGAGGAACTTTCCAATAAAAACTTCCGTTCACCTTGCAGTCGCTGGAAAATAGAAATCGGTGTCAGTAAATCCCCATTTACTTTTTTCATTGATGTACGAAAATGTTGCTGAACTACCATTTGAAACACTCCTTTTTTGAAATAATCTACGCCTTTACGATTCGGATTATTTAGCAAGCTTGTAATGAATTTAAAGCTTTATCGAATAAAAAAATCGCCCTCAGCAAAAGAATTAACTTTTGCGAAAGGACGATTTTCACCGCGTTGCCACCTCGTTTGAAGCAAACCCAAAAAACTTGCTTCCACTTAAACCTGATAACGGCAGGGTACCGTCCGCCGACTAACGCCAGCAGCTTTCATAAGGCCCATTCACATTTACCTTTTGGCGTATTTTCACCACCCATACGCTCTCTGGACAAAACGATAAATGCTACTCTTCTTATTCAACAATTTACTCAACTAAGCTCAACTAAACGAAACGGTGGTCACGCTCCCGCAACCTGCTACCGTAAATAACATTTGAATTATGCTTTATTCTAACACTGAAAAATGAAATGTCAAACAATTCTAAACTGTTTTCGCTAAATAAAAAACCAGCTGACATAAAAAAGTCAGCTGGTGAAACAATCGATATTAGATTAATTTTTTGAAATCCAATCGTTTATTTAAAGTGTACATAATCGGTGCCCCAACCGCCAATACAACAAATTCGCCAAATGCTACAAACAGCCAAGTTTCCCAGAACGGGAAGCCAAGCACGATATTCAGCTGTGCTGCAATGATAAACATTGTAAACGTAAAGAGCGTTGTATTAATGATCAGACGAGCCCAAATGTTTTTCACAAACTTACAAATGAATATGAAAATTCCAAGTGTAATAATCGTATGTCCGACACCAAATACTAAATCGATGGGACCGATTGAAGACATCAGGAAATTGGAAATAAATACACCTAAAACAACACCTAACATATAGCGCGGGTTGAATGCGACTAAATGGTTAAAGATTTCGGCAATACGGAACTGTACTTGCCCAAAGCTAATTGGTGCAACAAGCATTGTAACAGCAATATATAATGCTGCAATAATGGCACTCGCTGCAATAAACTTTACCTTCATATGAAATTCCTCCTAGTTTTTTAACGTGGGATGGTTACGAACCACGCAAAGCAACTGCAATCATAGCAATATTGAAAATAAAAGTAAAGATTTATAGGACTTTTTTTTCAATAAAACATCAAAAAATTTACCACGAGTAAAAAGTTCAACAAACCGCGTTGCTTAGCGGTTTGAAGTGGGTCAACAAAATTCCAAAATGAGGCACATTACCTAGAATAAATTCAGAACATTCTAAATGTTATTGACTATCTAAATATGACGCGGTAATATTATTTCAACACTTCATCCAAATGAAGTTCGGCGCTTTAAACCGATAAAGTTAACTAGGGGGAAATAAGATGAAAAAAAATTTAATGAAGCTGTCCTTTTTATTATTCGGGCTTCTTTTATTATTAGCCGCTTGTGGCGGGGAAGAGAGCGAGACGTCTTCGAACGACACGTCAAATGGCGAGGCTGTAGATACAGCGAAAGCAGATAGCGATAAAACTTTTAAGATCGGAACAACACAAATTGTTGAGCATCCATCATTAGATGCAGCAAAAGATGGTTTTAAAAAGGCAATTGAAGATGCAGGTATTAAAGCAGAGTATGTAGACAAATCAGCAAACAATGATAACAGTGCGAACATGACAATCGCCCAGCAGTTAGTCGGGGAAAATGTAGATCTGATTTTCGCGAACTCAACACCTTCAGCACAGGCTGCAAAAAGTGCAACTTCTGATATTCCGGTTATTTTTACTTCGGTAACGGATGCAGTTGGTGCAGAGTTGATCGATTCAATGGCAACACCTGGCGCTAACGTAACAGGTACGATTGATTTACATCCGGAAACAATGCCGAAAACAGTTGCTTTCCTAAAGGAATTGGGAGCAAAAAATGTCGGGATGGTATATAACGCTGGTGAGCAAAACTCAGTGGCACAAATTGCGGCAGTAAAAGAAATTGCTGCAAAAGAAGGCGTAACAATTGTGGAAGCAGCAGTATCTGCTTCATCTGAAGTACGCCAGGCGGCAGAATCTTTAGTAGGAAATGTAGATGCATTTTACATCATCACAGATAATACGGTCGTATCGGCACTGGAATCTGTAATCGAAGTGGCAGATGCAAACAAATTACCGCTTGTTGTAGGTGAGCTTGATTCAGTAGAGCGCGGCGGTTTAGCGGCATACGGTTTCGAATACTACGATATCGGCTATGAAGCAGGGCAAATGGCAGCACAAATTTTATTGGAAGGCAAAACACCTTCAGAAGTTCCGGCTGCGTATCCGGCTAACTTAAAACTAGTAATCAATAAAGCTACTGCCGAAAACTTAGGCTTGGAAATCAAGCCTGAATGGGAAGCAGAAGTACAATAATCGATTTATTTATACAAAAAGCAAGTCAGCCTAAACAGGTATAAAATGTTTAGGCTGACTTGCTTAAAACTTTTAAAAAAGTCAGGAGATGATTCGAGATGTTTACAGCTATGTTTGGGTCAGTGGAGCAAGGGATCATCTATGCAATTATGGCACTTGGGGTTTATTTAACATTCCGTGTGCTTGATTTTCCGGATTTAACGGTTGATGGAAGCTTTGTAACGGGGGCAGGTACGGCAGCGATGATGATCGTGCTCGGCTATAACCCGCTGCTTGCTACATTAGTCGCAACAGTTGCTGGATTTATTGCTGGATGTATGACAGGTATTTTACACACAAAAGGGAAGATCAATCCGCTGCTTGCAGGGATTTTAATGATGATTGCCCTCTATTCGATCAATCTACGAATTATGGGGTTAAGCTCAGATACTGGTGTAACACGACCAAATATTCCACTATTAAATTCAGAAACAGTTTTTTCGAAGTTCGGTTCTTTCTGGGAGAATCTAGGTATTGATACAGCCATCACGAACGTACTGAAATCAATGGGTCTAGCTTCTGTTCCGACAACTTGGGGCGTTTTAATTTTAATGGTTGTTGTGACGGCAATTATTAAACTAGTAGTAGACTGGTTCTTAAAAACGGAAATTGGTCTGGCAATCCGTGCAACAGGCGATAATAAACGAATGATCCGCAGCTTTTCGGCAAATACCGATTCATTAGTCATTTTAGGACTTGGAATTTCAAACGGTATGGTGGCATTATCGGGCGCATTAATTGCCCAGTATACAAAATTTGCCGATGTCGGATTGGGTATTGGTATGATTGTTGTCGGTTTGGCATCGGTAATTATCGGTGAAGCAATTTTCGGAACGAAGTCGATTGTTCGTGTCACATTTGCAGTTATTGCCGGGGCAATAATTTACCGAATGATTTACGCATTGGCGTTACGTGTAAAATGGCTTGACTCAGGTGATATGAAATTAATTACGGCGGTTATCGTTATTTTAGCGCTGGTAATTCCGCAAATCGTAGGGAAATATAAAGAGAAAAAGAGAAAAGCAAAACGTTTGGAAGAACGTCTCGCATTACAGCAGGCAAAAGTAGAGATTGAGCAGGGAGGGAAGAGCCTTGCTTAAATTAGATGGCATTAATAAAGTATTTAACGAAGGAACACCAGATGAGAAAATTGCGCTGGATAATATCAACTTGCATTTGGCGCCTGGTGATTTTGTTACAATTATCGGCAGTAACGGTGCCGGAAAATCGACAATGATGAATATGATTTCCGGAGCGCTAACACCGGATTTCGGCTCTGTCGAAATTAACGGCAATGATTTAACCCGCTTGCCGGAATATAAGCGTGCTGTCCATATCGGCCGTGTTTTCCAAGATCCGATGGCAGGTACAGCACCAACGATGACAATTGAAGAAAACTTGGCGATTGCCTATTCACGTAACACAAAGCGTTCACTGCGCTTCGGTGTCGATAAAAAGCGTCGCGAGTTTTTTAAAACGTCATTGGAAAAACTGCATTTGAATCTGGAAAATCGTTTATCCGCTAAAGTCGGATTATTATCAGGCGGGGAACGCCAGGCATTGAGTTTACTAATGGCGACATTTACGAAGCCTTCGATTTTACTGCTTGATGAACATACAGCAGCACTTGACCCGTCACGCGCTGAACTTATTACAAAGCTGACAAAAGAGCTTGTCGAAGAAAGCAGGCTGACAACACTGATGGTCACGCACAATATGCAGCAAGCGCTCGATTTGGGGAATCGCCTCATTATGATGGATAAAGGTCAAATCATTCTGGAAGTCGGCGAAGACCGTAAACAGGACTTGACGATTCCGGATCTAATGCACGAGTTCGAACAAATCCGCGGTGAAAAAATGAATTCAGACCGCGCGTTATTAGGATAAATGATAAATTTTAGACAGAAAAAAAACTCGATTTTCTCTGAGAGAATCGAGTTTTTATATTTTGGCTCTTCACCGAAAGTTGGGGATGATAAAAAATTTTCTTTGTGAGCCGTTCTGCTCCGTTTCGGCGGACGCTTTCCGCGGGCATGGCTCCAACTAAATGACCGGTGCCTAGACGGCGGCACCGGTCATTGGATTTTCCGCGCATGCTATTCCCGCAGGAGTCTGCCGCCTGCACTTCGCGCCACTATTTTCTTTTTAACCAAAGTGGAGCCGTTTTTCCTTTCGTACAGTTCCTATGTCGACCTTAATGCATAATGGCTAAATTATTTTACACAAGCAAAGCAAACAGCGTACTGTCGTTATTTACTTCTTTATACTCAAAACCGTTCATGCACATACGTTCAATCAATCCGGCATGGTCTTCGCGATGTGCAAGCTCAATGCCGACCAATGCGGGACCACTTTCCTTGTTGTTTTTCTTCGTATACTCAAATGTTGTAATATCATCATTCGGACCAAGTACTTCCGTTAAGAATTGGCGTAATGCTCCTGAACGCTGCGGGAAACTTACGATGAAATAATGCAGCAGCCCTTCATAAATCAGTGAACGCTCTTTAATTTCCTGCATTCGTCCGATATCATTATTTCCTCCCGAAATAATGATGACAACTGACTTCCCGCGAATTTGCTCTGCATAAAAGTCGAGTGCTGCCACCGACAATGCTCCTGCAGGCTCGGCAATAATCGCATGTTTATTATAAAGATCTAAAATCGTCGTACATACTTTGCCTTCAGGAACGGCGATAATATCATCCAAATAGTGACGGCATACTTCATATGTATCATGCCCAACACATTTAACAGCAGCCCCATCAACGAATTTATCGATCGTATCCAGTGAAACCACTGCTCCATTTTGGAAAGCAGATTTCATACTTGCCGCACCTGCAGGCTCTACACCGATAACTTTACTCGAAGGGGATAAGTTTTTAATGTAGGAAGAAACGCCTGACATTAAGCCGCCACCGCCGATACTGCCAAATACATAATCGATCGGTTCTTCGATGTCATTCATAATTTCGACTGCCACTGTTCCTTGGCCAGCCATTACATCTGCATCATCGAATGGATGGATGAAAATGCGGTTCTCCTGCTCACAATAGGCAAGTGCGCTTTCCGCAGAATCGTCAAAAGTATCTCCTGCAAGTACAATCTCCACGAAGCTTCTGCCAAACATACGGACCTGATCGATCTTTTGTTTCGGTGTTGTTTTCGGCATAAAGATCGTCGCTTTTATTTCCAGCTTTGCACACGCATACGCAACACCCTGTGCATGATTTCCGGCACTTGCACAAACGACGCCCGATTCACGGGCCTCAGTTTCGATTTTTTTAATTTTATAATAGGCACCACGTAATTTAAATGAGCGAACATGCTGCAAATCTTCACGCTTAAAGTAAATTTTTGCCCCATATTTTTCTGATAAATATTCATTTAATTGCAGGGGTGTATGTACAACAACATCTTTTAAAAAATGATGTGCGATTAATACGTTTTCAACTGCAATCGTAGTTGGCTGAGTAACTCCCATTTTCATGTAACCTCCGTCATCTGATTAAAGATTATATTATTCTATCATAAATTTATGTCGTAATGGCGTAAAAATTCTGTAAATTATGATAATTCACTAATATGCCATAATGAAAGCGTTTTAATAGAGAAATCAGACATTGATTTAGACAAGAATGCCTTCAAACTGAAACCTTACTAAATCTCTTTGAAGTGTATATCGATGAATGAAAGAGGGGAAAGCTTATGTGTGAATCAAGTCGTAAATCGCCTTCAATGTTTATTTGAAAAACAAAGGGGAAAAATAAATTATTGCGGCAAGGCAATTTTGCGTATAGAGAAAACTTATTGGCAACATCCAAAAACTTATTTTCAGGAGGTAACACGATGAGTAAAACAGCGATTATTACAGGTGGAGGCAGCGGATTAGGGCAGGCGACAGCACTCCGTATGGCACAGGAAGGCATTAACATTGCAATAGTGGATGTCAATGATAAAGGCGGAAACGAAACAGTTGAACGGGTAAAAGCACATGACGTAGATGCTATTTTCATTAAAGCGGATGTATCAAAAGCTGAAGAAGTAAAAAACTATGTCGATCAAACAGTGAAGCATTTTGGTTCGATTGATTACTTCTTTAACAATGCGGGGATATCCGGCAGCGGGAAGTTCTATTTAGATACTACAATAGAGGAAATTGAACAGATTATCGGCATCAACTTGCTTGGGGCACTTTATGGCGTACGTTATGTAGCGGAAGTAATGCTGAAAAACGGCGGCGGTTCCATTGTAAACACTGCATCAAGTGCCGGTGTAATTGGACAGGACTCCGTTGTTACCTATTCGGCAACGAAACATGGAATTGTCGGGTTAACGAGAAGTATGGTAGCGGAATATGCGAAAGACGGGCTGCGCGTGAATGCAATCGCACCAGGACCTACCGAAACACCGATGGTAAAAGCCTTTTATGAAGCAAATCCTCAAATGAAGGAAAATGCTACAGGCGGAATCCCGCAAAAACGTTTAGGTACACCAGAGGAAGTAGCAGAACTTGTAACCTTCCTGCTAACTTCAAAAGCAGAGTATATTAACGGGGAAGTCATCCGTATCGACGGCGGCTTCACGAGCACGAAATAAAAATAACAAGGGCTGCCGGAAAGTCAGTAGTAAATCTGACTTTCCGGCAGCCCTTTATTGTTTAATTAAAATAAAAGATGTGCGATTGCTGCGATAATTGGAATCGAAATGATTGTACGGATTAAGAAGATTATGAACAGATCCCAAAGCTTTAATGGAAGCTTCGTACCTAAAATCAGTCCGCCGACTTCCGACATGTAGATTAACTGTGTAACCGATACTGTCGCGATGAAGAAGCGTGTCATTTCAGATTCAATGCCTGCCCCTAAAACGGAAGGTAACAGCATGTCCGCAAAACCGACAATCATCGTTTGTGCAGCTTCACCGGCTTCAGGAATTTGCAGAAGCGCTAAAATCGGCTCAAATGGCATTCCTAATATACGGAAGAAGCTAGTAAACTCGGCTAACACTAAGGCAATTGTTGCGAATGCCATAATAATCGGTGTAACCGCAAACCACATTTCCAGTACATTAATAAAACCGTTTTTGATCATTTTACCTAAGTTACGGTTGGAATCGGCTTTATTTAATGCATTGTGTAAACCGAAAGTTACTACATTGAAACCATCTTGTACATCTTCACGGTTTTCAGGGGCTTCACTGCCATCAATTAAAGTATCCGCTTTTTGTTTTAACGGGTAAATACGAGGCATAATGAATGCTAAAATTAATCCGCAAATAATGACAGAAGCATAAAACTCGATAAAGTAATCACCAATGCCGATTGTTTCTACTACAACTAAACAGAATGTAATCGACACGACCGAGAACGTTGTCGCAATTGTTGCGGCTTCGCGGCCTGTATAATTTTTCTCTTCGTATTGCTTGCTTGTAAGCAATACGCCGATTGTGCCATCGCCAACCCAAGAAGCGAGACAGTCAATGGCAGAGCGACCTGGAATTTTGAATAGGGGACGCATAATTTTCACCATCATCGAACCGAAAAATTCGAGTAAACCGAAATCTGTTAATAAAGGCAATAATAAACCTGCAAATAAAAACAGGACAAACATGAAAGTTACAAGACCGGCTGCCGGATCAAGTAGTACGCCTGTTGTAACGTCGCTTGTTAAACTCTCAGGTCCGAACTGGAAAACATACATACTTGCAAATACAACTGCAAATACACGCATTGCTGTCCAGAACCAATGTACTCTGAATAAAGAATCGACTAGTGTACGTTTCTCTTTTTTGGGAATGAAGTGCATCACAATAGATCCCACTGCACCAATAATAAAGACAATAAGTGCGAACCAATGAATGAACGGTTCTACTCTACCTGCCAAAAAGTTCGCTAGGATTGCAATCGGTACTTTTATGCCGTCTTCTGTATTAATCGGTGTAATAAATAGAAAGACACCAAGAGCAGAAAGGGCAATAAAAAGAAACCAAGTATAGAAAGAAAATTTTGTTTTCATTTATGATAACCTCTTTGATTGTTAGTTTGAATATTTATACACTATAAAACGTGATTATTCATTTGTCTACTGTTTTACATAAAGATTAATATTTCTGAAAACTATACTGATTAAAAAATGAATATAATTAGGTGGGCGAAAGGTTTAGATGTAATAAACATCATATTTTTGAAGAAATAAGCTAAAATTGAACCGAATAAAAATGCAAAAGATGAATAAGAGAAAAAAAGACGTCTGCAAATCAAAAAATATGCAAACGTCCTTGAAATTATAAATATGCATTAATCATTAAATGTGACAGTATAAAACTGTTCGTGATTTAACCAGTTATCCAGTGACACATCACCAGTATCTACCCGTTTTTCTGCGTCTTGAATCATCCAGGCAGTTTGAGAAGCATGGGCTTTTAAAGCTTTTAATTTGTCTGCTTTGACAGACTGGATGTCGATTGTAACATCCGGCTCGCCGTTTTTTTCGACCGTATCATTCGCAAACGCACAAGCTAAAATACGTGGGCGGTACTTTTTATCGATACGACGTACGGCTTCCAGCACAGCGCGTCCAGTTGCTTCATGATCGGGGTGGACAGCAAAGCCAGGTAAAAATGTAAAGATTAGTGATGGATTCAGCTCGACAATTAAATCATTAACGAGCTTGACCATTTTCTCATCATCTTCAAATTCAACTGTTTTGTCACGTAAACCCATCATACGCAAATCACCGATACCCATTGCTTCACATGCTTCCATCAGCTCTTTTCGGCGGATTTCCGGCAATGATTCACGCGTTGCAAATGGCGGATTTCCTAAGTTTCGTCCCATCTCGCCCAAAGTTAAACAGGCATATGTAACTGGAACTCCCATGTTGTGGAATAAACGTAAAGTACCTGCAACTGAAAAGGCTTCATCATCCGGGTGCGGATAAACGACTAAAACGTGACGTTCTTCTTGTAATGTCATATAAGCAACCTCCTTAATAAGCAAATGGCGTTTCGCTGATTTCTAATGCAACCGCCAGCTTTCCAGTATTATCTAATCCGGCCATTAGTAATCGACCTTGATCGTCCAGTTCAAAATGTGTAATTCCTTGCGCGTAAACCCAGCCATGCGGCATTTTAAGGCCGACACGGTGCGGTGCGTCTCCTACAACTTTTCCTAATTCATAGCGTATTTGTACATTGCGGATAAATGCGCCTGCATTGAAAAAGCTTTCATTGTAATGTGTTGCATAAGAGCCGTTTGTAGTTTCAAGATGGATAAAAACGTCTTTGTTCGCAAAAGAATTAATTAACTCTTGGAGCTCGTTAGTATTTACTTCCTTCATCACTCTTATTAACTCCTTTCGAATCTTTCTATTATTAGTATAGTCAAATATATTCGACGGGGAAACGAAAAAGTCACACAAGAATCGAGTTCTTGTGTGACGCCAAATCAATTACACCTTAGCGTAATTGCGTCCGGATTCGGTTTTGCACTGACGCAAAGACCTCATTACCGAATGTGTGACATCCGCCGGAGGCAAACTTCTACTTGTAGAAGTTTTTATGCATGTAGATAGTTTGGAATTGTTGTAACAGTAACTTCAGGTGCACCGAAGCGTGGTTTTGCCCCGTGCATTACTGGTCCAACATGTTCATTTAAAGCCCATCCATGTTTAATCGCCGCTGAAACGAATTCTTTCGCTTCAATAACCGATTCCTCAACAGAAAGACCATTTGCTAAGTTTGCACAAATACTCGCTGCAAAAGTACAGCCTGCCCCATGATTATAAGTAGAAGAAACTTTTTCTGTTTCTAATAATTTAAATTCTACTCCATTATAGAACAAATCAACTGCTTTATCATGTACTAAGGCTTTTCCACCTTTAATTACAACATTTTTTGCGCCAAGTTCATGGATTTTCACAGCGGCAGCTTGCATTTGCTCGATTGTTTTCGGCGTTGTTGTGCCTGCCAGCTGTCCTGCTTCGAAAAGGTTAGGTGTTACAACTGTCGCATAGGGTAATAAATATTTAATCATTGCAGTTGTGTTGCCAGGGTTCAATACTTCATCTTCGCCTTTGCAGACCATAACTGGATCGATGACAATTTTATCTGTACCTGAAGCCTGAATCGCTTTTGAAGCCATTTGAATAATTTCTTCAGTTGAAAGCATGCCTGTCTTAATGGCATCAACACCAGTTGAAAGGGCAGTATCGATTTGCTTTTGCAATAATTCTGTCGGCAGTGGTGTCACTGAGTGGCTCCAAGTTTTCGGATCCATTGTCACAACAACTGTCAGTGCGACCATTCCGTATGTGCCATGTTCCTGGAAAGCTTTTAAATCGGCTTGCATGCCCGCGCCTGCAGAAGTATCAGAACCGGCAATTGTTAAAGTTTTTTTAAGTGTCATATAGCATATCTCCTTAAAGTGAATATTCGAATTATAATTAGGTTAAGTATAACGTCTAGCTGACTATATAAAAATAGTCAGAAAACGAAAAATCTATAATGCCAGAGCATCGCTTGAACTTCAGCAGCAAATTCAATAGTGTTTAAAATGAGGTGGAAATTATGATGGAACAGTTAACGAATAGTTGGAAAGATTTATTGGCCCGTGAAGCGGAGGAGCCGTATTATAAACTTCTTGAGACATTTTTAGTAAGACAATACAACGAAGCAACAGTGTATCCGGAGAAGGAGAATATTTTCAATGCCCTCCAGCTAACGGATTACAATGATGTAAAAGTAGTCATATTGGGGCAAGATCCATATCATGGTCCGAATCAGGCACATGGATTAAGTTTTTCGGTTGAAAAAGGGCAAAAATTGCCGCCGAGTCTAAAAAATATGATGAAGGAACTGCAGCAGGACATTGGCTGTGAAATCCCGGAACATGGGGATTTAACGTCGTGGGCAAAGCAGGGCGTATTATTACTGAACACTGTTTTAACTGTACAGGCAGGCAAAGCCAATTCCCATAAAGGGCAAGGTTGGGAACAGTTGACGAATGCTATTATTGAACATCTCGCAAAACGTGATCAGCCAATTGTATTTTTATTATGGGGAAAACCGGCGCAAAGTAAACGGATGTTAATAGAACGAATTTCAGATAAACATATTATTTTGCAATCGCCACATCCGAGTCCGTTAAGCGCACACCGCGGCTTTTTCGGAAGCAGACCCTATTCAAAAGCAAACGAAGCACTCCTGTCGTTAGGTCAACAGCCGATTGACTGGTGCTTAACGAAGAAATAGGGGAAACAAGCTAAACTTTTGCCTGAAAGCATGGTAAAGTATTTATAGAAAGAGAGGGAACGGCAAATGAAAGTAGATTGCTTTAAATGCCAGCATTTTCGTGTGACATGGGATCAGTTTAATCCGCGCGGTTGCACAGCATACGGCTTTAAAACAAAACAGCTGCCATCTCTCGTTGTAAAACAGTCTTCGGGAATGGACTGCTTGAAGTTTGTACCAAAAAATAGAGAAGGTGGGCAAAAGCGATGATTACGTATGAATCGATTGTTAAGCAAATTGGAATATTGACAACAGAAGCAGCACAGGCAGCAACAGAACAACAAGCCCGTGAAAAACTTGCGGCAATTCGTGCACTATGTGATGTCGTTTTAGACGAAAAAATCAGTTCGCCAAAACCTGCTTCCATAAATAGCATGAGTGCAACAATCTCGTCACCCGTGTACACGCAGCCGGTCGCAGTTCCAGCACAAAAGCTTGAAGAAGACGATGCAAACGGTGACTCGTTATTTGATTTTTAACAGAGAGATATGCCCGTCGGAATGGAATCCTCCTATTATCGGGATGAAATCTGTATTAGAAAAAGAAAGAGGTAAAAGAAATGAAAGGTTCAATTATATCCGGTGCGATCCACGGATTTTTGGCAGTTGCATTAGGCGCCTTTGCAGCACATGCACTGGAAGATTTGCTCGATGATTACAGTGCCGGCATTTGGGATACAGCTATCCAGTATCAAATGTTTCATGCAACAGCCCTTATTTTGGTCGGTATTTTAATGTCGAAAGCTATTTTCGGTGAAGTGAAGCAGTTGAAGATTGCTATGTTCTGCTTTAATGCAGGTATCATAATCTTCGCGGGGAGCTTAATGGTATTAGCGTTAACAGGAATCGGCATACTAGGGGCTATTACTCCTATTGGCGGGGTATTCTTCTTAGTGGGCTGGATTATGATTATAACAGCAGTAGTAAAAAAGACTCAGTGAATTTCGTAGCATATACTTCTTGAAATGGAAGTATATGCTTTTTTTATTATTTTATTAGGAAAGTCAAAACTTTTATCTAAATTATTTGAATTTATTGTATAGTTATAAAGTAAGAGAGTAAAGGGGTAAGGAAAATGAACCAATTATTATTGAAGTTAGAAGAAAATTTTGAAGAGATGGTAATTATTCGACGCTATTTACATGAGCATCCGGAACTATCTCATCATGAAGTACATACACCGGCATATATTGCCAATTTCCACCGTGAACTAGGTTTGGAAGTGCGAGAATATGTTGGAGGGCGTGGTGTCGTAGCCACATTAAAAGGGGCAAAACAAGGAAAGACTGTAGCTTTACGTGCGGATTTTGACGCTTTGGCAATTCAGGAACTGAATGATTTTCCCTATAAATCGAAAAATGATGGAGTAATGCATGCTTGCGGTCATGATGGTCATACGGCAACATTACTCGTTTTGGCGAAAGTTTTGGCAGAAATGCGGGAACATCTATCCGGCAATATTGTATTTATCCATCAGCATGCAGAAGAGCTTGCTCCTGGAGGGGCAAAGGCAATGATTGAAGACGGCTGTTTGGATGGTGTGGACGCAATTTTTGGAACTCATTTATGGGCACCGACTCCTTTAGGAGAAGTGCTTGTGCGAGAAGGCGCCATTATGGCAGCAGCAGACCGTTTTGAAATTGTCATCCAAGGTAAGGGCGGACATGGTGCAGAACCTCAGCATTCGGTTGATGCAATCGTAGTTGGTGCACATTTTGTCACACAATTACAGACAATTGTTTCACGCCGTGTTGCACCACTTGAATCAGGTGTGGTGACGGTCGGACAATTTGAAGCGGTCAATCCGTTCAATGTCATCGCGGATACAGTGAAAATTCAAGGGACTGTACGTGCCTTTGATGAACAGGTGCGAAAACAGATGAAAGAGGAAATCGAATTATTATTGAAAGCGACATGTTTAGGCATGCATGCTGACTACAGTTTTGAGTATTTCGATGGATATCCGCCTGTCATCAATCATGCAACCGAAACACAATTTATTTCACAAATAGCAACTGAAACACCAGGTGTTGAAAAGGTCACGGTTTGTCCTCCGTTTATGATCGGGGAGGATTACGGCTACTATATGCAGCATGTTCCAGGGACTTTCTTCTTTACGGGAGCAAAGAATCCGGAGTGGGAAACGGTATATCCGCATCATCATGCCCGGTTTGATTTTGATGAACGGGCAATGCTTATCGCTGCAAAAGTTCTTGGACAGGCAACATTAGAATTTTTATTAAATGAACAACGAGAAGAGGAATCATCATGAGTGTAGGAAAAAGGTTAAATGCTGCATTAGTCATAATGATCATATTAATTATGATTACAGTAGCACTTAACTATATAAGTTTGAAAAATATACAGGGAAATATGGATGAAGCACTCGACTACCGGGTAGAGCAGATTCGTTCCGTGGACAAAATCCGTTTTAATGTGGCGATGCAAGGAATGTATGTACGTGCACTTGTTTTTGACGGAAAAGAGGAATCCGCCGAAAGCTTTAAGCAGTATAACGAATTATTGGATCAGGAGATTGAATATTTAAGTGAACTAGTATCAAGCGCAACGATGAAAGAACTGATGGAGCAAATCATCAAGTACCGGGATGACTTTAATTACGGTTATCTTGATATGATGGATGCTTTTGAACGGGGAGATCAAATACTCGCAAACGGTTTTATAAATACGAAGCTGCGCACGGCAAATGACGGTATGTTCGATGCAACGGCTCAGATGGTCGAATATCAGGAAAATCAGCTCGATGCGATCAACAAGAAAGCCGATGATGCAATTGCCTTTTCTGTTTTAGTTGCCGCTATCGCATTAGCGATCAGTGTTCTTATCGGCATACTTGTAATGATATATATTCGTAAAACAATCATTTCTCCATTGAATGGTATTGTAAATGAGGCCAATATTATTGCAGCAGGAGATTTATCGCAGCAAGATATTCAAGTGAAAACAAAGGATGAAATTGGCCAGTTAGGCAATGCGTTCAATTCGATGAAAAACAATTTGTCGAACCTAATTAAAAATATTCAGGTTAATTCAGAGCAAGTAAATGCGGCAGCGCAGGAACTTTCGGCAAGTACCGAAGAAATATCGGCGACGACGGAAGATGTTACGGTTCGTGTAAATGATACAGCCGAAAGAGCACAAATTTCTGCCCAGGCATCAAATGAAAGTGCCCGTGCAATGGAAGAAACAGCAGCAGGTGTACAACGAATTGCGGAATCAACGCAAAAATTACTTGGAAATTCAGTTGATGCGACACAGACAGCTAAAGATGGCGGGCAAATTATTTATGATGCCCAACAGCAAATGAGCATTATCAGTTCATCGACAAATTCTGTAAATGCTCTAGTGCAAAAACTGGCGCAACAAACAGAAGAAATTAATAACATTTCCCAATTAATCACTTCGATTACTGATCAGACGAATTTATTGGCATTGAATGCAGCAATTGAAGCCGCGCGCGCCGGAGAACATGGAAAAGGGTTCGCTGTCGTAGCAGATGAAGTGCGGAAGCTGGCTGAACAATCGAAATCATCGGCCAATTCTATCGTTAACTTAACACTTGAAATTAAAGCAGATACGGAAAACGTTGAACGTGCTGTATCGGACTCGTTAGTATCTGTGGAAGACGGCGTGAAGATTATTTCGCATGCCGGTGAATCATTTACAACAATTGTAGATGCAGTGACACAAATGTCGATGCAAATCCAGGAAATTTCAGCTACTTCCGAAGAGCTTTCTGCAAGCGCTGAGCAGGTGACGGCATCGGTAAATGAAATTGCCCATAGCTCTAATGAGTCAAGCGGCAACTTGGAAATGATTGCAGCAGCAGTAGAGGAACAGACCGCTACAATGCAACAGGTAAATGCAGTAGCCGTCTCACTAAGCGACAATGCACAAACACTCCAGCAGGAAATTCAGCAGTTTAAAGTATGATTCTTCAAAACGGTACCTTATAAAGGTGCCGTTTTTGCTGCTGCACGTTTTACTGCAATAAAAAAAGCGCTGTGGAGAAGGGAGGGCGGGGCAATAAAAGCTGATCCGTTCTAGAGAAGGCTGTTAATTTCTAACAAGAAGGTAATTCTTCTAATAAAAAGTTTTTTCTTCTAATATAAATTGAATTCTTCTAATAAAATTGCGATTTTCTAATATATCGTGCAGTTGTTCTAATATCACTTCGAAATGTTCAAATATCGGTGCCCAATCTTCTAATATCACGCTCCAAAGTTCTAATAAACCACTCAATTGTTCTAATAAAATTCCCGCAAGACTTTTCCTGCCTCAAATTCGGGCAAGTTCAGCTCCAATTTAATACCATTTCAGCCATCTTCTAATATCCGCCCCGTTTCTTCTAATAACACATTAACTTCTTCTAATATCACGTACGAATCTTCTAATAAACCACTCAATTGTTCTAATAAAATTCCCGCAAGACTTTTCCTGCCTCAAATTCGGGCAAGTTCAGCTCCAATTCAATGCCATTTCAGCCATCTTCTAATATCCGCCCCGTTTCTTCTAATAACACACTAATTTCTTCTAATATCACACACGAATCTTCTAATAACCCCCACATTTGTTCTAATAAAATTCCAGCAAGAGTCAAGTGCAGAATCTTGTGTAAAATGCTTTTTGGGTTTTTGTATGTGCTCTTTGTTAGTTGATATAGGATTTCTAGGAAAGGGCTAGCCCTTTCCTAGAAATCCTATATTTCGCGCTTTACTATTCACTTTTTTATTCTTCTACATACACGTTTTTATAACTAAACATAGGTGATTTCTTCTTTATCTCATCATCAATATCCATTAATACTGCGCCGATTAGACGGGTTGCCGAGTCATGATTCGGAAAGATTCTAATTACTTTTTCTCTCCGTCTAATTTGTTGATTAATATTTTCTACCCGGTTCGTTGTTCGGATAAAGCGGTGAATCGCCGGTTTAAACTGATAGTATTGTGTCACTTCATCGAAACCTTGTTCCAATACATCCATCGCTTTTTCATATTTATCCACTTCACTGTATTCATCTTGGAGAGCCTGGTATTTTAACTTGGCATCTTTTAATGTATCTTCCCGGAAAATAGCAGCTACTTTACGACGAAAAGCTCGGGTATCTTTTTTCGGAAGTTTTGTAAAAATATTTCGTGTAAAATGGAAGAGGCAGCGTTGCCAGCCTGTCCCTAAAAAGCATTCAGAAATGGCTTTCTTCAAGCCTACATGCGCATCCGAAATAACCAGTTCAGGCTTGTTCAGTCCACGCTCCAGAAGCTCTTGGAAAAAGCCTTTCCAGGCTGTATAACTCTCCACGCTCGCCACTTTAAACCCAATGATTTCTGTCTTTCCATCCGCTCTTAATCCCGCCGCTATATAAACCGCCTTTGACACAATTTTGCGGTTTTCCCGCACTTTGATATACATGGCATCTACATATAAAAACGCAAAGTGACAATGGTCAAGTTTACGGCTGGCCCACTCTTTAATGAGCGGATCCAAACGCTTCGTTAGTGTAGAAATAAAAGAGGCGGATACCGTTTCGCCAATGAGTTCCTCTACGATTTTTGTCACGCGACGTGTGGAAACGCCCTGTACAACCATTTCCATCATCGACTGAATAAAGGCTTTATCCATCCGTTGATGACGTTCAAATAAAGTCGTCGAAAACTTTCCGTCACGTGTACGAGGAACCTTTAATGAAATCTTACCAATCGCCAAAGTATAGTCACGTTCGTAATAACCATTGCGCTGTGTTACCCGTGTATCGTTTCGTTCATAGGCTTCTGCTTGAAGATAGGCGTCACGTTCATGTTCCATGTATTGATTTAACATTAAAATAACCGAAGATTTAATGATGTTGTCCATATCAGATCCGAGTATCGCTGCTTCAATTTCTTCTAGATTTAGGTTAAGATTAAGTTGAGTCATATTAATTCCTCCTAATGTTTTGGTAGCACAATACATTTACCCTGGAATTGATATGACTTTTCACTTTTACACAATTATATATACATATTCCCAGCAAGACTTTTCCCCCTAAGTATTTCGCCAACAAAAAAAGGCGCTTGATGAGGCGCCTTACTTTTTTATGGTTGCTGTGTAAAGTAACTCAATTCTTCATCGAACTCCGCATAGTCGAAGTAAATCATCGGGAACAGGAAGCGATGGTTATTTTTTAAATCGCGTAAAATTACATGGTCACGACCGGCAGCTTCCACAACTCCGCGAACCGCCCGTGTATTACTGCCAGCTACCGCATTATCAAATGAAAAATAAAACGTACCCGGTTTTCCTCTGTTTAATCGTAAAATATTCTCGATATAGGATTCCTCACGTGGAAAGCCTACTCCTTGCATACCTTGCATAGTTGTAGGCATCGGAACTGTCGCAGGACTCATCTGTTGCATTGGAGACGTCCAATAGTAAGTCAATTTTGCATCCTTTCATAAAAAAATTTAATATACTACAATTGTCGGTGCAAGAAACAGTAAACGAAGAAATAGCTGCTGTTTCTCTGTTTTCACACTAAGCAGGGCACTTGCATCACCTTCTGCCGCACTGTAACCGAGAAAGAAGGGCGGCATGTAAACCTTTTATTTGAAGTTTAGGCGTTCGATGTGACCTCCTTTTTCGATTTAGTATATGCATAAATAAAAAAAATGAACACCGAAACAGTGTTGTTTTTTGACTATGCAACATACAATAGGATTATTAGTTGGGTATGTAATAAATTTCAATAAAAAGGGTAATAATAAAGTAAATATACGAGAGATTGTTGCCGGTGTTGACGAAAAGCGCGGGAGTGGAACATCATGAATATAGGGGTTTGGTTAGGCATAATAATTAGCGCATTACTGTCCTTTGCGGTTGCAATTCTTTATGAACAGCCGATACATTGGTATTTATTGGTTCTACTAATCGTCATCGGTTTATTTATTAATACAATTATAATAATTTTAAAAATGCAGGATGATCATACGTAAAAGATGAGCCGAAATCAATCGGTTCATCTTTTTATGTTCAGAGAAAAAATAAACCCGTTTAACCTCGGTCGTTTGGGTAAGCCAAACATCAAGGAGAAACGGGTGTATAAGTCTTTAAATCGCTAACAGTTTTTCAAGTTTTTCATTGTCCAGCAAGTTTCCGACCAGGAACTCGCCGAATTCGCCGTAGCGTGCTGAAACTTCATCAAAGCGCATTTCGTAAACGATTTTCTTGAACTGAAGCATATCATCAGAGAATAATGTAACGCCCCACTCGTGATCATCCAAACCGACAGAACCTGTAATGATCTGTTTGATTTTACCTGCATAGCTGCGGCCGATCATACCGTGGTCATACATCAATTTTTTACGATCTTCCATTGAAAGCATGTACCAGTTGTCATTGCCTTCGCGTTTTTTGTCCATTGGATAGAAGCATACGTATTTTGACTTTGGCAGTTCAGGATATAAACGCGCACGAACATGCGGGTTCTGATATGGATCTTCATCTGATTTACCTGCTAAATAGTTCGATAATTCGACAACAGAAACGTAAGAATACGTTGGAATTGTAAAATCGGCAATTGCCAATTTCGCGAATTTTGTTTCGATTTCATTCAGTTCTTCAGGTGTTTCACGTAAAGTCATAATCATGAAATCCGCTTTTTGGCCAATGATTGAGTAAAAAGCATTCGAACCTGTATCTTTATTTAAGTCTTCTAAAAATGCGATAAATTCTTTTGTAGCGGCTTCGCGTTCTTCAGCCGAAACCAATTTCCATGATGCCCAGTCCATTGAGCGGAAATCATGTAATGCGTACCAGCCATCTAATGTAATTGCTGCTTCATTCATCTGTTCAAACACTCCTTGTAAATGAAAATGATTCACAATTAGTGTAGCATAGTTTCAATAAAAAATATCATTTCAAAGCTGCAAATTCTGTCAATTCACCAATTTGACATGACTTTAAAATACGGTATGCTAAAGTGAGGAAAAATTAGGCTAGGAGTATAAAATATGAATGATATTTTGCAGCAAACAATGTGGCGTTTTATCGACCAGTCGATTAGCGCAAATAAACGCTCGCCATTAGAGTCCTTTGCGATGGATGATACACTTTGTCATCTTGTCGGTCAGAAAATGACCAATTCGACAATACGTACGTGGGTTCATCATGACGCAGTCGTTCTCGGAATCCAGGATCACCGATTGCCTTATATTGAGCAGGGGATGGATACATTGAAGAACAGCGGTTATGAGCCGATTGTCCGCAATTCTGGAGGACTGGCGGTCGTATTGGATGCGGGAGTTTTAAATATTTCGATTGTCATAAATGAGGACAAGCCGTTAAGTATTAATAATGCGTTTGAAATGATGGTTGCATTGATTCGTCAGTTATTCCCCGAGATTGCAACGAAAATAGAAGCATATGAAATTGTTGGTTCTTATTGTCCTGGTTCATATGATTTAAGTATCGGTGGTCAAAAGTTTGCCGGTATTTCACAGCGTCGTATGAAAAACGGGATTGCCGTTCAAATTTATTTATGTGTAGAAGGCAGCGGCAGTGAGCGTGCGGAACTGATTAAACGTTTTTATGAAAGTGGTCTGCAAGGCGAGAAAACGAAATTCGAGTATCCGGATATCAAGCCGGAAGTGATGGCTTCACTTCAACAGCTGACAGGGCAAAACCTGACAGTATTCGAAGTGAATGAAAGACTGCGCAATCTATTGAGCCAAAAGAATGGCCAGCTGTTTGAACTGCCATTGCAGCAAGAGGAAATGGAATTGTATAACTATTATTTAGACCGCGTGTTCAAGCGCAATGAATCGATGCTAAGCAAATAAATAAGCAAATAAATAAAAAGAAGGCGAGGTGCTAATATAGCGCTTCGCCTGAATCATTTAACGATGTTTGGGAAATCAAGTTGCCGTTACGCTCCATTTTGAATGTAGGAGTAGCCTCAGTATCTGTTTCTAGTGCTACAAGTCGTCTTGCGCGGTTCATAATAGAAACAAACTGCTCGTAATCTTCTTTAATCGCTTTATTTTCCTTTTGTAGTGCTGCCAGCTGTTGCTCAAGCTGGTTTTTCTGTTCCGTTAATAGTGATGTCAATTTGCGCCATTTCAACAAGTCCTGCTCATTTGAATTCGTATGCTGCAGTTGTACTAAGTATGCAATGACGATATCGAGTGATAATGCCGATAATGGAATCGAAGTTGGCTGATTTTCATTTGACGGCAGTAAGTATACTGGTGTTGTTCTGCGTTTTGTAGCTGTATTCATCATGCGCATACGTTCTTTACGTTCCTTTTTCGCCTGTGCCAGTTCTTCTTCATAAATACGTCGTACTACGGCGTTCCAGCGAAAACCGCAAGCTGCTGCTGTTCGGTTCAGTAAATCTCCAGCTTCTTCAAATGCATTTAATTGTGTACTTCCTTCTTTTACATGGCGTAAAACAGCCTCTGCTAACAGCTCATCATTCTCTTTCACCCATGCATCTTGTCTTGTTTTTGTCATCAAAAACTCCCCCTGAATTAATAATAGTTTTGTTGTTGTAAATCTATCATGTCCAAAGGGGAAAACATTTATTCAATATATCGTAAATTGTTGCTAGAATGATGAGAAATATGTTCCTAGCAGAAGTTTGACGGGAATTGCTAGGATAATGCTTGAATGAAATAAGCTAAATGAGATACAATAACAAATAGGTTAAAACAGCGAAAATAGCTCATAGAGAGGTGTTGACACTATGGCAAACTTATTCCACGTTTGCGATGAATGTCAGGCCGTTAATTTAAAGACGTTAATTCCAAAATTAAAGGAAATTGATCCAGAAGCAACGATTGAAATTGGCTGTCATTCATATTGTGGCCCCGGCCGCAAAAAAACATTTACATTTGTAAATAACCGTCCAGTTGCCGCATTAACTGAAGAGGAGTTAATGGTAAAGGTACTCGACAAATTGAAAAAGTAACAGCGTAAAAAGGACGCGTTCTGAAATATTTCAGAACACGTCCTTTTTGCGTTTTTGGCAGATTCATTTCTATTTCCATGATAACTCACTTATAATGATGTTAAGAGATAAGGAGGTGGGCCAGCTGTGTTGACGACATATGCAAAAACGAAACTGCAAGAGGAAAAAGTTTTTAAAGACCCTGTCCATCGCTATATTCACGTACGGGATCAAGTCATCTGGGATTTGGTCAAAACAAGAGAATTTCAAAGACTGCGCCGTATCAAGCAGCTTGGTACGACGTATTTAGTGTTCCACGGAGCTGAACATAGCCGGTTCAATCACTCGTTGGGCGTTTATGAAATTGTCCGCCGTATTGTGGATGATGTATTTAAAGGAAGAAAAGAATGGGATGAGTCCGAGCGTTTACTCGTATTATGTTCCGCATTACTGCATGATTTAGGGCACGGCCCGTTCTCCCATGCATTTGAAAATGTATTTGAAACAGACCATGAATATTTTACACGCCAGATTCTGCTGGGGGATACAGAGGTAAATGCCGTACTCCGTCGTGTGGCAGATGACTTCCCGGAAAAAGTTGCGCAAGTGATTGAAAAAACGTATCCAAATGAACTGGTTGTCAGCCTGATTTCCAGTCAGATCGATGCCGACCGTATGGATTACCTGCAACGTGATGCGTATTATACAGGTGTCAGCTACGGCCATTTTGATATGGAGCGCATCATGCGTGTTATGCGTCCGCGCGAGAATGGCGTCGTAATAAAAGAAAGCGGAATGCATGCGGTCGAGCACTACATTATGAGCCGCTACCAAATGTATTTGCAAATATATTTCCATCCGGTATCAAGAAGTGCGGAAGTTGTGCTGAACCATATTTTGAAACGGGTGAAAGTGCTGTGCAAAAATGATTATCCATTTAAATTCGAACCGACGCCATTTATATCTTTTTTCAAAGGAAATGTTACATTGGAAGACTATATTGCACTTGATGAAAGTATCATGCTGGCGTATTTCCAATTTTGGATGGAAGAGGACGATGAGATTTTACGGGATTTGTGCAAGAGATTCGTCAACCGGAAACTGTTCCAATATACGAATTTGAATCCATATAAACAGCCCGAAGTATATGCACAGCTGCAACGATTATTTTTACAGGCTGGCATTGACCCGGAATATTATTTAGTGCATGATTCTACATCGGATTTACCGTATGACTTCTATCGCCCAGGTATTGAAGGGACGAAGAAGCCGATTTATCTGCTTATGCAGGATGGGATGCAGCGTGAACTATCGGAGGAAAGCCAGATCGTTGAAGCGATTGCCGGTCGCATTAAAGTGGACCATAAAGTGTATTATCCCGAAGAGCTATTTACAGACGGGCGGATTCCAGCCGCATTGCGCAACGAAATTAAGCAGCTCATTGAGGAAGTGTAATATAAGCAGGAGACCATGCATCAGGATACACGGGAAAATTCCGCAGAGTTACAAAAATTGATAGCGCGAAATTAAAAACACCTCAATCTTCTTTCCCTGGAGAAGATTGAGGTGTTTCATATTTATTAATTAACCGACATTCAGCGCTATTGAACCATTATTGGTCGCTGTAGCGTACGCCACCTTTTGCAAAGTGGTTTTTAGACATTTCTTCAATAATGACTGATACGTTTTCTGCTGGTGCGTCAACTGCTTTAATAACAGCTTGTGTAACTTCTTCAACGAGCGCGCGTTTTTGGTCATCAGTACGGCCCTCAACCATTTTAATTGTAACGATTGGCATATAGTCGCCTCCTAGTTAAAATATAGTGTATAGTATTTATATTAGCGTATTTGGAGGGATTTACAATGGCAAATGAAGAAAAACCGAAACCGAAAATGGGTTTTACAATAATAAAAAATGATCCTACCGATGGGCATAAAGGATTCGGTATCGGTTCACTTTCCCTGGAAAACGTTTCGCCGGTCATTGTCGACGTCGCAGAAGGAACAGCAGTTGTTGACATTGGAGCAATGCATGCGAAAAGTGAAGTAGAGCGTGGTATTAAGTTTACGATGAACCGTGAAGACTCAGCAGGCGGAAAAGATTACTGGCTTGTCTGGGTCACAATTGACCATAAAGAATCCGGTGCCTATTTTGCCGGTGTTACGGCATGTGAAATGGTCGTAAACCGTGAAAAACGCCGTGGCTATAAGATTTTGGCGGACCATGTGAACAAAATGGATAAATCGATGAAGCGCCACATTATTGTGGACCACATGGATGAACCATCAAAGAAAATACTGTCCGACTTCCTGAAAAGCCACAATGAAGAAATGTGGAATAACAGTGAAGAAAAATTGAGACAGGATTTAGCATAAGACTGCATTCTTTACTGAATTCTAGATTTTATAAGAAATATCACACAATTCAGTGAACAATATGTGGAATTTTAAAAATTAAAAAAATCCGTGGTTGAAACTGGTTCTAAAAGAAAGTAAACTGAATTTAAAGCTTGCGAAATAGTAGGCTAGGACATGTGGGAAATGAAACAGGTTGAGCAGTATGCGGCATTTGAACCTTCCCAAGCCGAATGCCCCATGGTTCTCATCCTTTCATTCACCACAATAGAAAAGCTCTTTCGTATCACGGACTGAAACCGGATACGAAAGAGCTTTTTTAGTTATTATTATTCCCAAAAGTTGCGCAATGCCTCAAAAGGCAATGATTCAAAGAAGTTGCCCCATGAATCCTGATTGAACAGATCAAATGATGCACAAGATTCCTTTGGTACATCTTCGGTTTTCATGTAAACAACACGCTGGCTGGAGCAAGATTCATGAGCCAGTTTACCTGTACGAATATCGACAGTTACAGGTTCTACTCCGCTTGGCATTGTAAATGTTTCGTTTGCCTTTCCATCAAGTGCTGTTTCCATGAAGTCAATCCATACTTGCTTGGATGCGGCCATATCAGCCTGGACAGATAAAGTTTTGCCTTGGTCATATCCATTCCATACACCTGCCGTTAAGCTCGGTGTAAAGCCGATCATCCATTGGTCACTGTTTGTCGTTCCTGATTTGGCTGCATATGTGTGACTCATACGTGAACGCAATGATAAACCGGTCGCCGGAGAGTAATCACTGAATACAGGGTCGAACATACCTGTCATCATTTGCGTTAAGATGAATGCATCCTGCTCGGAAATTACTAGTTCTTTTTCAGGTTTCTTATATTTGTAAACGACTTTTCCTTTGGCATCAGTAATAGACAGTACAGTAGTCGGTTGCCGTTTTTCTCCGCCTGCAGCAATGATATTGTAGGCGTTTGTTAAATCATACAGTGAGTTTTCTGCCGTTCCAAGTGCAATGGATGGTACGTCTTTTTCAGAATAGTTGAGTCCGAAACGTTTTTGCACATCTCGGAAAGATCGGTAGCCGATGTTTTCCAATGCTTTTACCGCATAAATATTGTCGGAAATCGCCAATGCCTGCGCCATGGAAAGCTCGTGATCTGCGTATTTTTTATTGACGTTTTGCGGTGTATAAGTTGCTCGTCCACTATCATACGTAAAAGTTGTTTCACTTACATCCAGGAAGGACATCGGGTTAAAATCTTTTTCCAGTGCTGCCGCATACAGTATCGGCTTAATGGCAGAACCCGGCTGACGATTACCTAACGCAACACGGTTAAACGAACTTACACTGTAATCACGCCCGCCGACCAGTGCTGTTACAAAACCAGTATCAGCTTCCATACTTACAAAACCAACTTGCAAATCACTGTTTGGCATATTTGTCTTGATGGCATTTTCTGCTGCTCGTTGATGTGCCTGGTTGAGTGTTGTTTGGATCGTCCAGCCACCTTCGCTAATACTCAGGTTTTTCTCTTCTAAAATATCGCTTGCTTCTTCCCATACAACATCCAGGAAATAGGGAGCAATTGATTTTGTCGCAATCCATTCATCACTTTTTAGGGCAACCTGCTCTGATGTGGCGCGTGTTCTTTCATCGTCTGTAATTTTCCCTTGATCATTCATTAAACGCAAAATTACTTGCTGACGATTTGTTGCCTTTTCCAAGTTATTAAGCGGCGAATAATACGTCGGTCCTTTTGGCACGCCGGCAAGCATCGAAGCTTCGGCCAATGTCAGGTCCTTCGCGGATTTGCCGTAGAAGTAACGGCTTGCTGCTTCGGCACCGTACATTCCGTGTCCGTAATAAACCGTATTTAAATAACCTTCTAAAATTTCTTCTTTTGAGTAAAATAACTCCAAACGGTATGCAAAAAGAGCTTCATTTAACTTCCGGGTCCATGTTTTTTCATGGGATAAATATAAATTCCGTGCATATTGCTGTGTCAGCGTACTGGCACCTTGAACTTTACCCCCGGCTTTAATATCCGCCAAAACGGCCCCTGCAATACGGGAAAAGTCAAAACCGCTATGTTCGAAGAAATCTTTATCTTCTACTGCAACAGTAGCATCGATTAAGTAAGGTGAAATTTCATCAAGATCTGTCCAGTAACGGCGCTCCTTTGTAAAATAGTCACCAATCTGATTATTGTTGCTATCTAAAAAAATTGAAGCTTTCGGAACGGTAAGTGGCGGTGCTCCGGCAACCTGTGCATATATTCGCAATGAAAGGAACATAACAGCGAAAAAACATAAAAGGGCAATCATAAAGAGTCCGATTTTTTTCACGAAATTTTTTCGCTTTTTTCGTTTTTTATATTGCTGTCTTTTCAAGTTTTTCCACCTCATTTCTTATTTAATAGAGCGCAATATAAATTGAATGAATTACAAAAAGTGATGAAAATTCTATTGCACTTTTAATGAAAACAACTATACTTTTTCGTAGCGCATCTTACGAATTTAGTCGTATATGCAGCTATTACAAAAGCAATCCATAATGTCGAATTATGTCAGTTGCACTTAATTATACGAAAATAGCGAAACAAAAGTTTCATATGTTAGATTTAGTATGAGCAATATCTTCTATCGCTATGCATTCTAAATTAAGAAATCAATTTATAATAAGCAATTTAAAATAGAGAAAGGTATAGGTGACTGTAAATGAGATTTGATGAAACTTACGCAGGGAATATGTTTATTAAAAGCCACCAAAACTATGAAGAAAGTAAAGCCGTTTTATACGGCATGCCAATGGACTGGACAGTAAGTTACCGTCCGGGCCAACGTTTTGGTCCTGCCCGAATCCGTGAAGTATCGGTTGGTCTGGAAGAATACAGTTTCTACTTAGACCGTGAGCTTGCAGATGTACCATTTTTTGATGCGGGGGATATTCCACTGCCGTTCGGTAATCCGGAAAAATCATTAGCAGAAATTAAGACGTTTGTCCGTCAAGTACTGGCAGACGATAAAATTCCAGTAGGGATGGGTGGAGAGCATTTAGTATCATTGCCTGTAATGGAAGCTGTCTATGAAAAGTACGAAGATTTAGCGATCATCCATTTTGATGCACATACTGATTTACGTACAGATTACGAAGGGGAGCAATACTCACACGCAACACCAATTCGTAAAATTGCCGATACAATCGGACCTGAGAATGTTTATTCATTCGGAATCCGTTCAGGCTTAAAAGAAGAGCTGCAATGGGCAAAAGAAAATGGCATGCATATTTCATTGTTTGAAGTATTCGAGCCGTTAAAGCAAGTGTTGCCTACATTAAAAGGACGCAATGTTTATGTGACGATCGATATTGACGTATTGGACCCTGCACATGCACCTGGGACAGGCACTGTTGATGCTGGTGGTATTACACCTAAAGAACTTTTGGCATCAATTCATGAAATCGCACGCTCTGAAGTGAATGTTGTCGGCTTTGACCTAGTTGAAGTAGCACCAATTTATGATCACTCGGAAATTACAGTAAACACTGCTGCAAAATTGATCCGCGAAATGATTTTAGGCTGGGTGAAATAGCAGGGATTTATAAAACAGAGAGATAGCAGGACATTGAGGTGTTGTTAACTGCTAATTTTATTTTGATGGTACTCGAGCTTGGTCGAGTACCTTTTTTTATTTCGGAGGTTGCTGCAGCCTTTATGTGCAACAGGAAATTGTGCTAAAAGAGGCGATTAATTGGGGAAATATCCAGGCGACGCCATGTTACAGTTCAAACTTAATGGGGTATATAGAATGACATGCTGCTGTCATGAAAGTGCTCGGTCGAACCGGATACTTTGGGGGCCTCCACATATAAAAAGGCATATTTCGCTTCGATACCCCCAAAATTAATACATAGAGTATTGCAACAGTACGTGGTGATCTTTACATGTAGTTCAGCTACACAGAGGCAAGTCAGAAATAGGAGTGTTTATGTTGGAAAAGGGTCATATTATATTAATTATTTCATTGCTATTCAATGTCCTGTTGTTAGGAACAGGAAGTTATGTGGTGAAAAATATCGGCGGATTGGATTTTATAAAAGCAAAAATGCAGGCAACACCTTCGCCCAAAACGGATTCTGCCTATTACTCCACGAAAAAAAGCGTATTTGAAAAGTCGTCAATTAGTAATGCAGATAAAGTTTTCATTGGTGACAGTATTTCCGATTACGGCGAATTCCAGGAATACTTTCCAAGTGAAGTTGTGCTGAATCGAGGAATCCGGAATGATTGGACAGGAGGGGTATTGAAACGTATTCAGGAAGTAGTGGATCGCAACCCGAAAGAGGCGTATTTAATGATTGGGGTCAATGATATCCGTTACGAAACAGAAGACGAAGTATATAAACGCAATGTTGAGAAGATTGTGGATGCGTTTAAAGGAAAAGATACAAAACTCGCAATTCAATCAATCCTCCCTGTGAATAACGGGTTATTAGGAAATGAAGTGACAAATGATAAAGTGAAACGGTTTAATGTAATTTTGCAACAGATTGCCGATGACAAGGGGATTGAGTATATCGATCTGTACTCAAGCTTTATCGATAAAAACGGACAACTCGCTAAGCAATTTACAGTTGATGGGCTTCATTTGAACGGAAAAGGGTATGAAGTTTGGGTCGACAAGCTTCGTTTACAATAGGATAAAGCACCGATGCCTGAGACTTAGGAACAAAAGCTAAGAGCGCCACATCCTGTGGCAACGCTTTTGTGACTAACATCGTGTTAGCCCCAGCCCCACGCCACGCCCGCGGAAAGCGTCCCGGAATGGAAATCAATTTTAACGCGCAGCAAAAAAACACTATTTTTCTCTGAGAAAAATAGTGTTTTTGGGTTATGTCCCGGCCTCTATGTCCAACCAGCTTTTTTATGTCGGTATAGAGGTCTTTTCTTTCTTGATGGAAAAACCGCCAAGTAGAATTGTTCCGTGCGGCAGCCATTTTTTTATTAAAATTGAAACAATGATAGGAATGAATATCCCGATTGTTGTATAACCAATAAGCCCGTAAGTGAAATAATCATTTAAAATAATATCCGCAAAAATATGCAGATACATAATGGAAAGCGAATGCTTTTCTATTTTCCGCAGCCAGTTAAGCGACAGTTTTTCTGCGAGCAGCTGGAAGCACCCTACTAAAACGATTGTAAATGAGATGGGAATGACCAAATCCAATATCAAATGTTCATACCGTAAGAACTTCATGCTCAGTCGGTAATCGATAATATGGTAGTTATCAATCAATACCGCCGTCGCACTCAGGAACACGGCTATCCCCATCCATCGTTTTGAAATATCCATCCACAATTCTTTAAAATAATATCCGATTGCAAAATAGACGATTGCCATCAGCGCAACATCGACGTTCCAAATCATTGGAATCGATTGTGCTGCTTCAGATGGCTTACCGCTGATGACTTGCATAGCGATGATGCTCTCAAAATGTGCGATAACATAAAAGAGTCCTAGAATTATAAATTGTTTCATCCGATTGAAGTAGGTCGTCAACCACATGAATAATAAATATGTGAAGAATAAGGTTGTCACGAACCAGAAAACACCATATGCTCCGCGAATAAAACGTCCTCCGATGGCAAGTGTCCATAAGTCATTAAGATACCATGTTAAATCCCAATTACCTGAAAACATCTCCATTCCATAACGGACGAATGTAATACTCGCCAGGAAAAATAGGTAAGGGAAGATTAATTGCATGAAACGCTTGTAAACCATCAGCTTTATATCCTTTTTATCTAAAATCGGTTTAAAGAACAAACCGCTTAATATGAAAAATGCAGGCATATGAAACCAGTAAATATATTTAGCAAGTGGAAATTCAAGCTCTCCTGGATAATGCCCGATGACGACAAGGATCATTAAGAAGCCTTTCGTAATATCCACCCACGTTATCCGTTTTTTCATCAATAAACACCTCTAAAAAAAATATGCTGCTATTATATACCCTTTATTAATATTAAAAGTGGAATGTAACAGTAAAGATATGTAATTGTTATATAAACGGGAAATGGCGGATATAAAGGATGCTTGTGGCGTTTGACATCATAAATTTTATAAAATGTAAATTTCAGGAAATATAATAAGGAAGGTGTGTTAAAAGTTAATTCGACTTTTAACACACCTTTTTAATATCGCTGTTTAATTTGATTATAATGGCAGATTTGAATATTTGACTGATGTTTTGCATTTAATAAGGCAACATTTGAAAAGCGGTAAAGCTCTCTGACAGTCTGTCCATTTTGCGGATATGAGCAGATGCCAATCGCAAGAGTCAGTTGATGGGAAGGATAGTTTTCAAAAGTAAGCTGCTGCACAGATTTATTAATTGAATAGGCTAGAGTAATCGCTTCTGCAGGTGCCATCTCGGGGAGCACGACATAAAACTCATCACTATCAATTCGTCCAATATGAGCATTTTCCGGCAGCTGGTTTTCCAGCAGTTGTGAAATTTGTACGAGCACCTCATCACCTGCTCTATAGTGATACAGATAATTTAATTCGCGAAACTGACGAATATCGATATGAAGCAATTCAAATGGTATTTTCGCATTCACATAAGACAATAACTTTTGCTCAATCGCTATATTATTCGGCAGCTGTGTAAGCAAATCCGTTTTCCTTAGTGCATAGATTTGTTTAATTTGTTTATTTTTATGTTCAAGCTGCATTAAAATTTTTCGAACCGCGAAAAAAGTGAGAACCGAAACGATAAAATAAAGAATTAAATAAGGCAGTCCGTTTACTGCAAACCGGTCAAATATAATAAGAATGATTAGATGTTCGATAGTTATAATGAAAAAATAAACCGGGATATTTTGATACGTAATCGGTCGTTTATAAGCTATAAAGGCTGCAATTAATGTCACGATTAAAGTATTCAGCATTATTACGAACGACAATATGGTTGTGTACAATAAAGCAAAACGGCTAATTACAATGATAAAGCCTGTAATTGACATTGAAACAGGGCCTCCAAGTAAACCGCTGAAAAGCACAAAAATAATCCGATTGTTTATCAGCATTCCATTAGCATAGGGAGTAGCCAGTGCAGTTAATATAAATGCGGCACATCCGAATGTCACCCCGACGATAATGGACTTATATTTATGGATGAAAGGATTATCTTCATATTGAATAAAGGGCCAGAAAATTAAAATCGTAAAGCAAAACAGAATTGAAAAGTTGATTGTCAGCTCAAAAAACATGGCATCACCCACCTTGGTAATATATCATTACCCGTTATTTTAAATTATTTATATGGAAATAAGAAGATAGTTTTATTTTTGCCTGCTGTTTTGCTATTACTAAATTTTCAAGTAGCTCCAAAGATGTTTGTCCATTATCAGGATAGGAACTAATTCCTACCGATACAGAAATATGTAAAGATAGATCTGAGGATACTTTGAACGGCTGTTGGGAGATCATATTTATTAGATTATTGGCCTCTACAATTGCAACGGCAGGAGGTACATCCTTTAAAACAAGAAGAAACTCCTCACCGCCCAATCGGCTGACATAAGCACCATTTTTACTGGCATATTCCATCAGGTGTTGGGCAAGTTGTTTAATAACAAGATCGCCTGTCGAAAAACCATACTGCAAATTCAGCATTTTAAAATCCCGAATGTCCACGAGCAATAAATTGAAAGGGGATTTCTTTTTAATCAGGTATTTAATATGCTTTTCGTTTTCTTTGTTGTTTGGCAACTGTGTCAAAAAATCGATTTTTTTCAAATGGGTTGTCTGTTTTACTGTATCGTTGGCAAGTTTTATTTGACGGATAACAATGTAAATGAAATAAAATGAAAAAATCGTAAAGATGCCGTAAATCAATAAATATTCAAAGCTTTTAGAATTGAAACAAAGCCCAAGGAATAATGCGATGAATGTTTCAATAAAGCAAACCCAGAAAAATATAAATATATTTTTGGTAGTCATTTTATATTTCCTTGTGACAAAGAACAATGTCACAACAAGTACAAGAAAATTAATATTCAGGATCATCGGTAACAATGCCAAATATGGCAGGAAAAACAGTCCGGTTCCTATAATAAGACCACTGATCAGAATTGCAAACGGCCCGCCTAATAGACCACTGTATAACACCGGAATATACTGAATGTTCATCATAAAATTATTCGTAAGGTGCACGGCCGAAAATGACAATATAAGTCCTGTTATACCGAATTTTACTCCAATCATATAAGGAAGCGACCGATTGATGAACGGTGTTTGTTTAAAGTGGTTGATAAATGGCCAATAAATTAAAAGTGTAAACGTAAATAATATACAGAAGTAAGATAATATTTCAATTAACATAATAAGCTCCTTTATACTTTAATCATTACAGTTCTGAACGAAAATTACTATAAAAATAGTGGAATTAAATAAAAACCGTTCAAATCAAGTTGAATGAAGGAGTAAGCGCAAAGTTAAGTTCGTTGTTGCTTAAAGAGAGGTACTTATCCTATAATAAAAAGGTTATAGAAATATATGTATAGGAGCTGACTGCTATGGCGAACGAGAGCGGGAAAACAGTCAAAATCAAACTAGTTTCCTCGATCATTCCAACCGGGGGCGAGCTTGAAAAATATGAAATGTGGCTTGAAGGCAATTGTGTAGAAAAAGGAAACAATCATTATTTGCGCTATGAGGAAGTTCAGGAGGATCTGAAAATTCAGACGACGATCAAACTCAATGAAGCGAATTCGTTTATTATGCGAAAAGGCGGAGTGAACATGCGATTGCCTTTAAATCCGGACTTACGCGAAAATGGTCATTATGAAAGTCCATTCGGCTCATTACCTCTTGTTACCGATACACACCAGTTAGCCATTGAAGTAGTACAAAGCGAAAAAGTGTC
The DNA here is from genome assembly GCF_038007305.1 of Solibacillus sp. FSL W7-1436. Classification (NCBI taxonomy): domain Bacteria; kingdom Bacillati; phylum Bacillota; class Bacilli; order Caryophanales; family Caryophanaceae; genus Solibacillus; species Solibacillus sp. FSL W7-1436. The sequence continues at coordinate 1,957,175 of NZ_JBBOWV010000001.1, forward strand.
AGGGCAATTTAAAACGCATTATGACCTTATCATAGGTGGCAATTCAGTTGGCCATTACAAATTAGACATTGAATTTACGGAGGTATAACTATGAACGCAGTAGAACAATTACAGCAATCGATTAAAGCAGCATTAAAAGCGGCAATCGATCAAGCCGGCCTAGTAGAAGCGGGCACGGAAATCAACATCCATTTAGAAACACCTAAAGATAAAGCAAACGGTGACTTTGCAACAAATATCGCAATGCAATTAACTAAACTGGCGAAGAAGCCGCCACGTGCAATTGCAGAAACAATTTTAGAGCATTTAACAACTGAAGGCACAGACATCGAGAAGGTTGAAATTGCAGGACCAGGTTTCATGAATATTACTGTACGTAAAGACTTCTTGGCGAGTGTTGTTACAGCAGCATTTGAACAAGGCGAAAACTATGGTCGTTCAACTGCAGGCGCAGGAGAAAAAGTACAGGTCGAGTTCGTTTCAGCTAACCCGACTGGCGACTTGCATTTAGGCCATGCGCGCGGTGCATCTGTAGGGGATTCATTATGTAATGTATTGGATTTTGCCGGTTTTGACGTATCACGCGAATATTATATTAATGATGCCGGCAACCAAATTAATAACTTGGCGTATTCTTTGGAAGCCCGTTATAAGCAAGCATTAGGAATGGACGCGGAAATGCCGGAAGACGGTTACCACGGTCCTGATATTATCGGAATTGCCGGTAAACTTGCTGAAGAATTCGGTGCAACAATTTTGGACAAGTCGGATGAAGAACGCTTTAAATTTTTCCGTGAGCACGGCTTGAAACTGGAATTGGCTAAACTGCAAAATGACCTTAAAAATTTCCGTGTTGAATTTGATGTTTGGTATTCAGAAACATCTTTATACGAAAACGGTAAAATCGATGTAGCATTAGACAAATTAAAAGCAAATGGCCATGTATTTGATGAAGAAGGCGCGACTTGGTTCCGTTCAACAACATTCGGTGATGACAAAGACCGCGTATTAATCAAAAACGATGGTTCATACACATATTTAACGCCGGATATTGCTTACCACGAAGATAAATTACGTCGCGGCTTTGATAAGCTGATCAATATTTGGGGTGCTGACCACCACGGCTATATTCCACGTATGAAAGCGGCGATCGAAGCACTTGGATATGACCGCGGTACACTGGAAGTAGATATTATCCAAATGGTTCAGCTTTACAAAAACGGCGAGAAATTCAAGATGAGTAAACGTACTGGTAATGCTGTAACGATGCGTGAATTAGTAGAAGAAGTAGGTTTGGATGCTGTACGTTATTTCTTCGTTAAAACAGCAGGGGATTCACATATGGATTTCGATTTGGACTTAGCGGTATCACAATCGAACGAAAACCCGGTATATTACGCACAGTATGCACATGCTCGTATTTCATCAATTTTACGTGCAGCAAACGAGCAAGGTTTCGAAGCATCATTGGAAAACCTGAACTTGCTAGTAGCAGAAAAAGAAGAAGATGTGCTTAAAAAAGTAGGGGCATTCCCGCAAATCGTGGCAGATGCAGCGAAACACCGCACACCACACCGTATCGCAAACTATATTCAAGACTTGGCAGCTGCATTCCATAGTTTCTACAATGCAGAAAAAGTATTGAATCCAGATAACAAAGAGCTGACAGAAGCTCGTTTAGCATTGATCACAGCAGTAAAAACTACATTAGCGAATGCACTGAAACTAATCGGTGTAAGCGCACCTGAAAAAATGTAATTCAATAATTCAAGGCACTCTATTTCCATATAAGGAAATAGGGTGTTTTTTCTTTGAATGAAAAAGACACAAAACGTATTGAATCCCTATAAAGGAACTAGGGATATCTATTGACTTGTAATTTTCCGAAACGTACTATTAAAGTTGACTTCTATATACAGGACAATAAATATGAGGTGGTGCTTTTCATGAGCAAGGAATTATTTATTCAAACCGACGAGCAGCAGCAATGGCTGAAAAAGCTCGAAACAATATCAGAGAGCGTGAAAGAACACGCTCGGCAAACAGATGAACAAGCGACATTTCCATTTGAAAATTTCCGGAAGCTGAGAGAAATCGGCTATACAAAAATAACATTGCCAAAGGAATATGGCGGAGATGGCTTCACAGTATATGATGCGCTGCTGCTGCAGGAAACATTGGCCAGCTATTGCGGAAGCACGGGGCTGGCTGTATCATGGACAATTCAAAATGTAGGCGAGATTTTCGAAAATCGTTACTGGGATGAACAAAAGCTCGACTGGTTTGGCAAAGAAATTGCAAATGGTGCTACGGTTAATCGGGCGGTAAGCGAGTTTGCGATGGGAAGCCCGGTGCGTGGCGGACGTCCGGGGACTTTGGCAAAACGTGATGGTGATGACTATATAATTAATGGACGTAAAAACTATACGAGCGGTGCACCGGACCTCGATTATTTTTTAGTATCGGCATGGATTGAAGATGAGGCCCAGTTAGGATTTTTCCTCGTTCCGAAAACGACAGATGGGGTAAAAGTCGAAAACACTTGGGATGTTGCGTCAATGCGCGGTACGGGAAGCGATGATTTAGTGCTTGATAATGTCCGTGTTAATAATACAAACTTAGTGGAGATCCCGAACTATTCAACCGGCTTTAAACTGAATGGCTGGCTGCTGCTCATCCCGGCAACTTATTTAGGGATTGCCCAGGCTGCACGCGATTACGCCGTTGACTTTGCGAATAGTCATTCCCCGAACAGTATTCAAGGAACAATTGCCCAGTTGCCGAACGTGCAAACACTGATCGGAGAAATGGATTTGGCGTTAACGAAGGCACGCTTTACAATTTACGGTGTTGCAGGGCTTTATAATGATCCGATTAAAAAGGCGACATTAGTTAATGAAATCAATATTGCAAAACATGTCGTGACAAACACAGCAATCGAGGTTGTAGATAATGCGATGCGTTTAGTTGGGGCAAAAAGCCTGCAAAGATCAAACCCGCTTCAACGCTATTACCGTGATGTACGTGCAGGTCTGCACAATCCTCCAATGGATGACATTACAATTAAACGTTTAGCTGAAACGGCAATTGAAAAAAACTTGAAAGAAAAAGAATAATTCGTTCTTTTATCCATGATTAACACAAATCAAGTTGAATTAACTGAAATTTAAGCATACTTTTTTCTGAATATCCGCTATAATAGAGCTATTAACTTTATATGGACGATAAAGGTTCTTACTCGATGGATTGAGTAAGGAGTAAAAGGGAAATCGGTTCAAATCCGATGCGGTCCCGCCACTGTAATTGCTAGTTGAAAGCAACATGCCACTGAAAAAATTTCGGGAAGGCGCTCTTCAACGTTATGCATAAGCCAGGAGACCTGCCTTTATAATGCCCTAAATTAAACCTACGAGGATAGGATGTGGCGGATAAATTCTTTTTTCTTTGAATTTTATTTGCATACGTAAAGTTTCCTTCATTTTAGTAGGGAAGCTTTTTTTGTTCTATAGTCATTTATTAGGGGTTCAACAATTTCATACAGCTTACTATATAGGATACAAAGATATAGGAGCATTCTTTGACTAAACAGGAGTTGATTGGAATGAAGGGCGGCAGACTCCAGCGGGAACAGCGCGAGGGAGAGACTACAGGCTCGAGCCGCGCCCGCGGAAAGCGTCCGCCCGTAATGGAAATCAACGGATAATAGAGACATGTATGAAACAATTTGATATTCCCCTGACAGTTAATATAGAACCTTTCTAATTCTCAAATTTAAGGAGGAAATTTATTTTGAAAAAATGGCAACTGCTTTCTTCCGCAGCATTACTTACAGTAACATTAACTGCATGTAATTCGGAAAAAGCAACGGATAATCAAACAGCAAATGAAAGCAAAGAGGTAACTGAAACAGCACAATTCCCGGTTACATTAAAAGATGCCTTGGACAAAGAAATTACGCTTGAAAAAGCGCCAGAGCGCATCATTACACTTGCTCCATCGAACACGGAAATTTTATTCGGCATAGGATTAAACGATGAAATCATCGCTGTGAACGACAATGATACATATCCTGAAGAAGCATTAACAAAGGAATCGGTTGGCGGCATGGAGTTCAATCTGGAACAAATCATCGGCCTGCAACCCGATTTAGTTTTAGCACATGAATCCGGAATGTACAGCTTCAATGAACAGGCAATTGCACAGTTGGAATCAGTAGGCATTCCCGTATTTGTTGTAAAAGATGCGAAAACATTTGAAGAAACATATGAAACGATCGAACAAATCGGGCAGCTGACAGATAAAGAGCAACAAGCAAAAGAAATGGTGGCCTCAATCAAAGAAGGAATTGAAGAAATTGAAGTGAAAGTAGCCGACCTGGAAGAAAAGTCGGTGTTCATCGTTGTTGGAACAGATCCGGATCTTTATGCAGCAGGAGAAGAAACATTCATCAGTGAAATGCTGGACGTGTTAAATGCAGAAAATGCTGTTCCTGAACTAGGCTGGCCGATGTACAGCTCAGAGCAATTTGTAAACAGTAATCCGAATGTTATTTTAGTAACGTATGAAAGCGACATGGCGGCAATCGAGAAAAACGATGCATATGCCGAAATGGATGCAGTGAAAAACGGCAATGTGAAATTAATAGACGGCGATACGACAAGTCGACAAGGTCCTCGTATAGTTGATGGTATTGAATCAATAGGTGCAGCGATTTATCCAGAGGTATTTAATGAATAGAAAATATTCAATCGCCTATGTACTATCGATTGGATTACTTTTAAGCAGTATATGGATCGGCATTTCATTCGGATCAGTAGATATTCCTTTCTCAACTTTATGGGATAAAACGACTGATCCGGTTGCATACAGTATTTTGTGGAAAATCCGAATGCCCCGTGTCATTTTAGCTGCATTAATCGGGGCATCCTTGGCGATAGCCGGAGCAGCATTTCAGGGGTTACTTAAAAACCCTTTGGCTGATCCGTATACGCTGGGTATTTCATCAGGAGCCTCGGTAGGTGCGGTCATGACAATCTTTTTAGGAATTTCAATACCGGTGCTCGGTGTCTTCACATTGCCTGTATTCAGTATGGCCGGAGCTGCATGTACGATGATTATCGTCCTGACATTTGCCCGACTTGTTGACCGCTCGATGAAAATGGAGACACTGATTTTGACGGGGATTATTTTCAGCTCATTTTTAGGGTCCTGCATCTCCTTAATGGTCGCACTTACTGGTGAACAGCTAAGAGAAATTATCGGCTGGCTCCTTGGAAGTGTGTCGATGCGAGGTTGGCCATATGTCCAGATGGTGCTGCCATTTATGGTGATCGGTACGGCAATTATTTGGCTCACTCGCCGTGAACTGAATGCGATGATTTATGGGGAAGAGCGCGCCAAGTATTTAGGTGTAAATGTAGAGCGCAGCAAGTATATGATTTTGGCGGGCGGTTCCATTTTAACAGGAGCAGCTGTTGCAGCATCGGGTACAATCGGGTTTGTAGGGTTAGTTGTTCCGCATATGATTCGCCTGCTGATCGGAGCAGATCATCGACATTTATTGACATTGTCGTTCTTGAACGGGGCAAGCCTGCTCGTCATTTGTGACTTAGTATCGCGTACAATTATTGCCCCTATTGAACTGCCGATTGGTGTTATTACTTCCTTTATTGGCGCGCCTGTCTTTGCCTATATTTTCTTCAAGCAACGTAGAAAGGTTGTTGCATAATGTTAAAAGTAAATAATTTATCAGGTGGTTATGGCGGGAAAACGATAATAAAAAATATGACGTTTCACGTGGAAAAAGGTAGAATACTAGGGATTCTTGGTCCGAACGGCAGCGGGAAATCGACATTACTGAAAATGATCAGTGGTGTGCTGAAGCCTGAAACAGGTGAAATTTTCATCGAAGCAAAACCGCTTAAAAGTTATGATAACAAGCAATTGGCGAAAAAGATGGCCGTTCTGCCTCAATTAAATGCAAGTGCATTTACGAACAGTGTATATGATGCGGTTTCGTTAGGTCGTTACCCACATCAAAGCGGCTTCTTTTCTTCCTGGACCGAAGAAGATGAAAAGACTGTTCAGCGGGCAATGGAAAGTACGGGTGTGTCACACTATAAAAATCAGTACTTGGAGTTTTTATCGGGAGGCGAGCAGCAACGGGTATTTATTGCCCAGGCACTTGCACAAAATTCAGAACTGCTTCTATTGGATGAACCGACAAACCATTTGGATATCGCCCATCAAAAGCAGATTCTGGATATGATCCGGATGCAAGTTGAGGTACAGGGACTGACAGTTGTCTCGATTTTCCATGATATTAACTTGGCATCCCTTTACTGTGATGAGCTCCTACTGTTGGAAAGTGGTAAAGTACGGGCGTTCGGTGAGCCTCATGAAGTTGTGTTGCAAGAACAGATTGCCGATGTGTATCAGGCTAGAATTGCGACATATCCTCACCCGGAACTGCCTAAACCGCAAATTACAATGCTGCCAACGAACGAAATGGTACGAAAAGCTGCGACAATCCGGATGGACCAGTTTCAAATAACGGAAGACTATATCGAATATCAGGCTCAGGCACCGCTCAAAGTAATTTCTTCTGCTGTGCATAATGCCGGCATAGGCTGGTATGACACATTGCTCAATCGTTCCATTGCGCCAGAATACGATATTTATAATGTGAAGGAGGAAACGGAGCAATTTTTAATAGAGCGTAAGTTTTCTCCAACAAATACAGTAGTTATGCTGACGGCAGTCGAAACAAGCTGCGCAGTAATTCGGCGTTTCTCGAAAAATAATACAGAAATTCTTGTCATGGTAACAGCAGGGGTAGGAAACAGTGTCGACGTTACCAAAACATATTTGCGGGAAGATGAGCCACATGTTGGTACGATTAATACATGGGTCATCATTAATGGGAAACTGACAGATGAAGCATTTATTCAGGCGATGATTACGGCTACAGAAGCAAAAACGAAAGCAATGGCAGATCAGCAAATAAAAGATTCAGTGACAAATACAATTGCAACAAGTACCGCAACCGACAGTCTATTGATCGCTGCTACCCAACAAGGGGAAGAAATGACATATGCCGGACCTATCACGGAAATCGGCAAACTGATCGGACGGGCTGTTTTCGAAGTTACAATAGAGGCAATTAAAAAATATAAACTCCATTATAATAAGTAAACTGTCTTCGAAGAATAATACTTCCGTTAAAGAAAGCCATTATACCTAAAGGGAATTTTAAAAAAACCTAGAAGTAATATTAAGTGGAAAGGGTGATTATTGATGAAATTATATACAAAGTCAGGCGATAAAGGGAAAACGAGCATTATTGGAGGACGTGTCGATAAAGACCATCTGCGTGTTGAAGCATACGGCACAATTGATGAGCTGAATTCATTTATCGGTAAAGCTGTCAGTGAACTGGACCAGGAAAAGTTCAAGGATCTGATTGAAGATTTAACTGCGATTCAGCATGAATTGTTTGATGGAGGAGGAGACTTGGCAAATGTAATGAAAGAACGCCATTACAAACTTGCCGAAGAACCGATCACTGTTTTGGAAAACCGTATTGATGCGCTTTCCGAAGAAGCACCGCCATTAAAACGTTTCATCTTACCGGGTGGGGCGCCTGCAGCTGCTACTCTGCATATCGCCCGCACTGTTGCCCGCCGTGCAGAACGGGAAACTGTTTCTTTAATGAAAGAAATTGAAGATGTTTCACCTGTCGTACAGAAATATTTAAATCGATTATCGGATTATTTATTTGCTGCAGCACGTGTCGTAAACCACCGATTATCAGTCCAGGATGTCGAATATATTCGCAGTGCAGACGTATTTAAATAAACGAAAAATGCTAGTTAAGACAAAAAAATTGTCTAACTAGCATTTTTTATATTTAGATTTAATTTTCAGAATTAATGACGAAATCTGTTGACTGAATGCTCATTCATAACTACAATGGGTTTATAGATTTATATAGTTTATCGGGGTGAATTGGATAAACAAAGGGGTAAAAACTTCGTATTCCAGGGGGGAAAACAATGAATACATTTTTAATTATTAACTGGATTGCATTCATCGCCGTGTTACTTTATGCGCTGGGGTTATTCGCATATTTGCTGAAAACACGTTATGACTATATTCAACTTGGTCGTAAAGAAGAGTTCAATCATAAATTTTCTGAACGCATAGAAGATATCGTTGAGAAAGTATTTGGCCAGTCTAAACTATTAAAAGATAAGAAGATGGGACTTGTACACGTTCTGTTTTTCTACGGATTTTTAATGGTTCAATTTGGGGCTATCGATTTAATCTGGAAAGGTCTCGCACCGGGATCACATCTTCCGCTGGGCGGTCTGTACCCGGTATTTACATTTACACAGGAGCTTGTTGTATTAACGATCTTAATCGCGGTAGCGGTTGCATTTTACCGTCGTTATATGGAGAAACTTGCCCGCTTAAAACAAGGTTTTAAAAATGGTTTAGTTTATATGTTTTTAGCTATTTTAATGTTTGCTACATTATTCGGTAATGGCTTTTACTTAATTTGGCATGATCACGGTTTAACAGGATCAGAACCAGTAGCATCTGCAGTTGCCTGGGTATTCCAATGGATGGATCCGACGATTGCAGCTGTCATGTTCTTCGTTATGTGGTGGGCACACTTGCTGGCGTTATTAGCATTCCTTGTTTATATCCCGCAAGGCAAGCACTTCCACTTAATTACATCGATTTTCAACGTTTATTACAACCGTCAAGACCGTATTGGAACATTGCGTCCAGTCGATTTTGCCGCATTGGAAGAAGCGGAAGATGAGGAAAGTATGCCGCCGCTTGGAGTCGGGAAAATTCACGATTTCACGCAAAAGCAAATGCTTGACCTGTACGCATGTGTAGAGTGTGGACGTTGTACGAATATGTGTCCGGCAACAGGAACAGGAAAAATGCTTTCACCGATGGACCTGATCGTAAAACTGCGTGACCATCTAACATTTACTGGTGCAGTTGAGCTAAAGAAAAAGCCTTGGGTGCCATTCTCGTTCTTCAATAATACACAGGGTAACCAATTGGCGATGGCTGCTGGTGCTGAAGGTGCGGTAATCGAGGATATTTACAGCCCGTCATTAATCGGCGATGTTATTACAGAAGAAGAAATCTGGGCTTGTACAACATGCCGTAACTGTGAAGATCAATGTCCGGTAATGAATGAGCATGTTGATAAAATTATCGATTTACGTCGTTATTTAACGATGACAGAAGGTAAAGTGAATCCGGATGCTCAACGCGCAATGACGAACATTGAGCGACAAGGGAATCCATGGGGTTTAAACCGTAAAGAAAAAGAAAACTGGAGAGAGCTTGACGAAACAGTTCACGTTCCAACAGTTAAAGAATTGAAAAAATCAGGCGAAGAAATGGAGTATTTATTCTGGGTCGGTTCAATGGGGTCATTTGATAACCGCTCACAAAAAATTGCATTGGCGTTCGCTAAACTAATGAACAAAGCAGGCGTGAAGTTTGCTATTTTAGGTAACAAAGAAAAGAATTCAGGGGATACACCACGCCGTTTAGGTAATGAATTCCTGTTCCAGGAGCTTGCTACGGCCAACATTGATGAATTTGAGAAAAATGGTGTGACGAAAATTGTAACGATTGACCCGCACGCATACAATATTTTCAAAAATGAGTATCAGGATTTCGGCTGGAGCGGTGAAGTGCTTCACCATACAGAATTGCTGTACGACCTCGTTCAGGAAGGCCGTTTAACAATGGATCACCGTGTTGATGAAACGATTGTATTCCATGATTCATGTTACTTAGGACGCTATAATGATGTATTCGATCCGCCACGCGAAATTTTAAAAGGAATTGCAGGCGTGAAGCTGGTTGAAATGGAACGTAATCGTGAAGATGGTATGTGCTGTGGTGCAGGCGGTGGTTTAATGTGGATGGAAGAGCATGTCGGAAACCGTATTAATGTTGCCCGTACAGAACAGGCAATTGCAACACAGGCATCTGTAATTTCTTCAGGCTGTCCTTACTGTTTAACAATGCTTTCGGATGGAACGAAAGCAAAAGAAGTGGAAGATACAGTCGGTACTTACGATATCGCAGAAATTTTAGAACGTGCAGTATTCGGAACACCGGAAAAAGCACAAGTTCAACAAGTGCAAGAAGAAGTAGTGGAAGAAACGGTGGTAGCACCTGCTGAAACAATTGAAGTTGAAAAACAGGGAACACCTGATGAATCTTCAAAGCTTCCGGAAGAGCAGCAGGCAGCAACAGACGCAACACCGGCAGCAAATGAAAATAACGAACAAAACAAATAATATATGAATTAACGAGAATAAAATTTATAGTCAGTATATTTGAATAATTGTTGCGAATTCAAAAAGGATTTAATACAATAAAAGTAAGCGAAGAAATGAGAGTTGTAAATACTCTCATTTTTTTCTAAATAATGATTGAGCGAGCGTTCAGTCGAATTATTAATTACAGACTGCAAGCAGTATTTTTATTAGTAAGTGATGGGGATCTTTACTAATAGATTAATAGCCTGCAAAGCAGAACTTCACAATACGGATGGCGATGTACATATTCGGATTAATTCAAACAAAGGGGTGTATGGATTGTCGAGAACAGTCATTATAGACGGCGCAAGAACACCATTCGGTAAATTTGGTGGCGCATTAAGTTCATTAACAGCAAGTGATTTAGGCGGAATTGCAATTAAAGAAGCATTGGCAAAGGCGAATGTAGAAGCAGATGCAGTAAATGAAGTCATTATCGGAACCGTATTGCAGGCAGGGCAGGGGCAGATCCCTTCACGACAGGCTGCAACAAAAGCAGGAATTCCATGGAATGTAAAAACAGAAACAATCAACAAAGTATGTGCTTCAGGAATGCGCAGTGTAACACTTGCAGATCAGCTTATTCGATTAGGGGACGAAGAAGTGATCGTGGCAGGTGGAATGGAATCAATGTCAAACGCACCGTACTATATGCCAAAAGGGAGATTTGGTCTGCGTATGGGAGATGCGAGTTTAGTAGACGGTATGATCTATGACGGTTTGTCTTGTGCATTCCATCCGAAACAAGTGCATATGGGCATTTACGGCAATGACACTGCAAGCAAGTTTGAGGTTTCCCGTGAACAGCAGGATGAATGGGCAGTCCGCAGTCATGAAAAAGCACTTGCAGCAATTGACTCAGGTAAATTTGCCGAGGAAATCGTAGCAGTGGAAATTCCACAGCGAAAAGGCGAGCCGCTTCTTGTTGAAACGGACGAAGCACCACGAGCAGGAACAACTTTGGAAACGCTAACAAAACTAAAATCGGCATTCAGCAGTGATGGCACAATTACAGCCGGAAATGCACCAGGTGTGAATGACGGGGCGTGTGCACTTGTACTGATGAGTGAAGAAAAAGCACAGCAGGAAAATCGTCAGCCGCTCGCAACAATTGTTGCACATGCGGAAGTTGGGGTAGCGCCGGAAGATTTCCCGCAAACACCGGGACTTGTAATAAATGAGTTGCTTAAAAAGTCAGGTAAAACTTTATCAGATATTGATTTAATTGAAATTAATGAAGCGTTCGCAGCGGTTGCTCTAGTAAGCAATCAAATTAGCGGGCTGGATGAGAATAAAGTAAATGTTAACGGTGGTGCCGTAGCATTAGGTCATCCGATTGGAGCAAGTGGTGCCCGTATTATTTTAACGCTCGCTTATGAACTGAAACGTCGTGGGGGCGGTTTAGGAATTGCTGCTATCTGTTCAGGCGGCGGTCAAGGGGACGCGGTATTAATCGAAGTTACAAACTAAGGGGATGAAATAAATGGCGATTCAAAAAGTAATGGTCATCGGAGCAGGGCAAATGGGCTCCGGGATCGCGCAAGTTTGTGCACAGGCAGGCTACGATGTCATTTTAAATGATATGAAGGATGAGTTTTTCGAACGCGGTTTAAATACAATCACGAAAAACTTGGCACGGGATGTTGAAAAGGGGCGCAAAACAGAAGAGGAAAAGTCGGCTGTGTTAGACCGTATTACTAAATCATTGACGATTGAAGACGCGAAAAACGCGGACATTATCATTGAAGCGGCAGTAGAAAACATGGACATTAAACAATCGATTTTCAGGCAGCTTGATGAAATTGCACCTAAGCATGCGATTTTAGCGACAAATACATCGAGCTTACCGATTACTGAAATTGCGGCAGTGACAAAACGTCCGGAACAAGTAATTGGCATGCACTTTATGAATCCGGTACCGGTCATGAAACTTGTGGAAATTATCCGCGGCTTGGCAACATCGGATGACGTGTACGAAATGGTTGCAGACATGACAAAGCAGCTGGGGAAAACAGGTGTGGAAGTGAATGACTTCCCGGGCTTTATTTCAAATCGTATTTTACTGCCGATGATCAATGAAGCGATTTATGCACTGTACGAAGGGGTAGCGACGAAAGAAGCGATTGACGATGTAATGAAAATGGGGATGAATCATCCGATGGGTCCATTAACACTGGCTGATTTTATCGGATTGGATACATGCTTGTCGATCATGGAAATTTTACACGAAGGACTTGGTGACAGTAAGTATCGCCCATGTCCGTTATTACGCAAATATGTGGCAGCCGGCTGGTTGGGCAAAAAGAGCGGTCGAGGATTCTACATATACGAAAGCTGAGGGACTTCTATGAACTTACAATTTACTGATGAGCAGTTAATGATGCGTAACATGGTCCGTGATTTTGCCAAAACCGAAATTGAGCCGTTTATCGAGCAGATGGAAGCGGGCGAGTTCCCGAGGCATTTGCTGACGAAAATGGGTGAGCTCGGGCTGATGGGAATTACGGCACCTGCTGAATACGGCGGGGCGGAGATGGATTTTACTTCTTATATTATTGCGATCCATGAGTTGTCGAAAGTAAGCGCGGTAATGGGCGTGATTTTGTCAGTCCATACTTCTGTCGGCACAAACCCGATTCTATATTTCGGCAATGAAGACCAAAAGAAAAAATATGTACCGAAGCTGGCAAGCGGAGAATCGATCGGAGCATTTTGTTTAACTGAGCCTAGTGCCGGTAGTGATGCTGGTTCACTGAAAACAAAGGCAGTCCGGGACGGCGAACATTACGTATTGGACGGTGCAAAAGTATTCATTACAAATGGCGGGGAAGCCGATGTGTATATCGTTTTTGCTTCTACAAATCCGGAAGCCGGTTCACGCGGGATTTCAGCATTCATAGTAGAAAAGAATACACCCGGTTTAATAATCGGGAAAGACGAACGGAAAATGGGGCTGCACGGTTCACGTACGGTTCAGCTTACATTTGAAAATATGCGGATTTCTGCAGAGAACTTGCTTGGGCAAGAAGGAGACGGCTTTAAAATTGCGTTGGCCAACTTGGATGTAGGTCGGATCGGAATTGCAGCTCAAAGTTTAGGAATTGCCGAAGCTGCACTGGAAGCAGCAACTGCCTATGCAAAAGAGCGTATCCAGTTCGGAAAACCAATCGCCAAGCAGCAAGGGGTCGGCTTTAAGCTTGCCGATATGGCAACAGCTGTGGAAGCTTCAAAACTGCTCGTTTACCAGGCTGCAAATTTACGCAGTGAAGGGCTGTCATGCGGAAAAGAGGCATCGATGGCAAAACTGTTCGCATCTCAAACAGCAATGGACACAGCGATCGAAGCCGTACAAATTTTCGGAGGCTACGGCTATACCGAAGACTATCCGGTAGAACGCTATTTCCGCGACGCAAAAGTAACACAAATCTACGAAGGTACAAGCGAAATCCAGCGCATCGTCATTAGTAAGCATGTGATTGGTTGACGTAGACCTTCTACTATATTTAAAAAGGGGACATGGGGAAATGAACTTTCAATTATCAGAAGAACACCAACAATTACGCGAAATGATTCGCGATTTTGCAATCAATGAAGTAGCACCAACAGCAGAGCACCGCGATGAGCACGAAGAATTCGACAGAGGCATTTTCGATAAAATGGCCGAGCTAGGCTTAACAGGTATTCCTTGGCCGGAAGAATACGGCGGAGCTGGGTTTGACTACTTGGCATACTGTATCGCAGTTGAAGAATTATCACGTGTTTGTGCATCGACAGGGGTAACATTGTCAGCACATACATCACTTGCAGGCTGGCCGATTTTCAAATTCGGTAACGAAGAGCAAAAGCAAAAATATCTTCGTCCAATGGCAGAAGGTAAAAAAATCGGTGCTTACGGCTTAACAGAGCCAGGTTCAGGCAGTGATGCAGGCGGAATGAAAACATATGCAGTAAAAGACGGGGACGACTATATTTTAAATGGTTCGAAAATCTTCATCACAAATGGTGGGGTAGCAGATATTTATGTCGTATTTGCGGTGACAGATCCGGAAGCGAAAAATGGCACGACTGCCTTTATCGTTGAAGCGGACTTCCCGGGATTCTCGGTAGGGAAAAAAGAGAAGAAACTAGGAATTCGCTCATCGCCAACAACAGAAATCATCTTTGACAACTGCCGTGTACCGAAAGAAAACGTACTGGGCGAAGAAGGTCAAGGTTTCATTATCGCAATGAAAACACTCGATGGCGGACGTAATGGAATTGCAGCACAAGCGGTAGGTATTGCGCAGGGCGCATTGGATGCTGCGGTTGATTATGCAAAAGAGCGTGTTCAATTCGGCAAGCCGATTACAGCAAACCAAGGTGTATCATTCAAGTTAGCGGATATGGCAACAGAAATTGAAGCATCTCGTTTATTGACTTATCAGGCAGCGTGGCTGGAATCAAATGACTTACCATACGGAAAAGCATCGGCAATGGCAAAACTGCTTGCAGGTGATACAGCGATGAAAGTAACGACAGAAGCTGTTCAAGTATTCGGCGGCTATGGCTATACGAAGGATTATCCGGTAGAGCGTTATATGCGCGATGCGAAAATTACGCAAATCTATGAAGGTACACAAGAAATCCAACGCCTCGTAATTTCGCGTATGATTACGAAGTAGCCTATGGCAAAAAATGATAAGCTGCACGTCCAATCGTCAATAAAAGATGAAAATAAAATAATCGCACGCCGTCAGCAAATTATCGATGCCGGTGTGAAGCTTTTCAAAGAAAAGGGATTCCATCGTGCAACGACAAGGGAACTTGCAAAAGCGGCCGGTTTTTCTATCGGGACTTTATATGAATATATACGGACGAAAGAAGATGTTTTATTTTTAGTATGCGACAATATTTTCAATGAAGTAACGAAATGCTTAACTGATTTCCCTTCCGATACAGGTACGATCGGAGGCTTGAAACAGGCAATCCGTCAATATTATTTGCTTATTGATCAAATGCCTGAGGAGTTTACGATTATGTATCAGGAAACGAAGTCATTGCCAAAAGCTGCGATGCATTACATTCTCGATAAGGAACTTGAAATGGTTGCGATTTTTGAACGCATATTAAAGGATTGTGTAGCAGCAGGCAATTTATCGCTGTCTGAAGATGCAATCTATTTAGCGGCAAATCACATCGTCGTACAAGGGCAAAGTTGGGCATTCCGTAAGTGGGCACTTCAAAAACGGTATACGATCGATCAATATATAAACTTGCAAACAACAATGTTTTTACAAGGCATTATGCAGTTTGAAAATTAGGAAAGGAGAATCGCCATGTAGAGCAACTATTTAAAGAGTTTGCTTCGCATGGTGATTTTTCATTATTTCAGCATAACAAAGGGGCTATTAAAATGGGGAAAACTGAAGTATACAAACCAAAAAATCATATTCGTTTTGTCACAGCATCAAGTCTTTTTGATGGGCATGATGCTTCAATTAATATTATGCGTCGAATTCTACAGTCAAGTGGTGCGGAAGTTATTCACTTAGGCCACAACCGTTCCGTTGAGGAAGTGGTGAATGCTGCGATTCAGGAAGATGCGCAAGGGGTGGCACTATCTTCATATCAGGGCGGTCATATCGAATATTTCAAATATATGTACGATCTGCTTCGTGAAAAGGGAGCGCCGCATATCAAAATTTACGGTGGCGGCGGTGGTGTCATATTGCCGCGTGAAATAAAGGAGCTGCATGACTACGGAATTGCCGGCATTTTTTCACCGGAAGATGGGCGACAATTAGGTTTACAAGGAATGATCAACAAAAAGCTTGAAGGTGCAGATTTTTCAACGCTAAAAGGAAATTATAAAGAACTTTTAGAAAAGCTTACGACCGATACACCGGAAATTTTGGCGAATTTAATTACAGCTGCCGAAAATGGCGGGGATGCGGAAATCGAAGAAATGCTGCAGCTTGCCCGAGCAAAAAGTTTAAACACACCGGTAATTGGAATTACAGGTACAGGCGGAGCAGGGAAATCTTCGCTGACAGATGAACTTATCCGCCGATTCCTGCAAGAATTCCCGGACAAGAAACTTGCGATTATTTCAGTCGATCCGACAAAACAAAAAACTGGCGGGGCTTTATTAGGTGACCGTATTCGCATGAATGCCATCTTTAACAACCGTGTTTATATGCGCAGTTTAGCGACACGCGGTTCCCATACGGAATTATCAAGTTCCATCGGGGATGTACTCGATGTTGTGCGCACAGCAGGATATGATCTGATTCTTGTTGAAACAAGTGGTATCGGGCAAGGCGATGCTGAAATTACAAAATACACGGATCTGTCAATGTATGTAATGACGAGTGAATTCGGTGCACCGACACAGCTTGAAAAAATCGACATGATCGATTTTGCGGATCTGATTGCAATCAACAAGTTTGAGCGAAAAGGTTCTGAAGATGCATTGCGTCAAGTTCAGAAACAATACCAGCGTTCACGAGAGCTATGGGAAGAACCACTTGATCATATGCCTGTATTCGGGACGATTGCTTCACAGTTCAACGATTTAGGGACGAACTCATTATTTGCTGCACTTGTAGCGAAAATTAATGAGAAATTTGGCTTGAATTGGGAAACTTCGTATGAGCAATTTGTCAAAACACAAAAGCAGAACATCGTTATTCCAAATGACCGTCGCTATTATTTACGCGAAATTTCGGAAACAGTCAGAAACTATCATAAGCATGCAGAACAGCAGGCAGCACTTGCGACGAAATGGTATCAGCTTGAAGGAACAAAAGCACTGCTTCCGGAAAGTGAAACAGCATTAATTGCATCAATTGATTCTTTACTGGAAGGCGTCCAAAATGAATTAACTGCGGAGTCAAAGCATATACTGAAAAATTGGAATGCATTAAAAGAAGCTTATGCAGGCGACGAACTTATTACGAAAGTGCGCGATAAGGAGATTAAAACAATATTACGTACAGAGTCGCTTTCAGGCTTGAAGATTCCGAAAGTCGCGCTGCCGAATTTTAAAGATTACGGCGAAATTTTACGCTGGGTGTACAAAGAAAATGTACCGGGAGAATTCCCGTATACAGCAGGTGTTTTCCCGTTCAAACGTGAGGGAGAAGATCCGAAACGACAATTTGCCGGTGAAGGAACTCCGGAACGTACGAATAAACGTTTCCATTACTTATCAAAAGATGACGATGCGAAGCGTTTATCGACAGCATTTGATTCGGTAACATTATACGGGGAAGATCCGCATACACGTCCTGATATTTACGGAAAAGTCGGGGAATCCGGCGTAAGTGTCTGCACATTGGAAGATATGAAAAAACTTTATGCAGGCTTTGATCTATGTGCACCTTCTACATCTGTATCGATGACGATTAATGGTCCAGCACCGATTATTCTGGCAATGTTTATGAATACAGCGATCGATCAGCAAGTGCAAAAGCGCGAGCAGGAGCTTGGCCGAACTTTAACGGTGGAAGAATTTACAGAAACGCGTGAACAAACATTGCAGGTAGTGCGCGGTACTGTACAGGCAGATATTTTAAAAGAGGATCAGGGGCAAAATACATGTATCTTCTCAACTGAATTTGCGCTGCGTATGATGGGCGACATCCAGCAGTATTTCATCGATCATAAAGTGCGAAACTATTACTCGGTATCCATTTCGGGTTATCATATTGCCGAAGCCGGCGCAAATCCGATTTCACAGCTTGCATTTACACTGGCAAACGGCTTTACGTATGTCGAGTATTATTTAAGCCGCGGTATGAATATCGATGATTTTGCACCGAACTTAAGCTTCTTCTTCTCGAATGGTCTGGACCCTGAGTATACAGTCATCGGTCGTGTAGCCCGCCGTATCTGGGCTGTTGTTATGCGTGAAAAGTACGGCGCAAATGACCGCTCGCAAAAGCTGAAATATCATATTCAAACATCGGGCCGCAGTCTGCATGCACAGGAAATTGACTTCAATGATATTCGTACAACATTGCAGGCACTGATGGCATTGCAGGATAACTGTAACTCACTGCATACAAATGCGTACGATGAGGCCATTACGACACCTACTGAAGAGTCGGTACGCCGCGCGATGGCGATTCAAATGATTATTACAAAAGAGCACGGCCTATCGAAAAATGAAAACCCGTTACAAGGAGCATTCATTATCGAAGAGCTTACACAACTGGTGGAGCAAGCGGTGCTGGAAGAATTCGACCGCATGAATGATCGCGGCGGGGTGCTTGGTGCGATGGAAACACAGTATCAGCGCGGGAAAATCCAGGAAGAATCGATGCACTATGAGCATTTAAAACATTCAGGACAATTGCCGATTATTGGCGTGAACACATATTTAAATCCGAACCCGCCATCAGATGAAGCAATCAATAGCATGGAGATCGCGCGTGCTTCCAAAGAAGAAAAAGATTTGCAAATTGCAAATTTGACAAGCTTTAAAGATGCGAATGCGGACAATAGTCAAGAAGCGCTTGACCGTTTAAAAGAAGTCGCTAAAACAGGCGGCAATATTTTTGAAGAATTAATGGAAACAGTTAAAGTAGCGAGCCTTGGCCAAATTACTCATGCCCTTTATGAAGTAGGCGGTCAATATCGCCGGAATATGTAAGGTAAGACAGATTTATTGTGTAGCATTGCTGAAAACAACTTAATAACTAGCCTTATTTACTTAGTTATTAGAAAAAAATGCAAAAAAATGAACTTAGAATACCACGAGTGCGGAAATTTTCGTTATACTAGTAAATACATGGACGATCTGATGAAGGAAGGTGCGCAATAGTGCAACAGTATGTACATTATATTTTAATTTTAGCATGCCTAATTGCAACCTTCTTTTTATATAACCGACAATTAGCGGCAATCCCTTTGCTGCTTTTATCCTTCATTTTATTTTATGTTGCCTATAAAAAAGTAACAAATTTAAAAAACAAGAAATGAAACTAGCATAGTGATAGCATGTTTGTATATAATGGGTATTATGCTTATATCCATCCAGTTGTTGTACAAGCAACGGAAGAACGGGTATAAGATCTTCGGCAGATGTTAAGGATTTGGAAGACGAATCCAAACACAATTACGCCGAGTCGTAATTGATAAATAGACATGTAAGAATGGAAAGGACGTGCACGATTTGAACTTTCGTGGTATGACAGATGAACAATTAGCAGAAGAGTCATTAATCGACTTAGCATACGCACTACTAGAAGACAAAAAACAAGCAATGCCGTTAAATGAATTATTAAAAGGAATTCAAGCATTAAATGGTATTTCTGATGAAGAATTAAAATCCCGTTTAGTGCAATTTTATACAGACTTGAATGTAGAAGGCCGTTTCTTATTAAACCATGAAAATGGCTGGGGTTTACGTGAGTGGTATAAAGTAGAAACAATCGAAGAAGAAACAGCGCCAACAATCAAGACACGTAAGAAGAAAGCAAAAGCTGTTGACGACGAAGATGAAGATGAAATCATCGACCTTGAAGAAGAGGATGTATTATTCGAAGAAGACTACGATGAATTCGTTGACGACGAAGAAGAGGAAGAAGTGGATGAAGACATCGACTTCGTTGAAGAAGACATTGAAGAAATTGACGCTGACATCGATGAAGAAATAATCGATGAAGATGATACATTTATCATCGAGGATGATGAAGAAGAAATCGATGAAGAGTTAGATGAGGAATTAGAAGACGAAGATTTAAAATAAGCAATTTTCACATTGGAAATTGAAAGTGCTTGACTTCTATTTCAGTTCCGTATAATCTTTTACTTGGGCTCCTTTAAAAAGGAGATTGACCGTATAAGTTATACGCTCCCCCTGCAAAATAGTGCAGGAGGAGCGTTTTTTATTTTTTCATGCGTTTTAATTAGAAAAACATTCCCTTGCATTTAAGAAGCAAAAGAGTGTTTTTCTAATTTGTTTTAAAAGAAGGAGGAATTTGTATGACAAAGTATATTTTCGTAACAGGTGGGGTAGTTTCGTCACTTGGTAAAGGGATTGTAGCAGCATCTTTAGGTCGTCTATTAAAAAATCGTGGATTGGAAGTAACAATTCAAAAATTTGATCCATATTTAAATATTGATCCAGGTACAATGAGCCCATATCAGCACGGTGAAGTTTTCGTAACAGATGATGGTGCGGAAGCGGACTTAGACTTAGGTCACTATGAGCGTTTCATCGATATTAACCTTGGTAAACACTCAACTGTTACTTCAGGTAAAGTATATCAATCGGTACTGAATAAAGAGCGCCGCGGCGACTACAATGGTGGTACAGTTCAAGTAATTCCTCACGTAACAAATGAAATTAAAGATCGTGTACAGCGTGCCGGCCGTGAAACTTCCGCAGATGTTGTAATTACGGAAATCGGCGGTACAGTTGGTGACTTCGAATCACTTTCTTTCCTTGAAGCGATTCGTCAAATGCGCCGTGATTTAGGTCATGAAAATGTTATGTACATCCACTGTACATTAATGCCATATATCGCAGCAGCAGGTGAAATGAAAACGAAACCGACACAACACTCTGTAAAAGAGTTACGTTCATTAGGTATTCAGCCAAACATTATCGTATTACGTACGGAACAACCAGTGCCTCAGGATATGAAAGAAAAAATCGCGTTATTCTGTGACGTAAAACCTTCTGATATTATCGAATCACGTGATGCAGAACATTTATATGAAGTGCCATTAAATCTTCATGCACAAGGCTTTGACCAAATTGTTCTTGATCATTTCGGCATTACAGCGCCAAAAGCGGATATGACAGATTGGAAAGAACTTGTACATTTAGTGAAAAACCTGGAGCACAAAACACGTATTGCTTTAGTAGGTAAATATGTAGAATTGCAGGATGCTTATATTTCAGTTGTAGAAGCGTTAAAACATGCAGGCTACGTATATAATTCAGACATCGAAATCGACTGGATCAACGCTGAGCACATTACAGCGGAAAATGTTGATGAATTACTGGGACAAGCAGACGGTATTTTAGTGCCAGGTGGTTTCGGCGACCGTGGTGTTGAAGGGAAAATCGAATCGATCCGTTATGCACGTGAAAACGATGTACCGTTCTTCGGTATTTGCCTAGGTATGCAAATGGCAACTGTAGAGTTTGCACGTAATGTCATGGGCTTGGAAGGTGCACACTCAACAGAGCTGGACAAAAACACGAAGTACCCGATTATCGATTTCTTACCGGACCAATCAGAAGATACAGATATCGGCGGAACATTACGTCTTGGTCTATATCCATGTAAATTAAAAGAAGGATCTCGTGCACGCGCGGCATACAATGGTGAAGAGCTAGCATATGAACGTCACCGTCACCGTTACGAGTTCAACAATGAATTCCGTGAAGCTATGGAAGCTGAAGGTATGGTATTCTCAGGATTATCTCCTAACAATAAATTAGTAGAAATTGTTGAGCTGCCGGAGAAAAAATTCTTTGTGGCTGGTCAGTTCCACCCAGAATTAATTTCACGTCCACAACGCCCGCAGCCATTATTCCGTGAGTTTGTTGGGGCAGCGTTTAATAATAAAAAGTAAAAATCTGTTATAAAATCAGTCTGAATTATAAGCAGCTCAAATTTTACGATAGTAAAGTTTGAGCTGCTTTATTGTATACCTACTTTGTATCCGTTGTTCTCCGTTACGGCGGACGCTTTCCGGGGGGCACGAGGCCAACACGATGTTGGTCACAAAAGCGTTGCCACAGGACGTGGCGTTCCTAGCTTTTGATCCAAGTCTCTCCCACGTGCTTGCCCCCTTGGAGTCGCCGCCTTCACTCCGAACAACTAATTTTCTTCCTATATCAAAGAAAGGCGCACATAATTTCAAAGATGAAAAAAACGACTCTTATGCCAATAGGACATAAAAGTCGTCAATAAATTATGCGAATGGTGACGGGTGGCTGTCCATTAGTTCGTCATCCTCTTCATCATCATCCACGAGCATTTCATCGAATTCCATCTTGATCGCTTCATAAATATATAAAGCGGCAATAAGATGCGGAAAGACGATACGTTCACCGAGCTTTACCGGATGCGGTAAAATGCCGCCGCGCACTTTCAACGAAATATACGTATAAGCAAGATCACTTAACGGATTGTCGTCGCCGCCAGTTTCACTTGCCACAGCCGCAAATGGGATGAACTCTGCATGCAGTTGCTGAGCAAGCTTTAATGCCTGTTCATCTGTAGCATGACGCGTAAAAATAATGACACGGTCAGCAGGCAGAAGTTCGACATTTTCTGTATAGCGGGCAAACTTTGCAAATTTACCTTCACCAAGCTCTGCATTGATTGCAACAGCTTCCATTTCACCAAAGGCCGCAAAGTAAATTTTACCTTGTCCGATTGCAGCCTGTGCCAATAATCGTGCAGTTTCCTCAATTGATTCTTCTTCAGTTTGCTGAATGCGCTGCAGAAGACCTGTTAATTGCGTAGTTAAAATTTTAGACATATTTACACCTCAAAGTTATTATAAAATTGTGCACATAAAAAAGCAAAAGCACAAACTCTCTCTATAATAGAGGGGAAAACAATTTAGTAATAGAATGTAACTTATATAAAACATTAATATAATGGGGGAACACGATGAAGGGGATACTAATAGTAGATGATCAGCAGGGGATAAGGATGCTTCTGAATGAAGTATTTAAAAAAGAAGGATTCACAACTTATTTAGCGGCAAACGGATTTGATGCGATAAAAATTGCACATGAAAATGCTCTTGATTGCGTTTTGCTTGATATGAAAATACCGGGAATGGATGGACTGGAGATTTTAGAACGTTTGAAACAGGACAACCCTGAGCTGCCTGTAATGATGATGACTGCTTATGTGGAGCAGCATATGATGGACAGAGCGAATGAATTGGGTGTAGTGAAATACTTTACAAAACCTTTTAATATTTTTGAAGTACGGGATGAAGTTAATAAACTAATAGAAAAAACTGAAAAAATATAAATGAAACAGGCGAGCAGGCAGTAGCGCATACTGTCTGTTTTTGTTATGATTAATCTAAATGTTTTTGTCAATTCATGTGAATTTGCATAGAATAGACGATGAAAAAATACTTAAAAAAAGCATTTTGCGCAAACTATGTTTTCCAGCAGCAAACTATTTATGTATCTTCGAGGAGGATTTTAATAATGGCATTAGTTTCAATGAAAGAAATGTTAATTAAAGCAAAAGCGGAAGGTTATGCAGTAGGTCAATTCAATATTAATAACCTAGAATGGACACAAGCTATTTTACAAGCAGCAGAAGAAGAAAAGTCACCAGTAATTTTAGGTGTTTCTGAAGGTGCCGGAAAATATATGGGCGGTTTCATTGCTGTAGTAAAAATGGTTGAAGGTTTAATGGAAAGCTACAAAACAACTGTTCCAGTAGCAATTCATTTAGACCATGGTTCAAGCTTCGATAAATGTAAAGAAGCAATCGATGCTGGTTTCTCTTCTGTTATGATTGACGCTTCACACCATCCATTCGAAGAAAATATTGAAACAACTAAACAAGTTGTCGACTATGCACATGCAAAGGGTGTATCGGTTGAAGCAGAACTTGGTACTGTAGGCGGCGAGGAAGACGGTGTCATTGGCGGCATTATGTACGCAAACCCGCAGGAATGTAAAACACTGGTTGAAGCAACAGGTATTGACTGTTTAGCTCCGGCATTAGGTTCTGTACACGGTCCATACAAAGGCGAACCAAACTTAGGATTTGCTGAAATGGAAGAGATCTCTACTTTAACGGATATTCCATTAGTATTACATGGCGGAACTGGTATCCCAACTAAAGATATTCAACGTTCAATCTCTTTAGGTACAGCAAAAATTAATGTCAACACTGAAAACCAAATCTCGGCTACAAAAGTTATCCGTGAGTTTTTAGAAAATGATAAGAAAACATATGATCCACGTAAATATTTAGGTCCGGCTCGTGAAGCGATTAAAGCGACTGTAATCGGTAAAATGCGCGAATTCGGCAGCTCTGGAAAAGCTTAATTGATAGACTTCTTTCAAGTAAGTCTTTCCTCAGCGAATGCGCATTCAAGGTAGATAATTACTGCCTATTAATGCGGAATAATGAATCCACAAAAGAAAAGTGCATAAAATAAGCGTACTTTTCTTTGTGAACACGTGTTTTTCAACATAAGACATCTCGTTCACAAATTGAGCGAGATGTGTTTTTATAATCAAATGTAAATCGGAGGCTATTATAATGAAATTTTTTATCGATACAGCAAACTTTGACGAAATTAAAGAAGCATACTCTTGGGGGATTCTTTCAGGTGTAACGACTAACCCATCATTAGTTGCAAAAGAATCAGGCGTGAATTTCCACGACCGCTTACGTGAAATTGCGGAGCTGGTAAACGGCTCGGTTTCTGGTGAAGTAATTTCTTTAGAAGCTGAAGGAATGATTCGTGAAGGGGAAGAATTGGCAGCGATTCACCCGAATATTACTGTAAAACTACCAATGACTCCGGAAGGGTTAAAAGCATGTAAACACTTCTCTGAAAAAGGGATTAAAACGAATGTGACACTAATTTTCTCTGCGAACCAAGCATTGATGGCAGCACGTGCTGGCGCATCTTATGTATCTCCATTCTTAGGCCGTTTAGATGATATTGGCCAAGATGGCGTAGAATTAATCCGAGAAATTGCTGAAATGTTTGCTATCCACGAAATTGACACGGAAATTATTGCCGCATCTATTCGTCACCCGCAACATATTACGCAAGCTGCATTAGCTGGCGCACATATTTCAACAACTCCATACAAAGTTTTACAGCAACTGTTTAATCATCCATTAACAGACAAAGGAATTGAAGGATTTTTAGCGGATTGGGCAAAGCGTGAAGGGAAATAATAAGAATACCTCACAGCAGTCTACTTAATTTCAATTACGCCTCGGCGTAATTGTGTCCAGATTTTTTTGAGCTTACTCAAAAACATCCTTTAAAAAATCTGTGACATCCGCCGGAAGCTCATCTTCATTCAGCGGATGTCTGTAGACGTCTGCTGAATGAAGATGAAATCTTTTCCAATGTAAGGGAGAACACAAAATGGATGTTTATAAAATTCAAGGCGGAAATCGTCTAAAAGGTAAAATAACCGTTAGCGGTGCAAAAAACAGTGCAGTTGCTTTAATTCCTGCATCAATTTTGGCTGATTCTTCCGTTACCATTGGAGGAATTCCAGAGATTTCAGATGCATGGACGTTAAAGGCACTACTAGAAGAAATTGGCGGCGAAGTAACATTCGAAAATGGCAAGATGACGATTGATCCATCTAAAATGGTTGCGATGCCGCTGCCAAACGGCAATGTTAAAAAATTGCGTGCTTCCTATTATATGATGGGTGCCATGCTGGGACGTTTTAAACAAGCGGTAATCGGCATGCCGGGCGGGTGTTTTTTAGGGCCGCGTCCAATCGATCAGCATATTAAAGGTTTTGAAGCTTTAGGAGCAAAAGTAACAAATGAGCACGGGGCAATCTATTTACGCGCAGACGAATTAATCGGTGCGAAGATTTATCTGGATGTTGCAAGTGTCGGCGCCACAATTAATATTATGCTGGCGGCAGTGCGTGCAAAAGGGAAAACTACAATCGAAAATGCAGCGAAAGAGCCTGAAATTATTGATGTTGCAACTTTATTAACAAATATGGGTGCCAACATTAAAGGGGCAGGAACGAGTGTTATTCGTATTGAAGGTGTCGATGAGTTAAAAGGGACAAAGCATACTATTATACCGGACCGGATTGAAGCAGCTACATTTATGATTATGGCTGCAGCAATTGGTGATGGTGTACTCGTCGATAATGTTATCCCGCTTCACATGGAAGCCGTCACAGCGAAACTTCGCGAAATGGGTGTAAGTGTGGAAGAAAATGAGGAAAGCATCTTCATTTCCAAGCAGACGAAACTGCAGGCTATTGATGTAAAAACCCTTGTCTATCCAGGTTTCCCGACTGATGTTCAACAGCCTCTATCTGTATTAATGACACAGGCAGAAGGTACATCGATGATTACAGATACGATTTATTCTGCACGTTTCAAGCATATAGATGAGCTGCGACGTATGAATGCAAAAGCTCGTGTTGAAGGCAATACAGCCATCATTCAAGGACCTGCATCTTTGGAAGGATCCACGGTAACGGCAACAGATTTACGCGCGGGTGCAGCATTAGTATTGGCTGGACTAATCGCAAAAGGTGAAACAGAAATTCATGATATTTACCATATTGAGCGCGGCTATAGTTCGTTAATCGAAAAGCTGTGTGCAATCGGTGCAAATATTCGTAAAGAGTCCATTGTCATTAATACAAAGAATAATGCATAAATTTGCTATAATTCGTGATCAGAACCGCGCAATGATGTGAGTATGATAATATATAGTAGGGTAATAAAAATATGTTAGTTGATAATACAATTCAAAAAAGCAGTTAATTTAGGCTGTTAAAATCGGTTATAACCGATTACAGGAGGCAAACACAAAATGGAACGTAGTTTATCAATGGAAGTAGTACGTGTAACAGAAGCAGCAGCGATTGCATCAGCGAAATGGATGGGACGCGGACTTAAAAATGAAGCGGACGACGCAGCAACAACAGCAATGCGTGTTATGTTTGATACAATCCCAATGCATGCGACAGTTGTAATTGGTGAAGGAGAAATGGATGAAGCGCCGATGCTTTATATCGGTGAAGAATTAGGGCTTCGAAATGGCGGACCTGAAGTTGATATCGCAGTAGATCCATTAGAAGGTACAAACATCGTAGCAAAAGGTACAAATGGTGCGATGACAGTACTGGCAATTGCAGACCGTGGCAATCTATTAAATGCGCCTGATATGTATATGGATAAAATAGCTGTAGGACCGGAAGCTGCTGGGAAAGTTGATATTAACGCTTCTGTTACGTACAACTTATTGCAAGTGGCAAAAGCTAAAAATAAAGATATTTCCGATGTAGTAGCAACACTTTTAGACCGACCTCGCCATCAGCATATCGTTGATGAAATTCGTGAAGCCGGTGCACGTATTAAATTCATCCAAGACGGTGATGTAGGTGCAGCGATCAACACAGCATTCGATGAAACTGGTATCGATATTATGTTCGGTATGGGTGGTGCCCCGGAAGGCGTTATTGCGGCAGTTGCACTAAAGTGTTTAGGCGGCGATTTCCAAGCGAAATTAGTACCTGAAGATGAAGAACAACTTGCGCGTTGTGTTAAGATGGGTGTCGACGTAGATAAAGTATTAATGATGGAAGACCTTGTAAAAGGCGATGATGCGATTTTTGCAGCGACAGCTGTAACAGATTCTGAGCTTTTACGCGGTGTTCAATATAAAGGTTCTTATGCACTTACACATTCAGTTGTTATGCGTGCAAAAACTGGAACAGTACGTTTTATCGAAGGACGCCACAGCATCGACAAAAAACCAAAGTATGACCAAATTTAACTTCCCATATAATGTGAGTAGCCTCAAATAGAAAATGCCCATTTTCAAATTACTTGCACTATAATATAATAAATGCCCAGTATAAAAAACTGGGCATCTTTCAAATAAAGTGTAGTATACTTCTCTTACACAAATTCCTGAAAATCTTTCAATAACTTAATTTTTCAAATTAAATTTTAATAGACTGGAGAAAACGTATGACAGCATTAACAATTGCTCAATTAGAAAGCATGACATTAAAAGAATTATATGCTTTAGCGAAGCAATACAAATTATCAAATGCTAGTAAGCTAAATAAAAAGGAACTAATTTTTGCAATCTTAAAAACCCGCTCTGAACAGGAAGGTTTCTTCTTCATGGAAGGTGTATTAGAAATTATTCCTACAGACGGCTTCGGATTCCTGCGCCCGATTAACTACTCTCCTTCAAAAGAGGATATTTACATTTCCGCTTCCCAAATTCGTCGCTTCGATTTACGAAATGGTGATAAAGTGTCAGGTAAAGTTCGTCCGCCAAAGGAAAATGAACGTTACTATGGCCTATTGCAAGTTGATGCTGTAAATGGCGAAGACCCTGAAGTTGCAAAAGAGCGTGTGCATTTCCCTGCATTAACGCCGCTTTACCCGAACCGCCACATCAAATTGGAAACGGTTCCTACAAAACTTTCGACGCGTATTATGGATTTAGTAGCGCCAGTCGGTTTTGGTCAGCGTGGTTTAATTGTTGCACCGCCAAAAGCCGGTAAAACTTCTTTATTAAAAGAAATTGCGAACGCTATTACGACAAATCATCCGGAAGCGGAACTGATCGTACTGCTTATCGATGAGCGTCCGGAAGAAGTAACGGATATCGAGCGCTCAGTTAATGCGGATGTTGTTTCTTCAACATTTGATGAAGTGCCTGAAAACCATGTAAAAGTAGCGGAAATCGTATTGGAACGTGCACGACGTCTAGTGGAACAAAAACGCGATGTTATTATTTTAATGGACTCGATTACACGTTTGGCACGTGCCTATAACTTAGTTATTCCGCCAAGCGGCCGTACACTTTCAGGTGGTATTGATCCTGCTGCATTCCACCGTCCGAAACGTTTCTTCGGTTCTGCCCGAAATATTGAAGAGGGCGGCAGCTTAACAATTTTAGCGACTGCTCTTATTGATACAGGCAGCCGTATGGACGAAGTAATCTATGAAGAATTTAAAGGAACGGGTAACCTCGAACTTCACCTGGATCGCAGTCTGGCAGAGCGCCGTATTTTCCCTGCAATCGATATCCGTCGTTCAGGTACACGTAAAGAAGAGCTTCTAATTCCGAAAGACCAGCTTGATAAATTATGGGCAATCCGTAAAACATTCAGCGATTCACATGACTTCGGTGAAAAGTTCTTACGCAAAATACGTACAACAAAAACAAACGAAGAATTCTTCGAAAAGCTTGATACTGATATGAAGAAAGCTACGAACGGTAAAGGGTTGTTATAGATTTTAAAAGATTGAGCGTGATTGTAAATCAAGTTCTTGATATCGTGAGGAACTACATACATTCAATTTCGTAAAATAATATAAAATAGTTGCAACCTTTTTTAAAACTTGCTATACTTCTTTAAGTATGAAACGTGCACATATATAGCTGACCTCAACACATTACGTATGTAGTGACATATTCGGGCTATGTAAGGTGCAGTTCGAAAATACTCTGTTCCGGATGGTTCAGGGCGAGAGGAGAAAACGAATATGAAACAAGGTATCCACCCAGATTACAAAGTAGCAACAGTAACTTGCTCTTGTGGTAATTCTTTTGAAACAGGTTCAGTTAAAGAAAAGATCTCAATCGAGTTCTGTAACGAATGTCACCCATTCTATACAGGTCGTCAAAAGTTCGCTTCTGCTGACGGACGTGTAGATCGCTTCAACAAAAAATATGGTATGAAATAATACCTCTGCCCATTTCCGCATTGCTGGAAATGGGTTTTTAATTTTTATGGAGCATTAGTGTTTTATTAGAAGATATTACGCAGTTATTAGAAAGCTTTTACAGGTTATTAGAAGTTCTGATACGTTTATTTGAAAAACGTGACCGGATATTAGAAATTGTACATATTATATTAGAAGTTCCGACTTTTATTAGAAGAAATAAAAATATATTAGAAGAAAATAGAAGATATTAGAAATCTTTTGCACATGTTTATCACAAGAAAAAGTTTCTCCTAAATAGGGCACCTTTAGCAATAGACGAATGACAAAAAACTAGCTAAGATAAAAGAAGTGAAAAGTTGACCTTGAGTTTGATGCTCAAGGTTTTTTATTGGTGAAAAAAGAACTTGTAATTTTAATTAGAAACGAGGAAAAATAAATGGCGCAATTATTTTATAAACATGGGGCAATGAATAGCGGGAAATCGATTGAAATTTTAAAAGTTGCCCACAATTATGAAGAGCAAAATAAAGCGGTAATGATTTTTACTTCAGGAATCGATACGCGCGATGAGGTCGGAACGGTTTCAAGCCGAATTGGTTTAAGACGTCCGGCAATTGCGGTTTTTGACGATACAAATATATACGAAATCGTGAAAAAACACGAAGGGAAATTATACTGTGTACTTGTAGACGAAGTACAATTTTTAACAAAAGAACATGTTCTGCAGCTGACTCAAATTGTCGATGAGCTAAACATTCCTGTTATGGGCTTTGGCTTAAAAAATGACTTCCAGAACGAGCTGTTTGAAGGCAGCCGTTACATGACGATTTATGCGGATAAAATAGAGGAAATGAAAACAATTTGCTGGTTCTGTCATAAGAAAGCGACGATGAACTTGCGTGTAGATGAAAATAAAAAACCGGTCCGCACAGGTGATCAAATTCAAATTGGGGGTAATGATAGTTATTACCCTGTTTGCCGCAAATGCCATTCCAATCCGCCACTATAATTTAAAGTAGACGGCACACCAAAATTTAAATATATGAATGCCAATGTGTAAATGATATGAAGAAAGTTCAACATAGTTGTAGCAACAACCGTAAAATTTCTTTATACTAGTAAAGGTGCATTTTAACGTGGTTTATAAATATGTAAACATTCAATATAAAAAAGCAAGTTGATTGGAATGGAGGGGAGGCGACTTCTGGGGGAAAGCCCGAGTGAGAGACTACAGGCTCGAGCCGGGCCCCTGGAAAGCGTCCGACCCAAAATGGAAATCAACACTTGATAAGGTTAGAAAGAAGTAAAAATAATTAATAGAGGTGAAATATAGATGTTTGATCGTTTACAGGCGGTTGAAGACCGTTACGAAAGATTAAATGAATTACTAAGCGACCCGGATATCGTCAGCGATTCCAATAAGCTTCGCGAATATTCGAAAGAGCAATCAGATATTCAGGAAATGGTAGATGTATACCGTGAATACAAATCGGTAAAAGAGCAACTGGCAGATACACGTGAATTAATGGAAATTGAAAAAGATGCAGATATGCTGGAAATGATGAAGGAAGAGTTTAACGACTTAAATAAACAAGTTCCGGAATTAGAAGACCGTCTGCGTATTTTATTAATTCCTAAAGACCCGAACGATTCGAAAAACGTAATTATGGAGATCCGCGGAGCTGCTGGCGGTGATGAGGCCAACATTTTTGCTGGTGACCTATTCCGTATGTATACACGCTATGCGGAAACACAAGGCTGGAAAGTAGATGTAATGGAAGCAACACCAAACCCTGCAGGCGGTTTTAAAGAAGTAATCTTCATGATTAACGGTCAAGGTGCATATTCAAAATTCAAATATGAAAACGGGGCACATCGTGTTCAACGTGTACCTGCGACAGAATCTCAAGGCCGTATCCATACATCAACTGCAACGGTAGCATGTTTACCGGAAGTACATGTAGAAGATGTGGAAATTCATGAAAAAGATATTCGTGTTGATACATTCGCTTCATCTGGTGCGGGTGGTCAGTCAGTAAATACAACGATGTCTGCTGTTCGTATGACCCACTTACCGACAGGTGTTGTCGTTTCGATGCAAGATGAACGTTCACAAATTAAGAACCGTGAAAAAGCGATGAAAATTTTAGTGGCGCGTGTAGCGGATAAACACCGTCAGGAAGCACAGGCTGAAATCGATGCAACACGTAAGACAGCAGTAGGAACAGGCGACCGTTCTGAACGTATCCGTACTTACAACTATCCACAAAACCGTGTAACAGATCACCGAATTGGTTTAACGATTCAAAAACTTGACCAAATCGTTGAAGGTAAGCTGGATGAAATCATCGATGCACTTATTTTAGATGAGCAGGCAACACGCTTATCAAATTTAAATGAAGATGCATAAAACCATTTTTGAGGCCCTGAATGGGGCTTCTTCTTTTTTAGAGGAAAACGGTCGCGAAGGAAATGCCGCACGGATTTTATTGCAGCATATTTTACAGACAAGCTATTCAGGATTAATGATGAAGATGCATGATATTTTACCGGAAGAGCAGCAACAGCAGTTTGATGCTTTTATTCAGGAGCATGTGCAAGGGCGCCCTGTACAATATATAACGGGTGTAGAAGAATTTTATGGACGTTCATTTGTAGTGGATGATTCGGTACTGATTCCTCGTCCGGAAACGGAAGAACTGATTGTTGGAACGCTTGAGCGGATCGGCAAATTATTCGGTGATAGGCAAAATCTGAAGTTTGCTGATATCGGGACTGGCAGTGGTGCCATTGCCATTACAATGAAAAAGGAAAGTCCACAGCTTGATGTAACAGCAACGGATCTTTCACCAGCTGCACTTGCAACAGCACAAAAGAACGCTGAGCAGCTGCAAGCGGAAATTACATTTAAGCTCGGCGATTTAACAGAACCGATTGCAAATGAAAAATGGGATATTGTACTTTCCAATCCGCCTTATATCGCATATGAGGAAATGAAGGAAATGTCCGATGTGGTCGTAGCACACGAACCTCATCAGGCATTGTTTGCCGATGAAGACGGACTCTTGCTTTATCGTAAACTAGCAGAAAATTTACCGGCTCTTATGAAAAAGCCGGCATTAATTGGGCTGGAAATCGGTTATACACAAGGAGAAGCCGTAGCAAATTTTTTCAAAAAAAGCTTTCCGAATGCCCATGTATCAGTCGTGCAGGATATAAACAAAAAAGATCGTATTGTTTTTTGTGAGATTAGTGAATAAAAAATAGATTCCTTGTAAACAATGTTTGCAAGGGGGAATGTTTATGTTACATGATTACGATATTCAAAATGAATCCAATCTATTTTTAGCGATTGCTAAATTACTAATAAGTGTTCTATTTTTATATTGTGCTGCTATGTTTATACCTACTTTTGTAGATGAAGTTCGCATTGATCAAGGAGAGAGCAGTGATCAGCTGAAATTCCGCGTCATTGCCAACAGTTCGACAAATGCCGACCAGCTTATCAAGTATGAGGTTGTGGAAACAATTCAGACCTATTTGCAAAATACACCTGAATTTTCAGAAGATATCCACAGTGTGGAAAACATGTATCAGGAAATTCAGAAAACTTACCCACAATTAAAAATTACCTATAAGTTTGGGGATAACTTAATTCCTCCGAAATGGGTATCGGGTCAGTTTTATCCGCAAAAAGAATATTATTCAGTGAACTTCATTATTGGACAAGGTCGTGGCGAAAACTGGTTCTGTGCAGTATTCCCAACGCTTTGTACAAATAATGAGCCAATGGAAAAAGATCGTCCGCCATTTTATATTGCAGAATGGTGGAACAAATATAAACAAAAAAATAATCCACAAAAGGCAGAGAAAGATATACAAAACGCACTAAGTTACTAACACCTTGGGGATAGTTAAACAAAACATCTAGAGAAAGGAGGAAAAAGTAATGCACACTTTCCAATTAAATGTGGATGAATTTGTGGATAATTCAGAAAATTATACACAGGCTGTGGATTTATTAAATAACGGCGAAATAGTCGCTTTTCCGACAGAAACCGTCTATGGCTTAGGTGCTGTTGCGACAAATGAGCAGGCAGTAAAGAAAATATTTGCTGCAAAAGGACGGCCTTCAGATAATCCATTGATTGTTCATATTGGAACGGCGGAAGAAGTATCGCTGTATACAACAAATATTTCGGAAGTTGCCCAAAAATGTATGGATGCTTTTTGGCCAGGCCCATTAACGCTTGTCATGCATGCGAAGCCGAATGTTTTGGCACCAAGTGTTACGGCAGGATTGGATACGGTTGGAATGCGTATGCCCGATCATCCGGTAGCATTGGAACTTCTTCAAACATTAAAAAAACCGTTAGCCGCGCCAAGTGCGAATCGCAGCGGCAAACCTAGCCCGACGAAAGCCGACCATGTATTCGAAGATCTGCAAAACATTATTCCTTGTATTTTGGATGGAGGAATGACGGGGATTGGGCTTGAATCGACTGTTTTGGATGTCACGCTGGATACACCTGTTATTTTACGTCCGGGCGGTGTGACGAAAGAAATGCTCGAAGCGGTAATCGGACCAGTCGTTGAACCAAGTCTGGAACAGCAGAAAATCGAATCGACACCGAAAGCGCCTGGTATGAAATATACTCATTATGCACCGGAAGCGCCCGTCTATTTAATAGAAGCAAATAAGGAAGCGATTGAAACGGCCATTGCCGAATTAAAACCGGAACATAAAGTTGCTTTATTGGCACCGGAAAGCTTTAAAGAAATAAAGGCCGATTATTATTTTTCATTCGGTAATGCCCATGATCTCGAACAAATGAGTGCTTCGCTATATGATGCATTGCGTGCATGCGATAAAACGGATGCTACGATTATTTTAGCGACGGCAACATCAAAAACAGGGGTTGGCACAGCGATTATGAACCGTCTGGAAAAGGCTGCAGGCGGTAAATGGTATTTACTTTAAAAAATAAACCACATCTTGTAACATCGGGATGTGGTTTTTGTGTATAACAAAAGGATAATTCCCTGTCAAAAAGCATAAATTACAACAGTGCTTAGTGGAAGAGGGGAACAGATGCAAGAAGTAGTCGCCGGAATATTAATGTCGTTCGATGTCGTTGCACTGTATTTAATTGCTACAAATGTTAAGGCAAAATGGTTATTAGCTTTATGGACGGCATTTTTACATATGCTTTTTCCATTACTCGGTTATCGCTTCGGGGAATGGCTGGCCGTCTATTTAGCAAACTGGGCGTCAGGCCTTTCGACACTGTTACTGTTTTTTGTTGGACTGCAATTACTGCTCTCCAAGAAAGATGAAAGTTTTCCGGCAATGTCTCTGCCGATAATTGCGATTTTCGCCAGCATTGACACCTTTTCAGTTAGCCTATCTTTTGGTATGCTAAATTTACAAAAATATGTTTTTATCATTAGTGCAGGCCTGTCGACATTTATATTGTCATATGCTGCATTGGTAATAGCGCAAAAGTCGCCGATCTTTAAAAATAACGCATTAAAAAAAGTAGCAGGAATCCTCCTGATTATTATGAGTATGATGTTACTAAAATGGTGAATTAGAGGGTGTGATGAACATTAATATTTATTTTATTTGTACAGGCAATACATGTAGAAGTCCTATGGCAGCAGCAATTTTACAAGCAAAAAACTATGAGAATATTACTGTGCGTTCAGCAGGAATTTATGCACACGAAGGCAGTGACATGTCCCTGAACGCAAAGGAGATTTTACACAGAAAAAATATTACGCAATCGCACTGTTCATCCCAATTTACGGTAGAAGATGCACAGTGGGCGGATCTGATTTTAACGATGACGACCGCTCATAAAGAAATGGTTCTCCGTTTAGTGGAAGAAGCAGCACATAAAACGTTTACGTTAAATGAATATGTAGCGATGGAAACAGGGCTTGATATTCAAGATCCATTCGGCGGAAACCTGCAAGTGTATGAACAAACCTACGAACAATTGAACGAAGCTATCAACAAGCTGGAAACTAAATTGAAATTGGAGGATAAAATTTAATATGAACTCTCAGAAAAAGATTTTTAGTTTGCGCCGAAAGCTCGTCTTGTTCGTCGGGATATTAGCGCTGATTACCTACACTTGCAGTTTTGTATTTATCGAATATTTACACCCAATGTTTTTCGAAACGACAAGTACAAGCGTATTTCAGATTATTACCTATTTATTAGGAATCTTTTGGTCTTGTGCATTGGCGGCTGTATTCGGTTTAGTCATTGTTCGCCCGTTACAGCAATTGGAGCGCAGTGCAAACGATGTAGCGGAAGGTAAAATCGGACAAGATGTCGACATGCCGAAAACAAATGATGAAATCCGCTCGGTAGCAGAAGCATTCCAAACGATGGTGATGAATTTACGCCGGATGGTTAACGGTATTGAAGACAATTACAAGTCAACCGATGAGACGATTTTGAAACTGTCTGAAGAAAGTATTTCTGTTACGAACAATGCAGAGCAAATTACAAGTAATATTAGCCAAATCTCATTAGGGGCTGAATCTTCGGCCGTTGCCATCCAGGAAACAGTTGAAGCCATTGAAGAAGTTCGTGCATTAGCAGCGGAAGTGAACAATAAAGCATTACATACAGCAAGTCGCTCAAAACACCTTTTAACAAACTTAACGTCTACAACGGATTCGATCCATGGTGTAGTGAACAGTATTAAAAAAATCGCAATAGATAATGAAAATTCACTAGTGAATATTCGCGAGCTGGAAAAAAATGCCGAGCAGATTGAACGGATTATAAGTTTAGTAGGCGATATCGCAGGGCAAACAAATCTACTCGCTTTAAACGCGTCGATTGAGGCTGCACGAGCAGGCGAGCATGGGAAAGGCTTTGCGGTTGTTGCAGAGGAAGTCCGTGGTTTGGCAGATGAAAGTGCAAGCGCTGTGCAGGGAATTACAACATTGATCCACACGATGCAGCAAAATGTTTCGGTTGTAGTAAAACAGATGAACGAACAAGTATCATTTGCGGTAAATGAATCATCACGTGTTTCTGAAACAACAACTGCGGTTGAAGGTATGACGAAATCTGTTTATGAAATGGCTGATGATGTTGTCCAAATTTCAGAATTGGTCGCACAGCAAATGAAAAATATCGAACATACGTCACATCAATCACAGGAAGTGGCGGCAATTGCAGAGCAAACTTCCGCAAGCGCTCAGGAAGTCACATCCGCTTCACTGGAACAGGCTGAAGCAATCAAGCAAGTAGAAGAACTGGCAAGCAATTTAAAACAGCAGTCTGCAGAGCTTTATCGAATGATTCAACAATTCGACCGCACACAGTAGATTGGAATACAGTTATAAAATACCTGATGGATAAACGGACATGTTTATCGGTTGGGTATTTTTTTGTTGAGGTGGAGCAGGAGCGCATTTCGTTGAAGTTTTCTAATAAGAAGAGGAGATTGTCTAATAACGGCTGGAAAGTTCTAATAAAATGCTGAACTTCTAATATATTGGCCGGTTGTTCTAAAATCCTTCTCGGTTTTTCTAATAAAGGTTGCAAATGTTCAAATAAACATTGCCGATCTTCTAATATCCAAAGTAAATCTTCTAATAAACCCTCCAAACTTTCAAACCACCAACCCGTTTCAAAAACAAAAAGCCTGGGTATGGTACACTATTGTTTACAATAATTAGTCCTGGGGGGATTTATATTGAACAAAATGAAGTACTGGTTACTGATGGGAGTAGTCGTAGCAGGTCTGGCTGGATGTGGGGACGCAGAGGATGCGGATACGACAGATTCAGTAGACTCAACACCAGCCGAATCCACTGAATCAACGGGAGGATCGGACTCAGCTGAAACGACAGATGTCTCGGCAGGTGAAAAAGTGGCAAATGCCAGCTGTGTAGGCTGTCACGGTGGTGATTTAACGGGAGCAATGGGACCGGACTTAACGAACACCTCTTTATCGAAAGAGGAAATTGTAGATGTACTAGTCAATGGTAAAGGTGCAATGCCGGCTGGTACAGCAGATGGTGAAGAAGAAGCGGTAGCTGAATATATTTTATCTTTACAATAACAGTTATAGACCTGCTCCTAATTTGAGCGGTCTTTTTTTATTGGAAAAAGCCTTTTCAACTTAACAATCTCACGTAAAGCGAACATTAATATAATTAATAATATAAATTTAAGGGAATATACCCAAAAAGTTAACGATTACGCATAATTCTTTGCTTAATATTCGTCTTTATCCATGTATTTTGAAAGATATTCGGAAAAGACGTGTTATTCTTCCGGAATAAATGGTACACTGATGGTGAATATAATAAGTATACAAAATCGAGGCAGGAGGGATCTTCATGAAAATTGCAATTTCTTCAGATCACGGCGGGAATAATTTACGTAAAGAGATTATGTCACTACTTGATGAAATGTCAATCAGTTATGAAGACTTTGGTCCACAAACGGACGAGTCAGTAGATTACCCGGACTATGCACGTCCAGTAGCTGAAAGGGTAGCTGCAGGGGAATTTGACAGAGGAATTTTAATTTGCGGAACAGGCATTGGGATTTCGATTGCTGCAAACAAATTTAAAGGGATTCGTTGTGCACTTGTACATGACGTGTTCTCGGCAAAAGCAACACGCTGCCACAATGACTCAAACATTTTGGCAATGGGTGAACGCGTAATCGGTCCAGGGCTGGCACGCGAGATTGTTGCGACTTGGCTGGATACACAGTTTGAAGGCGGCCGTCATATTCGCCGTGTTGAAAAAATTACTGAAATCGAAGAAGGGTAACAGTTGGTGATTCAATGACAAACTTACACGATTTGCAAAAAGATTTAGCGCAAGCATTATCCGAATTTGAGCAACAAGTGAAGTTTTCTGAAGGCGAGCTGTTTGTCGTCGGCTGTTCCACATCGGAAGTGATGGGTGAGAAGATTGGAACAGCTGGTGCACTCGATGTTGCGCAAGTTCTATACAAAGAATTTTCAATATTCGCGCAAAGACATAAAATTCACTTAGTTTTCCAAGGCTGCGAGCATATTAACCGAGCTTTAACACTTGAGGCTTCAGCCGCTAAAATGTACCATTTAGAACCTGTTTCGGTCATTCCTGTCCGTACAGCAGGTGGCTCCATGTCTGCATACGCCTTTACACAAATGGATGAACCTGTAGTTGTGGAAAACATCCAGGCACATTACGGGATCGATATCGGTCAAACATTAATCGGCATGCATTTAAAAGCAGTTGCTGTACCTTTACGAACGTCTGTTAAGCATTTAGGCAATGCAGTAATTACGTTAGCGACAACACGTCCGAAGCTTATCGGCGGAGAGCGTGCGCAATATACCGTAACACCTTAACGTTACATAAATAATTTAACTTGGAAACTCCGAGCGATTCGGAAGTACATTTAGGGGGATTTGAAAATGGCATTTGAAAAATTAGCAGGACAAGACAAGGCAATTTTAGACGCAATCTTATTGGAGAAAAAACGTCAAAACACAAACATCGAATTAATCGCATCAGAAAACTTCGTATCGGAAGCTGTCATGGAAGCACAAGGTTCATATTTAACAAATAAATATGCAGAAGGTTACCCGGGCAAACGCTATTATGGCGGTTGTGAACATGTAGATGTAGTGGAAAACATCGCGCGTGACCGTGCAAAAGAATTATTCGGTGCAGCATATGTTAACGTACAGCCACACTCGGGTGCACAAGCGAACATGGCCGTTTACCATACAATTTTAAAACCGGGTGATACAGTACTTGGTATGAACTTATCGCACGGTGGTCACTTAACACATGGTTCACCGGTAAACTTCTCAGGTATTCTTTATAATTTCGTTGAATACGGTGTAACTGAAGATACAAACTTAATAGATTATGAAGATGTTCGCCAAAAAGCATTGGAATCGAAGCCAAAATTAATCGTTGCTGGGGCATCAGCTTATCCTCGTGCGATCGACTTTGCAAAGTTCCGTGAAATCGCGGATGAAGTTGGCGCATATTTCATGGTTGATATGGCGCATATTGCCGGCCTAGTAGCAGCAGGCGAGCACCAAAATCCAGTGCCGTATGCAGATTTCGTAACGACAACAACACATAAAACTTTACGTGGCCCTCGTGGCGGTATGATTTTAACTAATGATGAAAAATGGGAAAAAGAATTAAATAAATCAGTATTCCCGGGTATTCAAGGCGGTCCGTTAATGCATGTCATCGCTGCAAAAGCAGTATCATTCGGTGAAGCATTACAACCGGAATTTAAAGACTACGCTAAACAAATTAAAGCAAATGCAGCTGCACTTGCAAAATCTTTAATGGATGAAGGTGTTGAAATCGTATCAGGCGGTACGGACAACCACTTACTTCTATTAAATGTGAAATCTTTAGGATTAACAGGTAAAGTAGCTGAGCATGTATTGGATGAAGTGGCAATTACAACAAACAAAAACACAATTCCATTCGATACAGAATCACCATTCGTGACTTCAGGTATCCGTGTTGGTACAGCGGCTGTAACTTCTCGCGGTTTCAAAGAAGAAGATGTAATCGAAGTAGGTAAAATTATCGCTTCAGTTCTTAAAAACCATGAAGACGCAGCAGTAAAAGAAGAAGCACGTAAACGTGTTGAAGCTCTTACAGCAAAATATCCTTTATACGCATAATTGAGGTTAAGGCTCTCTATTTACAAAAATGTAGATAGAGGGCTTTATTAATTAGAAGAAATAACGAATAGATAGGCAACTCTAAGCGAATCCTAAAGCAGAAAATATTTGTTCTTTTATTGTTATATAAAAAGGGCGATTTTTAAAACATTCCGATCATAGTTTTCGTTAACTTTATTTTCTGTTATACTGTTTTAGATAAACAACAGTTAGGAGATGTCAACGTGAGTAAAGTATACGTATTTGACCACCCATTAATCCAACATAAGTTAACTTATATTCGAGATAAAGAAACAGGAACAAAAGAATTCAGGGAGTTAGTTGATGAAGTAGCAACATTAATGGCTTTTGAAATTACCCGTGACTTACCGCTTGAAGAAATTGAAGTGGATACACCTGTTACGAAGGCGAAGGCAAAAGTATTGTCAGGGAAGAAAATGGCGATTGTCCCAATTTTACGTGCGGGTATCGGTATGGTAGATGGCGTATTAAAATTAATTCCTGCTGCAAAAGTAGGGCATATTGGTCTTTACCGTGATCCGGAAACATTAAAGCCGGTAGAATATTATGCAAAACTTCCAGCAGATGTTGAAGAGCGTGACTTCATCATTGTTGACCCGATGTTAGCAACAGGTGGTTCAGCTGTAGAAGCGATTAATTCACTGAAAAAGCGCGGCGCAAAAAGCATTAAGTTTATGTGTCTGATCGCAGCTCCAGAAGGTGTGGAAGAAATTCAAAAAAATCACTCAGACGTAGATATTTACATCGCATCTCTAGATGAAAAATTAAATGATCATGGCTATATCGTACCAGGCTTGGGTGATGCCGGGGATCGTTTGTTCGGAACAAAATAATAAATAAACGAGACGTCCGTAAGCAGTTGCGGGCGTTTTATATTAATACGGCTAGTATAATAAATACTTGCAGAAAAAATTAATTATAGTTTAGACAAGGAGAAGAATAATGACAAAGAAGTTTAAAGTTATGACGATTTTTGGAACACGTCCGGAAGCAATTAAAATGGCCCCTCTTGTGCTGGAACTGGAAAAACATCCGGAACAAATTGAATCGATTGTTACTGTAACGGCCCAGCATCGTCAAATGCTTGACCAGGTATTGGAAACTTTTGAAATTACACCGGATTATGATTTAAATATAATGAAAGACCGTCAAACATTAGTGGATGTAGCGACGAATGCACTATTAGGACTTGATCGAGTAATGAAAGAAGCAAAACCTGATATTGTATTGGTACACGGTGATACAGCAACAACTTTTGTAGGCAGTCTGGCGGCTTTCTACAATCAGATTGCAATTGGGCATGTAGAAGCAGGACTTCGTACAGGTCAAAAATATTCACCATATCCTGAAGAGATGAACCGTCAGTTAACTGGTGTAATGGCAGATCTGCATTTTGCGCCAACGGAACAATCCCGTGCAAATCTGTTAAAGGAAAACAAACCGGCAGAAGCAATTTTCGTAACAGGCAACACGGCTATCGATGCATTAAAAACAACGGTAAGTGACAATTATACACATCCGGTTATTGAAAAAATCGGTTCAGACCGCATGATTTTACTAACGGCACACCGTCGTGAAAACCTGGGTGAACCTATGCGCAATATGTTCCGTGCTATTATGCGTCTGTTGAACGAGCATGAAGATGTGCAGGTTGTTTACCCAGTGCATATGAATCCTGCAGTTCGAGAAGTAGCCAATGAAATTTTAGGGGACAACCCTCGTGTTCATTTGATCGAACCGTTGGAAGTATTTGACTTCCATAATTTCGCCGCCCGTTCTTACATGATTTTAACGGATTCTGGCGGTGTTCAGGAAGAAGCGCCATCACTAGGGAAGCCGGTACTTGTTTTACGTGATACAACAGAGCGTCCTGAAGGGATTGCGGCAGGTACGCTGAAGCTTGCGGGAACAGATGAAGAAGTTATATACAAAATGGCGAAAGAATTATTAGTCAATGATAAGGCCTATGAAGCGATGGCACATGCATCGAATCCGTATGGAGATGGATTTGCTTCAGAGCGTATTGTAGAAGCACTACTGCAATTTGCTCAAAAGCAATTAGTAGATGAAAGTGTTGAAAAAGCAGAGACACGATAATCCAAAATATTACTGAAATTTACTTAAAAATGAAATATACAACAGGAGATAGCATTTGTCTCCTGTTGTCAAGTGATAAATTCGTTATTATTGCTAAAAAATTTTTTCTTGGA
This sequence comes from Solibacillus sp. FSL W7-1436, assembly GCF_038007305.1. Taxonomy (NCBI): domain Bacteria; kingdom Bacillati; phylum Bacillota; class Bacilli; order Caryophanales; family Caryophanaceae; genus Solibacillus; species Solibacillus sp. FSL W7-1436. The sequence continues at coordinate 1,999,879 of NZ_JBBOWV010000001.1, forward strand.
TATGAAAAATGAAACGACATGGAAAAAACGCATGAAATAGCGAATTTTAGCGTTAGTGAAAAAATGCAAAAAATATTTATGCATAACTATACACAAATTTGTCAACAATTTGACAAGGAAAGTATCTATGTGAAGTTTTTCACCATTACTAATTGACATCAAAAACCCCCTATTGTATGCTTACAAAGGGTAAGAATGATAAGAGTTTCGCCTAGTCAAAAGACGTTGAAACGCTTGTTATATCAAGTTTCTACTAGATTGACAGTTGAAACGAAACTCGTCAATTTGCAACGTTCTATGCGCCTGGATGAAGTCCGTTAAGATTAAGAGACACTTAGAAGTATGAAATGAATGTTCACTATGGAATTTTCCTGAGGTGGAAATTATTTACTACTTGTAACGGCCTCTGATTTTGTAGTGCATTTACTACGTTTTAAATTCATTTAATGGTCGATGAACACTTTCTTTACTCGAAAAAAGTTTCAGGAGATTAACTGCCAATGCTAAATTTGCATCACGTTTTTGCAATGCAGAAGAAAGCGTTCTTTTTTTTGCTTGCTGTTTGTACGTTAGGCTGGGGATTTTCGCCATATGATTCGATATTTGCTGGTATAGCCCTAGGTGCGTTCTTTGGTACGTATAATTTTTGGATTTTACTTCGACGTATGGAAAAATTTGACCGTTCCATTAGTGAAGGGACAAAAGTAGCATCTATCGGTACAGCGCTTCGCTTTGGATCAGGTGTTGCCGCAGTCGCAATCGCAATATCGTTGCCACAATATTTTCACTTAATAAGCACGGTCATTGGGCTGATGATTCCGTACATCTTTTTAGTAGTAGAAAGAGTAGTACATCATATAAAAAGCCACTAAGGTGCATTTGAAAGAGAGGTGAATGCAAAAATGGATCATACAGCTCCAGAGCTACATTTGGATTTAGGCTTTATGACGCTTACTTTCAACTTATCTACAGTACTAACTCTCTTAGTAGCTGCAGTCATCGTATTTTTAATCGCGTTTGTTTCAACACGTACACTTGCGTTAAAACCGACGGGTATGCAGAACTTCATGGAATGGATTATGGATTTCGTGAAAAATATTATTAAGAGTAACATGGACTGGAAAACTGGTGGACGCTTCCACATCCTGGGGATTACATTAATCATGTTCATTGCAGTGTCCAACTTACTTGGATTACCAATGGGTGGTATTTTGTACGGCAGTGACTTATGGTGGAAATCACCAACAGCCGATCCAGTCGTAACAATGACATTAGCGTCGATGGTTCTAGTATTAACACAGTATTACGGCGTGAAAATGCAAGGTACTGGCGGTTATGCTAAAACATTCTTCCAACCAATGTCATTTATGTTCCCGCTAAAAGTTATTGAAGAGTTTGCAAATACGTTAACTCTTGGTCTACGTCTTTACGGTAACATTTACGCCGGTGAGATTTTACTAACGTTACTAACTGGTTTAGCAGTTTCAAGTGCGTTTGGTTTCTTCGGTGCAATCGTACCAATGATGGCGTGGATGGGATTCTCGATTTTCATCGGGTTTATCCAAGCTTTCATTTTCACTATGTTAACGATGGTATACATGGCTCACAAAGTGAGTACAGACCATTAATTATAAGTTTCCGCATTCAATGTAGTGCGGTAATTTGAACCAAAAAAAAATTACAACATCCAAGGAGGATATTATCAAATGGTAGGTTCAGTAGGTTTATTAGCAGCAGCAATCGCAATCGGTTTAGCAGCACTAGGTGCAGGTATTGGTAACGGTTTAATCGTTTCAAAAACAGTAGAAGGTATCGCTCGTCAACCAGAAGCACGTGGCGCACTTCAAACTACAATGTTCATCGGGGTAGCGTTAGTAGAAGCATTACCGATCATCGCAGTAGTAATCGCATTCATCGTAATGAACCAATAGTCTGAATTAGATTATTAAATCATTAAGATTCTTAAATCCAGTGGCGAAGTAGACTTCATTTGAAACCCTTCGCCATTAGTTTTGTGTAAAGAAGCTATACCCTTTTTTATTTAATATTAAATACGAACAAAAAGTATGACAAAATATAGATTTTATTCAAGCTCTTGAAGGGAGTGAAACAATCGTGTTTTTAGACTATCTTGTACTAGGTGCAGGCGCTACTGGACTTAACTTAGGTGATGCTTTAGCGACGTTAGTGATTTTCTTAGGTTTAATGGCACTTCTTAAAAAGTTCGCTTGGGGTCCTTTAATGGGTATCATGCGCGAGCGTGAAGAGTTAGTTGCAAGCGGTATCGATGCAGCTGAGAAAGCTAAAAAAGAAACACAAGCACTATTAGAAGAACAAAAGAGCCTTCTTAAAGAAGCTCGCACAGAAGCGCAATCAATTATTGAGAACGCTAAAAAGCAAGGCGAAGCAACTCGCGAGGAAATCGTGGTAACTGCACGCGCTGAAGCGAACCGTCTAAAAGAATCTGCTGTTCGTGATATCGAAGCAGAAAGAGAAAAAGCAATCGCTGCTGTACGTGAAGAAGTAGTTTCATTATCAGTACTTGCTGCGTCTAAAGTTCTTGGGAAAGAAATTTCTGAAGCAGACAATAGCGCACTAATTAAAGAAACGATTGCGAAGGCAGGCGAAGCGAAATGAGTCAATCGACTGTAGCAAATCGCTATGCTCAAGCAATGTATGAATTGGCATTAAGCAAAAACGTTCTTGCTGAAGTAGGTGCAGATTTACGTGAGATCCAAACAGTAGTAGCGACAAACGAAGAGTTTATGGCTTTACTAACTGCTCCGAAAATTTCTACTGACCGCAAGAAAGAGCTTATCGCTCAAATTTTAACGGGTGCACAGCCAATCGTTGTAAATATGGTTCAATTCTTAATCGAAAAGAAACGTTTAAACGAGTTAACAGCTGTAGCAGACCAATATCAAGCATTATCAGCTGCCGCTCAAGGTACTGCAGATGCAAAAGTTTACTCAACGCGTGAATTAACAGATGGCGAGCGTGCAGAAATCTCTGCTGCATTCGGCAAGTTAGTCGGCAAAGGGCAACTTAACATTACAAACATTATCGATGCGTCATTAATTGGTGGCGTACGCGTTCAAATCGGCAACTACATTTTCGACAGCACTGTAGCGTCTAAGCTAGAGGACTTAAAACGAGTATTAGTTGGCTAAATCTTAAGAAATGTGAGAGGTGAACATACATGGGCATCAAAGCTGAAGAAATCAGCAGTCTGATTAAACAGCAGATTGAAGGTTATCAATCGGAATTAAAAGTAAGCGAAGTAGGTACAGTTATCACTGTTGGTGACGGTATCGCTCGTGCTCATGGCCTCGACAACGCCATGGCTGGAGAGCTTTTAGAGTTCTCAAACGGTGTTATGGGTATGGCACAAAACCTAGAAGAAGGTAACGTTGGTATCGTAATTTTAGGAGACTACCTAGGCATCAAAGAAGGCGATGAGGTTCGTCGTACAGGTCGTATTATGGAAGTACCAGTTGGTGAACAACTAATTGGCCGTGTTGTAAACCCACTTGGTATGCCAGTGGATGGATTAGGTCCAATCAACACAACAAAATCTCGTCCAATCGAAAGTCCAGCTTTCGGTGTAATGGCACGTAAATCAGTACATGAGCCATTACAAACAGGTATCAAAGCGATCGACGCTTTAGTACCAATCGGTCGTGGTCAACGTGAGTTAATCATCGGTGACCGTCAAGTTGGTAAAACATCTGTAGCAATCGATACAATCTTAAACCAACAAGGCGAAGATATGATCTGTATCTACGTTGCAATTGGTCAAAAAGAATCAACTGTACGTAACGTAGTTGAAACTTTCCGTAAACACGGTGCATTAGATTACACAATCGTTGTAACTGCTTCTGCATCACAACCAGCTCCATTACTATACCTTGCTCCTTTCGCAGGTGTATCTATGGCAGAAGAATTCATGTTAGATGGTAAGCACGTATTAATCGTGTATGATGACTTAACTAAACAAGCATCAGCATACCGTGAACTTTCACTTCTTCTACGCCGTCCTCCAGGTCGTGAAGCTTACCCTGGTGACGTGTTCTACTTACACAGCCGTCTACTTGAACGTGCTGCGAAGTTAAACGAAACATACAAAAACGGTTCGATTACAGCGCTTCCATTCGTAGAAACGCAAGCGGGCGATATCTCTGCATATATCCCAACAAACGTAATCTCAATCACAGATGGTCAAATCTTCTTACAATCTGACTTATTCAACTCTGGTGTACGTCCTGCGATCAACGCCGGTTTATCAGTATCACGTGTAGGTGGTTCTGCTCAAATCAAAGCGATGAAAAAAGTAGCTGGTACATTACGTCTTGACTTAGCAGCATTCCGTGAGTTAGAGTCATTCGCTCAGTTCGGTTCTGACTTAGACGCAATCACACTTGCTAAATTAGAGCGTGGTAAACGTACTGTTGAAGTTTTAAAACAAGACTTAAACAAACCACTTAAAGTTGAAAAACAAGTTGCGATCCTTTATGCATTAACTAAAGGTCACTTAGATGATATTCCAGTACAAGACATCGTTCGTTTCGAAAACGAATTCTTAAGCTGGTTAGATACAAACCACTCAAATGTTTTAGATCATGTTCGTACAACTAAAGAACTTGCTCCAGACGCAGAGTATGTTGAAGCAATTAACGCGTTCAAAAAGACTTTCGCTAAATCTGAGTAAGAATTGAACGGTTTTTCACGCACACTATTGTAGCGTGAAAAACTGGACAACTCTTTTTTAATAAGAGCTTGATAAAAATCTAAAGGTGGTGAAATACCAGTGGTAAACTTACGCGAAATTAAAGGTCGTATTAACTCTACAAAGTCAACGAAACAAATTACGAAAGCGATGCAGATGGTTTCTTCTTCAAAGTTACGTCGTGCAGAGCAAAATGCTAAGTCTTACGTTCCATACATGGAAAAAATCCAGGACGTAGTAGGCGCAATTGCAACAGGTACTAAAGATAGCGGACATCCAATGTTAACTACTCGTCCTGTTAAGAAAACAGCTTACTTAGTCATCGGTTCTGACCGTGGTTTAGCAGGTGCTTACAACTCAAGCATCTTACGTGAAGTACAAAGCACTATTGATAAACGTCACAAGTCTAAAGACGAGTACGTAGTTTTAGTAGTAGGTCGTGTTGTTCGTGATTACTTTGTAAAGCGTGGACACAATGTTATCGCAGATGTCGTTGCTCTACCAGACCAACCATCATTTGCCGATATTAAAGAAATCGCTCGTAATGCTGTTGGTATGTTCATTGATGGTACGTATGATGAACTTTATATGTACTACAATCACTTCGTATCTGCAATTCAAAACGAAGTGACTGTGAAAAAAGTTCTTCCTTTAACTGATATTGCACCTTCTTCAAGCAATGCTTCTTATGAGTTTGAGCCATCAGGCGAGGCAATTTTAGAAGTATTACTTCCACAATATGCGGAAAGCTTAATTTACGGCGCTTTATTAGACGGAAAAGCGAGTGAACATTCAGCGCGTATGACAGCAATGAAAAACGCTACAGACAATGCAAACGATCTTATTGCAGACCTTTCTCTACAATACAACCGTGCACGTCAAGCGGCGATTACACAAGAAATTACAGAAATCGTTGGTGGAGCTGCAGCCTTAGAATAGGCGCGCTCACCAATGTCGTATAAGAATACGATAGGAGGGTACAAAGTAATGAACAAAGGACACGTTCTTCAAGTAATGGGTCCAGTAGTAGACGTAAAGTTTGCTAATGGTCAATTACCAGACATTTATAACGCATTAACAGTTACAATTGAACGTCCTAACGAAGCACCGACTACTCTTGCATTAGAAGTAGCGCTTCACTTAGGTGACGATTCTGTTCGTACAATTGCCATGTCATCTACTGATGGTTTACAACGTGGAGCAGAAGTAACAAACTCAGGAGCACCAATCTCAGTACCAGTTGGTGAAGCTACATTAGGTCGCGTATTTAACGTACTTGGTGAAGTTATCGACTTAGGTGAAGAAATTCCTGCTGATGTTCGTCGTGATTCTATTCACCGCGAAGCTCCAACATTCGATCAATTATCAACTACTGTAGAAATCCTTGAAACAGGTATCAAAGTAGTAGACTTATTAGCACCATACATCAAAGGTGGTAAAATCGGTCTATTCGGTGGTGCCGGCGTAGGTAAAACAGTATTAATCCAAGAATTAATCAACAACATCGCACAAGAGCACGCAGGTATTTCTGTATTCGCGGGTGTAGGTGAGCGTACTCGTGAGGGTAACGACTTATTCTTCGAGATGACAGATTCAGGCGTAATCAAACAAACTGCGATGGTATTCGGTCAAATGAATGAGCCACCTGGAGCACGTATGCGCGTAGCTTTAACTGGTTTAACAATGGCTGAGTTCTTCCGTGATGAGCAAGGTGCAGACGTACTTTTATTCATCGACAACATTTTCCGTTTCACACAAGCAGGTTCTGAGGTTTCTGCCCTATTAGGTCGTATGCCGTCAGCGGTAGGTTACCAACCAACACTTGCTACAGAAATGGGTAAATTACAAGAGCGTATCACATCTACTACAAAAGGTTCTGTAACTTCGATCCAAGCGATTTATGTACCAGCCGATGACTATACTGACCCGGCTCCGGCTACAACTTTCGCCCACTTAGATGCAACAACTAACCTTGAGCGTAAATTATCTGAGATGGGTATCTATCCAGCGGTAGACCCACTAGCTTCGACTTCTCGTGCATTATCACCGGAAATCGTTGGACCAGAACACTATGCAATCGCAACTGGTGTTCAACGTACAATCCAACGTTACCGTGAGTTACAAGATATCATTGCTATCTTAGGTATGGATGAGTTATCTGATGAAGATAAACAAACTGTAGAACGTGCTCGTCGTATCCAGTTCTTCTTATCTCAAAACTTCCACGTAGCGGAGCAATTCACTGGTCAAAAAGGTTCTTATGTACCTGTTAAAGAAACTGTTCGTTCATTCAAGGAAATCCTTGATGGCAAATGGGATCACTTACCAGAAGATGCTTTCCGTCTAGTTGGTTCTATTGATGAAGTAGTAGCGAAAGCTAAAGAAATGGGCGTACAAGTCTAATTAGCTGACGAGGAGGAAAAAATATGAAGACAGTTACAGTCAATATTGTCACTCCCGACGGCTCAGTATACGATTCAGAAGTAACGATGGTAATCGCTAAAACGACTTCAGGTGAAATTGGTGTCTTAGCTGGCCATATTCCTATGGTTGCTCCACTTACAATTGGTTCTGTGAAGCTTAAAAAAGCAGACGGCACTACAGATGTCGCAGCGGTTAGCGGTGGTTTCATTGAAGTTCGCCCTGAAAAAATCTCGATTTTAGCTCCTTCTGCAGAAGTTGCTTCTACGATCGATGTTGCCCGTGCTAAAGAAGCTTTAGCTCGTGCTGAAGGTCGCCTTCAAAAGAAACAAGATGACATCGATTTCCAACGCGCGGAATTATCTTTAAAACGTGCGATGAATCGTATCAATGTTCATGAGGGTAATATCTAATGTTTAAAAGCGGGCAGATTATTTCTGCCCGCTTTTTTTATAAAAGTGAAAAGTAATAAGATGTTAAACAGTCTGGAACACAAATCGCCAATATTTGAGGTAAGGTGTTTAAAAGGAGCGGGGAAAATGGATTTATATGTCGAGGCCGGCCAACAAGCAATCGTTAATGTATTAGCATATATTATATTTATAGGAATTGCCCTTTATGCATTACAAGGACTAAGAATCGAACAATTATTTAAAAAGGGAAAGACTTTTCAAATTCAGCTCTTTTATATTTTGTCGAGTATTGTTATTGGTTCAATTGTTGCGGATTTCTTTTTAAACTTTTTAAGCTGGTCGCAAACGATTCCCTATATTTTTAGTTAGTACAGGAAATAGCTGCGGTTTTATTTCTTGTAAAGGGGAATAAACGTTTGTTTTCCACTACAAGAAATAAAAATTTCCTAGGAAATATTACAGGTTTGCAAAGTTACATGATTTGGGTAGTTATTAAAGGAAGTACTTTTATGTGAAAATTTGTCTATTCACAATAAATAGTTACGCTGCGTATTATAATTTAATAGCCTTTTTAAACAAATTAGCTTAAAATAGTAATTTGGGTGCTTGAATTGCCGCCCTAATAAATGTAGTATATTTTTGTGTGTAAATTGAGTCAAATGAAGTTTAAAATAATTTAAGTTTAATTGAACTTATTCCTTTATTATATGAGAATTGAATTCGGAGGGACGAATTGTGGAGAGAATTATTGTTACTGGAGGTCAGACACTAAAAGGCACAGTACGCGTTGAAGGCGCAAAAAATGCTGTATTACCGATTTTGGCTGCTTCTCTATTAGCTTCTAAAGATAAAAATATGATTAAAGATGTACCAAATTTAGCAGATGTCGGTACGATTGGTGAAGTATTAAAAAGTTTAAACGCGATTGTCGAATATGATGTTGAGAAAAACGAAATGATGATTGATGCCTCTATGAAGCTATCTAGTGAAGCTCAATTTGAGTTTGTAAGTAAAATGCGTGCTTCCATTTTAGTAATGGGTTCATTATTGGCACGTAACGGCTATGCACGTGTAGCATTACCGGGCGGCTGTGCAATTGGATCTCGTCCAATCGAACTTCATTTGAAAGGCTTCGAAGCTATGGGTGCAGAGATTTCCTTTGGACATGGTTATGTCGAAGCAAAAGTAAAAGGCGAACTAAAAGGCGCAGAAATCTATTTAGACTTCCCGAGTGTTGGGGCTACTGAAAATATTATGACAGCAGCATCATTAGCAAAAGGGACGACTATTATTGAAAATGCAGCGAAAGAGCCTGAAATAGTAGATTTGGCAAACTTTATTAACGCAATGGGCGGCCGTGTTATTGGTGCCGGTACTGATACGATCCGTATCGAAGGTGTTAAGGAATTAAAAGGTTGCGAACATTATATTATTCCAGATCGTATTGAAGCCGGAACGTTCATGGTAGCGGCAGCAATTACTCGAGGAGATGTATTAATTGAAAACGCTGTACCAGAGCATATGACAGCACTAACTGCAAAAATGCGTGAAATGGGTGTAGAAGTTATCGAAGAAGATGAAGGTATCCGTGTGCGCGCTAATGACCCGTTAAAAGCGGTTGATATTAAAACGATGCCACACCCAGGTTTCCCGACAGATATGCAATCACAAATGATGGCATTAATGTTAACGGCAAACGGAACTAGTATCATCACTGAAACAGTCTTCGAAAATCGTTTTATGCATGTTGAAGAATTCCGTCGCATGAATGCAGATGCAAAGATCGAAGGACGTTCTGTATTTATTGAAGGCGGCAAAAAACTCCAAGGTGCCGAAGTATCAGCAACGGATTTACGTGCAGCAGCAGCACTAATTTTAACTGGCCTTGTATCTGAAGGCGTAACACGTGTTACAAAATTACACCATTTAGACCGCGGCTATGTCGATTTCCACAAAAAACTAGCTTCTTTAGGTGCATTGATCGAACGCATCGATTCAGAAGAAGAAGTATTTCAAGAAATCGTTGTAACAGTTTAATAGCTGGATTCATATATTCATATAAAGCATTCGGAAAGCGCAATTTGTGCTTGCTGGGTGCTTTTTGTTTTGGAGGCGGAGTCAGATTTTGGGATAATTGGAAATTTCCATTGAAAAGTGTAGAAATGTTTATGGAGAAAGTTGAAGGCGCCGCTATTATAGTAGAACTACTCATCAAATTCCGTGCCCCTGAAAACTAGAAATACACTCTACAAAATAAACTCATATTCTTCTTGCAGGTTCATATACTGTCTCATGAAAAAAATTATCATTTACATTATCATTGGCGTCCTATTGTTTTTAGTCCCGTTCACTTTAAAGTCTAAGAAACAAACCTCCATTATTGAACCAACAGAATCTACTTCTTGTCCTTTATTTATTAAAGTGAATGATACTGAAATTCCGATTGAAGATTATTTAATTGGTGTAATTGCAGGGGAAATGCCGGCAAGTTTTCATATGGAAGCACTAAAAGCTCAGGCAATCGCCTCCCGTACTTATGTATTGAAGCAGACAGATTATGGGAAAAAACCGATTCTCACAACGACAGCACATCAAGTTTACAATGATCAGCAATTACGAGAAGAAAAATGGAAAACTACTTTTGCCGAAAATGAAGAAAAAATAACAGAAGCCGTCAAACAAACTGCCAACCAGATTCTTACCTATAATGATGAACTGATTACAGCCATGTTTCATGCATCATCCTTTCAATATACGGAGTCCGCGGAAAACTATAGCGGAAACCCGATTCCCTACTTAACAGCAGCCACTTCACCTGAACAATTAAACCAAGAACAGACAACCTATACATTTGAAGAAATAAATAAAAAACTCAAACAGAGTTTCTCAAAAGCCCAGCTTCAAAATGCAAGACTTCGGCGAAATGATACGAACCGCATCGAGCAAATTACCATCCATAATAAAACATGGTCGGGTAGAGAACTGCGCACACTTCTAAACTTACGCTCCACGAATTTCACATGGGAGCCCACAGCGGCCGGTATAACGATTAAAACGTATGGATATGGGCATGGGGTAGGTATGAGCCAGCACGGGGCAAATGCGATGGCACAGGGGGGCATAACGGCGGAAAATATCCTTTCTCATTACTATCCATCGACAACATTAAAATCGATAAATTATTGTAAAAAATAATGTTTAACTTTCCAAATTCTTGTACACACTTCCATTTGAGGTGATGAATATGAGAGAAGTTAAACAAAAGCCTTCTCAGAAACCAGTTATGCAAAGACGGTGGTTTTGGCCGGCTGTATACGGTGGTATGGCAGTAATGATTGTGGCAGTTATTTTTAGTTTTAATGCATTGTACGAAAGTCAGAATGAGCAGGAACTGATGGAAGAAGTTTCTGCACCAGCCGAACAATCGATTGTTCCAACAACAGCGACTGTTACGGAAACTTTGAAGTATCCATTCAAAGAAGAATACTTAAATGAAGTAACGATTTTGCAGGATTTTTATGACGTCTCAAAAGATGAAGCGACACGTGAAAACTCATTGCTTGTATTTAATCAAGTGTTCACAACATCTACAGGTGTCTCGATCGCAATTAACAGCGAACCTTTTGAAGTTGTTGCTGCAATGAGCGGTGAAGTGACAGAAGTTAAAATGGATGCATTTACGGGCAACAGCATTACTCTAACACATCCAAATGGTATGCAAACACGTTATAACTCTGTGGCAGATATTCTTGTAAAACAAGGCGATCAAGTTTCACAAGGCGATCAGCTAGGTACTTCACAAGAGAATGAATGGAATCCAAACATTGGCGTTCATTTACACTTTGAAGTAATGGAAGATGGTGTACTGGTGGATCCGAACAAATATTTATCCTTTTGATTATCTGGCTAAATGGATGAATTCGGATATATTTTTAGTAAGTTAACTACGAATCCTGCACTCTACTTCGAATAATTAAGAGCCTACTCACATAAGGTGAAATATTAAGAAGCAAGGCTCTTTAGATTAGACGTAGAGAGGGAGAGGACGTGCACGAACATATTCGGCAACGCTGCGTTCGTTTGGGTGAACTGTTGGTAGAGACAGGTGAAACCGTGCGTGCACTCGCGAAAATGACGGGATTCTCTAAAAGTACTGTACACAAAGATTTGACAGAGCGGCTAAAACAAGTGAATGAACCACTTGCGCTACAAGTACAACAAGTTTTAACCTATAACAAATCGATTCGCCATTTACGCGGTGGTGAAGCAACACGTAAAAAGTGGATTACAAAGCAACAGGAAAAAAGCATTTAGTCTGTTTTTATAACAACTAAATGCTTTTTTTTGTGATTATCACGTTATAATTTTACCATTTTAAACCATTATAAAGGAAAATCCTTCCCACAATATTGATGTAATTCAACATTGTATATGATAAAATAACTAAGATAGACATATATAGAATCGTATACATGTTCAAATGGGCGGAAGGAGAATAATGAAACATGTTTTCTAAAGATATTGGGATTGATTTAGGTACTGCAAACGTGCTGATTCATTTAAAAGGCAAAGGGATTGTTTTGAATGAGCCATCTGTAGTAGCAATCGATAAAAAAACAAATAAAGTACTGGCAGTCGGTGAAGAGGCACGTCAAATGGTGGGACGTACACCGGGTAATATTATCGCAATTCGTCCATTAAAGGATGGCGTAATTGCTGATTTTGATGTAACAGAAGCAATGTTAAAACATTTTATCAATAAATTGGACGTTAAAGGTTTCTTATCAAAGCCGCGCATTTTAATTTGCTGTCCGACAAATATTACATCGGTAGAGCAAAAAGCAATTCGTGAAGCTGCTGAAAAATCGGGCGGCAAAAAAGTTTATTTGGAAGAAGAACCTAAAGTAGCAGCAATCGGCGCAGGTATGGATATTTTCCAGCCAAGCGGTAATATGGTCGTTGATATCGGTGGAGGTACAACGGATGTAGCAGTATTATCGATGGGCGATATCGTAACGAGCGAATCGATTAAAGTAGCTGGGGATGTATTCGATAATGACATATTGCAATACATAAAGAAAGAATACAAGCTGTTGATCGGCGAACGTACAGCAGAAAATATTAAAACTACAATCGGTACAGTATTCCCTGGAGGACGCGATGATACGATGGATATCCGCGGCCGTGATATGGTTACTGGCTTACCGCGAACAATCGAAATCAATTCCGAAGAGATTGAGCACGCATTGCGTGAATCGGTTAGTCTGATTGTACAGGCAGCAAAAGACGTACTGGAAAAAACACCACCTGAATTATCGGCCGACATTATCGATCGAGGCGTTATTTTAACAGGCGGCGGTGCATTACTGCATGGCATTGATCAGTTGTTAATCGAAGAGCTGAAAGTACCTGTATTTGTAGCGGAAAACCCGATGGACTGTGTGGCAGTCGGGACTGGAATTATGCTGGACAATATCGATCGCGCGATAAATAAATAAATTATATTACTTATAATTATCAGTTTTTTGCCGATAAATGATAAATATAGCATAATTAGAGGTGAATTGAGTGTTTAAAGGTTTTTATACAGTAGCTACAGGAATGGTTGCACAACAACGTAAAACTGAAATTTTAACGAATAATATGGCCAATGCCAATACACCTGGTTTTAAATCAGATCAAACGACAATTCGTTCTTTTCCGGATATGTTGATGTCCGCAGTGAACTCGACATCTGAAAACGGATTTAAAGTAAATAATCAAAATCAGGTTGGTGCGGTAAATGCGGGTGTTTATTTACAGGAAACTATTCCAAACCAAGCACAGGGTCAGATTTACTCAACCGGTTTAAATACTGATATCGCACTGATCAATAGTTCGATGCCTACTGACGAAACATCGGGAAATTCGGGACAAATTTTCTTCCGCTTAGAAAATGAAACCGGAACAGAAAGCTATACACGTAACGGGAATTTCACGCTGGACGGGCAGGGGAACTTAGTAAACCCTCAAGGACTATTCGTATTGGATATGAACGGGGAGCGGCTGCAGTTTGATAACGACAATATCCGCATCAGTTCGAACGGTTCGATTTTTGACGAAAATGATGTGCAGGTCGGAACACTGGGTGTCGCATTTTCCGAAAACCCGGATGTCTTAGTGAAGCTTGATAATGGATTATTTAATACAATGGATGGTGTCGATTTACCATCTGCCTATGGACAGGCAAACGTACAGTTTTCGATGCAGCAGCAATATTTAGAGGGTTCCAATGTCGACGCCTCTAAAGCAATGACAGATCTATTGACTGCATACCGCGCATTTGAAGCAAACCAAAAAGTGCTTCAGGCCTACGATAAGAGCATGGAAAAAGCAGTTAATGAAATTGGACGAGTTAATTAAACTATAAATTGAGTTGATAGGAATGAAGCAAAGGCGCCTCCACCGGGATCAGCCCGGGGAAAGCGTCCGAATCAGAATGGAAATCAACTCATTCCTATAGCGATTATTTTCATTAGCTGTCGAATTTTCGTATAATTAAGGAGGTGCGGGAAATGTTACGTACAATGGTAAGTGCAACAAATACATTATCTCAAATACAGCATCAGTTGGACACAATCAGCACAAATATCGCGAACAGTAATACAACAGGCTATAAAGCACAGCAGGCAAATTTCACGGAAATGCTGTATCAGCAATTTAATAATGATGAATTAGACCCTACTGTCCGGAATACACCTGTAGGCATTCGCTATGGTGCCGGTGCACAGATCGGTTTAATACAATCCAATCAGACGCAAGGCTCACTGCAGGAAACAAAACGCGATTTAGACTTTGCCTTAACAACTAAGAATCAATATTTTAACGTATTAATGCAAAATGAAGAAGGCGACGTGCGAACTGCATACACACGTAACGGTAGTTTTTATGTAACAGAGTCTGAACCGGGCATTCTTTCGCTTGTAAATAGTGATGGATACCAAGTAGCGGATGCAAATGGACAGCCAATTACATTCCCGAATAATGTGACAGGCTTCACGATGGATTCAGACGGATCACTAGTGGCAAGCTATGAAAATGGCACATCGCTAAAGTTCCAGCTTGGGATTTCTGAACTGCAAAAACCAAACGTAATGGAAAAACTGCAAGGCGGGACATATATTGGCTTACCGGAAAATCTGGATGCACTTGGCTTCACACAAGCTCAAGTACTGACAGATCTGCAAGGGGTAAATCGCCAAGTGGGCATTCAAAAAGGTGCACTTGAAATGTCGAATGTAGACGTATCAAAAGAGATGACAAATTTAATTCAAGCACAGCGTTCATATCAATTTAATACACGTGCGATTACAATTGCAGACCAAATGCTTGGGTTAATTAACGGTATTCGCTAAACGTGCGACATTGTTAAGGGAGAAGTTTTATGACGAATGAGTTAGAGACACAGATGGAGCAAAAAGAGCCTGCAGCCAAAAAGACGAGACGTCGGGTAAAGAACGTTTCGGAGCCGTCGACGGACCAGCCTGTCGGTAAGGTTCGGCTTCGACTGATTCCTATCTGGTTACGGGTAATAATCGTAATTCTATTATTTTTAGTAGCAGTAATTGTAGGACTGGTTGTTGGCTACAGTGTTTTAGGGGACGGCGCAGCATCGGATGTTCTAAAGTGGGAAACATGGCAGCATCTTCTCGATATTATAAATGGTAAAGAGTAGAGGGATTGTCGGGAAAGCCATTTCCGAACAATCCCTTTACAGCGAAGAAGCAAAAATTTAGTTAACTAAATTGAATTGGAGCAAAAAGCCCTCTGAAATTTCAGGTTCTTTCTCCAATTTTTGCGCCGCTTTTCCAGAACATACATAAAAACAAACAATTATCTACATAATATTATAGAGGAAACAAGGGGGATTTTTTTATGTTAAACGCAGAGCAAATTCAAAATATATTACCACATCGCTATCCATTTCTATTAGTTGATCGCATTCTTGAAATCGAAGAAGGAAAGCGCGCACTTGGATTGAAAAATGTTTCGATCAACGAAGAATTTTTTAATGGACATTTCCCTGGCTACCCAGTAATGCCGGGTGTCCTCATTGTCGAGGCACTTGCGCAAGTAGGCGGTGTTGCATTACTAAACGCACCGGAATATAAAGGGCGTCTCGTATTTTTGACAGGAATTGATAGTTGCCGTTTCAAGCGTCAAGTCGTTCCGGGCGATCAGTTGAAGCTTGAAGTGGAGTTTTTGAAATTGCGCGGACAAATGGGGAAAGGCCGCGGTACTGCAACAGTAGATGGCGAGCTTGTTTGTGAGTGTGAGATTTTATTTGCAATTGGGCCTGAACAGCCAAAATAAGGCGATTTGCAATTGGAACTCAAAGATTATAAAATATAAAGGTTGAAGAAAATCTTTAACTTCTTTAAGCAGAAGTCTCCCAATGAGATAAAATAGATGCGGGGAGAATGCTAGTATTTACCTTTTATAGGTTTTAATTCGCCTGTAAACAATGGAAGTTTGGCTTTAAATGTAGGAGGTTTTAAAATAGATGTATAAACAACTGTCTTCAGGCGTAAAAATTAGTATTACACGATCAATATCGACGTCGTTTGAAGCTTATTTAGCAAGCATTGACTGGGATGAAGAAAAATTTTCGATGGAAGACTATATGGTAAGCTGGCAAAAGTATTTTAAAGAAAATGCCGCTTGGATCGATAAAATACCTGCAGACATTTTACTCAGCCCTGAATTTCATGAAGAAATTGCTAAGAAAATGGATGAAGTCATTGCCAAAATTTTAAGTGAAGAGCCAACAGAAAAGCAAAATAAGGAAATTGCTGACTTACAGAAACAATTAGGTACAAATTACAAATTCGACTGTAAAGCAGAAGCCGCTTATGTTGAACAGCTTTTGAAAAATAAATTGAAATAACCGCACTTTTTTTGTAGGATAGATCCTTCTTTTCCCGGGCACTATATGTACGATCACTCGAAGTGATTGACTCATGATTGCATATGGGAAAGGAGGGAATTTTTTATGCGAAAATCAGCACTACTTGTCGCACTTTCGCTTGGTTCACTGTTATTTCTCTCAGCGTGTAATACAAATGACAACGCTGGAGAGGACAATCTAGGAAACGATGTCGAAAAGGGTGTTAACGATGTAATGGATGACACTCGTGACGTTATTGACGACACGGTAGATACAGTCGATCCAGACGGCTTAAGTGGTCAAAACGGCAACAACGGACAAACAAATGAGAGCACGATTGACAACTCAAATGTGCCGGATGGTTCAAGCGGTCCGAATGGTGAAAATGGCGCAACTGCCCCAGGAGCTCCATCGGTAAACCAAGAAGATATCATCGA
Source organism: Solibacillus sp. FSL W7-1436 (assembly GCF_038007305.1). Classification (NCBI taxonomy): domain Bacteria; kingdom Bacillati; phylum Bacillota; class Bacilli; order Caryophanales; family Caryophanaceae; genus Solibacillus; species Solibacillus sp. FSL W7-1436. Next base: position 2,016,802 of record NZ_JBBOWV010000001.1, read on the forward strand.
AGACCGTGCAGACCGAAAAGATAAAGACAAAGTGGATAATCACTAGTCGAAAAAAAGAAGCAGTGTTCACTTAATTGTGGGCACTGTTTTTTTGTTTTAGTATGCGGGCGGGGGCGGGGACGAGGGATATTCGCCAGTTTGTAACGATTAATCGCCAATATTTAAATTTATTATCCAATTTAGTTAAAATGAACTGAGATTTTAGGGCTGGAAATTTTTATTCGCCAGTATTATGATGGTATTCGTCAATTTATGCTTGGTATTCGCCAATTCTGATATGATAATCGTCAATATAAAATTTTTATATCCAATTTGATCTCGATAATCGCCAATTAGAAATATAATCGTCAATTTATTTTTTTAATCGCCATTTCAGGCCAGATAATATCCAGCTTGTATTTATAATTTAAAGCTATAAACTTTTTCGTTCACGTTTTCTTTTCCACTCTGAAATTTTTTCAGGAATTATATAATACGTTCCCTTTTTCGTACCGTGACGCTCTAAACCAAGTCGCACTAAAAGTTTAGAAGCAGCCTGCAAACTGTGGATTCCGCAAAACTCACGAAATTGTTTATTAGTAATTTTCTCGCTAATTAAAATCCGATAATGGTAAAGCGTTTCAAATAGAACATCGCGACTTTTAGCCCGACAAGCACCGCATGTAAATGTTCCGTAATGATAAACCATAACATTTTCATAATCACACTCCTTACAAAGAACGCCTTTTTTTAATCTATTCAGGCTAATGGAGCGGCGAGGAGGGAGGGACTGATAAAGCTTCTTCAGCTTAGCAACAATCAAATTCATATTTGCATGGGATTTTGTAGTATTTCGATATAGGTTTTCAATAAAATTCGGAACGCCGCTAATATGAAAAATCGGGAAATTCTCCAATGATTCATCTAAAACAGCTTGCTGGTTTGCGATGACGACAGCAAAATACACTGGAATAGTGATCTGCCATTTTCGCAAACATTGCTCCAAAAATAGCTGATGCCGGTAAACTTGATCAAGGGGGTTACGGAAGTTTTCACGTTTTTCGTTGTGGATGCGGTAAAATTCATGCTGCGCGGGTTTATAAAATAAAACACCGGACAGCAGTTTCACTTCAAAAATTACTATAAAATATGGCGTCACTAAAATAGTGTCCATCTGATGGGAAAAGCCATTATCATTCATGCATTCAAAATTGTAGAAGATATGATGGTCTGTTTTGAAGTAATGATCGGATAGAGTCTGCTTCAACTTCATTTCTCCGGCAAATCCAGCCTCCAAGCGATGCAACTGTTGCTGGATCGCACTTGCTTCCATATCACCGGGCAAAATCCTCTTAGCTAAAACTTCTGTATAAAGATAATGCTTCGATTTCTGCATAAGCTTCACCTCCACCTTGAATATACGATGCGCGGAGAGGCTTGACAACTGTTCCGAAAACGTTGATTTTACAAACTAAAATGAAGAAAATGACTCTTTTTAAACTAATTCACAAACCAAAAAACTACTTTCCGCTCTCTTCATTATTTTTCTGTAATGAAGGACGGTTGCGCATCCCTTGATCAAATGCCTCGAGCAGCTCATCATTTCTCAATCCATCTTCAAGCAGCTGTGCCAATAACAGCTCGGCATACTTTTTGCGCTGTGCTTTTAACCGGCCTTTTATAAGTACCGAAATTTTATCTCCTACTTTTGTGATCGAATGTACGACAACGGCAAACGGAGCAGGCTCATTGTCCGGTAGCGAAATGATAGCGCGCACATCCAGCACTTCACCGGATGTAACAAAGTTCTGAAAAAAATCGTAATACGTATCTGCTGTAAACAATTCTAAAATCCACATTTTATGGCTGTTTTCCTGATTAATAATAATACCGTCTATTAAAGGAATTTCTTTTATTTCACCGTTTAATAATAAGTCAAAAGCAAGCATTTTAAAGGTTTTCACTTCTAAATCCCTCCATATTTTTCTTATGTAAAAGTATAACATACAAAAAAATGTGAAACTGCCAATTTCAGCAAATTGTAATATTAACTCCAAGTCCATTTACATCAGCATTCTCATTAAATTGAACGAAATACCATATAGGCGAAAAAGTATTTTTGAATCGATATTTTGGCCGGAAAATTCAAATTCACGTTTTGCCAATAAAGAGAGGATTCGCTATGCTTTAGCTAATTTCCCAAAGAAAGGAGGTCAACGGATGAATCATGTTGGGCTTGTAGGGCGAACGACAAAAGATTTGGAGCTCAGGCACTTATCTGAAGGAAGAGTACGGGCATATTTTATCATTGCCACTAACCGTCCTTTCAAAAATAGTGAAGGAAAGGTTGATGCAGACTTTGTGCAATGTGTCGCATGGGGCAGGACCGCTGAATTGATGGCAAAATATTGCGGGAAGGGCTCACTCGTCGGTATTAAAGGGCGGTTGCAGTCGAGGACATATGTAAATCGTGAAAACCAGAAAGTATACACGATGGAAGTCCAAACGGAGGAAGTACAGTTTTATGCATTAAAAGCCCCTGGTGAAGCTGAAAAACTCCAGACACCGCCCCCGATTACCGAAGATTTCGTGCTTCCAGAACAAGAAGTCAAGTTAGTCCACCAGCCGTAAACTTTTCCCTCTCCGATAAAAATAAGATTCCTTAGGAGGTGAATGTCCAAATCTGCTGTCTGACCGCACAGTAGTAAACATTCTTTCCCACAATCCTATAAAAACTGAATAAAGTAGTGAAGTAAGCATAAAAAAGAGTCTACTTCATGGCGTAAAAGTAGACTCTTTTCAAATTTATTTTATATTGGCCGTATCAAGAACGAGTAGATCCATCAGTTCCGTATCATCAAGTTCAGTCAGCCATTTGCTTGATTGAATCAATTCTTCGGATAGCGCGGATTTCATTGCGATCATTTTATCGATTTTTTCTTCAATCGTTCCAATTGTCACAAACTTATGCACCTGCACAAATTGAGTTTGTCCGATGCGGTACGCCCGGTCTGTCGCCTGATTTTCGACTGCCGGATTCCACCAGCGATCGGCATGGAGCACATGTGTAGCTGCTGTTAAGTTAAGACCTGTTCCGCCAGCTTTAAGCGACAGTAGAAATACAGGGAACTCGCCTGCCTGAAATTGATCGACCAGATTGTCACGCTGATTTTTCGGCATACTGCCAGTTAAAAATGGAACCTCAACATTATAAAGCTCTGTCAGACAGTGCTGAATTAAATTACCCATTCCGATATACTGTGTAAAAATTAAGCATTGCTCGCCGTTGTCGATAATTTCCTTCGTCATTTCAATAATGCGCTTTAGCTTTACAGAACGGGAAACCATCACATTGGCATCTTCAAAAGGTTCTTTTAAAAACAGGGCAGGGTGGTTGCACAGCTGTTTTAATTTGTTGAGCATTTTTAAAATACGACCCTTTTTCTCGAAGCCAGTGAGTTCTTCAAGTGTAGCTAAAGTATCCTGAATATAGCCTTCATAATGTGCCGCCTGCTCAGATGTAAGGGCACAAAATTCAAGGGATTCCTGTTTGTCAGGCAAATTCAGCTGAAGCTCGGGATCGCGTTTTGAACGGCGCAATAGGAATGGGCGGATTTTCATACGTAAAACACGTTTATGGGATTCCGACTCTTCGCGTTCGATTGGTGTAATAAAGTTTTCGTTAAATCTTGTGAAGCTACCTAAATAGCCTTTATGGATAAAATCAAAAATGGCCCACAGCTCAGAAAGACGATTTTCAACAGGAGTTCCTGTCAATGCAATATGATGCTCGCCTTTTAATTTCCGGATTGCCCGGGATTGCAATGTTTGCATATTTTTTATATTCTGAGCCTCATCCAAAGCGACCGTTGCCCAATCAATAAGCTGTAAATCATCTGCATCCTGAGTAACTGTACCGTATGTGGAAAGAATGACATTCGGACGCTGTGTTGCAATATAGCTCGTCAAGTCATCGCTTTTTAAGCGACGGGGCCCGTAATGTGTATAAACTTCCAAGTCGGGAGCAAAACGAGTAAGTTCCTTTTGCCAGTTGCCGACAACCGATGTCGGGCACACAATTAATGTCGGTTTATCGATCTGCAGAACGGAAACAGTATGGAGCATATACGTAATAAGCTGAACGGTTTTACCGAGTCCCATATCATCTGCCAGACAGGCACCAAATTTCTGATCACGCATAAAAACAAGCCATTCAAAGCCTTCCTGCTGGTATGGACGCAGCTCGGCATGAAGCTTGGCCGGTACCGCCACTTTCGGCAGACCTTTTTTATTTTGCAGCTGCTCAATATACGTTTCCAGGGACTGCTGCATCTCAAAAGCAAATAACGGATCATCGCGTTCGGCATCATCTTCCATATCATCTTCGATGGGAGCTGTTAAAGTCTCAGGCAGTTCACGGAAGAGCAAATCACGTACTGTCCAATTTTCTTCTTTTGCCTGATCCATCAATTCGCGCATTTCATTGAGCCATTCTGCATCAATACGGAACCATTCCGTGCCGATACGGACAAATTCACGTTTTTCATCAACGAGTTTCTGGAAGGCTTCAGCGGAAATTTCCTCGCCATTCATCGAGAATTGCCATTTGAATGTTAAAATATCGTCCAGTCCTGCAACACTGCGGGCCGACTGGTTATTGGCACTGACACGTACACGCATTTTCGATTGGCGGAGTTCTTTAAGCCACGCCGGTAAAATTACATCAAAGCCTAAAGCCTGTAATTTAGTAAGTTCTAGGCGTAAAAATTCACGTACTTCCTGATCATTGAATTGTGTATGAATAAACTGCGCACTTTCAGCATTTAATTGAATTAAATCGACTATTTGTTTTTGCAGCTCTTCAATATCACTAGCAATCGCACTCCATTTCTTCGGCAGTGCATCCAATATAGGCATTTTTAGTTTTGATGAAGCAGGTGTCCAGTGTTTTGTGGCATTCGGACTAATCAGTACCGTTTCCAACAGCCAGTTTTCCTCATTTTCTTCTGGTTCGCTTAAACGCAGTGCCACCTTTACACCGTCAAATACATGGGAAGTTTGCATCGGCCAGCCGCCATTTTGGAAAAACGGAATCAGTGCAAGGGTATCTTCTTTAGATAGCCCGGCATCCATCAATTTTTGTTCAACTGCAAATTGCAACAGGTCATTGGCAAATGAAAAGCCTTCTTCTGTTACAGTTGCCTGCTGCCAAAGCTTTGGGTCATTCCAAAGCGGCAAAGTCGTTTGGATTGTTTGAAAGTGGTTCACAGTTTCATCGTCATACGCAGCGAAATCCAAAAATGGATGACGATTTGCAGGTGACAGAACGTCCAGCAAATGAGAGGCCGATATGATTAAATCCCGCTCTTCCAGGGAACTGTGCAGCCCGTAAAAGCTTTGCTCAAATTTGAAAAAGAGAGAGGGAATCCAATTGGCTGTCGGTAAAATTAAATCATTTTTATTGTACGCAGTCGCACGGAAATAACCGGGACGCAGCTCTGTAAGCTTTATGCGAAAGACTTGTAGAAAGGGCAGTTTAGTATTAAATAAATATTGCATTGTATCGTTGCGCGGTAAACGCAATGTCACCTCCTATTAGCAAAATACATAATCTAGATGAGTAAATTGCTTTTATTTATCTCTTCTTGCAGTGCGCGCAAACGTTTGTACTGCTGCTGCACGGCTTCAATATATGCTGTAAAATAGTCGAGTTTTCCGGCTTTTTTGGAAGCCGATTTCATGGCACGCCAAATGCGGACTGCCTGCTTATAATTTTGCCGCGATTTCTGCTGAATTTCTTCCATCGCATAAAAATGATAAAGAGGAAGCGCAGTTCCAGGTGACTGTGCAACAACATCCTTTAAACCACATTGATCTAAGTAAGAAATCGATGAAGGATATAGCTGATGAAGTGCTACCCACTCGTCCAAACGATTGTGGCGCAGTAAATAATTTGAAAACGACTCAATACCGTAACGGCCAAAAGAAGAGTACAGGGCAAGCTCCTCATCATCGCTCAGCTGAACTTGACCGTATAGGTGATCGAGCTTACGCGTAAATTTCTGGCGACGTATCGGCAATAGGTTGTCCTGTACAAACGTCTGTAAAAAAGGAAGGGCCTTTTTTAAAATAACGGTCGCCTCATCAACAAATTCTTTCTGTAATGCATATTGAGCTATGTCGATAAACCCTTCCACATTATTTTCATTCATCGTTCCGACTGCTTGTTCCAGTTGTGACGGTGAACTTAATAAAATATAAAAAATGGATTTTACTACATTCAATTCGATATCTGTATTGCTATCATCACTTTGTTCCAAAAGAACCAGTTCATTTTTTAAACGTTTTTGTTCATTAAATAGCTTTGTCCAAAACTGCAAATACAATGACAGCCGGAATGCTGTTGCCCCTCTTTCGATAAAAAGAATTTCGTGGACATTCTTCTGTATCGCATCGAAAAATGGTTCGGTTGCAAACAGCCTAGTTGTTTTACTTAATGTATCGATCGATCGTTGAATACGGCTTAATGTATTTTCCAAAAAGAACTGAACATAATGATGACTCAAGTCTGCTTTCGTTTTAACTGCATGTAACAGAAAATGTTTCGAAACAGCGATATCCATAAACAAGTTAAACAGTTCCTGCCATTCCTGCTCATAAGGTCGATGACGCTGTAGTTTAGTACGAATATTTTCAATTAAACCGGATAATGTATACGGCTCCAAAGGCTTAGGACCTTTAATTGCGTAATTAAGTACTTCGTCAGCCATCATCTGCCAGTTTTCCGGACTGCGCTCTGATGCCAACGACTGGAGCGGAACGGATCTTTTGGAACGCCAAATAGAAAGCCATTGCTGCAGTGAAATAAAATACTGCGACAGCTTTAAAATAACCGCAAGCTGATGTCGGCACAGCTCCTTTTTAGGACAGCTGCAGCCAATCTGCTGTTCCGGAAAATTAATCGTCACTTCTGCTGTATTGACATCCTGGACTTGGCATACAAGAATTTGACTGAATCTTGAATAGTGCGGTGGCTTAATTGCCTGATTACGGACAGAGAACATGGCGCGTGTCACCAATTCTGCATCTTCAGTTGCTGAAGGGAGAAGCTGTTCTTCAAAGGATTGTAATGTATGTTGAATAAATTCTTTATGTGCATGGGCAATCTCGGAAAAAGATAAACTCAAAACGGGTTTCCCCTCCCTAATAGTTAGTTGCATTGGAAATTTTAACTCCGCTCAAGTTGAAGGGAGAAAAAAAGTCGTTCCTTCCATTATAATACGAATCCGGACAAATCGGTAATGTGAAGGGACATTGAATAAATTTTTTAAGCGAATAGCACTTTTTAGAAGGTTTGAAATGTTGAAAGTATGGGGAAACTATAAGCAACAGAGAAATTGATTTAATATTCAAGAACACCTGAATGATTGCACCCATATGATAATGAAATTAGGTCTTATGACTCGGATAAATGCCAACAAAATTAAGTGAAGGAGGAATTCCCATGATTCAAGTACAATTTATGAAGCCTTTTTATACAAAAATGACGGGCACGAAATTACGCTTAGTCTTTGCTTATCAATACTTTTCCATTACAAAAGATGAGGAAGTTTTTCATTTCATCCCGATTGAAGGAAAAGAAATGATCATTGACTTGAACTCACTGCAAGTCGAAAATTTATCGGAAGTTTTTGTATTCCAGCGCGGCAATCGTTTTGTACGTCTCCCGCTGTATCAGCTTTTACTCGTATCAAATGTCCATGAGTACTTAATGCCGATTATTGAAAATGTATCAAGTAACGTACCACCATTAAAAAATGAAACAACACCGGAATTCGATGAAGAAGTGGAAGGGATTGTACGGGCACTTGAAGAAAACAACTTATCCCGTCTAATCGATGAAGCGCTCGAATCACGTGATGAAGCATTATTCCACAATTTAATTGCGGAAAAGGAACGATTAACTGGAGGCTATGCATCGTGATTGCCCATTCAAAGTAAACCCTGTTAGCTGATTTTAGCTAATGGGGTTTTTGTTTATTACCGATCATTTCTCACTAATCAGAATAACAATTCCTTTCAAAGGCATAATTAATAGGAAAGCTTTCCTAAACTGCTTGAAAAAGAAAAACTATTTCACACAGCGGGCAGAAAGTTGTATACTGTAATGCAGGACTAATTTTCAGGCATTTACAGGCAACCATTTGAACAACGATTCCGTCCTATAAAGGAACGGAATTTTGAAACTGTATTAAATGAAGTTAATCATTTTATTGATAACGAATGCAGGCAAAATGCGTGAAACAAATTATACAATAATCAAACAATGAGATATAGCTTTTGAAAGTGAAGGAGAAAAGATCATGACAAAATCAATCTGTGTCGTTGGATTAGGATACATCGGTTTACCAACGGCGGTAATGTTCGCAAATCACGGCGTAAAGGTACACGGTGTTGATGTGAATCCGGCAGCTGTGAAAAGTATTCAGGATAAACAATTACATATTGAGGAGAACGGCTTACAGGAGCGCTTGAACAAAGCGGTCGATGAAGGCTTTTTAACGGCATCAACAACACCTGTCACTTCGGATGTGTATATTGTCGCGGTACCGTCACCGATCAATCCGGACAATACAGCGAATTTAGAATATGTTCGTCAAGCAACAGCTTCAATCGTACCTTTCGTGAAAAAGGGCGATTTAGTTATTCTGGAATCAACAGTACCACCAAAAACAGTGGAAAATGTAATGCTGCCTGAATTAGTGAAGTCTGGTTTAGAAATCGGGACAGAACTATTTGTAGCCCATTCTCCAGAACGTGTCATTCCGGGACGTATTTTTGAGGAGCTTGTAAACAATGACCGTATTGTCGGCGGGATTTCTCAAAAATCAGCAGAGCTTACGAAAGAACTGTACGAAACATTTGTTAAAGGGACGATCCATTTAACAGATGCGACAACAGCTGAATTAGTAAAAGTAATGGAAAACACGTACCGTGACGTGAACATCGCATTTGCGAACGAATTAGCTAAAATGGCTGAGAAGTTAGATGTAAACATTTGGGAAGCGATTAAATTTGCAAACTACCACCCTCGCGTAAACGTCCATTTCCCGGGACCTGGTGTAGGCGGTCACTGTATTGCAGTCGATCCATGGTTCTTAGTTGAGCTAGGCGGGGAACAAGCCCAAATCATTCATTTATCACGTAACACGAACGATTCAATGCCAGGTTTCACAGCACAAAAAACACAGGCGATTTTAAACAAAAACGGTATTGCAGGCGCAACAGTTGCTGCATTAGGTTTAGCGTTCAAAGGAAATGTGGATGATATGCGTGAAAGCCCATCGACTATCGTCATTGATGAGCTGGAGAAACTAGGCTTAACTGTCGTTTCACATGACCCGCACATTAAGCAAAACAAACATAAAACACAAACACAAATCATGCAGGAAGCGTTGGAGCAAGCGGACATCCTATTGTTCCTGACAGATCACAAAGAATTCAAAGAGCTGGATCCGTCAACATTGAACGCAAAAAGCAAAATCGTATTTGATACGAAAAACTGCCTAAACCGCGAAGCATGGGAAAAAGCAGGTTTCCAATTCCACTTACTTGGAGATGCGAAGAACTAATATTGTAAATTCGGCAGTGCGTCTAAACGTACTGCCTACTGTTTTTTATAGATGGAATGAATATAAAGAAGGGAAGATAATATATGAAAGAAACCGTACTCGGCATTCAAGTGAATACCGAAAGCTATGATGAATTACTTCCAAAAGTATTTGAGCAAATCGAGAAGCAGCAAAAGTCGTTAATCGTAGCCATAAATCCGGAAAAGATAATTAAAGCAAAGGAAGACCCGGCGTTAAAGATTCTCCTTAATAACGCGGAGTTTCAAATTCCGGATGGTATCGGCGTTATTTTAGCGTCAAAAATCCAAAAAGGGCAAATCACGTCACGTGTAACAGGTGTCGATATGATGCTGCGCCTATGTGAAGGAGCAGCTAAGCGCAAAAAGCCTATTTTTCTTTATGGAGGGAAGCCGGGAATTGCAGATCAGGCTGCCAAGAAATTACAGGAACTTTATCCTTCTATTCAGATTGCCGGCACTCAGGATGGCTATGAAAAGGATAATCAAAAGGTCGTAGATAAAATTAACGAGGCAAAGCCGGATCTGCTATTTGTAGCAATGGGATCACCAAAACAGGAAAACTGGATTAATGCGAATCGTGATCAGCTTCATCCTACAATTTATCAGGGTGTAGGTGGTTCATTTGATGTATTGGCTGGTAATGTCAAAAGAGCACCTGAAGCTTTCCAGAAAGTGGGGATGGAGTGGTTTTACCGTTTAATGAAGGAACCACACCGGATAAAACGCCAAATTGCCTTGCCTTTATTTTTATTGGAGGTAGCACGTAGTAACAAAAATAAATAATTAAAATAACAATGTAATTTTTGTAATATTACATTGTTTATTTGGATTAATGATGCTAAAATGGAAAAAGTAATATAATTTCCTATCTTTAATAAAATTTAGACACTTTTCTCTGCAAAGAAAAGAATAGGTTGGTAGCCCGAAAAAACGCTCACACTTTGTGTGAGCGTTTTTTTATTTGGTATATAATATTCAAAATACTTTATTACGTGCACTTTACAAAAAGATTACAAATAATATAAATTAATTATTATTTTGTGTAGAATAATAAAAAAGGATTGTAATTATGGCAGTTTACATATAGAATTTATATTAATTGTTAAAATTTATTAGCAATTGTTATATACATACATCTAAAAGAAATAAATAGTGATGAGAAAAAACGAAATTATTTGTTTTTTTTGTATTTTATATGTGAATATCCTGTTTTTTTTATATTGACAAAAAAATTCCATACTAATATACTTTTAGGTGTTATCGTTTAAATAGAACGATACTGTATGTAAAATTTAATTGACACTTAGGAGGAAATTGTATTATGGCTAACCAACCAAAGAAATATACAAAATTCGTAGCAACTGCTGCGACAGCTACATTAGTGGCTTCTGCAATCGTTCCTGTAGCTTCTGCTGCACAAACATTCCCAGATGTTGCTGACACAAACTCACACGCTGAAAGCATTAATGCTTTAGTTGAAGCGGGTATTATTAACGGATATCCGGATGGTACTTTCAAACCAAACTTAACATTAAAACGTGGTCAAGTTGTTAAAATGTTAGGTAAATGGGCAGAAGCTCAAGGATTTGCAGTTCCTGCGGATTACAATACAAAAGCTCGCTTTACAGACTTAGCTGCAGATGCTGCTGACCAAGAGTTAGTGAAATATGCTGCTGTAGTTAAAGACGCTGGCATCTTCCTTGGTGATAACGGTGCATTAAACACTGCTGGTAACATCACTCGTGAAAACATGGCTTTAGTTTTAGACCGTGCTTACAAAGCAGTAACAGGCAAATCTTTAGTTGAATTAGCTGAAGGTTCACAAAATGTTGTTGTTGGTGATTTAGCAGTTGCTAAAGCTGAAGCTCGTGAAGAAATTCAAGCGATCCGTAACTTAGGTATTTCAGTAGTAGATAACTTTAAGCCTAAAGATATCGTAACTCGTGCACAATTCGCTTCATTCTTAAACAAAACAATTCAAGCAGTAGCTCCAACTCCAGGTGAAGTTACTTTACAATCTGTTAAAGCTACAAACGCTAAAACAATCACAGTTGAATTCAACAAAGCAGTTGACACTTCTAAAGCTTCAATCGAAGTTTTACGTGGTGCATTCAAACAAACTGTAACAGTTAAATGGGCTGAAGATAACAAATCAGTTCAATTAATTTCTTCAAACAATTTCCAAACTGGTGACTATACAGTAAACGTTTCTGGTTTATCTGAAAAAGTATTAACTGGCACAGTTAAATTCGAAGCTCAAAAAGTAGCTTCAATCGAAATTTTATCTGATATCGCTGTAGTTAAAGAAAACCCAGCAACTGGTGTTCTTACTTCTGCTGATTCAGCTACTGTTGGTTATGTAGTTAAAGACCAATATGGTACAGATATTACAAGCACAACAGCTTTAACAACTAATGCTAATACAGTAGTAGCTGATAAAGGCACAATCACTGTTAAAGGTAATGCATTAACAGGTAAACGTTTAGGTGACTTAGTACCAGTAGTATTAATCCACCAAGCTTCAGGTGTTACAGCTACACAAACATTAAAACTTTCTGCTGCAGCTACAATTGCTAAGCTTGAAGGTACAGGTGTTGTTAATGCTAAAGGTGAAGCAGTTTCTTTAACTGATGCAACTAAAGCAAACTCAGTATTCTTAACATTAAAATTAACAGATCAATATGGTAACGTATTAAGTGCAGATAAGGTTGGAGTAAACGATCCATTATTAACTAGCATTTTAGTAGCAAACCAAAACCCATTAGTAGCTAAAACAGCGAACGAAATCTCAGTTCAAACTATTAATGGTAAAAACGAATTTGTAGTTAAATTCTCTAAAGTAGATGATAACATTGAATTCCGTGGTGGTACTGCTGACATTCTATTCATCGCTAAAGCTAACGGTGAAAAATTCTCTTACACTGTAACAGTTAACGAAACAGCAGCTTCTGATTCAATTTCAATTGGTCAACCTGAATATGCTGTAGCTAAAGAAGCAATCAAGTTCCCAATTACTGTTTCTGATAAAGCTGGTAACTTAATTACTGACGTTAAAGTGTTAACAGATTCTGTTAAAGGTATTAAAGTTGGTAATACAACAGTAACAGCTTCTAACCTTGAAGTTAAAGACGGTCAAGTTTACTTTATTCTTCCAGCAAGCGATGATACTGGTTACAAAACATTAATCTTAACATCTTCAACTTATAAAGTTGGTACATTAACATATGAAGTGCAAGCAGCAGCTAAACCAACTGCTATTAATGGCTTCAAGTCAACTGTTATTAAGAGTGACCTTGTTAAAGATTTAACATGGGCAGATTTAACTGTTGTAGATCAATATGGTCGTACAATGTCTAATACTGCATTAAATGCTAGCGGTTATGATTTCGAAGTAGTTGGTGTAACTGGTTCTACAATTGAAGCTGTTGAGGGTAACAAAAAGCAAATCAAGACTCTTGGTACTAACGGTACTTCAACAGTTCAATTAGCATTAACTAAAAATAATGTAGTAGTTGATAACACAACTGTGAATGCAAGTCTACGTGTTACAGATGGTAAAGAATATAATTCATATGAAATTTCATTAGCATCTGATAAAGTTCAAGCAATTTCTACATCTGAAGATGCAGCTACATTAACTGTAAACGGTATTTTAGATGGCGGTAAAGTTGCACTTGATTCATCAGAATATACAGCTACTGTTGTAGGTGTAGGTACTGTATCTAACGGTAAAATCGCTGTTGATAAAGATGAGTTAGAAGAAGATGGAAATTACCCAGATGCTGAATTCACTTTACGTGTTGTTATCGAAGCAACTGGTGAAGTATTAGAGCGTAAAATTACAGTTTCTGCTAAGGCACCTGCTGCACAAGAATTATTCTTCACAACTACAGCTGTAGGCGGCGAAGATAACTATGCAACTGCAAAAGCAATTACAGCTGCTGAATTAGTATCTGGTGGTACTGTAGCAACAGCATTAGAAGATTCTAAAGGCGCTAAAGTTAACTATGCAATTGTTGACCAATATGGTAACGAATCAGTTGTTGCTGGAACTGAATCTGGATCTAAAGTTACAACTGTAACAGTTGTACCAGAAAAAGCTTCTGATGTAACGATTACTGGTAACGGTACTGCAGGTGCTAAAGTAACTTTAGCTTCAGGCGTAGAGTCTGCTGTTGTAACTGTTAAAGTAACAATCGGTTCTGTAACTAAAGAATTAAAAGTTACTGTTAAATAATAATACTAATTATTATTAAGTAATAATAGATACTTTATTACATTAAGAAATTAATAGCTACACTCCGGAAAGTTGAATGTATATTTAACTGAAGGAGTGTAGTTTTTTATTTTTTATCAATTATAAGACTTTAAAATTTTATTTAATGATTTCAATAAGCGTAGTGCTTTCAAGATATCGATGATTGGATTAATCTAAATATGTAATGGTTCAAGAGAAATTGTTATCAAAATGTACATGGTATAACAAAATAGATGCCGAATTAAAAGATATTTAAATACACTTTTATAATCCGATTGAGAGCCATAGTAATCCTCTAAAGAAAAAGCAGTCGACATATTAGAGAAAATACAGTATCTGGGCATGATAATTTCGATCTATTAAATTCAACTGGGGTTTGCAGTAGAAAGATATTTTTCGTTATAAGATTTGGATTAGAAGTAATTTAGAAAGGACGCCTGTTTAATTTGTGACAATGAGGAAGCTGCTTCATTTGCTGAAAATAGAAAATTATACACATAAATTAAATTTGCTTATAAGAGCTCATAACGATGAATTAGACTGATGGGACACAAAGGACAAAGATGTTACAATGGTTGTTCTAGACTGTTACTGAATTAGAATGGGTGTAATACATACGGACATATGGATTGAGTTAGTGATTGCATGGGGAAATCGCCAGTAGCTATTTGAGGAGTAATGAAAAAGGCCCTTAGCGCTAAGTACAAAACTTCTTGAAGACAGCAATTAATTGTATTGGAATTTAAAAATAAAGTGAATCGTGTATTAAATATTTTCATTATTAAAGGAAGAATGAAAATGGTGGAAACTATGTAGTGCACAAAGAAATTATTATTATTCATATCTTTCATCTTATAGAAAAAATGATACCTTTAATTTTTAAATATGAAATTAACTGAAGCTTTGGATGGTCGCTCGCTAGTTTTAACATCCAATTCATTCAAGAGCCAAAGTTTCCGCTAAGTTAATGTAATGTAATGTATAGGATAAAAATTATTTGTATTAACAACGCAATTCTTTTTAGTATTTATACCGTTTACTTGAGTATTCGTTTAATAAGATTACAAGGTTCGGTTTCATAATTGGTAAATAGATTCCAAAAAGTTAAAATAAAATTTCAAGTGTTAGTATTTCATAGGTTTATTTGTTTTTTCTCAAAGTAAAGGAGAGAATAATGTGATTGTCCGGATAGGGACATAAATTTAGTGTATAATAGAAACGTTATTTTAAATATAAATAAAGGATTGTGAAAGATGAGGCTAACAGAAAACAATAGAAGATATATATTATTGAGTATAGTAGCGTTTATAATCATTGGAATTTTTACTGCGAAGTATATTGGTAATAAGCAAGATGAGCAGTTTATGTATGAAGAAAGGTTATATAACCAAGCGAGTAATTCATATCAAGAAGGTAATTATAGTGAGGCTTTATTGTATATGAATGAATTACTAAAGTTACAGCCGGGCTCAGAAGCAGTTAATTACTTAGGGGCACTAATAACTATGAATAATGCAGAATTTAAGCAAGCTTCTATTTTATTTCAAAAAACTATGGATATAAATCCTTATAGAGTGGAAGATTCAATATTCCTAGCACAGTACGGTGAAGTATTATTAGAATTAAAGCAATATGGTGATGCAAAATCTGTTTTTGAAAAATCTTATGAATGGTCTTGGAAATTAGATAATTCACAAGAATTTCAAGAGTATTTGAAACAGTATTTAACTCAAATCGAGAAATATAGTTAGAAAGGGGAATTAATGTGACATTATTTTATGAAGAACTACATAAATCCAACTCTTTTGATGATGAGCAAGAAAATGAGCAGGCAAGAGCAAATATCGATAAGTGGATTTTTAGAATATTATTATTTTTAATTGGCTTTATGCCACTAATTGTATTAGCAAACGGAGAAGAAGTAATTAGTTCTATAATTTCAAATATAGATTTGCTATCTTCAGGAGTTAAAGGAGAGTTATTCACACATTATAAGGCATTATTACTTATTTTTGGGACGATTATTACTAGTGGATTATTTTTAGCTAAAATAATTTTTATGAGAGGTTCAATTCGTAAAACAAAACTAAATTATATATTAAGTCTGTTCTCTGTGGTACTTATCTTGTCGACGATTATGTCTCCGAATGTAACGATTGCATTAAATGGTCAATTTAATCGATCAGATGGTGCAATTAGTTGGTTATGTTACTTGGCATTAATATTTATATCTATGAATATAGAATATCCTAAAAATGTTGTCCGTTATATTATGTATACATTGATGCCTTTTGTTTATGTTAATTTGTATATTATAACAATGTACTTTTATGACAAAAATTTATTAGAACAGAATTGGCTTCAAAAGCTAGTTTCTATTACACTTCCTGCAGGAGCTTCTATTTCAGAAGGGGCAGTGCTTGTCGGGACGCTTAATCAGTGGAACTATATGAGTGGTATGTTTGCGATATTGACAGTAATGTTTTTAGCATGGTCTATAACTTCAACAAGATGGGCTGATTCAATTTTAGGCGCAGTTACTTCCAGTGTTTCAATTTTAGTGATGTTTATGGCTATGTCAACTAGTGGTTTCTTAACTATAATAGCTACTATCCCATTTTTCATCTTAATCCTAATTAAAATGAATGGAAAGAAAAAAGCTATTATTAGTCTATTATTATTTTTGTCTGTTACTGCACCGATATTTCACATTTTATCCATTAAAAATCCAAATATATGGTCCGAATCATTTGGATATTTTTTGAAATCAAATCCATATGAATTACAAGAAGTATCTTCATTAATTTTCAAAGAAAATACAGCCCATGCTTCCGAAAGTGTTGTTGAGTTACCAATTTTGCCCGAAAGAGGTGGGAGTGCGGGTACGGGTCGTCTATATATATGGGAAAAGGGTTTAGGCTTAGTTCAAGATAGGCCACTTTTAGGGTATGGAATGGATACTTTTATGTATCATTTCCCTCATTATAATATTGATGCAAGATCAGGGAACTGGAATGAAGAAATAATAGTAGACAAACCCCATAATACATATTTAGGCGTCTTATATGGCGCAGGATTATTTGGGTTTTTATCATTAATTTTAATTGCAGGAACTACGTTATTGAAATTTATAAGGCTATTATTTAAAGATACAGTTAACTTAATAGTGTTAGGTATTGGTGGGGGAGCATATTTTGTTCAAGCTCTATTTAATGATTCATTACCAAGTACTACTGGTGTAATATTTATAATAATGGGGATTTTCTTAGGTGCGATATTAAAATTAAATGTTTCTGAAGGAGAGAAGGTATAGTGAGGGAATCGTTGGAACTGCGTGAGCTAATCGACATTATTTTAAAAGGCAAATGGACTATTGTTTTATCCATTATTATAGGTATAGCAATCGCATATGTAATTAGCTGGTATTTTTTAGAAGAGGAATATGAGTCAAAGGCAGTAGTACAAGTGGCAAGTGGAACACAGGATACGGGGATTATGTCTAATTTTATTGCCACTGAATTTACACCACTTGTATATATACAAAGAATCCAAAATGAAACGAAAATGAACGAAGCATTTAATAAAAGTGATTTTGAAAGATTTAATCCGGAAAATTTGTTAATAAAAAATGAACCAAATTCAAACCTAGTTGAACTAGTATATACTGGCTTAACACCTCAAGAAACACAACAAGGTTTACAGGTTCTAATTAATGAAACTAAATCTGATATGAATAATTCTGTAAAGAAAACTTTGGTTGATCTGGAGGCTACTTATTTAAGTGAATCGGAAGTGCTATCAAGTGAAATTGAAAACTTAATGGTTACATATAACAACTTAATTAGTTCAAATGGATTACCGGAGATTTTAATATTACAAACCATTTCAGATACACAATTTGTAATCGATTTAAATGAGAAACAGAGTGCTGCTTTAGCAAATATTGATGGCAATGTACAAAATCAGCTGTTACAAATAAAAGCTAAAATCGATGCAAAATCTGATGAATATAGAAGTGTATTGGCAAAATACCAATCTGTTAAAACAGGGTTAGATAGTTTCAATCCTGATCCATTTATTCGAATTATTATTGAACCAACATATGCTGAAAATCCAACCAGTCCTAATAAATTATTAAATCTAATAATTGGATTTTTATTAGCAACAATATTGGGAACTGCAATTGTATTATTCAGCGCATATTGGAAAAGAACAGAAAATATAAATACTATTTAAATTAAATCTTACATTATTTACAAAGCAGGAAGTATAATGTAACCTGCTTTGTTTATTTATGACAGATAAATTCATTTGAATAAATTAGGAGTGTTATATGAAGAATCTAGGTAACTTTTTCTTTATATTTTCTTTATTTTTGGGGCCATATTTAGCTATAAAATCTCTTTATTTTAGTCATATTTTAATAGCTGTTTTTTTGGGGATAATGTTATTAAAAGTTGTTAAGTTTAAAAAAATAAATGTCCTTTATTATAAGAAATGGTATATAGTCCTTCCTTATTTTGGTGTGTTTTGGATGATAGCATCAATACTATGGAGTGATTCCATAAGTTTTTCAATTGCATACTTCATTTATTATTTAATTGGATTATCAATAATTTTTATCCTTGTTCATCATTTTTCATTCAATGAGGAGATAAGTTTTATCGTGAAAAGTATTACAGTTACACTAATTATTGTAATTCCAATAGCATTTTTAGAAATGTTCACTAGTTTTAGGTTACCTCTAGCACCCTCACAGTATACAGGATCTGATACAGAGCCTACTGTATTTTGGGGTAATCCTAATAACTTTGCTACAGTACTAAATCTGGTTTTACCATTTGTTTTATTTTCAAAAAATAAATTTAAATGGCTGGGCGCCATTATATTTTTTATAGTCATTTATTATACAAATTCCCGATTGAATTTAATTGCCTTTTTAGGAATAGTTGGACTTTATTTCCTGATAGAAGATAAAAAGAAACTATTATATTTTACTTTAAGTTTATGTGGAGTAACAGTTTTTATGAGTATTCTTTCAGATTCATTTAAAGCATTATTGCAAAAAGTTTATGTAAACTTTGTAGAAATTTATGATGCCATATTAGAGTTTTTAAAGATGAACAATACAGCAGATTTTGATTCGATGGGAACAAGACAAAACTTATTACTCCACGGTATAGAAGGATTAATAGATTCTAATTTATTTGGTGTTGGAGCTGGAGCATCTCCCATGTTACACATAGGTTGGTTAGGTGAAACAGGTGCTATGCATAATTTTTGGATAGAGATACTAGTGGAGCAAGGAGCTGTGTTTTTTGTTCTATTTATAGTTTGGTACATGTATTTAATTATAAAAAACTATTATATATTTAAACAAAATAGCAGTGATTATAGAAATCGTTTTGCAGGTGCAATTTCTATTTCTTTAACAGGCTTTATAATAGGAGCTTTAAGTCCTTCTAGTACCATCTATATGTTACCAATGTGGTTGTTTTTAGGATTGGCAATGATATCAATTTTTATTAATGAGGAAAACAAAGGAGAACAATAATGTTTTTGACAATTTGTATACCTACATATAATAGGGCACATACAATTTTAAGAACCTTAGAAAGTTTAGTGAATCAAACTTGTAAGGATTTTGAAGTATTAATTATTGATGATGGATCTTATGATGACACAGAGAACCAGGTAAATCACTACCTAGATAATTTATTTAATGTATATACTGACGTTAAATATATAAAGAAAACAAATGGAGGTAAATATACCGCTATTAATTTGGGCTTAGATAATGCTCATGGAGAGTATTTTATGATTTTAGATTCCGATGATTGGTTGCCTAATAATAGTGTTGAAATTTTTAAAAATTTAGCCCTTGAAATAAAGAATGAGGAAAGCTATTCAGGTATTATTGGGAAGTGTTCAGATTCTAATGGGGAATTAATAGGTGATGTATTTCCGGATGAGTCACTTACCTATATAGAAATGCATTTTCCTGAAAAACGGAGATTTAATTTTAAAGATTGTTGTGAAATCAATCGTACAGATATTTTAAGAAGATTTAAATTTCCTGAATATAAAGATGTAAAATTCATCCCGGAAGCCTATATGTTTGATCAAGTTGGATTAGAGTACAAACTATACTGTACCAATTCATTGCTAAAGATTGTTGAGTACCAAGAAGATGGGATTACGCTGAATAATCAGTTTAAACAAAATAATATAAAAGGCTATTTGATTAATTATCAATTACGTCTTAAAAAAATTGTACCAAATTTAACTCATCGAAAGGTCTTTTACGAAACAATTGCTTGGTGGAGATTTTGGGATGCTTATAATCGAAGCGGAAGGCCTAAAGAATTGAGAGTCTCAAAATTAAGCTTAATAGGTAGATTAATTAGGTTGGGAATGCCAATTTTAAATTTAATATATAGATTTACGCAAAAAGAACTTTATAAAAGTGGGAGATAATAGTAGGGATAGCTATGTATAAAAAATTATGGGTTTTATTTAGTGGAACAATGTTAGCACAATTAATTCCGTTATTTACATTACCAATAATTACCCGTCTTTTCGGACCCGAAGAAATTGGTATATATTCTTTGTATTTAACTGTGGTTTCTATAGGTGTAATATTTACTACGATGCGATTTGAAATGGCGATACCTCTTGTAAGTCATAAGAAAATAAAACAAGTGCTAATAAATATTATTTATATTAATTTTATAGCTGCTAGTTTATTTGCATTTTTTTTAACTATATTCTTAAATAATATAAATTTGTTTAGTCATTATAACCCTTATAGTATAGGCATCCTAGCTTTTATTTCTGTGAATTCAGTAGGTATCTATCAAGTTTTCTATCAGTATGGAATAAAGAATACAGAATTTAAAGTAGTATCTACTAATAAAGTAACAAATCAAATAAATATAGCGATACTTTCCTTGATAATAGGTTATTTTTTAAATTCATATTTAATTTGGGCAGTTGTTATAGCTCAAATTCTTTGTATCATTACCTTGAAATTTAGATTAAAACTAGATTTTGCAGATACAGTTTTTTCTTTTAAGCAACTTAAAGAAACTATACTTGAATATAGAAAATTCCCTCTATTGCAATTGCCTATACAATTACTGAGTACTTTATCATCAAATTCAATGTTATTAGCTACTTCATTTTTATTTACTTCTCAAGAACTGGGATTTTATAGTCTCACGGAAAGAATTTTGAGAAGTCCTATAAGTATTTTAGGTAGTGGATCAGCAGATTTATTCAAGAATATGGCTACCAAAGAGATGGAAGACAAAGGTAATTGCGCAAAATCATATAAAAAAATTCTAGTATTTAATTTTATAACGGGTATACCAATTTTTGTTGTATTGTATTTTATTATTGAATTAGTTATATATTATTTCTTTGGAGAAATATGGATGGAATCGGCGAGGTATTCAAAGATATTAATACCTAGTTTATTTGCTATGTATATCGTTTACCCCGTTAATTACTTGTTTATTTTATATGATTATCAAAATATAGAATTCTATATACAGGCAGTTCAGCTTTTAGCAATTGTTTTAGCGGTACTTTGGATTTTTAACAAAAATTTAAATATTACAGATTTATTAATAATATATGCTGTAATATCAACTGTAATTTCAATATTAACAGGAATATTAGGTTTTTTAATTATAAAACTTAATAAGAGGTAGAATGTATATATTATTTAGTAAAAGTAAGAAGTCATATCAATACCTGGGTAAATGTAGTGAGATTCGGCTGAGCACAAACAAATGCATTTTACACAAGATTCTGCAATTGACTTAGGAGGTAATAAATTTGATATACATCTTAACTCAAAATTATCCGAGCGAGAAAGATAAATATGCTATGTCGTATGTACATAGTCGAAATTTAATATATCAAAAACAAAAATTGGAATTTACTGTGGTGTCTATGGTTGCTGCTGAAAGTTATTATTTTGAGGGGATTAAAGTAATAACAAAAAACAATTTTTTAGCTTTAATTAAAGAAGATAAATTAAATATGAAGGATATAATTGTCTCTCATGCACCTAATTTAAAAAACCATATTACTTTAATAAATAAAATTTATTTTAAGGTTAAGAAGGTTATTGTATTTTTTCACGGACATGAGGTCTTAAAAACTTCCAATTACTATCCGAAAAATTATAAATTTAATAAGAATAGTTATTTTAAATTAATCCTTCGAGATTTGTATGACGAAATAAAATTAAAAATAATGAAGCGATTTATTGAAAAATTAACCCGGGCAGATAAATTAACTATTATATGTGTTAGTAAGTGGATGAAAAACCACGCTTCTTTATGTTTGGGTATAGATTTTAAAAAGGTTGAGTATAAGATAATTAACAATAACGCTAATCAAGTTTTTCTTAATAGTCATTATCATTTAGATGATGAATATTTGGCGGATTTTGTTACGGTTAGGCCCTTAGATGTTTCTAAGTATGCAATTGACCTTGTCGTAAAGTTTGCTATATCAAACCCTGATTTTAAATTTCATGTATATGGAAAAGGTGAGTATTTTAATTACAATAAATTGCCTGAAAATATGATAGTTATTAATGAATTTATTAGTCAAAAGGATTTTCCTGCATTGTTGAATAAATACAGATGCTGCATGATGCCTACAAGATTAGATGCCCAAGGCGTAATGGTTTGTGAAATGGCTACATATGGAATACCCGTAATAACTTCTAAATTAGAAGTATGTGAAGAAATGTTAGGGGATTTTACAAATGTATATTTAGCAGAAGAAGATTTCTTTAGTAAAAATATAGATCAAGATTTTATTAATCAGCTCTCAAGCGTACATGGCTCGTTCAATAAATTTAGTATTGAGAACACAGTGCTAAAAGAGGTGAATTTATTAAAAGATTTACAAAAATAACAAGTTTAAAAATAATATAGTTATTTTTAACAAAAGACAATTAAGAGGTATAACATGAAAATATTATTAGTTTATCAGTATTTCTTAGATAAAGATGAATCAGGATTATCAAGGTTTAACAAAATGATTGAACATTGGGAACGTGAGGGGCATGAAATTACTGTTATTGCTGGAAATGTAAATTATACGTCAGGTACAAAAAAGGAAAAGTATAAAGGGAAATTATACACAACGGAGCAGTATTCTGAAAAAACAACATTATATAGAACTTATGTGTCGGAGTCCTATAATAAATCATTGTTGGGAAGACTATGGGGTTATTTTTCTTTCACATTTTCCTCTTCCCTTGTAGGTTTGTTAAAGTTAAAGAAGCACGATGTTGTAATTGTGAGTTCACCACCATTGTTTGTTGGAATTACGGGAGTTCTTTTAAAATTTTTTAAGAGGATGCCATTAGTTTTTGAAGTTAGAGATATTTGGCCGGAATCTGCAATAGAATTAGGCCTTCTAAATAGTAAGCTATTAATAAAGCTTTCATATTTAGGGGAAAAGTTATTTTATAAATATGCAGATAGAATAAATGTTTTAACACCTGCTTTTAAAGATTTTTTAATTAATAAAAAGATAGTAGATAAAAATAAAATAATATATATTCCCAATGGCGCCGATTTAGATGTTTTTTATCCGCAAAGCAATAACCAAAGATTAGAACAACTAAAGAAAGAATATGAGGGGAAATTTATTGTTTCTTATTTTGGATCACATAGTACTGCAAATAAATTAGAACAACTTTTAGATGTTGCAAGAGAATGTTCAAAAGATAAAAAGATACATTTTTTGCTAATTGGAAATGGCAAAGAAAAAGAAAATTTGATCAAAAAAGCAAAAGAAGAAAATATAGATAATGTTACATTTTTAGGACAACAGCCACGAGAAAAAATTAATGATTATTGTGCAATTTCCGATATAGGAACAGCAATTTTACCTAAAATTGATATATTTAAAACTGTCTATCCAAGTAAAGTTTTTGATTACCTTAGTGCAGGTAAACCTGTTGTTATTGGTGTGGATGGGGTTTCCAGAGAACTTGTAGAAGCAAATAACTGTGGAATTTATGCGAATCCAGAAAACCCCAAGGAGTTTAGAGAAGCCATTTTAAAAATATTAGAAAATAATAATTTACGTGCCTCTATGGGGGAAAATGGACGTTCCTTAATGGAAAAAGAATTTTCACGTCAAAATTTATCATTGAAATATTTAGATGAGTTAATTAAATTAAAAAGGTAGTATTTATTTTGTAGGAAAATGGAGGTTTTATTTTGGGTGATATAAGGAGTTCTAGCACTCAAAAGTTTACGATTATTTTTGTAGATTTGTTTTTAATGTTTATAGCATATATACTTGCGTTTAATTTTCGCTTTCAAGATATAAAGCAAGAAAACTGGAGTGCGTTTTTGTCATTAGTACCATGGATTTTATTAATTACATTATTTTTTATTATGATGTATGAGCTTTATACAGTAGATAGTAAAAGTAAATGGGATATCATTCGTAATGTATTTGTAGCATCAACATTGATGATGTTTTTAACCATGGCGGCATCATTTTTATTCCGGGAATTTGCTTTGCCACGCTCTGTTATTTTAATTGCTTATATAATAGGGAATTGCTTGCTTGTTATTTGGAAATTTTTTATTTATGCGTTTATTTCTAAAAAAATTCATTCTGTACTTTTTATTGGTGAGTATGAAGAAAAGGAAAAAATATCTCATCAAATGGAATTCCAGTTTGGAAAAAAAACAGATATTAAACACTTATCGGAGAATATCTCACTAGATAAGATTTTATGGGAATTAGACGATATTGATTATGTGGTAATAGGATCCAAAATTGGCAATAAGTTTAAATCGCAAATTATATATGAAGCAATTAAAAATGGGAAAATAGTATATGTTATACCGGATTTTTATGATGCATTATTATCACAATCAATTATTACGACAATTGATGACACGATGGTAATGGGTGTAAAACCATTTGGCTTGTCAATTTCTCAAACTATAATTAAAAGAGGATACGATATAGTAATTTCATCTATAGCTTTAATAAGTTTATCTTTATTTTTTTTAATTGTAGTTATCATTATGAAAATCAAAGAACCGAAGGGTAGTATATTTTATAAACAAGCACGTTTAGGGCAAAATAATAAAGAGTTTACGATTTATAAATTTAGGTCAATGGTTGAAGGCGCTGAAAAGTTAACAGGTCCTGTATTAGCGGGGCAAAATGATCCGCGTATTACAAAGTTTGGTCATTTTCTCAGAAAAACTCGTATTGATGAACTTCCCCAATTTTTGAATGTTTTAAAAGGGGATATGTCAATTGTAGGTCCACGTCCCGAAAGAGAATTTTTTATTAAACAATTTGAAAAAGAGCATAATTCCTATACATATAGAAGTACTGTAAAACCAGGTATTACAGGTTATGCACAAATAATGGGCAAATATACTACTACAGTAGAAGATAAGCTACGTTTTGATTTATTCTATATCCGGAACTATTCATTTATATTAGACATAATTATTCAATTTAGAACGGTAATTGTAATGCTAGATAAAAATAAGTCGGAAGGAAATAAAAATAAAAATCAGTAAATTGAACTATGTTAATATTATTGTGGAAAGCCAACCCAAAACTTATTGGAGTTGGCCTTCTTTTTAATATACATTGAGCTGGTGCATTTGGTATTCGTAGCATGAGCCGATGTACTTTTAGTAATCAATGTGGGGTACTTTTAGGTGTACGTGCAAAATAAGCATTGAAACCCTATATTGAATAGCTCAACATGAAATTGAGTTTGTATATGTAGATCTCAATATGAGTGGGACATTTAGTGAAGGGAAGAAAAAGAAAGGCTTATATCCTTCAACAGTTAATTATTCAACAGAGTGAAATTTACTTGGTCAATTTATTTAAGAAGGTAGTCCTATATTATTCGAAATACTAGTTCTCATGAAATGGGAACCGTTTGATGAACGGGATGGTGATGGACTAAATTATTTAACTCACCGAATTTTTAATGAAATTAATTCGATTTCTAAGCAAGGAACTATGTTAGCTTATGTAGAAGGCAGATTACCAGTTATCCGGTTAAAGCTTCAAAAACTCGAGGAATTTCATTTGGAGTATTTAATTTATTTCTTTATGAAAGCTTGTTTTATGAGTGCCTGTTTAATTAGAAGTTAATTTATTTGATATCAACGTGGTGTAGAAGCATATATACAAAAAGTGTTAGAGCTATTAAAAGGAGATTAAATTATATGAGTATATTAGTGACGGGAGGCCTTGGCTTTATTGGTTCCCATACGGTGGTTGCATTAATTAAGGAAGGTTATAAAGTAGTAATAGCAGATAATTTAAGCAATAGTAAAATAGAAGTTTTAAATGCTTTAGAAAATTTAACAAATGAGACTATCCCATTTTATCAAATAGATGTAATTGATGAAGATGCGGTAAGCCGACTATTTGAAAATCAAAAATTTAGTGGCGTTATTCATTTTGCAGGTTACAAAGCAGTAGGTGAATCGGTTAATGAACCTTTAAAATATTATCGAAATAATCTATTGAGTACTATTACTTTAGCAAATATCTGTCAAAAAAAAGGTGTAAAGAAATTTATTTTTAGTTCATCAGCAACTGTATATGGAAGTAACCGAGTACCTTTCGATGAAACTATGCAATTGCTTCCTACTACAAATCCGTATGGGGAAACAAAGGCAATGTGTGAACGTATTTTGGGAGACTTAGTGCAGGCAAATGGAGATTTTGAAGTTGCTTTGTTAAGATATTTTAACCCTATTGGTGCTCATCCAAGTGGTGGGATTGGGGAGGCTCCTAATGGAATCCCAAATAACTTAATGCCATTCATTACACAAGTCGCAACAGGAAAATTAAAAGAACTGCAAGTATTTGGTGATGATTATCCAACGCCAGATGGTACTGGGGTTCGTGATTATATTCATGTCATGGATCTTGCTGAAGGTCATGTGGCAGCGCTTGAAAATAGTAAACCTGGCGTTCATATTTATAACTTAGGTACAGGCAAAGGAACGAGTGTTTTAGAATTTATTGAAACATTCGAACGTGTAAATAAAATAAAAATTCCTTATAAAGTTGTACCACGTAGAGTAGGGGACGTTGCTTATAGCTATGCTGATGTCTCGAAAGCCAAAAGAGAGTTAAATTGGACTGCTAAACGTAATTTAGAGCATATGTGTAGAGATGCTTGGAATTTTGAAAAATTAAATTCTAAAGATTAGATGTATAAAAATGAATATTTGATATTATCCCTTTCAAGTAAATCGTTGCAGAAACTTGAAGGGGATTTTTCACCTCTAGAAAATAAAAATTTTTCAAATAATAGTAAGCGTCAAATAGCGACCTAAAAGGCTCTATGTTATTTGACGCTTATTATATTACTCAGATTTAACTACTAATCTCCAATTCACAATGGTATATTGAACTATATAATTGGAAAATGGAGGAATATTAAATTGTCTGGAAAATCATTAAAAATCTTTACTGCCACAGCGGTGGCAGCTACAGTGTTCGCACCTGTTGCAAGTGCAAATACTACATTTAAGGATATCACACCTGCAAATTCGCATTATGAAGCTGTGAAATCATTAGTTGAACGTGGAATTATTAACGGTTATGAAGATGGTGATTATTGCGGAGCAAAAAGACCACCAGTGCGGAACTTTAAGCCACTCAATGCGGACAATTGAGCCACCGAATGCGGAAACTTTGAGCCACTTACATATATTCCCTTAAACCTCCTGTATAATGAAGGAGCATACCAACAGGTATGACACTTCAGAACAGGAGGATTTTTTATGATTGATTACCGAAAGATATTAGCTCTTTCCTTCGACCAAATTAGCCAACGTACAATTAGCGCTAGTACCGGACACGCTCGCAATACCGTATCCGATGTCATCCAACGTGCCGCAAAGCTAAACGTCACCTCATTGAACGATACGATGACAAATGTGTGGCTTGAAGAGTATCTCTACCCAGAGAAACAGCCAATTGAAAAAGGTTACTGTCCAGTGGATTGGGAGTATGTACACAAGGAGCTGCAGAAAAAGCACGTCACGCTTAAATTGTTACATCATGAGTACGCAATAGCCGCAAAGGAGGCTAAAAAAATCCCTTATGCTTATCGTACATTCGCTGAAAAGTACGGTCATTATGCGCGAAAATTTAAATTAACCATGCCTTTAAAACGCAAACCAGGTGAAATTTTGGAAGTAGATTGGGCAGGCGCAACGCTTTCAATTCAAGATCGTGCAACAGGAGAGGACTTAACTGCCTATGTTTTTGTGGCTGCCTTACCTTACAGCCAAATGATGTATGTAGAAGCGTTTCTAGATATGACATCCGCCAACTGGTTGACAGCACATATCCACGCCTTTGATTACTTTGGAGGGGTTACAGAGACACTTGTGCCAGATAATTTAAAAACAGGTGTGATTAAAGCAAAGCGCGAAGAATCAGTTCTAAATGAAGCTTATCGTGAGCTGGCTGATCATTATCGCACGGTCATTGTGCCAAGTCGCGTACAAAAGCCAAAAGATAAACCAAGTGCCGAAGGTAGTGTGGGACATGCCTCACGGCAAATTATCGCTGCTTTACGCAACATACAGTGTTTTCACATCAATGAACTGAATCAACATATCGTTGAAAAACTTGAAGAAATCAACACCACCGATTTTCAAAAACGTCCTGGAACACGAAAAAGCGTATTTGAGGAAGAAGAGAAAAGCACTCTCCAACAACTTCCTCCAACACGCTTTAAGATGACGGAATGGAAAACCGCCAAGGTTCAACTGAACTACCACATCCAAGTTGAACGCATGTATTATTCCGTCCCTTACGAATACGCCCGTGAATCGGTAGATATTCGCTTAACAACAGATCTAATTGAAGTGTACTTTAAAGAAACTAGAATTGCATCCCATAAACGATTAAAAGGCAACGTTGGACAATATTCCACAAACATCGACCATATGCCTGACCATCATCGTTCATATGTGGAGCATAATCCAGAAAACAGCTCAAAATGGGCAGCAACCATCGGTCCATGTACAGAAAAGTATGTCGCGTATATTTTAGAAAATCATGTAGAGAAAAAGGCACTTCAAATTTTAAATACGCTACAAAATCTCACGAAAAAATACGCAGTTGAAGAACTTGAACAAGCGATTACTACGTTGCTTGAAATCTCATCTAACCCATCCAATACGGTTTTAAAGGGACTATTAGAAAGAACCAAACAAACGTCTAAAGCCAAAAATAAACCCAAAAAATCAACTACAGCTTCAACCGAAAATCATGGTTTTACACGTGGAGCTGCTTACTTTGGGAGGGAGAAAAAATGAGTAAACAAGAAACGTTACGTAAGCTTTCAGAAATGGGCTTAAGCGCAATGGCCGAACTTTATCAAGAAATGAGTCGAAATCAGTCTTATCGTGAGATGGACTTTGATGAACTTTTCAGTCTCTTAACGGATACCGAATACGATCGCCGCAAATCCAACAAACTTGCTCGTTTAATTAAACAAGCAACATTCAATGAGCCATCGGCTGCCATTGAAGATATTGAATACCACTCAGATCGCCATTTAGATAAAAAACTCATCTTAGAACTAGCCACAGGAAACTATATTCAAAATCACCACAATATCATTTTAATGGGCGCTTCAGGCAACGGAAAAAGCTATATAGCGAATGCATTCGGCATTCATGCCTGCCGTCAATTCCATAAAGTAAAATATATTCGCCTACCTGAGCTACTTGATGAATTAGCTGTAGCTAAATATGAAGCAGATGGCAGCTATCGAAAGCTCATTCAACACTATAAAAAAATCGATTTATTAATCATTGATGAATGGCTCTTAACAGAACTCACAGAAGAACAAGTTTTAAATGTCTTTGAAATCGTAGAAGCCCGTCTAAAACGAGCTTCTACGATCTTCTGTTCTCAATTTGCGCCGGAAGGCTGGTACGACAAACTTGGCCATGCCCAAATCGCAGATGCCATTTTAGACCGCATCGTCCATGATTCCTACCACATTTTAATTGATGGCGAAGTATCGATGCGCGAACGTCATGGACTAAAGCCCATCAAGCGCTAGTCCTCCATAGCATGAAAGAGGGAAACAAATCACTACTAGTAGTGGTTGTTTCCCTCTTATTTTTAACGAGTGGCTTAATCGTCCGCACTCGGTGGCTCAAAACTCCGCATTCACTGGTATAAAGTTCCGCACTGCTGGCTTAAACGCTCCGCAGTATTCAGATGGTACTTTTCGTCCAAATGCATCATTAACTCGTGGACAAGCAGCAAAAATTTTGGCAAATGCGTTAAATTTGGATACTTCGTCAAAAGAACTGAAATTTAAAGATGTAACATCTAAATCAGGATATATAGGGGCAATTAATGCGCTAGTTAATGCCGGGATCATTAATGGATATGAGGATAATACATTTAAACCAAATGCTCCGTTAACACGCGGTCAGATGGCAAAAGTTTTAGTCAATGCGTTCGGCTTGGAAAAGTCGACGTCATTATCACATAAATTTAAAGACGTATCGAATGAGAATGGGTACAAGTTTGATATTCAAACGTTAATCGATCATTCCATTACGCAAGGTAAGACAGATACTACGTATGCACCTGCAGAAGCGGTAACACGTGGACAAATGGCGACATTTGTTGTACGTGCGGAAAATGCAAAGGCAAAAATGTCAGCTGATGATTCCGTAACACTTCATATTCAGTCTATTGAAGGTACGACTTTAAAGACAGCAGAAGGAATATTTGAAATTAATTCTTCTTTACAAAGTGTATTTTCAGATACAAATAATACGGCATTAACAAATGCTATAGTTAAGGCTACAGTGGAAGAAAACCGTGTTATAGCAGTTGAATCACTGCAAATTGCTTCCAGTGGAACAGCTGAAAAGTCAGTTATATTGGATGGTCAATCTGTAATATTTGATGCTTCACTTACTGTAACAGGTGATTTTGTAGAAGTAAAAAATATTAAAATTGCGAAAGACATTACTGCTGCAGGTATAAATCAATCCTCAATTAAATTAAGTAATGTGGAAGTAGAAGGTACATTTAATATTGAAAACGAGCCGGAAAAATTGGCAAGCATTTCACCGGTCGCAAATACAAAGTTTTCGCCGAATTATGTAATTGAGAACAGTAAATTAAATAAGGTAAATATTGCACGTAATCTGGCAGATGTGACGTTAACAGGTACAAGTACAGTATCAAATTTATCGGTTGCAAATAATGTTCAGGAATTAACACTGAATGGCGAGTATAATGAAGTGTCATTACTCGCTTCTGATGAAATCAAACTTACAGGAAATGCCACTATTTCGAAATTAGTAACTAAAGCTGCTAATTCAGTTATTGATATTATCGGAACGGTTACATCTTTGGAAATTACAAATCCATTGGCTAAAGTCACATTAAATCCAAAGATTAAAGTCAGTAATCTCGTTCTGCCGACAGCTATAGATATTGCCTCGGTCATTACGAACTATAATGAGGTGCGCGGAAATATTGAAGCTGTGAACAATACAACGTCATCCCCAGGTTCAAATATAGTTACAACACCTGGTGGAGATACAATTGTTACACCAAAAGATCCAGAGAATTCAGATGGGCCTGAAGAACCTTCTGATAATGAAGATTCTGATATTGAAAAACCTGTTTTACCAGAAATTCCTTTAGATCCAGGAGACGAGCAGTTAGCAGAATATAAACCTGTTTTACCTGCAGGAAATTTGATAGAAGGTAAAATTTCCAATATAAGCGTTACGACGGGAGATTCATCGACCGTAACATCTGCGGATACGGTAAAAGTGAATTTATATGGCGATACACAAACATATAAACTAGCACCAGAATTGGTAGGCTTTTTCCTTGGTAACCGGTACACATTATCTGATGCAAATGTTGAGATGGTCATAAAAGAAGGCAGAATTATTGCCTTGAAAAATCTTGTTTTAAACAACACGTCTTCATCTACTCCGTTTATTCAAGGCGGAGGCATAACGATTTATGGAGATTTAAAGGTTGTAAATAACGAAATCGAAAAACTCTCAAATATAATAGTCACGGGTAATGTTATTTTGGCAGCAGACAGAACTGAAAATTTGGAAATAGCTCAAACTAAAGTATTTGGCAAAGTAGAATTTGAATCAAAGCCAGCTTTAGCAATGCGGACAAAATTTGCGAGTCTAACACCATTTGCAGCAGCAACTACACGTCTTAAAATTACATTTACAGATTCTACTGTAGCGATTATTGAAGTACGAAAAGCAGATGTGGAACTTCATACAGGTGGGACTACTGAAGTAGCGAATATCCGGTTATTTGCTAATGCAGAAATAACTTCGGATTTAACAAATGAAAAAATTCTTCCTAAAATTGTAATCGGGCAAGGCGTAACAAATGTAAAGTTAAATGCATCTATCGCAAATGTTATCATCGAATCAGATGAAAATGTTGTGGTAGGCGGAGAAGGCAACTTTGAAAATGTTGTAGTGAACACAAGTAAAGAAGTAGCTATTAATACAGTCGGGACGATTGGAAATCTTGATATTAAAAAAGATGATCCTAAAATTAAACTAGGTGAAGAAGTTAAATCTGTTGATAAAGTAACAACTATTTTGCCAGTTGAAGAAGTTTTCCAAAACTTTGATGATCTAAAAGGAAAAATCGGACAAGTTATTTTACCGGATATTAATTTCTTTACTGCTGAATTGATCGCTAACTATAAAGAATTGGGTTACCATACTATTAAGTTGGCAGGTGTCGGAAATTATACAGTAAAATATAGTTTAGTTAACTTTGAAGATTTTTGGAACTCACCTGAAATTAAACGCAACGTTGATCAGGCACCGAAAGACGCATTGACATACAATGTCGGGGAACAAATTTTCATACCAGGCAACAAATGGCTATATGTCTATACTGTAGATGATTCAAATATTATTAAAGATTATAAAACAGATTTCAGATATGGTGATTCAATCCGATTTACGAGTACAGAAACAGGAACAAAAATTGAATCTACGTTCGATGTCGTAGAAGGTTCTAAAGTTTCAGATGTCTATGAAGGAATATTCAACTTTAATCTAGAACAACCGATCGTCTTTTTAGGGACATCTACAATTGATGCGTATACTTGGACAAAAGAGGGGAATCTCATTTCATTTATTGTTCCGGGAACCGATAAAATCACATTGGCTGAAGACGACAAAGATAAAGGTCATTTCCGTCTAGATTGGAATGTTACAAAAATAAACGGGCATGGCTATAGAGGAGCATATGATAGCGGGAAAGCGACGGCATTAAAAGTAATCAAGGAAATTTATAGTCGCAGCATTAAAGATCCGGCTCCTTCAGAAATGTTAGCGGGTCCAATCAGTCTAGTATTTTATGCAGAATTGAAAATTAAAGATGAGGTTGTGGATCGCTCAAATGTTGAGCAATATAGAAGTGCGGTAGAAAAAGCGACAACATTGGAAGAGCTGTATGATTTAATTATCGAAGTAAACAAAAATAATAAGAAGTGATCTTATCAAGAGTTTGGAATATAAGAAGAAGTATTCTTGAATAAGAAGAAGCCCTTCATGAGCAAAGAATATTTAAACGCCCAGCCAAAAAAGCTATTTTTCTCAGAGAAAAATAGCTTTTTTGCATTTTTTCCGGTTCTGTTGCCTTTACTAAAGAACATTAGCTAAATTTCTAACTTAAAACTCTTTAGTAGATAAATTTTAATTAGAAAACAAAATAAATAGATTTAAAAACATTCAGTTTTTAAAATTATTTTAGTAAACAATTTATTACGTAGTTTTACAAAATCCACAACATTCAACCCAGTTACATAACTATGTCACTAATTTCTTGAAGTTAATAAATCTAAAAATCACCTATATTAATATAATAAAATGGTTGTACAATTCACCTATATTGAGGGAATTTAAACTGTAATTTTAAAGCCTTAAAAGCATAAAAATTCTCTTTAGAACAAAAATTCTCTTGAATTTTATTATTCAGACAATTACAATAGGCAATAAGGAAAGCGCTTAACTAAATTTACATAGGAGGTTTCTATAGTTGGAATTAAGATGGGGAATTTTAAGTGCAGCCAATATTGCATTTGAACAAGTTGTACCTGCTATCAGAAAAAGTCCGACATCCAAAGTAGCAGCCATTGCCTCTAAATCAAAACCTAAATTAGAACGTTTTCAAATTCAAACAGCTTATGATTCGTATGACGAGCTATTGGCAGATGAAACACTGGATTCAATCTATATCCCATTACCAAATGAGTTACATGCCAAATATGTGATAAAGGCTTTGGAGGCTGGAAAACATGTATTGGTCGAGAAACCTTTAGCTGTAAATCTTGAACAAGTAGAGGAAGTAATCGCTGCCCAACATGAAACAGAAAAAGTCGTTTTAGAAGCTTTTATGTACCAACATCATGCGCAGCATAGTTTTGTTAAGGCATTTATAGACAAAGGAGAGCTCGGGGAGATAAAGCATATAAAGGCACATTTTTCATGGCAGATTGAAGATGAAAATGATATTCGCTTAAATGCAAATTTAGGCGGTGGAGCTTTGAATGATGTTGGTTGTTATTGTATGCATGTAATTACACAAATTTTAAAGTTTCATCCTAGTCAGATCCAATATATTAAGACTGAAGGACAGGATGTGGACTTGACGGGTGTGTGTACGATGGTTGACCAGCACGGGGTGACAGCTACTTTCACCTGTTCTATGAATATGCCATTTTATGATATGTATGAAATCATAGGTACAAAAGGCAGCGTACGGGTGGAACACAGTTTTAGACCTGATTTATCCTACGACCAAAAAGGCCATATTACGATTTTTGATGAGAATCGTAAAATAATAGAAAAACATAAAATTGAAGATGATCAGTATTTACGTCAAATAGAAGAATTTGAACGCTGTATAAATAATCCGGACATTGCTAAACAATATTTGGAAGCATCCATTCAAAATATGAAATATATACAAAAAGCACATGAATCGTTAAATAATCGAATACTTACTACACTGGAGGAATGAAAGAGATGATTTCTGTAGCATTAATAGGGCTAGGGAGGTTAGGGATTAGCCACGCGGTAAATTTACTGAAAATTAGAAATTTTAACTTAAAAGTCGTTTGTGATAATAAGTTGGAAATTGCTGAAGAAGTTGCAAGGAAGTACGGGATACCTCATTTTACAGAGCGCCCTGAAGATATTTTTGAAGATGAAAGTATACAAGCCGTAGTTATCGTTTCATCTACTACAACTCACTTTGAATTAGTAACAGGTGCTTTAAGAGCAGGTAAAGCTGTCTTCGTTGAGAAACCGCTTACCCTAGATTTAGAGGAATCTTTAAAGATAGAACAAGTACTGGATGAGACTAATGGTTTTTGCCAGATCGGCTTTATGAGACGCTTTGATTTTGACTATATGGAGGCAAAGCGAGCGATAGATGAAGGAGCGATCGGTCAGCCCATATATTTTAAAAGCATAAGCCGGGATCCCTATGCTCCACCTCTATCCTTTATACAACGCAGTGGAGGAATCTTTATTGATTTAATGATACATGACATGGACCTGGCACATTACTTGATGGGGACAACCGTTTCAGAGATTGCTGCTTTCGGCAGTATTATAAAATACCCGGACTTCAGTCAGGCGGGAGATGTGGATCAGGCAATGGCTTTTCTGAAGTTTGAAAACGGTTACATTGGAGATTTAGAAGGAAGCCGAAATGCATTTTACGGCTATGATGTAAGAACAGAAGTCATCGGAACAGAAGGGACGTTGTTAATCGGCAGTAACCGGAAGTCCAATGTTCAGATATTAACAGGCAGCGGAAACCGACATGAAATAATTCCAGTGTTTCAGGAACGCTTTACATCTGCTTATGTCAATGAGTTAAGCGCTTTCGCAAATGCGATTGAACAAGGATTACCTTCATTGGCAACTGTGAGTGATAGTATTCGGGCATTGAAAGTAGCTCTTGCTGCGACCCAGTCTTTTAAACAGAATGGGGTGCTCATTCCAACAAATGCTTAAGGGAGTGACAGGATGATACAACCATTATTAGAAGTAAAACAACTATTCAAAAGTTTCTCGAGTAATCATGTTCTAAAAGGGGTCGATTTTAATGTGAGTCCCGCAGAAGTACATGTATTACTTGGTGAAAACGGCGCGGGAAAATCAACACTGATCAAGATTCTGACAGGGGCCTATTCGTTAGATAAAGGTGAAATTTACTGGGAAGGAAAACCGGTAAAGATTAACACGCCTATTGAAGCAATGGATATTGGGATTGCAACGATTTATCAGGAGTTAAATGTTATCGAGGAATTAACAGTCTATGAAAATATTTTCTTAGGGCGAGAATTGAAAAACAGCAAATTCAGTTTGCTTAACCGCAAACAGATGATTGAAAAAGCAAAGGAATTATTAGTTCGACTCGGTCAAAACCCTCTTTTAGCAACTGAAACATTAGGCAATTTAGGAATGGGTCAGCAGCAACTGGTGGAAATTGCGAAGGCGCTAATTCTGGAAGCTAAACTCATTATTATGGACGAACCGACATCCAGTTTAAGTGGTCGGGAAGTCGAACAGCTCTATAAAATTGTCGATCAGTTGAGAAATGAAGGGATTGCAATTATCTTTATTTCCCACCGCTTGGAAGAAATTCAGCGTTTGGGAGACCGGATTACGATTTTAAGGGATGGTAATTCTATCGATACGGTAGAAGTGGCCACTACGACACCTGACGAATGGATCGAGCTGATGGTAGGACGTTCATTGGATGAAAAGTTCCCTAAGAAAGATTTTGAACGCGGGAAAGTTGGCTTCAGTTTAAGGGACTTTGTTGTAGAGGCAGGTCAAGAACCGATAAATCTGGATGTTCACTACGGTGAAATTGTCGGGATTTCGGGGTTAGTCGGAGCAGGCCGGACTGAATTGGCAAGGGCTATATTTAGTGCTGATAAACGGGTTGCCGGAAAAATATTTATTAACGGAAAAGAAAAGAAAATTAAAAATCCCCGACAGGCAATTGATGCGGGAATCGCCTTTATTACGGAAGATAGAAAATCGGAAGGACTATTGCTCGACTTGCCGCTGGACTTGAATGTCTGTCTGGCAAATATGAAGAAGTTTACAGGCAGGTCAAGGTTATTGGATTTAAAGGCAATGAAAGAACAGGCAAACAACTATATTCAGGATTTGCAGGTAAGACCGAATAACATTGAATTGAATGCCCGGCATTTCAGCGGCGGGAATCAGCAGAAAGTTGTTATCGCCAAGTGGCTTTGTACAAATGCCGATATATTTATCTTTGATGAACCGACAAGAGGAATTGACGTTGGTGCAAAAGTTGAAGTATATCGTCTGATGAATACATTGGTCGATGAAGGCAAAGTTGTAATTATGATTTCGTCGGATCTGCCGGAAATCCTGGGAATGTGTGATCGTGTATTAGTAATGAATACAGGAAAGATTACAGCGGATTTACCAATTGCAGAAGCTACGCAAGAACAAATAATGAAAGCGGCTACAATCGGCTTATAAAGGGGGAAACTGTAATGGAAAAACTAACGGAAATAGGCGGGGAAATTAGTGTTGAAGCTGAGAAAAGCAAGTTTAACTACAAAGGTGTATTAGGTAAATTCGGATCTTTACTGGCGCTCATTCTTTTAATGATTGTCCTGACAACATTGTCGGATAAAT
Organism: Solibacillus sp. FSL W7-1436; assembly: GCF_038007305.1. Lineage (NCBI taxonomy): Bacteria > Bacillati > Bacillota > Bacilli > Caryophanales > Caryophanaceae > Solibacillus > Solibacillus sp. FSL W7-1436. The sequence continues at coordinate 2,054,492 of NZ_JBBOWV010000001.1, forward strand.
TTTTAACAGTAAATAACTTAATGAATATTGCAAGACAGTCAACAGTAAATGCATTACTTGCACTAGGAATGCTGCTGCCAATTTTAACGGCAGGGATCGACTTGTCTGTAGGTTCTATCTTAGCTATTTCGATTATGTCAATGGGGTTAGTTTCGGTCACGATGGGAATGCATCCTATTTTAGGGATTCTGGTTTGTTTACTTGTTGGTGCCGGATTTGGGCTTTTAAATGGTGTGCTGTTAACGAAGCTGCGTCTGCCACACCCGTTCATCTCAACGCTGGGAACGATGAATATTGCAAGAGGACTGGCATTAATTATTACTGGTGCAGCCCCAATTGCAGGTTTCCCGTTTTTAATTCAGTACTTCGGCAGTGAATACGTGGGTCCAATCCCAGTAAGTTTTGTAGTAGTAATCATTTTCTATTGTCTGTTCCATGTCTTCTTAACAAGATCACAAACCGGACGATACATTTATGCGATCGGCGGCAATAAGGAAGCGGCGAGACTTTCAGGAATTAATGTCGACCGGGTGTTAATTATTGTTTATACATTAAGTGGTTTAATGGCCGGATTAGCCGGATTAATGATGGTAGGACGTGTCAATTCCGCCTTCCCATTAGCTGGGTCTGGCTATGAGTTGGATGCGATTGCAGCTGTAATTATTGGAGGAGCAAGTTTCTTCGGCGGTGTCGGAACAGTATGGGGAACTTTAGTAGGGGTATTTATCATTGCAGTATTAAGGAACGGTTTAAATTTACTGAATGTATCCGCAGATTTCCAGATGGCTGTTATCGGTATTGTAATCATCGCTGCAGTATTTGTTGATGTACTTCGTCAACGTAAATCAAAATCATCTTAAAAAAAGGGAGAGTTACTATGAAAAAATTCAGTTGGCTATTACTTATCGTATTGGTTGTCGGTGTTCTTACAGCTTGTGGGTCAGATGAAACATCAGGTGAAGTTCAAGGGGCTTCAGGTTCAAGCTCGGATGCCAGTGTAGCAGTAGTTTTGAAAACATTATCAAGTCCTTATTGGAAATATGTTGAGGCTGGTGCAAAGAAAGCGGGTCAGGAATTGGGTGTGGATGTAACTGTAGTTGGTCCATCTTCTGAAGCAGAAGTATTGGAACAAGTAAATATGCTGGAAGACCAAATCAGTCAAAACCCAAGTGCCATTTTATTATCTCCAACACAGCCGGATACAATTATTAATGTAGTAAAAGATGCGTCAAGAAATGATATTCCTGTATTATTAATTGATACAGATGCTGATTTTGATGGTAAGGTTACATTTATCGGCACAGATAATTATACGGCAGGTTTTGAAGGCGGAACGGCATTGGCAGCAATGCTGACAAAGGGAGACAAAGTGGCATTGATTTCAGGAGCGTTAGGGAATCCTTCCACAGATGACCGCATTAAAGGTGCTAAAGAGGCATTACAGGAAGCCGGTATGGAGATTGTAGCTGAGCAACCTGCTAATTCTGATAAATCAGAAGCGATGTCCGTAATGGAAAATATTCTTGAGAAACATGGGGATATCAAAGCTGTATTTGCAGCAAATGATGACATGGCATTAGGCGTTTTACGTGCTGTACAAGCAAAAAAACTTGATGTGAAGATATTTGGTACCGATGGAACGGAAGAAGCTGTACAATCAATATTAGATGGCGGCTTAACAGGTACAGTCGCTCAAAGTCCATACAATATGGGTTATGAAGGAGTATCAAATGCAATAAAAGCAATCAACGGCGAAAAGATTGAAGAGCGTATTGATTCAGGGATTGAAATTGTAACAGCAGATTCAGCCCAGGAGTTTATGGACTTCCTAAAATCAATTTCAAAGTAAGTAAAGGGTGTGTTAGCGATGGGAAGTACAATTTATGACGTAGCAAAAGAGGCGGGTGTTTCGATCGCCACTGTTTCTAAAGTAGTAAATGGTACAGGCCGGATTAGTGAGAAAACAATTAAGCATGTGAATGAAGTAATGAGGAGGCTGAATTACCAGCCTAGTACAATAGCTTCTGCCTTAACTAGCAAGAGAACCTATACATTAGGCATCATTGTGCCAAATATAGCAAATCCGTTCTTTGGAGAAGTTACCAGAATTATTGAAAAATATGCACATGAGTCAGGCTATACGATGATGGTTTGCAGTACCTACAATGAAATCGAACGTGAGATTCAGAATATTCAACTTTTGCTGCGACAACAAGTAGACGGCATGATTATTGCTACCGAGCAGATTTCAAATGAAGTATTGATGGAATTAAACATAAGAAATGTGCCGATTGTAAAGTTTTCAGCTTTTAATGATTCTGAAAAGATGCTCAGTATTTCAACTGACAACTATAAAGGCGGTCAAAAGGCAGCTGCATATTTATATGAAAATGGACACCGTGATATTTGGATTATAGGTGAAAAGAGCAGGCATAGTGAGCAACAAAGGATTGCCGGTTTTAGAGCTTATTTTGATCAAATGGGACATGAATTGGATGATTCTGTAGTCTTTCATTCGGATACAGAGTATGAAGATGCAATTGAAATGGTAAAGCAATTATTAAAGCAGGATAATCTTCCTTCGGCAATATTTGTAACGACGGATATTGTGGCAGTTATCTTGATGAACATTGCGCAGCAAATGGGCATCCGTGTTCCTGAAGATCTCTCGGTTATCGGATTTGATAATACAATTTTTGCACAGCTTTATCACCCGCAGCTGACTACCATTGCGCAGCCAGTAAACGAAATGGGATGTTTAGCGGTTGAATCCTTGATAAATACAATTGAAGAAAAGATTACATCACCTTTTCAGTTAACTTATTTTGAACCTAAATTAATTGAACGTGCTACGGTGAAAAAACTGGAGGTTAAAACAGTATGATAACAGTGGGAGTTATTGGAGCGGGTAGAATAGGGCAGTTACATGTCAACAATTTAAAGCGTATTCCCGGTATCCGGATAAAGGCGATTGCCGATGTTCAGAAAGACTTGATTAGTCAATGGGCAAAAACTAATGGGATTGATGTGGTCACGGATAATCCATTAGATATTATCAATGATTCAGAGATTGATGCAGTACTAATCTGCAGTCCAACTACTACACATGCCGACCTGATTAAACAGGCGGCAATGGCCAAAAAGCATATTTTTTGTGAAAAGCCGATCAGCTTTTCCGCGCAGGAAACAAAGGAAGCTTTACAGGTAGTAGAAGAGCAAGGGGTTATATTACAAGTAGGATTTAATCGACGTTTTGATCAGAACTTTAGAACAGTAAGAGACAAAGTTGAACGTGGCGAAATCGGTCGAGTGCATACATTAAGGATTACTTCCCGTGATCCACATCCGCCGCCGATTGATTATATTAAGACTTCAGGTGGGCTGTTTATGGATATGATGATTCATGATTTTGATATGGCCCGTTATATTGTTCAGTCTGAAATTGTCGAAGTATTTGTTAAAGGTACTACATTGATTGATGAGCAAATTGCGGAATGCGGTGATATTGATACTGCAATGGTGCTGTTGACGTTTGAAAATGGTGCAATTGGCATCATTGAAAACAGTCGTAAATCTGCCTATGGATACGATCAGCGTTTAGAAGTTTTTGGGGCGGATGGAGCACTGAATGTGGAAAATAACCGTCCGAATAATGTAACAAAGCTAACGGTAAACGGTATTGAAGCGGAAAAACCATACCATTTCTTTTTGGAACGTTATTCACAAGCATATATCGATGAAATGCTGGAATTTTACAGAACAATTATGATGGGGCTTCCTGTTGTTTGCAGTGGACAGGATGGATATGCAGCCGAGCTTATTGCCGAAGCTTGCAAAGAATCTTTACAGTTTGGGAAAGCGGTTTCTCTGAGAGGAAGTGAAGAGCATGTTACCAATAAATAAAACAACTGATCTTGTGGCAATCGGCCGGGCATGCATAGATCTGAATGCCAATGAGATTCATAGACCGATGGAGCAGACGATGACATTTACAAAATATGTAGGCGGTTCACCGGCTAATATTGCTATTGGATTAGCAAGATTAGGAATGAAAGTTGGTTTTATAGGTAAATTGGCAAATGATCAAATGGGACGCTTCATCCATCAGTACTTTGTTGAAGAAGGCATTGATACAAAAGGTATTGTAACCGATCACACAGGTGCTGTAACCGGACTTGCTTTTACGGAAATTATCAGTCCAAGCGAATGCAGCATTTTAATGTACCGTGATAATGTGGCAGATTTACTATTAAATTCATCAGAAGTAAATGAAGAGCTGATTGCGCAAAGTAAATGGTTACTTGTATCGGGTACAGCGTTAGCAAAAAGCCCTTCGCGTGAGGCGGTCTTTGTAGCACTGGATTATGCAAAAAAATATGATACGAAAGTCGTCTTTGATTTAGATTACCGCCCATATACTTGGGAATCTGATAGAGAAACGGCTGTCTATTATAATTTAGTAGCTGAAAAGTGTCATTTAATCATAGGAACACGTGAAGAATTCGATATGATGGAAGCTTTATTACAGGAAAGTCATGAGGATGAAGTGACAGCACAGAAGTGGTTTGATTATAGTGCGGATGTTGTCATTATTAAGCATGGCGGTAAAGGCTCCATTGCTTATAGCAAAGACGGAGAGAAAGTGCAAAGCGGGATTTATGAGACAGCTGTTTTAAAGACATTTGGGGCAGGGGATTCTTATGCTTCGGCGTTTCTGTACCAGTATTTACAAGGTGGTTCGTTGGAGGACAGCATGAAATATGGAAGTGCTTCAGCATCGATTGTAATCTCAAAACATAGCTGCTCTGATGCGATGCCGACATTAGAGGAATTGGAAAGTAAAATAATGCAAGGAACATATATCAAATAAAACTAGGGGGCATTTACATGCAAATTTCACAGAATATTCAACAAATTGGTAACTATATTAACGGTGAGTGGGTTGCGCCAAAAAGTGATCGGTACGAAGATGTATTCAATCCTGCGACAGGAGAAGTAATTGCGCGTGTAGCACTTTCATCAAAAGAGGATGTGGAACTGGCTGTTTCAACAGCAGAAATCGCATTTGAAAAATGGTCAAGAACGCCAGTACCAAAACGTGCACGTGTATTATTTAAATATCAGCAATTATTAGTGGAAAACTGGGAAGAGTTAGCGAAACTAGTAACATTGGAAAACGGTAAATCGTATTCTGAAGCATATGGTGAAGTACAGCGCGGAATTGAATGTGTTGAGTTTGCGGCTGGAGCCCCAACATTAATGATGGGATCACAATTACCGGATATCGCTTCTAATATTGAATCAGGCATGTACCGCTACCCAATCGGAGTTGTCGGTGGAATTACACCATTCAATTTCCCGATGATGGTTCCTTGCTGGATGTTTCCATTAGCAATTGCTTGCGGTAATTCATTCGTTTTAAAACCTTCGGAGCGTACACCATTATTAGCAAGCCGCTTAGCGGAACTGTTAAAAGAAGCTGGATTACCAGACGGTGTTTTCACAATTTTAAACGGTGCGCATGATGTAGTGAACGGTTTACTGGAACATAAATCAGTAAAAGCAATTTCATTCGTAGGATCTCAGCCGGTTGCAGAATATGTATACAAAACTGGGGCAGCAAATTTAAAACGCGTGCAAGCATTGGCAGGTGCTAAGAATCACTCCGTAGTATTAAAGGATGCAAATCTTGATTTCGCAGCAAATGAAATTACAAATGCTGCATTCGGTTCTGCAGGTGAACGTTGTATGGCAGCCGCGGTTGTTGCGGTAGAAGAAAGTATTGCGGATGAATTTGTAGCGAAATTAAAAGAAAAAGCAGATACGATCAAAATTGGGAACGGAATTGAAGACGGTGTGTTTTTAGGACCAATTATTCGTGAGCAGGCTAAAGAGCGTACACTTGGATTTATTGAATCAGGTATCGCTCAAGGTGCAACAGTTGTAAGAGATGGACGCGAAGACAAAGAAGCGGCAGGAGAAGGTTACTTCTTGGGACCAACAATTTTTGATCATGTTGGGCAAGAGATGGACATTTGGAAAGAAGAAATTTTTGCCCCTGTATTATCGATTGTTCGAGTGAAGGACCTGGCTCATGCAATTGAAGTAGCGAATGCGAGTACATTAGCCAATGGAGCATGCTTATATACAAATAGTGCATTAGCTATTCGCGAGTTCCGTGAAAAAATCGATGCAGGTATGTTAGGAATCAATGTAGGAGTACCAGCACCAATGGCATTCTTCCCGTTCTCTGGATATAAAAATTCATTCTATGGAGACTTACATGCGAATGGTAAAGACGGCGTAGAATTTTATACACGTAAAAAGATGGTGACAGCAAGATTTATAGATTAATGAGGTGAAGATAAATGGAAACAATTCGTTTAACCACTGCACAAGCGGTCGTCAAATTTCTGAACGCACAGTATATTTCATTTGAACAAAAGGAGCAACGGTTCGTCCATGGTATTTTCACGATATTTGGACACGGCAATGTGCTTGGCTTAGGCCAGGCACTTGCTGAAGATCCGGGAGAATTGGTAGTTTACCAAGGTCGTAATGAGCAAGGCATGGCGCATGTTGCGACAGGATTTGCAAAGCAGGCATTACGTAAACAGATAATGGCATGTACTTCATCTGTTGGTCCGGGAGCGGCTAACATGGTCACAGCTGCAGCAACAGCGACAGCAAATCAAATTCCGTTATTGCTTTTACCGGGTGATGTCTTTGCAACAAGACAGCCAGATCCAGTCCTGCAGCAAATTGAACAGACCTATGATTTATCGATTTCAACAAATGATGCATTTAGGGCTGTAAGTAAATACTGGGATCGCGTAACACGTCCCGAGCAGCTGATGTCGGCAATGATCAATGCGTTTCGAGTATTGACATCGGTTGAAGATACAGGGGCAGTAACGATTTGTTTACCCCAGGATGTACAAGCAGAAGCATGGGATTTTCCGGCAAGCTTCTTTGAAAAACGCGTTCATGTAATAGACCAGCGCATACCAGCGCAACATCAATTGGAGCAAATCGCTGAAATGATCCGTCAAAGCAAAAAACCGCTAATCATTGCTGGGGGCGGTGTCCGGTATGCAGAGGCTGGTAACGAACTATTGGCTTTTGCAAAGGCACATCAAATTCCGGTAGCTGAAACACAGGCTGGAAAAAGCGCCATTGTCTCATCGGAACGTTTGAATGTAGGTGGAATTGGCGTTACAGGAAACAGTGTAGCCAATACCCTTGCAAAAGAAGCGGATCTAATTATAGGAATCGGTACACGTTTTACCGATTTTACAACTGGCTCTAAATCCCTTGTAGGTCAAACACCACTTATCGCGATTAATGCTTCACCATTCCATGCACAAAAACTGGATGCGATTCCGCTCATTGCAGATGCGAAACTGGCGATCAAGGAGCTCGGGCAACTATTAGAAGGATATACCGCCCAGCATGAGCAGCTTGATATTTATAAAGAGCAATGGGAGCAAGAGCTGAAGCGTTTAAAGAATAAGACATATCAGATTGGCGGACAGCTAGAGATTGCAGGTCAGTTGGATGAACAAGTACCGGATTATATCGACACACTGCAGACAACTATGACTCAGACGAGTGCTTTTATGCTGATCAATGAAAAAGTAGAGAAAGATGCGATTGTCGTAGGCGCAGCCGGTAGTTTACCCGGAGATATGCAACGTTTATGGAAAAGCAATGCCCCAAATACGTATCATATGGAATACGGCTATTCTTGTATGGGATATGAAGTCGCTGCAGCACTTGGTGCGAAAATTTCCAGCCCTGAACAGGAAGTATATGCAATGGTTGGAGATGGCAGTTTTCAAATGTTACATTCAGAATTTGTAACCTCCCTGCAGGAACAGAAAAAAATCAATATTTTACTATTTGATAATGCCGGGTTTGGCTGTATTAACAATCTGCAAATGGGTAATGGTATGCCGAGCTATAAAACAGAGTTTCGCTACCGTGAAGGAAATGATCATCAAGGGGCTGTTATGGCGATTGATTATGCAAAAATTGCAGAAGGCTATGGGGCTAAAACATTTACGGTACACACGTTGGAACAGCTGGAAAAGGCAATAGCAGAAAGCAGGAAAAGCAATGTCAGCACGCTGATTGATATAAAAGTGCTGCCTAAAACAATGTCCGATGGTTATGACTCATGGTGGCATGTTGGAATAGCGGAAGTAACAAAGTCGGAAAGTATTAAGCAAGCCTACGAAAATAATGTGCAACAAAAATTAAAGGCAAGAAGTTACTAGGAGGGTAGTAGATGATTGAATTGGGTATTGCGCCAATTGGTTGGACAAATGATGATTTACCTGAGCTGGGCGGCCATATTACATTTGAACAGTGTATCAGCGAAATGTCGTTAGCGGGATTTAAAGGGTGTGAAGTCGGCAACAAATTTCCGCGTGATCCGGAAGAGTTGCGGCATTATTTAATACCACGCAATTTGCAAGTGGCGGCAGCTTGGTTTAGCAGCTATTTAACAACAAAGCCGTATGAAGAAACGGCACAGGCATTTATAGAACACCGCGATTTTTTGCATGCGATGGGTGCAAAAGTAATTGTTGTATCTGAGCAGGGCCATAGCATTCAGGGAAATCCAACAATTGCAGTCACTGCAAACCAGCCTGTATTTACAGATAATGAGTGGAATTTTTTGATCGATGGATTGGAGAAGCTTGGAGATTTAGCTGCTGAAAAAGGCATGAAAATTGCCTACCATCCCCACATGGGTACAGGTATCCAGACAAATAGGGATATAGCACGCTTAATGGATCATTCAGATTCTCAAAAGGTATCGCTGCTTTATGATTGCGGTCATTTATATTTTGCGCGCGAGGACATTTATGAAGTATTGGGCAAATATATGGACCGGATTGTGCACATCCATTTAAAAGACGTACGTGAAGAAATACTGGTACAGGTGGAGGAGCAGGAACTAAGCTTCTTGGAGGCAGTAAAAGCAGGGGTCTTCACAATCCCCGGAGATGGAAAGATAGATTTTACCCCGATTTTCGACATGATTAAGCAAAGCGATTATTCCGGATGGATTATTGTGGAGGCGGAGCAAGACCCGGCTAAGGCGAATCCGCTGATCTATGCTAAAAATGCAAGACAGTTTATCCATGAACACGCAGGATGGTAGGTGAAGAATAGATGACACTTGTAACAGTAAAAGAGCTGACAGACAAGGCTTATCAAAATGGCTATGCAATTGGCGCATTTAGTGTAGCTTCTACAGAAATGATTAATGGTGCCATTCAGGCAGCAGAACGTACTAATGCCCCAATTATTCTGCAAATTGCAGAAGTGCGGTTAAAGCAAACCCCTCTTCATATTATAGGACCTGCCATGGTACAAGCAGCGAAAGAGGCAGCTGTCCCAGTAGCGGTACATCTTGATCATGGATTATCTGAGTCTGTAATAAAGCAGGCACTGGATTTAGGCTTTACTTCCGTGATGTTTGACGGCTCAATGTTTCCTATTGAAGAGAATATCGCCAAGTCACAAAAAATTTCTCGAATCGCTCGCCAATATTCAGCATCATTTGAAGCGGAGATTGGTAAAGTGGGCGGTTCAGAAGATGGTACAGAAGATATTGAAGCACAATTAACGGCTCTTCATGAAGCGAAGCTGTTTCTTAACCAAGTAGATGTAGATGTACTAGCTGTTGCAATCGGCAATAGTCACGGATTTTATAAAAGTACTACACAAATTCGTTTTGACCATTTGGAAGTATTACAACAGGCTTTGCAGTATCCGTTTGTACTACATGGTGGTTCAGGATTGACGGAGCAAGATTTTCATGTAGCAATTGCACAAGGTGTTGCAAAAGTTAATGTAGCAACATCCACATTTCATGCGGCCTTACAGAAAGTAAAGGAACTTGAACCAATGCAAGACTATTACGAGTTACATAATGCTTTAATAGATGGTTCTGCAGAAAATGTGGAAAAGCATATCCATATGTTCAGAAGTGCCGGGAGGGTTCAGTATGTATAAAAAATTAACACAGGATTTTGGATACATCACCATAACAGAAAGGTCCAATCCAGATTCCTTGATGGATATTGGAATTTACCATTTAAAAGCAGGGGAATCGATTACATTGCAGGATGAAATATGCGAGATGGCTGTATTGCCTTTAGAAGCACATGTTGAACTTCAGTGGGAAACGCAACAAATAACTGTAAAACGGCAAAGTTTGTTTGATGAAGAACCCCATTGTCTCCATGTGAGTAAAGATACAATTGTCATTATGAATGCAATTGAAGACAGTCAAGTACTTGTACAAAAAACCGATAATGCATCGAAGTTTGATGCGTACCTCTATAAACCTGAGGAATGCCAGAGCGAGGATGCAGGGGCAGATGTCTGGAATGATACAGCATTCCGAACAATTCGGACAATTTTTGATTACACGAACGCGCCATATTCCAATCTTGTAATAGGTGAAGTAATTTCTCATCCTGGAAAATGGTCCAGCTATCCGCCACATGTACATCAACAACCGGAAGTATATTATTATCGCTTTGACCGACCACAAGGATTCGGTTGTGCGATGGTCGGCGAAGAGGCTTACAGAATAGAGGATCATAGTTATATTACTATACCAGGTAACTTAGACCATCCTCAATCGACAGCACCGGGTTATGCAATGTATTTTTGTTGGATGATTCGTCATTTGGATAACAAACCTTGGACTGAAAGAATATTCGTAGATGAGCATAAATGGTTGTTGGAAGAACAACCATCTATTTGGCCAAACCATAAAAAATAAAACCGAACAAAAACAAGCTCTCGATCAATTGGCAAGATGATCTTGAGCTTGTTTGTTTTTATGGATACATTTAACCAGTCACCAACGGACAGCTTTCATCAGCCGCCCACTCATTCAACGATCCATCATATACTGACACATTTTCCTGTCCTAGTTTATTGAGTAATAATGCGTTCCATGTCGCAGCAATTCCACCGCCGCAATAAGTAATCACCTTTTTATTTGGATCAAGTGCCCCTAACTTATCAAAGGTAGCACGTAATGTAGCATCATCGTTCAGTAAACGTGTTTCCGGATTTGAATGGGATCCGAAGAACGCATGCTTGCTTCCCGGGATATGACCAGGGCGCGGGTATGTTGTTGTTTCACCTCTGAAATCTGCCTCCGACAAACTATTGATTAATACTGTATTTTCATCCCCTAAAGCTGCTTTTACCTCTTCTTTTGATACGATCAGATGCTCGCGGCGTTCTCCCGGGAATGGCGCAGGCTCATAGTTTGAGATTCCTGATTCAGTTGGACGGCCATCAAGCTTCCACTTGCGGAATCCGCCGTCAAGTACGGCTACATTATCAAAGCCTTCATATTTTAACTGCCAGCGTAAACGTGCCGACCAGTCGGATGCTAGTATATCGACATTTACTAATGGGCCGCGGTCATAGATCACTACATATGTCTCCTCAGTAATACCTAAAGGTTCCACAGCTTTCAAAAATTGCTCTCTTGTGGCAATTGTAAAAGGTACCTTTCCTTCAGGGTTAGTGAAGTCTTTCAGTAAATCAGCATAAGCCGCTCCGGGAATATGCTCTTCTTTATAAGCTTCGAATCCGGACCAGAGCTCTGGAAACCCTTCTCCCTCAGGAATTTTTAAGAATGTTGATGCATCGATTAAGCATAGGTTCGGATCTTCCAGTCTAGCCTCCAACCAGTCACCATCCACTATATAAGGGATATTTTTCATCAATATCAAGCTCCTTTGCGCAATTAAAACTGAATAGTTTTTTATAAATATTACCTTATCATAAATATTTAGTTAATTCTAACTAATGAGTTTTTTTGGTCATAGATATTTATACTCAAAAAAACAAATTTAACATAAATTTACATAGTTTTTAACGTCAATCTGTTAGAATTATTTTGTTAATAGAAATATAGTAAGGAAAATTCTACTATATTTTCCGTTGAAGGAATTCCAAAATCGGAGTGGAGGTATTTTTATAATTATGAGTAAAAGGCAATCTTCGAATTATTTTAAAGCAATAACAGCAATGGCAGTTGCTGCATCAGCAGTTGTGGTAGTAGCACCTACTGTATCAGAAGCAAGCAGTTTTAGTGATGTGAAACCATCTCATCAATTTTACGATGCAATTCAAAGTTTAAGTGAACGAGGCATTATTAACGGTTTTCAAGATGGTACTTTTAAGCCGGGGCAAAATCTGACACGAGGACAAGCAGCAAAAATTATTGCGGGTGTTCTGCAGTTGGATACAAAGAATGTAATGAATCCTAATTTTAAAGATATTCCTGTCTCTCACCAGTATTATGGAGCGATTGCTGCCTTAAAACAGGCAGGAATTATCGATGGCTATGAAGATGGGACATTCCGCCAAGGGGCAAATATCCAGCGTAATCACGTAGCAAAAATTATTGCCAACGCATTAAATTTAAAAGCTGAAAATGTTGATTCCCTTCCTTTCACGGATGTGCGTACAGATTATAAGGAAGCAATAGCTGCTTTATTTGAAAATAATGTTACAACGGGTAAGACGGCTACATTATTTGATGGCTCTTCCAATGTAACACGTGGACAAATGGCTGCATTTATCACACGCGCGGAAGCAGTAGCAAACCAAACGCCACAACCAGCTCAAAGTATAAAATTTAAAGTTGAAGATTATACAGCATCAGGAATTGTTATTGATGGGTCTACTTATTCTTTCGATTCTTCTATATCTTCTATCTTTAAGGAGACAAATAAAACTGCTTTAACGGGTGCTGTAATTACAGCAACTGTTGAAAATGGAGTCTTGACTAAAATTAATAATGTAACATTAAGTAAATCCGGGACAGCTGAATCTCCTGTCGTGTTTGATTCAACGGCAACAATCGGTTCATTAATAATTAATGCTGATTATGTTTCGGTAAAAAATATATCCTTAACAGGTAATGCAACAGTTACTTCAGCTGTAATGTCAGAGGTGAAATTTGAAGATGCAAAAATTACAGGTGATTTAATTATTGATAATCAAGTCGGTTCAACCGCTTCAATCGACAAGAACTTTGCTAATGATGGAAAAGCAGGTCCAAAAATAAAAATGAAAAATTCGCGTGCTGGAAAAGTACATGTAAAGCGTAACGATATCTCGATTGAATCAGACGCAGAAATTCCTGAGATTACAGTAGCGGCAACGGTGACATTAATCAATATTGATGGTACTTTCACTAAGGTTACCGTAGAATCATCAACAAAACTTGATGTTCAAGGGAATGCCAACATTGGTCAATTATTATTAACAACCGCAGTGGATTTGGCTTTAAAAGTTAAAGGGTCTATTACGACGTTGACAGTCAATAATGCAACTGCCCAAATTACGGTAGATGTAGGATTAAAAATTAATGAATTGTCGATTCCGGCAGGATCATCTGCGGCAAAAATCATTAATAACTATAATGCAATTGCTTCACAAATAGCTACGGTTATTGTCGGGAATGTGCCAAGTACACCTGCACCAAATCCGGGAACACCGGACACGGATGGAGGAAGCGATACACCGAATCCTCCGGTGAATGGCAATAAGCTGGATGTAAAGAATTTAACAGAACTGAATGAAGCGTTAAAAACAGCCAAAAAAGGTGAAACAATCAAATTATTGGCTTCAATAACAGGTGACATTAATCTGACGACTCTTGTAAATCTTGATTTTAATGGTCATACGTTAAACGGGAATGTAACAATTACAGATTCTGCAGCTACAGGGACGTATTCATTGGCACCAACTGGTGGAGCAGGAACGATTACAGGCAACCTCGTAATTAATGCGCCTAATGTAAATATCAATATTGATGGAATAACAGTAGAAGGCGAAACAGTAATAAATTAAACCGAATTTTATACAGGACAAGCTAAAAAATAATAAGGAGCTAAACTAATGAAAAATAGTGGATTCAATTTCGTTTCCAAAATCGCTTTATCATTTTTACTTGTAATTTCTATGATTCTGCCTCACTTTGCAGTTGTGAAAGCTGAGACAACAGATGCTCTTAGCGTTGGGGAAGCAATCATTCAGTTTGATCCGACTTTGAAAAAATCGGGTGTTACAGTCGAGGGATATATAGTAGGGTTTGCGAAAAGTGAAACCTCTTATACGGTAGTAGCGAATGGTGATACAAATATTGCAATAGCGGATACTCCGGGGGAAACCGATGTTACAAAAATGCTATATATCCAATTACCCGTCTCATTCAGATCCGAATTTAATTTGCAAACAAATCCAAGTAATCTTGGGAAAAGAATAGTAGTAACAGGTTCACTGGAAAAATACTTTGGAAATCATGCAGGATTAAAAGAACCATCATTCATCAATTTTGTTGAGAATGGCTCAACTGAACCAACTAATCCAACTGACCCTTCAGTAATCGAAACAACAATTGCTGAAGCACGTGAAGCTGCTGGAACGGAACAGACAGTTCAAATTCAGGGAACTGTTACGACAAAACCTGGCAACTGGGGAGGCAAAGCCTTCTATGTACAGGATGAATCTGCCGGAGTTTATGTTTACTTAAGTTCTTCGGCAACAGTTGAGTTATCAGCAGGGGATATCGTAAAAATCACAGGGAAAACAAGTGTTTACAGCGGGGAAGTACAGTTCAATTCACCGACAGTTGACCTAGTATCTCCAGGAACAGTACCGTCACCTCAAACATTGGAATTGCCGATTGAGGGCGACAATAAACAAGGTGAATTAGTAACACTTGAAAATGTAACAATTAAAGAGCTGAGATCGACTGATAATTATGGCACGTTCGAATTTAAAGCAGTGGATGCTGCAAACAATGAACTGGTAGTGCGCCATGATAATCGTACAGGCTATGCTTTTTCGAATTTTGTAGAGGATGGTTACAACAATAATGATGTTGTGACAGTAACAGGAATTGCATCAATTTTTAACGGAACATACCAGTTAAAAACACTAGGCGCGGAAAGCTTCCAATTAGTCTCAAACTACGAACCTACACAAGCAGCAACTGTCAAAGCTTCTCCTGCAGCCGGTGAAGTTTTTGAAGGAACAAAAGTAACACTGTCAACGGATACAACAGATGCAACGATTTATTACACAACGGATGGTTCTGATCCGACGACAGAAAGTACAGTTTATAATGCATCATCAAACATTGTAATTAATGAAGCAATGACGATCAAAGCATTCGCAACAGCAGAAGGTCTGGATGATAGTGAAGTGGCAACATTTGCCTACACGATCAAAGCCGCACCAACAGCGATTTCGATTGATGAAGCGCGCAATAAAGCAAACGGCGATGAAGTTACCGTTTCGGGTATTGTCACAGCAAAACTGGAAACAGCGACAGCGCATATCCAGGATGAAACAGGTGCAGCGATCGCCATTTACCCTGCGGACAGCCTTTCAGCAAATGTGGGTGACTTTGTTACCGTTCAAGGGAAAGTTGATGAATACGGCGGACTTAAACAACTGGCGAATATTACAGTTGTCAGTTCATCAAAAGCGGTGTTACCAGAGCCACAAATTATCACAAGTGACGGTATAGCAGAAGACAATGAGTCGCGATTAGTAACTTTGAAAGATGTAGCGATTACAGGTTCAGGCCAAAACTTTACGGGGACAGATGGAGCCGGTACATTTGCAATCTATGATAAGTTAAGAGATTCAGGCTTAGAAAGCGGCAAAACGTACGGGGAAATTACCGGTATTGTTGGTCAGTATACAAACCATCAGTTACTACCAATCCGTATTATTGAAGATACGACGAAAGTCCAGGATATCCAAGCTTCACATTCAGGTTTCGTAACTGCCGGCACGGAAGTAACGCTTTCTACAATTACAGAAGGTGCGAAAATTTATTACACAACGGATGGGTCACTGCCGACGACAGAAAGTACGGAATATACAGGTGCTATTACTGTCAATGACGATATGACGATTAAAGCAATCGGAGTTAAAGACGGCTTAACGGGCAGTGCACTTGCAATATTCGTTTATGAAATCATTAATCTGGACGATGCAACGATCAGCGTGATTCAAGGGGCAGGTCATACTTCTCCATATGCAGGGTTACAAGTGAACGATGTAGATGGAATTGTAACATTTGTAATTGATGGTTCAAACTTCATTATGCAGGAAAATACACCGTTCAATGGTTTGAAATCAACTGCGATTAAAGTGAACAAATCATCACATGGTGTAGCGGTAGGAGATACGGTGGAAGTAACAGGTACTGTAACGGAAGCAGGCGGAAATACGCGTTTAAAAGATACACAGATTGCAGCCGTAACAGTTGTAAAAACAGGTACAGATACTGTTCCTGAAGCACTTGTGATCGGTGAGGATTTAAACCCGCCGAACAAAATAATCGATAATGACAGTTTTGCAAGTTTTGACCCGCAGGAAGACGGAATCGATTTCTGGGAATCAATCGAATATATGCTTGTGTCATTCCCTGATGCAAGAGTAGTAGGACCGATGTATAGCAATGATTCACCAATCGTCGTTCCGAGTACAACAAATAATACGTTTAATGCCAATGGTGGTCTGAATATTGCTGCCGATGATTACAATCCTGAAAAGATAATGCTTGAAGGAGTATCAGCGAAAAACTATGAATCAGGCGATCAATTTAATGAGGCACTGATCGGATTTGTGGAAAACTTCTCTGACGGATACCGCCTGAATACGAATAAAGTATTCCCGGAAGTAACAAAAGCAAATATTCAGCAGGAAGTAACACATCTTGAACCAGTAGCGGACAAGCTGAATCTGGCATCTTATAATATCGAAAACTTCTCGAATAATACGGATAATACATCCGACGAAAAAGCAGCAAAAATCGCTTCAACGTTTGTGAATAATATGAAGTCACCTGATATTATTACATTGGTGGAAGTGCAGGATAATGATGGACAAACCGATTCAGGAAATGCCGATGCATCAGAAAGCTATTTGCGGTTAATTAATGAAATTAAATTAGCGGGTGGTCCTCAGTATGACTGGACTGATGTGACACCGATCAATAATACTAGCGGTGGCGCACCTGGCGGAAATATCCGTGTAGGTTACTTGTACAATCCGGAACGCGTTTCACTTGTTGAAGGAACAAATGGAACAGGCGATCAGGCGAATGCATGGACAGAAGAAGGCAGCCTTACACTGAACCCAGGTTATGTGAATCCTTCAAAGTTTGAAGATACACGTAAACCGATTGCGGCAGAATTTGAATTCCAGGAAGAACGCATTGTTGTTATTGGTGCACATTTAAATTCTAAAGGTGGAGATGATTCATTATGGGGTCTGACACAGCCACCGATTTTAGGATCTGAAGCTGAGCGTATTAAGCTTGCACAAGTAATCAACGACTTTATTGATGAAGGACTTGCAAAAGATCCGGACATCAACATTGTCGTAGCGGGTGATATGAATGACTTTGAATTCACACCGGCTCTTGAAGCATTAAAAGGTGACGTATTAACAAATATGGTGGACAAGGCACCTGTGGAAGACCGTTTCAGCTACTACTTCCAAGGGAACAACCAAGTGCTGGACCATATTTTAGTTTCAAACAATCTGGCAGATGTAACGGAAATTGATATGATTCATATTAATGCGAACTTTACTGAAGCGCAAGGCCGCGCATCTGACCACGATCCGGTATTAGTTCAGATTGATCTGAAGTCTGGTAAAGAAGAAACACCGGAGCCGATCGTGCCGGAAAATGAGTACAATTATAAAAACTATAAAACAGGTAAGCTGATCATGAACCGTACAAGTATTTCTCTTACACTAGGTGAAAATACAGATATTAAAAACGGTATTGCGGTATTCAGTGAGTATGCCGAATTCCACGGGACAGGGTTTGCTGATAAAACTGTAACGATCAGCCCTAAAAAAGGAAATGCGATTATTGATTTTAAAGGAACAAAAATCGAAGAAATCATTATTGAGGGTAATCATGTAAAAGAGATACGTAATCTGCCATCCGATGCGAATATTACGTATACAAAAGGAGCATCACCAGAAACAATCGAATTTAAATAATAGATAACGAGCAGCATCACCAAATCGGGAAATTGATTTGGTGATGCTTTTTTACTATCTTAATACATAAATTCCTAACAAGATTGTCATAAATACGCGGCATAAATTGATATGGAATTAGTCCCGCTATGTTATAATACTAGCAATTATATTAAATCAAATATATCTGCCTATATTTGAACTAGGAGATTGTAATGTTTTCGTTACGAAATTTCATTAAATTAAAATATTTATTCATATCAGTCATTGCCCTCGCCTTTGTACTTTCAACGCTTATCAGTGTTTACAGTAACTACAAAGGGAATTTGAAATTAATGCAGGAACAGACACTGGAAAATAACCGGGTTTATGCGCTGAAATTAGCGGAAACAGTTGATAAATTTATTGTTAATTCAAAAAACACAATGCGTTATAGTGCAGAAGAGCTTGCCTATGACTTTGAAAATATAAACAGATTGCAGGAAGCCGCAAACCGTCTTTATTTAAATGGGGATACATTTAGTTCCGTTCTCATTGTTGATGCGGAAGGAAATATTATGGTGAATGCACCGCAATCTCTCGGTGAAGCAGGAAAGAAAGTTCTCTCCATAAAGGGACTGGAAAACTATGATAAACATGAACCTTTTGTTTCTAATCCGTATACTTCGCCAACAGGTCGGAAAGTAATTGTTATTTCAATGCCTATTTACGATGAATCGGGAGTATTTAAAGGAGTTTTGAGCGGCACCATCTACCTGTATGATTCCAATATTTTTGAATCGATACTAGGTGAGCATCCTTATGAAAATGGTTCTTATGTGTATGTTGTCGATACCCGGGGGAAAATCATTTATCATCCTGAAAAAGAAAGATTAGGGGTAGATGCATCCAATAGCGAGGTAGTTGTTCAATTATTAAAAGAAAAACGAGGTGCGATAGTTGCTGTTAATACGTTTGATCAGCCAATGCTCGCGGGTTATAGCCAAAGTGAAGCAACTCGTTGGGGGATTATAGTCCAAACACCGTATGATGAAGCACTTAGTATGGTAGGGCAACAAGTGGCAAGTGTATTTAAAATCGGTTTGCCTTTCATTATATTCTCTACAATTCTCGTCATTTTATTGGCCCGCCATATTGTTCGTCCACTTGAAAAAATTGCGGATATCTCGGAAAATAGTGTGAAAGATCAAGAGATGAAAAAGCTGAAGGGAATCCATGCCTGGTATTACGAAGTGTATAAAATACAGGAAGCACTCATCCATAGCTTTTCGGTTTTACATGGTAAAGTGAATACTCTGAAAGAAGAAACATCGACAGATTCACTAACTAAACTATTGAACCGCCATGCTTTAGAAAAGAAAATTAAAGTGCTTACAGAGCAGCAAAAAAACTATACGCTCGTCATGTTGGACGTGGACTGGTTTAAATCTATTAATGATACGTATGGGCATATTGCAGGGGATGAAGTACTGCAAATTTTGGCAAGCAAACTAAAAGAATCGTTACAAGAAGATGATTTAGCATGTCGTTACGGGGGAGAAGAATTTATTCTTGTCTTTACAGAAACTACGATTGAAGATGCTTACGAGCGGGTTGAATCGCTTCGGGCAAATGTTCGGCAAATGATCTGTCCTGGAGGAAAACCTCTCACATTTTCGGCGGGTATTGCAAATTCTCAACTACATGGTGAAGAATTAAGAGATATTATTGCAAAAGCGGATGAAGCTTTATATCAAGCGAAAGAAAATGGGCGTAACCGTGTGGAAGTGACACATGCATAACTAGAAAACCCATCTCCCTTTACAAGTAAGAAGAAATATTACTCTACATGGCTTTGCTGTGTAGAGTTTTTATATTTTTGCATAAAAGAATAGTAAAAATTATTCAAATCTACAGATAGGGTTCCAGTTAATTGATAAATGACCAAGGAATGGTATGCTGAAATTAGTATAAATTAAGCAGATTTTAATTAGTTTAATTCTGCTTGGACTTAAATGTTAATCAAAATGTAGAATGCAACAAACTTAAAAATATTTTATTCTTAAGGAGAACTGCATGATTTCATTAAAAAAATATATGAAATTAAAATACTTAATCGTCGCGGTTATTTCCCTTGCCTTTTTACTTTCGGCTATTGTCAGTACGTATAGTAGCTATCAAGGAAATGTGAAATTTATGGAAGAACAGGCATTGGAAAATAACCGTGTATATGCTTTGAAATTATCTGAAACTATTGACCAATTTATCGGTGATACAAACCGGGTTCTGCGTTATAGTGCAGCAGAAATTGGTGAAGACTTTAATAATATGGAAAAGCTGCAACAAGAGGTTAACCGTCTTTATTCGCAGGAAAATACATTTAGTTCCGTCGTTGTTGTAGACGCAAATGCAAATATTTTAGTCAATGCACCGCAAGATCTTGGTCTGGCTGGTAGTAAGATAACATCAAAAGAAGGGCTTGATGTGCTGAAAAGGCGTGCGGCTTATATTACCAATCCTTATATGTCACCGACCGGTCATGAACTCATTGTTCTTTCCATGCCTGTCTATAATAAAGAAGGCATATTTAAAGGGGTTGTGAACGGTACGATCTATTTGCATGACTCGGACATTTTTGAAATGATTTTAGGTCGGCATCCTTATGAAAACGGTTCTTATGTATATGTAGTTGATACAAATGGATTAATCATTTATCATCCGGATAAAGCACGGCTAGGGGAAAACCTCTCCCAGAATGAGGTTGTAAAAGATCTGCTGGAGGAAAAGAGCGGAGCAAAGGAAATTGTCAACTCTCTTGATCAGCGAATGCTTGCCGGGTATAGCTCCACGGAAAGAACACGTTGGGGAATTGTAGTTCAGACACCATATGATGAAGCAATAAATGCTGTGGGAAAACAAGTATCGGATGTTTTTACGCGAGGTTTACCATTTCTTATTCTCTCAACTATTTTCGTTTTTATTCTTGCAACACGTATTGTCCGCCCACTTCAAAGTATGGCGGAAATAGCGGGGAACAGTGCACAGGAGCAGGAGATGAACAAGCTCAAAGACATTCGCGCATGGTATTTTGAAGTTTATAAAATCCGGGAAGCTCTTATTCAAAGCTTTTCAATTTTACATGGACAAGTCAATACACTTAAAAAAGAATCCTCAACAGATCCGTTAACAAAGCTGTTGAATCGCCGAACTTTCGATAAAATGATTCACTTATGGACCGAACAGCAAAAGCCATATACATTAGTAATTTTAGATGTGGATTACTTTAAAAAAGTCAATGATTCTTATGGTCACACTATAGGGGATGAGGTATTACAGTTTATAGCCGGTAAATTAAAAGAAGTTGTTGGTGCAGAAGATTTAGCTTGTCGTTATGGTGGGGAAGAATTTGTACTTCTGCTTTCCGAAGAGACGGTAGGTAACGCCTATAGCCGGATAGAAGCACTCCGGGAGGAAATTTCACGGCTTATTAGTCCAACGGGGGAAGAGATTACATTCTCAGCCGGAATCGCAAATTATCCGTTGCACGGGGATCAGCCAAAAATTATATTGGAAAAAGCGGACGCTGCATTATATGAAGCCAAAAAGAACGGGCGAAACCGTGTGGAAGTGACAAATGCATAAAAAAATTAATCTTTCTGTTATTACGTATGTAATGGGTACAGACAAAAACGACGGCTTGAATCCTTCATAATATAGGTTCAAGCCGTTGTTTATTTAAATATATAAAGATTCGAGAGCGTCTGTCAGGAAATTCCCGTCGATCTTCATCAATTAGTAGTCAAAAAGTAAATTTACTTTGCCTGTAAATTCGTCATCCTAAAAGGGTCTAACATAATATCGATTTGGGCTTCAGTGAATAATCCTTGTTTTAAACAAAGGGATCGAACTGACTCACCGGTTATTAATGCTTCTCTTGCTAATTTAGAAGCCATTTCGTAGCCTACATAAGGAGCGATTGCTGTAACAACCCCAATTGAGCGTTCGACATTATCACGTAATACTGTTTCATTTGCTTTAATGTCCATTAGACAGTAGTTTGTGAAAGCTGTGAAGCCGTTCGACATAATGCGGATTGAGTGTAGTAAGTTATACACTAGCACAGGCTCCATAACATTTAATTCGAATTGTCCCGCTTCGGAAGCCATGCTAATCGTTGCATCATTCCCGACAACTTGGAATGCAATCTGGTTAATCACTTCCAGCATGACAGGGTTTACTTTACCAGGCATTATGGAAGAACCAGGTTGACGCTCAGGCAGTAAAATTTCGGCAAATCCTGTTTTCGGACCGGATGCCATTAAACGAAGGTCATTACAAATTTTCGACATGTTCAACATACAGATTTTCAGTGCACTTGAAACTTCTGTATAAATATCTGTATTTTGCGTCCCGTCTACATGATTTTCACATTGAGTGAACGGGAGACCAGTATTTTCTGCTACAAATTCTACTGCTGATTTAATGTAGGCGGCATCGGCATTTAGGCAAGTGCCGATTGCAGTTGCTCCTAAGTTAATGGCATATAAGTCTTCCTTTGACTGGGAAATTCGTTTCATATCTCGACGCAGCACTTTCGCATAAGCAAGGAATTCCTGCCCGAGACGAATCGGAACAGCATCCTGTAAATGCGTTCGTCCCATTTTAATGACGTGATCAAATTCTTTTGCTTTTAAATCAAAAACCGAAACCATGTATTCCATCACTTTTAATAATTCGATTAATAAATGGACAGTTGAAATATGAATTGCGGTAGGGAATGTATCATTTGTAGATTGGGCCATATTGACATGGGAATTAGGGCTGACTTTCGCATAGTTGCCCTTTTCATAACCTATAATTTCTAATGCCCGGTTAGCGATTACCTCATTAGTATTCATATTTAAAGAGGTGCCGGCTCCTCCTTGAATCGGATCTACTACGAATTGGTCATGCCATTGTCCCAAAATAATTTCATCAGCTGCTTGAATAATGGCACAGGCAATGACCTTATCTAAATTTCCTACTTTTACATTGGCCTGTGCGCTGGATTTTTTGACAATTGCCATAGCCCGAATCAATTCCCGGTCAACGGTTAATCCGGTAATCGGGAAGTTTTGAATAGCGCGCATTGTTTGAATTCCATAATATTGATCTGCAGGGATTTCCATTGTTCCTAAAAAATCTTTTTCGATTCGAATTTTCATAGAAAGAACGCTCCTTCATCATTAGTGGTATGGAAAAAGACAGTAGAAAGATCATGAATGATTTATGAAATTCTGATAGATTTAATCTAAATAAGCACGGACAGCCTCGTAATGGGCATCTAAATCCACGTTGGAACCACTGATGATAACAACAACGTTTGCCCCTTCTTTAACGGGTACTTTATTATTTAACAGTGCGCCGACCCCTACAGCCGCAGCCCCTTCAACAGCAATTTTATGTTCCTTATATAAATAGGCCATACCCATTTTTATATGTTCTTCGGAAATCAAAATACTGTAATCCATATATTGTTTTACAAAGTTAAATGTATATTGATTATTGTCCCCAATTCCTCCTAATAAGCTGTCTGCCAATGAAAATGGTTCATCGACGATTGTCGGGCGTCCCTGTTTTAAGCTTTCATGCATTGCAGCACCGTGCTCCATGGATATACCAATGACACCAATTTTAGGGTTGATTTTTTTCATGACAGCCCCTATTCCGGAGACCAGACCTCCACCGGATAAACCTGCAATGACGTCGGTCGTAGTTGGAAGATCTTCTATTATCTCTAAAGCTGTAGTTCCTTGCCCCGCGATAATATCCAAATGGTCAAAAGGGGGGATGATCATAAAACCTTCACTCTTCGCCAGTTCATAGCAGCGTGCCTCCGCTTCATCCTGGCTATTGCCGTAAATTTCTAATTCCGTTCCCAAATCTACCATTCGATCCGTTTTGGCCCGCGGAACATTTTTAGATACGCAGACGATGGCACGGATATTTAACTTTTTGGCTGCTAATGCTAGAGCATATCCATGATTACCGGTAGAAAAGGTAATCACACCTTTCTGCTTTTGTGCTTCGGTTAAATTGTTCAGCGAATTAAGGGCACCTCTGTATTTAAATGAACCACTTTCATGAAAATGCTCATATTTCAAGTAAATATTGGCGTTTAATTGTTGTGACAACTTCTTCGAATATACTAAAGGAGTTTTTTGAGTATAGGGTTCAATTCTTTTTCTGGCTAGATAGAAGTCTTGTAGTTCTAATGTCTCTGTAAGTAAATCTGTCCCGAAATTCATAGATAAAACCTCTCTTCTTTTGATTGTTTAACTGTTTATAACTTACAATCGTTTATTTACCAGGAATAGTCAATGTGTCAAATTGTAAAAAAAATCAGATAATTTTTATACAATATTACGAATTGAATAAGAAGTTTACAGAAAATAGAATTAAATAAATATCGATTTATTATAAAAGGGGGAAAAACAATGCCGGTATTTGAAGTTTCAGAGTATCAGAAACGTCTGCAAGAAACGAAAAAAAGAATGATTCAACAAGACATCGAAGTTTTAATCGTAACAGATCCAGCGAACATGAACTATTTAACTGGGTATGACGGGTGGTCGTTTTATGTACACCAATGTCTAATTGTACTGTTGGATGAAAAGGAGCCATTTTGGATCGGCAGAGGGCAGGATGCGAATGGGGCCAGAGTTACAACTTTCCTGAATGATGATCATATTTTGCCTTATGCTGACAATTACGTTCAATCATTAGAAAGACACCCTATGGATTTTGTTTGCAATTTCCTGATGGAAATAGGTAAACATAAATCGACTATCGGTATAGAAATGGATACGTATTATTTTACAGCAAAATGTTATAAACAATTATCTTTCGGAATGCCTCAAGCAACATTTAAAGATGTTACAAATTTAGTTAATTATGTACGGTTGATTAAATCGGATAATGAGATTGAATATATTAGAAAAGCTGCAAAAATTGTAGATCATGCGATGAATACAGGAATTGAAGCCATTGAAGAGGGAGTAAGAGAGTGTGATGTAGTGGCAAAAATCATGCATGCTCAAATTTCCGGTACGGTAGAGTTTGGTGGAGATTACCCGGCAATCATGCCTTTATTACCTGCAGGCGAAAGAACATCCACACCGCATTTAACTTGGACTGACAATAAATATCCGTCCGATATTCCAGTCATTTTAGAATTGGCAGGTTGCTATAATCGTTACCACGCACCTCTTTCAAGAACAGTCTACATCGGTGAACCAGATCCAAAAGTTAAATACTTGGCAGATGTTGTGATTGAAGGGTTAAATACGACATTGGATGCGATTAAACCAGGAATCACATGTGAAGAAGTGGAAGAGGTTTGGAGAAAAACCATTTCTAAGAGCGGTTTTGAAAAAGAATCACGTATAGGTTATTCTATGGGATTAAATTATCCTCCTGATTGGGGCGAGCACACAGCCAGCTTAAGACAAGGTGATAAAACAGTCCTGCAGCCAAACATGACATTCCATTGTATTCCGGGAATTTGGCTGGATAAATATGGAGTAGAGTTAAGTGAATCATTTAGAGTAACCGAGACAGGTATTGAAGTATTTGCTACAGTACCTAGACAATTATTTGTAAAGAATACCACTAAAATCTATTAATTTAGGATGTGAGGATGTTGAAAGTATTCTTAGAGGATGAAATAAGAAACGTGATCAAAGTAGATACGAGAGCAATTGAAGAAATCGAAAAAGGGTTTACTGCCTATTCAGATGGAAAAGTGCAAGTACCGCCGATTTTAAGACTCGATTTTCCGAATGTACAAGGTGAAATCGATGTGAAAACAGCGGTGATTGAAGATTTGGATTCTTTTGCCCTAAAAGTTTCTTCAGGATTTTTCGATAATCACAAATTAAATTTACCAAGTCTAAGTGGATTAATGATGTTGTTCAGTTCTCAAACAGGAATGCTAAAAACAATTTTCCTGGACAATGGTTATTTAACGGATGTGAGGACAGGAATCGCAGGAGCAATAGCTGCAAAATATTTGGCAAAACAACAAATTAGCAGTGTAGGCGTAATAGGAACTGGTGTACAGGCCAGATATCAGGTTGAAGCCCTGAGTTTAGTTAGAGATTTCGATACGGTAAATGTTTTTGGCAGAAATGAACGTGCTGCAAAGAAATATGCAGAAGATATTTCCGCCACATTAGGCAAGCAGGTGATAGTTCACCAAGATATTGAATCAGTTGTAAAAAACAGTGATATCGTCATTACGACAACGCCAGCTACTGTTCCGCTTATCAAATCTGAATGGTTACACCCAGGTGTTCATATTACTGCTGTAGGATCAGATGCAGAACATAAGCAGGAATTGGAACCCGAAGTATTTTCAAAGGCAGATTTAGTAGCCTGTGATATTCGGGAGCAGTGCGTACGTCTTGGAGAATTACACCATGCAAATGAACACCTGACAGATTTTGATTTGCACAGTGTAGTCGAATTAGGAGATATCATTTCTGAAAAAACTGAAGGAAGAGTATCTGATGAACAGATTACAGTTTGTGACTTAACAGGTACAGGAATTCAAGATACAGCAATAGCCCGGTTAGCTTTTAAATTATTGGAAAATTCAAAAGAAAAAGTAAAGTGATTTTTTATACAAACTTTTTAGGGGAGTAGATGATCATTTTGAATAACAATGTCCTTTCTAAAGTGGAAAGTCTAAGTAATCAAATCATTGAATGGCGCCGGGAACTTCACAAACATCCGGAGTTAAGCTTTCAAGAATACAACTCAGCAAGGTTTATTGCAAACCAGCTTTCAACAATCAAAAATGTGAAAGTAGAGGTTGGAGTAGGGCTGCCCACAGCTGTAATTGGTACTTTATCGAAAGGAATTGGTCCAACCATCGCGATTAGAGCGGATATTGATGCCTTGCCGATCCAGGAAGAAAATACCCATTCCTATACTTCAGAAACCGCGGGAGTCATGCATGCCTGTGGACATGATGCCCATACAGCCATTGCAATAGGTGTCGCAACGATTATGAGTGAACTATTCGAAGAGCTGGATCTAAATGGGACTGTCAAATTTATTTTTCAGCCGGCTGAAGAAACGGTTGATGAATTCGGGAAAACAGGCTCCCCTTATCTAATAGAATCCGGTATTTTAGCGGATGTGGATTGTGTATTGGCATTGCATATGAACCCTGAAAAAGAAGTCGGTACGGTCTTAGTTCATGACGGTTACAGTATGGCAAATGTCGATGTATTTGAAGCAACGATATCCGGTACAGGAGGTCATGGAGCTTACCCGCATTTAACGATTGATCCCATCTCTTTGCTTGGACAAGTGATTCAGTCCATCAATCAAATTGTATCCCGAAAAGTGTCACCATTAGATGCGGCAGTCATCAGTATTTGTGAAATTAAAGCCGGGTCGGCAAGTAATATCATACCAAAAGAGGCCTATTTATCAGGTACGTTAAGAAGTTACAAGCCGGAAGTCAGAAAAGAAATAATAGAGCATCTGTATAATTCATTTGAACTTACGCGCCTCTTCGGTGGAGATTACGAACTGAAGATTATAGAAGGAGAGCCTGCCCTGTTTAATAACGTGGAAGTTAATGCAGTCATTAGAGATTCCATAAAAGAAGCACTTCCAAACATGGTCATTGAAAATATTCCTTTTGGTTTAGGTGGAGAAGATTTCTCTCATATGGTAAATAAAGTACCAGGCGCAATGATCTTCTTAGGTTGTGCAATAAACGATGATGTAAAAAGAGAACTTCATACACCGATTTTTGACATTGATGAAAAAGCATTGTCACTTGGGGTAACAATTTTCTGTCATACTTTATTAAAGTATTTTACAAGCAATGCGTTATTACCAACTAAAACCGCATTAGAGAAAATTGAAAATTAGTGGACTTATAAAAAACTATAATACTAGATTGGGTGGTGTGTTAGTTGATAAATACTTATGAGAACAAAAAGATGCTCGTGGCGGGAAATTGGGTAGAACGTGAGAAAACAATTAAAGTATTTAACCCTGAAAATCAGGAGTTGATTGCAACAGTTCCATCAGCAAGTAAAGAAGATGTGGCTCTGGCAATTGAGGAAGGGATAAAAGGGGCAGAAATTGCAAGGAAATTGTCTACTAACGAAAGAATGACGATTTTAAATAATGTCGTGAAATGGATTGAGGAAAACCAAGATCTGTTTCTAACAACATTGGTGAATGAAAGCAGCAAAACGATTAGAGAAGCTAAAAAAGAAGTAAAACGATGCATTGAAACAATTAAAATCAGTGCGGAAGAAGCAAGAAGAATTCACGGTAAAACAATCCCTTTTGATCAAATGGAAGGGAATGAAAATCGATTAGGATATTATATGAAAGTTCCCGTTGGATTAATCGTTGCGATTACTCCGTTTAACGACCCATTAAATCTGGTTGCTCATAAGCTGGGTCCTGCGATTGCAAGCGGGAATGCAATTATTTTAAAACCTTCCAGTGAAACACCTCTTAGTGCCCTTTTACTTGCCAGAGCGTTTAAAGAAAGCGGATTGCCAAATGAAATGTTATCCGTCATTACAGGATCTTCCAGAGAAATCGGTGAAGTGCTGGTCACACATGAAGCCATTAGAATGATTACCTTTACGGGCGGTTATGAAGCAGGCGAGGATATTTTTTCTAAAGCAAAAGTGAAAAAAATCAGCATGGAATTGGGATCCAATTCACCTTGTATTGTTTTAAAGGATGCTGATTTTAATTTAGCTGTAAACTCAATTGTATCGGGAGGTTTTTGGGCAGCAGGTCAAAACTGTCTAGGAGTTCAGCGGGTTTACATTGAAGAAGACATTTTTGATAAATTCAAACATGAATTAGTTTTAAAAACAAGTTTTATGAAAGTCGGATCCAAATTAGAGGAAACTTCTGATATGGGACCTCTTATTAATGAGAAAGAAGCAATTCGTGTGGAACGTTTAGTTGAAAGCGCAAAGGAATGCGGCGCTGAATGTCTAATTGGGGGGAAACGTAACGGAACGTATTATTTGCCTACAGTGTTGACGAATGTTCCTCCTGACCATGAAATCGTTACTCAAGAAATTTTTGGGCCAGTAGTAATTATTGAACCAATCATTAACTTAGAGGAAGGAATTGAAAAAGCGAATAATGTTTCTTATGGTCTTCAAGCAGGGATTTTCACTAAAAATATTGAGAATGCCTTTCATGCGGTGAACACCCTTAATTACGGTGGTGTGATGGTCAATGACAGCAGCGACTTCAGAATCGATGCAATGCCATTTGGCGGAATGAAGAAATCCGGAATAGGGAGAGAAGGGGTTCCTTTCACTATTGAAGAAATGACTGAAACTAGAGTAGTTTGCTTTAAAATTTAAAATAAGAAAGGAGAACTTTATGATAAAAAATGTTAAATATATTTTAGTTGGATTAATGGTTTTATTTTTAGCTGCCTGTGGGAATGAGGCTGAGGGCTCAGGAGATAAGTTGGCGCAACTTCAGGAAAAAGGGGTTGTGAAAATAGGTTTTGCAAATGAAATTCCTTATGCTTATGAAGAAAATGGTGAAATTAAAGGGGCAAACGTTGAAATTGCAAAAGCTGTATTTAAGGAGTTAGGAATCGAAAAATTTGATGCTAGTTTAAGTGACTTCAGTCAACTAATTCCAAGTATTCAAGCTAAGCAGTTCGATATAGTAACTGCTGGTATGGCGATAAAACCGGATAGATGTGAAAAAGTACTATTTAGTGAACCGGAAATGAAATATGGTGAAGGATTAATTGTAAACAAAGGAAACCCACTTAATTTGCAAAGTTATAAAGACATTGCAGCAAATCCGAAAGTTAAGGTAGTTGTAATGGAAGGGGCAACAGAAATAGGGTTCCTTCAGCAGGAAGGCGTAGATCCGAGCCAGATTCTAATTGTACCGGATATTTCAGCAACATTCTCCGCTTTATTATCTGGCCGTGCAGATGCTACAACTGGAACAGAAATGACAGTAAAGCTTGCTTGGAAATCATTGAATAATGATAAATTGGAATTTGTGGAGACATTTGAACAACCGGATGTTGAAGGTGTCCCAAGTTATGGTGGAAGCGTATTTAATCTTGCGGATGAAACTTTAAGAGATGCTTATAACGAAAAACTAGCTGAACTAAAGGAAAATGGAACAGTGGCAAAAATATTGGAAGATAACGGATTTAGCGAGATTAGTAACATGGCAGAAGACGTAACAACAGAACAAATTTGTAATCCATCATAATTTGAAGGGAATGGTTAGGTATGGGCCCCATATTTGAAATACTACCACAACTCCTAAGGGGACTCAGTGTAACTCTTTCAGTGTTAATTGCTGCAGTTCTGATTGCATATTTAGTAGCGTTTATAACGGGTTTTGCAAAGCTTTCTAAAAATAAAACTGTTTTTAGAGTTACAACTGCATTTGTTGAATTTTTCCGTGGTACTTCCCTTATCGTCCAGTTATTTTGGCTGTATTATGCCATTCCGATGTTGCTTGGCATTCAGTTAGGTTCGAATTGGTGGGCTGGAGTCATTGCAATCGGATTAAACTATGGTGCTTACATGTCTGAGGTTGTGAGAACTTCCATATTAGCGATTGATAAAGGACAGGATGAGGCGGGAACTGCACTGAATTTTTCGAAGTATAAAAAAATGAGATATATTATTTTACCGCAGGCAATCAAAATGATGATTCCGGACTTTGGAAGCTATACGATTCAAATAATGAAAGCTACTCCGCTAGTATCGCTTATAGGCTTACGAGATATTTTATACTATGGTGACATCTTGAGAAATACCAATTTATCACTATCACCGTTAATCTATTTGATCATTCTGCTTATCTATTTTGTAATCGCATTACCAATTATATATATTACGAAAAAAACTGAGGTATTAGCGAAGAAAGGAGTTGCTAACTGATGAATGGTAACTGGAGTTGGAACACTTTTCTTGAGTCTATTCCTTACATTGTAAAAGGAATCCCGATTACGATAGGACTAACTATAGCTTGTTTTCTGGTTGCGTTAATATTTGGTTTTGTATGGGTCATCAATAGTTATATCCCATTAAATTTTATTAAAAAACCTGTTCAATTTCTCAGAATGTTTATTTATTCGACACCTCCATTGGTTCAATTATTCTTCTTATTCTATGCGCTGCCGATGGTGCCTGTAATTGGAGTAACGCTAAACCCTTATGTATGTGCTGTTTTAGGGCTGGGAATACACTACAGCACTTATATAGGGGAAATTTACAGATCCGGTATCGAAAGTGTTGATAAGGGGCAATGGGAAGCAGCCACAGCTTTGAATTTCAGTAAAAGGGATAAATGGATAAAAATTATATTTCCGCAAGCGATTCCGCCTACAATTCCTATGCTAGGAAACTATTTGATTATTATGTTTAAAGAAGTGCCGATAACAGCAATTATTGGTGTTGTAGGAATTTTATCTTTAGCTAATTCTTTTGGAGCATTAAATTTCGCATACTTAGAACCGTTAACAGTTGTAGGGATTATTTTCTTAGTATTAAGTGTACCTGCTTCGATATTGGTAAACAAAATTGAGTCCAAAATTAATAATAAAGATTTATTTGCAGTAAAAAATAAAAAGAAAAATTCAGATGAAAAACTGAAGGATCTTTCAGCAGAGAGGAGCAATCAAGTTGTATAAATTAGAAGAAAATATTGTTGGCGCACAGAATGTAGCTGAAAAATCTCCTCTTGTACAATACCGGGATGTCAAAAAATCTTTTGGGGAAGTTCAGATTTTAAATGGCATCGATTTAGATATATATGCTGGAGAAAAAATAGCGATAATCGGTCCTAGCGGATCAGGTAAGACGACACTGATCAGACTATTAATGACTTTAGAACAGCCGAATTCGGGCACTATATTAGTTGAAGGAAACAACTTATGGGAAATGGAGAAGAATAATAAAATGATTCCAGCCAATGAAAGACATCTCCGGAATATAAGAGGTGATATAGGCATGGTGTTCCAACATTTTAACTTATTCCCCCATATGACAATTTTGGAAAACTGTACGATAGCCCCGGTTCAAGTAAAGAAGGAAAATAAAGAAGTCGTAAAAAAACGGGCAATTGAAATGTTGGAAAGAGTTGGATTAGGTAATAAGCTAGATCATTATCCAAGCCAGCTTTCAGGAGGTCAAAAGCAACGTGTTGCAATGGCCAGAGCACTTGTTATGAAGCCTAAGATTATGCTGTTTGATGAAGTTACTTCAGCATTGGATCCGGAATTGGTGGGAGAAGTTTTGGAAGTAATCAGAGACATTGCGAAAAATGAGGACATGGCAATGGTTTTAGTTACGCATGAAATGGACTTTGCATTGGATATTGCGGATAAAGTTCTATTTTTGGACCGAGGCGTAATAGCGGAGCAAGGAACAGCTTCAGAAGTCTTGGAGCATTCAAGTAATGAAAGGGTTCAAAATTTCTTAAAGAGATTTAGACAGAACTAATTCAAAAATTGGTATTGGTTCTCTAGAGAAATCAGGGATATTTAAAATGATAATAGAACTATATATTGTAAAATTAAAATGCAGGCTTATACACATCGTGTACAGAAGCCTGCATTTTTGTATGAGAAAATTTTATTGCTTTGTATGCTTTAACCAAGTTCGTACACTTAGCTCGAGTAAAAACAAGTCTTCAGATTCATTTAATAAAAGACCTGTCAAAGACTCAATTTTTTTTAAGCGATATAATAATGATTGCCTATGTAGGTTAAGAGCCCGTGCCGTCTGACTAACATTTCGACTATTCTCATTGTAGGAAATAAAAGTATGTAATAATTCCATGCCTCTTCTTTCGTCATACTCTACCAATGAAGAAATCGTATCTGAAATGATGGTCTGGATATCGGGGTTATTATTGAGATCTATAAAAAGCCGATCTATTTTTGTGTCTTCATAATAAATACGCATACCTTTCCCTTTTTGTTTTCTGCCGATATCTACTGCGATGCTCGCTTTTTTGTAGCTCTCATGAAAACACATCTTACCTTGCTCATGTTTTCCGATGCCCCAGGAAATAATGATTCCCGGTGCAACACTATGCAGCCGTCTTTCTATCAAATCCAGAATCTGATTGATTGGGCTGTTTAATGATGACTCACGTGCTTCGAGAAAGATTAAAATTTCTCCTTCATCAAAAGCGAAGATAGTTTTATATCCATATGATTTTGAAATGAAATCCAATTCATTTTGAATGTAGGAAGATAACCAGACGAGCCATGATTCTTTTGTATCCAGATTATTTTTATTCTTCAGGAAAAATGAAAGAGAATCTTCTAAATAGCCTACAATACATTCATATGACAGTTCGAAATTGTAGCCTTGTGCTTCTAATTTTGAAACCTGATTATAGTTATTATGTTTTGCGAGATTTAAGACATACTCATTTTGCTTTAAAAACTTCGGTTCTTCCGCTTCTTTTTGGCTTGAAAACCATAATGCTGAAATTAAAATGGTCTGTTCCATAATATTTAATTGTTCAGATGTAAGTGATAAGGAGTTAGGGGCCAATACGAAAAAGTACCCGTGAATTTGTTCTTTTGAACTGATTGTGGAACAGTAAGCAGTTGTTGTATCAATTTTTACTTTATTGATACTAGAATAAAAATCGTGATAAGTGAAATTATTGAAAAATTCAAGCTTGAAATTACTCTGGATTTTATTGAAATCCGCAGAACCTGATATGTACTTGCCGTTCCTATCCACAATCAATAAGGAGAGATTTAATTCTAATTCCACAAAATCAATGATATCTTTATAAGGTTTTTTGCTCATAAACATTTCTACAAGTTGTTTTTGGAAATCTTTGATGATAGACAGTTCTTTTTGTTGGGATTTATGAAGCATTTTGTTGACTTCCTCAATAATGTCCGCAAACCTAATTTCCCAGGGAATTTCAATTATCATGAAATTTTTGCTGTTTGCAAATTCTATAATTTCCTTAGGGATGTCTATTAGATAAAATCCCCCTGTAGCAAAAGCTAACGCAGCAGCACCTGATTGATAGACTTCATTTGCGAAATTTAAAAGCGAATCTATATTGTCGTGGCAGCCTATTCCGGAGCTTAAGACAAACTCGTTTTCCTTTATAAAATTTTCGACAGGTCCTTCAATTACCGATACTCTGCTGACCTTTATATTTTTCGGGACTGTTTGTTCATTTAAGATTTTGGCTTGGTGGAGAACAGGGGAATTAATAATTTCTTCTAAATATATGCTCATAGGAAGTGCCTCCTTATCGAATATTATTTAAAATTTCTGATGGATTTAGATAGACTGTACAAGGTGTTTTTTAAATAATGTATAGATTACTCCTAATTGTTTGGATAACAATCCAATATGTATTTTAAGCTTCAAATTATTGAATGATTAAATAATTTGAAATTTTACAAAAACTACCTATAAACAAATATATTTAAAATTCATTAAAATGTCAATTTAACATTTTAATATATTATTGTTTGAATAATATATAAGAGCTAGTCGTAAGGTCACAACTAGCTCTCGATGTACAATAACTTTTACAGAGTAAAAGAATCGTATTGAATTAAATTGGTTGTTTAGAAAGTAATGACTCAATGGCAGTGAACTGGTAATTCAAATCTTTTGCAATTGCTTCATGTGTGATACGACCGGCGAATACATTCGTACCGGATTTTAAAGCCGCACTTTCTTCAATTGCTCTATATATTCCTTTATTAGCAATTTGTAAGGCATACGGAATCGTATTGTTCGTTAAGGCAATTGTTGATGTACGAGGCACAGCACCAGGCATATTGGCAACTGTATAATGCACCACACCATGTTTTACGAATGTCGGGTTGTCGTGTGTCGTAACTTTTTCGGATGTTT
This sequence comes from Solibacillus sp. FSL W7-1436, assembly GCF_038007305.1. NCBI lineage: Bacteria > Bacillati > Bacillota > Bacilli > Caryophanales > Caryophanaceae > Solibacillus > Solibacillus sp. FSL W7-1436. Next base: position 2,089,483 of record NZ_JBBOWV010000001.1, read on the forward strand.
CAAAACAACCTCCTTGATCAATTGCAATATCGACAACTACAGAACCCGGAGCCATTGATTTAATCATCTCTTCCGTGACAAGCTTTGGAGCTTTGGCACCTGGAATTAATACAGAACCGACAACTAAATCTGCTTTTTCTACAGCTTTCGCGATATTAAACGGATTTGAAATTAATGTTTGTACATCTCTTCCGAAAATTTCTTCTAGCTGACGTAGACGGTCAGCGCTTAAATCAATAATGGTTACAGCTGCGCCCATACCAACAGCGATTTTAGCGGCATTCGTACCGGCGATGCCCCCACCGATAATTGTCACTTTACTGCGCTGTACGCCCGAAACACCGCCTAATAAAATACCTTTACCTTCATTTAATTTTTCAAGACAATGTGCCCCGATTTGCACAGACATTTTACCGGCTACTTCACTCATAGGCGTTAATAATGGAAGAGCATTATTGACTTTTACTGTTTCATAAGCAATGGCATTCACATTTGCTTCTACTAAAGCCTTTGTAAGTTCTGGCTCGGCAGCTAAGTGAAGGTAAGTAAATAATATAAGGTTTTCCCGGAAATATTTATACTCCGATGAAAGTGGCTCCTTCACTTTTATTACCATATCCGCTTTCCAGACTTCTTCCGCAGTGTCTAGAATTGAGGCTCCAGCATTGACATACTCTAAATCAGTAAAACCGCTGCCTAATCCTGCCCCTTTTTCAATAAGGACCATATGGCCGGCTTTAATGAATCCATCAACTCCAGCAGGTGTAATCGCAACACGGTTTTCGTTGTTTTTTAATTCCTTAGGCACACCAATAATCATACTAACACTCCTCCAGAATAATAATTTTCTTTAGAATTAAGCGTTTAACTCTATTAAAAAAATTTTATATGTGGAAGGGTCTGGTAACAATATGAAAAATGTATGAAAGATATTTGTTGATTTTATACACTATTATTCAGAATAAATTTAATGCTTTATTTGGCACTGTTCCAGTTAGGAAACGCTTCCGGATTAATTAGATTGGCCGGACGTTCTCCTGTTAAACCAGAAATCAAATTACTGTAAGCTGTTTTTGACATTTCTAATTCTGTTTCATAAGTTGACGAACCGATGTGAGGAGTAGTCACTACATTATCCAATTTTAATAACGGATTATCCGGATTAATTGGCTCCATTTGAAAAACATCCAGCGCTGCGCCATAAATTTCTTTATTTTCCAGTGCGAATATAAGAGCTTCTTCGTCGACCACATGACCTCTTGAGCCATTAATGAAAATACAGGTTTCTTTCATTAGTTTAAATTCTTTTTCACCGATTAAATGGTATGTTTCAGGGGATAACGGTGTCATTACGCAAACAAAATCCGCATTCTCCAATAAGAATTCCATACTACAATAATTAGCATTAAACTCATTTTCAATTTCGAAATTACGAGAACGGTTATGATAAAGTATGTCCATATCAAAACCAAGATGGGCCCTCTTTGCGATTTTGGTCCCAATTTTCCCCATACCGATTATCCCTAAAGTTTTTTTGTGGATATTTACTCCAAACATATTTGGAGGGAGGACATTAGTCCATTTACCTTCTTTCATATATCGATCCAATTCTGATATTCTTCTGGCGGCGGAAATCATTATCCCCATTATTAAATCTGCAGTCGTATCTTCTACAATTCCCGGTGTGTTGGTGGCAAGTATATTTCTCTTCGTCATTTCGCCGATATCTAAATTATTATAACCAGTTGACACATTCGAGACTATTTTAAGACTTGGTGCCTTGTCCAGCAAGTCTTTATCCACTGGTAGATCGAGTCCTATAATTCCTTCAGCCTGCTTAAGAGAATTGAGAAAAACGGTATTGTTTTTAGGATCAATGTTTTCAAAATACTCCACATCATAAATTGCAGAGAGCTTTTCTAAAACAGTACTGTCTAAACGATTATAAGCAATTATTTTTTTCATCTGGAAATCAGCTCCTAATAAATTTATTGGTTAGAAACTTTACCTTATAAATAATGAAGAAGTCAATATTATTTTCCTGAAGAATTTATGCTGTATCAGGTTCAATTTTTAATGTATACATACTGTCTAAATATCAAGAAAATATTTCATACATTAGTTAGAATGTTCTTTTAATAACGACAATCTATAATTATTTTAAATCCAATAAAAACTGGGAGGTAACAAGATGGAAACTAATTTAGTAGAAAGAGTATCTGTAGAAACATTAATTGAATGGGATAAAAAGCATGTATTGCATCCAAATACTTCTATTCCTCAACATCAAAAATTCGGACCGAGTATCATCTTTACAGAAGGAGAAGGCATTTATTTAAAGGATGTTCATGGAAATAAATATATTGATAGTTTATCGTGTCTATGGAATGTAAATATTGGACACGGACGTTCCGAGCTGGGGCAGGTAGCTTCTGATCAGTTAGCAAAACTAGGGTTTAGCTCGATTTTTTCAGCTCAAAGTCATGATTTAGTAATCCGTTTAGCGAAAAAAGTGGCTGAGTGGACTCCTGGTGATTTAAATACAACATTCTTTACTTCAGGTGGTTCAGAAGCTAACGATACAGCTTTTAAAACAGTCCGCAATTACTGGAAAATAAAAGGTCAGCCTGAGAAAACGAAAATAATTTCAAGAAATAAATCCTATCATGGTGTGGCAATGGGATCTACAAGCGCTACGGGGTTACCGGCGTTCAGAGATTTCACTACTTCTTTAGCTCCTAACTTCATTTATGTAGATTCTTCAATTAATGCATTAAAAGAGTTAATTGAAAAAGAGGGTGCGGAAACAATTGCCGCATTTATTTCTGAGCCTGTACAAGGTTCGGGTGGAGTGAATTTACCACCGGAAAATTATTTTAAAGAAGTAAGAAAAATCTGCGACGAGAATAATATTTTATTTATCGTTGATGAAGTCATTTGTGCTTTCGGTAGAACAGGAGAGAAATTTGGAATGGACTTGTTTGAAGTTGTTCCGGATATTATGTGTATTGCCAAAGGACTGACAAGCGGGTATGCACCACTAGGCGGCATGGTTATTAGCGATAAAATTAAAAATGAACTGGAAGAACATTCTCAAGGGATTTTTTACCATGGATATACGTACAGCGGACATCCTTTATGCAGTGCGATTGCTTTGAAGAACCTGGAAATCATCGAAAAAGAAGATTTGATCACGAATGTTAAAAACATGGGTGCTGAATTGCAAAAAGGCTTAAACTGGTTACAGGAGAAGCATGATTTGCTAGGAGAGGTGAGAGGGGTCGGTTTATTAGGCGCAATTGAAGTATTGAAAAATAAAGAAACAAAAGAACGATATGAAGACCGGGTTTCTCCAAAGGTTGTGGAAGAAGCATTCAAACGCGGACTGATTCTACGTAGTATTGTATACGGAGAACAGGATACGCTGGCGTTTGCTCCACCATTCATCATTACAAAACAAGAAGTGGAAACAATTATTTCGATTGTTGATGATTCCTTTATTACAGTGAAAAACAGCCTTGGTTTATAATTAGTTATTAATTTATAGAAAAGGCATATAAAAAAGTATCCAGTCCCTTGTTCATCAAGAATAGGGGACTGGATTTATTAGTTTAATAGAAATTAATCGTAAAGTAAGGACTCTTATTACTGCTGTACTCCAAGCCTACGATTGCGTTTTTATAGGCAGGCTGTAATAAATTGTCCCGGTGCCCTTTACTATTCATGAAGCCTTCATGTGCATAAATCACATTGTAGTGCCCATACGAAATATTTTCGCCCCAAGTTCTCAGCTCGGACTTGCTCATGCCGCCGCTGATCATACGGTCATATGGTGTCGTACCAGAAAGACTTGTATGAGAGAAATAGTTGTTATCGATCATATCTTTACTATGTTTACGAGCAATAGTCGCCCATTGCGGTGAATGTGTAAGCGGATCCACACCTTCAGCAGCACGTGCCTGATTCATCAGCTCGACCATGAGCTGTTCTGAATGCTTTTGCGTATCCGATATATCACCGTAATAGCCATCTTTGTTCACTTCATAGTCTTTATGGACATAAAGGATTGAGCGGATAACATTCTTTTTATGAATATCATAGAAAAACGTTACGTAATAGTCATCTATTAAATAGAAGTTATATTCATTGGAAGAAGGCGTATTATAAATTACATTACCACGACGCACATTTACATTTTTCGTTCCGTACTTCGCTTTTACATCGCTTGCATTATTTTTGCCGATTTTCAGATCTTGTGCAGCGAAGAAGCTTTTTTCTTGTTTTGTCATGTATCGTGCAACGATCTTGTTGTTGTCGACACCTTCCAGTTCAAAGTCCAGATTTTTGCCTGTTTGCTTCCATGCAAAGTCATATTCACTATTGTAGGTTGCAGTAGCTGTATCGGGTTTTTCGACAGGTGGAGGTGCCGGTTCGCTGATTACTTCTCCAGTCGTTTTATAAATGAGTGCCCGGTACAGGAATGTTGCCATTTGTGCACTTGTGACATTATTATTCGGTAAAAACTGATTATTTTCATTGCCGGTCGTAATACCATAGCTCGCCAAAATATTTACATAGTCATAGTACCAGCTGGATTTTGAGACATCTTTAAAGCTGATCGTCGTACCGCCGTTTAATTTCAGGCTTTCTACTAATATTTTTGATAGATGTGAGCGCTTTACAGGCTGGTCCGGATTGAAATTACCGTATTCATCCCCATCAAAAATACCTGATTCATACGCCCAAATAATCTCTTGTGCAAAAGGAGTCGAATTCGTTACATCTTTAAATTTACCGTTGTAAGAACGTTCTTTTGGAATGGCAAGGGCCGAATCGCTTGAAAGAATGGTTTGGAGAATTTTCGATGCTTCTGCACGTGAAACAGGTTTGCTGAAATTAAATTGATTGCCGGATTTATAATCATACACATTTAAGTTGTTTAAATATTGGATGGCTTCAGTATGGGAATTGCGGCTGTTTTCAACATCGTAAAAAGTCTTTTTCGCAAAGACGTCATCGCTTGCGACAAATAATGCGGAAGCGAACAAAGTGGTAGCAATGAAACTTTTTGTTATTCTTTTTTTCATGCATTTCGACTCCTTTATTAATATTCTATTTTCCGTATCTATTATTTTGTTGTCTTTACCCGTACGGAAAAACAACAAAACACGGAGTTATGTATAATAATAAAACGGCGGGGAAGATGTGCATGTTCCCGCCGTTTATTGTTTTATTTAATTAAATACCATAGTGCATCTTTCCATGTTGCATTAACATATGTCCATTCAAACGTACGTAATGGATATGGTCGGAATGTAGGGGCGAACAGATTTTTTTCGTCGCCGTCAATGAATATTTGTTGTGGGGCGATGGGAGCTGTAAATACCGCCGTGTCCTCTAAATCTTTGTCTTTTGCAGAGTCCTCTTTTTCGGAATCTTCCAGTTCAACAGTCCGGATGCGCGGTTCGGTAACGACGGCATCCTCTTCAATGCCTTCTTCGTTGATGTTTTCCGCGATCGGTTCACCATACATGAACTCTTTTTGTTCAATTTCGGCTTTATGCTTGAACAGAAGGTCGACCGGCTCCAGTCTTGTTTTCCCGTCTTCTCCAACTGTATAAATAAGGTCTATTGAATTGTCCTGTTCATATTTTACAAGCCAATCCTCGTTTACTTGGAAGCTGTCATTTGCTTCAAACGTCGTAATTTTCGCATCTACAAGTATTCCGATCGGTGTTTCCGTTAACAAGTCAGTTGGTTCGATGCTAACTTCGTAAACCGTGTCATCCTGTTTCACTTTATCTTTCTTTTTCATTTCATTAAACGCAATAGAATCACGAGCAGGTATTTGCTGTTTCTCCAGTACATCTCCAGCAATGACCAGTTCGTCTTCTTTGCCTTCATTCAATATAACAGAAGCCTGTTGACCAATCTCGACTTCCTTCCAGTCCTCATGCTCCACATAGGCAACAAATTTCTTTTCAAGTGATTGAATCTGGAAAATGATTGAATCGCCTTCAAGAACAATTTCCTTAATAATTCCGTCCACTGGTGTAGTTAAAGAATTATTGTTATTCAACTGGGAAATCATACTGTCCAAAATGCTGATCTGGCGCTCTGTTTCCGCAATGGAACGTTGGATAATGGCAATACCCTCAGCCGTTGGTGTGTTTTGTTCAATACCAAGCTCCAATGTTAAATTAAGGTTCCAGTTTTCATTATCACCAAGTGTTGTTGAATCGGTTGCAGTACTCGGTGAGGAATTACTGCTTTCGTATTGTAGATCGGAAACGATTCTTTCCAATTCCAATAGCTCATTTTCATATGCATCACGATCTGTCTCAAGACGTGTAATTTCACGTTCAGCTTCTTCAGGTTTATAAATGGCCAGCTCCGTTAAGACGCTGACACTTTGACCTTGTGTAACGAGAACCTCACTGATCGATTGTACAGGCGCTGCGATGAAGTGCTCTTGCTTCGCTGCAACTACAGCATCGGTTTCCAGAACTTTTTCATGATAATCGGCTACCGCAAACTGCACATTATTAATATAGTAGTTTTTCATAATGATATCGTTGTCTTTTAATAATAAATAACCGTTTATCAAAACAAATAGTAAGGCAACAGCGCTAAAAATCTTTACTTTTTTCGTCATACGCATTACAGACCAAGCCACCCTTCGATCCATGTTAAAACAGGAAGAATGCTATACAACGCAACAAGCGATGCCAATACGATTTGAATAAGTATTAACTTAAACAGCAAAGCTTTCGGTCGATCTGTCCAATTCGATAAAAATATGTATTGAATCCATACCGCAATTATCGATGCGACTGTTAATTGATTCAGGAAGAACAATAAATAGTCATGATAATAAACATATGCCATCATAGGTGCCAGTGAAAACATGGTGAACTGTGTAGAATATCCTGCTATTGCAAAGATAATCACTGTCAGCAGCTTTTCAAGAACAATGAAAAAGATAACATATAACTGTATCTTTCGAATCCAGTCATAATCAATATTTGTCAATAAATGAATCAAATATGTAATGACATAATAATGAATGATAAAAAATAAAATACCTGCTAGAATCGCACCGATTAAAGACATCAGTCTGGCGAAACTGTACATATCTCCTTCACCATTTACAAGCAATGCAGTTAAATCGGTTGTATTCATCCCCCAGAAGTTACGGACGATAAAAAACAGTAATGTAAAACCAAAAATAGCCATCAAAACTTTTCGATACCCTATAAGTCTTTGATCTTCGCTACGTTCAATATTATGTATGAGTTGCGAGGGGTTTGAAAGATGATGCCAAAACTTGTACTCGAACATAAATTCACCTCAATATTTTTATTAACATATGCCTAATACCCTAATTTGGAGTAAATAACACATATATTAATAGTGTAATAGAAAATATAATTTTATTATAAACCTTATCGCAATTTAAATGTAAAAAGTATGTAAATTATGAGGAATAGTCTAGGTTAAGCGAGAAAGAAGTGCTACTTTTAGTTAAGGTAGTTGGCAAATATAGGAGTATTACATTTCAAAATAGTCTTAAGGGGTTAGCTGGCGATGAATTTAACTAAGCAAAATAGTATCAAATCACTTATCGAAATATTTTTGGTTTCAACACGATTAGGGCTGACATCCTTTGGGGGACCGACTGCTCATCTAGGGTATTTTTATGAAGAATATGTAAGAAGAAGAAAATGGATGGATGAAAAAAGCTATGCAGATTTAGTTGCACTTTGCCAGTTTCTACCAGGTCCTTCAAGCAGCCAAGTGGGAATCGGCATTGGAATTATGCGCGCTGGAATAGTAGGGGGAATAACATCATTTATTGGGTTCACATTTCCCTCAGTAGTAGCTCTCATCATCTTTGCATTACTTGTGACCGGATTTGATGTCGGTAATGCCGGTTGGATTCATGGTTTGAAAATTGTGGCGGTAGCAATCGTTGTGCATGCCATTATCGGAATGGCTAAAAGTCTAACACCAGATCGGAAACGGAAGGCAATTGCCATTTTTGCTTTACTGGCGACGCTTCTTTGGCAAACTGCTTTTAGCCAAGTAGGGGTTATATTAATTACCGCATGTATAGGTTATTTTTTGCTGAAACCTATGAATGATGGAACAGGGGGGCATTCGTCGCGCATTCCTGTTTCTAAACGGGTTGGATGGTTTTGCCTTCTTTTATTTGTTGGCTTACTGGTAGCTTTACCTTTGTTGAAGGAGGCGACAGGTTCTTATTGGGTGGCAATGTTTGATAGCTTTTACCGCTCAGGTTCTTTCGTTTTTGGCGGGGGGCATGTTGTACTGCCCTTACTGGAAAAGGAGTTTGTTCCGACAGGGTGGATGAGTGAAGAAGCATTTTTAGCAGGATACGGTGTGACACAAGCTGTACCAGGTCCACTATTTACATTTGCCGCTTACATAGGAACAGTAATGAACGGATGGCAAGGTGGACTCGTCGCGACAATAGCGATTTTTTTACCGGCGTTTCTATTAATCATTGGGGCACTGCCGTTTTGGGATCAACTGCGTAACAATCCGAAAATTACAGGTGCCATCATGGGCGTGAATGCGGGTGTTATTGGTATTTTAATTGCTGCGTTATATACGCCAATCTGGACAAGCTCTATATTGGAGGCGAAGGATTTTGGATTAGCCGTGATTTTATATAGCATGCTGGCGTATTGGAAACTGCCGCCGTGGATTGTCGTTTTTACCGGGGCCGTAGCCGGGGGAGTACTATTATAGAAGAATGTGCAGCTGTCTCTCGAGGCTCTTAAAACTATCCGAACATTACGTGACTTAGGTATTTATGGGGACAACTGTTACGGATAAAGTTGAACATACCAATCCATAAATATTAAACATTGAAATAAAAGTAAAATAATATTAATAGATTTGGTATTAACTCTTTCTAATTTAATAGGAAGAGTAATTTTGTGAGAAAATTTGTAAAAATATATAAAATTATATACAATATTTCCTATGGAGGGATGAACATGCATTTTTTTAGTCAATTAAAAGTAAACGGATGTTTGCTAGAGGTGCAAGGTTATTTTCAGTCGAAAATGAATATCCTTGAAATTCAATGTAAAGAAGCCTTGCCAATATTCAAAAATTGGAAATATGAAGAGGTGCTTGTGGAAGAACTTTCTTTAATTGATAATGATCAGACAGTGTATTCAGATAGCTCTCCTTTGGTTATAGCAGAAGTTTGTCATAATCAAATAAAGTTATTACATATATAAAACTATTATATTAAATTGGGGGAGTTACCTATGAAAGTTCATACTAAATTTCTAGCATCGGCAACAGCAGCGATTCTAGCAGCCACGGCAATTGTTCCAGCCGCTAGTGCCGCATCTTTTACAGATATTAAGGGCAGCGGGCATGAGAATGCAATTATGATACTAGCAGAGCAAGGTATCATCGGTGGATATCCGGATGGCACATTTAAACCAAATCAAAACTTGACACGTTCCGATGTTGTAAAACTATTAGGTAAATATTTAGTTTCGTTAGGTCATAAAATTCCTGAAGATTACAAAACGGAAATGCGTTTTACGGATTTATCGGTAAAGTCTCAAGATGAACTTTTGCAGTATGCAGCATTAGTAAAAGATCTTGGGGTTTTCCAAGGCAGTAACGGGGCACTTATGCACCGTGACCAGTTGCGTCGTGACCAAATGGCGACTGTTTTGATACGTGCATTTAAAGTCATCAATGAATTCGATTATATAGAAACAATGAAAGAAACAGACTACAAATCAAATATTAGTGACTTAAACAGAACATCTAAGGAGCATCAGGAGTCAATTGAAACTTTGGCCTACTATGCGGTAACAAAACAAAAAACATTCAATCCGAAAGATCCGACAAAACGTGGCCAATTCGCAACATTCCTTTATAATATGCTGCAAATTAAAGTCCCTAAGCCGGAGCCGGAAAAACCTGCTGTAACTATAAAAACTGTAGAAGTACAAGCAGCTGACAAATTGCGTGTAGTTCTTTCTGATGATAAAGCGTATATAGTGACATTAAAAACGCCATTAGTGGAAAATATGGAAACAGAAGTTACTTTTGATATTGGTGAACAATCGTTTACAACGAAGGTAACTTTTGAAGTGCCTGACTTAAAAATTACATCTATTACTAATCCTAATGGAGCACAAATAGCTATTACATTTAATCAGCCTATAAAAGCAGATACGGAATTAAATGCGGCATCGATTAATAAACTGGTTGCTGTTACAGGAATAGAACGACTTGAACAAGTTCAATTGTGGAAAGGGCAGTTAAGTGAGGATAAGCGTACATTAACTGTTACCATAAATTCAACAAAGGGACTAGAGGGGCGCTATCGTGTAGTTGTAGATAATATTGAATCGATAAATTCTAAAAAATTACCTAAATACGATGATATCGTAACTTTTATAGCTGATAAAACCGGACCAAGTGTATTAAAGGTGGAAAATATTTCAGCAACGAAAGTAAAAGTTATATTTACAGAACCAGTAACAAATCCAATAGGGGTTACGCAATTTAAGCTCGTTGATGGCTCTATAGTTACAGGTATTCAAGGGGCGATTGATAAAAATGCAACAGAAGTTATTTATGATTTATCTGGTGCTACTGCACGTGGGAAAAGCATAGAACCCGGCACATCAATTGCAGTAAACTTTGGGATAGTTGTTGATATTGGAAACAATTTATCTACACCGAATCCTTTAACAACATATATTTCAAAAGGTGATAAAGATGGCGTTATCCCGACTTTATCAAATGTTACGCAGCTTGGAGCAAAAAAATTCAAATTAACTTTTTCAGAAGAAATCCGTACACTTGTCCCTGCTGATATTTATGTAAATCAAAATTCTTATTCACCCCGGATTATGAATGTCGTTCAGGATCAAGAAGATCCAAAGTCTTATATTGTCACTACAGGCGGCTCATTGAATGGCTATACAACGATTTCTACAGCAACTGGAAGATATATTACAGATATGTCGGGTGAAGTAAACGGGTTTTCAACAGCCTATAATTTTGTTGCAGATACATCAGTTCCAAATATTGTAAGTGCAAATGTTGTGAAGGATAAAGGTGCAGAATATCTGGAGTTTGCATTTGATAAAAACGTTGAATTAGGTCCAATAGCTCAAGTTACGCTGGCAGGAAGTTATATCTCGAACGGTTATACTTATCCATTAGAAAAATCTTTAATAGGGAAGCTGGAGAAATCAGCAACAGATGATAAAATAATCCGTACTCGTTTAAGTACAATCCCAGGGTTAACAGCAAATTCAGGCTACACGTATACAGTAGGTGCAACATTTACCGGGGTAACAAGTGAATATGGACAAGCAGTAAATCCTGCATACCAAGTAAATTTTGAACGGGGTACAGATATTATCCTAAACGAGGAGAAAATCACCGTTATAGGTGTAGAAACTTCTTTTAATGCAAAACAAGGTACGAAAATTGATAATAAAACAATAGTTATTACACTTTCAAATCAAGTAGATGGTATTACTGCATCCAACCTTGAAAACTATGTATTGGAAGGTGCCACAATTCAACGTGCCGTTGTCAACCATAATGAGCCTCATAAGGTATATTTAACAATTAAGGAAGGCGATGTTGATTTCCAGCGAGGAGCGAATTTGACAATCAGCAATTTGCGGGCATTGAATTCAATAGTTACGATGGAACCGAAAACAGAACTTGTTTTCTTGAATGAAAACCTTGCACCACAATACTTGTATCATAACATTACAGGTTCTGATACAATCATTCTCTCATTTAATGAATCCGTTAAAAATGTATTAAACAATTCATTTGAGGTAAAGGTAGGAAATTCAACAGCATCAATTGCACAGACTTACACTACAGGTGTTAATAATGAGCAAATAGCGATTCGATTAACTCAACAGTTAAGGGCTAACCAGGAAGTTCAGATAACACAAAACACCTCGTCTTTGATAAGTGATTTAGCGAATAATAAATTAAATCTGTCACCTATCCAATTTACGGTGCCGAATTATATAAACTTCTAAAATTTGGAGCATATCTATCTCATTAGATATGCTTTTTTATATTTTTATAATGCTTTCGAGTCGTTTTGGTGGAATTGTGTTTATATTCAAATAATTTGTGGAAATGAAAAGGTTGTAAGCAAGTTTGAAAGACAGACAACCTATTAATTGTTTTACTAACTAGGAGGTAAAAAAAATGCAGAAAAAGTACAGGAAGTTTTTGACGACGGCAGCTAGTGCGACACTAGTGGCATCGGCAATTGCACCGGCAGCAAGTGCGGCCAGTTTTTCGGACACAGCAGGAAATACTCATGAGCTTGCAATTGATTCACTCGTAAGTCAAGGCATCATTTCAGGATATCCGGATGGCACATTTAAACCGAATCGTACACTGACACGTTCGGATGTTGTAAAACTACTAGGAAAATACTTAGTATCACAAGGTTATAATATCCCTTCAGATTATAAAACAAATATGCGCTTTTCAGACTTGCGCAGTACATCACAGGACGAACTACTGCAATATGCGGCATTGGTAAAAGACAACGGCGTATTTAACGGAAGTAATGGAAACCTGTTACCTGCAGATCCGATTACACGTGAAAATATGGCGGTTGTTTTAGTGCGTGCTTATACGAATATAAATAATTTTGATTTCCTGGGACATGTGATGAACCAGAGTTTTAATGAAGATGTCATTGATTATAATAGGGCAAAAGCAGAGGCACGTTCAGCAATCAGAGTATTGGATTTCTACAATGTAACCGGCGTACCGAACTTCAACCCGAAAGGCAATACAACACGAGGACAGTTCTCTTCATTCCTGTATAAAATGCTTCAAGTGGAAGTGCCGGGTGAAGGGTTGAAGGCGATTGAAGTTGTGGATGCATCGACATTAAAAGTTACACTTACGAATAATACGGAACATACGGTGAACTTAGATACGCCGTTGGAAGCCGGCAAAGAAACGCCTGTTAAATTTACGATCAACGGTAAAGAGTATGGTACTTCTGTCACTTACAATGTTCCTTTAACAGTAAAAGCAGCTGAAGCTACGGGAGCGAATAAATTAAAAGTCACATTAAGCGACAATTCCGAGCACGAAGTTACTTTAGAAAACAATCTTCCTGAAAATGAAGAAACAACGGTAGATTTTAAGATTGACGGTAAAGATTATTCAGCGAAAGTAACGTATGTCGTTACAGAAGTGAAAGTCGCAACTCTCAAGGCACTGAATGGTGGACAAATTGAAGTGAAGTTCAATCAAAGAGTAGACTTGCCTGCCAGCTTAACACAAGCTCAATTAGCAAACTATGTAACAGTGGCGGATGTAGATAGTTTAAATGCGATTACTCTTTCGAGAGGACAGTTAAGCGAAGATGGCCGTACACTGACAATCTTTACAAACGGGACAACAGCTTTAACAGGCCGCTATCTCGTAAAAGTAAATAATGTGAAAAATGCAGCCGGTACAACGGTTACTCCATATGAAGAAATCGCCAACTTCGGTACGGATACAGTTGCACCAACGTTAATCAGTACAGTGAACCGGGATGCGAAAACAGTTCGCGTTACGTTCTCGGAGCCTTTGCGCGCATTTAGCAACAGCAGTATTACATTCAGACTGGCGAACGGTACGAATGTAGCGGGAATTACCGGGGAAATCGCTGCGGGCGCAACATATGCGGATTTTGATTTATCAAATGCAACGGTTAATGGTCAGCCATTAGCAGCAAATACACAAGTAGAAGCAACATTTGCTGGACTGCGTGATATCGCAGGAAACTTCAGTACACCAAACCCGTTAAAAACGAGCTTTGCAATGGGTGGGGCTGATGGAGTTAAGCCAACGTTAACAAGTATTTCCCAAACTGGTCCGAGAACATTCAGACTGACATTCTCGGAGCGCATTCAAAAGCCGGCAGTTACGGATCTGGAATTACGTTTAGGTAATTCGCCAAATGCCATTACGGCAATCGAGGCAGTCCCTGGTGATGATCGATCATTTATCGTTACCGCTACAAATGATTTAACCGGTGTTTATAATATTGGCACAGCAGCCGGCAAAACGATTACTGATATTTCAGGTGAAACGAATACATTTACAACTACTCATTCATTTACGCTTGATACAGCAGCACCTGAAGTGACGTCAACTTCTGTAACACGAGAAGGCAATTTCGAGTATTTAAATATTACGCTCAACAAACCAGTGGATTTAGTGAATGCATCACGTGTAACCGCTTCCGGCAACTATGTCAAAGGCGGCGTAACACATTCATTCAATGGAACAGCAACTGAATTAGAGTATCGGGAAAACGGCAATCGTACTGTAGTGCGCGTGAGACTGGACAATTTACTAGGAACAGGCGACGCGGCGGATGCAACATATAACGTGACATTATCGTTCACAGAAGTAGACAGTGCCTATGGTGTGAATACAGCTAGCAAATCAGTCACATTCAATCGTACATCGGATTATTCAACTAATGAAAATGTATTGAATGCGCCGACTGTTACAACTTCAGTGACGGATTCAACGTTGACAAACAATCAAGTCCGATTGAAGTTCGACTATGATTTGGATGCCACAACAGCATCTAGAGTAAGCAATTATTCTATTCCGAATGCAACAATTACGAACGCTCAAGTTCTAAGCGGTGCATTGGATACGGTTGTTTTGACGTTAGCGCCAAATGGAACAACATCAACAGGCCCGCGTGAATTAATAATTAGAAATGTGAAAGCGAAGGATTCTATTGCAGATCAGCCAACCATAACGACAGAAGTCAATTTAAAGGAAAATATTCGCCCAATGATAAATTCAGCTCAATTTATAGCAGCAAACCAAATTGAGCTTACTTTTAGCGAGAATGTAAGCGGTCTTGATACCGATTCATTTGTAGTTGTAAATGCTGCAGGAGCAACGGTCGGAATTGCATCAGTAGCAAGATCGACGTCAGCCAATAAAGTAACGGTTACTTTGTCTGCAAATCAAGATGCAGGTACGACCATTACAATTACTCCAGGTGCAGGAATTGAGGATGTAGTTGATGAAGCAGGCAATGCGGTAGTCGATACATTCACTTTAACCCCAACATTAAGAACAAACTAGGTTGCAGGTGTAAAGGCATACATGTTTGATTGCATGTATGCCTTTTTAGTTTTCTAATAAGAGAAGCTTATTTTCTAATAAACACGAAAAAGTTCTAATAAGTCGGTCGTTTTCTAATAAGAAGTTAGTTTCTTCTAATAAGTGTGCTTCATTTTCAAATATCTCTGTTCAAAGTTCAAATAAGTAAGTCGGAACTTCTAATATAGGGGTTGATTGTTCTAATAAACTATTTAATGCGAACAAACAGACGCGTTATGGGCTTAGATATAGTTGAACTTACAACCGTAATACATGAAATTGCTAATATCGCTATCGGAAGTTCTAATAAAGGGTAGAAATCATCAAATATGTTTAACAATTTTTCTAATAAAATTGGTTAAGGTCAATAAGATATCTACTGTAAGTTCTCATCTACATAAAACGAAAACTAATGTATAATTATGCTAATCAGTTTAAGAGGAAGGATTGAAATTAAATGAAGAAGTTACTATATGGCTCAATTCTTACAGCGGTACTAGTGGTTATTTCAAGTTTTGTAGTAAATGCCCATTCTGTACAGGCATCTGCAAATCCATTTACCGATGTAAAAGAAACAAACTCACATGCAAATGCAATTGTCTCTCTATATAATGAAGGAATTATTACAGGTGTAACGAGCAAAACGTATGAACCGGGTAAATCGGCAACGCGCGGGGATGCGGCATTATATTTAGCAAATGCCTTAAATCTGCAAAATAGTACCGCCCCAAATCCAGGTTTTAAAGATGTCCCAACCTCAAGCAAATATTATAAAGCGATTGCTGCATTAAACAAAGCAGGTATTGTGAATGGCTATGGCGATGAATTCCGCCCAGATGCAACCTTGACTCGTTCACAGATCGCGAAAATGTTAACGATCGGTTTTGAATTGGAGCAATCTACTACTGCAAAGACGAAATTTAACGATGTCAATAAATTAGCAGATACTGCAACGAGAAAGTACATTCAAACATTAGTAGATTACGGAATTACGAAAGGCACGACAGCTACAACATTCAGCCCGAATATGAAATTAACACGCGCCCAGTTAGCGACATTTTTATATAATGCTATCGAAGCAACTTCAGATGACTTTATTGTTATTGGTGTAGAGTAGTAGAGATTTTTATGCACTTGAGGCTTGTATAGGCTTCAAGTGTTTTCTTTTGGGGAATTTTGAGATAAAGGTAATGAGGCAAGCAGAAAAGAAAAGTAGATAGTTTATCTGAGAAATGAGTAAGTTTGTGCCGGAAAGTAGAGCAAGACACATAGAAAGTAGAAACTCTCAGTAAAAAGTAGAACCACCTCCGTACTTCAACCCAACTTCCCAATAAAGAAATACCTACTAAAGGAAGCGAGATTTACCATCGCCTCACAACAGGTAGCATGCTACACTTACTTTGTGTATTACTATTCTATTAAAAATTGTACATTTCAGTGAAATATATGGCAATATTCGGTATAATTTATACGTTAATGAAATAAAAGGAGGAAATCTGTCGAATGTTTAAAATAAAATCAGCCCTGTTAGCCTCGCTACTATTTTTATCCACAGCGCTACCAACCGCAACATATGCAAATGTACAAGGCACAGTTGAAGCTGAAAATTCATCAGTACAAAACTCAACCACTACTACGACTGAAACTACGGATTCCGGTAATAATCCAGTAGTTCAAGAGGAAACGGTTAAAGAGGAAAAGGATGCGGAATCTATTTCTGCAGACGAAAATGCTGAACAGACACCGTCAACACCTGCTCAGCCAGAAGAACCACAGACAGAAACATCTCCGGAAAACGAGATATCAGACGAACAAGATTCTCCGGCAAATACTGAACAGCCTGCAGATGATGAGTCATCAGATCAACCAGTGACTCAGCCGCTAACAGGCCAGAAATTAACGGTTAAGCAAAAGCTTGCGGATGTACCGGATAGTTTCTGGGCTAAAAATGAAGTGATGCAACTTGTAGAAATGGGCGTTATCGGTGGTTATCCGGATGCACAGTTCCGTCCAAATCTTAATATAAACCGTGGTCAGGCAGCAAACCTGTTTAAAGGTGCATTAAAGCTTCCGGACGGTAAATATCAGAACAAGTTTTCGGATGTAAGTACGAAATCAAGCTATTTACTAGGTGTGTTTTCTACATATGAAGCTGGTATTTTCGGTGGTAAACCAGATGGACGTTTCGGCGTAGCGGATGCGTTAACACGTGAACAGATGGCGACAACTTTAGTACGTGCATTTGATTTGAAAGACACAGGTAAAGAACTGACGTTTAAAGACTGGAACAGAATCAGTGAGTCACACCGCGAAAATGTTAAAATTTTAGCGCAGCACGGGATTACTACAGGTCGTGAAGATGGCACTTTTGATCCGAAAGCAACGGTCAACCGTGTGACATTCTCGGTAATGCTTCATCGTGCACTTGTCGCAACAAATAAAATTGCGAAAAACGAATATAAAGTACAAGCAGCAGAAGTATCCAGTAATTTTAAAAACAATCGTGAAGAAATGAACTTTGCACAAGTAACATCTGATGCAAACCCGCTCTATCTTCGTTCAACAGCAACAATTGTATTTAAAGGGACAACTACAGAAACTTACGGTGTTGCAAAAGATACTGTTTATAATTATGCAGTCGGAAACCAAGGAGCAACAGTTAAAGTAACGGTTCGTGCTTTGGAAAACGGAGATGACTTTGTATTTACAACATTGACGAACAAGGGGAAATCAAAACTGACTGTGGACTTATTCCATAAAGCAACGAATGTAACGAATTTCCGTCTATATCGTTATGATCGTTTCCCAATCGAAAAAAATTCGGCCGATGTATTTGGCTTTGACTCGTCATCATACCCGACAGGATTATTACGTATTATGGAGAACGAAAAGCTGTCGACAGAGCGTATGGTCGGACAGGCATATCGTTCAAAACAATTAACACAAAGCTATAAAGATACTGGCGGTACAAGCTACATGCGTGATCTGGAATCCGAGTACGAAGCATATTCACAAGCTTGGCTTGGCGAAGATTTATTCAGCTACTATACACTGGTTTCGAACGGCAACGATATTGTTGATACTTGGTATATGAATTCAAATGAACGTTTATTTGAAACAGACGAAAATATGAATGGCTGGATGCTTGAAAGCGCGATTAACTATAAAAAGCGTAACAACTGGTACACTGCTGAAGGTCCATACAATAAAATGGCGACTACTACAGAGCCAATGCCGAAATCTTTCCAAGGATTCGGGCGTAACCTGCTGTTAGTAAAAGAAGACCGAGCACTAGTTTTGTTGAAAGAACAGGGCGATCGTTATTTTGCAAACTTAGTGAAAAACTCGTTCATTAACCTGGATAAATTTAAAGATGACGATGCTACTTACTGGAAAACAGAAGTAACGAGTACGTATTTGAAAAACTTATTTGGCATTACAGCGCCATTTATCGATACAAGATTCAATGAGCAGATTGCGTTATTCTACTATAACTCCGGTGCAGAATTTAATATTCCGAATTATAAAGAACCGTTACGCAATTATGCGAATCTATTAGCATCGCGTAAACAGGCGGGCCATGTCATTAATGTTGCAAATGATGCTTATTATATTTCGGATTATTTCCCTGTGAATCAGCAGGTGACAACACATGCATCGATGAACCATGTACTTGGTGGCATGAATGTGCTGTTGTTGGCCTATAAAGAATTCAAGGATCCTAAATATTTAGAAGCGGCAAAATCGATTAGCCGCGCATTACAAATTGAGAAGAATAAGTGGATCCGTTCAAACGGAGATATTTGGTACCGTGTAAATCCAAAAGGTGAATTTGCCGGCGATGATTATAAGCATTTAACGCTTGAAGATCTGATTAACTCTTATAAATACTGGAAAGATATAGATCCAACACAACTGCCGGTATTTGAAGAGATGCTCATTTCAAAAGCAAACTATTTATCGAAAAATCGTTTAGGCCACACATACAAAATCAAAAATGGTCTGGAAGAAATCGGAATGTCCCAGTATTTACCTGCGGGTAAATTATATACAGACGCATTATAATGAGAGATCACTCTATTCTTTAATGGATAGAGTGGTTTTTTTTATAGGGGAAATCTCGAATCTGGGATTGCCGATTAACTCTTGAAAGTGACGATTACTTGATATCGAATGACTATAATACGTATTAAAGTGACTAATAAGCACATAGCTGTGACTAATAAGAACGTAACTATGACTAATAAGTACAAAGTTATGACTAATAAGTACATAGCTGTGACTAATAAGTATGTAACTATGACTAATATGTTTTGTTAATTGTCTAATAAAATTTCCAAGTCACATACATTACAATAAATTTTGCGAAATAGCATTTCCTTTTGAGGAATTTAGCATTTGAAGATTCTACATCATACACTTCCTTATCCAAAGGTTCATTTTCGCTAAACTCTGTTCCTTTCATATAAACTAACAACCTGAGAAAATATGCCGATAATTAACCTAGGATTATGAACAAACTTGAAGCACTACCCATGAAGGAAGGGATAAAACGATGAAGAAAAACTTGAAGGTTGGGTTGATGGCTGGGCTTTTGATTACTCCGGCAATTATCGCACAAGCTGGTGAGGCAGAAGCGAGTGAAACACCGACTCCGTACAATGTCGTAGCTTCAGTTACTGCGGAAGAGTTATTGAACAGTTTTAAAGCAGCCAATGAAGAATCCGCAAGTGCGACATTAACTCAGGAAAGAACTATTTATAATACATATAAAGATAATGAAACATTTGCAGATATCATGCCCCTGATCGATGCCAAACTGACATATTTAGAAAAATACATGCAGCTTAAACAAGATGCAGCACAAGTGAAAATATTAGTTTCAAAGTTAACGAATACAAACAATAGCTTAGTTGCAGACACACAAGCAGTACAGGAGGCACTTGAAAATCTATATGTACATTTGGAAAATACAGGCACGGAGTTAAGCAATGCAGTAAACGGGAATGCCGGTACGTTTTTGGAAACATTACTGTATTACGACGGAAATGGCCAAACGGATTTCATTAACAAATATGTTACATTAGCATCTTTAAGTCATCTGCAATCTTTTGAAGAACAAACGACAGCCATTGAGCAATTTATTGAAAATTACATCAGTCCGGTCACAACATTAACGGCACAGGAGGCATTTAGTAAGGAAAGCTATATTAGCGCTGTAGCTAATGCCCGTACAGCATTTAATGAAATAACAGATCCGGCATTTAAAAGTGTATTGAAAATTCAATTGGCTGAGAGTGATTCAGGAATCGAACAATTTATAAAAAATGCGGAAAATGATATTAAAAAGGCACAAACGGTTGAAGATAAAATTATAGATTTAGTAGAAGAGCCGCCAACTGCTACAACCTTTAATTCGAAAGTAAATGGTCTTGTTAAAGAATATGGGCAATTATCCGATGTTCAAAAAAAACTCGTACCAAACGCGGATGAATTAAAACCATATGAAAATGTATTAAATGTAGTAAATGAAATTGCAAGAATTTCTAAGTTACAAGCAAATACTGAAGAATTCCGTGAAGCGGCGGAAAATGCAGCGGAACTATATAATGCCCTTGATCCATTGGATACACGATTTGTAGTGAATTTTGACAAATTACTAGAAATACAAGCGGCAATTGAAAATGCAAAAAAAGTTGAAACAGATATAGTAAAGATTGATTCAGCAAAATATGAAGAAAAAAGCTCAATTGTTGCAGATGCAAGAGCTGCGTATAATGCATTACCAACAAATGAGCGTAAATATGTATTAAAAGAATTATTGGATTTCCTTACGTCATGGGAAAAATCAACGGCAACCGCGGCAACGATCAATAAACAAATTGATGCGATCAAAACAGATGTATTGGAAAATCTGGATAATGAAAAGCTGACGGACACGAAAAAGCGCTCAACAGTCACTTCATTTATCACAAAGGTGCGTACTGCGGAATCTTCGTATGCCAAAATTAAGGACAATGAGGAGCTTGTCACAAATCGTGCTAGTCTTGAAGCTTTAATCCCGATAATAAAAATTGCCGATCAAGTAGTGAGTTTGAATGTCACGAGCATTACTTATGCGGAAGATTTAGTATCCATGGAAAATAAGTTAAACGAATGGGATTCCTTAAAAGAAGCGATTCCTTCAAATGATGCAGCAAATATCGAAAAGCTTCATCAATTTTTAACATCCTATGTGCGATTACAAAAAGAGGAACAATCTATCGCAGCAAAATTGGAAGCGGATATTCTTGTCTTCCAAAATGCAGAATTTGTTGATTTCCAGCAAATCGATGCAACCCGCGAAAAATATAATGCCTTATCTGCAAATGGCAAACGGTTAGTAAAAAATATTAAAGTACTAACAGAGATCGAAAACGCGAACAAGGCAGTATTAAAAACAATTCAGGCAATCAGTAAAATTGATGTAACGGCAAAAGATTTTACACGTAAAACGACTGCAGCGGAAACTTCCTTTAATAAACTGGCAGAGCCTTTGCAAGGGCTTGTCTACAATAGAGATAAACTAGTTGAGCTGTTGCCGTTCGCAAAGCTGATGCTGGAAATTGATGCAATTCGCCCGACATCAGCAGATTTTATAGTTAGTCTAATAAAAGTGAAAAATAATTTTCAAAAGATACTAGAGGACTATACTGCTCCGGCAGAGCCAGTTACGGATCTGGAAAATATTCAATTAAGACTCTTTACTGAATACGGAAAAAAAGTAAAGGACTATGAAGCGATTGTTTCAGATGCATTTTCAATGGAAAGCCGAATCGATACACTGCAAACGAAATCCGGTGAAGCGTTCATCACCGATTTAGCTGAGGTATTGGCTGTTTATAAAAAACTGGATTCTGCAACGAAACGCAATGTCGGAAATTCAAAAGTTTTAACGGAGCTTGAACGGGACTATAAAGCATCATTGAAAGTAATCGATCTTATTGAAAAGCTGCCCGTGCATACGGAACGTAATTATCCAACAAAAGTAGCGGCAGCAAAAAAAGCGTATGACCGGCTGACGGAAAAGCAAAAGCAAGATGTTTATAATTATGGTTCGAATTTGGACAATATTTTAAGGGTTGCAGATTTAATCAATCGCATTGAAAAGCTGCGTGTCGGCTCAAAAACATATGAAGCGGATGTCACGGCAATTCGTGCGGAATATGAAGTGTTGACTGCAGCAGAGCAAGAACTCGTGCATAATATTACGAAACTAGCAGCTGCAGAAAAAGGTGTTTCTGATGCCAAGCAAGTAATCGCACTCATTGATGCAGCTCTTCCTATGACAGAGAATTATATCCAAAAACTGATTGATGCGCGAAACAGCTATGATAGTCTGGCTAAATCAGATCAGCGGCTAGTAACGAACTACAAAGACTTGACGACTCGCGAGCGCGGCGTAAAACCGGTATTAAAACTGGATAATGATATTTTAGCGTTGGATCCGTCGAATGCACGTACATTTATTTCTAAATATAAATCGGCTGAAAAAGCATATGAAAAACTGACGATGTCTGAACGCTCACTGCTTATCAACAGCGAAAAGTTATTAGGAGATCTTACGAAAGTATATAATGTAGTAAATGCGATCAATTCGATTAAGCCGACGAGCAAAACATTCGTAGAAGAGACGGCAGCAGCGAGAGCGTCATATAACGAACTGCCGGCTGAGTTAGCAGTACAAGTATCGAATTTACCGACACTGCTGGATCATGAGCTGAATGTGGAAGGCGGCGCAAAGGTGGATGCAATGATCCGCGCATTAAATGCAGCATCGGCAAATGAATTTATCGCCAAAATTAAAGAGGCGCGTGAAGCCTATAAATCGTTAAGTTCTGCCAACAAAAAAGGCGTGACCCTCGAATATGAATTAAAAGAGCAGGAAAAGTACATTAAACCGATCGAAGCGGCAATAAAAGCAATTGATGGCCTAAGCAATCCAAGAAATGATTTGAGCCGTCAATTCAATACAGTGAATAACGCTTTAAAAAAATTGGATGATCAGCAAAAAGAGTACGTAACAAATATCGACCAATACTCAAACTTATCCAATGTGATCCATGTCTATACACTCATTGCCGGTTTGAAGCCAAGCGACAAGTACTATCAAGGAAATATGGAAGCCGCAAAGCTTGCATATGACAAGTTGTCGGAAGAAGAAAAACTGAAGGTTACAAACTATTACAAATTACAGCAGGCTGTACTTGATATGACGGAAGTGCAAAAAGTAACGTCAATCATTGCTTCTTTAAATGCTTCATCAAGCAGTTTTGAAACAGATGTAATAAATGCGGTGGCAGCTTATAAAGCACTTCCTTCTGGTTCGAAGCGTCAAGTACTGAACTATTCTGATCTTGTGCAGGCCGAAAAAGATTTAAAAGCGGCGGAGCGTGTCATGAAGCAAATAGAGGATCTGGATCCATCTTTAAGAACATATGCTTCAAGAGCGAAGTCAGCGAAAACAGCATACGAACGCCTGACAATTAACCAAAAATCGTTAGTGAAAAATTACAATAAACTGCAGGCCGCTATTTTTGAATTAGGGTTGTAATTATAATGGAAATACTATAATTTAATAACTGTACTCCAAAAGGTAGAATGGAAAATCTGCCTTTTGGGGTATTTTTTAGTGTAAAATGATAAGAAAGCAAATCGCATATTTATAGAAAATAAGAGTGGTTCCTATCGAATTTGGCATGAAATTTCTATTTCATGGCTTTTAAGTTAGTTGCAAAGTTTTCTGGTAAGAGAAAAGTAATTAATCCATTGTATAATAATAGAAAATGGACTGATAGGGGGGATTTGATGAAACGGGTTTTAATTATGGGGTCCGTCATTGCTTGTTTATTACATGCACCATCTTCTGAGGTTTATGCAAATACGTCTCCAACTTTTACTGATGTGAAAAGTACGTATTGGGCAGCACCTGTAATATATGAGCTGGTTGAAAAAGGATTTATGGAAGGTTATACAGACGGTACATTCAAACCGAACAGAACGACGACTCGTGCTGAGGCGGCAGGGATTATTGCAAGAACGATGGGCGTACCATTAACGACTGACTTTGTCCCGAATTTTACGGATGTCCCTACTGATCATCGTTATTATAAAGAGATTTGTAAACTGGCGGAATTGGGGATTATTCAAAACGCTAGTGAGTTTCATCCTGAAGACCCTTTAAAACGTGCGCATATTTCAAAAATGATTGCCCTTGCCTATGCAGTTGAAGTCGATCAGAAAAACAAGACATCTTTTAAGGATTTACCTAAAAACTATTGGGCAAAAGATTATATTGAATCACTGGCAGATGTGGAAATTGTAAAAGGAAAAACTGCAAAAACTTTTGAACCGAATGAATTTGTTACCCGTGCTCATGTAGCTGCACTCACAATGCGCGGTATGGAGTTTAAGGAAAAGGTAAAAAATTTGGATGTAGTATATGACTTTCTGCAAAAGGATTATATTGATACAGTAAATCATCATAAACAGTGGGAGAAAAAAATATTGGACCTTGTTAACGAGGAACGAGCTGCAAAAGGACTTTCTCCACTTATGCAGGACAAGAAGTTAACCCAGATTGCTATTATTAAAGTGAAGGATATGCTGAAGCGCAATTATTTTGAACATAATTCACCTTTTTACGGCAATCCGTGGGATTTAGCGATGTTATTCGATTATGAGTATACAAGCTATGGAGAAAATTTAGCCCGAAACTTCGAGTCACCGGAAACAACGGTAAAGGCTTGGATGGCTTCACCGAAACATCGTGACAATATTTTAAAAGAAGTATATACACATATGGGTATCGGCATTGAGCAATCTAAAAATGGGAAATATTATGTAGTTCAACATTTTTCTAGTAAATGAACTGGTAAATACTAGTACCTTACATTACAGTAATGTTACAAGTTTTATTTCATTAATATAAATATTCTATAAAAAACACCGAATCTCTGCGTAAATACTGAGATTCGGTGTTTTCTGTTTTTATATCAAAATACTAGAAACTGTTACACAAGTGAAAAATAATATCACAAATATATATGTTACCCTGTTATTAGGTTAAATAAACATGAACAAACAAGTTTTACGTTATGTTATACCTCGAATATTCATCGCGAGGCCTATTTTGAAGGGAGTTCCATTTTAAAGTGAAAAAGAAAATCTTATTACCGATCTTTGCAACTTTCATGATTTTTTCAGGTGTAGGGATGGGTTCGAATAATACAGCACAAGCAGCATCAGTTTCAGAATTAACAGCAACAGCTTCTAAATATATCGGTGTACCATACGTTTATGGAGGAACAACAGCACGCGGGTTAGATTGCTCTGGATTTACTCAATTAGTATTCAAGCAATTAGGCTTTGACTTAAACCGTACAGCAGCTGCTCAATATAAACAAGGTAGTGCCGTTTCAAAATCAGATTTACAACCAGGCGATTTAGTATTCTTTAATACAACTGGTAAAACAGCTTCTCACGTTGGTATCTCATTAGGAGGTAATAAATTCGTTCACGCTGGTACAAGCACAGGCGTTACTGAAGCAAGTTTAACTTCTTCTTACTGGGCGAAGCGTTATAACGGAGCAAAACGCGTAGCAAGCTTTGGAGAAAGTCAAAAAGTAGTTGCAGCAGTTTCTTCAGTTGAAAAAGAAGAAGTAAAAGATTCAGCAATCGATTTCACGGTTTATGCATCACGTGGTGAAGTAGCAATTCAATTAGCAAAAACATTAGGTTTAGATACATCTGATACAAATTCACCATTTACAGATATTAAATCATCATCAAAATATGCAGGTGCAGCAACTGCACTTTATAAATTAGGCGTTTTCACTGGTGACGAAGGTAAGTTCAATCCAGCTTCACCATTAACACGTGCTCAAATGGCTAAAGTATTAGTAAAAGCATTTGACTTAAAAATGAAGCAAGATACTTTAAACTTCACAGATGTACCAACATCTCACTGGGCACATAACGACATCTCGATCTTAGCATCGAACGGCATTACAGTAGGTAAAGGTGACGGCACATTCGGTACAAACGATAACGTTATGTTAAAACATTTAACAGCTTTCATTAACCGTCTACAATAATAAGATTGGCAATAACCAATACTTAATGAATAAAAATTAGTAACTTCTACATATCTCATTAGATATCCACCTTGCAGGGAAGTACTTACTAATAGTTGTTGAAACACAGACAAATTTGTCTGTGTTTCTTTTTTGTTGTGGGACTTGGGCTGTGTGCTGCTTTATAGCCAATGGGGGAGAGAAAGTGGAAATAATTTCGACTGAAGTAGAAAGCTGAAATTTAAATAGAAGATTTCCGAATGAAGGTAGAAACTTTTCCATCAAAAGTAGAACGTTTGCCAGGGGAAGAGGAAGCTGCAGTTCATAATGTGGAACAATTCAGATCGAAAGTAGAAAGCGGTAACCTTATTAGAAGTTCTCTAAATAAAGGTAGAAACTTTCCTATCAAAAGTAAAACGTTTGCCAGGTGAAGTGGAAGCTATAGCTAAAAATGTAGAACATTTCATACCTAAAATAGAACGCGCACATATATTAGCCAATTCCAGACTAAAATTAGAACCACTTTCATCTATAACAGAATCTCTCATCTCTTATATGAAAAATATCATATTCTACTCCCTGTAAACTAGAAAAATATTAAGTTTCTTGCTTTGTACATATTAATTTTATGAATAATTTGGTAAAATGGGAACTATCTAATAGAGGGGAGGATTTTAACATTGTCTTTGCGCAATCTTGTCGTGACGGTGACAATCATCTTCATGGCAATGTTCCAATTGAATACGGCATATGCTAGTACAAGCTTTGCCGATGTCCCTTCTTCAAACGGGGCGTATAATGAAATTAACTATTTAGTAAATGCGGGGGTTATAAAAGGGTATACGGAAAATGGTAAAACTCTTTATAAACCGAATGCCCATGTAACCCGGGGCCAAGCTGCTAAAATGGTCGTTGTTGCAACGAATAACAAGCCTTTAACTGTTAAAAAGTCTTCTTTTTCTGATGTTAAGTTGGGAACAGAACTTTCAGGCTTTGTAGAAAGTGCGGTACAGTTAGGATTTTTCTCTGAGCAATCGAAAGGGAAATTTGCACCGAATACACCTTTAACACGAGAAGAAATGAGTAAAGTACTGGCCATTGCTTTTAAATTAAACACGGCTCAAACAGAAATGCTGGAAATTCCATTTAATGATATTAAACCGACGTATGGCTATTATCCATACATCGCAGCTATATACTTTAACGGAATTACAGTGGAAGCTGAAAAATATAATCCGAAAAATTCGGTAACACGTGCACAGTTCGCTTCATTTATCGCTCGTGCCTCTTCGGAAAAATACCGTTTGCCATTACCTGTTCAAGGGGTGAACGTTCCGGATGTTTCGGCAGCAATTGCTTCTGCTAAAGCAAATGTAAATAATTTAAATGTCCGCACATCTGCATCTTCTTCAAATGCATCAAATATTTTGGCAAAAGTAAATACAGGCGCATCGTTTGCCGTTTACGAAATTCAGAAGGACGGTTGGCTGAAGGTTTCCCATGAAGGACGCTATGCCTATGTTTACAAGGATTATGTAGATTTTTTAGATGAATCCGGCAAGCAGCTTAACAAAGTGCAAAAACATGTTTACGCATCGGGCAATATTCAGGCATATGAAAAGCGTGATGTCGCTTCAAATAGTGTAAGTCCGATTGCAGCAAAAGAGAAAATTGCCGTTTATAATACGATTGGCAATTGGTATGTTACGCTGGTAAATGGTTTACCTGCATATGTACGAATTTCTCAAACCGAGGATTCATTGCAGACAGAACCAGTTTCACCTCCAGTAGTGGAACCGGAAAAACCGGTAGTGGAAGAGGAGACTAATATACCGAAACCTCCTGCGGAAAATAGCGGTGAAAAAGAACAGCCTGTTACGCCGCCGCAACAGCTATTGACGAATACGGTTGGTAAAGCGACAGTTGATGCGTTGCAAATTCGTGAGTCTGCTTCAGGTACTTCACGTTCGCTTGGTCAAATTAAGCGAGGTACACTAGTGGAAGTGCATTCGGTATCAGGCAGCTGGGCTAAAATCACGTATAACGGAGTTAACGGCTATATTAATAAAACCTATTTACAGCTTCTTAATCAAAAAGGACCTGCTGTAAAAGATCGTATTATTGTTCTTGATCCAGGTCATGGCGGTAAAGATCCTGGTGCTGTCAAAAGTAATGCACGTGAAAAGGAAATCGTTCTAAAAGTTGCAAATCTAGTAAAGCAAAAACTTGAAAAAGATGGTGCGACAGTAAAAATGACGCGTTCTGGTGATACATATCCTAGCTTAGAGGATCGTGTTCGATACGCTAAAAATGAGAACGGTGAAATTTTTATCAGTCTACATGCGAATGCCGCAGCAAAGGAATCAGCAAATGGAACGGAAACGTTCTACAGTGTTACTTCCAATGCAAATGAAAAAGAAGATTTAGCGTTGGCAACAGCTATTAATAACGAAATTGTTAAAAACGCGAAAATGTACAACCGTGGTGTAAAGCGCGCAGACTATGTTGTTATTAAAGGAAACGTGATGCCTGCTGTTTTAGTGGAGCTAGGTTTCATCACTAACAATGCAGATAGAGAAAAGCTTATATCTGACGAATATGTCGAGATTTTCGCGCAGTCTATTTACAATGGTATTGTGCAGTATTATACGAAATGATTGACTGAGCAGCTTCCTGATCGGAGGGAGTTGCTCGGTTTTTTTGTGATTTTCTAATATGTTCCGTGGAAGTTCTAATATCCTGGGAAATGTTCTAATAAAAGTGCGAAGTTCTAATATAATAGGCACTTCTTCTAATATGTCATTCGGATGTTCTAATAACCTCCCCCAAAGTTCTAATATCCCGTCCGGTCTTCTAATAACCTTTCCAACTTTTCTAATAAACTGCCGCTCTCGAAAGCTTAGTTTGAAAACTGCAAAAAAATCCAGCACTTCTGCAGAAGTACTGGATTAAAAATTAATTTTCTGGAATTAACTGAACTAAATCAGAGCGTACCCAACCGTATTTTGCAGGAGGGTTATTGTCTGACAAAATTTTGTACCATACATAGCCGTCCGTACCTTTCGTTTCCTCAACGATTACGACAGGGTAGCCGAACACGCCTGTTTCACCTACATTTTTCGCTTTATAAGTGAAGTGGACCGGCGATGATGTTGTTGGTTCATTACGCACATTTACAAGATGGCCATTTTCATATGATACGAATGCCAATTTTGCTTGCTTGTAATCCTTTTTACCGAAACGGTTGTCCATGCGATACATATGACCGGCAATTTTACTGCCCCAGAATGGATCTGATGCATAGTGAACATTAATACCGGATGTTTTATTCCCCGGTACTGCACCTTTTGCATAACCACCTGATTGAGGTACGTACTTCAGATTGACATAGCGGTTAATAAAGGCAAGAACACTGTCGTCACGGTTTTTATATACTTGACCTAATGTTGGATCAGTGTCGAACACTTCAATACCAAAGATGTTGTTTTTCGTCAGTGCATTTTTACTTACTCCATAATCACCTTCATGCATTGCTGCAGCTAAAATGAATAGGGCATTGACATTATGTTGCGCTTCCACCTGCTTTAAAAATTTCCCCATCCCGATTAAACGAGATTCAACTGTTGCTTTTGCATATTGAGGGGAAGTTTTAATATCCTTGCGCTCAGTTAATAATGTCATAATCATATTGTCCAGTTCTTCAGCAGTATAGTTTGATGGCTGACGAATCGACTGGAATTGGAAATACGGATAATGTGTACCTACTTTTTTCGTTAATAGAACGTCAGAGTAGAAGTTTACACCATCTTGGCTATAATATTGTGCACCTGGTTTCATAAAGACAGGTGCTTCACTCACTACGTAATTCCCGTAATATTTTTGTGTGATGTGGTTATAAGTACGATGTGTTAAGTAACCACCTTCAGCAAAATAGTAGTCTTGTCCTTTAATTAAGCTTGTTGGTGTTAATGTTACTTCATCAATTTTCGCATAGCCTTTTGTATCCGCTAATTGAACGATTGCATATTGATCATTGCTTCCAATGTATTTAAACTGAGAGCCTTCTACAGCATACGATAACGACTTCGTAAAGTTTTTATCTGAATAGATTGTTACAGTGTTTGCTTTCACATCCGCTGCAGAAGCGATACCTGAAGACATTTTAATGATCTTATCGCCTTTAATAATCAAGTTTGAGCCAGAGCTTTTTAACGCTGATTCAGCTTGTTCGTAATTAAAGTAAACAGTAGAGTTTTTCGTAATTACTCCATTTGAAATTTTACCGACATAATAGATATTCGGGTTTGGAGCAGGCGTTTCCGTCGGTTCCTCACCTTCATTTACAGCAAATTTTTCGATTGTCGTTTGCATACGGAATAAAAATGCTGCGGCATGAGCGATCGTCGCATTGCCTTGTGGTTCAAAGAATACCCCGTTTTTCGTATGTGATCCACGGATAATATTGTAGTAAACGTTTGTAGCTACTGCCGGTTTGAACTGATCACTAATTTTGTTGTTATCTTTAAACGTTAGTGGTTGTCCTTCCAAAGGCACGTTTGAATAACGCAATGCTTTTTCCAAAAGACCTGCCATATGCTGGCGCGTAATTTTTTCGTTTGGACGGAATGTTCCATCAGGATAGCCGCTTAAAATGTTTGAAGCTGCAGCGGCCTGAATTTCACGTGTCAGTTCATTACCAGCTTTTAAATCCTTAAAAGTGTATGTAGACGAATCTGGTAATTTAAGTGCACGAGTAATGTAAGAAGCAAATTCTCCACGCGTTACGGCACGGTTTGGGTTGAAATTTCCTTTACTGTCCGGTCGAATGACATCAAGATTAGACCAGTATGTTAATTCATTTACCATCTGATGGCCTTCTATATCATTCGCATGAGATGTTGATTGTGTTGTAAAAGACAGAGCAACGATAAATGCGAATGCCAGTCCAACTATTTTTTTAAACACAGATTCACGCTCCTTTCCTATATGATGATATTTTACCAATATATGAGCGAGAATCATAGATGAATCCTAATACTTTAGACGTTTGTAATATAAATGTAATTAAAAAGTCCTTTTAAAAATAATTTAAAGATAGGGAAAAATGAGTTAGATAATATATTATTGAAGAAATAAAAAAGAGTGAGCTAGATTTAAGCTCATAACATAGAGGGTTCTTGAAATTGAGGGGAGAGATGAAAGAATAGGGAGCTTCTCAATTTAAAGTGACGCAATTTTTCTTTCTATATAATAAGAATCAATAATAATTACAGGTTCAATGCTTTCGATATTTTTTTAACTTCTTTAGTTAAGTAATGAAGCTGTTCATGAACTTCCTGGAGATCCACGTTATTTTGGCTGTAATTACTGGCCTGCTGTTGTGCTTCCTGCAATGCGAGAGCAGCGGCAAATGTTGAAATCCCTTCCGCTAACGTAGCTAATAAACCGGCCAGCACCTCAAGTGAAGCGGCTTGAATTAATGGATTGTTGTCGATTGGCGGTTCATTGTTTTTCTTACGGCTATTATTATGCAATACTACGACCTCCAAAATAGTGATGTATATATTTTATGGTTTTGAGGAGCAATTATGAATGGCTGGATGGAAATCATTCCGGAAAGTTTTAACTCTCTCTAGTTTATTTAATGGTAAAATCTAGATATATTTGTGCTGATTTTTCCTTTATTAGTAATGCTGGTTATAATGAAAAACATCGGGATTTGTTTAAATGGAAAAGCAAGAGTTTCTTAAAAAGAGCATGACTAGGAAGATTTTGAAGAGAGGCAAAAGTTTTGCCTCTTTTTTAGTGTCTAAAGGACTGAAAAACCATTGATCTGACAATTATTCTAGTAATTTAGGGTGTGTTTTACACTCTCATTGAATTATAATTGTAACCATATTATACTTAAGTTCGTCTTAATCCACATGAGCAAAACTCATCTAAAAAATAGAGAACTACATATAGGAAAGGGTTTGGGACATCTATGAATGACATTTCTGTCAAAATGAATAAAAAAGAGTGGCTCGAAATATTTGGGGCAATTCTTGTACTTGTGGCGGCCATACTGCTTCCGCCTTCGATAGCGCAAATCAGTACAGCGATTTTCTTTGTACTTTTTGCATTTTTTAAGCCATTTCAAAGTTTAGTAATTTTAGTACCGTACGTAATTTTCCGTACATTCTTTATTGAACTGAACCCTGGTCTTAAACTCATCGGCGATTTGATTACGATCGTCGTATTGCTGCGTTTATTTTTACTAAATACGAAGAAATTTAAAACTTGGTTTCATTTCAAACCATTCGAATACTTCTTCTTCGCCTTTTTAATCTTCGGTGCAATCATCGGTTACAAAAACGGTGTATCACTTGGTGCGATTGTCTTCCAACTACGTACATTCGGCGTCATGTATTTGCTGTATTACATTTTAAGTCGTAGTGAACTGCCGAAAAATTTCCTTGTAAAAATAGCATGGATTACTGTATTTTCAGGTGCCGTTATTTTCGTACAGGGGATTGTCGAAAAGCTTTCGATGCGCCAGTTATTAATGCCGGAAGTATGGACGGAAAAAATACTTTCTTCAACAAACTTCGTGCGTGTCTACGGTATGCTGAACAATCCAAACTCATTGGCATTAGTTATGTTCTTTGCCATCGGCGCGGTATTCTTCCTGCGATGGGCATATAAAAACAATGAATTTAAATGGACGTTCCGTATAGCACAGGTCGCTTTCATTGGAATGCTGTTATTGACACTTTCACGCGGTACCTGGATTTCCGCTATCGTATTCATCTTATTCTTTATGCTGCTATCACGTAATTGGCAGTTATTGAAGAGAATTGCCATTTCATTTGTTGTGGCAATTGCGCTTATTTATTTCCCTGTAAACTGGGGAGTATCGTTTTTGCAGAACTTAGGTGTGGAAAATACGGTTGCGCCAGAGGAAATTTCCGGGGGAATCAGTAACCGCTTCACGGAAACATTCTCGGACGACACTTTGGAGCTTATGCAGGAAAGTGGTCGTATGTTCTATATTAAAAAAGGATTTGAAGTGCTGAAAGATTATCCGATTACAGGTGCCGGTTTTGGTACATTCGGTGGTTCGGCGACTTTATCATATGACTCGCCTATTTATGAGGAGTACGGTATCCGTTCTGATATTTACGGAGGGAAAAACTTCTATTCCGATAACCAATATATCCAGGTGATTGCCGAGACAGGAGCAGTCGGAGTTCTATTATTTGCCGGTTTCCTGCTTGCAATGGTATGGATGTACTGGAAAGAACGTAAAACAGTCTTCGGACAATATTTATTCGGGCTATGGTTCGCAACAGGTGTAGCCGGTTTCTTCTATAATATTTGGGAATTAAAAGTATATGTATTATTCTACTTTATCCTCTTTGGAATATTTGCGAGTATGCGCACAATGTATCCAATGCTCAAGCTCAGCGACTACGAAAAACAAAAAGCAGAATAGATCAAGGAACTATCTTCTTAGGAGGATAGTTCTTTTTTTGATTAAAAACATTATGGAATATATATAATTGATTAAAATTATTTAGGATTAACAGGAGTTGATTGGAATGGAGGGCGGCAGACGCCAGCGGGAACAGCGCGAGGGAGAGACTACAGGCTCGAGCCGCGCTCGCGGAAAGCGTCTGCCCGTAATGGAAATCAACGGAATAAATTAGAAGTAATTTAAAAACTAATCTTAAAAGTATATGTATTATTTTCTTATACACTATGTAATTTTATGTTGAATAAATCGATTTTTTGTAAAATGTAACAAAAGATTAATAGTCTCTCACGCGAAAATTTGTTAAGGTTAGAGATAGGACATTAAGAAGGGAAGGTGACTTGCTTCAAGTTTACAGGAAGCGCAAAATATGAAAACAACTAAATCACTATTTATAGCAGTGCTCATGATGTTTGCACTTATTTTCAGTACACCGCAATTTGCAAGTGCAGCACAATCGACAAATGACTCATACCCGCTTTCGACAGGGGTAACATATTCAAACTATACCCATAAAGGATCTAAAACAAGTATCGTTAATCATTTAGAAGTCGACTTAACAGATTCTTTCACAAAGATCGGCTTAGGTTTACCATCTCCGGTTAATACGCTTATGACAACAACGCAGCACGCGAACAGTCATACGAAGGAAGGAAACCGAGTAGTCGGGGCAATCAACTCAAACTTCTACAATATGGGGGATGGCTATCCTTTATATTTAATTTCTCAATATAATACAATCGTTACACCAAGCGTTATTTCAGACTCAAGCTCGAACTATGTGAGCCAGCCGATCGCATTCGGTATTACAAAGGACGGATTTGGAGAGATCGCTTACTACAATAGTAAGATTAGCGTTACATATAACGGTCAAACGAATGAAGTAAATGGTCTTAATGTAAAGCGCGGAACTGATGAGGCAATTGTTTATACACCGCAAAACCATAGTTCTATGACGCCGAACAACGGAAAAGGTATGGAATTTATCGTTGAAACTGACAACACAATCGGTGCAACGAAATTCGGACAAACTTTAACAGGTAAAGTAACTGCAATCCGCGGTTATGATGATGAAACAAAAACGAAAATTCCGCGTAACGGTTTCGTGCTTTCTTTTAACGGATCAGCATGGGGCGATAAATACCGTGGAATTAAAGTCGGCGAAGAAATTTCAGTAAACTTTGGTATTGATGATCGTTGGATGGATGCACAGTTTATGATGGCAAGTGGTCCATTATTAGTATTGGACGGCAAAAAAAATCTGACAATCAATGAATCAAGCTCACGTGCTAGAGAAGTTGCACCACGTACAGCGATTGCGATCAGCAAAGATAAGAAAAAAGTACACTTAATTACAGTGGACGGTCGTATTAACTCAAGTGCAGGTATGACGTTACCACAGTTTGCGGATTATCTGGTAAGCCTTGGCTTTGACCGTGCGATTAATTTAGATGGCGGCGGTTCAACAACAATGGGTATCCGTAAATACGGCAGCAACACGGTCGTTTTAGCCAATACACCATCTGGTGGTACGCAACGTCGCGTTTCTGCAATTATTGAAGCAATCAGTACAGCACCAACAACAAATGCACCAAAATATATTCAAGTAAATCGTGATAAAGTAGGTACATTATTAGTCGGTGCAACAGTGAAACTTACACCAAACTACGTATTGGACGAGTATTATAACCCATTGGCAGTAAATGCAAATGACTTTGTAGTAACACCGCAAAATAATACAGTGTCAGTTAACGGCTTAAGCTATACAGCTGTAGCACCTGGTTCTGAACGTATAACAGTTTCAAATGAAGGTGCAACACAAACAATCAGCTTCAATGTAGTGGATGCACCGGCTGGACTTTCGATTTCAGGAGTATCAGGTGCAATTGAACCAAATGCATCGCTTCAATTAAAAGCAAATGTAACAGGGGCAAATAATGAAACACTCATTTATGATGATTCACAAATTAAATGGACTATTGATGGAGACATCGGTACAGTATCCAGCTCAGGTCTTTTCAAATCGAATGGTAAAGAAGGTACTGCCCGTGTAACGGCGACATTAGGAACAAAATCCGTTTCTAAGGAAATCGTTGTAAAGTCAGTGGAAAAACCATTATTCAAAGATATTTCTGTAAACAATGTTTATAAAACAGAAATTCAATATTTAGTTGATAATAACCTGATCAACGGGTATCCGGATGGTACATTCAAACCGGAAATAGCATTAAACCGTGGTCAAGCGGCTGTATTGCTAACTCGTGCATTAGGATTATCTACAAAAGATGTGCCAAACCCTGGATTTAGCGATCTATCAACAAAGAGCACATATTATGGTGCAGTTGCTGCGATTGTGCAGGCAGGCATCATGAGCGGTACTGGTGACGGCAAATACGAACCGGGCAAACCATTAACTCGTGCTCAAATGGCGAAAATTCTAGTTGAAGCATATAAGTTAACGGGTACTACTTCTACGAAATTTAAAGATGTAAGTACAAAGCACTGGGCATACGATTACATTCATACGCTGGCAGCAAATGAAATTACGACAGGTTATGAAGATAATACTTACAAACCAAGTCAAGAAGTATCACGCGTGCACTTCAGCTTATTCTTATACCGCACAATAACACAAAATAAATAAGTGAAAACCTTTGTAAAGTTGCAGCGAGGAATCGCAACTTTTACAAAGGTTTTTTTATGGAGAAAACGGAGGAGCTGGGGAGGAGAGGGAGGCGCGAGGGGGGTGTGATTAGAATGTGGAGTTTTATTGCGGGGAAAGGTTTTGATAGGGAGAGAAGTAAGTATTTACTTTGGTGTTGGTGAAAGTATAGAATGTTTTTGTGTGGAAGTAGAACGCTTGGACGAGAAAGTAGAACCTCGCGCCAGGAAAGTAGAACGTATCCCGGGTAAAGTAGAAAGTTTCATTTAAAAAGTAGAACAGGGTGCGGGTATTCGCCGAGTTGTAGCTGAAAGTAGAATATTGTGGCGCGAAAGTAGAATGTTTACGGAATAAAGTAGAACTTCGCACCAAGAAAGTAGAAAGTATCACTTGAAAAGTAGAACGAATTGCGGATATTCGCCGAGTTGTCGCTGAAAGAAGAATATTGTGGCGCGAAAGTAGAATGCTTACGGAATAAAGTAGAACTTCGCACCAAGAAAGTAGAAAGTATCACTTGAAAAGTAGAACAGGTTGCGAGTATTCGACGAGCTGTCAGAGAAAGTAGAATGAATTAACGTTAATGTAGAACCCAGCCCCAGAAAAGTTGAACTCTAACCGGAAAAAATAGAATATATATTGTAAGTAACTCATCACCCCCTTTAAGTAGAAATCACATAAGAAAACAACCTATTCAATACTCCGTTCTAAAACATCTTCAGGAATTAAGTAATATACACCTCGACCCTTACCAAATTGCTCAAAGTTCAAGCGCTTCAATAGTTTGGAAGCAACTGCTTTACAGTCGATTCCGACGAATTTCCTCAATTCTCGATTTGTAATGCGATCACCTATTAATACACGGTAGTGGTGCAAAGCCCAAAAAATTGCTTCTTTATTTTTCACGCCACATTGTGGACAAATCCACAATCCGTGATGATAATACATGACATGCTGAAATTCACACTTTTTGCAAAGAACGCCATTTCGTATACGATCTCTTTCCACTTTCTTGCTTATAGGAAGCCGGCATGCGATAGCCATTAATTTTCTTTCCAAATCGGTCAGATTAACTGTCGTTTCAACATTGTTTTTATATAATTTTTCCAAAAACTTTGGTAAGCCGCTTAAATGAATAATCGGAGAACCGTTTAAGGAAGAATCCAACTTTGTTCTTATATTAGCATTGACCACAATATACAGAACGGGCAACTGGATTCCCCAGTTAGATAATAAATACGATATATATAATTGGTGACGATAAGCTTGATCGAACGGATTTGGAAAATTTTCTATAATCCCTTCATCAGTTTGACGAGCAAATTCATGAAAGGATGGTTTATAAAATAACGTACCGGAAATTTGTTTAACCTCGACAACGAGAAGAAATCTTGTTGTAATTATCAGGGCATCGATTTGATGAGAAAAACCCTTTTCATTTATACACTCAAAGTTATAAAAAATTTTATAGGGATCAATAAAATGATAATCTGCTAATGTTCTCTGCATTTTTAATTCGCCTGCGATTCCAGCTTGGACGCGATAGTAAGCCTCTTGATAAGCGGTAAATTCTTCATCATCAGCTTGTAATCTAGAAACAAGAGCTTCCAAATAGACAATTTTTTCAGTCTTGTACAATAAATCACCTCTACTCGGGCATTGAGACATAATCTCTTATGACAGCAATGTATACGAAAATTTCAGAGCATGCAAATGACCTTGAAAAGCCATTTTCCGCATAAATTTCTCTTCAAAAAGTAAAAATGAAACTAATCTTATATACAAACCGTCCCATTAATGAAAAACTACAAATTTATTGCTAATTTTCTTGTTGGGAAATAGTTTGATCTTGCCATCAGGA
Organism: Solibacillus sp. FSL W7-1436; assembly: GCF_038007305.1. Lineage (NCBI taxonomy): Bacteria > Bacillati > Bacillota > Bacilli > Caryophanales > Caryophanaceae > Solibacillus > Solibacillus sp. FSL W7-1436. Next base: position 2,127,822 of record NZ_JBBOWV010000001.1, read on the forward strand.
ATATCGTTTCAAACAGACATTATGCTATACTGAAAATACAAATCATAACGCAGAACACATCTACTTCAGATGTGTTTTTCAAATGAAAAATGAAATAAGCCAAGCGTACTCGATATGCTTGATTCAAAGGATGAATGAACAAATGAAAATAGGCATTGTAGGAAATTACGGAAATGATAATAACGGAGACGAGGCAATTTTATTAAGTATTATTCGCCAGCTTCAGAAGGTATTTCAAATAGACACAAAAAATATTACTGTATTTAGTAATAATCCAAAACAAACAGCGGAACGTTATACTGTCCAAAGTTACCCTTTATACTACAAAAACGGCAATGCCGTGAAAACGTTCATGAAGACGTACAAAGAGAATTCCAATGTCGTGAAAAACCTTGATTTTGTCGTAATCGGCGGCGGCGGTATTCTAATGGATCTCTATAAACGTGAAGCACCGCTATATGGTTCTTATGCGATGATGGCAAAAAATAATAATGTACCATATGTTGTATACGGCTGTGGTGCCGGTCCGCTCAACACAGGTTTAGGGAAATGGTTTATCCGCTATATGGCCAAGCATGCACAAAACATCTCAGTGCGTGACCCGCAATCAGAACAGCTGCTTAAAACAATCGGTGTAAAACGTGATGTTCATGTTATTGGAGACCCGGCATTCAGTTTAGAAGTAGAACGTTCAAATTATAGTGATAAACCAAAATCGGTTGGGGTGACAGCAGTACCATACTATAATACTTCATACTGGCCAACAGGCGATGAGGCAAAGTACAAAAACTATATTGATGGCATGGCAAAAAATCTGGACCGTTTAATTGAAGAGCATAATGTCGATGTTACATTTTTTGCAACTAAATATCCGCAAGATGCTGATGTGACAAAGGATATTCAAGCTAAAATGAAGCATCCGGAAAATACAAAAATTATTGATGAAAACTTGCCGCCGCAGCGTATTTTACAAATTACGTCCACATTTGACGTGCTGATCGGTACAAGACTTCACTCATTAATATTGGCAACAGATGCAAAAACACCGATTATCGGTGTGTCTTATCATGTGAAGGTAAATGACTTTTTACAGATGGCAGGGCTTGGAAACTATTCATTACCGATTGATTCTCTTCATGAAACAGACGAGAAGTTTGCAATGCTCTTTAACGATATGGCAGTAGATTGGGACGGTGCACAAAACCTAGCGGCTCGTACAAATGCGTCATTTAAAGAAAAATCAGCATTAGGGGAGCAGCTTTTAAAAGAAGGTGCGAAAAAGTAATGAAAAAAGTATTCGTCATTAGCAATATGTATCCTTCAAAGGAACATTTAGCTTACGGCATTTTCGTGAAAAATCAGGTAGAGCAACTGGAACGAGAAGGAATCGAAACAGTGCTTGCGGTAAATACCAATCCTGCAACAGGTAAAAAAAATGTTATTGCGAAATATTTAAAATGGGCGCAACAGTTTATGCGTGTATTCCGTGCAAATAAGCGTAATATTTCACTGACGCATAGCCATTACGTATTTCCAAGCGGGATTTTCAGCTACTATTTAAAAAAGCGTCATAATATCCCGTATATCGTGACAGCACATGGTGGCGATATTAATAAAATGGCCAAAAAAGGCGGGCAAATCCGGGAGTTTACGGAGAAAATTTTACAGTCTGCAGATCATGTCATTGCTGTTGGGGAAGAGCTTGCCGCAACAATTGAAACAACTTTCCATGTCAAAAATGATAAAATTTCCGTAATGAGCATGGGAATTGATCGTACAGTTTTCAAAGGCGCGGAAGATAAAAAACAAAGTGCAAAAGAGTTAGGTATGGATCCTGATAAGACAAACTTTTTATTCGTAGGCAATATTATACGGGAAAAAGGTGTTACAGAACTTGTGCGTGCATTCAATAAAGTAACGGAAACGCTTCCGGAGCAAGCCGCTCTTTATTGTGTCGGTTCGACAAAAGACAGTAATTTTACTAGTAAAGTAAAAGAGCTGGCTAATGGCAATACAGCCATTCACTTTATCGAGCCAATGCCGCAGCATGAGTTGGCACGTTATTTCCAGGCGGCAGATGTTTTCGTACTGCCTTCTTATATTGAAGGATTAGGATTAGTAGCTTTAGAGGCGATGAGCTGCGGCACACCGGTCATTGCATCGGACGTCGGGGGACTGCATTATATGTTGGTGGATGGAGCAGGGGTTTTAGTGCCTCCTAAAGATGAAATTTTACTTCAACTGGCAATTGAAAATGCAGTGAAAGACGGGATTGCAGTGAATGAAGAGCGTGTAGCCGAGCTGCTTCATACTCATGATGCAGAAAATATTATTGCACGTTTAAAAGAGCTCTACACAACATATGCGAAATAAAGTAATTGTAATTAAAGGAATGTGATAAGCGTTGAAAGGAATTTTAAAAATAATAGGAGCCGTCGCGGTTATTAATATTTTAGCGCGTCTGGTCGGCTTTGCCCGTGAAACGTATATCGGGATTGAATTTGGTACAACTGTATATTCAGATAGTATTATCAATGCTTATACAATTCCAAACTTTTTATACTTAGTTATCGGCGGAGCGTTTACGACAGCGTTTATATCCATTTACCATAAAACGTCATCAAGCATAACGGAATATATACAGCGAACATTTACAACGATTGTTGTTTCGATTACGCTCATTGTCATTTTGTTTATGGTGTTGGCTGATCCAATATTAATGCAATTTTTCCAAGTGGAGGATCAGGCGGAATATGAAATGCTGCGCTCACTTTACTACTGGATGATGCCATCGACGATTATGCTCGTGCTATCAACTTGGATGAGCGGTATTTTAAATGTCCAGGGCCGTTATCATTTATCGGCATTTTCGGTGCTTATTTATAACGGTTCATTTTTAATCGTATCCGTAGTCTTATCGATCACAATGGGACCGATCGGAATGGGAATCGGGGCATTAGTCGGAGCGATCTGTATGTTCCTGTTCCTTGTATTCGGAGTTCGGAATGTGAAAGAAATGTCCTTCAAGCCGAACTTTAAACAGGCTGAAGATCAGAAAATGCTATGGAAAGTTGCATTGCCGATTATGCTTGGCGGAGCGACTGCACAGCTTTACATTTTAATTCAACGATTCTTCACGAATATGCTGGAAGCCGGTGTTCCGTCGGCGATGAACTATGCGACAAAGATGTCCCAGTTCCCGCAGGCAATTTTAATGACTGCTGTAACGACTGTTATTTTCCCGCTACTCAGCAAAAAAGAAGGGGAAGGGGATACAGAGTCGGTAAAACAGCTTTATGTTCGCGGGATGCGTTTATTATATTTACTCGTATTGCCGGTTTCGGTGTTCTTTTATTTCCAGGCAGAGGGAGTTATCCGCATCGTCTTTGAATATAAAGAATTTGATGCAGCGTCTACAGCGATTACAGCACCATTGCTTCAAGTATTCAGTACGACGATGTTCTTCCTTGCTGCAAACACATACATTACGCGTTTCTACTATGCGAAGGGCAATTCCGTATTACCGATGATCTTCAGTATTTTAACGGTATTCGGTGTGAATATTGCGGTCGTTATGGCAACAATCGATGGGATGGGTGCAAATGCGGTTGCCTTAGGAACGTTGATCAGTGCCATCGTAAACTTCCTGTTGCTTGTCATTGTACTTCAAAGTAAGTATCAGTTGAAACTTTTGGACAAAAACGTTGGGCAGCTGTTTAAGTTGGCCATCATTGGACTAATTTTTGTTGCGATTAACTGGGCGATTGCACAGTGGATTGTAATCGATCAGAAATGGATTCATATAATTGTTACATTTATCGTTGCATCAATTAGCTATATTGTCTTGCTGTTTGCTTTCAAAATGGATGAGCTGCAGCAAATTACAAGTAAGGTAAAAGGAAAGATTTCAGGAAAAAAATAATCTGATAAAGCGCGTATCCTTGATTTAATAGGATACGCCTTTTTTGTACTTACTATTTGCAGAAATACCGAATTGGTTTTTGCTAAGTTATGTCGTTGGGTTGCTGATATTAAAGAGAAATGTTAGTTATATGACAGAAAACTTTATTTTAAAAAAACTTTACTATATAATCATAAGTGGAATAATTGGAATTAAATATATAATTTACTAAACATCTAAAATAGAGATAAGGGTGGAGAAGTATGGCAAGAGGAAGACGGGTAAATTCATGCGGTGAAAAAAGTAAAAAATTATTATTGGAAAAAGCAATTGAGTTATTTTCTACATATGGTTATCATCAAACGAAAATCAGTGATATTGTAAAATCGGCAAATTTAACACAGCCGACTTTTTATTTATATTTCCAAAGCAAGGAAACATTGTTTAACGATTTAAATGAAAAGTTCCGCAATGAATTAACTGAGATTTTTTCCGGTTCAAATGATATGAATGACGGGAAATTTGGAATCGAGGTTATTCAGGAAGGTCTAGTACATATTTTCGATTATTTCATCGAAAACCCTAACTTAACGAAAATAGGCTTTTATGAAGCAGAGCAATCAACGGCCGTAAAGGAAATGCTCGTTTCTAAATTGACACATATCCTTAACACGCAACTACAAAATACAGGTGCTGTAAAGCTAGTGGATGCTAATATTCTTGCAGAAAGTTTCGTTGGTTCGGTGGAACGACTAACATTGACTAACTTACTGACAAATAAATCGAAGCCGGAACAGCTGGCGAAAGAAATCTGTATGATTTATTTTGCAACGGAGCTGAGTTTAGTACATTCATAAAATTGAAATGAGACGACTGCAATTATGCAGAGCGTCTCATTTTTTTGTTTACTTTTTAGTTGTTACATGTAAATAAACACCGGCTTTTAAATTCTTGCCTTTTTCATTTTTTATTTTAGGGTGAATGATCAGTGCGTATTCCTTACCAGCCGTTAACTCTTTCGAAGGGGTAACAACGAGCTGTTGCCCCGATAATTTGTACGTTGTTTTTACAGTATCTGCACCTAGCTCGACTAGTTCAACGGAAGAAGAACCAAGCTCTTTCGCCAGTGTAGCTGAAAACTTGACCGTAAACGTTTTGTTTAATGGAACATTCTTTAATGAAGCAAGTTCTTTATAGTTTTTTAAGTTTGATGCGATTGTGTCGTAGTGTGCTTTGTAGAGCGGTTCACTTGCTGTTTTAATATGTGGTTTAACCCCGACTTCATTGATTTTCGTACCGTTTGGACCATAGAAATGACCTACTGTTAATTTTAGAAAGCTACCATCTTCCAGCTCGTAAAATGCCTGCATAGAACCTTTCCCATAAGTTGTTTCCCCGTAGAGCGTAACTGCTTTTTGATCAGCGAGAGCCGCTGCAGTCATTTCAGACGAACTTGCACTATATCTGTTTACAAGCATTTTCGTATTTTCAGGGAATGTTACGGATTGCTTCATCGAACGTACAATAGATGTCCCCGAAGCTTCCTTCAGCTTGTAGGCATAGTTGGCATTCGGGAACATACCGATGAGCTGTTCTGCTGCTGTAACATAGCCGCCTCCGTTATTTTGCAAATCGAAAATAAATGATTTTGCCCCTTTATTTTTCAAATCGCGAACGGCTTTTGATACAAGGGTTGCCGTGTCGTTTGAAAATGAATTTAATGAAATATAGCCCGTATTACCGTATAGAAGTTTTGTTTCAACATTAGGGAGCGAGAAAGCTTTACGTGTTAATTTTTTTGTTAAAATAGTGCCGTCTTCACGTGAAACCGTTATAGAAACAGTTGTGTTTGCTGCTCCTTTTATACGGGATGAAGCCTGGTCGATTGTCAGCTCTGAAACAGGTTTTCCATCGATTTCTATGATGATATCGCCAACTTTCAAGCCTGCATTTTTAGCGCTGCCTCCATCGATCAGCTCGGAAATTTGAATACCGCTTTCAACCTTCTCAATAACCACACCGATACCTACAGTAGTAAGATCCACGCCATTAAAAAACTCATCGAATTCTTCCGGCGTAAAGTAAGCGGAATACGGATCAAGCATCTCTGCCAGCTGCTCGATGCTTGTGGCACGGTTAATGTCACCGTTGACATTCCCTACATAGTTTTCCTTAACAATCTGTTTTGCTTCATCTAAAGGAGCCCCTAGTACCGTTAAAGGAACAGCCAGGCACATGATGAAAAACAGCATTGCTGATAAATGTTTTTTTAACATGAGTCCACCTCATCAATTTTATTTTTCTATAATGTCATGCTTAATGCCATGATAGGGATATTACCATATTTTATCATGAAAGCTTACCAAATTTATGGTAAGGGTAAAAAATATTTTAAGCTATTATTAGTCAATAAAAGAGGGTAAGTTACAAGTTTTTACACTCATAACTTACCCTTCTTCTAGTAGATAAACTTATTTTCGTTTTGCTAAATACATGATGTAGCCTATAACACCACCGACTAATGCAGGAACAACCCATGCGATGCCTTGCTCATAGAACGGGAAGATTGATAAAAATTTATCGTATGCTGCAATTTCAAAGCCGGCAGTTTTGATACCGTCATAGATTGCAACAATACCTGTGAAAATTAAAGCCATACCATATACGCTTGGTGCATGATTGAAAAGATTTCCGAATAGTGCGAAAACCATAAGCACGATTGCGAACGGATAAATTGCTACTAAAACAGGTAATGACAATTTGATTAAATCAGCTAATCCGAAGTTTGAAACACCAAAGCTGAATAGTGCGAAAATGACTAAGTATACTTGGTAAGAAAGCTTCGGGAAAATTTTATTGAAAAATGTTGCGTTTGCAGATAAAAGACCTACAGATGTTGTTAAACAAGCTAAAATGATGACTGCTGATAAAATAATCTTACCGGCTTGTCCATACAGCTGTTGTGCTGCCAAAGAAATGATTGTGCCGCCATCTTCATGGAAGCCGATTGCGGATGTACTTGTTACCCCAATATAACCTAATGATACATATACAAAAGCTAAACCAATTGCAGCTACAATCCCTGCAAAAATTGTGATTTTAACTTGTTTTGCCCTTTCTGTTATACCACGGCCAACTAATGATTGAACAATAACGATCCCGAAAACTAATGATGCGAGTACGTCCATCGTTAAGTAACCTTGGATGAAGGATTCACCAAATGCGTTATTAATATATGGTCCCTGCGCTTCACCAGGTTCACCTAAAGGAGTAATAACGGCTTTAATCGCTAACAAACAGATAACGATTAAAAGAGCAGGTGTTAATATTTTTCCGACACGGTCGACGATTTTTGTCGGGTTATATGCTAAGTAGAATGTGATTCCGAAAAAGATAAGTGTTGTAACGAATAATGGAATCCAGCTACCTTTCATTGCTTCTGTTAAAAACGGTTCCACACCGATTGAATAAGATACAGCGCCAGTACGAGGAATGGCAAAGAATGGTCCAATCGACAAGTAAATAATTGAAGTGAAAATTATGCCGAAATATGGATTAATGCGTCCTGCCAATATTTCTAAATCCCCGCCGTTTTTGGCAACGGCAATAATACCTAATAGAGGCAGCCCGACTCCAGTTATTAAAAATCCGATCATGGATATTACTATATTTTCCCCGGCCATTTGACCTAATTGTGGTGGGAATATGATATTACCTGCACCTAGAAATAATGCAAATAACATAAAACCTACCGCGATATTCTCACGGAAAAAACTCGACTTGCTATTCATGTTGACTAAACTCCTTTAATTGAAAATACAAAGTTTTCTAAAAATTTAAATCTTTTAACAAAAACTAATTCTATCATAAAATTATCAAAATACAAGCATATTTTCAGAAAACAATTTTGCGAAATCAGGACTTATGAAATGTTAATGAATTTTATTACACGCTATTAATATGTGAGTATAATAAGATAGGGAAGGTATAATCCTTTGGAAAATTTTCTTATAAAAATAGGGTTGTATAATCTATGGGAAATTAAGTAAAATAGAGAAAAAGTTTCATTGAAATGGGGGAGTTTTCATATTGAATAATAAATGGAAGGTAGTGCTGACAGGTGCAGCATTTTCACTTGCACTACTCATCGCACCAGATGCCCAAGCATCCACTTATACGGTGAAACACGGTGATACGTTAACAAAAATTGCGAAAGCCCACAACACAACGATCAATCAGATTAAACAATGGAACAAACTATCTCAGGATCACATTTTCATCGCACAAAAACTGGTCGTTGCGCCTGTTAAGGTTGTTACTCCTGCAAAAAGTGCAGTGAGTACAGTGAGCAAATCGCCGGCAGCAACTAAAGCAGTAACGACAACCTCTAAAACGAAAACGACTGCTGTTTCAGTCGTTGAGGAAAAAGTCGTAAGTCCGCAAAATGCAGTATCCCATACTGTCATTAAAGGGGATAATTTAACAAAGATCGCCAAAAAGTACAGTATCTCGGTAGCGAGTATTAAACAGTTGAACAATTTGAATTCAGATGCGATTAAAGTTGGTCAGAAGCTGACAATCAGCCAAGAGCCAACGAAAGATTTAGCTGTCGAAGCTCCTTCTGCCAAAACAGTGGAAGCGGAAATTAATTTTAATCAAACAGCTGACGAAGCGATTGAAAAACAGTTAAAGAAGGAAGTTGCACTGCCCGGGAAAGTTTCGCAACAAACAGAGCGCCTTTATGCACAAGCTATTCAAGCAGCTAACGCAGTATTAGGTACACCTTATAAATATGGGGGAACGAATATAGAAGGCTTTGACTGCAGTGGATTTGTAAACTACATATTTAATTCAGTCGGTGTCCAAATGGATCGTAAAAGCAGTCTCATGTATTTCGAACAAGATACGACAAAAGTAACGCAACCTGTACCGGGAGATTTAGTGTTTTTCAAAAATACATTTATCCCAACAATTTCACATATGGGGATTTACATTGGAAACAATGAATTTATCCATGCGGGCTCAAAAGGTATTACGATTTCGAATGTCCAGGAAAAATATTGGGCTGAGCGCTTTGTCGCGTTTAAACGTCTTAATAGTATAAAATAAAATAATGAAGAACTGATAAGTGATAGTGAATATAAAATTCGCTTATTAGTTCTTTTTTGTTACATAAATCCGCCAAAGTATTACAAATGTTACAGATAACGCCCTGAATATTGGTTAATATTACAAGAAATATCGTTAATTGTTTAATTGATAGTTTTAAATCCCTGTTTATAATAGGTTCTTTAGAAATGTTTGAAGTTATTATAAAACGGGTAAATGTAACTTTGCTGTTACATAACTGTAATGTTATTCAATATGATCTCGTGTTAACCTAATATCAATTAAGTTTTCAGAAAATTTACTAATTGGTTGGAGGAACACGATGGATTACTTGAAATTATTACGCAATACCGTACTAACTTTGGCAGCTGCCTTCGTAATTTTCTTCGCACCGGTGAATGAAAAGGAAGCTTCTGCAGAATCGGCGTACTCAATTGATGACTTAAAAGAAGTCTCTTCAAAATATTTGGGAGTTCGCTATTCATACGGCGGGACATCGGCAAAAGGCTTTGACTGCTCAGGCTATGTACGTCACGTATTTAAAGAACTGGGTATCACATCACTGAATCGCACATCTTCAGAAATGTATACACAAGGTACAAAAGTTAAGAAAAGCGACCTTGAGCCAGGCGATTTAGTATTTTTCAACACATCAGGCAAACGCATCTCTCATGTAGGGATTTACATTGGTTCAGGAAAATTCATCCACGCTTCTACAAGCAAGGGTGTTATAAAAACAAGCATCAACGATAAATATTACTGGGGTAAAAAGTACGTAGGTGCTAAACGCATCGCTAACTTCTCAACAGCAGAAACCCTTGTAGCAATGGCGGACATTTCAGATGCAGATAAAACAAAGAATGCAGAATAATACATAACTTATACACACTACTACATACTGCAAAATACGTAATAATAGTCTCTCACCTTTTATAGGGTGGGGGATTTTTTATTGCTGCTGTTTGGAGACGTGAATAATATTTTTTGCTTTTCTTTTAAAGGAGGTGACCGGGTTGCTCCATCGTACAGACGTCAAAAAAATATCCGGAAGCCATTTAATGACTTCCGGAAGCTGCATGCAATGCATTTTATAAAACTATTGTGGAACGCGTGCTGACCAACGAGAAAGATCAATACCTTTTACATCCACTAATTCTTTAGGGAAGATGAAAGTCCAAGGTTTTGATGTATTAGGAAGAACAGTTAGGACAGGGTCTAATTTAAATGAGCCTTTCGCAACTACAACATTGCGTGCATCCGTAATTTCTAAAGGTAACTGTTCCAGGTTAATCGCTTTATCATGACCGTTACGGATGAAAATAGATGTGTGTAAGCTGCCATCATTATTGATTTTGGCTTGCAATCCTGTAAAGTTCACTTCTGTTTTACCTAATTTAGGTAAGTCTTTCACAATTTCAGCTAATTTTTCCTGCTGATCTCTTGGTAATTGTTTCTTCCATGTTTCATCCAAATCTAATTGGTGACCGCGTAATGAAAGCAAGTTGAATGAAATTTTCCAGCCTTCTTCAGGCACTTCGTCTGCTGTAATTGAAGAAGCAGGGAATGTGAAAATCCATGGACGCGCACTTTCAGCAGGGATTACCCCCAGCTCTTTAAAATCAAAATAATGTGAAGCAACGCGTTTATCATCTTTATCTAAAATTAATAGTTCGATTTCGCCTAATTCAATTGCTTCTGATAATGAAGAACGGAAAAAAGCTTTTACATTCCAAGAACCAGTCTCTAATGAAGGCTCGATATTAATTGCTGATAATGATAACTGGTTTGGCTTAAGTGGTGCCAAATCATTTGCCAGGAAGTTAAAAACATATTTTTGTTCCTGAGGTACATCCCATTCAGGATGGAATGATAATTTTGTAATAACATCACGGTCAGCACCTTTTTTAGAAGAATCATCAGATGTTTTTACAACAGATGATGAATCTACAGCACTGTCTTTACCCACTTTGTCACCTTTTTTAAATAAATCGAATAAACCCATCTGCTATTCCTCCACATTCATCGTAATGTTTTTCATAAATGTTACAAGTTCTTCTACAATTGTACGGCGAAGTTCCTGATAGTTTTTACCGAATAATTCAAGTCCTTCACGTTGGTAAATACGCATTGGATCTTCCTGCTGGTAATGACGTAAGCCAATACCTTCTTTTAAGTGAGCCATTTGTTCTAAATGTTTCACCCACATTTGATCGATGAAACTTAGCATCACTTGTGGAATTATGGCCATAATTTGTTCATTTTCCTCGAAGCTTTCGATTACCGCTTTTAATTGCTTAACTGGAGGATCCATAGAATCCAGTAAATTTTTCACCTTTGTTTCATCACGATTAACTAAGATAGGTTCAATAAATAAAGAATTTACTGTTTTTTCCATTTTATCGAAATTCCATTCAGCAACATCTTTATCCTCGGGTGCATTATCTCGAACCGCAAAGTCCACCGTTTCATACATCATGCGAACTAATAGAGGAATAATGTCTTCGTTTTTCAATACTCTGTCACGCAAATCGTAGACAATACGACGTTGATCGTTAATCACATCATCCAGCTTTAAGTTGTATTCACGCATAGCGAAGTGTGAGCCTTCAACGATACGCTGTGTACGTTCGATCAGCTCTGTCACATCTTTGTTTTGAATAAGACCGATTTCGTCTGTTGTCATTTTCTTGCGGAATTTTTCAACATCATCTTTAGCGAAACGCTTGAACATGTCGTCTTCGATTGAAAGGATGAAACGGGTTTCACCTACGTCACCTTGACGACCTGAACGTCCGCGTAACTGGTTATCGACACGACGGCTTTCATGCTTTTCAGTACCGATTACTAATAGACCGCCAAGATCTTCGACGCCTTCGCCCAATACGATATCCGTACCACGTCCAGCCATGTTTGTTGCAACAGTAATACGATTTTTTTGTCCTGCTTCCGAGATTAACTCAACCTCTTGCTCGACTGTTTTCGCATTTAATAATTGGAACTGTAAGCCGTGTTTTTTTAAGTAACTTGCTACTTTTTCTGATTGTAAAATAGAAGTTGTCCCGATTAATACCGGCTGTCCTTTTTCGTGGCGGCGTACTGCTTCCTGTGCCACATATTCGTATTTTTGCTCGATGTTTTCGAATACGATATCCGGCTGGTCAAGACGTCGACGTGGACGGTTTGTCGGTATTTGAATTACACGCATACCGTAAACTTCTAAAATTTCTTTTTCCTGAGTTTTCGCAGTACCTGTCATCCCTGATAATGTCGGATACATACGGAAATAGTTCTGTATTGTAACTTGGGCCTGTGCTTTGTTTTCTTCAGTGATTGTCACGCCTTCTTTCGCTTCAATCGCCTGGTGTAAGCCGTCTGAAAGTGAACGGCCTTCCATAATGCGGCCTGTAAACATATCAACCAATTCAATTTTGTCATCACGAACGATGTAATCAACATCACACTCAAACATTACGTGGGCGCGTACCGCCTGAATTACGTAATGGTACAGTGTTTGATGTTCCAAATCGTATAGATTGTCGACACCGAACGCTGCTTCAACTTTTTCAATACCTTGATCTGTTAAAGAGGTCGCTTTCGTTTCGTCATCGAAATCATAATCTTCTTCAGCTTTGAAACGCTTCGCCAGCATTGCAGCGATACGGTGCAGTTCTTCGTTTGCGCCCATCTTACCGGCAATGATTAACGGTGTTTTTGCTTCGTCGATCAAGACCGAATCCACTTCATCGATAATCGCAAAGTGGTACGGACGCTGTACTTTATCACCGATTGTATGTGCCATATTATCACGCAGATAGTCGAAACCGAATTCAGTACCAACACCGTATGTAATATCCGCATTGTACGCTTCCTTTTTATCTGCAGGTCCCATCATTGGAACGTTCAGTCCAACTGTTAACCCAAGGAAACGGTGGATTTGCCCGATTAATTCGAAGTCACGTTTTGCCAGGTAATCATTTACTGTAATAACGTGTACACCTTTGCCTTCCAATGCACGAACGTAAGAAGGAAGTGAGGCAACAAGCGTTTTACCTTCACCTGTCGGCATTTCGGCAATATTACCTTCAGTCAGTACTAGCCCGCCGATCAACTGCACATCAAAATGGCGCATGTTTAATACACGTTTAGAAGCTTCACGGACAACAGCAAATGCATCAGGGATAATATCAACCAGCTGAGTTCCGCTTTCTAAACGCTCTTTAAATGTAAATGTCATATTTCGGAGTTCTTCGTCAGACATGGGACTATATGTTGCTTCGAGGCTGTTAATTTGCTCTACCGTTTTGTAGTATCTTTTTAGCTCTCGAGCACTTGTTTGTTCTTTATTACGTTTGAAAATTGAGAACATTATTTTACTCTCCTTTGAAATTGGCTACTTTAATATAGTAGACACTTCGTTATTTTATCAAATAATGCGCAAAAAGACTACTGACCAAAAGGGAATTCATAGGAGCAATATAAATAAATTGGATGAGTCCTTCCATTTTAATAATAATTATCTGATAGGCTGGAAATATAGTAGAAGAATGATAGATGTAAAATTTATGTGAGCCGAATAAATAGTGGAAGGAATTTGAGCTATATTTTATGCGATGTTCATGCTATACTTAAGTTGAATAAAAATGTAGAGTTTTTAATGAATCTCCAAAAGGCGATTTATTGTAATGCTTAATACTACAAAAATTAAGGAGGAGAGACATGATTTACGTGTCTTTAATCGTAGCTTTTATTGCTGCTATTATACTAACTCCGCTTGTGAAGCGATTGGCTTTTCGCCTTGGAGCTGTAGATGCCCCGAACTATCGTAAAGTGCATGCTCGCATTATGCCACGATTAGGCGGTTTAGCAATTTTTGGTGCGTTTATGATCGGGATTTTACTTTTAAAATTTGTCACGAACTTCGAAAGTGACTACTTATATGCGATTTTAATTGCCGCTACAATTATCGTAGCAACAGGTATTGTCGATGACATGCGCGAAATTTCTGCGAAGGCCAAGCTGCTTGGTCAAGTAATCGCAGCCTTTATCGTTGTATTTGTCGGCGGTATTCAAATTGATAACATTAACTTACCGTTTGGTGGGGAACTGGAATTCGGCTGGTTAGGCATTCCATTCACAATTATCTGGATTGTCGGTATTACAAACGCGATCAACTTAATTGATGGTCTTGATGGACTGGCTGCAGGTGTTTCGACAATTGCCTTAATGACATTGGCTGTAATGGCGATGATCATGGGGAACGGGATCGTTATCGCAATGGCTGCCATTTTGGCTGCTGCAACAATCGGTTTCCTGTTTTTCAACTTCCACCCTGCGAAAATTTTCATGGGGGACACAGGTGCACTGTTTTTAGGATTTATGATCTCGGTGCTCGCACTTCTAGGATTTAAAAACGTAGCGGTTATTTCGTTCGTTATCCCGGTTATTATGCTGGGAGTTCCGATATCTGATACATTCTTCGCAATCGTACGTCGTTTGCGCAGCGGTAAAAAATGGTCGGATCCGGATAAATCGCATTTACATCACCGTTTATTGGATTTGGGGTTCTCGCATCGTCAAACCGTGACGATTATTTATGCGATGGCTGCAATGTTCGGTCTCGCTGCTGTCATCTTCTCGATGGCAAAAGTATGGGGCGCAATTTTACTCATTGCCGTTATATTAGTGGCGATTGAGCTGTTCGTAGAAATTATCGGCCTCGCCGGCAAAAACTATAAACCGTTGCTCAACCTCGTAAGAATATTTAATAAGTGAAAAGATCGAAACAAGTAAATGGCCTCGTGCTGTTTGCTTGTTTTTTTGTTTTGGGGGATTTTTTGAGGCAGTAGTTAGTGTTGGGATATAGAAATTTTTACGCCTAATGTGGAACAGAATGAAGTGAAAGTAGAAAGTTTTGAAGCTAAAGTAGAAGTTTCTCATGGAAATGTAGAACGAATCATCTGAAAAGTAGAACGCGCGAACTTTATTAGAATAGTCGCAGGAGAATGTAGAAAGTTTCAAGTCTAATGTGGAAATTTCTCACGAGTATGTAGAAAAGATCATCCGTAAAGTAGAACTCTTCTAAAATATAATAGAAACATCAAATAAAAAACCAACCCTCGCATCACTCGCGGAGGTTGGTTAAATATTATTGTGTATCTGTATTCGTTCTTGTTGTATAAGCTGAATTTGATTGTGAACTTGTGCCCGAAATGTTTGTCGATTCCGGAGTAAGTCCTAAGTGACTTTTTAAAATATGGCTTGTTTCTTCAAGTGCTTCCTGATCCAGCTTGTAATAATAGACGCCTGTCGACATGTCGTCATAGCCTTCCAGCGTCAATGTATCAATACGAGGCATGCCGTCAGATAAGTAGCTGAAGAAAGATTTCATTTCCGTAAATGTCATATCTGTCTTCATATTGTTACCGACAGCTTCTAAAATATCATCGTATTTTGAGATGGATGTAAATGATGATGCTTTTGAAGCGATCGCCTGAATGATTTCCTGCTGGCGTTTGCCGCGTTCAATGTCATTGTCCTGTTTACGTGTGCGGGCAAGAGCCAGTGCTTCACGGCCGCCCAATGTTTGCAATCCTGGCTGCAGGTTGACAGTGTTGCGGTCGAATTCGTCTTTTTCAAGCATTGCGTAAGGTACTTCTGCTTCAATGCCGCCTAATGCATCGACAATATCGATGAAGGCATTAAAGTTAACACGTAAATAGTAGTCAATTGGGATATCAAATAATTCTTCTACAGTTTCAATTGAAGCAAGTGTGCCACCACGCGCGTGGGCATGGTTGATTTTATCGTTATATCCGATGTGAGGGATGTAAACATATGAATCACGCGGGATACTTACTAGTTTAACTGTTTTTGTTTTATTGTTTAAAGTGGCAAGCATGAGGGCATCTGTGCGGGAGTTATCTGCACCTTGTCCGCGCTTTTCACTATCATCGACACCTAAAATTAAAATAGAAACATTGTCTTGGGCCGGCTCAACTTTTACTTCACGCTGTTCCGGGAGTTTGCGGTCCTCGATTTCTTCATATGCATTATTCGCAGCATGTTCGGCTTGCTTCGTCAAATAGACACCGTATGCTGTTGCGCAAATTACGAGCGAAAGAGTCAAAAGCATCGTAACTTTAAGAAACAATCTGAATTTCGAAGAGCCTTTCTTTTTATTTTGCCTTGTTTTCATAAAGATTCTCCTCTAGGTTAGGGATTGGTCACTATATTAAATTGGGTTTTATAGCTAGTTCGTAATCTTATCTAATATACTACAATCTACTTTTGTCGTAAAGTAACGGTAACTCTTATATTTATGACGTATATTCGACACTATTCCTTCAGAAACTCGATAAAAAGCGCATCTTCTTGTGTGACTACTGCCTGGCCATTTGTCAGTTCTGTAATCCAGTCAATAAAAGTTTGCTCTTCCTCTTTTAAAACATGTACATAAATTTCTACATTTTCAGCATACTGAATATCATAAAGAGGATAGTGGGAACCGCGTATCTCATTTTCTACTTTCCCCAACCACACATAATCAATCCCGATTTTCATTAAATAGTGCAATTTTCGCTCAACAACTTGAGCAGCGGCGATACCTTCTGTTGTTGCTTTACTGTAGGCGCGGATCAGACCGCCTCCGCCAAGCTTTATCCCGCCAAAATAGCGAGTGACAACAACAACCGTATCTTTTAAGCCTTGTTTTTTTAGAACTTCTAACATAGGGACGCCTGCAGTGCCACTTGGTTCCCCGTCATCATTCGCCTTTTGGATCTGATCATGCTCCCCGATCATATAGCAGGAGCAGTTATGGGTTGCCGATGCATGCATCTTTTTTATTTTATCAATAAAGAGAATCGCTTCTTCTTCTGTTTCAACGCGTTCTACATAAGTTAAAAAACGCGATTTGGATATGATGATTTCAGATTCTCCGTAACCTTTTACTGTAAAGTAGTTATTTCTCATTATCTATTCTCCTTAATATTACAATTTGATTTCAAATTTGTGGTTATAATTTAACTTAAAAAATGATTTGCTCATGATATAATATGTATGTACTATATTAGTAGGTTACAAAGTAAAAAGATAGAGTAGTTCGCATTCTGACTAAGTAAGGTGGGGAAAAAGTGCTAGAAAACAATCAAATAGACATCGCCTCGCTTGATGTAATATTTAATCGGATGTTGGAAACTATTACAAGTTCGAAAGATGATGTATTTATTATAAGCGAACAAAGCCGCAGAAACTTTGAAGAGATGCAACAAGAGCTGGAAGTGGTGCGTCATGAAATTAAGATTATAATAGATGAAAGTGATAACTTGGAAAAGTTGCTTCAATTATCTAGACAGCGATTAGTCGTTGTAAGTAAAAGTTTCAATAATCATTCAGAAGAGCAAATACGTGCTGCTTATGAAAATACAAGTAATTTACAACTAAAGGTCTCCCTTTGCCGGGAGCGTGAAAAGCAGCTAAGAGATAAGCGTGACGATTTGGAAAGACGCCTGCGCACACTTTATGATACGATTGAAAGAGCGGATCATATCGTGAACCAAGTGAATGTTGTTATTAACTTTTTGACTACCGATCTTAAAAATGTCGGGGCAGCACTTGAACAGGCGAAGATCAAACAGGATTTTGGCATACGTATTATCGCAGCCCAGGAAGAAGAACGCAAGCGTTTATCGCGCGAAATTCATGATGGGCCTGCACAAATGATGGCGAATGTGCTGATGCGTTCGAATTTAATTGACCGCACTTTCCGGGAAAAAGGAGCCGACGCCGCTTTAAAAGAAATTCATGACTTGAAAATAAGCGTCCGCAACGCCTTATCCGAAGTACGCCGCATTATTTACGATTTACGTCCAATGGCACTCGATGACCTTGGTATTGATCCGACATTGAAAAAGTACTTATCTACAATTATGGAATACAATCCAGGTGTTGAGATTCAGTTCCTTTCATATAATAACGAGCGCAGAATCCCTTCAGATTATGAAGTGGCCGTTTTCCGTTTAGTGCAGGAAAGTGTAAACAATGCATTGAAACACGGAAAACCAAATCTGATAATTGTTAAACTTGAGTGGTTATGTGACGAAATTAATGTTGTGGTAAAAGATAATGGGGTTGGATTTGATACGGAAAGTGTTCGTGAAGGATCTTTCGGTATTATAGGGATGAGAGAAAGAATCGAACTGCTGAAAGGTTCTTTGAAAATTAGCAGCAGCATCGGTAAAGGAACAACGATTTTAATGAAAATTCCATTGCCGGTAAAAGATGACGAGATAAGATAGCAGAATTCCAGGGGGTTTCGAAATGACGAAAATTATTATTGTAGATGATCACCAATTATTCCGTGAAGGGGTAAAACGTATTTTAGATTTTGAAGACACATTCGAGGTTGTTGCTGAAGGTGATGACGGCACAGATATCGTAAACTTATATGAACAAAACGAACCGGATGTTGTATTGATGGATATTAATATGCCGGGCAGAAACGGTGTAGAGGCGACAGCTGATTTGATCGCTGTATATCCGGACGCGAAAGTAATGGTTTTATCGATTCATGATGACGAATCATATGTAACACACGCATTAAAATCAGGTGCACTTGGCTATATGCTGAAAGAAATGGATGCCGATGAAATCGTTGAAGCAATCAAAGTTGTTTCCAACGGTGGCTCTTACCTGCACCCGAAAGTAACAAAAAATCTGGTTGCGGAATTCCGTCGTCTATCAGAGCACGAAAACAAAGGTAATTTCCATCAAACAGAAATTCGCCGTCCATTCCACTTATTAACGAAGCGTGAATGCGAAGTGCTTCAATTATTAACAGATGGCCAATCAAACCGTACAATCGGCGAGACATTATTCATCTCGGAAAAAACGGTTAAAAACCATGTATCAAGTATTTTACAGAAAATGAATGTTAATGACCGTACTCAAGCAGTTGTAACAGCAATCAAAAACGGCTGGGTAGAAGTACGTTAATTACATATTAAACGTTAAAACAAGGATTCGATTTTTGTCTCCTTGTTTTTATTTTTGCATATTATTACCGATTAATAAATAGATTTTACGGCCTAATCTATGAAACATCTGTGAACAAGTTTCGTCCTAATGTTTTGAAGGCGATAGCAAATAGTTCGGACACTGAATTTTTACGTTGATTTAAAAATTATCGGTCTTCAATAATATTCGTATAAGAAAAAACATCATCTCATGCAATTTTGTACAAGATGGGTTTTTCCAATATTGTGTGCTAAAATGTTTTGCGGGAGGTTGTAAAATTATGAAAAAATGGTTGGTAGCTGTACTTGCGGTCTTTGTACTGGCAGCTTGCGGGAATGAACAAGAAGCTTCACCTGAAAATCTGCAGAAAACGATCGACGAAGGTACTGTAGGCTTTGAAATGATGGGGGATTCAGTTCAGGAAGAGGCGGATGTCCCGGAGGAAGAAAAAAATAATATTATATCTGCTTTCAATGAATATATTGCAGCCTTTAATGAAAAAGATTTAGAACGTTATAAAAATATAATTTCAAAAAATGCGACAGGTTTTAATTATGATGAAGATATCGAAGCGGTTTCCGACGTGTTTAATCAATATGATGTGAAACGTACGGCCGAAGATATTACGATTGTAAAATACAGCGGCGATGAAGCGCAGGTATTTTCAAATTTAAAGACTGAAACGAAAGAAATCGATACAGGTGCAGAACTGTCCGGTGTCGGCCGCCAAGTAACGGTGTTGAAAAAGGAAGACGGTTGGAAAGTTTCGAGCATCTATTATATCGGCAGTGAATAAAAACCGATCTTCTATAATATATAGTAAAAACATCTTGCGCGAATGGATGCCAAGATGTTTTTTTCATATAGTGAAGTAGGTTTTAAAGGGTGGAGTTCCCTATAAGAAAGACAAATTACCGTTCACAATTATAGTGAGTTCATGTAAACTAGTGAACATAGGAGAGTGGGAGAGCGATGAAAACAGCAATTGTTACAGACAGTACAGCCTATTTAACACTTGAAGAACGAAATTCGTACAATGTCCATATGATTCCTCTAAGTGTAAACATTGAAGGAACATTTTACGATGAAGAAATCGATATTACAGCTTCAGAATTTTACGACCGTGTGCGCGGTGCTGCGGAGTTTCCGAAAACAACGCAACCATCTGTCGGAAAATTTGTCGAGCTTTATGAAACATTAGGAAAAAATTATGAAGAAATTGTAACGATACACTTATCAAGCGGAATCAGCGGAACTTTCCAAGGTGCCGTGCAAGCGGGTGCAATGGTGGAAGGTGTGAACGTTCACGCATTTGATTCGGAAGTTGCCGCCTACCTTCAAGGCTTCTATGTAAAGGAAGCTGCTAAACTAGCGTCGGAAGGCGCATCGGGCGAGCAGATTATGACACATTTGAATGATTTGAAAGATTCAATGGATGATTACATTATTGTCGACGACCTGCAGCATCTGCAGCGCGGCGGTCGTTTATCTGCAGCAGCGGCATTGATCGGCGGTTTGCTTCAGGTAAAGCCGATTTTAACATTCCAGAACAAAGTCATCGTGCCATTCGAAAAAATCCGCACGCGCAAAAAAGCACTACGCCGAGTGGAAGAGCAATTAGCATCAGCAGTCGAAAAGCACGGCGCTCTTCAAGCAACAGTGATTCACGCCAACTGTGAAGACGAAGCGCGCGAATGGATGAAGTCTCTGGAAGCGGCTTACCCAACAGTCGATTTCACATTAAGCTACTTCGGTCCGGTAATCGGCACACACCTAGGTGAAGGTGCAATGGCAATCGGGTGGATTAAGAAATAATTTTGTTTTAGGCTTAACAGTCACTACTTCTTAGGGAGAGTGGCTGTTTTTTGATTTGTAGTGGGGGTGGCGAGGGATAGTAGAAGTTTGTGGGGGAAAAGTAGAACACACGGCGTGGAAAGTGGAAAGTTTTCAGTTGAAAGTGGAACGTGAACGGAGAGAAGTAGAAGCGGTTGACGGTATTAGAAGTTAGCGGGAGGAAAGTAGAAAGTTATTCAGGGGAAGTGGAAAGTTTTGAGTCGAAAGTAGAAGTAATTCTTGGTATTAGAAGTTAGTAGGCGGAAAGTAGAAAATTCGCCACAGAAAGTAGACAGTTTTAAGGTGAAAATGGAACGTAACAGGGGGAAGTAGAAATTTTAGAGTGAAAAGTAGAAAGTTTTTTAAATAATGTGGAAAGTAGAAATTTTTAAGCAGCCACTCATTGGCTCAATATCGAGTACCATCAAAAATCAAATAAAGGAGCGGAAATTATGTCAATAACCTCAATGAAAAAACGCTATCGGCTTCTCAAATCTTTCAATATCTCAAGCAAATCTCCATTCCATATCAGTTACTCCGGTCTGATCCCGGAGCCTTCAATCGTAAATTTCTTCACCGGACGAATATGGTCGCGCAACCACACGCCATTTCCTCAGCAAAAAATCGACACCTATATCAAACATGGCTATTTTGAAACGGTCCCCGCTGTCACTACAAAACCTAAACTGATTTGCCGTCGTTGTCTCAATGAACAGTCATATAAATTCGTTTCCTTTCATTGTGCGAAGTGTCAAAAAACCTGTCACTATTGCCGGCACTGTATTACGATGGGGCGAATGTGCAGCTGTGATGAGCTAATTCTCTGGAAGGGAACGAAACCCCTGATACAGAAACCGCGAGTTCAGTTTACATGGTCCGGCAACCTGACCCCTCACCAGAAAAAAGCAGCGGATGAACTAGCAGAAAGTATTTCACAAAACAAAAACCATCTATTGGAAGCGGTGTGTGGTGCCGGAAAAACAGAGATTCTTTTTGCTGCAATCTACAATTCCCTAAAAGCAGGTAAAAGAGTTTGTGTGGCAACACCAAGAACGGATGTCGTATTGGAATTATACCCGCGTTTTCAGCAAGTGTTCCAAAGGATTACGATTCATGCACTTTACGGCGGCGCAGAAATTAACAATCAGTTCGCACAGCTTGTACTGGCAACGACACACCAGCTGTACCGGTTCGAACATGCCTTTGATGTTATGATAGTCGATGAAGCGGATGCCTTTCCGTATACTTATGACGAGGTATTGCAGCGTGCAGTACTGAAAGCGAAAAAACCCGATGCCCCAATTGCATTCGTTACAGCCACTCCGTCGAACAAATTGCTAAAGCAGCGAAACGCAGAAAACTGGGGTTATTCATTTATTCCGAGAAGATTTCATGGCCATGTTTTACCTGTCCCAAGATTCCAGTCGCTATGGAGTTACGAAAAAGTATTTCAGAAAAATAAAATTCCCCAAAAGCTCCAAGCCTGGCTCTACGAAAGACTTCAACAAAACGAACCATTTCTCATCTTCTTCCCGACAATCGAACTAATGGAACAAGCAACACCGCTGTTTCAAAAAATAGAATCTACTATTGACAGTGTCCATTCCGAAGACACGGATCGAAAAGGAAAGGTCCTGGAATTGCGCAATGAACAACGAAAAGGCTTACTGACGACGACTATTCTAGAGCGCGGAATCACAATCAAAAATATCCAGGTAGCCGTAGTCGGTGCGGAAAATCCTGTTTTCACATCGAGTGCGCTTATTCAAATTAGCGGAAGAGTCGGGCGGAATATACAGTACCCTACTGGTGATATCGTATTTTTCCACCATGGCATCACGATGGAAATGGACAGGGCCCGCAATAAAATATTGGAGATGAACCGCCATGAATAAGCCGGTCCAGAATTGTCTCTTATGTGATCGCGAACTCCACCAAAACATTGGCTGGAAAGAACTGCTCCTAAAAACATTGCCTCAAACCATTTGTACACGTTGTGAACAACGCTTTCAACGAATCGAGCAGCAACAGAAAGAAGGAGTTGTATCTTTATTCCACTATAATGAAGCGATGAAAGATTATTTACACCGCTACAAGTTTCTGCACGACATTCTCCTTGCGAAAGTATTCAATAAAGTCATCCATGAACACCTCAAGGATGATACCCGCCTCATTGTCCCGATTCCGATGCATCCCGAAAACCTGAAATTAAGAACGTTTGCGCATATCGATGAATTACTGAAAGCGGCAAATATCCCGTTTGCCCACCATTTAACAAAGCTTTCGAATGAACAGCAATCCCTTAAAACAAGAGAAGAACGTCTAAAAACCCCGCAACTGTTCGAAGTCATCAACCCAAATGCAATAAAAGATAAAAATTTGCTTATAGTTGACGATATTTATACTACAGGGACAACATTAAACCATGCGAAAAAGGCGCTGCTTGAAGCCGGCGCAAAAACAGTGGACGGATTTACATTAATCCATGGGTAAAAATAGAACCTACTATTTAATAAAAATTATTAAAGCATTTTAAAGTGAACGATTGAGGAGGGCTCAAAATGGCTGAATTAAGAAATTGCCCGTCATGTAACGGATTTTTTAACTATACGGGTATGCGGGATGTTTGCCATAACTGTGCACAAATAGAAGAGGATCAATATCAGGTCGTATACCGTTTCCTGCGTAAGCGTGAAAATCGTGCCGCAAATGTGGACCGGATTGTAGAGGCAACAGGGGTTGAGCGGGACTTGCTTTATAAATGGGTACGTAAAGGACGTCTGCACCCGGCGATGTTTCCAAACCTTGGCTACCCTTGCGATACTTGTGGGCGTTTGACAAAGTCAGGCAAGCTCTGTGAAAAGTGCCAAAATGAGTTGAAAGCAGAGTTGCGTACATTGGAAGCTGCACAGGATTTCCGAGAAGAGATGGATCGTAAAACTCGTGCAACTTATCTCTCTGAAAAAAAATAATTTCGTAAAACGAAGTCGTTTGAATAGGACTTCGTTTTTATTTTTCGTAAAATGAGCATAATAAAATACTACATAAGTCCAGTTTTTTGCGATAAAGCATAAACAATTTGCTAAAGCAGTCGAAATATATAATAGACAGAGCTTTAAAATTCATTCAGCTAAAAGCCGCTGAATGAATTTAAGCCCCGGGCGGATGTCAAGGATTCGGCAAGGAGTTCCATTCATAAAGGAAGTCAGCCTAAAAACGTCGCGTCGTGCGACAATGGCTGACTGATCCACATCATGTGGACCTAAAGCCGAATCCAGACGCAATTACGCCGTGGCGTAATTGATTTTGAGAGGAGGTCTATAAAGATGAAGATTAATCCAATCGGTTTGCAAGCAATCAATAATTACAATAAGCAAGCGCGTCCTGTGAAAACTACAGAAACTCAAAAACCTTTTGCGGACCAGATCGAAATTTCAAGTAAAGCGAAAGAGATGCAGGCGAATTCGACCTATGCAAATGAGCGTGCAGAACGTGTGAAAAAGATTAAGGAAGCTATTGATTCCGGAAACTACAAAGTAGACGCAAAGCAGGTTGCTGAAGACATGCTGAAATTCTACCGCGACTAAAAACAGAAATTTTACAAGCAAGGGAGCACTTAATACATGTCAATTGCCACGATTGTCGTCACGCTGGAGAAGCTAGAGAAAATGCATAAAAGTCTGCTGGAACTAGCGCTTGCGAAAACGGAATACATTAAGCAAGGTGATATGGAAAAGCTTGATCAGCTCATCAAAAATGAGCAGGCACATGTAGCGGCGATTAATACACTTGAACAACAGCGTCAGTCGATGGTAACGGATTACCTCCGAGCAAAAGGAATTGCTCTCGCTGACACACCGTCTGTTGCCGATGTGATAACGGCCGCTGAAAACAGCGAATCCACAGAACAATTGGTCAGTGTGCGTGAACGATTAATCGCGCTTCTGAATCAGTTAAAGATGCAAAATGATTTGAATCAGAAGTTGGTCATGAACTCACTGCAGTTTGTTAATATCACTTTGGATGCTATGCGCCCGCAACGTACCGAACAGTTCAATTATTCCGGTGCGGAAGTGCGCGGCAATGCAGAAGTAACGAAACGGTCATTCAATGAATTTAAAGCCTAATCGCATGTAAGCTTCCGCATGCTGCGGGGGAATACATGCGTTTTTTATTGATACATTATTCGATACAACACACTTAAAAGGGAGGTCCTACAATGCGTTCAACATTTATGGGACTTGAAGCAAGCAAGCGCGGTCTGTTCACGCAGCAATCTGCGCTATACACAACAGGACATAATATTTCAAATGCCAATACAGACGGCTATTCGCGCCAGCGCGTTAATATGGAAACAACACTGGGATTCCCAAGTCCGGGTTTAAATACAGGTAAATCGGCGGGGCATATCGGAACAGGGGTACAGGCACATTCTGTACAGCGGATTCGAGATAGTTTTGTTGATCAGCAATACAGACAGGAAACGCATAAACTTGGTTACTGGCAGACAAGATCTCATTCTATTAGTCAGCTAGAAGATGTGTTGAATGAGCCATCTGACTATGGTTTGGCGGAATCGTTAAATGAGTTATGGAATTCACTGCAGGATCTGAATGTCCGTCCGGAAAATGGCGGAACGCGTGCGGTTGTCGTACAGCGCGGGATTGCGGTAGCGGATTCTTTCCATTACATGTATAACTCGATTAAGAAAATCCAGGACAATGCAGGTGCTGAACTTGGCATTCAATTAAGAGATGCAAACTCGATTTTGAAGCAAATTGGCGATCTGAATGCACAAATTCAAACAATCGAACCGAATGGCTATATGCCGAACGATTTATATGATGCTCGTGATAGTTTAATAGATGAGCTTGCTACGCATTTCCCGATTGAAGTGAAGCGTTCGGAAAAAGGGTCGGGCGGGAATTCTTTAGCGATTGCAGAAGGGCCGGTTACTGTTAGCCTTCTATTAAAAGATGGTTCAAAGCTTAAACTAGTAGACGGGAAAGATTATGCACAGTTCCGTACGGATGGAGCAGATGACGGTGTTACACCGGTTGGTAATATGACTGGGATTTCACTTGTGAAATTAGACAAAGACGGAAATGATACTGATCTTCCGGCTGACTGGTCGCAAACAGGTACTACTGTTGACATCAACGACTTTAGCGACCTTGGGAAATTTAAATCATTAGTCAATTCGTACGGTTATACAAATAATAACGGTGAGACAACAGGGCTCTTCCCTGAAATGATCAATAAACTAAATGATATGGCAAAGGCTTTTGCTGAAAAGTTCAATGAAATCCATAAGAGCGGAACAGATTTAGAAGGGAATCAAGGAGAAGATTTCTTTATTTCAAATGATCCGTTAGTGCCGGGCATTACAGCAGAAAATATTTATGTATCGGACACGATTATAAAAGATCCGAACACAATCGCCGCTTCAGATTCGGATCCGGGTAATGCGGAACCAGGGAACGGTAAAAATGCGCTTCTTCTGGCAAATATGAAATTTGTAGCTCTGGAAGATTTGGATAATCTGAGTGTACAAACATACTTCGAAGGCTTAATAGGACAGCTCGGTGTAGACGGTCAGCAGGCAACACGCCTTGAATATAATGCAGGGACACTTCAGCAGGCGGTAAAAGAGCGCCGTGACTCAGTAAGTTCTGTCTCGCTCGATGAAGAAATGACAAATATGATTACATTCCAACAGGCGTACAATGCCAACGCCCGCATGATTACAGTAATAGATGAAACACTTGATAAAATCATCAACGGCATGGGCCGCGCCGGATTATAGGAGGTAGACCAAAATGCGTGTGACACAATCAATGCTTTCAGGCAATATGCTGCGTAATTTATCGAACAGCTATGAAAAAATGGGGAAACTGCAGGAGCAGGTGAACACCGGGAAAAAGGTGAACCGTCCATCAGATGATCCGGTTACTGCTATGAAAGGTATTAACTATCGTGCTGAATTAAATAACGTGGAGCAATTTGCCCGTAATATAGGTGAAGCACATAACTGGCTTGATACGACAGATGATACATTCGATAAGATTGGTTCAACAATTCAGCGTGCGAATGAGCTGATGGTACAGGCGTCATCTGATACGGTGACAGCAGATGACCGTAAAAAAATTGACACTGAACTTCAGCAGCTAAGAGAACATATTCAAAACTTGGCGAATACGAAAATCGGCGACCGCTATATTTTCAGCGGTACAAAAACTACGACTGCACCGTTTGATGGCGAAAAATATGTGGATGACCCAGCATTTACAAAGCCGATTGAAATTGAAGTATTCAGCGGAATTATGCTGCCGATTAATAGTACGCCGATTGATGTATTTAAAGATATCGATAAAATGTTTGGAGATATCAGCGCAGCGATTGAAGGCGGTGCAACAGGCAGTGAACTTTCAGAGCATCTTTCCACAATTGATACAAACATGAACAAGCTCCTTGAAACAAGAGCGGGAATCGGTGCACTTCAAAATCGTGTGGAATTAATGGACACACGCCTGCAGTCACAGGAAGTAATAGCAACAAAGCGTATGTCAGAAAATGAAGATATCGACTATGAAAAAACGATTACGCAAATGATTACACAGGAATCGATTCATCGTGCTGCCCTATCAGTAGGTGCAAAAATTATTCAACCAACATTAGCAGACTTTTTAAGATAATGAAAAAGCGTTTGGACACATTGTGCCAAGCGCTTTCTTTAAAGGGAGGGACAAAATGAATATCCCGCAAATTCAATTGTCGACAACAAAAGGACAAATCGGGCTGACAACACAAAGACCGGTCCAGCAAATCGAACAGCCAATAGCCGATTTGGATCTTCAGCAGCCAAAAGCCGAAATGTCAATCCGTACAACAAACTCGGAGCTGTCCATTGATTCGGTTGAAATGCGTGAAAGCCTTGATTTAAAAAGTTCCCGCAGCCGTACAGCCGAAGTTGCCCAGTACAGTAAGCAAACTGCAATGGAAGGACTGGCTAGAAGGGCACAAGAAGGCGCAGAGCTTATGAAAATTGAAAATGGCGGCAATCCCCTTGCCGAGCAGGCAAAAAGAACTGGAAGACAACCATATACAAGCTTAGGAATTAAATTTATCCCACAGGCTGATAGCGTCAAGATAAATTTCACACCAGGCTCAGCTAATATTCAGATAGAACCGCAAAAGGTGATTAATAATACGAAAATAAACAAGCCAATCCATAACTACATACCTGGTAAAGTAAATGTGGAAATGCAGCAATATCCGTCTTTGAAAATTGATTGGCTTGTATAAAGGAGAATATGATGAAAATTACAACTGCTTATATGGGTGAAGTCGAAATTAACCCATCTCAAATCATCAAATTTGAACATGGTTTACCCGGTTTTGAAGAAGAAAAAGAGTTTGTTCAGTTAACCTTGTCAGAAGAAAGTGCGTACCAAGTACTGCAGTCGATAAATACAGCAGGGCTAGCATTTATTATTACAAGTCCATACGCAGTAATTGCTGATTATAACTTTGACTTGGAAGCCTCGGTTATTCAAGCACTGGATATTAAAAGTGCTGGAGAAGTCGCGGTATTTGTCATTGTGTCTTTAAAGGATACTTTAGAGAATTCCACAGTAAACTTAAAGGCACCAATTATATTAAATATCGAAAATCAAAAAGCAAAGCAAATTATTTTAGATGATGACTACGGAATTCGCCACCAGTTAGCTGTAGAGAAGAAGGAGGTATGACCACATGCTAGTATTAACACGGAAAGTAGGCGAAACAATCTGGATCGATGAAGAGATTGAAATCGTTATTACAGAAGTTAAAGGTGATCAGGTGAAAGTAGGTATCCGAGCACCACGGCATGTGGACATCATCCGCGGTGAGCTGAGGAAGGATATTTCCGATTCGAATACAGAGGCAGTAGTGAAAGATTTATCACTGTTTGATAAGTTGAAATAAAAAAGTAAAAAAAGATTGAAAAACTATTAAACAAAAATTAGTTCGTCCGATATTAATAGTGTCAGCAAGAGAAGCCAGACCGGCCGGCTAACTTCTCTTC
Organism: Solibacillus sp. FSL W7-1436; assembly: GCF_038007305.1. Classification (NCBI taxonomy): domain Bacteria; kingdom Bacillati; phylum Bacillota; class Bacilli; order Caryophanales; family Caryophanaceae; genus Solibacillus; species Solibacillus sp. FSL W7-1436. Next base: position 2,156,747 of record NZ_JBBOWV010000001.1, read on the forward strand.
TACATAAAACAAAATTTGCCCACAAGGACGTGGGTCAAACATTCCAGGGAGGAAATAATAATGAGAATTAATCACAATATCGCTGCTCTTAACACACACCGTCAATTAAATAGTGCAACAAATGCACAATCAGGATCAATGGAGAAATTATCTTCTGGATTACGTATTAACAAAGCTGGCGATGACGCAGCAGGTTTAGCAATCTCTGAAAAAATGCGTGGACAAATCCGTGGTTTAGATATGGCTTCTAAAAATGCACAAGATGGTATTTCTTTAATCCAAACTGCTGAAGGTGCATTAAATGAAACGCATGATATCCTTCAACGTATGCGTGAACTTGTAGTTCAAGCAGGAAATACTGGTACGCAAGGTTCAGATGATCTTCAAGCAATTCAAGATGAAATTGATGCACTTCAAGAAGAATTAGGTGGAGAAAGTGGATCTAAAGGTATTACTGATCGCACACAATTTAATGGGAAGAATTTACTTGACGGAACATTTTCAGGTGGTACTTTACAAATTGGTGCAAATGGTGGGCAACAAATTACTTTAGACATTAAAGATATGTCCGCAGACGCACTAGGAACAGCTAGTGGTACTACAGTTACAGTATCTATTGCTGCCATTGACGTTACAGCTTTCTCTGCTTCAGGTGGAAATGGTTTTGATGCCCAATTGAAAGCAGTTGATGACGCAATTAAACAAGTATCTGCAGAACGTTCAAGTCTTGGTGCAACTCAAAACCGTTTAGAACATACAATTAATAATCTAAGCACAGCTTCTGAAAACCTAACTTCTGCGGAATCTCGTATCCGTGACGTAGATTATGCTTTAGCTGCCTAAGAGCAGTAGCAAGCACAGTCGTCCTAGCTGGTAACGGCTAGAGATTATTATCGGGTGAATTGCTGGAAACCCCTTAGAGCTTTTCTTGCCACAACGTAGTTGGAAACGACAAGCGTGAAGGTTTGATAAAAGAAAAGATTGGGCAATCAGCAGCCAAGCTCCTGTCTCGAAAGAGTGGAGAAGGTTCAACGACTAGGAAAAACTATCTAAGGTGAAAGCTATGGTAATGAATTCCATAGGTGAGACAATGTCCATCAGCATTGTGGATCCGAAGTGCCCGACCCCTACTAGATTTACTAAAGGGTGAAGATATAGTCTAGTCATTTATGAAAGTAAATGTTCGCACGATGGCGAAAGAAATGATGGCACAAACGAAGAATTCTATTCTAGCACAAGCATCACAAGCTATGCTTGCGCAAGCAAATCAACAACCTCAAGGGGTTTTACAGCTATTACGTTAATTCTAAAATTTTATTTTTTGAACCTATCTCTAAGTAGAGATAGGTTCATTAATAAAAGGTTCGTATTTTGTACGAACCTTTTATTAATGAAGAGTATAAATTCATATAAAATATGATAAACTGTGGGGAGTTGCAGCATGGAAAAGTTACTATCAGTTTGCATGATTGTTAAAAATGAAGAGAAGGTATTAGGTAGATGCCTGGAATCGATTAAAGGAATTACGGATGAGATTATTGTTGTAGATACAGGTTCTACTGATAACACAAAAAATATCGCTTTTGAATATACAGATAAAGTATTTGACTATCGATGGGAAGATGATTTTTCAAAAGCAAGAAATTTTGCTGCTAGTAAAGCAAATGGTGAATGGATTTTAGTAATGGATGCTGATGAGTTTGTTGATCGGGAAAGCTTTATAATATTTAGAACTAATCTCCAAAGTAGGTTAGTTAAAGAGAATATATTTTTTGTGCAAATCGTTAACTTTCTTGGGAAAGATGGAAGTAGCACATCGTTAAACTATCATGAAAGACTATATAAAAATGATGGTACGATAAGTTATTGTCGTAGCATTCATGAATTATTAAAACACGAAAATAGCTTGGAGATAAGAGGGAAAATCGATCTACAAATCTTTCATTCAGGATATATGTCATCAATTGTAAATGAAAAAAATAAATCTGAACGAAATTTAAAACTTCTAAAATCAATTAAGGAAAAAGAAGGAATTGATTATTATTTTTTGGGAAATGAATATTATTCATTACGTGATTTTGATAAAGCAATCTCATACTATAAGAAAGGTTATCAACTAAAGGAAAATATTTATTATGAATGGGTTCAAAAGTTATTAATAAGACTTATTCATTGTTTGCATTATACAAATAGAGATCAAGAAGCAATGGATATTATAGCTTCATGTGAAGATTTATTTTCGAGTACAGTAGATTTTAAATTTTTAAAAGGAAAAATGTATGCAAATGAGTGGAAAAATGAAGAAGCAATTAATATTTTTGAGTTTATATTGAACAATAGAGAGAAATTACATGCAGAATTAAGTTTTGATTATTTAGAACAATTACCACATAGATATCTTGGTGAGCTCTATGAAAGAGAAGGAAAATTTGAACAAGCTGTATTAAATTATTCAAGATTTTTAGCATTAAATGAAAATGATGATAAAAGATGGAGTAGTTTAATCACTTTATTATCAAAATATCATTCAAAAGACGATTTATTCCTGTTTATTCAAAATAATGTATTATCTAGGAATACAATGACTGTATTAAGATTAGTCAAGATATTATTAGCTTCTCAAAATATAAAAGTACAGCGTTTAATTAATGTATATGATTTTAAAGATCAACTAACATCCGTTGAGAAAGAGGCAGTAAAAGTCAAATATATGTTTTTGCAAAAAGATTACGAACGAGTAGTTAGGAAAATTAATCAAAACTCACTCACATATTTAAATGCACTATTAGCGACACAAATTTTTAATATAAATGATTTAATTTTATTAACATTAAAAATTAATGATTCAAAATACAAAACACTTGTAAGCGAGATAAAGATAAATCCCGACATTTCAAACTTATTAAATCTCTTATTTTTAAGCGAAAGAACAAAATTATCTAGCAATGAAGTGGCGGTATTCACAAAACTTTATAAACAAGCAATTACACTTAATGATACTGATTTAGAAAAAATTTTCCTAAGAAAAACATCATTATTAACTAAAGAAACTCAATTGAAAATAAAAATAAAAATAAAAAATTATTTAATGTAAACCAGAAGTTTTTAGGCATTGTTTCCACTGTCCAAGCTTTTCAGACCAGTCATTTTTTTCCTTTCAGATGCTTTAGCCTGATTTTTTGTCTGAAAATGAATTGCTTCAAAAGCGATGTTTTCTTCTCCGATATGCACTTCATAAAATGTAAGTGCATTAATTCTTTCTTGAATATGTGTCATTCCATTCGTAATGTAATTATAAAACACTATTATATGGAAAAATCAGAATTAACGTTTGACCAAATCATTGATTGTCACAACCTGTTTCATTACTCGAGTGATTAATGACTAGTTATCGTTAAAAAGGCGTCTTTAAAATGATGAGTAGATTTCAAAACGAATAATTCATGTTTTAAATAGAGATTGTTGATGTTTAAGTTTTAGAGGTGTAGATGCATCTCTCCCGTATGGTTGAGTGTTAATTTCCCATTGTTTATGATATGAGAAGGCGCTCTATTTTATTTCTTACAAACCTTAAGGCTCGTATTATGAAACTAACTATTAAATGTAAATAGGTCCTTTTTGAGAATAATTAAATTATAAAAAAGAAAGTAGGATTTTTAAGTGATTGTAGATATTGTCCTTGGTAGAGCTATTGGCCGCGGGGGACTAGAAAAAGTTTTGACGATAGTTAGTAATGAACTAAAAAATCGCGGTCATCGTGTTAGAGTATGTCAAATGTTTGAACCGGATTTTAAGGATTGGACGGAAACATTACCAGAAATTCATTACTATTGTAGACGGAATATTGATTCTAAACAGCCTACTAATATTAATCAGATGGCAATAGGATATAGTGAACTTATAACACAGATTGGAATACCGGATATAGTTCTAGCAACTCACACACCAATATTTGGTGCAGTTTGTAAAATGGCATTTAGTTCCCTAGAAATTAAGTGTCCTCCAATTATCTCCTGGTTGCATGGACCACCAGAAGCATATGGAGGTAGTGGATTATTAAAATATTGTGATGCTCATCTCGCTATTTCACATAGTATTTCTAAAAAAATTGAAAATGTTATTGGAGCCAAGACATCTATTCATTATGTCGGGAATCCTGTGAATATTGATGAGTCGAATATAATATATAGACCAAAATATATTTATGAATTTCTCTATATTGGACGTTTAAATAATAACGAGAAAAGATTAGATATAATGTTTAGGGCTATGAGTAAATTAAGAGGAAATTGGAGACTACATATATATGGAGACGGACCAAACAAAAATGAATTGAAAATATTGGCTAATAGGCTCGGAATTAACAATAGAGTTAAATGGCATGGGTGGAAGGAAAATCCATGGGAAGAAATAAAAGAAGCCTCATTATTACTGTTATCTTCCGATATTGAAGGTTTTGGTCTAGTCTTAATCGAAGCATTATCAAGAGGTATTCCAGTTTTATCTACAAATTGTGATGGACCAAAAGAAATAATCCAAGAAGGTATAAATGGATGGCTTTATCAAGTTAGGGATATTTCAACTTTATACAAAAAACTTCAAGAAATAATAAATGGAGATATAAACCTACCGGAAATAAAGATTTGTCGGGAGTCAGTACTTCATTATAGCCCTCAGATTGTAGTGAATTCTATAGAAGAAATCTTGAAAACTTATTATTTAAAAGACAAAATTGAAAAAGAAATTTCGTTAGTCCCCGATCTTTCTGAAGAGGACAAGGCACAGCTAATTTTTGAATTAGTAATAGAAAACCAACTTAATATAAATGTGCTGTTTTCAATTATTCAGAAAAATTTTTCAAATGATGTTAAAAGCACATGGCTAACAAGAATTGGAGTATTATTTTGGGAACATCAATTATTTGATTATGTTATTCCTACGTTTCAAAAGGCAATTGAATATAATCCGAATAACGATGATGCACTTTTAAATTTAGGGTATGTATTAAGAAATATTGGTGAAGAAGAACTTGCATTAAGTTATTTAAATAAAGTGAAGAATATTAATAACTAATTTAACCAGTATTTTGGACATTTTAAGTAATAAGAGAAGGAAAATGTCCAAAAGACATTTGGTATACATTAGGATACTAAAGGTTATGGCATAGATTTTATTTATTAAATCTGAAAGGGTGGGACTATAAAGATGACCAATTTATTTGATCAAAATTATTATTCTGGTAATAGTAATTACCAAGATTACAAATACGATAATCGTTTTTTACAATGGGCTTATGATATTGACTGTTATTTACAACCCCAAACTGTATTAGAGGTTGGGTGTGCGATGGGATATTTAGTCCGTACCCTTCGACTATTAGGAATAGACTCATATGGAATTGATATTAGTAGTTATGCTATTCAAAATGCAGATGAACTTGCAAGCCCTTATGTGGCTACAGCAAACGCAACAGAATGTCCTTTTCAGGGGCCTTTTGATTTGATTGTAGCTTTTGATGTCTTAGAACATATGTAAGCCCCCAATCAAACAACGCATATAAATGACCTGGCACCTCCGGTACGATAAACGTATCATTCTAAGGAGGTGCCATTCTTATGCCAACAAACAAATTAACCATTGTTCCCGTCAAACTCGATCCTTTTCCAGTTGAAACTTCTTCGATTCATTCTATCCAATACACTACTGAGCCAAGTTGTGTAATTAAAACCGCTGCGGCTGAAATTTCCTTCTTCAATGGCGTAGATGAGCGAATTATACAAACCATTATGAAGGAGCTGAAGGGTTGATGAAACAGGATTTTACGAGCGTGCAAAACATCTACATCATTTGCGGCAAGACAGATATGCGTAAAGGCATTGATGGTCTCGCAACGCTCATTCAAGATTCTTTCGAATTAGATCCGTATAGTGATTCGATCTTTCTGTTTTCTGGATGGAGCAAGGACCGTTATAAATGTTTGTATTTCGATGGAGATGGCTTCGCCATACTTTATAAACGATTAGATAATGGAAAATTACAATGGCCAAACAATGAAAATGAGGTGCGCAATCTTTCGCAACAAGAGCTTCGTTGGTTATTAGAAGGATTATCCCTGCAACAGCCAAAGGCGATTGCGAAATCTACAAAAGGTGTCTTTTAATAGCCCTATTTTAAGTGGTATAATCATTCATAACTTATATTGAACGAAATGTGGTGAATGATTTGGGAAACGCTTCAAATGAAAAAGTGATTCAATTATTGGAAGAACAACTAGCCTACACAAAAGAACAAAATAAAAGTTTAACCAAACAAATTGAAGCATTAACTGAACAAATTCGCCAATTAACAAAAGCTTTATACGGTTCTAAATCAGAGAAATCCAAATATCAAGCACCAGACGGTCAAGGCTCTTTATTTGAAGATGATCCGTCTTTTAGCGAACCTGAGCAGACAGAAGAACAAAGCACGGAAACGGTTAGTTATACTGTTACTCGTAAAAAGACAAATAAAAAACGAAATGATTCGTTTCGTGAGGATATTGAAGTTGAAGAAATTCATCATCACCCAGCTAACTTAGCATGTGATTGTTGTCTTGGTGAAATGGTAGAATTCAGTTCAACAATGGTACGTGAAGAAGCTAAATTTATTCCAGCGACGATGAAGCGTGTACAACATTTCGAACATACTTATGAGTGCAAAGCGTGTAAAAAAGATACCCTACAAAAAGCACAAATCAAACGTGGCAAAGCACCACAAGGTGTTATCCAAAGAAGCATTGCCGGCCCCACTGTTTTAGCAAAGCTTCTCTACGATAAATTTATCCAGTACTTGCCACTTTACCGTCAGGTAAATGAATGGGAGCGACATGGCCTACATACCAACGATAAGAATTTATCCAATTGGGTAATACGTGTAGCAGAAGATTGGCTTCAGCCGATTTATAATTTGATGAAGCAACTATTGACGGCGAAGTCTGTGCTGCATGTCGATGAAACGTATGCACAGATACTTAAACGTTCGGATGGAAAATCTGCTCAATCGAACGCCTATAACTGGGTATGTCGTAGTGTACAAAGTGAAGGTCCTATTATCGTTTTATTTAAGAGCGCACTCTCACGAGGGCGAGCTATATTAGAAAATTTAATTGCGGGATTCAAAGGGACTGTGATTTGTGATGGTTATTCGGCTTATGGTCAATTGCCTAATGTTCAGTTCGCTAACTGTTGGGCGCACGTACGACGTTATTGGCTGAAAGCCGATAGTAAAAACGGGCGAATAGGCGTTGAATATTGCGATCGTTTATTTCACATCGAGCGTAAAATCAAACACCTTTCGCCGGAAGAACGTGTGCAAGTTCGCCAACAAGAAGCAAAGCCCCTCGTAGCTGAATTTTTCGATTGGATTGACCGTTCTCCTTTCTTTGGGAAAAACGCGATTGCGAAAGCAGCGGACTATACATTGTGCCGAGCGGATGAGTTAAAAGTTTTTCTTGATAACGGACACATCGCAATTGACAATAATCCCGCTGAAAATGCGATTCGCCCAAATGTAATTGGCCGTAAAAACTGGCTTTTCTCTGTGAGCGAAGCGGGTGCCAATGCGAATGCCATCTGTTTAAGCTTAGCTGAAACGGCCAAAGCAAACGGGATTGATTTTTATCAATATCTAGTGAAGCTGATGACGGAGTTACCAAATTTACCGTTCCATCAACAACCTGAGATTTTACATAACTACATGCCTTGGTCAGAAAATATTCAAGCCACATGTGCAAAATAGCCAACTATCCGAAAAAAAATCTAGGATAGTTGGCCATTCGTCATGCGTACCGTAAAGGTGCGCTATTTTTTATATTTCGGGCTTACGAACATATACCCGAACCTGAAATTTTCACCACAATCGATAGCATTACAAAAATGGGAAATACTATTTACTTAAACCAACCGCATTTCTATGATCCTTGGGACTTAGATGAAACACATGTTACTTTATATCCGAAATTGTGGTGGGCTAAAGAATTTGAAAAGAGAGGTTTCCTCTATATTAATAATCATCCTATGTTGGAGAAATTTAATTATACGAACGGTATGATTTTTACTAAAGTACCATTACCTGATACTAGTAAGACTCCCGTTACATCCGATTACGCAACTAAAAAAGAAAAGCAGTTATTCGAGATGTGTAAATTTAAGGATATTTTTTAAGGAGTGTAATAATGAAAATCTGGATGGTTGCTTTAGATGCGCATAGCGGGGGTGGGATATCCACACATTTATTTAATGTTACAGAAGGGCTTAGAGATGCCGGTCATGAAGTTAAATGGATTACCCCTGCAGGTAAAATTGTAGAAGATTTAGCTAGTATTGTATTAAATGTAAATAAGCAAATATTAAACCCTTATCCGAATAATTGGATGGTTGATGTTATTGAAACATGGGCTGTGCGCTTAGAAATGAACTTTTCTCTGATGATTTCAGAAGAGCAACCAGATATCATACATTGTCACGATGTAATTTCTTTCCATCATTTAAAAGAAAGGGCAGCATTGTACAATATACCTATAATATTAACTGTTCACGGTTATATTGCTGAAGAAGAAGTAGAAAATGGAAATATTGAAAGATATTCTATTGAGCATAAATATTGGAAGAAGACGGAATGGTTTGCTTTAAAAGAAGCTAATAGAGTAATAGCAGTAGGCGTGGAACTGAAAAAGTATTTAATGAATGTCTACCCTGGAGTTAATATAGATGTAATTCCCAATCCAATCCATCCATCTTTTCTTAATGGAAATTATCTTGACATTAGAAAACAGTTGAATATACCAGAGGATAATTTTCTTGTTTTCTGTCCGAGTCGCTTCAGTTTTAATAAGGGCGTAGAATATTTAATTGAAGCTGTTGGACAAATTACCGGAAATTTCAGTGTGATTTTAGTTGATCACGGAATTCAGGGACTTAATGAAGCGATTGCAGATAGTAAAAATTATGAGAAATTTAAAGTTATCAAGCCAGTTTCTAGAGAAATACTTCTTTCTATCTATAGGACTGCGGATGTTTGTGTTATTCCTTCTGTAACTTCTGGAATTAGCAAAGAAACTTCCTCATATACTGGAATCGAGGCAATGACGGTTGGAATACCAGTAATAGGGAGTAAAATAGGTGGGTTAAGCGAGGTTTTGGAATCTGGTGGTATTCTTGTTAAAGAAAGAAATAGTTCGGAATTAAAATCAGCAATACAGCTGTTAATGAGTAGTAAAGACGAGCAACTTTTTTGGTCTAAAAAAGCTAAAAAAAGAAGCGAGTGTTTTAAGACCGATTTCATTATTCCTCAATTAGAGGGGATTTATAAAGAAGCAATATTAGAAAGCGAAAAAATATACTACACACCATTTAACCTTTATGGATTCAGTTCAAAAGTCCTTCGACTAATGTTTTTATTAATTAATGGTGATATCTCTGCGATGCAGAACCTGCTTAATATGGACCATATCCGTTTTGGTGAGAATCATAAAAATGCATTATTGTCATCATTTGAAATAGTATGTCGGAACCTTCCTATTGAGTACATAGAAATACAAAATAACGGTATTATATTTTTAAAGAATTTGAGGAATTAAAAGTGTTTTGCACCCATCAAATAGGTTCTTCTCAACATTAGTTGAATTTGCGGGTAATACTGTATAGATTCCTTGTACACTAAGGAAGAAACATTAGATATTTAAGCTGCAGGATTGCCAAACTTTAAGTTGTAAATGTAACTAACTACAGCAGGATGACATTGGATGATTTCACATTCTGAATCTTGAGCTTTATGTCCAAAAACAGGGCTTCTCTCTTCGAAGAGAAGTCCTTCTTTAATTGAAGGAAGAGGAAGACGAGATATTGAACGAACATGGCGAATTGTATCGAAAAAGTTGGAGAATATTCAAAGTGAGTAGGTGGATAATTTTTACAGAAGAAAACATTGCCGAATGATTTTCCTGGAATTATCGGAAGATGATATCAAGTTGATAGGCTTGTCAAGCAGCATAGTGGAGTACGTAAAGTTGGAGACCCTTGGAGTATGAAGTTTGTTTTATCAAACCTTCATCCTGAATGACAATAAAAGTGGAATCATGTTGTACTCTATGGTTGAAACACTAGGTGAGGAAACGGAGAACTAGTTAGCTGAACAAACCGAACACGTATAAAATGCCTTATTCCAAGAAAAGGGATTGGGCTTTTTTAATTTCTTAGACTTGAGGTGATGGAAACTACGCTTTTCTTAAAGGAAAAGACGTGTGAAGGAGGCGGAGTAAAATTGAAAGAATTCAGCTGTTTATCGAATTGATGGAGAAACATTGTGATGTTACGACAGACAAAAGAAAGATCAGCGTTGAATCAATTGAATTCCAAGATGAGATTGATGAGAAACTCATTCAAGATGACCATCTAAAGTGTCATTTTACCCTATCATGTTCGAAACGCTACGTATACGAAGGTAAGAATGGGAAGCAGGTCTGCAAAATAAAAAATGAGAAAGAAAAATTTTATGAAACTTAGTTTTACCAAGGTATCAAACATATTTTGAATACTAATCTCCCTTCATAATGATAATACTGCATCAAATTCTTTTCCATAGATGAGAATTGCATAATTGAAATGAATAACGTAAAAATTTATTTTGCGTATTGTGTATATGTGATTTCAAAATGAAAAAGAAAAAAATGAGTAGTGAAAGACAATGAAAGAAGGGTTGGTAATGAATAGAGAGGCGCAGCTAGAGTGGGTAAAACAGCGGAACGCACTGCTAGAGTATATTAAAAAGAAATTAAATGAACGGTTTCAGCAGTTAAGAACTGAATTAGAAGAGTTAGATGACCAGTTCTAAATTTACTAAAATTGATAAGATGTTAGTGAATAAATTATTTTTCCATATTCCAAACAACGATAAAATAATCAGAAATGCAGCCGATAAAATAAATAAGAATATTTGGTAACGGAGGGTTAAAAATGAGAATTGACGGAACGAGTATTTCAATGCCAAACTTGTCACAGCATTCAACAGAAGGACAATGGCAACGATCTGAACAGGCGGATGCCATTGCTCTACAACAAAATCAATCAGCAGTAGATAAAAAAGACACAAAAGAACAACTAGAGCAGGCGATCGATTCTTTAAATGAGTTTTTCACAATAAATAACAGTGAATTGAAATTTGTATTCCATGAAGGATTGGATACGTATTACGCACAGCTCGTGAATTCAGAAACACATGAGGTTATTCGTGAAATTCCTTCAAAAAAAGTGCTTGATGTATTTTATGAAATGCAAAAGCTCGTAGGAATGATTGTCGATAAGAAAATTTAGTGCCTGTCGTAATATTGCCTAGCAAAAAGGATGCATAAGAAGTTTGGAGGAGATTATATGTCAACGATGCGTATTGGCGGTTTAGCATCAGGAATGGATATAGATAGTATTGTAGAAAAGTTAATGGTAGCTGAGCGAATGCCAATGGATAAGCTAGAACAGCAAAAGCAAATTTATGAATGGCAGCGTGATGCCTACCGTGACGTCAACAAAAAGATGACGACATTGGATACGTATATTGCCGATAATTTTATTTTAAAAAGCTTAAATACGAAGACGGCAACAAGTTCAAATTCGGATCTGGTGTCTGCGGTTGCGACGGGTTCGGCTTCAGGCTCCCTTTCAATTGAGAAAGTTACAAAATTAGCTGAAGCAGCACGTGGTGTTGGTAATAAGGTAGATGGAGTAACAGGAGATACAAAGCTGAGTTCTTTATTTGGTAGTGCTAAGGATATGCCGCCAGAATTTACGCTTCAGGCAATCAATGCTCAAGGAAAAATGGGCGAAGTAGTATCAATTAGAATCGATGAGAATACAACTGTAAGTGAATTTATTACTAAAATAAATGGCAGTAATGCAGGGGTTTCTGCAATATTTGAAAGTGGACAGTTATCGATTACGGCTAAAAACACAGGTAAGGCAGTTGAAACGGACGGTGTAACGCCGACAGATGCAATGACGACAAATGATAATGGCAAATTGTTGTTTGAAAAACTGGGCTTGAATAACTTAGTAACAAAAGCAGGTCAAAATGCAGAGTTTCAAGTAAATGGAATCGTAACAGAACGTACAACAAATGCCTTTTCGATAAACGGCTACAATATTACATTGAAATCTACGTTTAATAATAAAGATACACTTGTTAATGAAGCTAAAGAAACCTTAACTGTGGCTTCACAAAAATTAATGGAGACAATTAACTCATTAGCGAAAACTTATAATGTTGCATTATCCGATTCTCCAGATAATCCAAATAAACTAAAAGAACAAATTGATGCTGTAAAAGCAAAAATTGCAAGTGAAATTAATGAACAACAACAAAAAAGTATAGACCCAGCTCTTAGTGAAGAAGAACGGAATGCTGCTAAGGTAAATTGGGAAAATGCAATTGATGCACAAGACTCTCTTATGACGGTGGAAAATAAGTATAAAGATGCTGATAAAGCATTAGAAGATTTAATGAAAGCTTCATATACAACGACTAACCCTGTAACAATGACATCATCCACAAACGTCGACGAAATCATGACAAAAGTAAAAGAATTTGTTTCAACATACAATGGCTTCATCAAAGATTTAACTGATCAGACGAAACAGCCGAAATACCGCGATTACCAGCCATTAACAGAGCTTCAAAAGAAAGAAATGGAAGAAAAAGATATTGAAAATTGGGAGTCTCGTGCGAAAAGTGGATTGCTAAAAAATGATTCAATTATTACGAGCGGACTTTCATCACTGCGCGGTCTTGTATACCAGACAAATCACGCTGTAACGAACCAGAAATACAACGCGTTGTACACTATCGGTATTGGTACTTCGAAAGATTACATGAGCGGTGGTACGCTTGAAATCGATGAAACGAAATTGCGTAAAGCATTGGAGGAAGACCCGGATGCAGTGGTACAATTGCTGACAATGAGCGGTGAAAAGTCAGCAACGATAACGAAAGCAGACGGTACAATCGACACAGGTGATACACGTGGTTTCATGCGTAAAATCCGTGATGAAATGGATGCAATTGAGAAAAAAATCGATGAGCGTGCAGGCCGTGGTTCGATGACGGAAACACAGTATACGTTAGGTAAATATCTGAAAAATGTTAACGACCGTCTAGATGCCTGGAAAGATAAATTAATATCTATCGAAGACCGTTACTGGAAGCAATTCGGTGCGATGGAAGCTATGATTAACAAAGCGAACAGTCAATCAGCGTCATTGATGAGTCAGTATTACTAAAAGAGCGGAGGCGAAAACATGGCGGTAGAACAGCAATTACTTCAAGTTTCCGCGAAGCTTTTTAAACAACTTGGGGAAGTGGGGAAAACGGAAGATCGTGATGCACTTTTAATATCTGTTGATGAGCTGCTGGAAGAGCGCGGCCAGCTTATTGCCTCCCTTCAACAGGAAAATAACCGGCTGTCCAAAACAAACCCGCAGCATGCGCTGTTACAAGAGCTCGATAAAGGGATACAGGAACGTCTGGCATCGCTCATGGGTGAAATCAGACAGGATATGAAAAACGTCCAGACAGCAAAGAAAAGCGAAGTGCAGTATAATAACCCGTATGCGTCCGTTCGGGTCATGGACGGGAAGTACTACGATCAAAAGAAATAACAACGTGCCGATACGCGCGTTTTAACTATAGAGGAGTGTGTATGATGACAGTTCAAACAGCAGCTGCTTTTAATGCATATAAACAAAACAGTGTGACAACGGCGTCACCGGGTGAGCTTACATTAATGCTATACAATGGCTGCCTGAAATTTTTAACGAGAGCTAAAAAAGCGATTGAAGAAAAAAATATCGAAGAAAAAAATATAAACATCCAAAAGGCACAGGCGATTATTTCGGAACTGATGTCGACTTTAAATACAGATCTTGAAGTATCGAAGCAAATGATCCCTTTGTACGACTATATGAACCGTCGTTTAATGGAAGCGAATATCAACAATGACTCTACAATCATCACAGAAGTCGAAGGCCTCGTAACAGAATTCCGCGACACATGGAAAGAAGTTATCAAAATTACACGCCAGCAGCAATACGGTACAGCTGGACAAGTTTAAAATATAGAAGCCGTTGTGAGAAGAATACAGTCTTTTCACAACGGCTTTTTCAAATACAACTTTCCTCTTAAATTTCGACTTCTTTATTTATAAAATTTAAAATAGTCAAAATAGTATTGATTATATTGTACTATTTTGTATAATGTAAATAATTAGCAAATTTAATCAAAAAAGCTTCTGTTTTTGAATGAAGTCCTACAATGAGTACATCCTATGACCATCAGCATCCAATAAATTAATATTCGCCTTTTAGTAATCAGAAAACGGTAATATTAACCCCCAAGATGCCACTACATTCCATGAATCCGAATATTTCATCCGTTTTCCCAATACATAATAAATCGGTTAGTCGTCTATCATAATTCTATTCCGTCGCGGTATTGTTTTTGGCTGGAAAAATTCTATTACTTGTATTCATCAAAGAAAGCGGTTACCAGATCATGTTAACCGGTAAAGGGGGTGAGTGAGTATGTGAAACGGCAAAATAAAAAACCCCAAGTGAAGATCCTGCATAGACATCACCTGAGGTTTGGACGCCGGAGTATACCGACATAAAGTAAGTATACTCCTTTTTACTGAAAATGATAACAAGAAATTGGAAGGAGTATGGAAAATGTATAGAAATTCCCTTTATGATGCCTGTGTATTAAAGCCTAAATTCGATCAGTTCAATAATCTTTATACGCTTATAATCACTCCGACTGGTTATAAAAAAGTGCCTTTCACACCAATGCAATTGCTGGATATGGAGCTGAAACAACATGGTTCAAGCTTAAAAGGCGCTAAAGAAGCGGCAAAAGCGGTCATTAGCTCCAATTCAGTCAACCCGATCATGATTCCGAGGTCTCCGTTATTTCATATTTGGTTTCCGACAGAGGCAATGCGCAACCTGGAAAATTGTATGTACTTTGCATTGCATCATGTTCATAATATTGAACCGGATACGGAAAATCACTCAATCGTCATCTTAATGAATTATGAACGAATTAAAGTACCTGTATCGTACAGTAAACTGTATAAACAGTGGCTTAAGGCAAAAGATTACTGTTCGACGACTTTTGTAAAGCAATTTTACAGGCGTCCTTTGTATTCCAAAGCCGAACAGCAAATACTGTTAAAATGTGCAGAAATAAATGAAGAGTATGTAATCCAATAATAAGCATAGAGTTTTACGCAACGGAGCATCCCAATGTGTGAAACTCTTTTTGTTTCTCAATTTTTTATCGATTGCATAATCCTTTATTGCAAATGGAAACAATTCTGGTTCATTAGTCATGAGTTTGAAGTCACAAATTCTTCTTAAAATAGCACTGAAGCACATAGACATTTAATCGTATATTCCATCATAATGTGGGTATATAAATTGTAGCACTGAATGGCTAGGGGGAACGGTTATGCTATTTAAACGCACAGAAGGATTCCGCTTTACTTTCGGGGTCCCGATCGAAGCAAATTTTACCGAATTGATCAATGGAAAACAGGAACAATTAGAGGTGATAAAATACCCCTGTGAAATCATCGATGTGAGCCCGCATGGAATGAAAATGTTTTCTTCTCGGGAAATTGGTGAAAATAATAATAACCTGGTGCAGTTGGAACTGGAATTCATTTTAGACGAAGTACTGATTAAGGCCATTGGAGACATCGTATGGAAGAAGAGGTACGGCGATAAGTTCCAATATGGTTTGATCTTCGAAAATCAGCCAGGTATTGAAGAACTGATCGTCAGCGAATTAAAAGTTCGTCGTAAAAAAGAAGTCGGACGTAAGTAAATTGGTTGGTTACCATTGAGTCTATATAACGATACGGTGTCTTTCTTATCAATATGTAGGACAACTTGTCGAAAATTGAAAAAAGTTTCAAGACGTAACAGGATTTTATTTATGTATGTAGAATTAGTTAATAAGAGCAGTAATGAAGGAGGAGTTCACATGCTAAAGTTTAACATTCGTGGTGAAAATATTGAGGTAACTCCAGCGATTCGTGATTACGTGGAGAACAAAATTGAAAAGGTAGAACGCTATTTTAATGAAGATCTGAACGCGAACGCTAACGTCAATTTGAAGGTTTATAATGATAAACAAACAAAAGTAGAAGTGACGATTCCGATGAAAAATTTAACGCTGCGTGCCGAAGAGCGACATAACGACATGTATGCGGCTGTTGACTTAATTGTCGACAAGCTTGAGCGCCAAATCCGTAAACATAAAACAAAAGTAAACCGTAAATTCCGTGATCGCGAAGGTACAGGTATCTACTTTGCCAATGTGACATCCCAAATGGAAGCGAACGCTGAATCTTCAGAGGATGAATATACAATCGTTCGTACGAAGCAGTTTGATCTGAAACCTATGGATCAGGAAGAAGCTGTTTTACAAATGAACATGCTGGGCCATGATTTCTATATCTTCACAGATGCAGAAACAGACGGCACAAACATCGTTTACAAACGTAAAGATGGTAAATACGGTTTAATCGAAACAAACTAAATGATTGGCTTACAAGCGGATTGCCTGAAATGGGCAATCCGTTTTTTAGGTAGTGAAAATTTTGCAGCAAAGTGGCTAATAAACATATGGAACCGTCTAATAAAAATATAAAGTGGCTATTATAATTTGAATTGGCTAATATTTATTGCAAAATGGCTATTAAGTAATTCCGAATGGCTATTATCGTAGTTAAGGTGGCTAATAAATATATAAGATGGCTAATATCTACGAAAAAGTGGCTAATAAAATATTCCATATCCCGATGAGTTTCTTTCTAGTGAAAATTTGGATGCGCATTACCACGATTGCAACAGTCAATTTGCACCACCGGCATATATAATGCTAAAATATACTTTGAGACTATTTATTGGGAAGTGACCAATTCGATGGCAAACATATTAAATAAATTATTTGATTTCAATAAAAAAGAAGTAAAGCGTTTAGAAAAAATTGCAGATAAAGTAGAGGCATTGGCAGGGCAGTTTGAAAGCCTTTCTGATGATGCATTAAAAGCGAAGACAGAAGAATTTAAAAACCGTTATCAAAACGGGGAAACAGTGGACGCTTTGTTGCCTGAAGCATTTGCGACAATTCGTGAAGCATCCCGCCGTGTTCTTGGCATGTTCCCGTTCCGCGTTCAGATTATGGGGGCGGCTGCATTAAACGAAGGTAACATCGCGGAGATGAAAACCGGTGAAGGTAAAACTTTAACGTCGACAATGTCCGTTTATTTAAATGCGCTTACTGGTAAAGGTGTTCATGTCGTAACGGTCAACGAATATTTAGCAAGCCGTGACGCGACTGAAATGGGAGAGTTATATAATTGGCTAGGCTTAACAGTCGGTCTGAACTTGAATAGCCTGTCAAAAGAAGAAAAGCGCGAAGCATATGCAGCGGATATTACATATTCGACGAACAATGAGCTTGGTTTCGACTATTTACGTGACAACATGGTGCTTTACAAAGAAGACCGTGTACAGCGTCCGCTTTATTATGCGGTAATCGATGAGGTTGACTCGATTTTAATCGATGAAGCGCGTACACCGTTAATCATTTCCGGACAAGCAGGGAAGTCAGCCCAGCTTTACGTGCAGTCAAATGCATTTGCCCGTATGTTAAAGCAAGATGAAGACTACAACTATGAAGAATCAACAAAAGGCGTAACGCTGACAGAGCAAGGAATCGAAAAGGCGGAGCGTGCGTTTGGCATCGATAACTTATTCGATTTAACACATGTCCGTTTAAACCATGCGATCAACCAAAGCTTAAAAGCACATGCATCGATGCATAAAGATGTCGACTATGTTGTGCAGGACGGGGAAGTTGTTATCGTTGACGGCTTTACTGGTCGTTTAATGAAAGGCCGCCGCTATTCGGATGGTCTTCACCAGGCGATTGAAGCGAAGGAAGGTCTTGAGATTCAAAATGAATCGATGACAATGGCGACCGTTACATTCCAAAACTATTTCCGTATGTACGAGAAACTGTCTGGTATGACAGGTACAGCGAAAACAGAGGAAGAGGAATTCCGCAATATCTACAATATGCAGGTTGTGGCGATTCCTACGAACAAGCCGATTGCGCGTGATGACCGTCCTGACCTTATCTTTGCAACGATGGAAGGCAAGTTCAAAGCCGTTGCGGAAGATATTGCAGAGCGTCACCGTTTAGGCCAACCGGTACTGGTTGGTACGGTGGCAATCGAAACATCGGAAATTATTTCAAAATATTTAACGAAATTTAAAATTCCGCATAACGTGTTAAATGCGAAAAACCATGAGCGTGAAGCGGAAATTATTTTAAATGCCGGTCAAAAAGGTGCCGTTACAATTGCGACAAACATGGCAGGTCGTGGTACGGACATTAAACCGGGTGAAGGTGTACTTGAAATCGGCGGTTTAGCGGTAATCGGTACTGAGCGTCATGAATCACGCCGTATCGATAATCAGCTTCGTGGTCGTTCTGGTCGTCAAGGGAACCCGGGGGTAACGCAATTCTATCTTTCTTTAGAAGATGAATTAATGCGCCGCTTCGGTTCAGATAAAATGAAGTCGATGATGGCAAGGCTTGGTATGGACGATACACAGCCGATCCAGTCAGGCATGGTTTCAAAAGCGGTAGAATCAGCACAAAAACGTGTTGAAGGGAATAACTTCGATGCGCGTAAACGTCTATTGCAATACGATGATGTACTTCGTCAACAGCGTGAAGTAATTTACAAAGAACGTGAAGAAGTATTGGATTCGGAAAATATGCGTGCATTGGTAGAGTCAATGATTTCTCAGGCAATCGAAAATCAAGTAGCCCTTCACACACAAGGCGAGAAGGAAAACTGGACACTGGATGCACTGGAAGACTATATCGCAGCAAATCTTTTAGATGAAGGCGATATTACGAAAGAGCAGCTTGAAAATAAATCACCGGAAGAAATGATCGCGTTCATTTCTGAAAAAGTGACAGCGCGCTATGATGAAAAAGAAGAAGCGATGACACCAGAGCGTATGCGTGAATTTGAAAAGGTTATTTTACTGCGTTCAATCGATTCGAAATGGATTGACCATATCGATGCGATGGACCAGTTACGTCAAGGGATTCACCTGCGAGCATACGGTCAAAACGATCCATTACGCGAATACCAGCAAGAAGGTTTTGCAATGTTCGAGGAAATGGTCGCAGCAGTACGTGAAGATGTGGCGAAGTACGCATTAAAAGCGGAAATCCGCAGCAACCTGCAACGTGAAGAAGTAGCAAAAGGTCAAGCTGTTAACCCGAAAGAAGAAGGCGCAGCAAAACCGAAAAAACTACCGACACGTAAAGCGGAAAACATCGGACGCAACGACCCATGCCCATGCGGCAGCGGCAAGAAATACAAATCATGCCACGGCGTAGGCCAATAAAAGCAATAAAACCGAGGTCATTGAAACTATGCTCAATGACCCGGTTTGTTTTTGTAATAAAATCTAGTTGCCAAATATTTATATAGTGAATTGTTTTCATTTTAAACGACATTAGTTGATTGGAGTGGAGGCGGCGACTTCTGCGGGAATAGCGGGACAGCCGATACACCGCAGGAGCGTAGCGACGAGGAGGATTGGCGCCCGCCCGCGAAACGCGTCCGCCGCAACGGAAATCAACGATATAAGAAGACCAAACTTTAACACCCACTACGGAGGAAAATATATGATGGAATTAGCAGATGTGCGGAATGCACTCGAAAATACAGCTACAAAACTAGCGGACTTCAGGGGGTCTCTTTGACTTAGAAAACAAAGAGGCTCGTATCCAGGAACTAGATGAACTAATGCTTGAACCCGAATTCTGGAATGACCAGAACGGAGCACAGGCAATTATTAACGAAAGTAACGGCATTAAAGCAGTTGTCAACGAATACAAAGAATTAGTCGATATACAGGAAAATCTTGAAATGACGCTCGAGCTTCTACGCGAAGAGCCAGACGCAGAATTGCAGGAAGAACTGGGCAAAGAACTGGCCGAATTCCGAGCAAAAATGGAAGACTTCGAACTGCAGATGCTGTTATCAGAACCATACGATAAAAACAATGCCATTCTGGAACTGCATCCAGGTGCAGGTGGTACAGAATCGCAGGACTGGGGCTCGATGCTATTACGTATGTACACACGCTGGGCAGAGAAGCGCGGCTTTAAAGTAACGACAATCGACTATTTGCCTGGTGATGAAGCCGGTATTAAATCGGTTACACTGCAAATTTCAGGCCATAATGCATACGGCTATTTGAAAGCGGAAAAAGGCGTACACCGTCTAGTACGTATTTCACCGTTCGATTCATCAGGTCGACGCCATACATCATTCGTTTCGTGTGATGTAATGCCGGAGTTCAATGACGAAATCGAAATCGATGTGCGAACAGAAGATCTGAAAGTCGATACGTACCGTGCAACTGGTGCCGGTGGTCAGCATATTAACACGACCGACTCGGCTGTACGTATTACCCATTTACCAACAGGTGTCGTTGTACAATGTCAGTCTGAACGTTCGCAAATCAAAAACCGTGATGCCGCAATGAAAATGCTGAAATCGAAGCTGTATCAGCTGGAAATCGAAAAGCAGCAGGCACAGCTGGATGAAATCCGTGGAGAACAGAAAGAAATCGGCTGGGGCTCTCAAATTCGTTCATATGTGTTCCATCCGTATTCAATGGTAAAAGATCACCGTACAAGTGCAGAAACAGGGAATGTAGGCGCTGTAATGGATGGCGACCTCGATATTTTCATTACTGCCTATTTACGATCAAAAATCTCCTATTAAACAACTTTCAGCGGTCATCCGCTGGAAAAATTGAAAGCCGTGCCTTAGTAAAAAACTAAGGCACGGTTTTTTAGTGAAATTTAAGCTGAGTAATAATTTTCCACTTGTCAGATTTAAAAAAATATGTGAAAATACATATACGAACAAACGTTCTTATTGATTGGAGGTATTCGTATGCTGCAAATTCCTTCTAAAACGATTCCGTATTATGAGGCTGGGATTTATTTGCCGTTGCTGTTAATTATTCTTGGGAAAGATTACACAATAGTGGAGCAAAGTCCGTTCAAATTTAAAAATCCCTATTTGCAATTAATCGATGCTGTACGTATCAAAATAGAGCATGACTTAAAAGAAACGAAGGACTATTTTAAACTTCATCAGATGCGCTTAGTGAGAGGCAAAACGGATGATTTGTTTACCGAGTATCATTTTTATTTTGGGGGAATCATGGAGTGTAGAAGATATTCGAATATTCGCCTTCGTAATCAAAGTGAGTTACTTCTTGCTGAATATTTTAAAAAAAGCTGATGCTCCTATAAGATGGCATTGCGCTGTAAAAGCAGATATTTATAGTACATCGCAGCGCGTACATATTGCTGGTTGAATGATTTCATATTGATGTCCAGACTAATCTCCGTACTATCCACAAAAGTTACGAGCGTTTTATCACCGTCTTCACTAATATTAATAATAGGATTCAAGGATAACCAAATATTGTGAGGTGAAAACGGAGAAAACAGGGGGAATAAAATACACGGATCCCCGAAATCATAGGCCACCATGATCGGCAATTTATGTTTATTCTCTCCAAAAAATCGTCTCGCCTGATATTTGCTTGCGTCATAGGAACTTCCATGCAGACGACAAGTATCGCGAATAAGTTTTAATGGTTTATACGGAGATGTAGATTGACCGTACTTGTCCAAAATGGCAGTGTGAATTTTATCTCGATGCTGATAGGACCTTAAACAGAAGGTAGAGTTAGAAATAATGTAATTGGATTTTTGTGTTAAATTACTGATCATTTTGTATCCCCTATCTTTCCTACTTTTTTAATCGCTTAAATTTTCACTATACATCTAAACTACTGCATAAACTGCTAAAAATCAACATTATATTTAGAAAATTCTGTCATATGATAATTTTTCAGAATATATTGCAAATTAAATGACTTTTAATTTATAATGGTTAAAAGAGGTCGAGGTGATATCGATGGATAAATATTATTCGTATACAGACTTTTTGAAAGCGGTTAGTCAGCAGTCCACTGAACATCATGCAGAGAAGCTATTGAATGAAATTTATTTAGATTTATTTATTAGTCGGTTGCAGCGGATGCAACGTATTGAACAATTAAAGTTACTTATCGATACATCATTAGATCAAAAGAACGAACAAGCATTTCACAGCTATACTACAGAGTTAAAAGAGTTATTGGAAACCGTTTCTTAAGAGCCGCCCTATCCAGGTGGCTTTTTTTTATGGGCAAACGCGGATCCGTTATTTTCTAATAATAGGAGGAAAGTTTCTAATAAAATTAAAATAGTTCTAATATATTGGTTATTTTCTAATAAAAAGGATAATTCTTCTAATAAGTGCTGGAGATTTTCGAATAACCGGCCCCAAACTTCAAATAAGTGACCGAACTTTTCTAATATCCGCCACCAAAGTTCCAATAAATCCGGCGCACCTATCAAACACCCCACAACACTAAATTCGAATGTACGTTCGCAATTTTATCGTAAATTAAAAACGGGTATGTTAAAATAGAACATAACATAAGCGACAGAAAGGACAATCTGAATATGACAGAAACTTTTACAATAAAGTCCGCCTATCAGCCTGCCGGGGATCAGCCGGAAGCGATTAAACAGCTCGTACAGGGGGTTAAAGAAGGCAAGCGTCACCAGACATTGCTGGGGGCGACAGGTACGGGTAAAACATTTACGATTTCCAATGTGATTAAAGAAGTGAATAAGCCGACGCTCGTGATGGCACACAATAAAACACTGGCCGGCCAATTATATAGTGAGTTTAAAGAGTTTTTCCCGGACAATGCGGTTGAGTATTTCGTCAGCTACTATGACTATTTCCAGCCGGAAGCGTATGTACCGCAAACCGATACGTACATTGAAAAGGATTCAAGTATTAATGAAGAAATCGATAAATTGCGCCACTCGGCAACAACTGCGTTATTTGAACGGAAAGATGTCATTATTATCGCGTCCGTATCATGTATTTACGGTCTCGGTAATCCGGAAGAATATCGTGAAATGGTCGTTTCCATTCGTACAGGGATGGAAATCGAGCGCAATCAGCTATTGCGGAAACTGGTCGACATTCAATATGAACGGAATGATATTAACTTTACACGTGGTACGTTCCGAGTGCGCGGGGATGTTGTCGAAATTTTCCCGGCGTCACGCGATGAACACTGTATCCGTATCGAGTTTTTCGGGGATGAAGTAGACCGGATTCGTGAAGTGGATGCACTGACGGGCGAAATTTTAGGGGACCGTCAGCACGTCGCGATTTTCCCGGCATCCCATTTCGTTACCCGCGAAGAGAAGATGAAAGTTGCCATTGAAAATATTGAAAAAGAGCTGGAGGAGCGCCTTGCGGTATTGCGTTCGGAAGACCGTTTACTGGAAGCGCAGCGTTTGGAACAGCGGACAAACTACGATCTGGAAATGATGAAGGAAATGGGCTTTTGCTCAGGTATCGAAAACTATTCGCGCCATTTAACTTTGCGTGAAGCAGGGGCGACACCGTATACATTGCTTGATTACTTCCCTGAAGATTTTTTGCTTGTTGTTGATGAAAGCCATGTTACATTACCGCAAGTACGTGGTATGTATAATGGAGACCAGGCCCGTAAAGGGGTACTGGTTGAACATGGTTTCCGTTTGCCGTCCGCACTGG
This sequence comes from Solibacillus sp. FSL W7-1436, assembly GCF_038007305.1. Lineage (NCBI taxonomy): Bacteria > Bacillati > Bacillota > Bacilli > Caryophanales > Caryophanaceae > Solibacillus > Solibacillus sp. FSL W7-1436. The sequence goes on from NZ_JBBOWV010000001.1 coordinate 2,180,580, forward strand.
ATAACCGCCCGTTAATGTTTGACGAATTCCAGTCAAAAGTAAGCCAGGCGATTTATGTTTCGGCAACACCGGGTCCATACGAATTGGAGCATACACCGGACATGGTGGAGCAGATCATTCGTCCGACAGGGCTGCTTGATCCGACAATTGATATCCGTCCGATTGAAGGGCAGATTGATGATCTGATCGATGAGATCCATGAGCGTATCCGCCGTAATGAACGAACGCTTGTCACAACATTAACAAAGAAAATGTCCGAGGATTTATCGAGCTATTTAAAGGAAATGGGCTTGAAAGTCGAATACCTGCATTCAGAAATCAAAACGCTGGAACGGATCGAAATTATCCGCGAGCTTCGTAAAGGGACATATGATGTGCTGATCGGTATTAACTTATTAAGGGAAGGTCTTGATATTCCTGAAGTATCCCTTGTCGCGATTTTGGATGCGGACAAGGAAGGGTTCCTCCGTTCGGAACGTTCGCTCATTCAAACGATTGGACGTGCAGCACGTAACTCGAACGGTCATGTCATCATGTATGCCAATAATATGACGGATTCAATGACAAAGGCGATCGGTGAAACGAAGCGTCGTCGTGAAACTCAAATGGCGTACAATGAAAAACATGGTATTACACCGAAAACAATTATTAAAAAGATTCCTGATATTATCCGTGCAACACAAGCTGCGGAAGGGGAAGAAACATATATTACAAAAGTGACAGGCGGCAAAAAGCTGACGAAAAAAGAGCTGGAGAAGCTTGTTGCAACATTGCAAGTTGAAATGAAAGAAGCCGCAAAAGCGCTGGACTTTGAACGCGCGGCTGAATTACGTGACATGATATTTGAATTGAAAGCAGAAGGGTGAACAATGTGAAAAATACAGAAATTGTCGTACAAGGTGCACGAGCGCATAATTTAAAAAATATTGATGTCACAATTCCTCGCGATAAAATTGTCGTTGTGACAGGGCTTTCAGGTTCCGGTAAATCGTCATTGGCATTCGATACGATTTATGCGGAAGGGCAGCGTCGTTATGTTGAATCATTGTCCGCGTATGCACGCCAGTTTTTAGGGCAAATGGACAAGCCGGATGTCGATACAATTGAAGGACTGTCACCGGCTATCTCGATCGACCAGAAGACGACGAGCCGTAACCCGCGCTCGACTGTCGGAACAGTAACGGAAATTTACGATTATTTGCGACTGCTTTTTGCACGTATCGGAAAACCGTACTGCCCGACACATGGGATTGAAATTACATCACAGACGGTTGAACAGATGGTTGACCGCCTGATGGAATATCCGGAGCGCACAAAAATGCAGCTGCTTGCTCCAGTTATTGAAGGGAAAAAAGGAACGCATGTAAAACTGCTTGAAGACTTGAAAAAACAAGGCTTTGTTCGTATCCGTGTAAACGGGGAACTGCGTGATCTCGATGACAATATCGAGCTCGATAAAAATAAAAAGCATACGATTGAAGTAGTCGTGGACCGTGTTGTCGTAAAAGAGGGTAATGAAACGCGTTTAAGCGATTCCCTTGAAGCAGCGCTCAGAATTGCGGATGGCCGCGTTCTAGTCGATGTCATCGATCATGAGGAGCTGTTATTCAGCGAGCATCATGCATGTCCGATTTGCGGCTTTTCAATCGGTGAACTTGAGCCGCGCATGTTTTCATTCAACAGTCCATTCGGAGCCTGCCCTACATGTGACGGGCTTGGAAGTAAGGCGAAGGCCGATATCGACCTGGTCATCCACAACTGGGATTTAACATTGCTTGAAAATGCGATTGCCCCATGGGAATCCGTATCGTCCAATTATTACCCGCAGCTGCTGGCATCTGTATGCAAGCATTACAATATACCGATGGATGTGCCGGTAAAAGAGATTCCTAAAGAGAAAATGGATAAAATTTTATACGGTTCAGGAAAAGAAAAGATTCTATTCGAATATACGAATGATTATGGCAGTGTGCATAAGAAGAATATTGAATTTGAAGGGGTCATCGCAAATATCGAGCGCCGCTTTACTGATTCCTCTTCGGATTATGTGCGTGAATCGATGCGAAAGTACATGACTGAACAGCCTTGTGCTACTTGTAAAGGGCACCGTCTGAAAAAAGAAACGCTGGCAGTGAAAATTAAAGACCAGAACATTTCGGAAGCGACACGCCACTCCATTCAGGAAATGTATGATTTCTTTAGTTCAATAGAGTTAACGGAGAAAGAACGCCAGATTGCGAAATTAATTATTCGTGAAGTTATTGAACGACTGAGGTTCCTATTGGATGTCGGTCTGAATTATTTAACGCTTGCACGATCTGCCGGAACATTATCCGGCGGGGAAGCACAGCGCATTCGACTGGCAACACAGATCGGTTCCCGCTTAACGGGTGTCCTTTATATTCTGGACGAGCCGTCAATCGGGCTGCACCAACGAGATAATGACCGGTTAATTAATACACTTGTCAATATGCGTGACCTCGGGAATACGCTAATTATCGTCGAACATGATGAAGATACGATGATGGCAGCGGACCACCTGATCGATATCGGACCGGGTGCCGGTGTGCACGGCGGTCAAGTTATTGCACAGGGGACGCCAAAGCAAGTAATGAAAAACAAAGAGTCGATTACCGGCCAATATTTAAGCGGGAAGAAATTCATTCCGCTGCCGCTGGAACGCCGTAAATCGGATGGCCGGAAAATAAAAATTAAAGGCGCTTCCGAAAATAACCTGAAAAGTGTCAGTGTCGATATTCCGTTAGGGCAGTTCATTGCCGTTACAGGTGTGTCGGGTTCCGGTAAATCGACATTGATAAATGAAATTTTATATAAGTCGCTTGCATCGAAACTGAACCGGGCAAAAGTGAAACCGGGCAAGCATAAAGCAATAGAAGGTTTGGAACAGCTGGAGAAAGTAATCGATGTGGATCAGTCGCCAATCGGCCGTACCCCGCGTTCTAATCCGGCAACATATATAGGGGTATTCGATGATATTCGCGATGTTTTTGCGATGACGAATGAAGCGAAAGTACGCGGCTACAAAAAAGGGCGTTTTTCATTCAACGTAAAAGGCGGACGTTGTGAAGCGTGCCGCGGGGATGGCATTATTAAAATCGAGATGCACTTCCTGCCGGATGTTTATGTGCCGTGTGAAGTTTGTCACGGGAAGCGTTATAACCGCGAAACACTGGAAGTAAAATATAAAGATAAAAATATTTCCGATATTTTGGAGATGACGGTGGAAGATGCGTTGGAGTTTTTCGGGAACTTGCCGAGAATCCAGCGTAAACTGCAAACGATTGTCGATGTCGGGCTAGGGTATGTGAAGCTTGGTCAGCCTGCGACAACATTATCCGGCGGGGAAGCACAACGAGTAAAACTGGCGTCGGAATTGCATCGTCGTTCAACCGGCAAATCATTTTATATTTTGGATGAGCCAACGACCGGTTTGCATGCGGATGATATTTCCCGTTTACTGCTTGTACTGCAGCGTTTAGTTGAAAACGGGGAGACCGTGCTTGTTATTGAGCATAATCTCGATGTGATCAAAACTGCCGACCATATTATTGATTTAGGTCCTGAAGGCGGCGAAGGCGGGGGTACCATATTAGCGACAGGTACGCCGGAGAAGATTGCCGAAGTAGAAGAAAGCTATACGGGACGCTACTTAAAACCGATTCTGGAACGTGACCGTGAGCGCATGGAATCAAGAATTAAAGAAGCGCAAAATAAATAGATTAAAAAACTGAGAGCACAAACGAAACTTTTCGTCCTCCCTCCTCGTATAATAACTATATACGAAGCAGAGGGAGGAATTTTTTTATGCAGGAAGAACGTAAGCGCATTTTAAAATTAGTTGAAAGCGGTACAATTACGGCAGAAGAGGCAATTGTATTACTGGAAAAATTGTCGTCGGAAAAGGAATCCACTCCATCACAAGCAGCACCAGTTGAGCAACCGGTTTTTGAGGAAAAGTACGAGGAAGAGCCCCTTAATGCAGAACCGGTTTTTGAAGAGCAAAAAGAAAAACGTAAAACAACGGGATTTGAAGATATTTTCGGCAAGTCATTTAACGATAAAGAATTCAATAAAAAAATGGACGAGTTCATGGGCGATATTAAGCAGGATTTAACGCAATTCAGCACACGCATGACAGGATTGGTCGGTGCGGCATTAACGAAGTTCAAAGAGCTTGATATTGATACACCGTTTGGGGAAAAAGTGGAATTCACTAAAACATATGCTTACCCTGTAGCGGATGTAAAAGGGGTAGAGCTGGAAATCGCCAATGGTAAAGTCGATATCGTACGAGCTACGGATGATTTAGTTACTGTCAATGTGACGGGGAAAACACCGTTAAAAGGTACAGAGGAAGAAACGATTGCGCACACAACGGAAAACATGTCCAAGCTGACAAATGACAAATTATTTATCCAGTCAACAAATAAATTTGCACAAGTGAAGGTACAAGTCGCTATTCCAGAAAAACATTATGATGTTATCATTGCAAAATTATTAACAGGCAGTGTTTCAATCGAACAGGTTGATGCAAAGCTAGTTAAAGCGCGTACACATAATGGGGTAATCCGTCTGGAAAATGCAATATTTGATCATGCGGAGCTGCAAACGAGCAATGGTGCCGTAGAAGCCCGTCAGATCAAAGGCGAAGATTTGGAAATCGGTACAGCAAATGGCCGCATATACGTTGACGGCGAATTAAATGAAGTCGAAGCCGAGTCAATGAATGGACATGTTGTCATTACAACAACGAGTGCGGAAGCGCATAAAATCAAGGCGCGAGCATTGGCAGGATCCGTTGAAATTTATGTTCCGAAAACAGTCGCTCTGGACGGCCAGGTTTTCTCGAACTTCGGAAAAGCAGACATCGGATTAAGTGATGTTCATGTTACAGAAGAAGAGGAGCAATTCCTGTCAAAATCAGTCCGCTTCACAAAAGAACTGGAAGGTGCGAAACTCCTGAAATTAGTAGGGGAATCTCGTACAGGTACAGTACTGGTACGTTATACACTGCAATAGGCTAAGAGTTTTACCGGCAGTTGCCGAAGGTTCGATTTACTCAAAAGCAACGACAAACTCCTTAATAAAATCAGGCATCCATCTTTTCGCAAAGAAGTTGGATGCCTTTTATTTTGTTTTCCGCTAAATCTTCAATTAAAAGTCACAAACTGCCGTATTCTTACATAGAAAAATAGTCTTTCTAAAAAACACCCCGAAAAATACCATAATAATCCAAATAATGAGAAGGATTTTCACTGAAACCGTCGAATAATTAAAAATAGTGTAGAGTATTTTATTATATTAAGTACATTTCATACTTTAACAAAAACATTACGAAAACCAAAAAAATAGTGTTTTTCCATGAAAATTTAGCGACAATTGATTTTTGGTAATGTTGTCATGACGGTCTAGAGAGCCCGAAAACGAGGCGGGGCTTACATTGAAAAGAAAATGTAATAAAATTTGAGCCTTAAAATGCTATAATGGGTAAGACTAAAATTTAAAATACTAGATATTGAGCTTAGGTGGTTTCGTGAATGATTGAAATGAATAATGTAGTGAAGAAGTATCCTAATGGGGTCGTCGCCGCAAACGGGATTACGGTTCATATAAAAAAGGGTGAATTTGTATATATAGTTGGCCCTAGTGGGGCGGGTAAATCGACATTTATTAAGTTGATGTACCGTGAAGAAAAACCGACTTCCGGCGATGTCATCATTAATGGCATTAATTTGAGAACGCTCAAAAATAATCGCGTACCTCATTTACGCCGTCATCTTGGTGTCGTCTTCCAGGACTTTAAATTATTGCCGCGCTTAACAGTGTATGAAAATGTAGCGTTCGCGATGGAAGTAATTGAAGAACAGCCAAGTGTCATCCGTAAACGGGTAATGGAAGTACTCGAACTGGTCGGATTAAAGCATAAAGTGCGAATGCTGCCGAATGAGCTGTCAGGTGGAGAACAGCAGCGTGTTGCAATTGCCCGCTCGATTGTGAATCGTCCAAAAGTAATGATTGCGGATGAGCCTACAGGGAATTTAGACCCTGAAACTTCATGGGAAATCATGAATATTTTTGAGGAAATCAATCGCCAAGGTACAACGATTCTAATGGCAACACATAACCGTGAAATCGTAAATACTGTGCGTAAAAGAGTTATTGCTATTGAAGGCGGAATGATCGTCCGTGATGAGTACGGAGGTGACTACGGCTATGAAAACTAGAACAATTGCCCGTCATTTCCGTGAGAGTTTTAAATCATTGGGCCGTAACAGCTGGATGACACTCGCTTCAATCAGTGCTGTAACGGTAACATTATTACTGGTCGGTGTATTTGCTGCGATTATGATGAATTTAAACAAAGTCGCTTCCGATTTGGAAAACGATGTTGAAATTCGTGTCATGATCGATATTATTCCGGAAGCGGAAGAAGCAAAACTGGCAGAAGAACAGCTTCTTGACGAAATCCATAATATGCCGGATGTCGAGGAAGTTACATATTCTTCAAAAGAGCAGGAATTAAGTAAGTTAATCAAAGATTTTGGTGATGAATTAAGTTTATTCGAACAGAACAACCCGTTATACAATGTGTTGTATGTCAAAGCCGTTGATCCTTTGAAAACAGCTGATGTCGCAAAACAGATTGATAGCTTGGACAATACTTTTGAAGTAAAATATGGCGAGGGTAAAGTAGAAAAACTATTTAACTTCTTGGAAATCGCTCGTAATGTTGGACTCGTATTAATTTTAGGACTGCTGTTTACAGCGATGTTTTTAATTTCTAATACAATTCGCATTACGATTATTGCACGTAAAGATGAAATTGAAATTATGAAGCTTGTAGGGGCTACAAATTCTTTCGTCCGCATTCCATTTGTATTGGAAGGAATGTGGCTTGGTTTGATTGGATCGATTATTCCAGTCGCAGCCGTTACAATTGCTTATTACAATATTTATGATTTATTGGCACCCCGATTAAAAGGGGAAATGTTCCAATTGTTAGAAGTAACACCACTTATGTACCAAGTGAACGCATTGATTATTTTCATCGGGATGTTCATCGGTATATGGGGAAGTTTCATGTCAGTTCGTAAGTTTTTAAAAGTATAACTTCTTTCAGCGACTGTCACACATTGCCAAGGCAAAATTGACAATGACGAAAATAGTGGGAAGTGGCTCATTTTTACACCCAAGAGAGACAAAAAGAGCCACTATTACCCATGCATTTAGGGGGAAAAGTTTTTGAAGAAGCTAACGACGCGTTCATTTAAAACCATTGCAGCAATACTTGCGCTAGTGCTATTTGTTCAAATACCGGCAGCATCTGCAGCATCATTAAGTGAACTGAAAAAAGAGCGCAGTCAACTAGAAGCAGAAAAGAAATCCATTAATAAATCGCTCGAACAAAAATCGAATGAGATTCAAACAAATCAAAACAGACAGCAAAAAATCATTTCGCAGCTGGAGCAACTCGGTGCAGAAATTAATAAAACGAATCATAATATTGCCGTTGTCGAATTGGATATTGAAATTGCAAACCAGGAAATTTCTATTTTAGAAGATGAAATCGCAGAATTAAAAGAGAAGATCGAACAGCGTAATGAACTATTGCGTGAGCGTGCACGGGCGATTCAGTCATCAGGTACAGTAAGCTACCTTGACGTCCTGCTTGGAGCAAATAGTTTCGTAGACTTCATCGATCGTTTTTCTGCTGTAAGCACACTTATGGATGCTGACCGTCAAATTATGCGTGAGCAAAAAGAAGACCAGGAAAAGCTTGAAGTTCAAAAGCTGGAACTTGTGAAGAAGAAAGAAAATCTTGAAGCGAATAAAGCAGAATTAAAGAGTTTGATGGCTTCGTTAAATCAGCAAAAGAAAGAAAAGAAACGTTTAGTAGCAGAGCTTGAAAAAGAAGAAGCGAAACTACAATCTGAGAAAACAGAACTTAAAGCTGAATACCATGATAAAGTAGAATTAAGTAAAGAGCTTGAAGAGAAGTTTCTCAAAGAACAGCGCCGATTAGCGGAAGTTGCCCGTCAGAAGGCATTGGAAGCTGCGGCCGCTAAAAAGAAAAAACAAAACAGCAGCAGTAATAGTTCTGTAAGCTCCGGAAACTTGCCGGTTGTTTCGGCAGGACATTGGACAAGACCTGCAGCAGGCCGTTTTACATCAGGGTTCGGCGGACGTGATATTGGACCAATCGGAAGTAAGAATCACTTAGGTGTCGATATTGCCAACTCAATCGGAACACCGGTTGTTGCAGCAGCAGATGGTGTTGTTTCATATGTTGGTTCGATGAATGGCTACGGGAATGTTGTCATGGTCACTCACTCGATTGAAGGACAACTATTTACAACAACGTATGCCCATTTAAGCGGATTCAATACAAGTGTTGGTGCATCTGTATCAAAAGGTCAGCAAATTGCACGACTTGGGAATTCAGGGAACTCAACAGGACCTCATGTACACTTTGAGATCCATGTCGGTGAATGGAACGGCAGTCGTTCAAACGCAGTCAACCCATTAAATTATATTTCACTGTAAGTTATATAAAAGGCAAAACTTTAATTATTAAAGTTTTGCCTTTTTCGTTTGAATAATTATCTAAAAGTTATGATAATGTACTAATAGGAAGAAATGTGGGGTGATGTTGATGAAGAAAAATATTGGAATCGGTATTATTTTAGTGCTTGTCATCACAATGCTTGGCACTTACATAAAAGCTGAAATCGAACAGAGTACTGCAATCAACGAATATGCGTTAGGAAAAGAAGTGGAACCGGATGAAGAAGTGGGTCTCGAAAAAGGTCAGTTTGCCCCGGATTTTACATTATATAATTTAAAAGGCGAGCCATTGACACTTTCTGAACTGAGAGGGAAGCGGGTCGTACTGAATTTCTGGGCAACGTGGTGTCCGCCTTGCGAAGCGGAAATGCCGCATATGCAAAAATATTACGAAAAATACCGTGAAGAAGACAATGTGGAAATTGTGGGTGTCAATATGACGTATGCCAATGAAAAAATGGAGCGTGTGGAGCAATTTTTAAAAAGCTACGATATCACCTTTCCGATTGTCCTGGAACAAACGGAAGCAGTCGCCTTTCAATATGAAATTTTGACGATGCCGACAACTTACATGATCGATTCGGCAGGGAAAATACAAAAGCAGATTATTGGTCCGCTGGATTTGGATGCATTGCGGGAAAATGTGATACAACTTGATTAAGCTTGGGGAATGCACAGACCGTCAACATAAATTATCTTCATTTTGTGACGTTTAAATTCGACTTTATAAGTATGAATCTTTCATTTGCTTCATAAATTTTATGGAACGGAGGAGAATTCGTGCGGAAAAGTCGGATTTTTTTATTAATTGTTGTAATGGTGTGTATCGGTGTAATTGTTTATGGTGTGTTGAAAATCAAGGCGCAACCACAGGAGGAACAGGCGGGATTTGCAGTAGTCAATGAGCTGCATGAGTTAATTACGAGCGAATCAGTTTATGATATCGACTCTGAAAAATTGGTGGAAGGTGCACTGCGAGGAATGGCCAATGCAATAAATGACCCTTACAGTACTTATTATTCGGAGCAGGAAGCAGCATTACATAAACAGACGCTCGCAAGTGAACGAATCGGAATTGGTGTTGAGTTGGCAGAAGCGAATGGCAAAATTATCGTCGTGGCCCCGCTTAAAGCATCGCCAGCAGAAAAAGCAGGTATTCGACCATTGGATGAGCTTATCCAAATTAATGAAGTACGACTTGACGGGAAAACGATGGGGGAAGTTCGTAAGCTGATGTACGGCAAAGAAGGAGAAACAGTGGAGCTTGTCATTTATCGACCTGAACTGGACCAGCATTTAAAGTTGGTCATGAAAAGAGAACGTTTGAAAAATGATACGGTGGAAGCAGAAGTTCTTGAAGTAGAAGGGAGAAAACTCGGCTATATAACGATCAATCTCTTTGGTGAAAAAACAGCAGAGGAATGGAAAGAAGCTCTTGACGCGGTAATGAAGGAAGAAGTGGAAGGCTTAATCATTGATGTGAGGGACAATCCAGGTGGCTATTTACATAGTGTTACCCAAATGATGAGCATGTTCGAACAAAAAGAAAAAATCTTTGCGTATATGCAGAATCATGACGGTGTAACAGAGCCACTGAAAACAAAGAAAGTGGAACAGTTCCAGCCTTACGCAACCTGGTTGCGTGACACGCCTTTAACGCTTATCCAAAACGAAGGAAGCGCATCGGCCAGTGAAGTGTTTGCAGGTGCCCTGCAGGACTGGAAACGTTCGGTCATTATCGGGGTGACGAGCTTCGGTAAAGGAACGGTCCAACAAACATGGGATCTTCAAAATGGCGGGGAAGTAAAATTATCGACGAACAAATGGCTTACACCTTCTAAAAAATGGATCCATGATGTAGGGATTGAACCGGATGTCGAAGTGACACAGCATCCTCTTTACAATATGGAAACAAAAATACTGAAAGGGCGCTATGAAGAGGGAGAATACGGTGAAGAAGTTGCCTACAGTCAGCGTATTTTAAGTGAACTGGGTTACGCTATCAGCCGGACTGATGGATTCTTTGATGATGATACAGCACAGGAAGTAGCAAACTTCAGACATAAGCATGATATTGCGGAAGGAGACTATATGGATGAAGTCTTTTTCCACGAATTAACGGAAGAACTGCAAACATTCAAACAGTCAAAAGTAAACGACATGCAGCTGCAGATGGCGATCAGCTATATTATGCATCAGTTTGAGTGATGGACGTTTCTATTAGGAAAGTAATCAACCTATGAAATTACTATAAATAATGCTTTATAATGGATTCACCATCTTAATCGGGTGTTGATTTCCATTCCGGGTCGGACGCTTTCCCCGGGCACGGCTCGAGCTTGTAGTCTCTCGCTCGTGCTTTTCCCGGTGGAGTCGCCTCCTCTCTATTCCAATCAACTGGCTTTAGAATTTATTTTGGTCAATTCAGATAGGCGTTGTCGAATGATACAAGTTCGACAACGCCTTTATTTCATTTCCGGTACAAATGGGACTACGCATTCCGTAAAGGATTTGGTACAATTATTCGTACGGTAGGTGAGAATATGGATGGAACAGTTTTGATTGAAATTTTAAAAGGGATTGGCCGATTTTTTATAAATCCTTTGTTTTATATCGCCATCATTTCCGCAGTTTATTTAGGATATCGCCGAGTGAAGCGCGAACGAAGGTATTTTAACCGACGGATACTAGGTGGCTGGTCCGAGCTGAAAAATATGCTTGCGATGGGTTTAATGCTGTCCGTTATTATTTCCTTATTTAGTCTTGTAATAGGCTTAACAGTATCACTCGAATTATTGACAATTGTATTTATTGTAAGTTTTGCAGGTTTGCTCATTTATATGTATCAGTTACTATCACCGGCGATTGTAATGGCGGTTGCTTTTTGCGGAATCGTTTGGATGCAATGGCAGGATTGGTCATATACAATCGGAACTATTGAATTGGCAGGGAGAAATGTTACGGACGATCTTGTTATGACCGTTCCGATTATGACAGGACTTTTGCTGATGGCAGAAGGAATATTAATACGCCGTAATGGTGCCCGGTTTGCTTCACCGATTGTTGAAAAAACAAAACGTGGATTAAACGGGATAGGCTATTTTAGTAAACAGCTTTGGATTTTACCTGTCTTTACTGTTATTCCGGGGGAAGGCATTCAAAATTTTGCACCTTATTGGCCGCAATTTACGATTGGAGCTGAACAGTTTTCGATCATTGTTTTCCCGTTTATTATCGGCTTCCAGCAGATGGTGCGTCAAAAGTTGCCGATGAATGTTTATCCGCAAATGGGACGCTCAATTATTATGGTAGGGCAATTTGTGCTGATCGTCGGATTGGCCGCTTATCTTCTGCCGGTACTAGGTGCTGCTGCATTAGCATTAGGGGCGGTTTCCCGTACCATTATCGGTATTCATTATAGTCGTTCAGAGGACCGTAACAGTTATGCCGTTGTACGCAGTGATAAAGGGGTTATGATTGCCGGCATTTTACCGGATTCCCCTGCAGAAAAAATGGGACTTGCCGCAGGTGAAATTATCAAACGTGTAAATGGACAAGATGTTTTTACAGAAGAAGATTTGTATAAAGCATTACAGATCAATGCTGCCCATTGTCGTTTGGAAGTACTTGACCATTCAGGCGAATTGCGTCTTGCCCAGCATGTTGTACATCGTGATGATAATCACAAAATCGGGTTATTGGTTGTAAGTTAATTTCAAAAGAATCTCGGTAATACGAGGTTCTTTTTTTTGGCTAAAACGGGTATAAACAAATTATGTTAAGATTAAATTGTACTAGACAGCATTGTGTAACTTCAGAAATTTTTATCGTTTTTGGTAGGGGTGAATGGTTATGTTAGATTGGCTGACAATCGATAATATAGAAACAATTGTAGAAAAATATAAGTTATTAGGGCCGTTTTTCGGTATTTTATTGACGTTTTTAGAATCATTTATCCCGATATTGCCGCTGTTCGTAATAATCATTGCCAATGCTGCAGCATACGGGTTATTTTGGGGATTTTTACTGTCCTGGCTTGGAACGGTGGCAGGATCATATTTGTTCTTCCTCATGATTCGCATGTTTGGAAATTACCGTGTCTTCCGCCGGATTAAAGAACAGAAACAAGTAAAAAAATTGATTAACTGGGTGGATATTAGAGGATTTACTCCGCTGTTTGTTCTGCTGTGCCTTCCGTTCACACCTGTTGTCGTTGTCAACACGGTTGCCGGTCTATCCAATATTAAAAAGAAATATTATTTTTTGACACTCCTTATTTCAAAACCCATTTTAATCTTTTTAATCAGCTATTTAGGCAGTGATCTGCGCGATATTTTAACTTCTCCCGTTAAACTTATTATTTCAGCTGTCATTATTTTAATCATTTGGGGAATCGGCAAATTAATAGAAAACATTTTAAATAAACGTGTTGAAAGAGATTTGCGAGAGATAGGAAAGTTACGTAAACATAAATGAAAAACTATAAGTCTTGGCTTTTTACAAATAGTGAAAAGGCAGGGCTTTTTTGTATGATTGCAATTAATGCGCGAACATGCATTCTTATATTATAATAGAAGAAAGAAATAGAAGTGAGGTGGGAATTGTGACGCTACGAGTTATAACAGGACGGGCAGGAACGGGAAAAACAACATTGATTCACCGTGAAATCGTCGATGATTTGAAAACAAATATATTCGGACAGCCAATTTTTATATTAGTTCCTGACCAAATGTCGTTTACAACGGAATATGAGCTGACAACGAATTATGACATTGAGGGAATGATGCGTGCACAGGTCATGACATTCAAACGGCTGGCCTGGTTTGTGCTGCAAAATGAAGGCGGTATTGCCCACGAACGTATTGACGGCACAGGGTACCGCATGCTGTTGCGACGTATTTTGGAAGAACACCAGGAAGAGTTCCTACTATTTAAACGGGCGGCAGGTAAACCCGGTTTTACGAAAGAAGTCGAACAGATTTTAAAGGAATTCAGTCAATATCATATCGATGTGGAAACAATCGACCCGCTGATCGAATCATTAAAATTAAACGGTGCAAGTGAAGTATTGCTCCATAAACTGCATGATCTGAACATTATTTTAAAGCAGCTGCATGAGCGCATCGGGACGGAATATATTGATGGCGATGGCTATTTCCCGCTGTTAATAGAACGTATTCCGAAAATGGAAAGCCTGCGCAATACCCACATCTATTTGGATGGGTTTGTTTCATTTAACGGACAGGAATTTGCCATTTTAAAAGAGCTTCTTATTTATGCAAAGCGTGTCACAATTGTTCTCCCGATGGAAGATCCGCAAATGGATTTACTGGAAGGCTCCGTATTTTACAGAGCTGCGGTAACATATGACAAAATTAAGAATGAACTGCAAAAGCTGCGATTCGAAAAAGGAATTGATATTGAAGAGGAGCCGCGTGTTCATTTAGAAGTAAACTACCGTGCGACAAATCGGGACTTGCTGCAAATTGAACATTGCTTCGACAAAATTACCGATACACCAGTCGAATCAACGGGACATACGAAAATATTGGAAGGTGTAAACCCGCGCGCGGAAGTGCAGGGTATTGCCCAGGAAATTAAACAGCTCGTTCTGGAAAAGGGGCTTCGTTATAAAGATATAGGGATAATGTACCGCCAGGCGGATGTATATGATGCGATTATCGGCACGACCTTTACCCAATACGAAATTCCGTTTTTCTCAAATGAGAAGCGGGCGATGCTTTACCATCCGCTTATCGAATTTAGTCGATCCGTACTGGAGATTATTACGACAAACTGGAAATATGAGCCGGTTTTCAGAAGCATCAAGACCGATCTGTTTTTCCCTTATGGTTCCAATTTAGTCGCAATGCGGGACAGAGCGGATATTTTGGAAAACTTCGTCATTGCAAAAGGAATTGTCCATGACCGCTGGATGAAAGATGAAGTATGGCATTATCGCCGTTTTAAATCACTGGAAAAAGTCAATGCGGTTCAGACAGAAGATGAGCTGGAGCATGAGCAGCTTTTGAAATCAGTACGTGACTTGATCCGGAAACCGGTACTGTCATTGCAGAACCGGCTGAAAGGTAAAAAAACAGGCCGTGAAATTGTAGTGGCGCTGTATGAATTTATGGAGCAGCTTGATATTTATAAGAAGCTGCTGAAAATGCAGGAGCAGGAAGAGCAGGCGGATTCACTCCATCAGTCATTGGAGCATGAACAGGCCTGGAATGGCTGGATTCATATTTTGGAGCAGTTTGATCTGATGTTCGGCGATAAAATTATGCCGTTGGAAGAAGTGGCGCAAATTTTGGATGAAGGTTTTGAAACACTTGAATTTGCAAGTGTGCCGCCGACATTGGATGAAGTGACCGTTTCGACTGTCGAGTTTGCCCGTTTTGACAATAAAAAGGCAATTTTCGTCATCGGTGTTAACGATGGGGTTTACCCAATGCGTATGGAAGCGGGAGGACTGCTGTCTGATGACGAACGTGAAACATTTGAGAAAATCGATGTGGAATTGGCCCCGGGTATAAAAAGCAGGCTTCTGCAGGAAAGTTTCCTGTTTTACCGTGCGATTTCTTCATCAACAAACTATTTATATATTACGTATGCAAATGCAGATGAGGAAAGTAAAAGCAAGCTTCCATCGCTTTATATTAACCGCCTGCACGGTATGTTCGAGATTACCGAAAACCGGGGCACTCCCGAGGAAAAAACAGTCCGTACACTGCCACATCGTCAAATTGCGATGGACCCGCTTGATGAACTTCAAAAAGACAATGTGCTCAATTATTTACAGCATCCGTCCCCGGCAATCGGCTTCCTGATGACCCAGATGAAGCAGGCGCAGCACGAGCAACGTCCGCTTACCGAAGAATGGGCGGCGTTAAAAGCATTTTATGAACGGGAACAGCAATGGAAAGATGTGCTGAATGTCGTAGAAAAACCTTTATACACAACAAATGAAGCGGAACCGCTGACGGAAGACATAGCGACTGCATTGTATGGGGAAGACTTTTTGGCAAGTGTGTCGCGTATTGAACGCTTTTACAGCTGTCCGTATTCACATTTTGTCTCCTATGGACTGAAACTGCAGGAGCGTACGGAATTCAAGCTGGAAACATTTGCAATGGGGGATCTGTTCCATGAGGCAATCCGGACAATTTTATCCGAGAAAGAGCCATCGATTCCGCTTACGACATATGTAGCATGCTATAAAAAGGCGGATGAAACCATTTCAAAATTGGCGGATTATTTCTCGTACAGTATTTTAAAAAGCAGTCACCGCTTTGAATATATTAAAACGAAACTTGTGAAAATCGTGGCCCGTACAATTTATGCGCTTATTAATCAAAGTGAGCTGTCGAAGTTCAAAGCGATTGCCCATGAAAAACCGTTTGGAAAACGCGACGATAAAAATACGGAACAGGATGACCGCAACCCGCTTGAAGCACTGAAAATAGATCTGGAACATAACCGGAAAATGTATGTGCGCGGGCAAATCGACCGGATCGATGCATATAAAGATGCAGAAAATCTGTATTTGCGTGTTATTGACTATAAATCAAGCGGACGCAAGCTTGATTTTACCGAAGTATATAACGGGATTTCTCTGCAGCTGTTGACGTATTTAGATGTGGCGATGAAAAACATCCCGATTATCGCACGCGAAGGGAAGTTTATTCAAGATTTATCGGAGCTGGAGAATATCATTGTCCAGGCGGCCGGGATGTTCTACCTGCATGTGCACAATCCGCTCATTCCGGCCGAGGATTATGAACAGTATGATCGTGTGGAAAATCTTCGTCAGGAGAAGTTCAAGTTAAGCGGCTATATGGTAAAAGATGTGGAAGTGGCACAACTGATGGACCAGTCACTCGAGCCGAGTAAAACATCCATTATCGTACCGGCAGCGTTTAAAAGCGGAGAGAATCCGGAATTTAACAGCCGTTCCTCAAAAGTAATCGAACAGGAACAGATGGAAAACCTGCAGGAATTTGTACACTATAAATTCCGTCAGGCGGGCAATGAGATTTACCGTGGTAATACGGAAATTAAGCCGTACAGCTTAGGCAATCAGAAGGCCTGCACGTATTGCAGTTTTAAATCGGTTTGCCAGTTCGACCAGTCGGAAACAGGCAACAGCTTCAACGAAATCAAGAAACAGCCGGAACAGGAAGTATTTGAAAACATTAAAAAGGTGGTATGTGCAGATGACAATTCCAGCGAAGCCGAGTGATGTTCAATGGACAGATGTTCAGTGGAAAGCCATCTACGCATCCGGTCATGACATATTAGTATCGGCAGCGGCCGGTTCAGGAAAAACAGCGGTATTGATCGAGCGACTCATCCAAAAGATTTTAGCGCCTGAAGACAAGCGCATTGATGTGGATGAGCTGCTCGTCGTAACGTTTACAAATGCCTCGGCTGCGGAAATGCGCAACCGTATGGCAGAAGCGCTTGAAAAGGAACTTGCCCAAAATCCGAGCAACCAATTTCTGCGCCGTCAGTTAAGCTTATTGAACAAGGCGCAAATCTCAACGCTGCATTCATTCTGTTTATCGATCTGCCGTGAATATGCATACACGATTGATCTGGACCCCGGTTTCCGTCTGGCGAGTACAGAGGAAGCTTCGTTATTGCAGGATGATGTGCTGATGGATGTGCTTGAAAAGGCCTACCGGGGCGATATGGAAACTTTGTTTACGAAAGAGGAACTGTACACATTAGTAGACAGCTTTGCCTCTGACCGCAGTGACCAGGCGATTGAACTGCTGCTGCAGGAAATGTACAAAGTATCGCGTGTACAGCCGAACCCGTATGAATGGCTGCGCGCATTGCCGGAGAAATACGATATTGATCCGGAAAGTCCGATCGATGAGCTGAGTATTGCGAAGGAAGTGCGCCCGTTTATTATCGGAAGCCTGAAAGAAATTGCCACGCGTCTTGAAAAGGGCTTGCAAATTGTGTCAGTTACACCTGCTTTAGAAAAAAATAAAGTATTGTTTGAAGCGGAATATACAGGAGTTAAGCATGTACTTGAAGCGATGGAGGCAGGCACATGGGAACAGGCATATGAGCTGATTCCCGCTGTTGAATTCGGACGTATCAAGCCGTTGACGAAAAAGGATACCGAGGAAGATAAGCAATATTATGCGGTAGCGAAAAATCATCGTGATACGGCAAAAGAAATGCTGACGGATTTGAAGGAAACATTTTTTGCACGTCATCCGAAGTTGTATGTACAGGAAATGGCGGCGACGAAGCCTATTTTGGAAACGCTCGTAAAACTGACGATTGAATACAGTGAAGCGTTTAAAAAGGCGAAGCAAGAGCGCGGCCTTCTTGATTTTTCGGATTTGGAGCATTATGCATTGGAGATTTTGACTGATGAAGAAAGCACGTCAACTCCGCCACAGCCTTCCGATGTGGCATTAAATTTTCAGAAGCGTTTCAAAGAAGTGCTTGTCGATGAGTATCAGGATGTCAATTTCTTGCAGGAAACAATTTTGCAGCTTGTGAAAAACGGCGGTGAGCAGGATGGGAATATGTTTATGGTCGGCGATGTGAAGCAAAGCATCTACGCGTTTCGTCTTGCAGAGCCACGTCTTTTCCTGGATAAATATAAACGATTTGAAGAGGATTCGTCCGGCACAGGAATGAAAATTGACTTGAATGCCAATTTCCGTAGTCGTTCGGAAGTGCTTGAAGGTACGAACTATGTGTTTGAGCAAATAATGGACGAAGAAGTCGGTGAAATTGCATACGATGATCAGGCAAAACTGAAATTCGGGGCGAGCTATGATGAGCAGCAAGTACCGATTGAACTAGTTTTACTGGAAGGCGATTCGAAAGCGCAAATCATTCCGGGAAGTGAAGATGGATCCGAGGAAGAAAGCATCAGCGCGGCACAGCAGGAAGCGCGTTACATTATTCAGCGCATCCGTGATTTAGTCGATCATGGTGGACAAGTGTACAATCCGAAAACGAAATCGATGCGTGCTGTCAGCTACCGCGATATTGTCGTATTGATGCGTTCTCGCACATGGTATACGACGTTTGCGGAGGAATTCAAATTGGCCGGCCTGCCGCTCTATGCTGAAACGGATGGCGGTTATTTTGAATCGCTTGAAGTAATGATTATGATCAACACATTAAAAGTTATCGACAATCCGTATCAGGATATTCCGCTCGCTTCTGTACTGCGTGCACCGTTTATCGGGTTAACGGAAAACGAACTGGCGAAAATCCGTTTAATTAACGGGAAAGTACCTTTTTATGAGGCATTAAAGCAGTATAAAGAAGAAGCAGCGGGTGACATGCCAATCGAAACAGAGGCTAAGCTTGATAAGTTCTTTACGATGCATCAGAAATGGCGCCAGTTCTCACGTCACGGGGCATTGGCCGATTTAGTATGGCAAGTGTATTTAGATACGAACTATTACGAAATGGTCGGAGCAATGGCGAACGGCAAGCAGCGTCAGGCGAACTTACGTGCCCTGCATGACCGTGCATTAAGCTATGAAAAATCATCATTCCGCGGATTGTTCCGATTCCTGCGTTTTATCGACCGGATGAGTTCACGCGGAGATGATTTGGGAATTGCGAAATCGACGAGTGAAGCGGACGATGTTGTCACATTACTCACAATCCATAAATCAAAAGGATTGGAATATCCGGTCGTATTTGTAGCGGGGATGAGCCGTACATTCAATACGAAGGACTTAGGCAGCCGCTATATTTTCGATCAGGATTTCGGTTTGGCGATAAAATCGGTCAATCCGGATTTAAATATCATTTCGACTTCTTTACCGCATTTATATGTGAAAGAGAAAAAGCTGGCGAAAATGAAGGCTGAGGAAATGCGCGTCTTATACGTAGCGATGACCCGTGCAAAAGAACGCCTTATTTTAGTCGGCTCGATTAAAGATTGGGAAAAACAGAAGGGCGAATGGGCATTTTATCAGGAACTGGAGGATACGGTGCTCCCTGCATACATCCGTTCCAAAGCGAACAGCTATTTAAGCTGGGTCGGTCCGGCTGTTGCACGTCATAATGATTTCCTGTTTGCCAATTACGGCTATTCGAATGAAGCGGCAACAACGAAAGAATGGACGGTCCGCATCATTCCAAACTATGATTACCTGCTTGCCAATGAAGCGGAAACAGAGGAGCATGAAGTGGTTGAACAGGAAGTCAATGAAGATCTGGTTCAGCTGCTGGCGAAACGCTTCACTACACCGTATCCATATGCAAATGCGGTGACGAAAAAATCAAAAACATCGGTATCTGAGCAAAAACGTCTCGAAAGTTTGCAGCGGATGGAAGAGGAGCAGCTTTATAATATGGAAGCGAAGCGCTACGTAAAAACCGATGTACCAAGCTTTATGCTGAAAGGAAAAAAAGAACGGAAGCTTTCTTCAACAGAAGTCGGTACAGCTGTCCATGCCGTTATGCAGCATATCCCGCAGCAAGGGTTTACATCGATTGAAGAGACGGAAAGTTATATCCAATCGCTTGTAGATCGCAAGCTGCTGCAGCAAATTGAAGCAGATGCCGTTTCAGCGGAAAAAGTATTTTCCTTCTTCCAAACAGAAGTCGGGGAGCGTTTTAAAAAAGCGAAGCAAGTACTAAGAGAAGAACCGTTTACACTTAGTTTGAAAGATCAGGAAGGGGATGCCCAAATTGTACAGGGTGTCATCGACTGCATTTTTGAAGATGAACAGGGTAACTGGGTGCTTCTAGATTATAAAACGGATTATATCGAACAGTATTTATTAGACGATTTTGAGAAAATTAAACAAAAAATGACAAAGTCGTACCAAATTCAATTAAACTATTATCAGCATGCTGTCCAGTCTATTAAGCGTATTGAAATAAATGACCGCATTTTGTATTTATACAGTATTGGACAAGAAGTGAAAATAGATTAGGGGGATGGACGGTGGATTTTCGCCCAGTAGGTACGAACGAGCGTGTTGCAACACTGGATATATTGCGCGGGGTAAGTCTACTCGGCATTTTATTGGTGAATATGTTCGGGTTTTATTTACCGATGCCGCATATAGCGGATTTGAGCAGCTGGTTCAATGAAGTGCAGGATATTGTACTCCAGCAGCTTTTGGATATTTATGTGCAAAGCAGCTTCTATCCGTTATTTTCTATGCTGTTCGGGTATGGATTAGCGATGCAGTATGTAAAAGCAAAAGGGACGGGCGCAGATTTTTACCGGTTTGCGCCGAAGCGTCTAATTTTACTATTTTGCATCGGGATGTTTCATGCGATTGTCATATGGTGGGGCGATATTTTGGCCACGTATGCATTTTGCGGGGTATTTTTAATCGCGCTAATTCGTATGAAAGCAAAATGGCTCCTGCTTGTGGCAATCATAGTGAATGCATTATATCACTGGTTTAATTTAAATTATTACGCAGCGGCAGGTTTTTTTAATGCGTCAACGGATAGTTTCTCTGTTGATATTGAAGCAATTCAAAGTGCCTTAACAGCATATGGTATCGGGAACTGGACGGATGCATTTATGCAGCGTCTTGATGATTTATCGATTCAGATGAGTGTGATGATGTGGATTTCGTCTTTATTTACGATATTACCTTATATGCTGTTTGGCGCTGCACTAGCGAAATGGCGTCTGATCGAACGGGCAAAAGAAAAGATCGTAGTTTGGATTATTTTGGCTGTAGCAGGTATTGGCGGCGGACTTTATATGAAGAGCTTGCCGATAGCCGGTGAACAGACATTCGGCAATGAATACTTGCAAGTTTATATCGGCGGACCGCTATTGGCGATCGGCTATATGGCGGTCATCACATTGCTGACACAATTGCCGTTCATAGTAAAACTGCTGTCGCCGATCGCAAAGGCCGGCCGTATGTCTTTAACGCTCTATCTGATGCAGTCTGTTATTTGTACGGTACTGTTCTACAATTGGGGCTTCGGTTTATACGGAAAAGTGGATGTGCAAATGGGGATTTATTTGGCGGTAGGAATTTTCATTATCCAAGTACTGTTTGCGGAACTCTATTTCTCGAAATATAAACAAGGACCGATCGAAGCGTTGCTGAAGAGATTTACTTACGGTAAATCTGCAGAATGTAAAGCAGGAACAAAGAATATGTGAATAAAATTTTATGCACCTAAAGCTTAGTTTTACGAATTAAGTCCCTTTTTGTCAGAAAAGTAAGGCAATTGTTTATGTTTTAATGTATGATGTAAAAAAACAGAAGGAGTGCTCCACGTTATGAAATTGTTATCATTTAAAGTAAACGAACAAGTAAAGTTTGGTCCAAAAGTGAAAAAAGAAGAGGCAGTTTGGGATGTAATTGAAATCCAAAACCAACTTAATGTACTAAAAGACTTTCCGAAAACAATTATTGACGGGATTGCACATGGCTACGAATTTGTTGAGCAGGTTCGTAAATTAGTAGAGGCAGCTCAAAATCATGAAGATGAGGCTCAGTTTAAACTGGCTTACTCCGAAATTGAATGGCTGTCGCCAGTTCCTCGTACACCGAAAAATATTTTATGTGTTGGTAAAAATTACAGTGATCATGCCCGTGAAATGGGTGCAGAAAAGGCTCCGGAACATATCGTTGTTTTCACGAAGTCGCCAACTGCAATTGCCTCGGATGAATCGACATTACCTGTACATGCAGATGTGACGGATTCCCTTGATTATGAAGGGGAATTGGCTGTTGTAATCGGCAAGCGCGGAAAAAATGTTCCAAAAGCAATGGCATTTGACTATGTGTTCGGTTATACAATTGCCAATGACTTGACAGCACGTGATGCACAGGAGAAGCATAAACAGTTCTTCTTAGGCAAAAGTTTGGAAGGCAGCTGTCCGATGGGGCCGTATTTAGTAACAAAAGATGAAATTCCTGATCCGCATGCATTATCAATTGTGACGAAAGTAAATGGGGAAGTACGTCAAAATGGTTCAACGAAGGATATGCTGTTCTCTGTTTCAGAAATTATTGAGACAGTTTCAAAATATGTAACGTTGGAGCCGGGCGATGTTATTTTAACAGGTACGCCGGCCGGAGTCGGAAAAGGTATGAACCCGCCGCAATATTTAAAAGCAGGCGATGAAGTGAAAATTGCGATCGAAGGAATCGGAACTTTAGCAAACCGATTTGCTTAATATTTTCATAGCTGTGGATTGCTAGTTTCTGAGATTAATAGGCAGTGGGTTTCCGGTGTGAGGGGAAATCTACTGCCTTTTTTGCAGAAAAGTATAGCTTTTTTATGACAACTCATTGAACTTGGAAGATTCAATTGAATTTATAGGGCTTCACATGGTAGGATATTGCCTGTAGAGAAAAAATAGAAGAGGTGGAAAATTCGTGGATTTCTTAACTAGTACGACACATATGCACATTACGACGTGGGTAATAGCATTAATATTATTCTTTATTGCTGCATTATCCGGTAAAAAGTTGAAAGCAGTACACATGATCTTGCGTTTAATGTATATTTTAGTAATCATTACAGGATTGTCTTTATTCCTTGAATGGCGCGATAAAATTTCTGAAAGCGGCATGAACTATGATATGAAAGTGTTATTCGGTATTTTAGTAATCGGCTTTATGGAAATGGTATTAGTACGCAAAAGCAAAGGCAAATCTGTCAATATGTTCTGGGTACTATTCGGTATCGTTCTATTAATCACATTATACTTAGGCTTAAGCATGGGTATCGGTGTAAACTTCTAATAAAGAGTGAGGCGTGTAAAAAGTGGAGGTGGCTTTTTACACGCTTTTTTATATGGAGAAGGGTGGATTCTACTTTTACGGGAATTCGTTCTACTTTTGTATTGTTTTGTTCTACATTAGGAGAGATTCGTTCTACTTTTGAGGAGAGACGTTCTACATTAGGTCGTGAGTGTTCTACTTTTCTGGCCCAACGTTCTACATGTCACCTGCAAAGTTCTAATATCCCAGCAGTTTCTACATTCGCCACTAATCGTTCTACTTTTGTGGGGTTTTGTTCCACATTAGATCCAGATTGTTCTACTTTCTCAATCGACCTTTCCACATTCCACCTGAAACCTTCTAATAAAACACACCGTGCCATCAATTCCAAATAATATCAAACACGCTATACACATTTCTGTCACGTATTTGTTGAATTTCCTATAAATAACTATTTAAGCTAGCTACGTTTATACCTTTTTTGGTAAAATGACGTTGGACTGTATTTGAAAGTGGGGGAAATGAATGGGATTTAATAAATGGTTTCGTACATTAGCTGCGGGTGTGCTGCTTTCGACTTCATTGTCAGTTGCTGCTGTTGCAAATGCGGAAGAGCGTACGATTGCAGATGAAAGTATATATGATGTTTTAGTGGACCGTTTCTTTAATGGTACCGGTAAAAATGATGATAAAACAGTAAATTCGCAAGACCCGACGATGTTTGCCGGCGGGGATTTCGATGGTTTGCTGAAGAAAATCGATTATGTAGCAAATATGGGCTATACGATGCTGTCGATTGGCTCTGTATTTGAGACTGAAAAATATGATGGGTCGATGCCAACAAGCTATACAATGTTTGACCACCGTTTTGGTACAGCTGACGAATTTAAAAAAATGGTCGAGGCTTATCAGAAACGCGAAATCAAAATGATGGTCGATTTCCCGATTTCCAATGTAAGTCCAAACCATGAACTTGCAGACAAACAAGGATTTGTGGCATCTGAAACTGATGGGAAATTACAGTGGGACTTAACGAATAAAGAAGTGCAGAATGAACTGATCAACAGTGCTGTACAATTTGTAAATACATATAAACTAGACGGGGTTCGTTTGACGAATATTGAAGAAGCGGATACTGCTTTTTTAAATCGCTTTATTGAGCAGCTTAAAGCAGCAGGAGCCTATGTGATTGCGAATGCAGAAAGCGATGCTGATTTTGACGCGAAATTCTACAATGATACTGCTGCCAACTTCACAAATGCATTCAAAAATGTTGATTTAAATACGACAGTACTGGAGCCTCATATCGAGGAAATGCTTTCAGGAACTCCGGTATTATCGATGACCGATACAATCTGGTCGGACCGCTTTACATTGGCGGCGACAGAGGAAGGTATGTATCCGCCGACACGCAGTAAAATTTCCATTGCGAGCACGCTCCTGCTTCCGGGTGTGCCGATTGTACAATATGGATCCGAAATTGCGATGAATGGGGAAGCGGGTGTTGAAGCGCACCAGTACTACAATTTTAAAACGGACTCGGAACTGGCCGATTATGTCGGGAAGCTCCAGTCATTACGAAATGATTCCGATACATTGCGTAACGGAGAATTTAAATGGCTTGAAAATGATGATGGCTATGTTGTATTCGAGCGCAAGTCCGATGAGGAAACATGGATTGTTGTCATTAATAATAGTAGTAAAACAAAACGTGTGCATATTCCGGTCGCTGAACTAGGTGAGGGAAAAGAAGTTCGCGGAATGTTCAACAGTGAAATCATCCGTGAAAATAAGGACGGTAACTATGCGATTATTTTAGACCGTGAAATGGTGGAAGTGTACCAAGTAATTGAAGCCCGAGGCATTAACACTTCTTATATTGTGGCACTTGGATTGGTTGTTGTGTTATATACAGCATTTATGATTGCTATTATGAAGCGCGGAAAAAAACGCCGTGCGGAGAATGAAGCAAATTAAATATAAACAGCCTGGAGAAGCAGACAACATGCATTTCCAGGCTGTTTTATATTATATTACAGTTTTAATCGGTCCTGGAGAAATTTCCCGATACCGTCTTCATTGTTCGATAATGTAATTTCATTGGCGATCGATTTCAAATCATCGATACCGTTACTCATCGCAACACCAACGCCTGCGTATTCAATCATTTCCAAGTCGTTGTCCTCATCGCCAAATGCAATGATACGCTCACGCGGAATGCCCATTTCTTTTGCGATATAATCGATACCTACTGCTTTACTCAGCCCTTTATGGACAATTTCGATAATTGGGAAAGGTGCTCCCCAACGGCGATGCTCGATTAGTTCTGCATGTACATCCTGTAAATGTTTGCGGATGATCGGGGTATTGACATCATCTGCTTGAATGAGCAAACTTGTCGGATCTTCTTTTAATGTATTTTTCAGATCGCCTGTTAAAATATTCGGATTGCCCATATGCAGCAGCTGAAGTACACCTTCATCTTCACGATGGAGATACACGTCATCCATGACTTCGGCGATTAAGTTATCGTATTCATATTTATGAACGGATTCTACAACATCATGTACTACACTTAAATTGACTGTTGTATGAATTGTTTTCCACATCGGATTTTTAGGGTGGTGGATGAGGGCTCCGTTGAAATTGACAATCGGAGTTGTTAAACTCAGCTCCTGATAATAAAGCTGACTCGCACGGTACGGACGTCCTGTTGCGATCATCACCTGATGACCTGCTTCTTTTGCCTTCAACAAAGTTTCCTTTGTCAGCGCAGAAATCTTTTTCTCGTCCGTCAATAACGTGCCGTCTAAATCTAATACAATTAAATGTTCGTTCATAAGAGTAAGCCTCCTTTAGCCTGGGTATAATTGTAACGTGCAAAAATAGCATTCGTCAAAGTTTTGAAACATCGACCAATTTTTGCTAATGTAAACAAAGAGGTGAGAAATTTGATAGTTGATAAAGAACAATGGAAGTCCATTCCATTACTGCATGTATATGATGAGACGATGGATGAACAAACACCGGTCGTTATTTTTCTCCATGGTTTTTTAAGCGCAAAGGAACATAATTTACATTACGCATATCAGTTTGTGCAACAAGGTGTACGCGTTATACTACCGGATGCATTAATGCATGGTGAGCGCTCGAATCAATTGACGGAAGATCAGATGAATTTTAACTTCTGGAAAATTGTATTGAAGTCGGTGGAAGAAGTACATACTATTTATGAAGAATTGAAACTGAAAAACTTGGCAGGGAACAAAGTCGGAATTGCCGGAACTTCAATGGGCGGTATTGTCACATCAGGCTGTTTAGCGATTTATCCATGGATTGAAACGGCAGGAATTTGCATGGGAACGACAAGCTATACGAAACTGGCTCTCCATCAAGTAGAGGATTTAAAGCAAAAAGGCGTGACATTTCCATTATCAGAAGAACAGCAAACAGGCTTGCTTCAAATGCTGCAAAAATTCGATATGGAACAGCATGAGGATTTATGGGCAAACAAACCGATTATTTTCTGGCATGGTGAGCGCGATACGGTCGTTCCTTATCATATGAGCCGAGATTATGTTGAACAACTGGAAAAAGAAAAAAAAGCAGAGCATATTACGTATTTGGCAGAACAAAAAGCAGGGCACGCGGTATCAAGAAACGGGATTTTACAAGTCACGCAATTTATGGCGCATTGTTTGGCATAAAGCATACGTTCTGCTATGATTAACAATAACACCATGGCGAAAGGGGAAATTTAAAATGGCAATTGATCACGATATGAAAGAAAGTATGTTAGGTGCATTGGAAAACGTAATCGACCCTGAGTTAGGCATTGATATCGTCAACTTAGGCTTAGTATATGAAGTGGATTTAACAGACGAGGGCTTAGCAATCGTTACGATGACATTAACATCAATGGGCTGTCCGCTTGCACCGGTTATCGTTGACCAAGTAACAACGGCACTTAGCGAATTACCGGAAGTAAAAGAAGTAAAAGTTGATATCGTATGGCAACCTGCATGGTCTAAAGACAATATGTCCCGCTATGCAAAAATGGCATTAGGTATCCGTTAATAAATTGAATAAATGAATTGGATTTCGGTCATTTTGCATATAGGCAAAATGATCGTTTTTTAATGAACTTTTTGCGATGGAAACAGGGCGTAATTATTTGTTGTTTGACCAACTTTGACTTATAATAAAATTAATCAAAAAAGGTCAAACTATATGAAAGGGTGTACTATATGCAATTTAACCAAACACAAGATAATCGTCCGCCATTAGAACAATTTGGACGTAATTTAATTGAACAAGTAAAAAACGGTAAGATGGATCCTGTTATTGGACGAGATGAGGAAATTCGGAACGTCATTCGTATTCTGTCACGTAAAACTAAAAATAATCCTGTCCTTATCGGTGAGCCAGGTGTTGGTAAAACAGCGATTGTTGAAGGGCTGGCACAGCGTATCGTAAGACAGGATGTTCCTGAAGGATTAAAAGATGCGGAACTTTATGAACTGGATATGAGCGCGCTGATTGCCGGTGCATCGTATCGCGGGCAGTTTGAAGAGCGGCTGAAATCTGTGTTAAAGCAAGTGAAAGAATCCGATGGGCGTATCATTCTATTCATTGATGAGATTCATACAATTGTCGGTGCCGGGAAAACGGATGGAGCAATGGATGCAGGAAATATGCTGAAACCAATGCTTGCACGTGGTGAACTGCATTGTATCGGTGCAACAACATTGGATGAATACCGGATGTATATCGAGAAGGACCCTGCATTGGAACGCCGCTTCCAGCAGGTAATGGTGCGAGAACCTTCTATTGAAGATACGGTGTCCATTTTACGCGGCATAAAAGACCGTTTTGAAGAACATCACCGCGGAGTTCGCATTCATGACCGCGCGATTATTGCTGCGGCCCAGCTGGCGAACCGTTATATTACAGACCGCTTTTTACCGGATAAAGCGATTGATCTTGTCGATGAGGCATGTGCGATGATCCGTATAGAGATCGATTCAATGCCACAGGAACTGGATCAGTTAACGCGCCGGCTTACACAGCTTAAAATTGAGCAGCAGGCACTGAAAAAAGAAAAAGATGATGCGAGCAAAAAACGTCTTGAAATGATTACAGATGAAATTGATGGATTGGAAGTTTCAATCAAGTCAATGAAGGAACAGTGGGAACTTGAGAAAAATGGCCTGCAAATTGTGCGTGACAAAAAAGATGAGCTGAAAAAAATGGAAGCCGAGCGCGATGAGTTATTTATTTCAGGCAGTAATTTAGCACGGGCAAGTGAGCTGCAGTACAGTAAGATACCTCAGCTTGAAAAGGAAATCGCCGAACTGGAACAGCAGTTGAAACAGTCGGAAGGTAACCGGATGCTGCGTGAAGAAGTGACAGAAGAAGAAATCGCTAAAATTATTTCCCGCTGGACAGGCATTCCGGTAACAAAGCTTGTAGAAGGTGAACGCGAAAAACTGCTCCGTTTAAAAGATACACTGCATGAACGGGTAGTCGGCCAGGACGATGCGGTAACTTATGTAACGGAAGCAGTCTGGCGTGCACGTTCCGGTATTAAAGATCCGAATAAACCAATCGGAAGCTTCCTGTTCCTCGGTCCAACCGGTGTCGGAAAAACGGAATTGGCAAAAGCATTGGCGGCCCAGCTATTCGATTCGGAAGATCATTTCATCCGCATCGATATGAGTGAATATATGGAGAAACATTCAGTATCGCGGCTTGTCGGAGCTCCTCCAGGCTATATTGGCTATGAAGAGGGCGGTCAGCTGACAGAAGCGGTTCGCCGTAATCCATATTCCGTTGTGTTGCTGGATGAAATTGAAAAAGCACATCCGGATGTCGCGAATATTCTACTGCAAGTACTTGATGATGGCCGCATTACCGATAGCCAGGGACGGATTGTCAACTTTACGAATACCGTCATCATCCTGACATCGAATATCGGCTCACAGTTTTTACTTGAAGCAACAGAAGAAGCGGAACAGCTTGTCCAAACAGCATTGCGTCAGCACTTTAAGCCGGAGCTGTTAAACCGGATGGATGATATTATTATGTTCCATGCATTATCGAATGAACACTTCCATAAGATTGCATGGAAATATGTAAAGCAGCTTCAGGATCGGGTTGCCGAACAGGAAATTACGCTGTCTGTTGATGGAGATGTTGTGGACTGGGTTGTGAAACACGGAATTGACCCGCAGTTTGGTGCACGTCCGCTTAAACGTTTCGTCCAAAGACACTTGGAGACGATTGTTGCCCGTGAACTGTTAAAAGGGGAAGTCGCAGCAGGCGGAAGCTTATCGATTGTATTGGAAAATGAAGAGTTAGTAATTAAATCAAATTAAGTTTGAAGACAGCTTGTACGTGAATGCGTACAGGCTTTTTTAGTGTGCCGGGCATGTCTGCCAACTAGGTGATGAAAGTTCACTGTGGACGTTGGGATATGCGAACCATTAGCCGAAGACAAGGGTGTCCGTGGCGACGCGGAATCTGAAGGAAGTCCTAGGCAAAATCTTGGTCTGAGGAATACGAATCGTATGAGGTTGATTCATCTGGATAAGGTTGCTAAACAAACTGAAGTCCCAAATATCCTCGGAAGATGAGTCAATAAATGCGGCAGATAGATGAGAGGAAAGTGGGCAGGCTTACCCCGGGAGATCTGATGAATAACCCCAGAGGAACCTGTGCAGTGATGTACAGCTGAATCATCAGAAGTCAGCAGAAGCCATAGTACCAGCAATGGGAAGGGCTGAACGAAAGGAGTGAACGTGAAGGAGAATATTACATGGAGATGAAGATACAGAACCGAAAGGGCTACCCTAAAAGTAAGGTACGGAATACCTCATGTTTAGGTTTAGCGTGGAATCTATCATGTGCATTTCTCTATACACGCGAACATATGGAAGGATTAATCAACGTAATAATAAGCAGAGATAATTTGAACGAAGCTTTTGAGAAAGTGCGTAAAAATAAAGGTGCAGCCGGTGTCGATGCGAAAGATATAGAGGCAACCCGCCAATACTTAAAAGAGAATAATACTCAGATTATCGAAATGATTAAAACAGGTAAATATAAACCGCAACCGGTTAAAAGAGTTGAAATTCCCAAACCAGATGGAGGGAAACGACTATTAGGAATTCCCACGGTTACAGACCGTGTTATTCAACAAGCGGTTGTACAAGTGTTAACCCCAATACTAGACCCAATGTTTAGTAACTATAGTTATGGGTTTCGCCCGAATAAAAGTGCTCATCAAGCAATTGAACAAGCAAGAAGTTATATTGAGGAAGGTCATAAGTTTGTCGTAGACATCGACTTAGAGAAATTCTTTGATAGAGTTCAGCATGACAAGCTGATGTCACTCATGGCGAAATATATTTTATGTAAACCGACATTAAAGCTAATAAGAAGTTTCTTAAACGCTGGTACCATGATAGACGGAACTTTTATTCACTCAAAAGAAGGTACGCCACAAGGTGGACCGTTAAGTCCATTACTGAGTAATGTAATCCTTCATGAACTTGATAAAGAACTAGAGAAACGCAATCATAAATTCGTTCGTTACGCAGATGACTGCAACATTTATGTCAAAAGTGAAAGAGCAGGAGAACGAGTTAAAGAAGGCGTCACGACATTTATCGAAAAGAAACTTAAATTAAAAGTGAATGAAGAGAAATCAGCAGTGGGAAAGCCGATAGCACGTGTATTTTTAGGTGTGAGCTTCTATAACGCCAGAGGTGTAATCAGAGTATACGTGCCAAAGAAATCAAAGAAGCGTTTCGAAGAAAAGCTAAAATATATTACAAATCGTAATTACTCAATTGATATGGAATCGCGCATTCAGAAAATCAATTATCTCATTCAAGGATGGGGCAACTATTTTAAAATTGCCGACATAAAATCCTACGCAAAGGAAATAGATAGCCATATTCGAAGAAGATTAAGGGCATGTCGATGGAAAGAATGGAAAAGAACCATAACAAAATATAGAAACCTCAAAAGACTAGGTATCAACCATAACGATGCCTATAGAATGGCCAATACTCGTAAAGGGTACTGGCGCTCCTCAAATAATCCAATCATCGACCGAGCATTAAACAATAAATATTGGTTAAAACTCAAGTTGAAAAACCTCGCTACAATCATTAATCCTACATAAAACTTTTGAACCGCCGTATACGGAACCGTACGTACGGTGGTGTGAGAGGTCGGTTAGCCAATTAATGGCTAACCTCCTACTCGATTTTGGGGTGGCAATGTTCTAATAAAGCTGTATGAAGTTCTAATATAAATGAGAAAGTTCTAATAAAAGCCCGAAGTTCTAATATAAATGTCCTTTGTGCTAATAAGAGGTGCAAATGTTCAAATAAACGGATCGATTTGTCTAATAAGATGTGCAAAACTTCTAATATAAGTTAAAAGTCTTCTAATAAAATCAGTACCCTCAAAAATTTGCGTAAATAACAAGGGGCTGTCCAGTAGTTTTACCGGACAGCCCCTTGTTATCTATTAATGATGCTCTGCTTCTGCTTCTGGAGTTGATTCGTTTGGAATGATTGCAGCGATAATAATAACTAATACGCTGAATACTAATGATACGATTACGCCATTCATGAAGTTAAAATCTACACTTAATACAGAACTTACTACATAGTTTAGCATTGAAACTAATAAGAATGACCAAAAGAACGTAATGATATATTGCATCAAATTCACCTCATTGAACTTATTTATAACGTTATTGTGAAATTACATCTTCAATATCATACCACAAGCGTTCATGAAATTAAAAGGGCGAATCAAATTATTCTTCAAGTTGTCATAAATGCTTGTTTTTATTGCTTTTTTAAGTAGGAATTAACAAAGAAAACGAGTAAATTAGCTCGAAGCTGCGTGTCTAACAATTGAACGTATTTTTCCATTCGCATCATTCAAAATTTAAATTAAAAATGGCAAGAATCGTTCAGGTCACTTAAAGATGTATTACTTAATAGTATAACCGTTATAATCGTAAGAAAAACAAGAATCCATCCCTGATTCCTCTTTTTCCAGAAATTTTAATTGTGTTCAAAATAATTATGTTCTATAATTAGTACCAACTACTAATAATTAGTTATATTTTTTGATTGATGAGAAAACAAGGGGGCTATTATATGAATGCCGGTATTATAGGGATGGGGAAATATGTTCCGGAAAAAGCTATAGCAAATAAGGATTTTGAAAAAGTTTTAGATACATCAGATGAGTGGATTCGTTCTCGAACAGGTATTGAAAACCGTTTTATCGCTGAGAATGAAGAAACATCGGATTTAGCATATAAAGCAGCTGTGCAAGCTATTGAAAAAGCTGGTATAACACCACAACAAATCGGTTTAATCGTTGTAGCGACGGTTACACAGGATCAGAATTTCCCGAGTGTAGCATGTCAAATTCAAGAGCGACTTGGAATATCGGGATGTGGTGCAATGGATGTGTCCGCTGCATGCTCTGGATTTATATATGGAACAGCAATTGCAAAACAATTTATTGAGAGTAATAGTTATGAATATGTGTTAGTAGTAGGTGTTGAAAAACTGTCGAAAATTGTTGATTGGGATGACCGCAATACAGCAGTCCTGTTTGGGGATGGTGCAAGTGCGGCTGTTCTCGGCAAAGTTTCAGAAGGGCGCGGAATTCTGGCGTTCGAACTTGGTGCTGACGGAACAGGCGGAAAGCATCTTTATTTAAACCCTAAAAATCATATTGAGATGAACGGTCGTGAAGTATTTAAATTTGCAGTGCGTCAAATGGGCGAATCAGCAGTAAATGTACTTGAAAAAGCGGGACTTACAAAGGAAGATGTCGATTATTTAGTACCGCATCAGGCGAACATCCGCATTATGGAAGCTGCAAGAGAACGTCTTGAATTACCAGAGGAAAAAATGTCGAAAACAATCCAAAAATACGGTAATACATCTGCTGCTTCAATCGGTATTTCAATCGTTGAAGATTTGGAATCAGGAAAAATCAAAGACGATGATATCGTTGTTTTAGTAGGTTTCGGCGGTGGCCTTACATGGGGAGCGCTTGCATTAAAGTGGGGTAAATAAGAACGCTGGTTGCAATATAGAGGATGGAACGAGTGCTAAAACCGTCACAACATCCTGTGACCACGCATTCCACCATTGAATCAGCCCGGCCCACGACCTGAAATGAAATCAACCTTTAAATAGGAAAAGAACTTAACTTAGAAAAGGGTGTTAAATAATGGAGAAAAGAAGAGTTGTTGTTACAGGAATCGGTGCAGTATCGCCAGTAGGAAACAGTGCAGAGCAAGCATGGGAAAATGTAATTGCAGGCAAGTCTGGTATTGGACCATTAACACGTGTAGATGTGAGTAAATTTCCAGTTTCTGTATCGGCTGAAGTAAGAGATTTTAATATAGAAGATTATATTGATCGTAAAGAAGCACGTAAAATGGACCGTTTTACACATTATGCATTAGCGGCTGCAATGATGGCTGCAAAAGATGCAAACTTGACGATTACAGAAGAAATGGCGCCGCGTGCAGGTGTATGGATCGGTTCTGGAATCGGTGGTATGGAAACACATGAACAGCAGTTTTTAACATTCCAGGAGCGCGGTGTTCGCCGTGTAAGTCCGTTTTTCGTACCGATGATGATTCCGGATATGGCTTCTGGACAAGTTTCGATTTATCTTGGGGCAAAAGGTGTAAATTCATGTTCTGTAACGGCTTGTGCTTCGGGAACTAACTCGATTGGCGATGCGTTCAAAGTAATTGAACGTGGAGACGCGGATGTGATGATTACAGGTGGAGCAGAGGCACCAATCGTAACAATGGCGGTTGCAGGCTTTTGTGCTAACACAGCGTTATCATTGAATCCGGACACGGCTACTGCATCACGTCCGTTCGATAAAAACCGTGACGGCTTCGTTATTGGTGAAGGCGCAGGAATTTTAATTTTGGAAGAGTATGAACATGCAAAAGCGCGCGGTGCGAAAATTTATGGCGAAGTGGTTGGATATGGTTCAACAGGGGATGCCCATCATATTACAGCACCGGCTCCAAATGGTGAAGGTGCAGCACGTGCAATGCAAATGGCCATCGATGATGCACAAGTATCGCCTGACCAAGTTGGTTATATTAACGCACACGGTACGAGTACACCATACAATGACTTATTTGAAACACAGGCAGTCAAAACTGTTTTTGGTGAGCATGCCTATAAATTGGCGATGAGCTCAACGAAAAGTATGACAGGCCATTTATTAGGTGCAGCAGGCGGTATTGAGGCAATCTTTACGGTACTTGCATTGAAGGAAGGTATTTTGCCGCCGACAATGAATTTACATGAGCCGGATCCTGAATGTGACCTGGATTATGTACCGAATGCAGCAAGAAAAGCGGAAGTTGAATATGCGCTAAGCAATTCACTTGGCTTCGGCGGACATAATGCTTGCTTATTATTTAAAAAGTATACAGATTAATAAAATGACAAAAAACGAACGTGCTTCTTCTATCGCACGTTCGTTTTTCGTATAGTTGTACGAAGGATGGTGTTTTGTGACACGTTTCGTACTTTTTTTATTTTTTTATGGGCTCAGTGTCATGTCGATCAGTAATATGATTTTATACTTGAATTACCGCACGCTCGGTTATTCATGGCATGCTGTATTAATGTACATTGTCCATGGAGCAGAGTTGTATATGCTGCTTGTTGCTATCGGCGGGATGATTAGCGTCGTTTACGGCCTAAGCCCATCGCGTTCTCCATTTTCTTGAGTGTTTTAGAGGCAATGGCATTCGCTTTTACTGCACCCTCATCCAAAATTTCATCAAGTTCAGGTGAGTCGATCAGTGCATAATAGCGTTCCTGAATTGGTGTTAAGTGGTCAATTACAGCCTGCGCTACTCCAGCTTTAAAATCACCATAGCCTTTGCCTTCATACTTTGCTTCTAAATCTGCAATTGCTGTTCCGGCTAAGGCAGATTCAATAATAAGCAAGTTTGATACTCCTGGTTTGTTTTCAATATCAAATTTAACGATCCCCTCAGAATCAGTTACAGCGGATTTAATTTTCTTTTCGATTTCTTTTGCTGTATCAAGCAGGCGGATCGTCGCTTTTGAATTTGTATCGGATTTTGACATTTTTTTAGTCGGCTCCTGCAATGACTTGATACGAGCTCCTTCTTTCGGCAATTGAATATCAGGAATCGTTAATACATCATTGTAGCGCTTATTAAAACGCTCAGCTAAATCGCGCGTTAATTCAATATGCTGCTTTTGGTCCTCACCTACTGGTACGATATCTGTATTGTACAGAAGAATATCGGCAGCCATTAACGGCGGGTAT
This sequence comes from Solibacillus sp. FSL W7-1436, assembly GCF_038007305.1. Taxonomy (NCBI): domain Bacteria; kingdom Bacillati; phylum Bacillota; class Bacilli; order Caryophanales; family Caryophanaceae; genus Solibacillus; species Solibacillus sp. FSL W7-1436. The sequence goes on from NZ_JBBOWV010000001.1 coordinate 2,216,270, forward strand.
GTTAAAAGTGCGGCAGAAACGGATTCTTTACCTGTTGATTTGTCTTTGAACTGTGTCATGCGCTCTAATTCACCGATTGAAGCGACACATTGCAGCATCCAGCCGGCTTGTGCATGGGCAGGGACTTCAGACTGAATAAATAAAACGGATTTTTTCGGGTCAATACCGCATGCAATATACATTGCAGCCAATGAGCGGATATTTTTACGCAGCTCCAGACGATCCTGCGGCACTGTAATTGCGTGCTGATCCACGATGCAATAAATCGCGTTGTTGTGTTCCTGTAGAGCAGGGAATTGTTTAATCGCTCCGATATAGTTCCCTAAAGTAATAGTTCCTGTTGGTTGTACACCTGAAAAGATTGTTTTCATTGGGTGTTCCTCCTTAAAATCAAATGAAAATAAAAAACATCATGCGTCCTCTATTCGAAAATAGAAGGGACGAATGATGTTAAAATCCGCGGTACCACCCAGCTTGCCTTAATTGGCCACTTTGCTTCGTAACGTGAAGGCGACGAGCTGGACTACTAATAGAAACGTTCATCAAGCTAACTCGGAAGTCCATTCCATTTAACGAATGATCTGTTTGCACCAACCACAGACTCTCTAGGCATTCTCATTAAATGTACTACTCTTCGTCATCGTTTTTTCATAATCTTGAAAGGATTATAACGTAACTAATGAAAAGAAAGCAATCGTTTTATTAAAGAAACAGGAATAAAACGAAGGAAAAATGGAAATAGTAGTAAATAGTTAATTCAATTATAGGAAATGGCGCTCTATTATCTGATTTTTTTCTCAATTAAGATTTGATAATTGAGAAAAAAATTCGGAAATCTGTACGTTTTATTTTACTATTTTATGGGTAAAATTTGTTATGGCACAAAATTATAGAAAATGTGCTTATTAGAGAGAAATGCGTAATAAAATTTATTACGAAAGTTGAATTATTTATTGACAATGTATATTCAAACATGGGTTATTCATGTATAATGGGAACATAATCTTAAATTAAATTAATTCTAAATTAAGTTTTATTTATACATTAGTGCTTCTACATTAACAGGAGCAATATCTAGTAATTGAATTGAAATCAATTAGAGAGGGAGTGAGCCAATGTTAGTAACATTATTTACTTCACCAAGTTGTACTTCATGTCGAAAAGCAAAAGCATGGTTAGAGGAACATGATATCCCATATACAGAACGCAACATTTTTTCCGAACCACTTACAATTAGTGAAATCAAAGAGATTTTACGAATGACAGAAGATGGTACCGATGAAATTATCTCAACGCGTTCAAAAATTTTCCAGAAGTTGAATGTCGATGTTGAAACATTGCCATTACAAAGATTATATGAGCTTATTCAGGAATATCCGGGACTGTTACGTCGTCCAATTATTTTGGATGAAAAACGTCTGCAAGTCGGTTATAACGAAGATGAAATTCGTCGATTCCTGCCTCGTAAAGTACGAGCGTACCAGTTGCAAGAAGCCCAACGCATGGTTAACTAAATATACCGCTCATGATGTTACGGATGCATATTGTGCAATTGTAGCATCTTTTTTTTATTTTCGAACATATTAGAAAGAGACCTTAAGGACTTGATTTAAATTGATTCGTGCAATACAATTTCAATAATTCAAATAATTTCTACTGAATAATGTTTTTCCTTTTCATTTTAATCCAATCCATCATACAATAGAGTTATAGATACTTCTAATATTTAAAAGTATCTAAGTTCCGATGCAATAGAACGCCATATTGTATGCCACTTGGAATAAAGCGACGTTCTATACAATGACTGTGAAGGGGGTTGAGGTCTAATGGACATCGAACGCATTAATGAAAATACGCTAAAATTATTTATTACGTATAGTGATATCGAGGACCGCGGTTATACACGTGAAGAAATCTGGTACAATCGCGCAAAAGGTGAAGAGCTTTTCTGGGATATCATTGGTGAAATAAATACAGATGATTATTTCGATTTAGATGGTCCAATTTGGATTCATATTAACGCTTCAGAAAGTGGATTGGAAGTCGTTGTTACACGCGCGTCTGTAGGTAATGACTCCGAAACTTCTTCAATGGCTGGCAACTTTGAAGATGACCTTCATATATCAGATCAATTAAATGAAATGGAAGAATCGATCTTCAATGCGATTGGCAAAGCGGCAAAAGAAGAAGAACAATCGCTTGAAAACGCCCGATTCCGATTTAAAGATATTGACGAACTAATACCTCTTGCAAAACGTGCAGCACCTTTAGGAATTGAGTCTGTGTTGTATAAATGGGAGGATTACTACTATTTATATGTAGATTTAAAAGATTTGGAAAGCCAGGAAGCGAGAAATATTATCGCTTTGTGTACTGAGTATTTACCGGCTTCCAAAATTACAGCGCACCGCCTTGAAGAGTATGCGGAGACAATCATTGCTGAAGACTGCTTCGAAACAATCATTACGTATTTTGAGTAGGAAGAGCAGTTTACGAAAGCCACCTGATATTAGGTGGCTTTTTTGTGTTTATTCCAAGGAGGGGAAAGTAAAACGGCATGCAATAAAAGAGGAAACACTTCAAAAAGCCAGTTTCCAATAGTTACTATTTATAAGTTGAAAAGGAATATGCATTTCATTAAGATGGATAAAAAGGAGTGGAAGCAAATGCTGGTCGCCATGACGGAACAACAGCAATTATTCCATTTAACGAGGAAACTGCCGCCGGATGAACTGCAAAGATTAAAAAAGCAGCAATCCTTTTTCTGCCCCCAATGTAAAGAACGGCTTTTATTAAAGGCTGGCCAAATAAAAATACCCCATTTTGCACATCAAAAAAACAGCGATTGCATTTCTTTGTTTTCGGAAGGGGAATCTGCTGCACATCTGCTTGGGAAACAACAACTATTCCACCAATTTTCGAACCTTCAGCTACGTCCCGTTCTTGAACCATATTTGCCGCAGCTTCAACAGCGACCGGATATTCTCATCACATTTAAAAACCGGCAATATGCAATTGAGTTTCAGTGCAGCCCCATTGCACAGCCATCTTTTCAACAACGTACAAGCGGCTATTTGCATGCTGGAATCACGCCGATTTGGATTTTGCACACTCCGGAGAAATTTAAAAGTCCAGGTATTGTAAAAGTTTCGATCAGTCATACAAACGCTCAATTTATGCAACAGTATAAAAACCAGAAATTTCTCATCACCTATGATGTAAATAGCAAAAACTTCTACTATATCACCAATTTAATCCATCTTCATAAATTACAGTATTTCGCAGTTGTTAAGCCGTTAGCCCTCAATCAACAACGTTTTCCGCTCCTAGTTCCTGATAAAGTAACGAAACCCCAATTTCATCTGCTTCTGAAAAACTTCGGCAAATACCGTGAACAGTATATCCGGCCCCGCCTATTATTAAGCAAAAAAGGAGTTAATGATCGTTTTTTCCGTTCTATTTATGAGTTAAGGCTAACGATGACGGATTTGCCGATTTTTTTAGGGATTCCTGTCTGCAACACGCATGCTTTTAATCGATTTTGTATAGAATGGCAAGTAGGGCTTTTTCATTTTATGAACTGCCATGCGCTCACACCTGAAACGATGAATGTACAGGCAATTCCTTATTTTTTCAAATGGTATCAAATGGAGCTGACGGATGAGCGGAAAGAGGCGGTGGAACATTATTTAACAATTTTAAAATGTCTTAAAGTTGAGCAACCGGATGAAAATATACCCGAACAACAACTTTTTAATGTTCTGTACGACGAATTGGTTGCATTTGGATGTTGAAATTGTTTAAATAGATTTATAATTTCGAATATCGGAATAGTAGGAGGCAAATAAATGGCAAAGCAAATTTTAACGCGTGAAGAAGTACCTGAGCAATTAACATGGGATTTAACAACAATTTTTGAATCCGATGAGGCTTGGGAAGCTGAGCTGAAAGAAGTAGAACAATTATCTAAAAAAGCTTCGGAATATAAAGGGAAAGTAGCGGAAAGTGCGGAAAGCTTATACAATACATTGCAGTTCAGCGATGCATTATACGAGCGTCTGAGCAAGTTATATGTGTATTCTCATTTAAAGCATGATCAGGATACTACAAACAGTAAATACCAGGATCTTGATGGTCGTATTCGCTCTGTTCTTACAAATGCAGGAGCAGCGTGGTCATTTATTACTCCTGAAATTTTAGCATTGGATGAAGCGACATTAAACAGCTATGTGGAAAGCTATGAACCACTTTCATTATATGAACAAAGCCTAAAAGAACTGAACCTGGGCCGTCCTCATATCTTATCTGCGGAGAAAGAAGAATTACTGGCACAATTTTCTGAAGTGACATCGACATCCGGTAAAACATTCAGCGCTTTAAACAACGCGGACCTGGAATTCCCGAAAATTATTGGGGAAGATGGAGAAGAAGTGCAAATTACGCACGGTAACTATATTACGATGCTTGAAAGCGACAATCGCGAAGTACGTGAGGCTGCGTTTAAAGCTGTTTACAAAACTTACGGCCAATATAAAAATACATTTGCCACAACATTAGCCGGGAATGTAAAAGCGCATAATGCCAATGCAAAAGTCCGTAATTATAAATCGGCGCGCCATGCAGCATTAAGCAATAACTTCATTCCTGAAAAAGTGTATGATCAGCTTGTTTCAACAATCCATGACTATTTGCCGGCATTGCACCGTTACGTAGAGCTTCGCAAAAAAGTGCTTGGTGTGGATGAACTTCATATGTACGATCTGTTTACGCCACTTGTTAAAGAAGTGAAAATGGAAGTAACGTATGACGAAGCGAAGAAAACGATGGTAGAAAGCTTTGCACCACTTGGTAAAGAGTATCAGGAAACCGTTCAAAAAGGTCTGGAAAGCCGTTGGGTAGACGTGCTTGAAAACAAAGGAAAACGCAGCGGTGCATACTCTTCCGGAACGTTCGGCACAAATCCGTATGTGTTAATGAACTGGCAAAATAATGTGAATAACCTTTATACATTGGCACATGAATTCGGCCACTCAATGCACAGTTATTATTCACGTGCCAACCAGCCGTATCAATATGCAGATTACTCGATTTTCGTTGCGGAAGTTGCTTCAACATGTAACGAAGAACTATTATTCGATCACTTAATGAAAACATTGGATGATGATAAGCAAAAAATCTACTTATTAAATCAATGGTTGGACGGTTTCCGTGGAACAGTATTCCGTCAAACAATGTTTGCTGAGTTTGAGCATATGATTCACGAATTGGATGCAAAAGGCGAATCGATTACATCGGAAAAATTAACATCAATCTATTATGATTTAAACAAACAATACTTTGGTGATGCAATGACAGTAGACGAAGAAATCGGTCTGGAATGGGCACGTATTCCACACTTCTACTACAACTATTACGTATATCAGTACGCAACAGGTCAATCAGCGGCAACAGCATTATCAAAACAAATTTTAGAAGAAGGCGAACCGGCAGTAGAGCGTTATATTAACAACTTCCTAAAAGCAGGCTGCTCGGACTTCCCAATCGAAGTATTAAAAGCGGCAGGTGTAGATATGGAATCTCCGGAGCCGATTGCATTGGCGTGCAAAGTATTCGAAGAAAAGTTAGAAGAGCTTGAAAAGTTATTATTAAATAATTAATAGTTTGTGAAAACGCATCTGTTTCAGGTGCGTTTTTTGCTTGAAAAAATGGGAATTTACTTTAATGTGGTGAAATTTGAACGGGTTGTTTTAGTGGGTACCGTTATAAGGGGAAGTTTTGAAAATGCCTATATATCGGTGTTTATAGTGGTTATTTAAAGAAGAATTTATGACATTTCACTTTAAACATCATTTCTTTATATGGAAACGCTTACTATATGGCGAATTTGTGAAATTGTGAAAGATTCATTGCAAGAAATATTATTCCATGATAGAGTAATACTCGTGAAATAAATCACATAACAAACATACACCCCTTTGTTTGAACGTGAACATTTCTCCCATCCCCTTTGTGAAAAAGAGGCGTCTTATTTCTCGAGAATAAGACGCCTCTTTTGTTTTTATTCTCTATTAGTCCATGCATTCGAGTTTAAACGGAGAGGGCGTTCTACATAATCAGGCGTGTATTCCAAATTTGAAAAAGTTCTCCATGCTAGAAGAAACTTTCTACCTTCACTTGATGCTTTCTACATTCCAAGATAACTGTTTGCTTCCCTCCTAGAAACCTCTTCTTTTCCAATCCAAACAGCAAATAAAACAAACGCTGCTGCACTTACATCCAAAACGGTCCTAAATCGTTCACAACAGCTTCCAGACTCTCCTTGTTGATAATGCTTGCGAGTGATCTATCCAGGCCATTGCGACCGGCTAGAGGAGCAAATATACCTATGTCTATTCTCCCGACTATAAAAGAATTCATTTTTCTGCCGGAGTTTCAATTAACCTTTGGAAAACATAAAAAAACCAGCCTGCTTGTATGCATAGCTGGTGAAAATATTGTATAAGTGCGTTTTATAATTTATTTAGTAGGGTGTGCGTTCTTTTGCACGCCAAAGTGTAATTTCGTCAGTCATGATGCGTTCCACTTTTTGCTGAAGCATACGTTTCTTCAATTCGCGTTCTGCCAGTTGTTCATTGATCGAGTAGATTTCGGCTACTTCAGCTGTTGTAAGGGTGCTGAATCGATCGAATAACTCGTCTAATGCGGGAACCGGTTGGCGAATTAATTCTTCTCCTAGCAATTCTGCTAAAATATGCTCGTAAACTTCATAATTATAAGAACCGCTTACTTTCAAGCCTTCATCTTCAATGCACTCGTTGAAAAATACGATGCTTGGAATTTCTTCAACTTCCATTTCACGAGTTAAGTATAAATCGCATTGGAATGCACGAGCCGCTTCTTTTGAACCAAAGTCGGACATGAACTCATCCATATCGAGGTTAACTTGCTGTGCGATTTCAATTAGTGTCGCGTGTGAATTGATGTTGCGCGTATTAAGTGTCGCTACTTCCTGCACTTTGTTTAAATAGCGGAAACCTGCACGCTTTCCTTGAAGTTCGGCCGCTTTAATTGCAATTGAAGGTAATGCTGGATGTGTAATATCCAATTCCGCTCCGGAAACACAGCCTTTCATCCGGCTCGTCATGCTGTTTAGGGCAGCGAGTTCCGTACTAAGGACATATCGACATGTAAAGTAATGACCGTATTCTACTTGCAGTTTACGCATTGTCGTTTGCAGGGATAATGCTTTTTCGCAAAGAGGGTCAATAAAAATATAAAGCTCAATCGGTTTATTACATGTAGATGGTGCTACAGGTTGCTGTAAAAGTTGGACATTATTCACTCAAATCCCTCCTCATCATTTGGGGCGTTGACCATATGGTGAGCAGTCATAACAAGACGCTTATAATAGACTTCACGGAATTTCCCGTCCAAGCCTACTTCGTCCATCGCTTCTGCCATACATTCAAGCCATGCCTGGGCACGATCGGGTGTAATTTTAAAATGCATATGTCGAGCACGCATCATCGGATGGCCATGTTCTTCCGAGAAAAGGTTAGGCCCCCCAAGATACTGCGTTTGGAATTGTATTTGTTTACGAATTGTTTCCGTCAGATCTTCAGGAAAAATTGGAATTAATAAAGGATGCTTCGCCACTCGAGAGTAGAACGCGTTAATTAATTCAGAAAGCTTTTCAGCACCGAGTTCCTCATAAGGAATCGTATATTTTCGATTCATTAGTTATACTCCTTTGTGTCTTTCTTTGCCAGTATATGAAATATGAATGTCATGTAAGTAATGTAAAATTCATTTTGGCGATACAATCATTCTAGCAACGTAGGGCCATTTTAACAAATAAAGTGCCCTGCCAAAAAATTCGAAAGACATTCCGCATCTCTTAACATCGCGGTGGAATTGTTGATTTAATAGGTGTCCACACCGATTTTCCAGCTAATCCAAAATAGAGCATCTCAGGAACATAAACAATCAATTCTTAAAATCCCTTTGGCTATCGTTTTCAAATTTACACGCCAAGTTCACTGTTATTTATAAAAAATTTACACATTCATATAATTCATTATTTTTTTAACATAATTTTGAGTTTCCTGAAAAGGCGGGATGCCCCCATATTTTTTTACATTTCCGGGACCTGCATTGTAGGCAGCAAGCGCTGTTTCCACATTATTATCGAACTGGTCGAGCATCTGGCGTATATATTTTGCGCCACCCATAATATTTTGTGCAGGGTCAAAGCGGTCAGAAACACCTAAGTAGCGTGCTGTTGCAGGCATGAGCTGCATCAAACCGGATGCACCGGCAGCACTTGTCGCAGACGCATTGAAGTTGGACTCCTGTTTAATAACAGAAGTGATCAGTTTTTCAGGTATATTAAATTTCTTAGCGGCTGCAGCGATTTCTGCCTGATAAGTTTCAGCACCGGCAAAGAAATTTGCCACATCGGTCTTTCTTGTGAAATCCGTCATATACTGTTCAATTGTTGATGTTTCCTTACTTGTTGAAAGGCTGTTGAATGTGCCCGGTAAATTCGTCAAGTTAGATGAATTATTTAATAAAAATGATGCGATATAGTTTTGAGCAGCCGTGTTTTGCTGCTGCGAATTAGAAGTCTGTCCGGATTCTGTTAACTGTTGGAAAGTGCTTACATCACCAAGTCCGTTTAGCGAACTTGATAAAGATTGTCCGTCTAAAATGTCGCTCATTAAATCGGAAAATAATGTCGACGTAGATGAGGGTAATACACTTGCGCTTGACTGATTGGATGAATTTAAATTCTGAATTGCCTGAAGTTCAAGCAATGTTTTCATTGATGAAATATCCATCACAGCACCTAGCCTTTCTGATTGTTCAGAGCCGTCATAAAGCGCACAATTTTCTTTTGTGCAGGCTGTGGCTCAATTTCATGATGTGCCAAAAATTCGGAAAAAATCTCTTTTCCGACTGCTTCATCATGTGTCTCATATTCTACCTCATAATCGTCGCAGTGCAAATAGAAAGAATGGTCAAATACGAGTAAACCGCCTTTGTATGGTATTTCCACCCGGTCGGTCGTCAATGTTCCGTAACAATGTAAATCGCCAACAGGAATATTGAATAGCGTGAGTCTTTCGTTAACAGTGTACGGGGGTACTCCTTCACCGGCCAGCATGCGATCTGCTTCTTCACGTGTTAAATAGTCAGTCGTTTCTAAATGCTGGTGCTTGGAAGCTTTCTCTTTTAACGTAAATTCAATCGAATCTTCCAAGACACGAATTCGAAGAGCACTGTGAATTTGTTTTAAATGGTTTTCTTTTGTATCAAAGTAATGATTAACCTGGCGAATAATTTGCTCGCTTTTTATGGAGAATGTTTCAAGAAGCTGTTCATACTGTGATTTTGTTAGCATATTCTTAAATTCTATTTCAATTTGCTGTGTCATTGTCATCGTCCTTTTTGTAATAGTTTTCATTTAAATCAGGTAGGTAATAGAAGTCAAACGTTTCTCCACCAACCGAGTTTCCTATGGTAAAATGTGAAGGGTAGATGAATCATCAATTTTATTATCGGAAAATTTCCGGTTATGAAAAGAAAAAGGAGATTAATTCATTGCGAAACGTATACATAATCAATCATGTTGAAGTAGTACATAATGAAATCTATTTTATTTTAAATGAAAAGAAACAACTTAGCCAATTGCAATCGACAGGACAAGTGATCGTCGATTCGGATAATGAGGCGTTTCTTTATATCATAGAAGAAAATGAGGCATACAGTTATATAAGCTTTGCCAAAAATGTATGGCCGCACCTATTGCAAATGCTGTTGGCAGAACAGAAAGCGTACTTGAAAGTGGAGGACGGTCTGCTGCCGCTTCAACAATTTGCTGATGAATTACAAGGATTGCTTTATAATATTGAAGGCAACAGCAACTATGGAGATCAATTTGTTGATAATATCGAAAAGGCATTTGCCGAATTCTTAAATAAATAGCAATAAACTTATTTATCACAGGAAAAACAGCCATTTCACGTCATTTAGGTGTGAAATGTGTATTTCTCGTCTACAAGAAGTATAATTGTTTGAAACAACGTGTTGATGAAATAGTGTGACAGGTATGAACTATTTCTAGTTGGGGGGTTTTTAAATTGGGGCAGTGGGAAGTATTTTTGAGTCCATATCGACAAGCTGTGGATGAACTTAAAATTAAATTAAAAGGGATGCGTTCGCAATTTGGTATTATGAGTGCCAATTCGCCAATTGAATTTGTTACAGGCCGTGTAAAACCACTTGCTAGTATATATGACAAATCGCTTGATAAAGGGATACCATTCGAACCGACTGCGCGTTTAGGAAATGAATTGCAAGATATCGCCGGTGTACGCATTATGTGTCAGTTCGTTGATGATATTGCAACTGTAACAGAGCTAATACGCCAGCGTAATGATATGAGAGTTATTGAGGAAAAAGATTATATTACACACAGTAAACCGAGTGGCTATCGTTCACACCATATGATTATTGAGTATCCGGTTGAAACGATTCAAGGTCGCATCGTTGTTGTGGCAGAAATTCAAATTCGTACATTGGCGATGAACTTCTGGGCATCCATTGAGCATTCCATGAACTACAAGTATAAAGGGATATTCCCTGAAGAAATAAAAAATCGACTGCAAAGCGCAGCAGAAGCAGCATTCCGATTAGATGAAGAAATGTCCTCAATTAGAAGTGAAATTCAAGAGGCACAGGCATATTTCAGTGAAGTGAAAGAAGCAACGAATACAGCTATCCATAAGTCAACTGACAAAGAGGAGCGTGACAAATAATGAAATTTTCAATCCAATCACGCAGAGATGACCAATCAAATGAATTGATGGAGCTCGCAAAATCTTATTTAATTGATTTCGGTTTACAATTTGATGAACAAGAGCCGGAAATTGTTCTTTCGATTGGCGGCGATGGAACATTATTGCATGCTTTCCACCGCTATTTGCACCGTCTGGATAAAACAGCTTTTGTCGGAATCCATACAGGCCATTTAGGCTTTTATGCCGATTGGAAACCTTCGGAGCTGGAAAAGTTAGTATTGTCGATTGCCAAAAAGGAATACAATGTCGTGGAATATCCGTTACTGGAAGTGCAGGTTCACCGCCAGCATTCCGATTCCAGTACATTTCTGGCGCTGAATGAAGCAACGATCAAATCGCCGGACGTAACGCTTGTAATGGATGTGGAATTGAACGGCGAGCATTTTGAGCGATTCCGTGGGGACGGTTTATGTATTTCGACACCTTCGGGCAGTACAGCATACAATAAAGCACTGGGCGGGGCGATTATTCATCCGACATTGCAGGCTTTGCAAATAACGGAAATGGCATCGATCAATAACCGTGTGTTCCGGACAGTGGGGTCTTCTTTAGTATTGCCGGCACATCATAACTGTGTATTAAAACCCGTACATGAGCAGCAGTTCAATATGACGGTCGATCATATTAGCATGACGGAAACCGATGTAAAATCGATTACTTTTAATGTGGCAAATGAAAAAGTGCGTTTTGCGCGTTTCAGACCATTCCCGTTTTGGGAACGTGTGCATGATTCATTTATCTCAAATGAATAGAATGAGGGTATATGGATAAACGATTTCAATTACAATTTATCAATAAGGTTGATGAGGAGCTTTTGCGTGATGCAATTGCGCAGTGGGGCATTTCAAAGCGTGCATTGACCGCCATTAAATTTGATGGCGGGGAACTTCTGGTTAACGGAGAAGAAAGAAATGTGCGGCATCGTTTGGCAGAAGGCGATGTTGTGACAATTATTTTCCCGATAGAAGAAGCAAGTGAAGGACTGATTCCGGTACAAGGGGAATTGGCTGTTGTGTATGAAGATGAGGCAGTGCTTCTCGTCGACAAACCGCCCTTCATGAGCTCGATCCCTTCACGGGAACATCCGAATAATTCGCTTGCAAATCTTGTATATGGCTATTTTGAACAGCAGCAGCTTGCTTCCACTGTTCATATAGTGACAAGACTTGACCGCGATACATCCGGGTTGATGCTTATAGCGAAACATCGTCATATTCATCATTTAATGAGTGAACAGCAAAAAAAGGGACAAATTCACCGTGAATATGAAGCGGTTGCAGAAGGTATCATTGAACAAGCCCAGCAATCGATTATTGCTCCGATCGGAAGGAAGAATACGAGCATAATTGAACGTGAAGTACGACCGGACGGACAATTTGCCCACACGGATGTTACTGTGCTGACTCGTAAAAACAATATGACACATATTCGTCTGAAACTCCATACGGGAAGAACCCATCAAATACGTGTTCATATGGCTTACATTGGCCACCCGTTAGTAGGGGATGACTTATATGGGGGCACTCATACATTCATTGACCGTCAGGCACTCCATTGCCGCTACATCGAATTTGAACATCCGTTAACGAAAGAAAGAGTGCAATTCGAAAGTAAGCTGCCGGAAGAGATTTCTCGTTTGATTAACTAATGTAAGATGCCAAGATTTCATTGGCATCTTTTATTTTTGGTGAAAATGGGAATATACTGTTGAGAATGATTTTACGTGAGTCATTCACCCAGTTTTAGAACAGGCGATAAAACTGGGATAAAACGTAATTAGCCTTGACGAGAAAGGGTTATTAATCATAAAATAACTCGTTATGAAAAGTTGAAAGGAGGGGGCAAGCATGATAGAGGAAAAAAATGATGAAGTCCAGTATGATGAAGCGTTTTTGCGAATGCTGCTTGATGAAGAAAATATCGAGGCGTTCCGCGAACATTTCCTTGTACTCCATCCATATGATCAAGCACAGTTTTACGAAGAGGTGGGCCCGGACATACGGCAAATTATTTATCGTTACTTGTCTCCTCAGGAAATGGCCATCATTTTTGAAACAACTGAAATTGAGGACGATGAATATAAAACATACTTAGACGAGATGGATCCATCGTACGGTGCGGCCATGTTCGGCTTCATGTATACCGATAATGCGGTAGATATCCTCAATGAACTGGATTCCGAGCAGCGGGAAAATTATTTGGACATGATGGATGACGAGACTGTCGATGAAATTAATGAGCTTTTAGGCTATGAAGAATATACAGCCGGGGCCATTATGACGACAGAATATGTATCCGTCGTTGAAAGTGCAACGGTTCGTGAGGCAATGCGTGTACTGCGTCAGGAAGCTCAAACCGCAGAAACGATTTATTATATTTTTGTAGTGGATCAGGAACATCGACTACTTGGTGTCATGTCATTAAGGGAACTGATTGTCGCTGAAGGTGATTTATATGTTCGCGACATTATGAGTGAACGTGTCGTATCGGTAAAAGTAACGGATGACCAGGAAAATGTTGCGAACCTGATTAAGGACTACGATTTATTGGCAATTCCTGTTGTCAACGAGAACCGTGAACTACAAGGAATTATCACAGTCGATGATATTATCGATGTCATTGAAGAAGAGGCAGAAGATGACTATTCCAAGCTGGCAGGTATCGCGGACATGGATGATAATGATGCCGGTCCATTGCGGGCGGCAGGCAAGCGTTTGCCTTGGCTTATTATTTTACTGTTTTTAGGAATGCTGACGTCAGGACTTATGGGGATATTTGAAGCAACACTTGATAAAGTAGCCTTGCTTGCAACATTTATTCCGCTTATTTCCGGTACATCCGGTAATAGCGGCACACAGGCACTGGCTGTAGCTGTGCGAGGGATTGCAACCGGGGATATCGGCGGGAAAAGTAAATTCAAGCTGATTATTCGGGAGTTAAGTACAGGACTTATTATGGGGGTAGTGAGCGGGGCAATAGTTGTCGGAATCATTTTCTTCTGGAAAGGCTCTCTGATGATTGGTCTACTTGTAGGAGCATCGATTTGCTGCTCGATTATTGTCGCAACGCTGGCCGGTTCGTTTATTCCGATATTAATGCATAAGCTGGGTGTTGACCCTGCGGTTGCGTCAGGACCATTTATTACAACGCTTAATGACGTCACAAGTATTATCATTTACCTTGGTCTCGCATCAACGTTTATTAGCAGGATTCTGTAAGGAACGATTTGAAATGACTTTGCATATTGTATGAAAAAGGATGTGGAATGTGGAAATTCACCCATTACTTTTTATTGCAAGTCCTGTATATATACAAGAAAAACAAATCGACTTAGAAGAAGAAAGTACATCAATTTATGTACGACCTGCCGCTGAAAAAATTGAAAATGCTTTAATTGCCCGACAGCTCCATTATTTTTCGAAGCCTACGAAGGAGCCGAGGGTACTGGTATTTATTTTGCAGTCAGGTGAAAAAATACATGGATCAATCGATAAAATCAACGGCAGTCAGGTATTATTGAATTGCCATGATACAAAACGCTGGATTAAAGCGAATGAGATTGTATTGATTAACCATACTTTATAAAAAAGAGGAGCCATAGTTTTTGGCTCCTCTTTTTGTAGTTCCATGATAGAAAATACAGCATCTCGCGCTCTATGCACGAGATGTGTTTTTAAATTAGTCACAAATGCCAAGGTGAACGTCATCGATACACTGAACAGCACAGAAGCAATCTAAATCAACTGTGATACAGCTATCTGATGCCTCAAATTGTGTCACTTTACAAACTTTACGGAAATCAATAGCTGTTCCATAATCGTTCAATAAATCAACTGTACATCCATTGACATCTTGCGGTACAAGAACGCGTAATGTCGCACAGCAGCCGTCAAATACATCTTCAACTCGGAAATACATTGATACACAAGGACAAGGCGGGCCTTCTGCAGTAAATGTAGCAAAGAATGGAGATCCATCTTTGTTCAATAAAGTAAATACACGTGTGTCGACATTGTTACGTGATGGACTAACAATTCCACCAAGTGGTTCTAAGAAACAGTTTGTTGTACAACGACTGCATTCGTCCTGTACTGCTGCATTTTGAATTTCTAAAATCGCGCGGACAACCTCACAAACACAGCCACGTGATTGGTGATGTCCACCGCTTCCACCTACATCATTATTACCTCTTCCACAACCCATAATTTTTTTCACCTCCGGTATACTTAACTCTTTCTAATAATATGACCCGGATTTCAAAAGAATCGGGCGAATGAACAGGTTTCATCAAATTTCTTTGGGCGATGAATAATTCAAAATACAGGAGGTTATACTTGGAGAAAAATGGACAAAAGGGGGGATTGCTATGTGGAAAGCGATCATGACATTGAGTTTGCTTTTAATTCTTGCAGGCTGCAATGACAGGGAGAAAGTTGTAAGTTATGCGCTGACAGACAATGTACAGAATCAGCAGGAAATAGAAAAGCTTTTAAAGGAAGATGATGCAATAGAGCAGGCGAATCTTTTAGTGATTGAAGATGAATTATTTGTCGCAATGCAATTGAAGCCGTTCGAAAAATGGAACCGCCAAAAAATTGAACAAGATTGGAAAAAGAAGTTGGAAGATAAATTTTCCGGTAGTAAAGTGAATGTTTCCGCGGATTTTAAAATGTTTTGGGAATCGACTAAGTTGATGGAAGAAAAAGACCAGAAAAAAATGCTGAAAGAATTGCATGCATTAAAAAAGCTTGCTAAGGAGGAAACGTAACTTGAAAGAGCAACAATATAATTCGCTGAAAGATCAGATTACACCGAAAACGCCTCTTGCGATAAATTGTTTAAAAGCCTTTGCAGTTGGTGGTTTAATTTGTTGTGTAGGACAGGCAATCTCCTTTTTTTATATGATGTTTTTTGATTTTACGGAAAAAACTGTAGGTAATCCCACAGTAGCAACGATGGTGTTTCTCGCAATGCTCCTGACAGGGTTCGGGCAATATCGTAAACTCGGCCAATTTGCGGGAGCTGGAAGTGCAGTTCCGGTAACGGGATTCGGGAATGCTGTTGTGTCTGCGGCAATTGAAGGGAAAACGGAAGGGCTCGTATTAGGTGTCGGCAGTAACATGTTCAAGCTTGCTGGTTCGGTTATTCTATTTGGGGTCGTCTCGGCCTTTTTTGTAACCTTGATTAAATTAATACTAGTATCGGTAGGTGTTGCAGCGTGGTAATTGTGTTTCAGTCAAAGCCATCCATACTTTCTTCAGGTGTTGTAGTAGGACCTTTGGAAAAACGGAGTGTTTTTCAAACGTATTTTGACAAAATATCAGCCGACGAACGGTTTCAAAAAGTTTCAAATGAAAAAGGGAATGCCATGCTTATATCTGAAGCGTGTCAGACCATTTTAAAAAAATCGAACTTAAATAATTTGGATATTGACTATTTATTGGGCGGTGATCTTGTAAATCAGATGACGCCTACAAATTTTGCAGCAAGGGAACTTGCGGTTTCGTTTATCGGTCTTTTCTCTGCCTGTGCAACATCGGTATCTTCTATAGTTATTGCTTCGTTATTAACAGAACTGGGCGCAAGTAATTATTCCATTGCCGGTGCATCGAGCCAGCATAACTCGGTGGAACGCCAATTTCGCTATCCGGTAGATTATGGAGGTCAAAAGCCTGCAACTGCTCAGTGGACCGTTACAGCAGCAGGCTTTGTATTGGTCGGTAAGCATCAGCCAAAGCTTCCGTATGTAGAAGCCGCAACAATCGGAAAGGTAATTGACTACGGGGCAACAGATCCATTTCATATGGGTGGGGCAATGGCGCCTGCAGCATTTGATACGATTCAGGCGCATTTAAAAAAGCGTTCGCAAACAGTAAAGGATTACGATGTCATTATGACCGGTGACTTAGGTAAAATCGGATTGAAAATATTAATTGCGATGTTTGCCCAAAGCGGTGTGAAAAAAGAAGACTTATCAAGATTCCGTGATGCCGGAGCAGAATTTTACGGAGAAGATACAGCATTTTTGGCAGGTGCGAGCGGTGCGGGTTGTTCTGCAGCAGTCTACAGTGGCTATATGATGGAGCAATTTAAAAGTGGTCGATACAAGCGCGTATTATTAGTGGCAACAGGAGCACTTTTATCTCCGCTTTCATTTCAACAAGGCGAAACAATTCCATGCACAGCACATGCAATTGAAATCGGGATGGGGTGAGTACAATCGGCTTTACATTTTTAGTGGCGTTTATCGTTGGTGGATTAATTTGTTTAATTGGTCAGTTATTAATGGATGTTGCAAAGTTGACGCCTGGTCATACATTATCCATTTTAGTTGTAGTAGGAGCAATTTTAGATGGACTGAATTTATATGAGTCCTTAATAAACTTTGCCGGTGCCGGTGCGACAATCCCGATAACTTCATTTGGGAACTCATTGACACATGGAGCAATGGCTGAAGCTGAAAAGCACGGCTGGATCGGTCTATTGACAGGTATGTTCGAGGTAACGAGCTCTGGAATTAGTGCGGCAATATTGTTTGGTTTTATCGCGGCATTAATATTTAAGCCAAAAGGAAAAGTAGACTAGACGAATACCCTCCTTTTTTTTGTGTGTTTGCATACACTACAAAATAGAAAGGGGGGTATAAGTATGTCTGGATATGGTTGGCAGCAACAAGGTTGGCAACATGGTGGTTGTGATTATGGTTGTTCCCCAGGCTATGGCGGTAATAACAGTATGACATTCGTATTGATCGTCGTACTCTTTATTCTACTTATTATCGTTGGTAGCGCATTTATTTAAGGGAGGTAAGTAAACAGTATGGACCGTTCGTTTTTTAAAAAAGTGGAGCGCAAAACCGGCGTTGATTTCGATGAAATTATGACGCTTGCAAATGCATTGACGTATGCAGATTTCTCGGATGAAAAACAAGTTCGGAAAATCGTGAAAAAGGTAAGCCGTCTTGCGAACAAACCGATTACGAGTGAGCTTGAAGATAAAATTGTCCAATCAATTATTCAGGACGGCAAGTCATTGGATTTTTCGAAAATCGAGAAAATGATGAGGTAATTCGGAACTTTAAAAGTGGCGTAACAATACGAAAAACATCCATTTTCTCCTGCGGAAAATGGATGTTTTTTCTTCTTTTATGAGGTTAAAAAAATTAAATTTTCTTTTCCATAGCCCGGTGTGGAATGCCGGCATCCATAAATTCCGGAGAAGTGACAGTATAGTCCAGTTTCTCATAGAAAGGAATTGCGTAGCTTTGGGCATTCAACTTAAGTTTTTCGAACGCTTCATTTTTTGCATATTGTTCAACAGCTTCCATAATTAATGCGCCAAGTCGTTTACCGCGGTAGTTGTTCAATACGCAAACACGTTCGACTTTTCCGATTTTCGGTTCGACTTCCCGAAGCCGTGCCGTAGCGATTGAGTTTTCCCCTTCATTTACTAAAAAATGAACGGCTGTCTCATCGTACTCATCTAATTCCAGACTTAGTGGAACCCCTTGCTCTTTGACGAACACTTCTTTGCGCAGTGCAAATGCACGTTCGCGATCTTCGCCGGTTTCAACTAATTTTACATCAAACACGTATTACTCAGCTCCAGTCAATTTGTATGTTTCGTAAGTTGTCCATGAGCCGTCTTCCAATTGGTAAAGCAAGTGGAAACGATCGATTGAATCTTTTTCATCTACTCCAACCATACGCAACTGACCGTAAATATCATCATGCTCGGAAGCGCTCATTTTTTGCGCAATTGTAATATGCGGCGCAAACACATGCTTTTGCGCACCGAAATTGATTTTTTCCTGAATTGACTTATGAATATTTTCCAATTGAGGTGTCGGCTCGATTCGGAAATAAATGGCGTTCGTCGTCGGATAAAATGAACTGATTCGAGAGGCGTGAATTTGTAAAGGTGCAAACCTTGATGCCACTTCCTGCAAGTGCTTGGAGATTTCTCCGATTTCAGCTTCATCCGCATCAAACGCATCTTTTAGTGTTACGTGAGGTGTGATTAATGCATAGTGCGGGTCGTAGCGTTTGCGATAAGTGTTCGCTAAATCTTGTAATTTTTTAGATGGAAAAGCAACAATACCATATTTCAAATTCATTACCCCCTAAAAATTTTATAAATAATTTCATATAGCACTGTCCTATATGAGTGTGAGACGTCCTGTAAATGGCATAGATTTAAACAACTATTAATGATAATAAAAATCTAGATACAGCCACATCAAGGCGTAATTGTTTTAATTATAACAGAAAAATTTGTGAATAAACATTTCCAACTCACTGTATTATCCGAAAATTTCAATTAATGCACGTTTTAAATCAGGTTTCCAATAAGTCCATGTATGATTTCCATTGAATTCTTCATAGAATGTATCAATACCATGCTGAACAAACAATTGATGCAGTTCACGGTTCGGTGTTAAGAGATCTTTGACGCTACCATCCTTTAATGCCACTTGATCTTCCTGGAGGCCGATAATATGATACAACGAAAGAATATTGACATTTTTCGCATCTTTAACAGCCTCTAATACAAGCTCATCTACATAAGGTGATTGTAAAACTGCTTTACCGAAAATATTTGGGTAGTGGATGGCAGTCATTAATGAAATGGTTGCAGCCATAGAATCACCTATTAATGCGCGCCCACCGCCAACTTGTGTAGTTGAATATTCATCATCTAAATATGGCACGAGCTCGTGTGCCAAAAACCGCATATACGCTTCAAACTGATCTCCTGCCGGTATATATTTTCTCTTTCGATCTTCATAGTTTTTGTACGGTACGCCAACAATGATGGTATTTTCAATTAAATAGCCATCAATCAGTTCATCAGCAAGACGCGGGATGCCCCCTAGCTGAAAGTAATCTTTACCATCGGATGCAATTAAAATGTTATATTCGTATAGTGGAGAATAATTTGCTGGAATATAAATTAACAGTTCTAACTCTTCATTTAATGCATTGCTAAAAAAAGTAACATCTTTTACTGTGCCTCTCTCCAATGTTGTCACCCCTGTATTTTGATGTACCTAAAATTGTATCATATAGTAAAATAAAGGTGTAATATATAAAGAAAGCTATAAAACTTGCCTCTGTCCCTAAACTTTTGAGGCAGATAAATTGCTGCCCGTTCATACGGGGAGATGAGTGCTTAAAATAAACAGAAGTGAGGATTTCTTATGCATAATAAAAATATTCGTGTACACTCAGACGAAGTAACAAAAGCTACGTATGACGCGTTGGAACGTCGTCATGTAACAATTGAAGATATTGCTGAAATCGTGTTTACGATGCAATCACCATATAATGAAGGTTTAACAATCGATCACTGTATTCAATCCGTTGTTCGTGTATTAAATAAACGTGAAGTCCAACATGCTGTACTAGTCGGAATCGAGCTTGACGAACTGGCGGAAAAAAGATTGCTGTCGGCACCGCTTCAAGCAATTATCGAGGCAGATGAAGGGCTGTTTGGTGTTGATGAAACGCTGGCATTAGGCTCAGTATTTACGTATGGTAGTATTGCCGTAACAACTTTCGGGCATTTGGATAAGCAAAAAATCGGTATTATTGAAAAGCTTGATACAAAAGCAGGCGAATCGGTAAATACATTTTTAGACGACCTAGTCGGAAGCATCGCGGCTTGTGCAGCTTCACGATTGGCACACCGTATGCGCGATTTAGAAGAAGAAGGCGGTACATTCGCAGATATTCCACCAGTAGAATTAGGACCGAATCCTAAGTCGAACACGGACATTTAGAAAGGGTTTAAATATAACAATGAATTTAAAAGATGTAAAAACGTTAATTACGAGTGGTACTATTATTATTGCAGTTGGTTTATACCTTGTATTCAGTGAACCTAAAAAAGATACAGAGCAAACAACATCTCCTGCAATTACGGAACAGAATACAGAATACACAATTACACCTGAAGCTGCGATGGACAAAACAGGCAATCAGTTAATCGACGTGAAATATTTGAATGCAAATGACGGTGATACATTCAATGTCGAAATGGATGGTAAAAAAGAGCGTGTACGTCTTCTTATGATTGATACACCGGAAATGAATTATAATAAAGGCGAACCAATGCCATATGCAGAAGATGCAAAGGAACGTACAATGGAACTGCTGGAAAAGGCGGAATCTGTTCAGCTTTTATTCGATAAAGGCCCTGAAACAGATAATTATGACCGATTATTAGCGTATGTTTTTGTAGACGGTGTTAGTTTGCATGAAATTTTATTAAGTGAAGGTCTGGCAGCAGTACGTTATGTCAATAAACCGAATGACACACTGGAAGAAGAGCTTTTGGAGATTCAGCAGCAAGCTGAAAAAGAAGAGCTGAACATCTGGGCTCATGACAACTATTTACAGCGTGACGGGTTCCATCCGGAAGAAGTAAGCAAGTAATTACGGTTTTCCAATAATTTATAAAGAAAAAAGCGGATTTGAAAGTAATTTTTCAGATTCGCTTTTTTTTGCGTTTTGCTTCATAAAGGAAGATTTTGTTTCCCGTTTAGCTCATGTTGATGAAGCCGGTTGTACATGCAACTATCGGATTGGTATGATGATATAGCAATAATCTTTAGGCTTTAAATTACTTATATCTTTCGGAAGTATATTTATTTTAAGGGGGAAAGAATAGTGACAAAAATATTAATGTTGCACGGTGTGAATCACAACATGTTCGGAAAACGTGATCCCGAACATTATGGAACGATCACTTTAGAGGAAATTAACCAAACGATCCAGGAACTGGCGAACGAACTGGATGTGGAAGTAGAAACTTTCCAGACAAACCACGAAGGTGAATTTGTGGAGAAAATTCATGAAGCGTTCCTTTCCGGCGTTGACGCAATTGTCCTGAATGCCGGTGCCTGGACCCACTACAGTTATGCTATTCGGGATGCATTGGATATTTTTACAGGTCCAACCGTTGAAATACATATGTCCAATATCCATGCACGAGAGAGTTTCCGTGAAAAATCTGTGTTTGCGGATATTGTGACTGGTCAAATTTCGGGTTTTGGCAAAGAAAGCTATTTGCTGGGAATTCGTGCAGCAGTGCAAGCAATAAAAAGTAATCAATAATCAAAAGAATAAAATGAATATTAATGCTTCGGAAAAATTACTAAGCGATTTCTCTTAATGGAATCGCTCGTATTTTTCCAACGACCGTATAATCTAGTTGCAGAAACTCCTTTTAGAAGCATTTTAACGGAGCATTTTTATTGGGGAAAATATCTATGTAATATTTTGTGGAACTGCAATTACGACAAATTCATGAAGTTTGCCGTCAAAAGAAGCAAATATACTTCAAATGAGAATAGTATCAATTGAGAAACTAGTAATTTTATGGCATGCTATATAGTGGTATTGAGAAATATTCTCTATTAGAAAATTGAAATATTATATAAAAGGAGGAGAAATAGTGTGAGAAAAGGTTTCTTCATATTCTTTGCTGCTCTTTTTTTGGTAGCGTTTACTTTACCGGGTAATTCATCTGCAGCGATTGCTGATGGTACATATGATGTTAGTTATCAAGTAAATAAACCCGGGAGCAATTCGGCATCAATGGCAAACGACTATTTTTTAAAGCCGGCCAAACTAATTGTTAACAACGGAAAAATGACAATGCAGCTTACGATTAAAAACAGTAGCTGGGTTACACAGTTTAATCCTCCAGGCGGAGCGAAAGTAATCAGCTCAAATGAGTCTGCAGACCAGCGTACAGTACAATTTCCTGTTTCCAATGCTAATCTGGTGACGATACCGATGAAAATCGACATTGATGATATCGATTACCATCACAGCTATAGTGTTGATTTTGTATTTAATAGCGGGGGGTTACCTGAAGCTAAAGTCGAGGAACCTAAAGAAACAGTAAAGCAGGAACCGGCAAAAACAGCTCCGGCACCTAAGGAAACACCTACAAAGTCGTCAGGAAGTAATACTTCTTCAAATACACCAGCACCATCAGCTGAAAAACAGAATACAGATTCATCCGAGCAACAAGTAACACCAGAAACAACAAAGGCAGATGATTCAACAAAGTCAGATGAAGAAATTGCGTCTGAAACGAAGCAGGCTGAAGATTCTGAGGTAGTAGAAAATCCGGAGACGAGCGATGAATTACCGTTAATGGCGATGATTTTATTTTTCATAGCAGCTGTTGTATTCATTCGCACTAAGAAAACAAAAACTATATAGACAGATAGGGGAAATAAAGAAATGGCAAACAAATCAAAAGCAACTAAAGCAGTTTTAGCATCACTACTTGCTACATCGGCAATCGTACCTGCAATGGCAGTATCTGCTGACACGACTACAGAAACAAAGACAACTGAAGCGGCAACTTCAACTGCTTCAAAAACAATTGATTTTAAAGTTGACGCGGATGATTCATTAAAACGTTTTATTCCGACTACAGGTAAACTGGTTGAACGCAATGGCCAGCAATACATCAATTTAGAATTATCGGATGCGGTATTAGCGATGGTAAACAGCGTAACAGTGGCAGGACAACCTGCAATGGCCGAATATAACGGTAAAAAACATATCAACATTCCAGTAACTGCAGATTATGCTCCGGTAGAAGCTGCTTTAAATATGACAATTACTTTTGTTGGCAAAGATCCGGTTGATTATAAAGTGACGTTAACACCTGACGCATCATCAATCAAAGAAGTAACTGAAACAACAGCGCCTGTTGAAGAAGTAAAAGAAGAGAAAGTTTATACACCAGGTAAAACGTATGATTCAGTGGCAGATGGTACATATGATATCAAATGGGATGCTTATAAAGAAAAAGTAGGAAACTACACAGCAATTACAAACCATTTTTCTCCTGATGCAAAATTAATCGTAAAAGACGGTAAATATTCAGTAGAGTTAACAATTACTGAAGCTTCAAAAGCAATGGTTCCAGATGTGACGATTGCCGGCATTAAAGCAGATGCAAAAGATGGTAAGGTGACAATTGATATTCCATCAATTAGTGATCTACACGAAGCATCAGTACATGTAGTAGTACCTGCTGCGAATATGGACAAAGAATATAACTTTAATTTCGCTATCGAAACAGCTGACCTGGAACTGCCAAAAGCTGAAGTGAAACCTGCGCCGGTTGAATCTGTAAAAATGGATGTTACAGCATTAAAGAACGGAACTCAGGAATTGTCTATTATGCACAATAAATATTTGGACGATGAAGTAACAGTGACAGCAACTGAAGGGGGCTATGATGTAGAATTAACATTCCCTGAAGGACAACACTTATTAGGCTTCAATGTTGAAGGTGCAACAGTTGCATTGAAATCAGAAGAAAAAGTTGGCAATAATACAGTGAAAATCTATACATTATCAGTAAAAGATTTAGAAAAAATCTATACTGCAACTGCTGATTTAAAAGTAGTTCTTAATGGGACTGTGTTATATGAAACTGCACATGATTTCCAAATGAAATTTGCTGACAAAAACGCTGTTCCATTTAAAGATATCGCAAACAACGGTAACAAAGATGCGATCATTAACCTGTACAACAAAGGAATTTTCATTGCGGCAGAAAAATTCAATCCAGGCAACAACTTAAAACGTTCTCAATTTGCGTTAATGTTAAACCGTGCATTAAAACTGGATGTACCGGCAAAAGCGAACTTCTCTGACATCGCAAAATACGATGCTGAAACAAAAACTGCAATCAATGCATTAAACGGCTACGGAATCATTAACGGTAAAACTGCTACTACATTTGCACCTGGACAAGATATTACTCGTAAACAAGCAGCTCTAATGATTTACCGTCTATTAGAGAAAAATGGCTATAAAGCATCTGGCGAAGTAGCAAAATTCTCTGATTTGCCGAAAGAAGTGGAAGCATCAAAAGCAATTTCTGAATTAAATAAATTAGGTATTATTTCTGGTTTTGAAGGAAAATTCAATCCGGAAAATAATTTGACACGCTCTCAAATGGCAAAAATCCTGAACAATACATTAACGGTTGTTGAAGGTTTAAAGAAATAATTCAATGAAATGTAAATGGCCTATTATAAACAGCCATTGCTAATACTATTTTAGGTAGGGTTGTGTTGAAAGCTGAAGCTTTTAATACAGCCCCAATCCTATTTTTAAGTAAGAATAGTTGAGACGCTACGCTTAAATTGAACTAAACTTCCATCGAATACGGGATGAAATTTTACTTCAGTTTAAACAGCTAGGAGGAAAAGCAAATGAAGAAATGGTTAATCGGTCTCGCACTAAGTATGGCGGTACTTGCGGGATGCGGAAATAATGATCAGAAAGCAGCGTCATCCAGTAACGTTGATAATAACAATGCATCGGAACAGACAGCTGGGGTTGAAGAAGAGCATCGCATTATCGCCGGAACGGTAGTCATTGCACAAATTCTGGACCGACTCGATCTTGATGCAGTCGCAATTCCGGATACGGTGAAGGATTTGCCGGCACGATTCGACGATCTGCCGAATATCGGGAATGCGATGGATCCGGATGCGGAAATCATTAAATCGCTCAATCCTACTGAAGTGCTGTCTGTATCAACACTGGAATATGATCTAAAGGATAAATTTGAGCAATTGAAAATTCCGGCTGATTTTGTTGATTTGACAAGTATTGAATCGATGATGGAGGAAATTACAGCACTTGGTGAACGCTACAATCGTGTAGACGAGGCTAAAGCTTTAAATGATGAGCTGCAGGCTGAAATTGATGCGGTACAGATTGCAGCAAGTAATGAAGACAAGCCGCGTGTACTCATTTTACTCGGAGTGCCTGGCAGTTATTTAGTGGCAACGGAAAATTCCTATGCGGGTGATCTAGTACGTCTTGCAGGCGGTGAAAACGTCATGGCCGGTCAGGATGCAGAATACTTGCCATCGAATACAGAGCATTTATATTCATCAAACCCTGACGTTATTTTACGTTTATCGCACGGTATGCCGGATGAAGTCATTGAAATGTTTGACGAGGAATTTGCCAAAAATGATGTTTGGAAACATTTTAATGCGGTGAAAAATGGACAGGTATATGATTTGGAAGAAGAACTGTTCGGTACGACAGCAGCGCTGAATGTACCGGAAGCGCTCAATGAGTTAGTAGAAATATTTTATCCATAAGACCCCGGCCTTTAGACTTAAGCGGGGTGGAAAGGATATGCGGGAGATTAACCCTCTACTGATTGAAGAATCACTTATCAATAACAATGTTGGAAAAGCAGAGTCTTGAGGGAGGTTTTGCTTTTCATCATATAAAGGATGTTTTCTGTGACCAAAAAAATTATGAGCTTTATCGCTGTCACTGTATTGCTTGTCATAACAATCATTTATGCTGCGACAACAGGCAGTATACAGATGTCATTTATCGACTTTATAACGAATTTTTTCAATGCCGATAATGCGGATATGGCTGCGATTAAGGATTTGCGTTTCCCTAGAATCATCGTTGCGATATTTGCCGGGGCTGCTTTATCGGTTGCCGGTGTATTATTGCAGGCAATTATGCGAAATCCATTAGCGGATGCCGGATTTATCGGGATATCTGCGGGAGCTGCATTTACAAAATTATTTATCGTAAGCTTTGTTCCGACATTATTTTTCTTCACCCCAATTGCAGCATTTATCGGGGGTGCGCTTGCATGTTTCTTCGTTTTCCTCCTTTCCTGGAAGTCAGGGCTCAATCCGTTAAAGTTAATTTTAGTCGGAATTGCAATCAATGCGATGTTCTCAGGGCTTACGGAAGCGATGATTAGCTTTGGTGCATCGGCAACAGGCGCGATTACGTCAAGCCTGTCCTTAAAAACATGGGATGATGTATCGTTAATCGTTACATATGGCTCAATCGGTTTACTTCTTGCGTTTATTTTATACGCTTCATGCAATGTGCTCGTATTATCGGATAAAACCGCAAAAAGTGTAGGTTTTAATGTAACAGGTGCCCGCATACTCATTGCGGCGGTTGCCGTAATGCTTGCTGCTGCTTCTGTTGTAGTGGCAGGAGTCATTTCATTTGTCGGGATTTTAGTGCCGCATATTGCGCGTCGACTTGTCGGGTATGATCATAAAGTGTTAATTCCTTTTACCGCACTGCTTGGCGCATTTATTATTTTATTGGCGGATACGCTTGGACGTACGATGTTCAGCCCGATGGAAATACCGGCATCAACGATTATGGCCATTATCGGAGGACCATTCCTCATATTCCTACTTAGAAAAGAGTGACACCAATATGGAAATTAAACAAGTAGTTGTTTCCCATGATGGGATGACCCGTCATTTAAATGCTATATCGACCACCATTCCAAAAGGAAAAGTGACGACAATCATAGGACCGAATGGCTGCGGGAAATCCACATTGCTAAGTGTTATGTCACGAAACAACAAACCGCTCGAAGGCAAGGCAACACTCGAAAACCGGGATTTGGTGGAATATAAGCCGAAAGAGTTTGCGAAGAAATTGGCGATTGTTTATCAGCAAAATGATATTCCTTCAGATTTAACGGTGGAGAAGCTCGTGATGTACGGAAGGATGCCGCATACTTCGTTATTCAAAAAGAGAGCGGAAGAAGATGAAAAGGCCGTGACATGGGCGCTTACTTGTACGAATCTGCTGGAAAAACGGCATAATGATTTATCGGCACTTTCCGGTGGAGAACGGCAGCGTGTATGGATCGCAATGGCACTTGCACAAAAATCGGAAATACTGTGTCTGGACGAGCCGACAACGTATTTGGATATATACTATCAGCTTGAACTTCTGGAGCTCGTTAAGCAATTGAACGAACAGTACGGCTTGACGATTGTGATGGTGCTGCACGACATTAATCAGGCCATCCGTTACAGTGACCACATTATTTTGATGAAAGCCGGTAAAATTATGGCAGAAGGTGCACCGCGCGATGTTATTACAAAAGAAGTTATTAAGGAAGTATACGGGGTCAATTCGGTGTTTCATGAAGATGAGCAGCTCGGGTTATATATGATGCCGTTAAGTATTTAATATGCGTAAAATTGTTCATATTGTAAGTGGCATTGTTATGATTATTTGCGCGGGAATTATTATCCGTTATTTTTTCAGCTATCAGGAAATGGAAAACGAGCTGCAAGATGCCCGGCAAATTGTCGAACAAAGTGAGCTAGCTACACTTCAACAGCAACACGATCATATAATCGGCTGGCTCACATTGGAAAATACCCGTCTTAATAACCCTGTGTTACAAAGGGATAATAATGAATTTTACTTAACACATAATTATTTGGACGAGAAAAGTCGCGGCGGGAGCATATTTGCCGATTTTCGCAATGAGGTAATGGAAGACCGGCATACGATTTTTTACGGGCATGTTTTACGCAATGGTACGATGTTTGGAGATTTACCTAAGTTTAGCGAGCAGGCATATGCAGAAGCCCATCCTGTTTTTTACTATGAAACAAATGACAAGCGCTATGCATTGCATGTGTTTGCCGCATATAAAACGACGACTGAATTTTATTATATTGAAACACAATTTACAGACTACACATATACGCAGTTTTTAGAGGAAATTCATCAGCGTTCCGATATAAAATTGCCGGTTCCCGTAACGGCTACCGATAAAATTGTTACATTTTCGACATGCACGACATCGCAAAATGACAAGGAGCGTTTTGTCGTTCATGCAAAAGTAGTCGAACTACAAAATAAGAGGTGAAGCATGATGAAAAAAAGTAAAAGATTAATGACTGCTTTACTTGCTGTTTCCGTATTGGCAGCATGTGGGCAAAAAGAAGAAAAACAAGTAGCGGAACCTGTAGAACAGCAGGAAAAAACGATAGATGTCAGTGCAGAAGCTGAGCAGTTCAAATCGCTTTTAGCAGGGCAAATGGATAGTTTTGTAACAGATACTGAGCTTTTAGCGTCTGCCATTAAAGAAGGGAAGCTGGAAGACGCACAGAAGCTGTATCCGTTAGTAACGATGTATTATGAACGATTACAGCCGCTAACGCCGAGTTTCCAGGAGCTTGACGAAAAGATAAACGGTGACCTTGCTGAAGGGGAAGAAACGGATACTTCAGGTTTTCAACGTATAGCATATGGATTGTTTGGTGAGAAGAAGACAGCGGGGTACGAAGAAATTGCTGAGAAACTTGTTGCCGATGTGAAGACTCTGCAAGCCGATTATGCAGCAATCGATGTGACGGAAAATAATGTGCTTGCTTCAGCAGTAACAATGTTTCAGGAAATGGCAAATACCCGACTTACAGCACCAGGCATTGCAGGAAATGAAGTATATGCATTGAAAGCACAAACAGAAGCAGCCGAAGATTTAATGGAAGTGTTTGTACCGCGTGTTTCTACTGAAAGCGCGGATGCTGCAACAAAAGCAATTACCGCATTAACCGAAATTGTAACGTACTACGAAGTGGGGAAAGAAGATTACGTAAACTATAATCTCTTTACGGCAAAACAAGAACAGGAACTCATTACTGCAGTGACAAATGTCGAAAAGGCACTGCAGCAGATGAATGATTCGATTAAATAGCAGGATACACGGGCATAAAAATAAAGCGTTTCAAACTTTACGACACGTAATGTTTGAAACGCTTTTTATTATGGGGTTTATGTTAATCCAAAGGTTCATGTTTTATATAATGAGTGGATGCATGAGGAATATCTTTATACGAAATTTCATCGAAATCAACTAATGCCTCATCATCAAACGTGATAGTCAGTATTTCCGTATTTTTGTTTTTTACAGGCATAAACCATTTTAATGTAATATCATTTATTTCTTCCACGTTCTGAATTTCCTTCAGTAAGTTATAGCTGTCTTTCAGCAATGTAGTTTCACTAAGAAATTCTGATGCCTGCAGGGAAACAACCACATTTTGCTTCTCATCAACCGGTATAATTTCGATATTAAGCATTATATTTTCGACAAATTGTTTCAACACAATTTCAGTCAACAGTAGCATAGTATGCGTCTTTAATTGTTCCTGAGTCATCGATGCCTTTGCTTCAAGTATCGTTTCTTCCTGATCGGAATTCTTCATTTTAATAATATATTGTACTGAAACGGCGCAAACAAAAATAAGTAAGGCGATTAACATAAATTTCAGTAATTTATTTAAAATAAGGATAACCTCCTATGAATGTAGCGTAATAATCACTATTATATAGTGATTATGCCACAAAAAAATACTAAAAAGGACTGTCAATTGTGACAGTCCTTTTAAAAATTAAGTATTTTGTTCTTCATTAGGAAGTGTAGCAACAAATTCGTCAAAGTATAAAAATGATTCATCCTCAAGTTGTTTAACTTTCTGTTCGTTTAATCCAATAGATAATGGCCCGGAGAAAATCTCGCCCCACCAAGTTTCAGTAATAATCATTTTATATAGCCTCCTTGTACGATTGTTTTACATTGCTTATTATGTTCGATTATTTATTTAGTTATGAAATTCCCATATGCCTTTATTTATAAACATTTCTTTAAAAATTAAGACAATTTAATCATGAACCCCCCTTTTTTTAGCAGGATATTTTTTAAACTTTGCAGTAGTTATTACTATAGTTAATATGTGTGAACAGCTATAATTTATGCATACATTTCTCTTCATTCGAAAAAAATGATCATCTTTTTTAGCCGTTCATGAATGAAGCTGAATTTCTGTACAGATCACGGATATTAATGGTAGGAAGGATGAAAAAAATGAATTTTACTGCAAATGATGTTGAACAAATGATTGAAAGTCAACGTGCTTTTTATTTTACGGGCGCTACAAAAGATGTGGAATTTCGTAAAGAACAGCTCGTAAAATTAAAGGAAACGATAAAGAAATATGAAGAACAAGTAATAGAAGCTCTAGCTTTGGATTTAAGGAAAAGCGAGTTTGAAGCATTCACAACTGAAATCGGTATTGTTTATGATAGTATTTCCTATTTTTTAAAAAATATAAATAGCTGGATGGAACCGCAGCTTGTCAAAACTCCGCTCCATTTCCAGCCTGCAAAAAGCTATGTTGTACGTGAACCGTATGGAGTGGCATTAATCATCGGACCGTTCAACTATCCATTCCAATTGATTATGGAGCCATTAATCGGGGCAATTATCGGAGGGAATACGGCGATTGTAAAACCATCAGAATCTGCCGAAAATACAGCTTTTATCGTGAAAAAAATTCTTGAAGAAGTCTTCCCGTCTGAATATGTGCGTGTTGTAGAAGGGGAAAAGGATGAAGTGACGGCATTGATTCACGCATCTTTTGATTATATTTTCTTTACAGGAAGTGTGGCAGTTGGGAAGGTTGTGGCAAAAGCTGCAGCAGAACGTCTTACACCAATTGCATTGGAATTGGGCGGTAAGAGTCCGGCAATTGTCGATCAGACCGCAAACCTGGATATAGCGGCAAAACGGATTGCGTGGGGGAAATTCAATAATACAGGACAAACATGTGTGGCGCCTGATTATGTTCTTGTCCATTCAAGCGTTGCGAAAAAGTTTTCGCGTCTCCTTAAAAAAGCAATCAAAGAATTTTACGGTGATGATCCTCAGCAAAGTCCGGATTACGGGCGTATTATTAATGAACGCCAATTCGACCGTCTGCAGACGATTTTAGATAACGAACGCGATACTGTTGCATTTGGAGGACGTACAGACCGAGAAGATTTGTATATGGAACCGACAGTGCTGGAAAATATCACATGGGATCGACCTTCCATGGAAGATGAACTGTTTGGCCCGATTTTACCGGTCATGACATATGAAAATTTACCAAAAGCGATTCATGAAATCCGCCAGTTGCCAAAACCATTAAGTGCTTATTTGTTCTCGGAAAATGAAAAAGCGATCACCTACTTTTTAGAAGAGCTTCCGTTTGGCGGGGGATGTATAAATGATGTTATTACACATGTCGGCAATACTCATTTACCGTTTGGCGGAGTAGGGCCTTCAGGAGTAAAAGCATATCACGGGAAGGCAAGCTTCGAAAACTTCACACACCCGAAATCGATTATGCACCGTTCAAATAAACTGGCAAATAGTTTGCTATACCCACCATATAAACAAAAAGTAAAACTTGTTCGAACAATTATGAAATAAGAAAAAAGAAGGCTTTCCCGAAAGTGAACTCAGGAAAGCCTTCTTCTATTATTCTGTCATTATCGGGAATGTTAATAATATTTCAGTCCCGACATGCTGCTTGCTTTTAATTTGGATGGACCCTTGATGATCTTGTACAATTTTATTAATAATCATCATGCCAAGCCCTGTTCCATTTGTTTTCGTCGTATAGAAAGGTTCAAACATCCGATCAAGTACATTTTGCGGAATACCGCATCCAGTATCAATAATTTGGATATAAATTTCCTTCTCATCTTTACTTTTGCATACTTGCAATGTAATGGAACCATCTTCATTAATCGCTTCAATCGCATTTTTAAATAAATTTATAAATACTTGCTTCAATTGATTTTTATTTCCTAAAATTGTAATATTTAAAAATTCATTAATAATTTTCAAGGAAATCGCTTTTGACTGGAACTCATATTGAAGAAACTGGACGACTTCCGATAAAGCTTCCGCCAAATTAATTGGGGCATACTGGTTTGCTTGAGGTTTAGATAATACAAGAAACTCCGATAAAATTAATTCGATTCGCTCTGTTTCATTTTGAATGAGCTTTGTATACTCGTAGTAAGGAGAATCCTTATCCTCGTTCATCATTTGAACATAGCCGGAAATGACGGTCATCGGATTGCGGATTTCATGAGCAACCCCGGCGGCAAGCTCTCCGACAAGCTTTAACTTTTCCGACTGCAAAATAAGATTTTCGTTTTCTTTAATATAGGAAATATCCCGCGAAATGACAGACGATCCGATAATCTCACCATGCGGACTCAAAATAGGCGACAATGAAATTTGTGCATCAAAAAAAGTACCGTCTTTTCTCATATCGGTTGTTTCATGCAGATGATATTTCTTACCGAGCATCAGATCTACTTTTCTTTGCTTTGAATCTTCCTCATTTTCCGGGGGAATCAATGGTAAAACACGTCCTAACGCTTCCTCCTTAGACCAGCCATACAATTTTTCGAATGCAGGATTGACCGCTATGACACGGTCCTCCAGATCAAATACGGCAATTGCATCATTTGCCTGTTCAAAAAACAGGTTTAAATAGGCGTGTTTGGAATTCAAGTAGTTTTCACGATCAATCGCATTTTTCTCCCGTTTCATCCAGATATGCTTAATGAAAAAGCTTTGACCAGTACTAACAATACAAATTACGATTAAAAAGCTGAAAAACAGGAAATGATCCTGAGAATTAAATAATGAGAATGAGAAAAATGATAGCTTATATAAAATATAAATCTCCAAAAGTATTAATAATATATTAATAGCCAAG
Organism: Solibacillus sp. FSL W7-1436; assembly: GCF_038007305.1. Taxonomy (NCBI): domain Bacteria; kingdom Bacillati; phylum Bacillota; class Bacilli; order Caryophanales; family Caryophanaceae; genus Solibacillus; species Solibacillus sp. FSL W7-1436. Next base: position 2,249,558 of record NZ_JBBOWV010000001.1, read on the forward strand.
ATTAATGATGAACGGTAAATAGTTAAAATTGCGATAATATAAACAAATGCATAAAAGGTAATAATACTGACACTTTGAAAGTTAAAAAGAAATGCAAGTAAATGCCAACAGACGATTATAATTATTTGAAGATTTTTTGGCGGCAATTTAACATAATATAACGCAACGAGCAGAAGACTGCTTGCAACACATACAATCAGAAAAGCATGATGATGCTTCAAAAGCTGTGAAGTAATTACAACAGCAAATACAATAGCGGAAAAAATATAGCTGATTATCATAAGCAAATTTCGCTTATTCAAAATTTCTTGTTGCTGCATAAAACACCTCGGATAAGTAATATTAACTATAATGATACAGTAATTCATGATGTCGATAAATGACGAATTTTGATATGATAGATATATCGTATAAATAAATTAAATAAGTGAACCAATCGGAATTTTTATTTTGATATAATTTAAGTTCTTAATTTCAGTGTATGGAGTCAATAATACGAAAAACGAACTTATTATTATATGTCCAAAGTCCTTATATTGCAAACATGTTTATTTTATACGGTAACATTACAGATGATGAAAAGCGTGGAAATTTCAATCTATGCACAGTATGATGATTAGTACATAGAAGAAAATTATCATTCGCAATTATATTGCAAGTGTGGGGGAAAGAATTATGTATGCAGAAGAACTTTTAAGTACACTGATGCAAAAAAAAGTTGTAGGTCAATTACCGAAACTGATTACCGATATTGCGATTGACTCGCGCAGTGTACAGCCAAACAGTTTATTTATTTGTATAAAAGGTTTTACGGTGGACGGGCATGATTACGCCCAAAAGGCAGTTGATGCTGGTGCAACTGTAATTGTTACTGAACGTCCATTACAGTTAGATGGAGAAATTGCACAAGTAATCGTAAAAAATACGACACGTACACTTGGCATTTTAGCAGCAAAGTTTTTTGATTATCCATCGAAGGATATAATGATGATCGGGGTAACAGGTACAAACGGGAAAACAAGTGTGTCTGGTATTATCCACAATATATTAATCGGACTTGGCGAAAAATCGGCATTGTCAGGAACAATCGGTTTCAATCTAAATGGAGTGCTATATGAATCGGCCAATACGACGAGCGATTCATTGAATACACAGCAGATGATTTTCCGCGCGAAAAGCGAAGGCTGCCGTGCAATGGTGATGGAAGTTTCTTCACACGGTTTAGCATTAGGCCGCTTAGCCGGTGTCGACTATGATGTAGCGGTATTTACGAATTTAACGCATGATCATTTAGATTTCCATGGTACGATGGAAAACTATGGCAACACGAAAGGTTTGCTGTTTTCTCAGTTAGGACAAGACTTGGAAAAAAATAAACATGTCGTTTTAAATGCAGATGATCCATGGTCTGAGCGCTATGCGGAAATGACACCATTCCCGATTTGGACTTACGGTTTGCATAATAAGGCGATTTTCCGTGCAGTGAACTGCAGTTATGGAAATGGAATGACGCAATTCGATATGGAAACGCCGGAGGGAACTTTCCCTGTTTCAATGCATTTACTAGGCGAGTTTAATATTTATAATGTACTTGCAGCAACAGCCGTGTTCTATGCTCGCGGTTTCCCGATTGATGTCATTATCGAACAAATTGAAATGCTGCCTCCGGTAAAAGGACGTATGGAGAAAGTGGATTCGGATTTACCGATTCAAATGTTCATCGACTATGCACATACGCCTGATGCGATTGAAAAAGCGATCAATGCGGCAATGCCATATAAAAAACCGGAAAATAAATTGATTTTCCTTGTTGGTACAGGTGGCGGACGCGATAAATCAAAACGTCCGACAATGGCGGAAAAAGCATCTGTTGCAGATTATGTAATTCTGACGACGGATGATCCGCGCTATGAGGAATTCGACAGTATTACAGGTGATTTGGCAAAAGGTATGAAACATAAAAACTATGCCTGTATCGGTGACCGTGCGGAAGCCGTTAGACATGCAGTAAGTGTAGCAAATCCTGGTGATATTATTATTTTCGCAGGTAAAGGTCATGAGGACTACCAAATTATCGAAAATACGAAATATCCGCATAGTGATGCGAAAATTGCGATTGAAGCTGGAAAGTTAAAATTTGTATAGATTATGCTATAATTTTTTCAAATCCACCGTGTTAACGTAATGGCGTTAGCGGTGGATTTTTTTGGAGGTGACAAAAATGATCCATTCATTTTTACTTAGTATGATGGCATATTGCACTGTGAGCTTCCCGGTTTATTGCATATTGCGGATGTTCTATATGAAAAATAAACCAAGAAATACGAGGCGCGAATTGTTGATGCTCGTATTCTTCTTTTACAGCGTCAGTATTTTTTCTCAAACGATTATCCCAAACTTCCAAATCTCGAATGCACAGATCATTTTTGATACTTCGACCGCATATGTGCGCAGCAATTTCACCCCATTACAAACAATTATGCTGTATTATGACCAATTGAATGGACCGTTGGCAAATATCGCATTTTATAATCTGGCAGGCAATATTGTTCTGTTTATTCCTTTTGGCTTTTTTATTCCGCTGTTGTGGAAAAAATTCAGAGGATGGCGCATCATGCATATCGTTGCATTTACGATTCCGTTATTTATTGAAGGGACACAATATTTTATTGGTCGTAGTATCGATGTCGATGATGTATTATTAAATGCAATCGCCATTGTAATCGGCTTTATGCTCTTCAAAATATTCCGTAGATTACGTAAAATGAGCACATCAAAGTAAAAAAGGTTGTAACAAATGACTGTTGTCTTTTAAAATAAGAAAGTATGAAAAAAGGAGACGAAATTAATGACTTTAGAACAAGATATATTATCGCGTCGTACATTCGCCATCATCAGTCACCCGGATGCTGGTAAAACGACGATTACAGAAAAATTACTATTATTCGGTGGAGCGATTCGTGACGCAGGAACAGTAAAAGGAAAGAAGTCAGGAAAGTTTGCGACATCTGACTGGATGGAAATCGAGAAACAACGTGGAATCTCGGTTACTTCTTCTGTTATGCAATTCGATTATTCAGGCTGCCGTGTAAACATTCTAGATACACCCGGACACCAAGACTTCTCGGAAGATACGTACCGTACGTTAATGGCTGTAGACTCGGCTGTCATGGTAGTGGATGCAGCTAAAGGGATTGAGGCCCAAACATTAAAGCTATTCAAAGTTTGTAAGATGCGCGGTATCCCGATTTTTACATTTATCAACAAATTGGACCGTCAAGGGAAAGAGCCGTTGGAGCTTATTGAAGAATTGGAAGAAGTGCTTGGCATTAATGCATACCCAATGAATTGGCCGATCGGTATGGGTAAAGAATTCCTGGGAATTTACGACCGTTACAACAAACGTATCGAACAGTTCCGTGTAGAAGAAGGCGACCGCTACTTGCCGCTTGATGAAGAAGGGCATTTAGCTGTTGATAACGATATGAAAAAAACATCGTACTATTCACAGGCTATCGACGATATCGAACTTCTGAATGAAGCTGGAAATGAGTATTCGGAAGATAAAATCGCACGTGGTGAATTGACACCGGTATTCTTCGGTTCGGCATTAACAAACTTCGGTGTTCAAACTTTCCTTGATACGTATCTGAAATTTGCACCGATTCCTCAGCCTCGAATTACGGAAGATGAGCAATTTATCGATCCTGTAGATTATGGCGAGTTTTCTGGTTTCATTTTTAAGATTCAAGCGAATATGAACCCTGCACACCGCGACCGTATCGCATTCGTGCGTATCGTATCGGGTAAATTTGAGCGTGGTATGAACATGACACTTTCGCGTACAGGCAAATCTTTCAAAGTAACACAGTCAACACAATTCCTTGCAGATGATCGTGAAACAGTAAATGAAGCAGTTGCCGGTGATATTATCGGTCTTTATGATACAGGTACGTATCAAATTGGAGATACAGTAGTCGGCGGCAAAAAAACATTCAACTTTGAAAAATTACCTCAGTTCACACCTGAAATTTTCATGAAAGTTTCGGCGAAAAACGTAATGAAAGGGAAGCAATTCCAAAAAGGTGTTCTGCAATTAGTTCAAGAGGGCGCAATTCAATATTTCAAAACAATGCATACGGAAGAAGTAATTCTTGGTGCGGTTGGTCAATTACAGTTTGAAGTATTCCAGCATCGAATGATTAACGAATACAATGTCGAAGTAATTATGCAGCCGATCGGCAGTAAGATTGCACGCTGGATTGAAAACGAAGAAGATGTGAAAGATTCTATGCATTCACAACGTTCAATGCTTGTTAAAGACCGTTTCGACAACAGAGTATTCTTATTTGAAAACGAATTTGCGATGCGCTGGTTCTCTGAGAAAAACGAAAACATTCAGTTATACAGCTTGTTATAATCTGAGTTTTATTTGCCCCGGTGATTTTCTTTTAAAGAAAATTACCGGGGTTTTTACGTTTGAGAGAACCTGAAAATTTATTGGAAGATTCGGGCTGAAATGTAGAAATTAAAAAGGGGAAAGTTGAATGTTTTGCGGTGAAAGTGGAAATATTCATCTGGAAAGTGGAACAAAAGCATGAAAAATGAGAACTGAGCCCGGATCTCCTCCATGGCATCAGCTCTCTGCCATCCACTCAATTTCCCGTATCTATACGGTAAGACCGGTCAAATTTATACTTGCCGTCCTCATATGTCCGCTCAAGAAAATCAATTTCTCCATTATTGTGAAAAACAATGGCGGTCGAGCAGCGCGTGCCGTAATTAGGAAGTTTTACAAATTGAGCGGATAAGGACCTTTCCAGATGGATACCTACACCAGTATTTGGCAATACTTCATCTTGTGCGATATCATCATTGGCCAATAGCGAAATTAAGGTATTCATTTCGATTGTTTCTTTATCGACTGTATTTTCCAGTACAGATTTCGCCGTATTTACTTTTGGCCATGGTGTATTTAATGTAGCGTTACTTACACCATGAATTCCACTGTCAACAATGTGGTGTTCATCATAAATATTGTTGTAATGATGCATGTCTTCGCCGTCATAAAGCAAAACATTGAAGCCGCCGTACGAATCTCTTTTCGAACGCAGTGACTGAATAAAAGAATCTGTCGATTCTGTAGAAGTTAAAAACAACCGTACAATTTCACCACGCGACAATTGGCCGGTTTCAGGAAGGCGCGGATCACGGTAATTTGTGATGGCAGCAAAACGACCGCTTTTCGACAGCCCCATCCAGCTGCCTTGCTGACGTAAATCACGCCCCGCCAATATATCAGGATCATCTTCCCAAAAATGGGCAGCCGCTGTCGGACGATCATAAAATTCGTCACGATTTGCAACGATGATGAGCGGATATAAAGGATGAACTTTATAGGAAAATGCAATTAAACACATAAATAAACCCCCGTAGCTTCTGTAGTAGGCAAGGCCATCCAGCCAAATAAAATAATTCACTGGAACTGTAAGTGAATATCTAAAGCGTTAAAACAATGCCTGCCTTGTATGATTTTTTGTAACATTTTGCTGTAATGACGTAAGTTTTGTCCAATGATAAAAGGGAAAAAGATAGCTCTACCCGAATTTTAATTAATATAAAGACAAATTGAAAGGACTTTCCATCGATGAATATAAGCAAGTTTTCTATAAAGCGCCCGGTTTTTACAATTGTTTCGATGATTTTCGTGCTAATACTCGGCGCAGTTTCATTATTTAAAATACCTATTACGTTAATACCTGATTTAAATCCGCCGATTGGGGTTGTTGTGACAAGCTATCCGGGAGCAAGTCCAATAGAAGTAAACGAAAAAGTAACAAAGCCGCTTGAAGCCTCCCTGGCGACTTTACCGGGGATTAAACGAGTGCAGTCGACATCGTTGGAAAGCTCGAATCTCATTATTTTGGAATTTGATTGGTCAACGAAGATGGATGATGTCCAAACGGATATTTTACAGCGTATTGATCTTGTCCCACTTCCTGAAGATGCGGGAAGACCGAGCTTTTTGAAGTTTGACCCTTCGCAGTTTCCGATTATTCAATTGGCGCTGTCAGCAGAAAGTGAAGAAGTCGATATTAGACAAATCGCCGAATCACTTGAGCAGGAGCTGCAACGGACTGAAGGGGTGGCTAGTGTAACCGTCTCCGGTGAAATAGTGGAAGAAGTACAGATTGAGCTTGATGCGCAGAAGCTAGAGCAAAATAATTTAACGCAAAATGATGTGATGCAAATTATTCAGGCGAGTAATATTTCAATGCCAGGTGCAGAGCTAAGTACAAATGAAAATCAGTTGTTAACGACCCGGGTAGTAAGCCTGTTTACAAGTCCTGAAGAAATAGCGGATGTTGTGCTTTCGGTCAATCCATTAACAGGTGAAGCAATAAAAGTTCAGGATATAGCAAACGTAGAACGAAAAGAGCAGGAAACGAATACGATTACAAGGGCTAATGACCGGCAGGCTGTACTCATCTCGGTTTTGCAGGAGTCAGGAGCAAATACTGCAAATGTTTCTGAAACTTTTCAGAAGGAGCTTGGCCAATTGTTGGGTGAGCCTCAATACGAAGGAATCGAAGCGACTATTTTATTTGACCAGGGGGATTATGTACGTTTAGCGATCGGTAATATTAGCTCTTCGCTTATTTTTGGCGGACTGTTTGCGATGCTTGTACTATTCGTCTTTTTATCCGGAATAAAAAGTCCGCTAATTATTGGTATCGCGATTCCTTATTCAGTCATCGTAACGTTTGTGCTTATGTTTTTTGCGGACTTCTCTTTAAATATTATGACACTCGGTGCCCTTGCACTTGGAATCGGGATGCTTGTGGATAATGCCATTGTCGTAATAGAAAATATTGAACGCCATTTAGAGCTCGGGGAGCATCCGAAAGAGGCGGCAGTCAATGGGGCAAAGGAAGTGGCTTTAGCGATTACCGCTTCTACTGTTACGACGATTGCGGTTTTTGTGCCGGTCATTTTTATAAGCGGGTTAATCGGACAAATATTTGTAGAGTTTGCATTAACGATTTCGTTTAGTCTGATTGCTTCTCTATTTGTGGCATTAACAGTTGTTCCGATGCTGGCCAGCCGCTTTTTACGAACTAAGCCGGCAACTGTAGTAAAGAAGCGTCATGAATCATGGCTGTATCGTAATTATATGAAAGCATTAAAATGGAGTTTAAAGAGACGGGGTCTGATTTTAACAATTACAATCGTCTTGGTAGGGATATCCGGATTCACATTATATAAAACAGGTACTGAGTTTTTGCCGCCGACAGATGAAGGCTTTGTATCGTTGTCTGTCGAGCTGCCAAACGATGCGACAGTAGAAAAAACAGAACAAATTGTTTCAAAAATCGAGGAGATGGCGAAGGGGTATGATGAAGTTGATGTAGTGGTCAGTTTAATTGGAGGAAATCAGCAATCTTTATCACGGGGCACTAGTGAACAAAATGAAGGGGAGATCTCAGTCAAGCTCGTTGAATTATCGGAAAGAGATCGTTCCATTTTTGAGTTTGTCGAGCAATTTGAAAAACAAGTACAGCAGGAAATCGGAGAGCGTGCGGAAGTGACGTTTTCACTGTCATCTTCTTCCGGATCAACACCGAATTCCTTAACATTCCGTGTGACAGACAGCGATGAATCCCAGCTGAAAGAAACGGTCGCTTCCATCCAGCAACGTGTTGCAAAGATTGATTCGGTTGTTGAAGTAACGACAGATTTGGATGAAGTGAAAGAGGAAATTCAAATTGAAGTAAATCGTGATGATGCACTCCAATATGGACTAATGCCTGCACAAATCGCACAAACCGTCAATATGATGACACGAGGCGCATTTACAACGCAGATAATCGCCGAAGATGGTGAAGTACTCGGTGTATACACAGGTTTCGGGAAAGCGTACCGTGAAGATGTGGAAGCACTTAAAACGATGAAGCTTCGAACAAATGCCGGGGTATTTGTCGAACTGCAGCAGCTGGCATCTGTTGAAATAAAAGAAACCCAAACGGCGATTCGGAGATCGGATCAGGCATCGGCCGTTGCGGTATTTGTAAAATATAATACGTCCGAATCCCTTAGCGGTATTTCAAAGAAAGTTGATGACGCCGTTGACGAAGTGGGCATTCCTGCAACATCAAAAGTTGTTTTTGGCGGTGACCGTGAACTGTTCGATAGTGCAAAACAAGATATGATTTTAGCCATTCTGCTGGCGGTCATTTTAATTTATCTAGTAATGGGCGCTCAATTCGAATCATTTAAGCTGCCGTTTGTTATGATGTTCAGTGTTCCGTTAATGGTTATCGGTGTCGCTGTTTCATTGTTCATAACAAATACACTGCTTGGTGTCACAGCCATTATCGGAATCCTTATATTAGTGGGGATTGTGGTGAATAACGGCATTGTTCTCATTGACTATATCAATCAAAAACGACAGCTCGGATTAAATATAAACGATGCTATTATTACCGGGGCACAGGACCGGATGAGACCGATATTAATGACGGCTTTGACGACTATTTTAGGGTTGGTACCATTAGCGTTAGGAATTGGCGAAGGGACAGAAATGAATCAGCCAATGGCGGTTGTCGTTATTGGGGGACTGATCAGTTCAACAATTTTAACATTATTTATCGTACCGATCATATACAGTATGATTGAAAAAGAAGCAAAACAATAGTTCAGAAAAAAGTATTTAAAGATCGTTTTGTAAAGTTTTGATGAAATTTAGAAGAATGGTTTGATTTTTCGTGATGTTATCGGTAAAATAGCAGTATAATAATTGAATTGAATATCCAATTGACATTTGTCAAAGGGGAGTAGCTATAAGAGATTTATGCAGCAGCCTGTCTTACTAGATAAGCGCTATATATAAATGTACTTATTTCACATTCGTCATTACATGGTTAGGAGCCATCGGGTGTGATAGCATTATGTGCTTAGCAAGACCTTTGCCTATATTACATAGGCAGAGGTCTTTTCTTTTTTGGCCAAAAAGGGTATTTTTTCAAATTTACATTATTAACACCTAATTTATTGGGTACAAGTAAATAATAAGGAGGAGAAATTTCATGGAAGCAATTTTATTAGAATACGCATGGGTCTTACTTGTATTAGTATTCCTTGAAGGGCTGTTAGCTGCAGATAATGCAGTTGTAATGGCAGTAATGGTTAAACATTTACCAAAAGAACAACAGAAAAAGGCATTATTTTACGGATTGTTCGGTGCATTCGTATTCCGTTTCATCGCACTGTTCCTTATTACGTTCTTAGCGAAATACTGGGAAATTCAAGCGCTTGGTGCGGCTTATCTATTATTCATATCCATAAAACATCTATACGATAATCACTTTAAAAAGCAGGATGAGGAGTCGGAAATCAAAGAAGGTAAAGGTTCTGGTTTCTGGATGACGGTATTAAAAGTAGAGCTTGCGGATATTGCGTTTGCGATTGACTCGATGCTTGCAGCAGTAGCTATTGCAATGACTTTACCGCATATTAGTGATTACCATATTGGCGGAATTAATGCCGGTCCATTCGCTGTTATGTTCCTTGGTGGCTTTATTGGGCTTGTCATTATGCGTTTTGCGGCACAAATGTTTGTCAAGCTGTTAAACGACTATCCGACATTGGAAACTGCGGCATTTTTAATTGTAGGTTGGGTAGGTGTCAAATTGGCTGTATTGGCATTAGGACATGAGAACCTGGCTATTATCGATCCTCACTTCCCACACTCGACATTATGGAAAAGCATCTTCTGGGTGGTGCTCCTTGGACTTGCAGTGGGCGGCTATTTAGTAAGTGTGTACAAAAACAAAAAAGCAAAAGCAGAATAATAAATGATTTAGGAGATACTTCAACTATTAGAAGTATCTTCTTTTCATTTTTCATGATATTCATTATACTAGAAAAAATGTAATAAATTATCGGAGGCCATTATATGCCTTTTAAAAAGTTCGAAGAGCGGAAAATCACGCCTTTCCAAATTTTAATCACTTATTATTCTGTAGCCATTTTAATTGCGTTTCTATTGCTGCGTCTTCCGGGAGTACATCTGGAAGGCGTACACGTATCATTTTTAGATAGTCTGTTTACAGCAGTTAGTGCAGTCAGTGTAACAGGCTTAACGACTGTTACTGTTGCAGAAACCTACAGCAGCTTTGGACTTGCAATGATTTTGCTGATCCTGCAATTCGGTGCGATCGGAATTATGTCCATCGGTACGTTTTTATGGCTGTTGTTTGGTAAGAAAATCGGTATGCGTGAACGTCAGCTCATTATGATTGACCATAATCAGTATAATTTATCGGGTGTCGTTGCATTGATTCGTCAAATTGCCAAGCTGCTGTTTATGATTGAATTTACCGGTGCCTTCATATTAACGGTTCACTTTAAGCGTTATTTTGCAACATGGGAAGAGGCGGCGATCAATGGATTGTTTGCAGCCATTTCATCGACAACAAACGGAGGCTTTGATATTACGGGAATGAGTCTGGAACCATTCCACCATGATTATTTCATCCAATTTGTCTGTATGATTCTAATTTTCCTTGGAGCAATCGGTTTTCCTGTATTAATTGAAGTGAAGGCCTATTTAACGAAAAAGGATCCGGCATTTCGCTTCAGCTTATTTACAAAGGTTACGACGTTTACGTATGTTGCTTTATTTATTTTCGGTTCAGTTGTTATTTTTATAATCGAGTCGTTCCAGTCATTTAAAGGAATGCGATGGCATGAGGCGGTATTTACAGCCATGTTTCAATCGGTTTCCACCAGATCGGCCGGTTTGACGACCTTTGACGTAACATCGTTTAATGAGGCGACACAGCTCTTTATGAGTGCGCTGATGTTTATCGGGGCGTCACCAAGTTCTGTGGGGGGCGGAATCCGCACAACGACATTTGCAATTGTCATTTTATTTTTAATCGCATTTTCCCGCGGGCAGTCGGAAATTCAAATCTTTAACCGGGAAATTCATGTAATCGATGTTTTCCGCTCGTTTGCGGTGCTGATCTTTGCGATTATTATGGTGCTCGGCGCTGCGATGATATTGTTCATTACAGAATCCCGCGCAACGATGATGGAAGTCATATTTGAAATCACTTCAGCGTTCGGAACCTGCGGGATGTCGCTTGGCATAACAGGGGACTTAACGGCATTCGGGAAAATGGTCATTATGGTGCTCATGTTTGTAGGGCGTGTAGGGCTCATTTCTTTCCTGTATTCAATCGGAGGGTCTGCCCAGAAGAAGAAGTACCATTTCCCGAAGGAAAGAATCATTATCGGGTAAGCAGCTTAAAACAATACGTAAAAACGTCCATTTCCTTTTGAGGGAATGGGCGTTCTTTAATTGTGGAAGCACAGTTATTTTTCATGCAATGTGAGAATCATCAGCCTGTAAATGGTAAACACTCCGATATATGCACCGGAAATCAAAAAGAGTTCATTTAAAAATAAACCGTGGATTTTTGTCATAAATACAGCATCGTCAATAATGATCTGATAAATGGAAGTGGATGCGATACTGCCGAAAATGATGACAAAAATAACAGCGAATATATTGAAAATAATGGCAGACTTACTGATTTTCTTTCTTATAACAACCATAATAAGCGGAACAATAATGCTGGAAATAACTAAAAATATTTTCAAAAATAGCACTCCTTTCTTCTTATTTGAATTATGCCCTCTTTTTTGGGGTATAAAACGAGTAGGCTGGCTGCAGCTCTGCTTAACCATATCGGCAGAATAGATAATGGCCGAATGGTTAATTTATAAAATGGAGGTGATATATATGGAGAAAAACAAAGGGAATGACCGTCAAAATATGAAAGAAGAGGTTGGACCAGAATTAAATCCGGATGATTTGGATCTTCGTGAAGACAATGATTTGACAGAAGAACAATCTAAAAACAGTCCGGAAAAAAAACAAACGGATTCTAAGTCGAATAATAAATAAGTTTACAGTTCATAAAAAAGATATCGGAACATAGGTCTTAATTAAGAAACCGTATATTTTAACGTTCAGCAAAAAAAAAGAGGCCGGGACATAAGTAGAATAACCGTTAAATAAGAGGAAAGACATTATTAAAAAACGGATATTTAAAAAATTGATTGGAATGCAGGGCGACTCCTGCGGGAATAGCGTGACGCCTGAGACTACAGGCTCAGGCCACGCCCGCGGAAAGCGTCCCGGAATGGAAATCAATTTTAACGTTCAGCAAAAAAACACTATTTTTCTCTGAGAGAAAAATAGTGTTTTTGGGTTATGTCCCGGCCACTTTTTGGGGTTAGGTCTCAGCCACTTTTGAATTAATTGAATGTGCTGAAATAAGGCTGTTGTCCATTGCGGAAGTATGTGAATAAATAGCCTGTTTTCTTTTGTGGTGCACCGACTTCGTAATTTTGTAAATCGACGTGGAACGGAATAATTAATGAATGCTTGAATAATTCGCGTTCTGTAATCTGCATTGCTGCAAATTCCTCGCCTACAAGAGAAGGGTTTTCTTTAATACGTGCGTAGACATCTTTCATCTCAACTTCAGAAAGACGGTCATTCCACCAAAGTTTACGCGGCTGGAACTGCTGACCTTGCAGGAAGTCATATTTCATCAAGCTTGTTATCACTTCCAGGTCGGCATGCTCGACCGTTTGAAGGAACTCGAGTAAACGGCGGAATAAATCTTCTAGCTGATGTCCGATACGTGACCAGCCTTTTGTTTCCCAGTATGTGCCGAAGCTTTGGAAAAAGTCGAATGGCGTTTCAAATACTTTTGTTACTAAATATTCAATTGTATTGTCCATACGATGTGCATTCCAATACTTTTCCAATACGTCTTCCGCGTGTTTAATACGGACAATATCATCAAAAGTTAATACATTATTTGAGAATATTTCATATGGCGAAATATCAACATATGTGTAGCCGTACTTTTCGGCTTCCAATCGTAAGCCTGTCCCGCGCAGCAGTTTCAGAAAGCCAAGCTGCAGCTCTTCCGGGCGCATTGCAAACACATCATTAAATGTTTTACGGAATGACGTATAATCCTCTTCAGGCAATCCGGCAATTAAATCAAGATGCTGATCGATTTTGCCGCCTTCTTTTACCATCGTGACAGTACGAGTAAGCTTCTCGAAGTTTTGACGACGTTTTACAAGGTCGTTCGTTAAGTCATTAGTAGACTGGACACCGATTTCAAAACGGAACAGACCTTTCGGAGCATTGTCATTTAAAAACTGGATGACTTCAGGGCGCATAATGTCTGCCGTAATTTCGAACTGGAATACGACACCCGGCTGATGTTCATCAATTAAAAACTGGAACATTTCCATCGCATAACTGCGGCTTATATTAAAGGTACGGTCTACGAATTTAATCGTTTTTGCCCCGTTATCCATTAAGTAGCGAATATCTTCTTTAATCTTCTCACGGTTGAAATAACGAACCCCTACTTCAATAGAAGATAAACAGAATTGACAGCTGAAAGGACAGCCGCGGCTCGTTTCAATATATTGAATCCGTTTACCTACGTGAGGCAGGTCTTCTTCAAATCGGAAAGGGGAAGCAATCTCCCGCAAATCGATTTTAGGTGGCTGTGCATGGATTTTTAATTTGCCTTCTTCTAAATAGCAAATACCAGGCACTTTTTCGAGTGGAATTTCACCATTGAAGTGACGAAGCATTTCTTTAAATGAAACTTCACCCTCACCCATAATGATGAAATCAATTTCCTCATGTTTGCGTATCCATTCATGGACATCATAGGAAACTTCAGGACCGCCCAATACAATCTTGACATGGGGCAATACCGTTTTTAGCATACGAATTACCGCAATCGTCTCATTGATATTCCAAATATAACAGCTGAATCCGACAACATCCGGTTTCTTTTGGAAAATGTCGGATACGATGTTGAAAGCCGGGTCTTTAATAGTATATTCAGCAAGCTCACAGTCGAATTCAGGCTGTGCTGCTGCTTTTAAATAGCGAATCGCTAAATTAGTATGAATATATTTTGCATTGAGTGTACTTAATATAGTTTTCATAATTTTATTCTCCTCTTCATAAAGTCTATTGTAGCAGTGTAAACAGATACAAACAATATGGGAGAATGTACCCATTTTATTCCAAAAAGTAATATGAAATAATATACGGTAAGTATACAATTCTGAAAATTCTATAATATCCAAAATTGGGGGGTAATATGTGAAGTGGAAGGCCAATTGAATTATATGTTAGAAGAGCTTTTTCAACAATCCAATGAACAAATCATTATATTGAACCGCCAAGGTAAAATTGAATTCATGAATAGTAAGGCGGACGAAATATTGCAATCAGTTCACCTACCCAAGTGCTTTTGGGAAAGTGCGGATAAACTTAGTGGTGAGTGGGATCGATTTATAAGTTCTGTAAATGAAAATTCAACATCTACTGCTACTTTCACATTAATAAATAAATATCAACAAAAAATACCGGTTCAAGTATGGGGTCATTATCTGGAGCATAAACAACTGGTCTTTATTAGAATCCTGGTAAATCCTTCTAATGTCATTTCATTTGAAGAAAATAACAAAACACTTCTGTTCCAGAATTTAATAGATGGAATGGCACAAGGTGTTATATTGACGATGTTGAACGGAAAGATTATATCGGGTAATGCAATGGCATTACATTTACTTGGTCGTAAAGCAGCTCAAATAGAAAATAGAAGCTACGATTATTTATTTGAAGATTGCCAGTATGATTCCCAAGTCATCACTCAATATTATAAAAAGATTTCAAACAGGGAAATGGCCAGTATTTTTGTTATGAGAAAAACAGAAGATGGAAATACAGTCTATTTAAACTTTATTAGCAAAGTTGATGAAAATTTAGGGATATTAGTTACAACGATTATTGATCAAACAGAAGAAATGATGCTGTTGAAAAGAATCGAACATCAGCAGTCTTTATCGTTTATTGGTCAAAATATCGCATCGATTGCTCATGAAATACGCAATCCTATGACATCGATCCAAGGTTTTATTCAAATGATTAAAAGCAGCTTGGATGAACAGGAACATCCTTATTTTAAAATTCTGGAGTCTGAATTGAAGCGTATGGATGATTTACTTGGCGATCTACTGAACATTTCAAAACCGAAGAAACAAGTATTTCAGATGATTGATATGAAGGAAGTTGTAGACCAGGCAATTCAGCGTATGCAACCTATGGCAATGAAAACAAATGCTACGATTTTGTTTGAGTATGATGAAAATGTAGAATACAAAATTAATGGTGACCATAACCGTCTGATACAAATGATCATTAACTTGCTGAAAAATGCTATCGAAGCTATGGATACGAATAATTACATTGTTGTACGTTTACTTTACCGGGGCAAAAATACGCTGCAGCTTTCTGTTCAGGATAGTGGTAAAGGGATGAATGCGGTCGATATAGAAAACGCATTAAACCCTTTTTATACGACAAAGGAAACAGGATCCGGACTGGGATTAATGCTTGTACAATCTGTCGTTAAAGAACATAATGGGACTCTTCGTATTGAAAGTGAGCAAGGTGAAGGATCTAAGTTTTTAATAGATTTTGATTTACGGAATGAAATTGAATATTTAAATTCTTCTCCTTCTTTTTCAATGAGAGTAGCTAGAATGGCGGCCATTTCGAAGTGATTTTGACAAAACTTCCAATCCATCGCTATAATATGTACATCTTCACTAAGCAGGTTTAGTAAACACTAGCTGGAATCTGGGGAATTCAGTGTAAGAGCACCGCTGCCATGCAGCAGTAATGACTGATTACCAATTTCATGGTGGCCAGGTATCTTGCAGGTATCACAGATTATTGAAGGGAATTTAACGAGGAAGTTAGCCAGGTGTCAGGGACTACAGCTGACAGTCCCAACTTGAGGGGCTCCTTAAATTCTATGCAATTGCGCACAGTGTAATTGATTATTTAAAATAGAGGATGGTTTTTATGGCTTCAGAGGAAGTAAAGCAATCGTTAAAATTATTTATCGTTTTATCAAGAGCTCATAAAGCGATAAGTGAAGCTACGAATCAATTTATACAAGCAAATGGTTTGAATCCTACAGAATTCGCAGTTTTAGAACTTTTATATCATAAAGGTCGCCAGCCGCTGCAGCAGATCGGAAACAAAATTTTGTTGGCGAGCGGATCAATTACTTATGTAGTTGACAAGTTGGAAAAACGGAATTTTTTAGCGCGTGTATCGTGTCCAACCGATCGTCGTGTCACATACGCGGAAATTACTGACCTCGGTTCCGAGTTTATGGACAAACTTTTTCCTGAACATGAACAGAATATTCATGAACTTTTAGGGGCACTAACAGTTGAAGAAAAACAGACAACGATAGAGTTACTAAAAAAATTAGGATTATCTATTAAAGATTTATCCTATTAAGCAAAAAAGGGGACACCCAATTTCGGGTGTCCTTTTTTTATTGCTTATTGAATTGTTAAGCCCATTTGTAAAAAGGCGTCTGTTAAGTCAGCTTGGACATTATCGTAAATTGTCAATGTAACAAACAGGTTTTCACGTTCAATTACAACTTTTACAACCTTTTCATCCTCTAATAGAGCCTCATAGCCAACGATATTCAAAATTTCCTCACGCTCTTCCAAAGTTGAAGCTAAATCCAGATCTTTCGTAGTTTCAGGTGCAATGGCAGCAATTGTTTCTTTTGCAGATTCCTTTAACTGATCAAAAGTTACATCTTCTTTTTTTACAACTTCAATCTGCATTGATGTAGCTTCATCAGCATTATTTAATAAACTGTCGACACCCGGTTCTTCTGAAGTAAGTGTATAGTTTTCCAAATGCTGAATCGTATAATTCATTTCATCACTTGTAGAAGTTACCACATTTTCTTCAAACGTCTGACCATTTGAAATGTATGTCAGTGCAGTAGTAGTGTCACCTTTATCTTCTTGTTCAGCTTTTGTTTCCTCTGATGGCTCAGCAGCTTCTTCGTTTTGTTCTGAAGAAGTTTCATCCGATTCGCTTGTCTCATTCGTCTCGTTTGTCTCTTGCTGTTCTTCGTTTTGTACTTGTTCAGTTTCAGTAGGTTCTTCTTTTGCTGCATTTGTTGCTGTAGGCTCGTCTGTATCCGTATTACAAGCTGCCAAAAATGCAGATAACATTACTACGGCGCCTATTTGGTAAATTGATTTCTTCATATGGATCCCCCTTTTACTTGTATAGACGGAATTTAGAAAGATAAGTTTCTGCTTTAATTGTATCAGAATAATGGTAAAACTAAAAATAATAGTAAAACAAAGACAATATGGGTAACGATGATTAACGGTAAACTTTTTTTCCATTCATATAACGCTCCCCAAAGAATACCGGCGATAATTGCTGCAAGAGCACCCGGCAGGAACCCGCTTATGGCTAGAGATAGCGAAAATAGTATAGAAGTGATTGCGACAGCCCAGAAAGGCGTTGTGAATTGTTTTAACTGTTGCTGAACATAGCCCCGCCAAAACATTTCTTCTCCTACAGCTACAATAAAAATGAGCATTAAATAATGGAAAATATTTTGAGGACCATATACATCCAAAAATTTCGTTATATCTTTTGCTGCGTTTTTATCGAGATAAGGCATTATCATGTAACCGAGTTTTACAATACCATACGTAATTGTCCCGTATCCAATACCGTAAATCAAATACTGCCACGTTGGGATACGGTCTTCAAATTTGCCTGCTACTAGGCTGATTGCAATTCCAACTAGTAAGGTAAAGGCATATAAATACCAGAAAATCGATTTTTCATAAAATGTAAAAAACATCATGCTGAAAATAAAAACTAATGCCAGAAGGAGTGTAATGATTTGTTTTCTGTTTTTCAATAGCTAAACCTCCCCTTACGTATCGTAACAAAAATTACCCTTTTTATCATCATAACAATGTTAAAAAGGGTAATTTGCATTAAATTATTCGTTATTAGCTAATATTTTATACCGTTTGTGATTAACAACTGTCTTTTCTTCCATTTCTAAATCATGAAAATTATCCATAATCGTTATATCAACGATAACAGAATTCTCATTCACTTTTTCAACGACTCCTTTTAAGCCGTCTTTAAACTCGATTATACTTCCAACTTCCGCAATTTTCATACACAGTCAGTCCCTTCATCGACTACTAATTAACAGTTTGCTTGAAATTATACTACAAAATTCAATTAGTTTGAATAATTTTATTAATTTACTAGGGTTTATTTGGAATATATTTTCGATTGAGAGTTTGATATATTGGATTTATACATATAAAAAATGGAAAAGAGGGATTCATATGACAGACTATAAAAAGGTTTTGGAGCAATTGCGCAACGGTGAATTACAGTCAGTAATAATTAAAAAAGAAGAATTTCTACAGTTTCGGGAACACCTGATTAAAGATGAACAATTTAAAAACTTCCGTGGTGAAGCCAAACAGGGCGGGGATGTTGTTTATACATTTTCGGAAAATTCAAGAGCATAATAATTGTCGAATTTTGAATAATGATTTTTTTGTAAGAAGATTACAAAATGGGTATAATAATGATAATTGCCTAAAAAAGGAGGAAGCGAATTGGGTAGACCTATCTCGAATGAGGCGCTACTACTGGAAATTGAAGAAAAGCGTAAACAAATGATTCAATCAGGTCTGGAAAATGGTTTGCGAAGTGACAAAACACTCGAGCTAAGCGTCCAAGTTGACAATCTTATGAATGCTTTCATTCAATCAAGAAATGCCCATCTGTTCTATAAACATTAAATAATAAAAAAATTATAAATTTTATGTTTAAAACAGTGTTGAGAAGGGAAGAGTAATTTTGAACACAGCAACATTCTCATTTCCCCCTTTAGAGTAGAAGCGGACCAACGCTACTGCTCTCTTTTTTTATATATGCTCGAAATTTCGATTTATTCATCCAATTCCCCCTAAAACTATTTACAAAATTTACTGATAGACAAACCTCTTCTATAAATTTATCCTGACTGGTAATGTTGAATGTAATTTATTTTGAATTATTGAAATACACTGACATTGAAGTTCTTACTGATTTTGTTAAAATAAAAGAAAATACTAAAGGGGCATACATATGAAATCAAAAAAAATAGGATTTATCGGCACGGGCGTTATGGGGGCAAGCATTGTTAAGCATTTACTGAATGCCGGGCATGTTGTCACAATTTATACAAGAACAAAAAGCAAAGCGGCAGATCTTATTGCTGCAGGCGCGAAGTGGGCGGAAACACCAGCACAAGCAAGTAAAGAGCAGGATATTGTCTTTACGATGGTCGGCTATCCAAAAGATGTCGAAGAAGTTTATATTGGTGAGAACGGGATTTTTTCTGCAGCGAGACAAGGGACGATTGTCATCGATATGACAACGTCTGAACCGACGCTTGCGAAAAAGCTCTATGAAGAGGCAAGTAATCGAGGGTTGCATAGCCTTGACGCACCCGTATCAGGCGGAGACATCGGAGCAAAAAATGGTACATTATCGCTTATGGTTGGCGGTGACAAAGAAATCTTTGAAGAGATGCAGCCAATTTTCGAACTGTTTGGACAAAACATTATTTATCAAGGTGTTGCAGGCAGCGGGCAGCATACGAAAATGTGCAATCAGATTGCAATCGCATCAGGCATGATTGGTGTTTGCGAGTCGATGGCATACGGTTTAAAAGCAGGGCTAACGATGGAAGAAGTTCTTCGTTCGATAACAGCCGGGGCAGCAGGCTCATGGTCGCTATCCAATCTTGCACCGCGTATGTTAAAAGGGAATCTTGAACCGGGCTTTTACATTAAACATATTATTAAAGATATGAAAATTGCCCTTGATGAGACAGAACGCATGAATCTCCAATTACCAGGGTTAACTTTGGCGAAATCTATGTACGATCAGTTACTTGCAGAAGGCTATGGTGACAATGGTACACAAGCATTAATCAAATATTATGAGTGAGTACAAAGGGCATAATAATAGATAGTAGTCAAATAGTTCTTATGGTACAATAGGGTTATTGTAAGCGTGCAGTTTGGAAGGAGAGACATGTAGTGGAACATCAGAAAGGGATATTACTAGAAAGTGGAACAAATGAGCTTGAGATTGTTGAATTTGAGGTGGCGAATAATAAGTTCGGTATAAATGTCATTAAAGTAAAAGAGATTATTCAGCCGATACCCGTGACATTTATTCCACATGTACATCCGCATGTTGAAGGCATTATTCAATTGCGCGGGGAAGTATTGCCGGTTGTAGATATGTTGAAAGTATTAGGCATACCTACTGAAAACCGAAATCCGCAGCAAAAGTATATTGTGGCGGAATTTAATAAGCAACGTGTTGTATTCCATGTGGATAATGTTACACAAATTCACCGTATTTCCTGGGATCAGATTGAAAAACCTTCGGACATGTACCAAGGTGGATCATCTCAGGTAATAGGAGTTGTCAAGTCTCAAGATGAAATGATACTACTACTGGACTTTGAACGAATTATGGTTGACATTAATCCTGAATCCAGCATAAGTGTGGACGATGTAAAAAAGCTCGGCAAACGTGAACGTACTGAAAAGAAAGTTATTATTGCGGAAGATTCACCATTATTGCGCAAACTGCTATTTGATACGATGACTGAAGCAGGCTATGTGAATACGGAGTTTTTCGAAAACGGCCGTGATGCATACGAATATTTGGAAGCGCTGGCGAAAGCAGATAAACAAATCGAAAAACATGTACAGCTGGTTATTACAGATATAGAAATGCCTCAAATGGACGGACATCACTTAACAAAGAAAATTAAGTCACATTCTGACCTGAAAAAGCTCCCGGTTATTATTTTCTCAAGTCTGATTACCGATGATTTGCGTCATAAAGGAGAACAGGTAGGAGCGGAAGAACAAATTTCGAAACCTGAAATTGCAGAATTGATTTTACGTATGGACAAGTTAATTCTGTAAAAAAATAATCTATTAATTGATGCATTGTTTTAAAATGTATAAAATAATGAGAAAGCCGGATACCTTGAAAAAGTTATTCCGGCTTTTTTGTAAAGTGAAAATGAAATTAATTGAAAATTCCGTAAAGAGGGTAAAAGAATACACAGGTATTCAGAAGGAAGTGAAGCGGATTATGAAAAAAAATAAGACAGCCATCATTGATATTGGTTCTAACACGATTCGACTTGTACTATACTCCTATAATAAAAACGAAGGCTTAAAGGAATTCGGAAATATTAAAACCGTTGCCCGCCTGCGCACATATTTACTGCCAAACGGAGAAATGTCCGAAGAGGGCGTTCAGCTATTGGCCGAGACGTTAAAATCATTCCGCTTAATATTGGCGGATTATCATGTAACAGACGTAAAAGCGGCTGCTACTGCTGCGGTGCGTCAAGCGATCAATAATGATCAGATCATTACCCGTATGAAAGAAGAAACGGGTATTCTCATTGATATTTTAACGGAGGAAGAAGAAGCATACTACGGATTTGTTGCAGTAGCCCATTCGATGGATACCCCTTCTGCAGTGACGATTGATATCGGTGGTGGTTCGACGGAAATTACATTATTCATCAATAAAAAACTCCAAAAAACAATCAGTTTTCCATTCGGTACGGTTTCCTTAAAACAAAAGTTTGTAAGCGGTACCCTTATTAATAAAAGCGAGCGTGAGAAGTTGCGTGAGTTTGTAAAAGAACAATTTTCTTCATTGAAATGGATTGTGGATGTGGGATTACCGGTTATTGCAATTGGGGGAAGTGCACGTAATATCGCCCAAGTTCATCAGCAAAAAATTGGCTATCCGCTTTCTGGAGTTCATCAATATGAAATGAATATTAGCGATCTTCAACAACTGCGCGATTATTTGACAGAATTTTCTTACGATAATTTAAGGCAGCTGGATGGTCTTTCATCAGACCGGGCGGATATTATCGTTCCGGCAATGGAAGTCTTTATGGCCCTCCTGGCTACTGTTAATTCGAATTCTTTTCTGGTCAGTAAAAAGGGATTGCGGGAAGGCCTCATTATAAGCCGTGTTTTACAAGAAAATTCACAAGCCTATGACAAATACAATGTTTTTGAAGAAAGCGGCCGTCAGCTTGCATTGGCCTATGGGCGTACAGAAGAGGAAGCACAGACACTGGAAACGTTGACAGAGCAATTATATATGGGCTGTATTGATTTAAAGTTATTTGAATATAGTGAAATAGATTTACAGCTCTTAATGAAAGCAGCAAAAGTTTATGGGATCGGAGAATATATCGAGCTGGATTCCTCCAGCCAGCATACATTTTATTTGATTTCCAATCAGTCAATACCAGGCTTGTCCCATATGAACCGGGTTAAACTGGCATTGCTGGCATCATATAAAAACCGTGATTACTTTATGCGTTTTGCAAGACCATTTGATTCCTGGATCTCAAAAGAAGAATTGAAGAAGCTGCGTGATTTTGGCGCAATTTTAAAATTTATTTATGCCTTAAACATGACGAAACGCAATATCGTAAAAAATATTGCGGTTAAAAAAGTAAACAACGAATTTCACATAGAAGTAATGACATCGGAGCGGGCAATAGCTGAAATGGCTCAGGCTGAAAAACAGAAAAAGCATATCGAGCGTGTTTTCAAAAGTGATGTAAAACTTGAATTCAAGGAAGAAAGGCAGGGTTGATATGACAATGAATATGGAAAAGGATCCGCTTTTTGATCCGGAGCATGAGGAAATTGAAAATAGTCCTGATTTCACCGACGACCTGCTGGAGGAAATTGCTAAGCCGCAGTATTACAACAACCGTGAACTGAGCTGGCTTGCATTTAATGAAAGAGTACTGGAAGAAGCGGAAGATACAAATAACCCGTTGCTGGAACGGATGAAGTTTTTGGCAATATTCAGTTCCAATCTGGATGAATTTTTCATGGTCCGGGTCGCGGGTTTACAGGACCAAATTCGTGCAGGATATCATAAGCCCGAAAATAAATCAGGCTTAACACCGAAAGAGCAGCTTGCTAAAATTGCCGAACGTACACAGGCATTGGTAAGACGCCAAACAGAAGTTTACCGCCATTTAGTACATGAACTGCTGCCGAAAGAACATGTGCATATCGTCGATTTGAAAATGCTGAATGAGCAAGAAAAAAGTTATATCAGTGAATTTTTTGAAGAAACGATTTTTCCTGTCCTTACCCCTGTGGCGGTCGACGCCTATCGTCCGTTTCCAACATTGCTGGGACGTACACTCAACTTGTTTGTCATGCTGGAAAACAGCAGTGAGGATCCGGAGAACATTATGGATAAAGTGGCAATTGTTCAAGTACCGTCCGTATTGAACCGTTTCATAAAAATACCGTCAAAAGGCAAAAAGACGTTGTTTGTATTATTGGAAGATGTCATTTCAAGTAATATCGACCGTTTGTTTTTGGGATATAAAGTGAAATCGACACAAGCATTCCGGTTAACGCGTAATGCGGATTTGACCATTCATGAGGAAGGCGCACAAGACTTGTTAGTGGAAATCGAAAAGGAGCTGAAAAAGCGCAAATGGGGTGTCGGCTCGCGTCTGGAAGTACGTGACGGCGAGATGAATGATGATGTACTGGATTATTTACTGGATGAATTTGAACTGGGAGAGTCCGATGTTTTCAAAATTGATGGTCCGCTCGACTTAACGGCAATGTTCGGTTTTGTAAAAGAGATTTCGGTAGGGCGGGAACATCTGGAGTATGAAAGTTTTATTCCGCAGCCGCCCCATGATCTACAGTCGGATGAAAATATTTTTGAAAAGGCGTTAATCCAAGATATATTTTTCCATCATCCATACGAGTCGTTTGGACCGATTGTTGATTTTATCGCAGAAGCAGCGGAAGACCCGAGCGTATTGGCAATTAAGCAAACGCTCTACCGGGTAAGCGGGAATTCGCCGATTATTCAGGCGTTAAAGCAGGCGGCGGAAAACGGTAAACAGGTGACCGTTTTAGTAGAGTTAAAAGCACGTTTTGACGAGGAAAATAATGTGCATTGGGCGAAACAGCTTGAACAGGCGGGGTGTCTTGTCATTTATGGAATGAATAATCTGAAAACCCACTCAAAAATTACACTTGTTGTCCGTCGACGCAACGGGAAAATTGAGCGCTTTGTTCATTTAGGAACGGGCAATTACAATGATGCCACTGCAAAAATCTATACGGATATGGGGATCATTACATCGCATAAAGAATTTGGTATTGATGCGACAAACTTCTTCAATTATTTGAGCGGTTATACTGACAAACCTGAATTCCATCATATTGTCGTCGCGCCTTTCGATATTCGTGATGAATTCCTTGATTTAATCGATAAGGAAATAGCGCTACATAAAAAATATGGAAACGGGTTTATCCGGGCAAAAATGAATTCTCTAACCGACAAGGATTTAATGATGAAACTTTATGAGGCATCGATTGCAGGGGTAAAAATTGAGCTGATTATTCGCGGTATTTGCTGTCTGCGTCCGGGTATCCCGGGAATCTCGGAAAATATAACCGTTTTGAGTATTGTTGGCCGTTTCCTTGAACACTCCCGGATTTTCTGGTTCCATCATAACGGCGAGGATAATCTATACTTATCTTCTGCGGATATGATGACACGGAATATGATTAAACGTGTGGAAATACTGTTTCCGATTTATTCACCGGAAATTAAATACCGGATCCAGCGCATTATGCTACTCCAAATTAAAGATAATCAAAAAGCACGCATCCAGGATTCAAATGGAAAATACCACTATAAAGAAGGCCATTATCGTGATGGCCGTATTGACAGTCAGGAAATCTTTCTGGCTGAATCACTCGGGCCGATTTTGGAAGAATAGTGTAACAGAGAAAGCTATGGACGAGATGTTCATAGCTTTTTATTTTGATTGGTGTTGGGGGCTGGGAATTTATTAGAACAAATGAGAGGGATATTAGAACAAAGCGGAGGGATATTAGAAAATCTGAAGGGGATATTAGAACAAAGCGCCTACATTTTAGAACATGTTTAAGATATATTAGAACATCCTAATTTTATTAGAACAAATAAATTTATATTAGATGATTTTCCGATTTATTAGAAGATTAGAGCCCCTTGATCGCTTTAAAGAAGAAATCGGACTATAAATCAAGTAAATAACCGGATAAAACAGAAAAAATTATATATTAGTATTTATTTCCTTACTATTATAGTAAACTCTATTTATGAATGACTGTTCATTTTATAAGTAAAGGGGATGGGTAAAGTGTTACAAGGCAAAACGATTATTATTACAGGCGGCTCTAGCGGGATGGGGCTTGGAATGGCAAAGCAGTTCGTGAAAGAAGGGGCAAATGTTGTGATCACCGGACGTGACCTGGAGCGTTTGGCCAATGCAAAGGGAGAAGTAGAAAAATTTGGTTCTACAATCGAAACATTTCAAATGGACGTTCGTGAACCGGATCATGCACAGGCAATGGTTGCATTTGCAGCAGAGAAATTTGGTCAAGTAGACGGCTTGGTGAACAATGCGGCAGGGAACTTTTTAGTGCATGCTGAAAAGTTGTCGCCGAACGGATGGAAGGCTGTTATTGATATTGTATTGAATGGAACATTTTACTGTACTTCGGCAATTGGTCGTTATTGGATTGAAAATGGAATCAAGGGTTCGATTATTAATATGGTGGCAACATATGCATGGGGTGCAGGAGCTGGTGTCATTCATTCAGCTGCCGCTAAAGCGGGGGTGCTCTCGTTGACACGTTCGCTTGCGGTAGAATGGGGCGGTCAATACGGAATACGTGTAAATGCTATTGCGCCTGGACCAATTGAGCGTACTGGAGGGGCAGACAAACTGTGGGAATCGGAAGAACAAGCAAAACGTACATTGGAGTCTGTTCCGCTGAAGCGTCTTGGTACGCCTGAGGAAATAGCCGATCTGGCGGTATTTATGCTATCGGATAAGGCAGGCTATTTAAATGGGGAATGCATTACTTTAGATGGCGGACAATGGCTGAATCAGCACCCGTTCTAAGTCAATTAATATCAAAAAAGAATAAACTCCAAATTATTGCTGCATACTATCGCTAACTGTTTAAAGGAGGCGATTACAATCGGAATCTGGCTATATCCAACAATTTTCGTTGTCATCATACTATGTTTTATAGGCTATTATTTGACGGTACGTGTTGGACATAATATAGAAGGGAGCGGTCAGGAACGTGATTCGGAAGTGCCTGAAGAAATCCAGGAGCATCCTTTTCTGCTCAACCCGATTATTTTATCGTATGCTGTTTTCGGTACATTTACAGGTATCATTATTTTTTATTATTGGGCAAGGGGTTACTGAAATTAATGCATAATGGGACGAATCTTCTCGTCTTATTATGCTTTTTCTTTTGCAATCATAGGCGCCTTTCATAGTCATAAAAATGGTCCATATGGTATGATAGAGATTAGAGAAACAGTTTTGTCGAAAGACAGGGCAAAGAATAACGGCAGTAATTTTTCATTTTATTTTAGTATTATGCTGCTCGTTATTAGCGGGATAAAGGAGTAGAATGTCATGATTTCAACGAACAACAGAGCTTTACTAGATATGCCTATAAAAGATTTTATTATTTCGTCTGAGAAGGTCGCTCACGTACAAAGTGGCAACAACGCTGAACATGCATTATTAGTTTTAACAAAAACGGGGTATTCTTCTATTCCAGTACTGGATGTAAAGTATCGTTTAAAAGGTTTGTTAAGCACCAAAATGATTACGGAGTCTATTTTAGGTTTAGAGCGAATTGAATATGATAGATTAGCAGACATTCGTGTGGATGAGGTCATGAATCAGGAAGTTGTGTATTTAAAAATTACGGATACATTTCAACGTGCACTGGATTTAGTAATTAACCACGCCTTTTTATGTGTAGTCGATGATGAAGGAACATTCGTCGGTATTATGACGCGAAGAATTATTTTAAAACAATTAAAGAAATATATTTACCAGCACAACGCTTAAATTAAAAGTCGACAAAGTCCTTAAGGGGTTTTGTCGTTTTTTTAACCGTTCGTTCAGAAAGGATGTTTGTCAGTGACAACAACAGAAGCAGAGATTATTAAAGTGTTGGCTGAAGAGAGAAATATGCGAAAAGCGGCAGAACGCCTTTTTTTAACACAACCAGCACTGTCACAGCGACTTCAATCAATTGAAAAAGAATGGGGCGTACAATTATTTATTCGTTCCCAGAAAGGATTAACACCAACACCTGCGGGAGAGCTGGTCATTCAATATTCGAATGACCTGATCATCAAGCGGGAGGAAATTTTTGAAATGATTCACTCGCTGAATACAAAAGTGCACGGGACATTAAAAATTGCCTGTGCATCGATTGTCGGTCAAAATTGGCTTCCGAAAGTATTGAAAGACTATGTAACGAAATATCCGGATACGAAAATTTCGTTAATTACCGGATGGAGCTCTGAAATTATAAAAGCTCTTTATGATGGGGAAGCACATATTGGCATTGTGCGCGGGCAGGCTGAATGGAAAGGGAAGAAAATTCATTTGTTCCGCGATACGATGTATTTAGTGGATAAAGAAATCCAGGATATGGAAGATATATTGACGTCAGACCGCCCGTTTATCCAATTCAAAAGCGACTCGAATTATTACCAGGAAATTCAGCAATGGTGGCAACGTCATTTCAACTACAATCCAAAACATCAGATTATTGTAGATCAGATTGAAACATGCAAGCAAATGGCCCTAAATGGAATAGGGTATGCAATTTTACCTTCAATTACATTGAACGGTGAAGAAAAAGTTCATAAAATTCCTTTGTCTAATAATGGAGATGACGATGGATTAACTCGCGATACATGGCTGATCGGATATGAATCCACTTTCGAATTACGCCAAGTGGAAGCTTTTGTCGACTTAGTACAGGACCATGCACGCTGCCTGTACGATTATCCAAGTGAAACGAGCTAAAAAAATAGTTTTAATATTACTGAAAATTTAGTACAATTATTCATGTTAAAAAATCTAACACGCAGCGAGGTGTCATATGGAAAAATTAAATGCACAACAGATTATTGATTTTATTTCAGAAGCAAAAAAGGTAACACCAGTAAAAGTATATGTAAAGGGAATTGGTGTTGCGGATTTATCATTTGGTACCGAAAGCAAAGTGTTTGGTGAAGGAAATAATGCGGTAGTGTTTGGTGAATGGTCTGAAATTGAAGCATCACTAAAAAAATATGAAGATCTTATCGAAGATTATGTAGTGGAAAGTGATCGTCGTAATTCAGGCGTTCCGCTTTTAGATACGAAAAAAATAAATGCACGAATCGAACCGGGTGCAATTATCCGTGATCAAGTTACAATCGGTGACAATGCAGTCATTATGATGGGTGCCATTATTAATATTGGTGCAGAAATCGGTGCAAAATCAATGATTGATATGGGCGCGGTACTAGGCGGTCGTGCAACAGTAGGGAATAACTGCCATATTGGTGCGGGAACTGTTCTGGCAGGTGTAGTAGAGCCGCCGAGTGCGTTACCGGTTGTAGTAGAAGACGATGTTGTCATCGGGGCAAATGCGGTAGTATTGGAAGGCGTTCGCATCGGTAAAGGTGCAGTAGTAGCAGCCGGAGCAATCGTTATTAAGGACGTTGAGCCATATACTGTCGTTGCAGGCGTACCAGCTCGTCAAATCAAAGTATTGGATGAAAAAACTAAGTCGAAAACAGAAATTATCGATTCACTGCGTAACTTATAAAAAGGCGGGAACGACATGAGGCATCTTATTGAAGTAAGGAGAGACCTACATAAAATTCCTGAAGTAGGCTTTAATGAATTTAAAACCCAGAGCTATTTACTACAATTTATTTCAAATCTTGATCAGCAGCATTTGCAAATTACGACCTGGAAAACAGGAATTGTTGTTTTTATAAAAGGTACGAACCCTTCAAAACTGATTGGCTGGCGAACAGATATAGATGCACTTCCTGTACAGGAAGAGACGGGGCTCCCGTTTGAATCGGAGTATGCCGGATTTATGCATGCTTGTGGCCATGACTGTCATATGTCCATTGCGCTTGGACTTGTTGAGGCGTTCTCCAAACAGCCGCCTGTTCAAAACGTCGTTGTTTATTTTCAGCCTGCCGAGGAAGGTCCGGGCGGGGCAGAGCCGATGCTGGAGTGGTTAAAAGCTGAACAGCCCCAACTAGTTGCAGATGAGATCTATGCATTACATATTGCTCCGGAATATCCGGTAGGTACGATTGCAACGAGACCAGGGCTTCTGTTTGCCAATACTTCCGAGCTGTTTATTGATTTGAAAGGGGTCGGCGGTCATGCAGCCTATCCACACAAAACAAGGGATATGACGATTGCTGCAGCCAATTTAGTTATGCAGCTGCAAACAATTATTAGCCGTAATGTCGATCCACTTGATAGTGCAGTCATTACAATCGGGAAAATGACATCCGGAACCGTTCAAAATGTCATCGCAGAAAATGCACGTCTTGAAGGAACGATCCGAACGTTGAATGCACAGGCAATGGCAGAAGTAAAACGTCGAATTGAAGCAATATGCAAAGGAATTGAAGCCGCATATGAATGTGCTGTCTCTATTGATTACGGTTCAATGTATTATGAGGTGAATAATGATACGGATTGTGCGAATGCGCTTCTGGAGTTTGCCGAACGTTTTGAAGGAACAACCGCTTTTGAATGTCCTGCTGCAATGACAGGTGAAGACTTCGGTTATTTCATCAAGGATTTGCCGGGTGCAATGTTCTGGACAGGAGCCAATTCAAACTACGGACTCCACCATGCTAAAATGGCACCGGACGAATCACTCATTCCTCTAAATTGCCGCTTCGTCGAACAATTTATCCGCCAGCTTGTCTAACATACGAAAAAGAGGCTGGGACATAAGCAGAATTAC
This sequence comes from Solibacillus sp. FSL W7-1436, assembly GCF_038007305.1. Classification (NCBI taxonomy): domain Bacteria; kingdom Bacillati; phylum Bacillota; class Bacilli; order Caryophanales; family Caryophanaceae; genus Solibacillus; species Solibacillus sp. FSL W7-1436. Next base: position 2,279,522 of record NZ_JBBOWV010000001.1, read on the forward strand.
CGTTGAATAAGAAGAAACTCTTTATTAAGAAACGGATATTTTGGAAAATTGATTGGAATGCAGGGCGACTCCTACGGGAACAGCACGACGCCTGAGACTACAGGCTCAGGCCGTGCCCGTGGAAAGCGTCCCGGAATGGAAATCAATTTTAACGTTCAGCAAAAAAGCACTATTTTTCTCTGAGAGAAAAATAGTGTTTTTGGGTTATGTCCCGGCCTCTTTTTTAACTTTATGAAGCGGCTCTCATTAAATGGGGCGCTTTTTTGACTGTCCATAAATAGGCAAGCGTGAAACAGCCGACAAGCACGAAAGTACCTAAAATGTATGGCGAATTCGGGTTCCAATCGAACAGGATACCGGCAAGCGCGGGCCCGAACATATTGCCTAAACTCATATAAGCATTGTTCATACCGGCAGCGAAGCCTTGTTCATTACCCGCCAGCTTAGAAATAAGTGTATTTACTGCTGGACGAATAAATGTTGTGGCAATCGAGAACAGTGTAGCGACAACTAAAATAATGAAGAAGCCACTAATATAAATTACGAGCAGCATCATTGCGGCAGCCACTAATAAGTTGACTAAAATAACCTTCATTTCCCCGTAGCGTTTAAACAATTTATTTACGACAAACATTTGCAGCACTACACCTGCAAACCCGCCGACTGTTAAAATAATAGCGATTTCTGATGGGGTATAGCCAAATTTATGGTCTAAATAAAGGGTTAAAGTTGCCTGGAAGTTGGAAATACCAAAACTGAATGTGAAGACGACGATTAAAAAGATAAAATAGGAGGTCTTCACAGATTTGACCATTTGCTTTGCCAGTCTTTCACGTGGCGCAATTGTCTCCTGAATATTTTTAATATTCGGCAAATAGATAGCGGACATGATTGCAGCCACATATGCTACAGCTCCGGCTAAGAAGAAAGGGAATGTCAAATTTACTTCAGACAAGAATCCGCCTACACCCGGCCCGATCATAAAGCCTAAAGACATTGCAGCCCCGATCATGCCCATCCCTTTGCCGCGCTCTTCATATGTCGTAATATCGGCTACAAACGCCATAATTGGCGCCATAATAAATGCCGCGCCTGTTCCGCTTAAAAAGCGCGCTAAAAATAAAACCCATACTTCTGTAGCAAGACCGAATAAAATTTGTGAAGACCCATACACGATCAGTCCTCCAATAATAAACATTTTCCGGCCATGGCGATCCGATAAATCTCCCGCAACCGGAGAAAACAGAAACTGTGCGAGAGCGAAGCCGGCAATTAAAAAGCCGAGCACTTGTCCGCCTACACCGAACACTTGCAAGTAGGCAGGCATAACAGGAACAATAATCCCGATACCGCCCATTGTAATGAACATATTAAACATTAATAAATAAAGCGCTAACTTATTGGATTTTTCTGTCATAGAATGCCAGCCTTCCTATTTAGGTATTTCGATACTAGAAATATATATTTATATTAAATATCATACTCCAAAAAAATTAAAATTGCATTTATTCATGTCGATTCTCAGTAAAGAAATTATTAGCGGGAAGCATTAGCCTCTAGCCGGTGAAAACGGTGAACTATCCGTCATTTATACAACCAGGTTTACCCCCTGCACAGGATATTTTGTGCAGGGGGTACGATGATAAATGCTGATTAATGAAATTTATTGCGCTGCTATATAGGATTCACCGAGGATTTCATGCATCGTGTATTCGTCCGGTGAAAGCTGTTGATTAATAAACGAATGAACATCCGATTTTTCCAGGTCGTACATCACTTCAATTTCTTTGGAAAATATCAGTTTTTCTGTTTTTAAAAGTGCAGGTAAGGATGGCTGCTCTGTCGGCTGAAGTTCCTCTATATCAATAACTTGTTTTAAACCGTCAATATAGGACTGTAACGGCTGACCACCAACAATTTTCACACCTTTATTTTCCTTGTTCACTATGATAATCGATGGGAAGCCTCTTACTCCGAGAGTTTTCACAAGAGCAAAGTCTTCATTTAATAATTGCTGTCCGATTGGTTGCTCTGCTTCACTTACAATTGATTCACCATCAAGTCCAAGCTGATTGACAAGTGCGACTAAAACAGACCGTTCAGATATATTTTCGTTAAATACAAAAAGGGCTTCTCTGGCACGACGTAAATATTCGGATGCAATTTGCTCGCTATAATTCTTTTGGAGTACTTTAAATACATGTGATGGCGGATAGGATGATTGAACAGGGTTATCTATCATTAGAGAACCATCAATCGGCATCCTTGAATACTGGCCAACTTCTCGCCAATGACCGGCAACATCGGCTGGCTTATATATACCGTTTGCGGGATCAATCGGTCCGTCATGCCATTTTTCCAGCAAACCGCCCATTACTGTATGGAAGTTAAAATGCTTTCCGTACTGTTTAACGAAACGGCCGATCACAGGTTCAATTGCCCAGCAATGTGAGCAAATAGGATCTGTTACATAATAAAGATCGACTGATTTTTCCTTTTTGTTAAAATCAATAAGTTCCAATTCATTTTCTTCAGCTAAACCACAAACCCCAGTGACTAAATCACAAACCATATTACTTTTATTCAATGTCTATTCCTCCCTTAAGTGATCGCTTTGATCTATAATTGAATTGTAAAATATGTTAAATAATTTGAGTACCGATAGTTTGGGCGATGTGTCGTATATTCAACACATTCGAAAATCTGTATAAAAAGTAGGAGGGGTAATGATGAAGGAAGTAAAAGTAGATCCTAGAATACGTCGTACACGTAAACTAATTATGGATGCTTTTATTGAACTTTCAAGTAAGAAGGAATTCAGGGATATAACGGTGAAGGATATTACAGCCGAGGCAATGATTAACCGTGCAACATTCTATTATCATTTTGAAGATATTTACGATCTTTTGGATAAATCTTTATCGGAAGTATTATTAGTTAATTTAGACTGTGATACGTATAAAAGCAGTGAATTGAATGAAGAAGTGGTTAGCAGTATTTTCAGAGCGATTACTGATTTCCAAATGTCACTTTCTACCCGGTGTCATCGAGGCTATGAAGATACAATTGCCCGGATTATCAGGGAACAGCTTGAAATCATTTTTTATCATATGCTCGTTAAACAGCGTTCAAATAATGATGAGAAAACATTGAAGCTTATGGCAGTCATGCTGAGCTGGGGGATATACGGAGCTTCTGTGGAGTGGAAAAGAAGTATTGAAGAAATGGAACCGGAAATCTATATTAAATCAGTTATACCATTTATCATGGCTGGAATAGACGGCATGTGAAAGGAGAAATATTGATGAATTATAAATTCTGGACGGTTGTCATGATACAAAAAGAGGATAAAGTACTGTTGCTCAACCGTCAGCATGATCATTTTAAAGGATATATTCCACCAGGTGGTAAAGTGGATTTTCCTGAAGGTTTTGCTGAAGGTGCGATCAGGGAAGTAAAAGAAGAAACAGGGCTGGCTGTACAGTCATTAGTATTTAAAGGAATCTCCCATTACACGAATCCTGAATTGCATGACCATTTTATTATTTATAATTATTGGACGGATAATTTTACGGGGGAAGTTTTGGACTCCTGCACAGAAGGGGAGCTGGAGTGGGTCAAAATAAGCGAAGCTAAATATTATCCGATGCAGGAGGATATTCAAGTGCGCTTCGATTTGTTCTTCGAGCCAGGGACATTTGAAATCCATACAATGTGGGATGAACAAAACAATCAAATCGATAAGCGAATCATACATAAGCTATAAAAAAAGCGTGACCAGATTTGTTGGTCACGCTTTTGTTTTTATTTCAGGCTCATTTTAAATTCAAGGAAGTATTCGTTGTATTTTCCCAGCCATTCAAGGCCAAGGTTTTCGTAAACTTCCAATTTTTCTCGCTGGTCATGCGGCGGGTAGAATCGTTCATCGTTAATAACTTCCTCATCCATCAGTTCCCAAGCGGCTTCATTAGGTGTTGAATAGCCGACATAGTCAGCATTTTGTGCAGAATTCTCAGGGTCAAGCATGAAGTTGATGAATTTATGGGCACCTTCGATATTTTGTGAAGTTTTTGGAATCACCATATTGTCGAACCATAAGTTAGAACCTTCCTGCGGTACGGCGAATTCCAATTCCTCATTTTCCCACATCATATCTGCGGCCTGACCGGAGAACGTTAATGCTACAGATGCTTCATTATTTATCATAAGCGGTGTAATTTCATCACCGATAATAGCTTTAATATTTGGTGAAAGTTCAATTAAGTGATCTGTCGCTTTACGCAATAAATCATCATCTTTCTCATTAAGTGACTCGCCGATTGAGTTCAGCCCCATTCCGATTACTTCACGGGAGCCGTCAACGAGAAAGACTTTCCGTTGTAATGAAGGATCCCACAGATCTTCCCAAGTTTCGAACGTTAAACGGTCATCAATTAAATTCGGATTATAGACAATCCCAACTGTTCCCCAGAAATAGGGAATTGAGTATTCATTTCCTGGATCGAACGGCAAATCCAAAAAGTCTTCATTAATATTTTGCAGATTCGGAACTAAGTTATGATCAATCGGAATAAGCAGGCCATCTTCCTTCATTGATTCAATCGTATATTCGGAAGGAACCGCAATATCATAGGCAGAACCGCCTTGCTGGACTTTCGTCAACATCGCTTCATTTGAATCAAATGTTTCATACGTTACTTTAATTCCAGTTTCTTCTTCAAATTTATCGATTAATTCCGGGTCGATATATTCACCCCAGTTATAAACCGTTAATGTATCTTTACTGCCTGCGGAACCAGCGGATTGCATACGGTCAACTGTAAAAAACAGCAGGGCACATACAATGACAATGGCAGTCGTTGCTTGAACTAATTCTCTCATCGTTGTCCCCCCGTTGCTATAGATTTTGAACGCTTGTTAATAAAGTAGTACCCGATAACGATTAATACCGTTACGGCAAATACCAGCCCTGAAATGGCATTGATTGTTAATGAAATGCCGGCACGGGCCATCGAGTAAATTTCAACAGATAATGTACTGAAGCCATTTCCTGTTACGAAAAATGTAACCGCAAAGTCATCCAGTGAATACGTCAGGGCCATAAAGAAACCGGCGAAAATCCCTGGTGAAATATACGGTAAAATAACACGTGTCAATACATCGCGTTTCGTTGCACCCAAGTCTCGTGCAGCATCGATCAGGGAAGTATTCATTTCAAGCAGTTTAGGTAAAACCATCAGTACAACGATCGGTACACTGAATGCGACATGCGATACAAGTACTGAAGCGAATCCCAGTTTTACACCGATCATTGTAAATAAAATCAAGAAGCTTGCACCGATTACAACATCCGGTGAAACAATGAGAACATTATTTAATGAAAGCAAAGTATTGCGCATCTTTTTATCTTTCAATGAAACAATACCGATTGCCCCGAGCGTTCCGATAACCGTTGCGATCAAACCCGATAAAAGGGCAACGAGTACTGTGTTCAGCAAAATAATAATTAATCTTGAATCTTCAAATACAGCCGCATAGTGCTCTAATGTGAATGACTCGAAATTGTTCATGCTGCCGCCACTGTTAAAGGAGTAGAAGATTAAATAGAATATTGGTGCGTAAAGGATCGCGAATACGAAAAGTAAATATACTTTCGACATAGCGGACAACTTTTTCATCAGACACGTCCTCCTTTAGATTTTTGTTTCGTGAACAGCATTGTAAGCACCATGAATAGAATTAAGAATACGGCAATTGTTGAACCCATACCCCAGTTTTGGGAAACAAGGAATTGCTGTTCGATCGCCGTACCTAGAGTAATAACCTGGTTTCCGGCGATTAAACGTGTAATCATGAATAGTGACAATGCCGGAATGAATGTTACTTGAATACCCGATTTTACGCCGTCGATTGTCAGCGGGAAAATGACACGTCGGAAAGTTGTCCATGCATTTGCCCCTAAGTCGCGTGATGCGTAAATCAGTGAAGGATTCATTTTGTCCAATGAGTTGAAAATCGGAATAATCATAAATGGAATGAAAATATAAACCGATACAAATACGAAACTGAAGTCCGTAAATAAAATTTGCTTTGGATCAAAACCAAACACTTCAATCATTGCATTGATCGGTCCGTACAAACCGAAAATGCCGATAAATGCATATGTTTTTAACAGCAGGTTAATCCAAGAAGGAATAATGATCAGCATAAGCCAAAGCTGTTTATGCTTCGTTTTAGTCAGTAAATAGGCAGTAGGGTAGGCAAATAATAATGTAAACAATGTAATTAAAAATGCATACCAGAAACTGCTCAATGTCATTTTCAAATAAACCGGTGTAAAGAACTTCGCATAGTTGGCCAATGTAAAGTTCCCGTTTAAATCAAGAACAGAATAATAGACAATTAATGCAATTGGTGCGATAACGAATAATATTATCCAGAATACATAGGGGATTAAAGGTCCTTTAGCTGTTTTATTCATGTTCTTCATCCCCATACGCTTCTAAACGTTTATCGAAATCTTCTTCGGTTTCGTTTAAACGCATTACGTGAATTGCTTCAGGATCAAAGTCCAATCCGATTTCCGCGCCAACTTCCGCTTTTTTCAACGAATGGACAAGCCATTCATTGCCGTCTTTATCATATGTCGATAATTCATAGTGCACCCCACGGAACAGCTGTGTATCTACTGTTACGATCAGCTTGCCGTTTTCCGGTGTTGTAATTTCCAAGTCTTCAGGGCGAATGACAATATCGATTTTTTCGTTCTTTTTCATCCCGGCATCGACACATTCAAACTCTTTTCCGGCAAATTTCACGCGGTAATCCTCAATCATGATGCCGTCGACAATATTGGATTCACCGATGAAGTCCGCAACAAAACGGTTGATCGGCTCATCGTAAATATCAACAGGTGTACCGGACTGCTTAATTTCGCCTTGGGAAAGGACAAAAATTTCATCACTCATTGCAAGTGCTTCTTCCTGGTCATGTGTAACAAATATAAATGTTTTACCAAGACGCTGCTGCAGTTCACGCAACTCGTACTGCATTTCTGTACGTAATTTTAAATCAAGTGCAGATAAAGGCTCATCAAGTAAAATTACGTCCGGATCATTGACAATCGCACGGGCAATCGCAACACGCTGACGCTGACCACCGGACATTTCCGAAATTTCGCGGCTGCCGTAGCCTGCCAAGTTAACGAACTTCAATGCTTCCTGCACACGTTCTTTTACTTCGGCTTCCTTTATTTTTTTGATACGTAAGCCGAATGCCACGTTTTCAAAAACATTCAAATGAGGGAAGAGTGCATAGTCCTGGAATACCGTATTTACTTGGCGTTCATTTGCCGGGACATCATTAATCCGCTTTCCGTTGAAAAAAACATCCCCTGTAGAAGCGTCGGTAAACCCGGCGATAATACGTAAAATCGTTGTTTTCCCGCATCCTGATGGTCCGAGCAATGTGTAGAACTTACCTCTTTCCAATTCAAAGTTAATATCTTTTAAAACTACTGTTCCGTCATCATATGATTTTGTGACATTCTCAAAGCGAATAATCGTGTTATTCATTATGCATCCTCCTAATTTATAAATATGATTGTGTTGCGACAAGGAGCAATTTTGTTATGCCACTGTGCGCATTGAAAATTTGATGGTTGGAAGATGCTTCGTAATATACGGCATCACCTTCACTGGCGATATATTCTTCATTGCCGAGTACGACTCGAATTCGTCCGTTTTGAACATAGATGAATGTCTCTGCCAGTGACGGCTCGAATGCTTTAAATTCTGCATCTTTTTGCAATGTAATGAAGACCGGCTCCATTTCCTTTTCATTTGAAGTCGGAATAAGCCACTCGATTTCATATTTTTTATCTTGATCAATGAAGCATGTCTGTTCATTTTTCGTGAAAACAATTTTCTCATTTTTTTGCGCATCATCAAAAAAGTCCCGTGGCGAACACCCGAGAACTTCCAGTAAATTAAACAATGTTTCGATGGAAGGGGAATTTAAGTCGCGCTCCAGTTGGGAAATATAACCTTTTGTTAAATCGGTACGTTCCCCGAGCTCTTCCTGGGTAAGCCCTTTTTTTATACGAAGTGCTTTAATTTTTGAACCAATTTGCATCTAGTCACACCCCTTATATTTTTCGCTCATTAGTTTACTGTATATAAACCTTGAGTAAGGAAGTTTACTTTTACAATACTTTAAGTTTACGAAAGCAATAATAATTATACATAATAAATGGGTATTTTCAAGGGTTTGCCGAAATATATATTGATATTCGTCTTGGGGCATTTGAATGGTACCGAAAAAACCGTCATTACATATGTTACAACGAGGTGAGTATAAATGAGGATTCGAACATTAATGCCATCGCTAAGTGGCGCGACGAAAATAATAAATAGGAAGAATACTTACGAAGAAGATGCTAAAGCGACATTAGTATATTTCTGGTCAATGAGCTGTTCGGAATGCGCCAATTCCATCAAGAATCTGAAGGAATTGGAGCGTATATTTGGGAATCGGTTAGCGGTTCACGCGATTCATATGCCTAGGGAAAAATCGGATTATTCGGAAGCCCTTGTAAAAGAAAAAATAATGCAATTGGAAATAATATACCCTGTTTACCTTGATAATGAACTAAAAATAAGCGACAGGTTCGGAAACCAATTTGTGCCTGCTTATTATATATTTGATGAACAGCAGCAATTACGCTTTTATAAGTCGGGCTATTCTGCACTTAAATTACTGCAACAGAAAATAGAGCGTATAATTAAATGACAACAGCTGTTTTGATGCGTTAAACTAGTGGCAACTGGATGTTCGGAGGAGAAAAAAATGAAAAAAGAATTTGTAGTAATAGGGCTGGGACGTTTTGGAGGAAGTATCGTACGTGAACTCGTAAAACAGGGGGCCAATGTAATGGCAATCGATACGGATAGTGAACGTGTCGATGAATTTGCCCGCATTGCGACACAGGCTGTAGTAGCGGATACGACAGAAGAGGAAACAATCAAATCACTAGGTTTATGGAATTTCGAACATGTCATTGTCGCGATTGGGGAAGATATCCAATCGAGTATTTTAACAACGCTTATTTTGAAAGAGCTTGGCGTTCCGCAAATTACAGTAAAAGCGCAAAATGACTACCATGAAAAAGTTTTGCTGAAAATCGGTGCTGATTTTGTTGTGCACCCTGAACGTGATATGGGGATCCGGATCGCCAATAACATGATGTCAAACAGTGTGCTTGATTACTTGGAGATTTCCGGAGAACATTCCATTATGGAAATTAAGGCAAACGAAAGTATTGCCGGTCAATCGTTAATCGAACTGGATGTACGGGCGAAATACGGTTTAAACATTGTGGGCATTACACGCGGTGAAGAGATTATGATTTCCCCGAATGCAACAGAACGTATTCAGGTAGGGGATGTGTTGCTCATTATCGGTGCGGATGTTGATATTAACCGGTTTGTGAAGAAAGTTATCCAGCGGTAGGGTAGAGCACGTTCGATGAGCAAACAGACATAAATAAAAATCCATCATCTTGCAAAAGCAAAATGATGGATTTTTTATATTGAGGACCAGTCCCGTTTTATACTTCCATAATGATCGGTAAAATCATTGGACGACGTTTCGTTTTTTCATATAAATATGGGCCTAATACATCGGTAATTTCATTTTTCAAATCATTCCATTGTGTATCTTTTTCCTGAATCGTGCTGTTTAAATGATGATTCAGCATTTTTTGTGCTTCATTGATCATCATACCTGATTCACGCATATACACAAATCCGCGAGAAATAATATCCGGACCGGAAACAATTTTATTTTTAGCCATATCAACACTTACGACTACGATGACTAAACCTTCTTCTGAAAGAATTCGGCGGTCACGTAATACGATATTGCCGATATCCCCGATTCCATTACCATCGATATACACATCACCTGAAGGAATGCGTCCTGCAACATGTGCTTCATTTGCACTTAATGCAAGTACATCGCCATTTTCCATAACGAATGAGTTTTCCAATGGAACTTCACAAGCTTCAGCTAATTCAGTGTGGATTTTCAACATACGGTATTCACCATGAATCGGCATAAAGAATTTAGGTTTCATCAAACGAAGCATAAGCTTTTGTTCTTGCTGAGAACCGTGACCTGAAGTATGGATATTATTTAATGCACCATGGATAACTTCTGCCCCAGCGCGGAATAATAAGTTGATAATTTTGTTTACACTCATCGTGTTACCAGGAACCGGAGAAGATGAGAATACAACTGTATCACCAGGCTGGATTTGAATTTGACGGTGTGTACCATTGGCAATTCGTGATAATGCAGCCATTGGTTCACCTTGAGAACCGGTACATAAAATCATCACTTCATTTGCAGGTAAACGGTTTAAACTCTGAATATCGACAAATGTTTCTTTAGGTGCTGTAATATAGCCTAATTCACGGCCGATTGTAATTGCGTTATCCATTGATCGACCGAACACAGCCACTTTACGGCCATATTTCACGGCTGCATCTGTTGCCTGTTGTAAACGGTGGATATTTGAAGCAAATGTTGCGAAAATAATACGTCCGTCAACTTTACGGAAAATTTCGTCAATGCTTTTCCCGACTGTACGCTCAGACATTGTAAAATCAGGCTTTTCGGCGTTTGTACTATCTGATAGTAAACAAAGGACGCCATCACGGCCGATTTCCGCCATTTTCGTCAAGTTAGCAGGCTCGCCTACTGGAGTAAAGTCAAACTTAAAGTCACCAGTGTGCACAATATTACCCGGTGGTGTCTTGATGACAATACCATATGCATCTGGGATACTATGTGTTGTACGGAAGAAGCTGACAGCTGTTTTACGGAATTTAATGACATCATTCTCTTTAAATTCAATCAGTTTTGTTGTACGTAATAAGCCATGCTCTTCTAATTTGTTGCGAAGTAGACCTAGTGCAAGTTTTCCGCCGTATACAGGAACATTAACTTGACGTAATAAATAAGGAATACCACCGATATGATCTTCGTGACCATGTGTTATAAATAAGCCTTTGATTTTGTCTACATTTCGAACTAAATACGTATAATCTGGAATTACATAGTCAATACCAAGCAAATCATCTTCAGGGAACTTAATACCTGCATCTATTAGGATGATTTCATCTTGGAATTGTACTGCATATGTGTTTTTGCCGATTTCGCCCAGTCCGCCGAGTGCGAATACAGCCGCTTGATCATTCTTAACGAATTTCATAACAATTAAGCGTTCTCCAGACGGAAATTCGGGCTGTTTTGTTCATATTCTAAATAGTTGCCTTCTAGAAGTTGAACAAGTTCGATATTGTAGTTTCGGTCTTTTAAATAGTGACGTACTTCACGTTCAGATGACGCCTCTAAATAAAGTGTTTTTGTGTTTTCGCGAACTGGAATCTCAGAAATGTTTTCTTGATAATAGACTTTGTAAATCATAGTTACTCTCCTTTAAGTACGAACATTATTACTGCACTTCTAACTTGTAGAAAAATGCATTTCCTTTATATTATCACGGGACTCCTTTAAAATAAAGAAAAGCCCTTCAAATTTCGTCAACATCAACGTGTTCACGAATCAAAAAAATGGCACGTCCTGTAATTGGGCGTGCCACTGTAAATGAAGTGTTAGGCAATTAATTTTTTTCCGAGGATGCCATTTAATCGTTTTCGCCATTTCTTTTTGAGACGTTTTAACATAGGTCATCACTCCTCACACTCATTATACTAAATTTTCAGATTTCTGTAAAGGGCCTATAATAAATAAAGGAGCGTTATAAATTGAAGAAAATATTATTTTTTGATGTAGACGGCACTCTGTACAATTCAGATAAAAAATTACCTACTTCGGCAAAGGACGCGATATTCAAGGCGCGCGAGAATGGTCACGAAATTGCGATTGCAACAGGACGAGCGCCATTTATGATAAAAGATATACTGGAAGAGCTTGAAATTGATACATATGTGACATTTAACGGGCAATATGTCGTTTATCAAGGTGAAGTCGTTTATACAGATCAGATCGCCAACGAAACATTAACGGAAATTCTGGAATTTGGCGCACAGCGCAACCATCCATTGGTCTTCCTGAATGAAAAGGAAATGATCGCTACCGAAAGTGACTATGATAGTGTGGAGAGCAGTTTGTCGACATTACAGTATCCATATCCGCAAATCGATCCGCAATACTATTTGCACACACCTGTCTATCAAACACTAGTATTTATAGAAGAAAAAGATCAGCCGATTTATGAGAGGGAATTCCCGCAGGTACAATTTATCCGTTGGCATCCTTTTTCCTGTGATGTGCTTCCGGATGGCGGTTCAAAGGCGAACGGCATTCGAAAATTGCTGGAACATATTAAATTTCCGGAAGAGGATGTTATTACATTTGGCGATGGACTAAATGATATTGAAATGCTGTCGGAGTTTGGCTACAGTGTCGCGATGGAGAATGGTCATGAACGGGCAAAGGAAGCAGCTTCCATGATTACAGGGCATGTGGACAATGACGGCTTGGCTGACGCGATGAAGAAATTGAAATTGATATAGTAGAAATAGTTAATGTAATGGAAGAAACGTTGTGGAGGGATTTCACAGCGTTTTTTGTTTTTGTGAAATGAGGAGCCTTATTTTATTAGAACAATGTATAAGGTTATTAGAAAATCGGTAACCAATATTAGCAAGAATGGAAAGGATATGAGAACATCGCTCTGTCATTTTAGAACAAAGGACAGTTATATTAGAAGATCACACTTATTTTAGAACATTTTAAGGAATATTAGAACATTTCCAATTTTATTAGAACTTCCGAAGTTAAAGCTGACTTTCTTCTATTAGTAACTGATTAAAAAAGAACCCATTTTCGCTGCAAACGAAAATGGGTTCTGCGGAAGTTAGTCTCTACCGAATGGAATGCTGTTTTCTAATTGGACGAACGGATCTTTTTCATCGATGCGATCGTAAAACATAACACCGTTTAAATGATCTAATTCGTGCTGAAATGCGATTGCAGGAAGTCCTGATAAACGCATTTTCTTTTCTTCTCCGTCCACTGTCATAAACTTCACAGTGATACGTGCATAGCGGTAAACATAACCAGGTACGGCACGGTCTACCGAAAGGCAGCCTTCACCGCTTGTTATATACGTCTGTTCAACCGAATGGCTTACAATTTTAGGGTTAACTGCGACAAAGCTGATCTGTTCGCCGTTTTCATCTTCCAAATGCAGCGCAAACATACGTTTTAAACTGTTTACCTGGTTTGCAGCTAAGCCGATGCCGCCGCGTAAATTATATTTTTCAGCAATTTCCGGATTTTGGCTATTAATTAAATATTGCAGCATATCATCTGCGAGCTTTCGATCTTCTGCAGATAACGGAAAAGTAACTTCTTCCGCGCGTGTGCGTAATGTAGGGTGTCCTTCACGGATAATATGTTCCATTAAAATCATGTGAAACTTCCTTTCAGTTCAAACTTATATGTGTAAGTATACACGACTCTCCGGAATGGAAGTAAGAAAAAAACTTCTCCCAGAGAAAATTATCGTGATTTCAGATTTAACCATTCATTAAAAGGGAATGAATAAATCGTGTGTCGCTATAAATTAAAATAACAAAATTTATTGGGTGTTTTTTCTATTATAGTACAGAGGTGATTGTTGTGTAATACAGGTAATGTAACTGTATTAGTTTAGACTGATGCGAGGAAAAATCTTTAATTAAGATGATAAACAATGATTGACCGATAGAATTTTATTCTTTATACTCGGTTTATAGAAACGTTGTACTAGTAAAAAACGAAATTTTTTTAATACAGTTCAAAGGGGATGTAAACAATGGCAGAAAAAATGAAGAATCAATTGGACCCAGCTGGAACGTTACAGGAAATTGAAAGTAAGTTTGAGATGTTCCAAATTTTAAATGAGCAGGGTGAAATAGTAAATGAAGCGGCAATGCCGGACTTAACGGACGAGCAATTAGTTGAATTGATGGAACGTATGGTTTACGTACGTATTTTAGATCAACGTTCGATTTCGTTAAACCGTCAAGGACGTCTTGGTTTCTATGCACCGACTGCGGGTCAGGAAGCTTCACAACTTGCATCGCATTATGCTTTGGAAAAAGAAGACTGGATTTTACCGGGATATCGTGATGTTCCGCAAATCGTTATGCACGGGTTGCCGTTATGGAAGGCATTTTTATTCAGCCGCGGTCACTTCATTGGTAACCAGGTACCGGAAGGCGTTAATGTATTGGCACCACAAATTATTATCGGTGCACAATATATCCAAACTGCCGGTGTAGCACTTGGTTTACAAAAACGTGGTTCAGATACAGTTGCGATTACTTATACAGGTGATGGCGGTTCATCACAAGGTGATTTCTACGAAGGAATCAACTTTGCGGGCGCATTCAAATCACCGGCGATTTTCATCGTGCAAAACAACCAATATGCAATTTCGACACCGCGTGAATTACAGACATCTGCTAAAACAATTGCACAAAAAGGTATAGCTGCTGGTATTCCATGTGTATTAGTAGACGGAATGGATCCATTAGCAGTATATGCAGCGACAAAGGATGCGCGTGACCGTGCTGTTCGTGGTGAAGGACCAACATTAATCGAAACTATGTGTTACCGTTATGGGCCACATACGATGGCAGGGGATGACCCGACACGTTACCGTACAACGGATATCGACAATGAATGGGCTGCGAAAGATCCATTAGTACGCTTCCGTACATTCCTTGAAGGTAAAGGTTTATGGGATGAGCAAAAAGAAGAAGCAGTAATTGAGCGTGCTAAAGAAGAGATTAAAGATGCTATTAAACAAGCAGACCAAGCACCAAAACAAAAAGTTACGGAATTAATGGAAAATATGTACGCTGGAGAAATGCCGGCGAACTTAAAAGAACAGTATGCGATTTATAAAGAGAAGGAGTCGAAATAAGCCATGGCACAAATGACAATGATTCAAGCAATTACAGATGCATTACGTTGCGAATTAAAAAATGACGAGAACGTTTTAGTATTCGGTGAAGACGTTGGTGTAAACGGCGGGGTATTCCGTGCAACAGAAGGTCTTCAAAAAGAATTCGGCGTTGATCGTGTATTTGATACGCCGCTTGCAGAATCAGGAATCGGTGGTTTAGCAATTGGTTTAGCGTTAACTGGATACCGTCCAGTACCTGAAATTCAATTTTTCGGCTTCGTATTCGAAGTAATGGATTCAATCAGCGGGCAATTGGCTCGTATGAGATACCGTTCAGGCGGTACGTATAATGCGCCAGTAACAATCCGTTCTCCATTTGGCGGTGGTGTTCATACGCCTGAAATGCACTCGGATTCTTTAGAAGGGCTGATGGCTCAATCACCAGGATTAAAAGTTGTTATCCCATCAACACCATATGATGCAAAAGGTTTAATGATCGCTTCGATTCGTGATGATAATCCGGTTATTTTCTTAGAGCATTTAAAACTTTACCGATCATTCCGTGAAGAAGTTCCGGAAGAGTCATATACGATTGAATTGGGTAAAGCAGATGTGAAACGTGAAGGGAAAGACCTTTCTATCATTGCTTACGGCCTAATGGTTCACGAAAGTCTAAAAGCGGCAGAAGAGTTGGAAAAAGAAGGCTACTCAGTAGAAGTAATCGATTTACGTACAATTCAGCCGTTGGATATCGAAACAATTATTGCATCTGTTGAAAAAACAGGTCGTGCAATTGTTGTTCAGGAAGCGCAAAAGCAAGCAGGTATTGCGGCAAATGTAGTCGCAGAAATTACAGAACGTGCGATTCTATCATTGGAAGCACCAGTATTACGTGTTGCTGCACCAGATACAATCTATTCATTCCCGCAAGCGGAAGGCGTATGGTTGCCTACGTATAAAGATGTAATGGAAACTGCAAAGAAAGTCTTAACATTCTAAGAATTGAGGGTGAGATAAATGGCATTTACGTTTCGTTTACCAGATATTGGAGAAGGTATTCATGAAGGTGAAATCGTCAAATGGTTCGTTAAACCTGGCGATCAAGTAAAAGAAGACGATATTTTAGCAGAAGTTCAAAATGACAAAGCAGTCGTTGAAATTCCGTCACCAGTTGATGGTACAGTAGAAGAAATCTATGTAGAAGAAGGAACGGTTGCGATTGTCGGGGATGCCTTAATCCGCTTTGATGCACCAGGCTATGAAGATTTAAAACTAAAAGGTGATGACCACCACGAATCAAATGAATCGAATAAAACAGAAGCACAAGTACAGTCTACTGCTGAGGCTGGCCAAGATGTGAAAAAAGAAGAAACTAAAACGGATAAAAGTGCAGATACTGCTCAGCCGGAAGCTCCTGCTGAAACAGAAAAAACTGCATCACCATCTGAAACAGAAACTTCAGGCAAACGCATTATCGCAATGCCTTCTGTTCGTAAGTATGCTCGTGAAAAAGGTATAGAGATTCAGCAAGTTTCAGGCACAGGCAAAAACGGCCGTGTGTTAAAAGAAGATATTGAGAGCTTCCTGAACGGTGGTCAACAGTCGGCTTCTGAAACAGAAGAGGTTAAAGAGACACAACAACCACAAGCAGAAGAGAAACAAGCTGCTCCTGTAGCACTTGAAGGCGAGTTCCCTGAAACACGCGAAAAAATGAGCGGTATCCGCAAAGCGATCGCAAAAGCGATGGTGCATTCAAAACATACAGCTCCGCACGTAACGTTAATGGATGAAGTGGACGTAACAGAACTTGTTGCACACCGTAAACAATTTAAGGATATTGCAGCAGAACAAGGTGTTAAATTAACGTATTTACCGTATGTTGTGAAAGCTTTAATCTCGACTTTACGTAAATATCCTGATTTCAACCGTTCACTTGATGATGCAACACAAGAAATTATTAATAAACATTACTATAATATTGGTATTGCGGCTGATACAGAAAAAGGTTTATTAGTTCCTGTAATTAAACATGCTGATCGTAAGTCTGTGTTTGGCTTGTCTCAGGAAATTAATGAATTGGCTGTAAAAGCGCGAGATGGTAAGCTAGCACCGCATGAAATGAAAGGTGCGTCAATGTCGATTACAAATATCGGTTCAGCTGGTGGACAATGGTTTACACCGGTAATTAACCATCCTGAAGTGGCAATCTTAGGAATTGGGCGTATTTCAGAGAAACCAGTAATAAAAAATGGTGAAATTGTAGCAGCACATGTGTTAGCATTATCATTGAGCTTTGATCATCGAATGATCGATGGAGCGACTGCACAAAACGCTTTAAATCATTTAAAACGTTTATTAAGTGAGCCGCAACTATTATTAATGGAGGCGTAAAAAAATGGTAGTAGGAGATTTTCCAATCGAACTAGATACTCTTGTAGTAGGTTCTGGCCCTGGTGGTTATGTAGCAGCAATCCGTGCAGCACAAACAGGTCAAAAAGTAACAATCGTTGAACGTGGAGCATTAGGCGGGGTATGTTTAAACGTAGGTTGTATCCCATCAAAAGCTTTAATTTCAGTAGGTCACCGCTTTGAAAATGCCCAACATTCTGATGATATGGGTGTTACAGCATCAGAAGTGAAATTAGACTGGTCTAAAGCACAAGCATTCAAAGACGGCGTTGTTAAAAAATTAGTTGGCGGCGTTGAAGGCTTATTAAAAGGAAACAAAGTAGATATCGTAAAAGGTGAAGCATACTTCGTGGATGCAAACACTGTACGTGTTATCGACGGCGACAATGCTCAAACTTATACATTCAAAAACGCTATTTTAGCAACAGGATCTCGTCCTATCGAAATCCCGACATTTAAATTTACAAAACGTGTAGTAAGCTCAACTGGTGCATTATCATTCCCTGAAGTACCAGGTAAATTAGTTGTTATCGGTGGCGGTTACATCGGTACAGAGCTTGGTTCAGCTTATGCTAACTTAGGTTCTCAAGTAACAATTATCGAAGGCGGTAAAGATATTTTAGCTGGTTTCGAAAAACAAATGACGCAAATCGTTAAAAAAGGTCTTAAGAAAAAGGGCGTTGAAGTTGTAGTAAACGCATCTGCTAAAGGCGTAGAAGAAAACGAAAATGGCGTAGTCGTTACTTATGAAGCAGGCGGCGAAGAAAAAACTGTTGAAGCAGATTACGTATTAGTAACTGTAGGTCGTCGTCCGAATACGGATGAAATGGGCTTAGAAGAAGTAGGTATTAAATTCGCAGAACGCGGATTATTGGAAGTAGACAAACAAAGTCGTACTTCAGTATCGAACATCTATGCAATCGGTGATATCGTTGCAGGTCCACAACTTGCTCACAAAGCTTCTTATGAAGGTAAAGTTGCTGCAGAAGCAATTGCTGGTGAACCATCAGAAGTTGACTACTTAGCAATTCCGGCAGTATGCTTCACAGATCCAGAAATGGCAACTGTAGGCTACTCTGAAGAGCAAGCAAAAGCGGAAGGTTTAGAAGTGAAAGCTGCTAAATTCCCATTCGCTGCAAACGGTCGTGCATTAGCATTAAACGAAACAGAAGGTTTCGTGAAACTAGTAGCGCGCAAAGAAGACGGCTTATTAGTTGGTGCTCAAATCGTTGGTGTTGGTGCTTCTGATATGATCGCTGAAATGGCAACTGCTATTGAAGGCGGTATGACTGCAGAAGATATCGCATTAACTATCCACGCACACCCAACTTTAGGTGAAATTACAATGGAAGCTGCTGAAGTTTTACTAGGCAACCCAATCCATATTGTAACTAAATAATTTTATGAAATTTACACTGCCCATTTTTAAATGGGCAGTGTTTTTTGATGACTATAAATAACGGGAAAGCTTACAACAAAAAATGCATACTCAAAGAAAGGGAAGAGAAGTTTCCCTACTATAATAAAAAAGGTTTTTAAATTATAAATTATGGTTATATATAACTGAAACATCCATTTGAATAGGTAGCAAAAACAATCTAAATTTATTCAAATGAATTTTGAAATAAGCTCTAATTATAGGAAATGGACTGCTTGTAGGATTCATTGATTAAGGGAGTTGTCACGGTATGAATTATCAAAGTGAAGAAAAGAATCTGCAAAATGAATGGATATCATCACAAGTTGTTTTATTAACAGAGTTAAAAGAAGAAAAGTATGAAGACCGGACAGAGCGTTTTGCGACAATCGCGCTTGATGTATTAGTAAGGAAGCTGCTTGAAGTGCAAAAAGCAGATTTTACAATAGACTCATATGAAGTGTTACAGCACGCCATATTCGATGCTATCAACATGAAGTCAACTAATATCGTCCAAGCTTATGGCGGGCTGATTACAGCAGCAGGGAAACTTCAAACAAGACCTTTACCGATGGAATTGCATGATCCGTATAAATATATCAACAGGGAAGATACGATGCAAAACGCCGAAACCGTTTTACGGAGTACATTGCAGGCAATTCTCTTCAATGTAAGTAAACTCCCCTACAATGAAATAACAGATCGATCTGTTGAGCAAATAAATATGACATTGCAATTGGCAAGAGAAACTACTGCTGAAAATGTAACGACGCATGAACTGATTTTTGCTTTAAGAAGTGTTTTAGAATCTTTAATGGATGTACAGCTAAAATGATTAAGAACATTTTAAATGAATACAAACTTGATGGAGCTGCCTTGTATTAATTTAAGCAAGGTAGCTTTTTATATTACTTTAAATATCAAGAAATGACTTAAATTATAGCAGGAAAATAAAATAGACAGATATTTCTAATAGACGTACAATAAAGTGAAACTTCAAACATTGAGGGCATTCCCGCTGTTTGGAAGGAACGCAATCTAAAAGAAACATGTCCGGTGACAGCGCTTGCGTGGTCAATATCGTGTTGGTCCGACAATTCGGCATTTACGGATGGTTGTTCTCCCACCTATATTTTTCGCTCGGTTTATCTTTTGTGTGGGAAGATTTACTAAACGTTAATGCAGGACAAAAACTGTGTAAAGGGGGGTTAGCTGATGGAGATAATTCGTACTATTGCCCAAATTGGCATTATCATATTATTTTATCTCGCTGGAGAATTTATCGTTTCTATTACAGGGATCATTATACCGGGGAGTATTATCGGGTTGGTTATATTATGGCTTGCACTCTACTTTAAAATTTTAAATGTAAAATACATACAAAAAGGTGCAAGTTTTATGCTGGCATTTTTGACATTGTTTTTTATTCCTTCGACAGTGGCCGTCATCAATTATCCTGAACTGCTCACGATATCAGGAGGGCTTTTCGTTTTAGCTGTCATAATCAGTACAATATTTGCGCTGGTTGTTACAGGGAAAATCAGTAAATTAATAGAAAGAAAGGAACGCAAAATGAAGGAGGAAGAGAATATTGCTGCATCTACTGCTAATTCTATTCATCATAAGTAGCACTGTTCTTCTTTTTGTATTGTTGAACAGGCTGTACTTGAAGGTGGGGCATCCATTTTTATTGCCTATTTTAACCGCGACTTGCATTACGGTCATTATCCTACTGGTTTTTAATATTCCATATGAAACGTATATGGAAGGAGGACAATGGATTTCCAAAATGCTTGGTCCGGCAGTCGTAGCATTGGCGTTTCCTTTATACAACCAGCGGGAGCTTATCTTCAAATACAAATACTCGATTATTACGAGCATTATTGTCGCAATGCTCGCAGGTCTGGTCAGCGTTGTAGCATTACTGATACTTTTCGGTTCGAGCAAAGATTTTATACTTACTTCATTACCGAAATCATTGACAACACCTGTAGCAATGCAAGTAAGTGAAATTGTTGGGGGAATACCGCCGCTGACTGCCGTAATGGTAATGGTCGCCGGGTTTACTGGCGCCATTTTAGGTCCGGTATTATTTAAACTATTTAAAATTGATACTGCAATCAGTCGAGGTGTCGCTATGGGAAGTGCATCGCATGGTGTCGGATTGACAAAATTAAAAGAGTACAGTGAAGAAGATTTATCAATCGGGTCGCTTTCTATGGGGCTTAGTGCGGTTGTGGGGGCCTTCATTATTCCGCTTATTTCGATGTATTTATTTTAAAAAAGACAGACAGCATTTGGCTGTCTGTCTGAAATATTAATAAATCGCTTTCCGCTCTTTGATAACACGAATATTTTTTAATGTACTGTCTTCGGGACCTTGAACAGGGAGACCAGCTTCAATATTCATCTTTATAAAATTAATATTGCTTTGTGTAATTATTTCCCCGGGAATAAAAATAGGAATGCCCGGTGGGTACACCATGATAAATTCTGCGCAAATATATCCTTCTGCCTGTGCAAGAGGAATACTTTCTGTCTGAGCATAAAATGCATCACGCGGTGTCATGGCAAGAGCAGGTATTTCAGGGATTTGAACATTTGTTTCAGTAATCGATGCTTCCGATTCGAAGTTTTTCGACATACGAGTCAAAGCATTAACAAGTAAATTAATCTCTTTTTTCGAATCACCAATTGTTACTAAGCATAAAATATTGTATAGATCGGACAACTCTACTTCCAAGTTTGCGTTTTGACGCAACCACTCTTCTGCAACATGTCCGGTAATACCTAAATCTTTTACACAAATTAACAGCTTTAATGGATCCATATCAAATGTAGCGGAAGTTCCTAATTTTTCGCGCCCTACACAATGTAGATGCGGAATCGTGTTAATGCGTTTACGGGCATCTTTTGCCAAACGGATTGCTTCGTCCAGTAAGTCATATCCATGGACAGCAAGCTGGCGACGTGCCGTATCTAAAGACGCCAGTAACGGATAGGAAGTCGATGTCGTTGTCAGCATAGAAAATACTGCCTGAACTCTTTTAGCTGTTACAAGGCCTTCTCTGACGTTTAAGACAGAACTGCCTGTCATGGAGCCTCCAAGCTTATGTGTGCTCGTAGCAGCCATATCTGCACCGGCTTGCATTGCAGATAGCGGCAACTCATCATGGAATTTTATATGAACGCCATGTGCTTCATCGACAATAACTGGAATATTACGTGCATGTACAATTTCGACAATGCGCTTTAAATCTGCAACAAAACCGAAATATGTCGGGTTGATGACAAGCACGGCTTTCGCATCTGGATATGTCGTCAATGCACGCTCAACAGACTCAGGTGAAATACCATGAGAAATTCCGAGCTCGCTGTCAACTTCCGGATGAATAAAAATAGGAATAGCACCTGCAAAAACAATCGCTGACATAATCGATTTATGTACATTCCGCGGTACTATAATTTTATCGCCTGGACCGACGACAGTCATAATCATCGTCATGATGGCGCCACTAGTACCTTGCACGGAAAAAAATGTATGTTCAGCACCAAAGGCTTCAGCAGCAAGGTTTTGCGCTTGCATAATCACACCTTTAGGAGCGTGTAAATCATCTAGTGGAGCAATGTTGATTAAATCAATTGATAAAACGTTGTCGCCCACAAATTCTCTGTAAGCTGGATCCATTCCTTGCCCTTTTTTATGGCCTGGGATATGGAACTGGATAGGGTGTCTGTTGCGATGCTTAAGTAATGCATCAAACAAAGGAGTCTCTAACTGTGACAACGCAGGTACCACCTCACTATTTAGTATTTTTTAAAAACAAGTGAATTATAGCACCTATTAAAGTTGCTGACTATATAAATATTTCAATCAATTGAAATGACAGCTATTATTTTAGGAGGAATAACAATGAAATGGCAAACAAAAGTAACTGATTTATTGCAAATTCAATATCCTATTATTCAAGGCGGATTGGCGTACCTGGCCTATTCTGAGCTTGCTGCGGCGGTTTCGAATGCAGGAGCATTAGGACAGATTACCGCGATGAGCTTACCATCGCCGGAAGCATTAAAAGAAGAAATAAAAAAAGTGAGAGATATGACAGATCGGCCATTTGGAGTAAACTTTGCGATAGGAATGCATGGAAAAGGATACGAAAAGATGATTGAAGTAGCCGGTGAAATGGATGTACCTGTAGTAACAATTACCGGGGGAAATCCTGCCCCGATATTCGACATATTAAAAGATGCATCGTGTAAAAAGCTCGTACTTGTTGCTGCAAAACGACAGGCACAAAAAGCAGAGCAGCTGGGAGCGGATGCAGTAATGGTTGTCGGGCAAGAAGGCGGAGGCCATTTAGGCAGAGATGATGTAGGAACAATGGTTCTCGTACCGCAAGTAGTCGATAGTGTTTCGATTCCGGTTATCGCTTCAGGGGGAATCGGAGACGGCCGCGGATGGATGGCGGCACATGCATTAGGGGCGGAAGGAATTGAGATGGGTACACGCTTTATTGCGACAAAAGAATGTGTCCACGCTTCACAAGCATATAAACAGGCACTGATGGATAGTGAAGAAACAGACACAACGATTATTAAACGCTCAATCGGTGCACCTGCCCGAGTTATCCGCAATGCATTTACAGATGAGATTTTAGAAGTGGAGCAAAAAACGCCTACATATGAAGCGCTGAAATCATATATTAGCGGTGAAGCAAACAAAAATTTCATTTACGATGGCCATGCAACAAAAGGTTTCGGGTGGGCAGGCCAAGTGACGGGATTAATTCAGGATGTACCGTCAGTGGAAGAATTAATTCAGCGTATGGTTGTACAAGCGGAAAAAATCCGTTTAAAATGGGGACAGTAATGATTAAAGGCAGGTTATAACTATGGAATATTCATACCCATTATCAACGGACTGGACGACAGATGAAATGGTGGATGTTGTACGCTTTTTTGAAGTTGTTGAATTGGCATACGAAAAAGGAGCAAAGCGTGAACTGGTCATGGCACGTTATAAACGTTTTAAAGAGATTGTACCTTCCCAGGCGGAAGAAAAAACGATCTGCCGTGAATTTGAACAGGCAAGCTCATATGTACCATATCGCGTCGTTAAACTGGCAAAAGAATTAACGGATGGACAAATTGTAAGAATGTAATTAAAATGCTGTGACGGAAAAATTTCATGTGTTAAGGTAAGACGCTTATAAAAGAACCGGCTTTTCTGTACAGCAAAAAGCAGCATTTTTCCTGCGGGGAAAATGCTGCTTTAGTTTTAATATTGAGAATTTTTTTAATTATTTTTAAATTGTTGGAATGTTTAGCAGTCTTTTGTACATATTAATAATAAATGGTTGAAATTAACCTTTGATGATTTCATACACAGGGAGAAGCTCATCAAATGTTTGCTCAGCCAATTGTAAAAATTGTTCTGCAGACAATTTAATTGCCTCATCTGCAGGTATACGACGCCCAATAAGAAATTCTCCTTTTTTTACATCACGCAGGCGTATAAGAAGCTGTTCAAGCTTTTCGGTGCGCGCTTCTTTTAAAGATATCGTATCCGGCTGCATATGATCGCCGGAAAGTACGAAATCATCGGATAAATCTTTAATCACTTGCATATTTTTCAGTAAGCGCTGTGCCATTTCCTCTTTTTGAGGCGCTTCGTAAATCACTGCAACGACGATGAAAAGATGCGTACCCCATAACCCAATCTGGAAATGCGGCAAAGCTTTATAACCACGCTTATAAGGAGCGAATGCAACCCAGGAATCTTTTGGCGGGTTTACAGTACGGCGGGCATGTTTGGCTACATGACCAAAAAACTCTTCTCCTGTTTGTGCACTGAAATACCCTGGAAATGTTTCTGATAGCTCATTGAACTTTGGGCGGATAATTGTTGTTAAAGCTTCCATACGTTCATCCAGACCGTCAATATCAAATACTTGGAAGTCTTCTTTAGTCCATTTGACAATACTCATTTTTATATTTCCTTTCGTTTTATGTTTATTTTATTAATTTTTTGGGAAAAAATCTTGTAATAGAAACTTTATACCAATGGAAAATATAAAAAGGCTATAAGTCTTAAGGAATTACTTATATTATCCAGTTTGGTTTAAGTCTGAAAAATTATGATAAGGAAGTGATTTATTATGAAACAGATGATTAAGATTATACGCAAAGTTGATATTGAAAAGCAATATGAAGAGATTTTAATGTTGGAAATGGATTATGAACTAGCTACTCTCTATGCGGCGATGAATGATAAAAATCAATCTGAAATTGATAAATCTAAAAAACGATTAACCGAAATCCAAGAGGAATTAAAAGGTCTACATGCATATGCGTAACAAAAAAACATTTCCAAAATAAAAAATCACTTGCCGACGTAAGAAAGCAAGTGATTTTTTGTTATAATAATAAGGATACTTTAAAAATGCTCAACATAATTACATATATAGACTAGCGATTGTTGTCGGAAGGTGGATGAACGATGGATATAAAAAAATTGGATGAATTTGCAAAAGAAATAATTTTTGAAGCAGGAAAAAATATTCGAGCAGCATTTTCCTATAATATTGAAATCGAAACAAAGTCGAATCCCAATGATTTAGTAACGAATATAGATCGGGAAACGGAATTATTTTTTATTGAAAAAATAAAGGCATTTAATCCGGACCATCGTATTTTAGGTGAAGAAGGAATGGGCGAAAATGTTGAAAGTCTTGAAGGTGTTGTGTGGATTATCGATCCGATTGACGGCACGATGAATTTTGTGAAGCAGCATCGTCATTTCATGATTACAATCGGTATTTATGTTGATGGTGTCGGAGTATTAGGTTACATATTTGATGTAATGCGGGAAGATCTATTTAATGCAATTGCAGGGGTAGGGGCATGGTATAACGATTCTCCACTGCGGAAGCTGCAGCCGGTCAAAATCGAAGAGGCGGTAATCGGCATCAATGCTAACTGGGTTACACCGAATAATCGCATCAATCACGGAAAAATTATCGAACTTGTTCGCAAGGTACGCGGTACACGTTCATACGGTTCTGCCGCAATGGAAATCGCCTTTGTTGTAAGCGGAAAGCTGGATGCCTATATGTCCATGCGTCTTGCACCATGGGATATTGGCGGGGGAGTCATCATTGCAAAAGAGGTAGGAGCAATCGCCACTAATTTAAAAGGCAAAGATTTCGATTATTTATCGAAAGATACATTCCTAATCGCAAATCCTTCTATTCATCAGTTGATTTTGGATAAATATATTGAAGAAAAAAAATAAAAAAACTTCGGTGCATCGCTGCACCGAAGTTTTTATTTCTATAGTAAACCTTGATCTCTGAATTTACGTTTTGTCTTAAATGCCATACCGAAGACTCCGCACATAACGATAACACCTAAAATAACACCGATCCAGCCGGTAGTTTCATACTTTGGTCCTGTCATGAAAACAAGTGAGAATGCGAATCCAATGCTAATCATTGAAAGGATTGCAGCTAATGCGTAAATAAACATCACAAATTTTGCTTTATTCATCGTTTATACCTCCATATACTTTTTATATGTGACAATAAATGTAATTAATTATTGTGAAAAGACATTTAATCTTTCATGTGCTATAATATCACAGTTAAACAATTGAAAAAAGAATATGGAGTGGAATAATGACAAATTTACGTCAAGATATTCGTAATATCGCGATTATTGCTCACGTTGACCATGGTAAAACAACGTTAGTAGACCAATTATTAAAACAATCAGGGACTTTCCGTTCAAACGAACGTGTTGAAGAACGTGCAATGGACTCTGGTGATATAGAGCGTGAACGTGGAATTACGATTTTAGCTAAAAATACTGCAGTAAATTACAATGGGACTCGTATCAACATCCTTGATACGCCTGGACACGCAGACTTCGGTGGAGAAGTAGAACGTATCTTAAAAATGGTAGATGGCGTTTGTTTAGTTGTCGATGCGTATGAGGGTTGTATGCCGCAAACGCGCTTCGTACTAAAGAAAGCGTTAGAGCAACGTTTAACACCAATCGTTGTAGTAAATAAAGTAGATAAAGATTCAGCTCGTCCACTAGAAGTAGTAGATGAAGTATTAGAATTATTGATCGAACTAGGTGCCGATGAAGATCAATTAGATTTCCCGGTTGTTTATGCTTCAGGTGTAAACGGTACTGCATCTTTGGATCCAGAACCAGCAAACCAAGAAGAAGATATGAAATGCTTGTTCGAGAAAATTATTGAAGCAATTCCAGCACCAGTAGATAACTCGGACGAACCATTACAATTCCAAGTAGCATTACTTGACTATAATGACTTCGTTGGACGTATCGGTATCGGTCGCGTATTCCGCGGTAAAATTTCTGTAGGTCAACAAGTTTCTCTTATGAAATTAGATGGCACAGTTAAAAACTTCCGTGTAACAAAAATCTTTGGTTTCTTCGGTTTAAAACGTGAAGAAATTGAAACAGCAATCGCCGGTGATTTAATCGCAGTATCAGGAATGGAAGACATTAACGTTGGTGAAACAGTTTGTCCAATCGAGCATCAAGAGGCATTAACGCCATTACGTATCGATGAGCCGACGTTACAAATGACATTCTTAGTAAACAACTCACCATTCGCAGGCCGCGAAGGGAAATGGGTAACTTCTCGTAAAATTGAAGAGCGTTTACGTGCACAATTACAAACAGACGTATCTCTACGTGTAGAAGATACAGAATCTCCGGACGCTTGGACAGTTTCAGGTCGTGGTGAGCTTCACTTAGCGATCCTAATTGAAAACATGCGTCGTGAAGGCTATGAGTTACAAGTTTCTAAACCACAAGTAATCATCCGTAATATCGATGGCGTGAAATCTGAGCCAATCGAACGCGTTCAAATCGACGTACCAGAGGATTCTGTAGGATCTATTATCGAATCAATCGGTACTCGTAAAGGTGAAATGCTGGATATGGTTAACAACGGTTCTGGACAAGTACGTTTAATCTTTAACGTACCGGCACGTGGTTTAATCGGTTATACAACTGAATTCATGTCGATCACTAAAGGTTTCGGTATCATTAACCATACATTTGATCACTATGCACCAGTAGTAGCTGGTAAAGTTGGCGGCCGTCACCAAGGGGTATTAGTATCTATGGAAAACGGTAAAGCAACAACTTACGGTATGATGGGTGTAGAAGATCGTGGTACATTATTCATTGAGCCGGGTACTGAAGTATACGAAGGTATGATCGTGGGTGAAAATACACGTGATGCTGATATTACTGTTAACATTACAAAACAAAAACAAAAAACAAACATCCGTTCAGCGAACAAAGACCAAACGAATGTTATTAAAAAACCTCGTATTTTAACGCTTGAAGAAGCATTGGAATATTTAGGTGATGATGAGTACCTTGAAGTAACTCCAGAATCAATCCGTTTACGTAAACAGATCCTTGATAAAGGTGAACGTGAACGTGTTGCTAAAAAGAAAAAGAACGCTGAGTTAGAAGGTTAATTGGCGTCATTAAGGAAAGGTTGAATGATGTTGAATATTATGGCTGTTTTTGGTAGCTATTTTAATTTAGTATTACTGGCAACTGTATCTACAAATGAAAGTGATTACGTATTTAATCGTATGTCCGGAATTACAAGATATTTATACGAAAATTTACCGAGCTACCAAATAGCCGGATATGCAACATTCGTTCTTGTATTCCTTATGTCGGCAATTGTATACAAACTTGGCTTTGCAAAAAAACTTTCATTCGGCAGAAATGTCATCATCTATACATTCCTGTTTATAGGATGTATGGTGTTAACATTTTTAGCTCTATTCTTACCGATGATTGAAGGTTTAATTGTAGCTGCGTTAATTCTGATCATTTATAAATCACGTCTATGGCGTGAAAAACGTGAAGAAGCGAAACAACTAAGCTAATAGAGAAGGGAGTGTGTTATTTTGGACACATTCCCTTCTTTTTTTAAGGCAGTTTGATTGAAAACGCTTTATTCGGAGCGTTATAATTCATAATTGGGGATAATAACTAAGATGGAGTAGAGGAAAATGAATCTTACTAAAAAGCAAATCTTTATCATTGTTGGATTAGCGCTGATTATTATATCTTGCGTTATTTTTATACCTGCAGTATTATCGGCGAAAAATGAAGATAATGCAGCGGCGGAACTAAGTGAAATTTATAACGATCAATTTGTCGTTACAAAATCTACAGCACCTGCAATCGGTGATGATTTTGAAGTGACGGTCCAATCGGAAACTTCAAAAACAGTATATGATTTTGAAGTAAAAGACGGTAAATACTTTGGTGAATATTATGGTGAAAATGTAAATATGCAAGTGAATGATCTGATTCAACCGATCGTTGGGGAAGAGATATTGGTAATGTCGAATGTCTTCCAGGAAGGTTTGGAAGAAGAGACAGCACTTGAAAATGTGACAGCGGAAAAAGCGACTGTGCATTTATTAGTTGACGCTGAAGTTTCTGAAGCAACAGCACAGCAAATTGCAGATGCTGTTAAAGCGCAATTCGGTGAAATTCCGGTTACGGTAGAAGCGTATGTTGTTGATGAAGAACGTGTTTTTGAAGGGGTAAAAACAGAAGTATTGAATTTCTTCCAGTTAAGCAAAATTAACGGAGAAAGTTTCGTTGACTTTAAATTCCACGAACAGTCTTTTGAATATTGATGATACCGTTTAATAAGGAAAAACCTTATAAGAAAACGGGAATTTTATACTCAAAAAACCATTTTTCTCAAAATGAGAAAAATGGTTTTTTTCGAATCATATTTTAAAATTCTTCATCAAATTTTGATGATGTTCGGAAAAAGCGGAATTTTCCTGTTGCTATTCGTTTATGCGTGTTTTCGGAAATACGTTCTGAACATTCCGGGCACATAAACGTATGGATAGGACGATTGCGTAATTTTTTCGCTAAAGGTAAATCGTTTGGTAGTTCATGTAGTGTATCGCAAATGACACATTTTACACGCATGACGAAACCCTCCTATTGAATACGAATCGCACGCACATTCTTTATTGGATTTTCAACATTTGAACCATCAGCAAATAATACATGTACCGGTCCATCTTCTGAAAGTGGCTTCCCATCCTGGCTGAATTTGAAAATGAAACTTTCAGCCTGCTGTAATGGAAAAGCAAATTCCTCGTCTGTTGTACATTCAAAAACAACTTCATTTGCACCATCTGCAACTTCGGCATTTTTCAGAAATGGTTTAATTTCCATTCCAAACGTGCCTGTCATCATGCCTTTACGGTCAAATTTACGTTCAGTTTTCAATGTAGGCGGAAATACTGCACCTTCCATAATTTCACGTGACCAGTGTGCGCCCATTTCACGTAAATATTTTTCGTTATTTTCTTCAACTTTTTCTGAAACAAAATATGTATTCAGATCCAGTTTACGATCATCAAAAATCCATACAGTAGGATCTAATGTTAGTTCAAATTTAACCGCACCTGTAATTGGAATGATTGTTTCGGTCATTTGTAAGTCCCCCTTCACTAAGTTCCTTCATAATTATAACGCGATTCTCCATAGAAAGAAATATAATTGAATTGAATGTAAAACATACAAAGACACTTGCATTTTTGAATGTAAAAAGATACACTTTACTAAGATAGAATCGAAGAAATATCATAGATGGGGGCGTCCTCATGGATACGAAAGCACAAGCTTCCTTTCAGGAAAAAGCATTAGAGCTGTTAACTGCGGATGCAGATAAAATTGCTCGATTAATTCGCGTACAAATGGATAATCTGACAATGCCATCTTGTCCGTTATATGAAGAAGTTTTAGATACACAAATGTTTGGTTTATCGCGTGAAATTGACTTTGCCGCGAAACTAGGGCTGATCGAACGTGAACAAGGCAAGCAAATTCTCGATTCTTTAGAGAAAGAGCTTTCTTTATTACATGATGCGTATACAGACAAATAAAAGAAAACTCAAACGCTACATTGCGGTTTGAGTTTTTTTTTCAAAGATGAGGTTTACTACATGAAACAGTATTTTAAAAATTATTTCCGCAATTTTGATTATGGTTTGTTATTCGTCTACATTTTATTAATGTTATTTGGACTTGTCATGATCTACAGTTCGAGTATTTGGGTTTCTATTATTCAATATGATGCAAATCCGAACTTTTATTACAATCGCCAGCTCGTCAATATAATTTTAGCGCTGATTTTGTTTACAGTCGCTGTTATTACACCCTATAAAAGATTATCCAATAAATCTATTTTAGGTCTTTTGCTGGCATTTATGTTTATACTAGAGTTATGGCTTTTAATTGCCGGCAAAAGTGTTAATGGTTCAAGAAGTTGGATCAGCCTGTTCGGCCTTATGAATTTCCAGCCGTCAGAATTTGCCAAACTCTTTATTATTATATTCTTTGCGGGAACTTTTTACCGTAAAAGCGTGAACCGGGGTTCGATGCAGCTGTTAACATTTGATGATGTGTCGTATCCACTGGGTATGTGGTTATTTATCGTTCTTGTTGTCGGTTTTGAAACCGATCTTGGTGCACTTGTTATTATTGTAGCTATTGCACTTGTTGTTGTTATCACGAGCGGACTTAGGGGTAAAACGCTCGGCAGAATTTTTGGACTTCTCTCGGCTCTTGGTGTTGTCGGAATGATCGGGATTTTAATATTTAAATGGGACACGGTTTTTAACGCAAGTCGTAGAGGTCGTATAACATCCTTTTTAGATCCTTTCAGCGATCCGCTTAATTCCGGATATCATGTTGTCAACGGTTATTATGCAATTGGAGCGGGGGGCTTGGAAGGTCGGGGGCTTGGGCAGTCGATTCAAAAGCTGGGGTATGTACCTGAACCGCAAACCGATTTCATTATGGCGATCATTGCCGAAGAGTTAGGGATTTTTGGTGTATCAATTGTTATTCTTGGTTTAGGCTTTATTGTGATGCGCGGTTATTTTATCGCGATGTCAACAAAAGATCCGCTTGCACGAATGTTGGCAGCGGGCATTTCTACATGGATAGGATTACAGACTTTTATTAATTTAGGTGGATTATCGGGACTTATCCCGTTAACCGGAGTAACGTTACCTTTTATTAGCTATGGCGGTACTTCTATATTATTGCTCTCAGTAGCAATGGGGATACTTATTAATGTATCCACACATCACAAATTGGAAAAAAGAAAGTAATTGGGGGTTAAGGAGAAATGAAGTCGATTCAAAAGATTTTAGTTGCAAACCGAGGCGAAATCGCCATCCGTATTTTACGCGCCTGTAATGAGTTACATATTAAAACAGTTGCAATTTATTCTCGTGAAGATAGCGGATCTTATCACCGCTATAAAGCTGATGAGGCATATATTGTAGGCGTGGGCAAAAAACCGATCGATGCTTATTTGGATATTGAAGGCATCATTAAGATTGCAAAAGAGGCCAACGTGGATGCGATTCATCCTGGTTACGGATTTTTATCGGAAAATGTTGATTTCGCACGCCGTTGTGAAGAAGAAGGCATTCAGTTTATCGGACCGACTTCTAAACATCTTGATATGTTTGGCGATAAAGTTAAAGCGCGTGAACAGGCAGTTTCTGCGGAAATTCCGGTTATTCCGGGTACAGACGGTCCTGTAGCAAACTTGCAGGAAGTAGAACAGTTCAGTGAAACACACGGCTTCCCGATCATGATTAAAGCAGCTCTAGGGGGCGGCGGACGTGGGATGCGTCTGGTGAATTCCAAAGAAGAACTGGCATCAGCTTATGAGCGTGCTAAATCTGAAGCGAAAGCGGCATTTGGCTCGGACGAAGTATATGTGGAGAAGGCGATTATTAAGCCGAAGCATATTGAAGTACAAATTATCGGGGATACACACGGCAATATCGTCCATTTATATGAACGTGACTGTTCAATTCAACGACGTCACCAAAAGGTAGTGGAAATTGCACCGTCAAATTCGATTTCCGATCAGCTCCGCAATGAAATTTGTGATGCAGCTGTTAAGTTGATGAAAAATGTCGGCTATATCAATGCAGGGACTGTAGAATTTTTAGTTGCAGACAATCAGTTTTATTTCATTGAAGTAAATCCGCGTATTCAAGTTGAACATACGATTACTGAAATGATTACCGGCCTTGATATTGTGCATGCACAAATTAAAGTTGCAGAAGGGCTTGATCTACATTCGAAAGAAGTAGGAATTCCTGCACAGGACAAAATTCCGCTGTTCGGTTACGCGATCCAGTCACGTGTAACGACAGAAGATCCTGCAAATGACTTTATGCCGGATACAGGGAAACTGATGGTTTACCGCTCAAGTGGCGGTTTTGGTGTTCGTCTGGATGCAGGAAATGGCTTCCAGGGCGCTGTTGTTACACCATTTTATGATTCCTTGCTTGTGAAAATTTCGACATGGGGAATGACGTTTGAAGAAGCGGCGGCAAAAATGGACCGTAACTTACGTGAGTTCCGTATTCGAGGTGTAAAAACGAATATCCCGTTTTTAGGTAATGTTGTATTGCATGAAAAATTTATAAAAGGCGAGTTTGATACGAGCTTTATCGATACGACACCGGAATTGTTTGAATTCCCGGAACGTAAAGACCGTGGAACAAAACTATTAAACTATATCGGAAATGTTACATTGAATGGATTCCCAGGTGTTGAAAAACGGACAAAGCCGATTTTTGTACAGCCGGATAAACCAAAAGTGGATATTCTTATTCCTTCCCCGGAAGGCACAAAGCAAATTCTTGATGCACGAGGTGCAGACGGGCTTGTGAAATGGATTAAAGAGCAGGAAGATGTATTACTGACGGATACGACATTCCGTGATGCCCATCAATCATTGCTGGCAACGCGAGTGCGTACACAGGATATGCTTGAAATCGCAGACGAAACATCCCGTCTGATGCATGATTATTTCTCACTTGAAATGTGGGGTGGAGCAACATTTGATGTTGCATATCGTTTCTTAAGTGAAAATCCTTGGGATCGTTTGGAAAAACTTAGAAAGAAAATTCCGAATGTTCTGTTTCAAATGTTATTACGCGGAGCGAATGCG
The DNA here is from genome assembly GCF_038007305.1 of Solibacillus sp. FSL W7-1436. Lineage (NCBI taxonomy): Bacteria > Bacillati > Bacillota > Bacilli > Caryophanales > Caryophanaceae > Solibacillus > Solibacillus sp. FSL W7-1436. The sequence continues at coordinate 2,313,425 of NZ_JBBOWV010000001.1, forward strand.
GTTGGTTACACGAACTATCCGGATAATCTGATCCGTGAGTTCATCCAGGAATCCGCTTCTTCAGGTGTGGATGTTTTCCGTATTTTCGACTCGCTGAACTGGATTAAAGGGATGGAAGTAGCGATCGATGAAGTACGTAACAGCGGAAAAGTAGCGGAAGCGGCAATCTGTTACACAGGCGATATTTTAGATGACAGCCGTGCAAAATACACGGTTCAATACTACAAAGATATGGCACGTGAACTGGAGGCAACAGGCGCACATATTCTGGCAATTAAAGATATGGCGGGACTGTTGAAACCACAGGCTGCATACCGACTTATTTCCGAGCTGAAAGATGCGACTAGTCTGCCAATCCACTTGCATACACATGATACGAGCGGAAACGGAATTTATTTATATGCGAAGGCAATTGAAGCGGGAGTTGATATTATTGATACAGCATTAGGTTCAATGGCTGGTTTAACATCGCAGCCAAGCGCCAACTCATTGTACTATGCAATGAAAGGTTCTGAACGTAATGTACGCGGAGATATTGAAAGCCTGGAAAAATTATCGTACTACTGGGAAGATGTCCGTAAATATTATACTGATTTCGAAAGTGGCATGAATGCACCACATTCTGAAATTTATGTACATGAGATGCCGGGCGGACAATACAGTAACCTGCAGCAACAAGCAAAAGCAGTCGGTTTAGGCGACCGCTGGGATGAAGTGAAGACAATGTATTCCCGTGTAAATCTAATGTTCGGTGATATTGTAAAAGTAACACCGTCTTCAAAGGTAGTAGGGGATATGGCGTTATTCATGGTACAAAATGATTTAACGGAAGACAATATTGTCGAGCGTGGACAAACGATTGATTTCCCGGAATCCGTTATTGAATTTTTCCAAGGTTATTTAGGGCAGCCGCATGGCGGATTCCCGGTAGAAATTCAAAAAGTTGTATTAAAGGATCGTACACCTATTACAGTTCGTCCGGGAGAATTATTGCCGCCTGTTGATTTCGATCAGCTGACAGCAGAATTAGCTGAAAAGTGTGGACGAGCACCGTCTAAACAAGATGTACTCGCATATGCGCTTTACCCGAAAGTATTTGAGCAATATATTGACGCTGTAAATTCATTCGGCGATGTTTCTGTACTCGATACGCCTACATTCTTCTATGGGTTGAAGCTTGGTGAAGAAATTGAAGTGGAAATCGAAAAAGGAAAGACTCTGATTGTTAAGCTTGTATCAATCGGTGAACCGCAGCATGACGGAACACGCATCATTTATTTTGAACTGAACGGCCAATCCCGTGAGCTGGTAATTCAAGACTTAACGGTTGAAGTAGACGGCAGCATTGCATTGAAAGCCGATCCGGCCAACCCGAATCAAATCGGTGCAACAATGCCGGGTACTGTCCTTAAAGTTGTAGTAAATAAAGGAAGCACAGTAAAACGTGGCGAACATTTACTCATTACTGAGGCAATGAAAATGGAAACAACAGTCCAAGCCCCAAAAGACGGTATTGTAAAAGAAATCTATGCAAAAGCAGGGGACGCCATCTCAACAGGCGATCTGCTTATTGAATTAGAATAGAATACGTCTATCTGGATCAATATGAAAAGCGCCGCAAATTTGAAATTAAAAATTTGCGGCGCTTTATTTTGTTTATTGTTGAAAACCATTATTCTTATTACTGTATAAAAATCCAAATGAATTTGAAGATAAATATTGCACCCTTCCAATTTGGTTATTCCACCAAATTCCAACAAAAGAAAAAGGAAGACTGCACTTGGCAATCTCCCTTTTCTAGTAACTATCAAATCTATTCAATTTATTTCGACCTTGAAACGAGCATAATCAAATAACATAATAAACCGAATAGAAGTGTAATTAATAACGAGTGCATCAATGATACGAATAAGTGTAGTTTCAACAGGACTACAAGCATGCCGGCAATCACTTGTAAAATGACAAGTGAAAGAGCGATTGTCCAGCCCCAGAAAATGATCCGCTGATTCTTGTAGTTTCTGATAACATGGATGGCAATATAGGCAATCCAAATTACGAAGATCAGCACGGCAAAACGGTGACCCATCTGAACCCACTCATACATATTGTACGGCATCGTCATTGGCTGATCATTACGGCAGAACGGCCAGTCCGGGCAAACAAGACTCGCTTCGGTATGACGTACAAGAGCCCCTGTATAAACAACTATATATGAATATAAAGTAACGCAAATAGTATGTATTTTTAATTTCCTGCTCATGTACAATCGATCGGCATCAAACTTTTTGTCGACTTCAAATACAATCAAGGTAAGCAGCAGTACAGCCGCAAATGAGATCAATGAAATCCCGAAATGTAACGCTAAAATAAAGTCACCTTGTCCCCATAATACTTGGGCAGCCCCAATGAGTGCCTGAAGAGCAAGGAAAAATAATGCCAAAAATCCTAAAAGCTTAACTTCCCGAATATGACCTAGTGCACGCCATGTCCAAATAACGAGTATAAGGATAAAGATGGACACTGACCCTGTTACAAGACGGTGAGAAAATTCAATTAATACTTCTGTCGTAATTTCTTTCGGTATTAATGATCCGTTACAGTCAGGCCAGTTTCTTCCACAACCCAAACCGCTGTCGGTCTTTGTAACTAGTGCTCCACCTTGAAGGATGAGCAACATGCCGAGGGTAGACAAAACAGCAAACCATTTTAGAAATCTGTAATATTTTTTTTGCATAAAATGAGCTCACCTACTTTAATTTTCGCTTCGCTACAAAAAGCGTCTCTAATTGTAGATAATAGCGAATATATCTGAAAAATACAACAGTATTAAGGATTGGATTGTAAACGCAACCATTTTTTCACAAATTGTTCATAAATTCGTCTCCTTACATTCACAAATATTGGTAAAAAATACATTACTATATAGTTGTTGATATAGATTTCTGCATGTTTCGTCAAGTTTGACATGAAGTAGTTTGAAATTTCATGAAACGTCTAGAAATCCTATCCAAATTTAGATATAGTTATGTTAACGGAATATGCTTACAAATTTGAAAGGAGAAGTAAGTTATTGGACCCTTTTACCAAAATCCCGTCGAACTATAGATTATTTTAGCACAGTTATTCTTTAAGTTTTCTTGCACTTATAAGATAGAAATCGGTACTTCACATTAATGAATACTTAAAGAAGAATTGAAGTTTTCTAGATTTTTTGCTTATTTTTCTAGCAAAATAGTATAAACTAGAAGTTGGTAGTAGAATGGGATATAAGTAAAAATGTCTCAGTAATTTCAAAATCCTACTTATAGCGTAAGCGGATTTTTGTAACCGATAGCAGTGACTGCTGTCAGTATGTGAGGACTTATAATTTTCTGAGCCAAGTGAAACTTTACTCAAATATATTAGGAATTTTCCAATCGATCTGTATTACTTAACCCGATTTGAAGAACAGAAGACTAATCCATATTTGATTATAAAGGGAAGCAGCTAGTAGTGAGGCTGAAAAATCGGGATTCTTTCCAGTACAGTAATGCGCTGTACAAGAATTCACATAGACATAACCGCAGTCATGGTTACACATGAAAATACAACAAAGAAAGAGGGGTTTATTAAGCTATGATGAAAGGGCTTAAAAAATGGCGTTTATTCTCGTTATTAACAGTAATGACAGTATTCCTTTCAGCATGTGGTGAAGAGTATATCTCGACGCTTCGTCCATCTGGTCAGGTCGGTAAAGAGCAATTAAACATCTTATATTTATCCATAGCTATTATGGCGTTAGTCGTTATTGTCGTATCGACAATTTATTTAGTTGCTTTCTTTAAATTCCGCCGTTCAAAAGTTGGCGAAGACCATATGCCGAAGCAAGTGGAAGGCAGCCATACTTTAGAGGTAATTTGGACAGTTATTCCAATTATTTTATTATTAGTCTTAGCTGTTCCAACGCTGCACTATACGTATAAATTTTCAAACGTTGCTGCAATGGACGAAGTAGACGAAAGCGGTAACAATACTGCACTTACAGTAAATGTTACGGCAAAGTTATACTGGTGGGAGTTTGAATATCCAAATCAAGGAATTATTACAGCACAGGAACTGGTTGTGCCTACTGGAGAAAAAGTATACTTCAATTTAATCGCATCTGATGTTAAGCACTCATTCTGGATTCCGGCTATTGGCGGTAAGATGGATACGAACGTTGATGGTATCAACAAATTCTATTTACAGTTTGATAGAGAATCAGCCGGTTTAAATGATGGTGAAGGCGTATTCTATGGTAAATGTGCGGAGTTATGTGGTCCTTCACATGCTTTAATGGACTTCAAAGTAAAAGCACTTGAGCCGGACGCGTTCGACGCATGGGTGACTGCAATGCAGGCAACTGAAGGCGCTACAGCGGATAAAGAGTCGTCTGATTTAGGTGAAGCGACTTTCGCGAACTCGTGCTTAGGATGTCACGCAGTATCCGGAGTGGCAGGCAACGGATTAGGACCTAACTTAACAACTTTCGGCGACCGTAACCGTGTTGCTGGTTTCATGGAGCATACAGTTGAAAACACGACTGAATGGATTGTTGATCCAGAACCGTATAAACCAGGTAATACAATGACAGGTAAATACGATGTTACTCGGGAAGAAGCCCAGGCGATTGCCGAGTATTTAATGACATTATCAGTTGAAAAGTAATTAACACATTAGAGAGAAACATTGAAGGAGGTTAAAGGTGTGAGCTCTGTTACACAGAAAAAGGGCTTTGGAGCACATGTATGGGACTATTTAACAACGGTCGATCATAAAAAGATCGCTATCATGTATTTAGCAGCCGGTACTCTGTTCTTCGCAATTGCAGGATTTGAAGCGTTACTGATGCGTATTCAATTAATGTTCCCTGAAAGTACGTTCATTTCTGCAGGCCTATTTAACGAACTATTAACAATGCACGGCACAACGATGCTATTCTTAGCAGCAACACCAATAATATTTGCCTTTATGAATGCGGTCGTACCACTTCAAATTGGTGCACGCGACGTTGCATTCCCGTTCTTAAACTCATTAGGATTTTGGCTGTTCTTTATTGGTGCCGTATTCCTTCACCTATCATTCTTTTTAGGTGGAGCACCTGATGCAGGTTGGACTTCATATGCATCATTATCTTTATATTCACCGGGCCATGGTATCGATTTCTATATTCTTGGTCTGCAAATCTCGGGTGCAGGTACGCTGATTTCAGGTATCAACTTCATCGTAACAATTATTACGATGCGTGCACCGGGTATGACGTTCATGCGTATGCCTTTATTCACTTGGACGACTTTAGTAGCAAGTTCACTAATTTTATTCGCATTCCCTCCGCTTACTGGCGGACTGTTCTTAATGTTGGTTGACCGTATGTTTGGGGCAAACTTCTTTGATCATACAATGGGTGGTAATACAATTATTTGGGAGCACTTATTCTGGATTTTCGGTCACCCTGAAGTATACATTTTAGTATTGCCGGCATTCGGTTTATTCTCGGAAATTATTCCGGTTTTCGCTCGTAAACGTTTATTCGGATACTCTTCAATGGTATTCGCTACGATTTTAATCGGTTTCCTAGGGTTCATGGTATGGGCTCACCATATGTTCACAGTTGGTTTAGGTGCTACTGCGAACGCAATTTTCGCTGTTGCTACAATGGCGATCGCTGTTCCGACAGGGATGAAAGTATTCAACTGGATTCTTACAATTTGGGGCGGTTCGATTAAAGTTACAGTACCAATGCTTTATGCACTTGGATTTATCCCGTCATTCGTTGCTGGTGGGGTTACAGGGGTAATGCAGGCAACTGCACCACTTGACTATCAGCTGCATGATTCTTACTTTATCGTTGCTCACTTCCACTACGTAATTGTAGGTGGTATCGTAACAGGTTTATTCGGTTCAGCGCATTTCTACTGGCCGATTATGTTCAACCGTGCACTCAACCCTAAACTGGGAATGATTACTTTCTGGATGTTCTTTATCGGGTTCCACTTAACATTCTTCATCCAGCATTTCCTAGGATTAATGGGTATGCCTCGTCGTGTATTCACTTACATGGAAGGTCAAGGTTGGGATTTATTCAACTTTATCTCGTCAATCGGTGCTATTATGATGGGAATCGGGGTAGTATTATTAGTAATCGATGCAATATTATCGATCAAATCAGAACCGGTTAACCGCCGTGATTACTGGGGCGATGGTCGTTCACTTGAGTGGGCGCTTGAAACACCGCTGCCATTCTATAACTTTAAACAAACACCACTTATTCGTGGTTATGACCCTTACTGGATTGAAAAAGAAGAGGGCAACAAAGAAGGTATGGTGTATGCTGAGCCGTTAGGTGAAATCCATATGCCAAACAATTCAATTTTGCCGTTCATTATGTCAATCGGAATGATGATTGCCGCATTTGGTGCTCTATACAGCCCGTGGGGAGATCAGGTACAGGCTGGTACAGCTACTGGAACAACTCCCGCAATCTCATTAGCATTGATTATTGGTGGTCTTGGATTAACAATTGCATGTATGATCATCCGTTCGTTCAAAGACGATTTAGGATTCCATGTAACAGTTCCGGAAATTGAACAAGTGGAAGCGGATTTAGCTCACTACCGTGCAACAGGTAATAAAGGGGGTATCAAGTAATGGATCTTAATCAAAAATTTACTCCACAAACTTGGCCGAAACACCCTGAACAAGCTACTCTGGAAGGGAAAAACAAGTTAGTTGGACTTTGGATTTTCCTGGCATCGGATACAGTATTATTCGCGAGTGTATTTGCTACATATATCGCGCTTAAAGATAGCGGTCCGGCAGGGATGGAATTCGCAGCTAAGGATCTTTATGAATTACCGTTGGCGTTTGTGATGACAATGTTATTATTAACATCTTCATTAACTTCCGTATATGCGATGTACCATATGAGAAACTTTAACTATTCCGGTGTCCGTACTTGGATGGGAATTACAGTTTTATTAGGCTTAGGTTTCCTTGCACTGGAAATCTATGAATTCCAGCACTATGTACACATCGGGTTTGGTTATACACAATCGGCATTCTCTTCTGCGTTCTTTACGCTCGTAGGGATGCACGGTTTACACGTTATTATCGGTTTAGTCTGGATTACGGGATTAATCATCCGCAATAGTAGCCGTGGATTGAACTTATACAACGCGCCGAAGTTCTTTGCAGCTTCACTGTACTGGCACTTCATTGACGTTGTATGGGTATTCATTTTCACAGTAGTCTATCTGATGGGAGTGGTTGGATAAAATGGGACACGAAACTCATGTAGAAGTACGTACTCAGGCACAATTCGAATATGACAGAGAACATGCCAAAGCGCATATGCGTAAACAAGTAGTAAACTTTGCGATCATGATTTTCCTGACTTTTATCGCATTTGCCGCTGTACTGGCTGATTTTGCTCCGACATTTATCATTCCGATTATTTTATTATTGGCTGGAGTACAAGTAGTACTGCAACTTTATGCTTTTATGCACTTGGAAGATCGCACAACCCATATGGTTGGTGTAATTGAGTTCTTCATCTGGAGTGCAGCCTTCATCGCGTTCACGTTCTTCCTGGCGTTTACGACAATTATCTGGTGGGGGAACTAATCGCATAACAATTGACGTCCTTAGCAAATGCTGGGGACGTTTTTTGTTTTTTTAACAGGGATAGATTTACATACATTAAAATCAGGTAGCATATTCGGGTTAAACGGGGCTTGAAGGAGAGGAGAAGGAAAACTTTGGCTTCATTGTAAGTAATGGATAATCTAACCTGTATATAATATATATGTTTGATTCAAGCAATTGTCATAGTTCTTTCATTGATGTTGGGGAAATTGCCATCTATAATAAAGTGATAGTACAATTAGTGATTTTTATCTACCACTAAAATAGAAGCAACACTAGCTGAAGCCGTCACGTCCTGTGACAACGACAAAGCTTGTGTGACCAACATCGTGTTTATCCGAACCAATCCGGCTTTTACTACCCGCTAATGCGGGATAAAATTACTGATGTTTAAAGGAGCATGGTCATATGCCAATAAGTATATTCGGTTTTCAAGCATTATGGAGCCCATATTTATTCGGGTGTTTACTACTTGTAACGGCGTTCTATTTTTTACTGACTGTTACATGGCGAGAGAAGTTTAAATTGAGTGAACCGTTAAAAAAGAGTGAAGCAGCTTATTTTGTATTAGGAATCATTTCTTTTTATATAATTAAAGGATCTCCAATTGATTTGCTTGGTCATATTATGTTTACGATGCATATGACGCAAATGGCGTTTTTACTATTATTAGTGCCGATATTCTTTATTAAAGGAATTCCTTGGTGGGTTTGGAAAGTAGTTGTGGAAGCACCGGTTATGCGAACAATTTTTAAGATTTTCACAAAACCGCTCGTTTCTATCATCGTCTTTATTGGCTTATTTTCGGTCTATCATTTACCATCTGTATTTGACACGATTAAATTAAACGAAATATACCACCTGGCATATACAGCGCTTCTGTTTATTTCTGCTATTTTTATGTATTGGCCATTATTGAATAATGTTGATGGACAGCATGAAATGAAGAATATGAATAAATTGGCGTATATTGCATCGAATGCCGTGTTAATCACACCAGCTTGTGCGCTTATTATATTTGCTTCGAACCCGATGTACGGTACATACAGTGATAGTGATATGTGGCTGAAGGCGATGGAATTATGTGTTCCTTCCTCTACATTATCAGGGCTTACATTATCTGGTCCGGAGTTGTTCTCAAGCATGGATTTATTGAGCGATCAGCAAGTCGGTGGAGTTTTGATGAAAATCATTCAGGAAATTATATTCGGCGTTATTTTATTTAAAATTTTCCGTAAGTGGTGGAATACAGAGCGTTCGAATCAGCAGGAAATTACAGATAATGCTTTAAAAGAATTTCAAAACAGAACACAGTACTAAATAGAGATATTAAACTGTGTAAAAATGGAGCAATCAACATACTGATGTTGTTCATATTGATTATTAAGTAAGAATGGAGATTTGCAAATGAATTTACCTATATTACCCACAATAAGCACGACGTTTATTGTCCTTAGTGCAGTGCTCGTAGCGATTGGCTGGGTATTGATCGCAAAGAAAAATGTGGAAGCACATCGGAAAGTAATGCTGGCAGCTGGTGTTTCGGCATTGGCATTCTTTATTATTTATGTATCACGTACTGTGTTCATCGGCAATACGGCCTTCGGTGGACCGGATGAGCTGAAAATATATTACACAATCTTTTTAGTTTTCCATATTACATTAGCGACAGTGGGTGCAGTATTTGGTCTGACAAGTATAATTTCAGGTCTTAAATCCAATCTGAAATTACACCGCAAAATTGGTGCGATTACAAGTATTATCTGGTTCTTCGTAGCGATTACGGGAGTTATTGTATATTCACTGCTTTATGTTATTTATGAAGGCGGCGAAACGACATCCGTTTTTAAGGCAATTTTAGGATTTTAAGTTTGAAGGCTTCCTATATTTTAATATAGGGAGCTTTTTTGGCAAATTAAAAAAGCTGGGTTGGGTTGCCAGCTTTTAAAGGGATTAAATACCGTATGCTGATAGCTCTCGGCGAACATCTGCCAGTACTTTTTCACATTCTTTTACAAGATGTCCCGGGAATACCTCATCTGTGTATTCAACACCGTGTGGATAATAGTATTTTCCAATTGCAGGTTTGTTGATATTTAAAGTTGCATTATGTGCACCTACATCACCTGATACTGCATTACAAAAAACACGTAAATAAAAACGACCTTCACGTACATCATAGCAGCGGTCAAATGTCATTCGGTCATAGTCCCAAGCACCGTGGCACTCTAAACCGAATTTGCCCATTACTGTCGTTAAAACTTCTTGATCAACTTTAACATGTTCGAGTTGTGTGTTTTCAAAATACATTTCTTTATCCTCCCTTTGCCTATCGTACATAAGTTTACGGTCAATTCTAATAATAGAACAAAATGGTAATTGATGCAATGACAACATTGTGTCATAGAGTCCATAATTGGTATAATTATACTACCTAAAATAATGGTGGAGGATTTTAATGAAAGTTTTATTTCGCATATTAATTATTGCAACTTGCATCGGGATTGTCGTTTATTATTCAAATGAAGAGACCTCTCAAACGGAATTACTTGAAGGTCCGCCGAGTATTACGAAACCGGTAGTCGAACCCGAACCTGCCATACCGGCTGAACAGTATCTTCCACGACCTGCTACAGGTATTTCAACATTAATAGGAAAAACATCTAAGGAAGTATTGGAAACCTACAGTACTCCGAAGCGAATCGATCCATCGGAATATGGGTATGAATGGTGGATTTATGATACAGACAATGGACTGTTGATGGTGAGTATGAAGGAAGATCGAGTAAATCAGATTTATACAAATAATAGTAAATTTGATATAGCACCGTTTATAATCGGAGAGCCATTGGACGATATTTACCGTTCGACAGTATTGGGGCAGGAAATAACGGTGGAGCTCGAGGATAATATTTATATTTTTGCAATGAATGAACAAGATTTACATAATCGTATTTTAGTAAAATATGAGAATCTGTATGCGCAATTATACATAGATGATGAAACGAACCAATTATACAGTGTCCGTTTTCTGGATGGGGAAACACTCGTATTGCATAAGCCGTATGAAATGCAATTTATAGGGGAGCTTTATGAAGCGAGTACTCCTTCCAGCTATATACAAATTGATATTAATTTGGCGAACAGGAGACAGTTGACGGATTTGGCCAATTCCCTGCGTATGCAATATGGTTTGCCAGCCTTACTCCCTTCTGATACGCTCGCTTCGTTGGCGGATTATAATAGTGAACATATGTTTTTGGAAATGATGGATTCTCAAGTGACTGATGATGATTATAAGATTGAAGACCATTTGAATGAAATGCAGCAGAGTTATGAGCGGCGTGGTATCAATGTGGCAACAAACTATAAAGATGCCATAGAGGTAATTCATGGCTGGATGAACTCGAAAGAACATCGGACATTGCTTACAGATGAGGAATTTACGCATATCGGTTCCGGGGCTTTCATGAATTACTATACACAGCTGTACGTGAAACAAAAATAAAAATAAATTAAAAATTAACGCTGCGATATGTAGCGTTTTTTTTTTGTCTTCATAAAGTATGGTAAGGAGTGAAACTGTGCAAATTGGAGAATTGATCAAAGATTGGCCGTGCACTATGAAGGGCTCCATTAGAGTAGAAATAAAACGAGTGGAAGACGATGCGAACCTTATTCAGCCTGGAGATGCTTTTATCGCCAGGAAGGGAAAGAAATCGAATGGTATTTCGTATATTGATAGCGCTTTGGAAAAAGGCGCAGCAGCAATTGTGGTAGATGATGAAAATTACTTTAATGAAGCCGATTTACCTGTACCGATTATTTGGGTACCGAATTGTTTAAGTTTTATCGCCTATGCGAGTGCAAAAATTTATAATTTTCCCGCAGAAGCATTAACCGTGATTGCAGTAACAGGCACAAACGGCAAAACAACTGTTACGCATTTTATCGGACAAATTTTAAACCAATTGGATCAGCGGACTATGGTAATCGGTACGAACGGTGTTTTTATCGACCGTGAAAAATGTTATCCGGAAATGGAAGCATTGACAACATTACAGGCGAAAAATATTCAATTTTTGTTTAAAGAAGCAATCCGCCTTGATGTACCTTACGTTGTTCTGGAAGCTTCGTCCATTGGTCTGGAAAAACACCGTCTGGATCATTGCGATATTGATATCGGTATTTTCTTGAATGTAACAGAAGATCATATTGAAGACCATGGCAGTTTTGAACGCTACAAACTATCAAAGCAGATTTTATCGACCTTGGCGAAAAAAAATATTATCAACAGTGATGACAGTGTTTGTCGCTCCATTGGTTTAGCGACAAAAGGCAAGCGTATTTTTTTCGGCAAGGGAAGCCATGTCGACTACTTTTTCCAAACGCTTGTTGACGGACCGGCATCAACTACTTGCTGTATTCAGCATAAAAAAGAGAAGCATATAGTAAACATCCCGTTAGTAGGTGACTATCAATGCAGCAACGTGCTTGCAGCGATAAGCTGTGTTGCACAACTTGGTTTTCCGCTAACTGATATATGCAAAACAGTCGTAAATCTAGTACTGCCTGAAGGCCGGTTTGAGCATGTGAAAAACCAGTTAGGATTATCGATCGTCGTCGATTATGCCCATACACCGGATGCGATGAAAATGATTTTGCAAACTTTGAAAAAGCATACAAAGCGCAGGCTAATTGTCATGTTTAGCTGCGGTGGTAACCGAGACAAGGCAAAGCGTCCGAAAATGGGAATGATTGCCTCGATTTATGCGGACTATATAATTTTAACGACAGATAATGCGCGCGATGAAAACCCCCAGCAGATCAATAAACAGATCCGTGAAGGCTTCTCTTCCTCACAGGAGCATATTGAATGCCTCAACCGAAAAGAAGCGATTGAGCATGCACTTAATTATGCGGAAGAAGGCGATACAATCGTACTTTTAGGAAAAGGTCATGAAAAAACACAGCAAATAGGAGACAAACAAAAATATTTTTCCGATTTAGTATTTGTTCGGGAAATGGTAAGACAATTGGAAAAACGCCGGTTGAACAATCATTGATTTTCCCTTCAATTCTGTTATGATAAAGTGAGATTGGAGGAATAAACAATGCTCATGACTTCTGATTGGGTTTTTATTTTAGATGAGGTCGATGAATTAAATGCGATGATCCTTTCCTCTGAGCAAGCCGAAAACCTTCGCCTTGCGAAAAAGGCAGTTTACGAGGATGCGGAATTAAGCGCACAGATTATGGCCTTTCAACGATTAAAAGACCAATATGAGGATGTACAACGCTTTGGCAAATATCATCCTGATTACAATATAATTATGAAAAAAATTCGAACAGAAAAGCGTCTGATCGATATGAATGAACAAATTGCTGCACTTAAAGTAGCCGAAAATGATTTTCAGGATTTACTTGATGAAATCAGCCTGCTTATCGGCCATTCCGTTTCGGAAGCTGTAAAAGTTCCGGTAAGCAATCCGTTTTTTGCGAGCAGTTCTTCTTGCGGCAGCGGATGCGGTACAGGCGGCGGTTGTTCGTGTTCAGCTTAATGTAATAAAAAAGGGGTTGGGACAGAATTAGTTCCAGTTTACGCAAAAAGAGAAATTGCACAATGCAATTTCTCTTTTTTGCGTTTTATAAAGAAAATATTGGAAGAGGTGTTATCCTCTTACCGCATACTTCCTTAAATTTGTGGCCATTAATGCCAAACCTATTTCGTTAGTAACTTTCGATTTTCCACGAACAGAAAATCGACGGAAACACAAATTAGCCTTCAAGAATCCAAAAACTGGTTCCACGTCGATTTTACGTCGACGATAAATGGCAGCCGTTTTTTCTTCTGAAAGCTTCACTCTTACTTCTTCTTTTTGTTTTTCCCATTTCTCATTAATCATGAGTCTACGATTTTTACCTTCTGCAGCTTTTGTACATTTTGTACGGAAAGGACACCCTGTACATTCCTCACATTCATAGATTTTAAATTCTCGTTGGAAACCCGATTTATCTGTACGAACAGAGTTATATTGGAATCGTAATCTCTTTTCATTTGGGCAAATGTAGACATCGTTTTCTTTCTCATACACCCAATTACTTGTCTTAAAAGGATCATTTTTATATTTTCGCTTCTGTTCGTTCAAGTATTGATTAAATGTAATGAGTGGAGTTCGTTTGCGTTTGTTAAGAATATCATGGTAATTCTGTTCACTGCCGTATCCGGCATCCGCTACAATATGTTTTGGTAACTCGAAATAATTTTCTTCAATTTGACTAAGAAATGGAATAAGTGTTTTCGTGTCTGTTGGATTTGGAAATACATCGTACGCGAGTGTATATTGACCTTCTGTAGCGATTTGTACATTATACCCTGGCTTCAATTGGCCGTTTTGCATATAGTCATCTTTCATCCGCATAAATGTTGCTTCATGATCCGTCTTTGAATAACTGTTACGTGTGCCAAACACTTCAAAATCTTTTTGGTATTTCTGCTTTCTTATGATCCAATCATGTACTTGTTTGAGGATTTGCTTCGGTGTTTTTCGTTCGCTACGTAATCTTTTTCGCTCAATGACATCTTCAGAATGTTCTATTTTGCTTGTATAGTCGTCGACTACTTCTTCTAGGTGATGTGCTACTTGAGTTAACTCTTCTATCGATAACTGCTCATCACTTTCACGTTTGATTTCAGGAATAATTTGATGTTCCAATAACTCATCGTAAAGTTTATTTGATTTTTCTACGAGGTTGGTATGATGTTTTTCCACTGATTTTTTCCAAACAAATGTGAACTTATTGGCATTTGCCTCAATCTTTGTGCCATCGATAAAAATCGCTTCTTGATCGATGAGTTTTTCTTCAACTAGCTGACAGCGGAATTGTACAAAACATTGGCGAATGAGTTCCTTCATATTGGGATGTACACGAAAACGGTTAATAGTGCGATAACTTGGTTCATATCCTTGGGCAAGCCACATCATACGGATACTGTCTCTTGTCAGATCCTCTATTTTTCTTCCTGAAAAAGTGGATTGTGTGTAACCGCATAAAATCAGCTTTAGCATCATACGTGGATGATATGATGGACAACCAGTATGGTGAATAAAAGGAGCGAAAGCTTCGTTCGGAATGCTTTCGACCAAATGATGGATAGAAAAGGCAATATCATTTTTATGTAACTTTACTTCTAAATCTAGCGGTAATATAATTTGATTCATGTTATAATCTTTAAACATAGGGACACTTCTTTCGTTTGAAATTTGGTTGTAGGATACTTAAATTTTAACAGAGAATGTCCTTTTTTCATGCCTGAAATTATGCAGAGATTTACTTGATATAGAAGAAAAATTAGTTGTTCGGAGTGAAGGCGGCGACTCCCAGGGGACAAGCACGTGGGAGAGACTACAGGCTCGAGCCGTGCCCCCAGGAAAGCGTCCGCCGTAACGGAGAACAACGACTACATAGTAGACACATAATAATAAAGCCGTTCAAACTTTACTCATCGTAAAATTTGAACGGCTTTTGATTTTGAGGCGGGTTTTGTCCCACCCCCTTTTATTGTTATTGCGATACTTTTTGGATGAGTACTTCTGCGATATCCGGACGGTTTGTCACGATGCCCATCGCGCCTTGGCGGATGACACGGTTCATTGTTACAAGATCATCGATGTCGCTGTAAATCGTCGGTACATTAAGTTCCGATAAGAACTTAATGAAGCGCGGTGAATCATAATTGAAAACACCCTGCTTTAATGGAACGATGAACAAGTCTACTTTCGGATGATACAGATGGCCGAATTGGCTTGTAAATGATGTCATTGCCTTTTTAATATCGCCTTCACCGGCACCAAGAGCGATGCGGTTTTGCGCGTATAAATTGAAGCGGTCGATTTGTTCGCTATAAGGACTTGTAACGATTACCTGGTATTGAATATTCAATTCTTCGATCAGGCGCCATAGTTTAGAAGGCATTAAGCTGCCTTCATATGTGTCAGGGCTATCCTGAATGTTAACGATAAATAGTTTATCCGGATATGTCTCGATTAATTCGCGTAATGTTACGGCTAGTATATGCTGTTCTCTGTAAGGGAAAGTACCTTCTAAATCTTCAAAGTTATAGCCAATATTGAGTTCTTTTAATTGTTCAAATGTAAAGTCTTTAACAAAGCCGGAGCCATTTGTTGTGCGGTCTACCGTTGCATCATGAAAAGCGATAATTTCTTCATCTTTTGAAAGGCGGACACTTACTGTAAAGCCATCCACACCGATTTCCGCTGCTCGTTCAAAAGCAAGTAACGAATTTTCAGGTGCCAGACCCGCGCCTCCATGTTGTGCGATAATAATTGGACGTTCAAATTGTAACGCTTCTTTTGATTCACGTTTTTGCGGCTTCGAAATCGCTTTTGTTCCTGCCCATGCCGCCGCACTAGCCGCCGCGATTGCTAAAGCTACTTTTGTTTTCTTACCCATTAAATTCGTCCTCCTCTAACCGTACATTGTTTCGTTGAAAGCTATGTGCAATAAATGAGTTTTAAAAGCTTAAAATAGTATGAAGTGTATATCTCACTCTACTATTTTCCATTATAACGGAAAAGAAGTGGAACTGTCTAAACTCTGTTGCTAACAATTTGCACATTTGGTATGCTTTTAGTGAAAAAGACGGCTTGAAACTGAGGGAATTTACAGAAATTTGTTGCGTGATTAAGCTGAATATAAATTTTTTTATGAAGAAACGGGGAGTTTTCCATGAATGAAAGACAAGGTTTAATTATATACGTTCATCAATTAAAACATGCGAAGTCGTTAAGAAAGTATGGTCACGTAAATTTCATCTCCAGAAGATTAAAATATGTTGTGATTTATTGTAATCGAGACGAAATCGAAACATTGAAAAATAAAATACAACGCCTTCCATTTGTGAAAGACGTTGTTGAATCATACCGTCCATTTGTTAAAAATGAATTCGAAAATGCAAAGCCGGATAAGGCAAAAGAGTATGACTATAAAATAGGCCTATAATTTTTGCTTATTGCATCGGTGGTATGTAACGATTTAATCTTAAAATACCAATTAAGTATTGATAATACTGATTTTTTTCCGAAAAAACAGATGAGTGTTTAATTTCAAGAATGTTTTCTTGCTGCTTAACATCTTGAATCGTTTGTTTAAATATCTCAATTCGCTTTGACAGTTTTTCCTCGCTATATGGAATCCCTTCGCGGCAAATATATATTGGCATGAATTTGCTTTCACCTGATGGTTTAAAAGCCACGGCTATTGAAGCGACTGAATTGCCATCATGAGTTGCGGTGAAAATAAATGCGTTATGGAATCGATGCTCATTTGTTTTGACCAGTTCGCAAAGCTCATATATATCGCCATAGCCTTGACCGAGTTCGATAAATTGTTGAATCATTTTTAGCACATCCTTTCTTTATAATAGTAACATGATGCAGGAGGTCAGGCACTTGAAAATTGCCGTTAGTATTTTTTCATTTTTAATGATACTAATCGGAACTATACTTTTTATGCAGTTCCAAGTTTATTCGGATAATGTGGATTCGACAGAAAAAGGCTATCGTTATTCTCAGGAAATTGAAATTGTGTACCGTGGCGAAAGCCTGGATATTCGTCAGCATTTCAAAAATTTGCCGAATGAAGAACTAACGATTGAATGGCCGAAAGCTTCCATTAATCCGGATTGTTTTATAGAAAATGAACATAGCTGTGCACGTTTAAGTGAAGACTCCACGAAGTTTAAAGCGGGAGAAACACGGGCACAATCGATTTCCTATGTCATTCCGTTAACGAACGGCTTACAGTCCCGGAAGCTGATGAAAAATGTTTTTGCTACATTAAAAAACGGTGATGTTCAATTCTCTACAGTGCATATATCCACTGGAAAAGAACTAAATGGACAGTGGGTAACAGGTTTGCCGTTAATCGGAGAGCAAAATTTGTCACTGGTCAACTATTCGATGTTTAGCGGGGAAGGCCCGGTTAAAGATCTTTTTTGGCAAGATGGGGACTTTGCCCTGCAAAATGAAGTGGGCGTGGTTTCCATTTATTCAAGAACTCCTTTAAAAGCTGCATTTTATGAAAAGCTTGAAAAAGTCAATTTTTTAAGCAAGGATCATTTTGCAATAATTAATGGGACGAATATTGATGGTATAGACGGATTCCGTATGCTTTTTGTGCCAAATGCAACAGTGGCAAAGGTGCAGCAGAATGTACTGATTACTCAACTTGAAGCAACTTATGATTTTGGTGACAGTCCGTATTGGCTGAAAGAATTAATGGCATCATTTTTAACGGGTACAGTATTTGGCGGTGAGAAAACAAGGGAAGTCGCCGCAACAATTACCGCCCAATTAACAGACGCTCAGCTGACGGATTGGCAAGAGCGGTTACAGGCATTGGAAGGCAAAAAGATTAGTGGAGAAATGCTCGACAAGGAGCTTTCTGAAGTATTGGGAGCTTCTACGAAATATATTTCAATGAATGCTCAATCAGAAAAGTCCTATCCGTTCTTATATAATGACCCAAGAAATCTATATGTCAATTCGGAAAAGCAGCCCGCCGTTCAGGTTGTATTAAAAGACGGCGAAGTATTGTACGGGGCAGATTTGCTGCTGGAATCGATCGGGTATGATGTAAGTATAGGAGAACACGGGTATTATGTAGTAAGTGAAACACGCGAATTCCGATTCCCGAATGAACCTGGTTTTTATGTATTTAATCAGCGGCGCTATGATACGGTATCGTTGCCGGTTAAACAGGTTGCGGGTCAATATTTCATTGAGGAATCGTGGTTAAAGCGCCTGTTTATAGTTGAAATTGAAAAAACGGAAGACCGAATTGATATTACGGCTCCTTAAAAATTATGAACACGATTTAGTAGGAAAGTTTGGTGGAAATCATGCGCGTTGTTGCAGGTGACAGAAAAGGGATGCCTTTAAAGGCGATTACAGGAAATACAACACGACCGACAACAGATAAAGTAAAGGAATCCATTTTTAATATGATTGGACCATTCTTTAATGGTGGCTTGGCGGTTGATTTATTTGCCGGAAGCGGCGGGCTGGGTATTGAGACACTAAGTCGGGGCGCAGATCATGCGCTGTTTATCGAGAAAGATGCCCGTGCTTTCCAAGTGCTCCAGGAAAATATAAAAAAATGCCGTTATGAGGATGTATCTGAACTTTTCCGTACAGATGCAACGCGTGCGGTGAAGGCATTATTAAAAAGAGATATTGTCATTGACTATCTATTTTTAGATCCGCCATATCACAAAAAGGAATATTATGATTTAGTTGAAACACTTGTTGAAGGCGGGAAGTTGGCGAATGATGCAATCATAATGTGCGAGCATTCAACGGACGTTACATTGCCGGAAAACTACGGCTGCTTTAACCTGGTGAGACAAGAAGAATACGGGAGTACGATCATTTCTATTTATCGTCATGAAGAGGAAGAGGGAGAAATCGTTTGACAGAAAAAATCGCAGTAGTACCTGGAAGTTTTGATCCGATTACGAATGGTCATATTGATATCATTCGTCGGGCAGCCGATGTTTTTGACACAGTATATGTCGCAGTATTAAATAACTCAGCTAAAAAACCATTGTTTACAATTGAAGAGCGCACAGCCCTAATTAAAGAAGTGACAAAAGATTTGCCGAATATTCGAATCGAAACTTCTTCGGGACTTCTGATCGATTATGCCCGCGAAAAGAAAGCGAAAGCTATTGTACGTGGTTTACGCGCAGTTTCCGACTTTGAATATGAAATGCAGATTACTTCGATGAACCGAGTGCTTGATGAAAATATTGAAACATTTTTCATCATGTCAAAAAATCAGTATTCATTTTTAAGTTCAAGTATTGTTAAAGAAGTAGCGAAATACGGTGGAAACGTCAGTGAACTCGTACCAGCTCACGTTGAACAAGCACTAAACGAAAAATTCGCCAAATAAAAAAGAGCTTCTGTGAAGGATAACCCCTTACACAGAAGCTTTTTTGGTATTCGCATAATTATTGTGGGATATATAGTTGCATAACACACCCTATATAAAACCGGAGTTGATTGGAGTGGAAAGCGTCAGCCCGCAACGGAAATCAACGGACTTTATTAAAAAACTTTTTCTACAAAAACAGCAGGAAAAATAATATAGGGATGACGATGCTGTAAAGAACACGTGTAAAAATATACGGACGTATCGCAATATTGGCTGATCGTGCAATTACAATAACCTGCAGATGAATACTTAAACTTTGAGTCGTCAAAAATATGACTGTGAATAATATGAGCATGTCGCCATATAGTTGCTGGTGTAGCAAATGTAACCCGTTCGTCACCTCAAGAAAGCTGGCAATTCCAATTTCTAAATAGGTAGGAATTGATTTGAAAACCATTTCGACACTATGTAGAAACACTTGGTAAATCGTCGTAAAAAAGATGATCGTTGTTGCCACAATTAATATAGTAGGGGCACTTTCCTTGATACTTGACGTAAATGGCGTCGGGTCTTTAGGTGCTCTATGCACTTCTTTAGAAAGCGGAGGACATAATTTGTATACGGCAATCAATAAAATGAATGAGAAGCTATGTAATAAAATCAAATATTGCCAGCTGAATGTTGTGGAATTTAATAAATCGCTACCGACAAAGCCGAATAAAAAAAGGGGGCTTGGACAATGGCAAATACCTAGCAAATAGGCTGCTTGCTGCTTTGTAATCGAATTACGTTTAACGAGTTGCGTAATTGTAGCAGCACCTGTAGGATACCCCCCGACGGCACTAATTCCGTAAGTTTGCAAAAAAACGAAAAACGGTGAGTTATTATAAGAATGCGTCAATTTTAAAAGCCATGTCGTCAATACTAAATACGGCAGTAAATATGGAAATAAAGCTTCCATAAATAGCGATACACCAATATCTGCACCTACATGTGTCACTTCCGGGAAAAATAATAATAAACTAATTAATGCAATACATAAAAGGATTGTCCAAATATTTTTCATCCTTTTCAATATTTTGTCATTCGCTCGTTCAAATGCTACACTAATTGTATGCAATTGAAGTTTAAATTAGTATTTCAACTAATCGGCAAGTAATTTTTAAGGAACGAATTTTTACATAAAACCGTCTTATAATTTGTTGGTAGCTGACAAAAATTAGTCCTGATACAATTACGCCAATGCGAAATCGATTATATATAGAGGAGTCTAAAAAAATGGGGAATAAAGGTAAAATAGCATTCGGCTTGTTTCTGATTATATTAATGGGTTTGTCTTTCTACAGGTTGGATTTTTATATTACAAAACCGGGTGGTACATATAATGTAAGCGAATTTTTGGCGATTCAAAATGGTGACCAGGACGATGAAGGTTCATTTTATATGACGACCGTTGCAATGGGGCAGGCGACTCCGTTAACTTATGCAATGGCAGCCGTAGCGGACTATTATGATATTGTAAAATTAACAGATGTACGCCAAGAGGAAGAAGATGACGAAGAATATAATGTTCGTCAGTTGAAATATATGACGGACTCCCAGTTTAATGCAACGTATGTAGCGTTCAATCGCGCAGGGCTTGAGTATCAGGTGACGTACAAAGGACTCTATGTATTGAATGTACTTGCAGATGGTGCTGCAGACGGACATTTAAAACCGGGAGATGAAATAGTTGAAGTGGATAATGAGCGTATTGATAGTTTGGAGACGTTTCTTACTCTCATAACACCGAAAGTAAAGGGAGATCAGATTAATCTAGTCGTAAAACGTGATGGAAAACTTATTGATGAAACGCTGGAAATTAAAGAAATACCAGGTTCTGATGGACGTATCGGTATCGGTATTACCTATTCAGAAAGTAAATCAATCAAAACCGATCCGAAAGTGACCGTCAAAACAGAGGATATTGGCGGACCGTCCGCCGGATTAATGTTTACACTGGAGCTGTTAAATCAGCTGATTGATGAAGATTTAACGAAAGGCTACGAAATTGCAGGTACCGGTGAAATGCTGGAGGATGGAACGGTTGGCCGAATCGGCGGGATTGAGAAAAAGGTAGTTTCTGCGGATAAAGAAGGCGTCGATATTTTCTTTGCACCTGATGATGAAATAACAAAAGAAATGCTTGAGTATAACCCAAGCATTACTTCAAATTATGAGGTGGCAGCCCAAACAGCAAAAGACATTGATTCCGACATGAAAGTCATACCTGTCAAAACAATAGATGATGCTCTGAATTATTTAAATCAACTACAACCGAAAAATTAATAGCGAATAGGCGGAGTTTTATAATCTTCGTCTATTTTTTTATTTGAAAACTGCTGTATGCCTAACTGATACATTTGGGTTGCGTGCAGATCAATGGCCAATACCGGATCGCTGACAGCTGCAACCCGGCTGATAAGCGGCAGGGAAAGGGACTTTTTAATACTTGAAATATATTGCTGTCCAGCTGAAGTCATGCCTAATATCCGAATGTACGCAGGGCTTGAATAGGCGTGTAACTGCTCTTTCGTGACCCCTGTATAAATATGTGTCAGCATTCTCTGGAGCCTTGTCCATGTATAGCGCTTCGATTTCAACGCATTCATAAACTCCTCAAAGTCAGAACTTGTTCTTGCATACTTAATAAGTGAGTTTTCAAGCCCTTCTGAAACATCTGCGTACTGTTTTAACTGCTGGGGAGTATGTCTTAAAATAGCATACTGTAAAAGTGGCCAGAAACTTTCCCAGCTTGCAAAACGACCATGTTCAGCCTGCCAGTTTTCTAGTTGATCAATACTTGGTCCGGGTAAATATTGTGTAACCTGCTCGAGCGATTTACCGTTGAACAATGCCTGACGGATGCCGGTAGCGCTGGCAATTTCACTGTCTGTATCTATCGCATCATGATATCCTGCAGCAATTCGCTGAATGGTGGCAGGCCGCATAACTGTCCGATTCTTCTCGATTGCTTCGACGTAATGGAAGCCTAATATATTATTTGGTTGCCCTAAATCAATGTATGCATCCGGGGAAAGTTGTTTAAGCTGTTCATATGCCTGAAAAAGAGCTTGCGGGTAGCTTTTGCCCTGCTGGATTGTTTCTTTAATGATGGAGTTATAGAGTGTGCGATTGCTCTCAATTAAGTGATAGGTGTTTAGAAAGGGCGTGATGCTTCCTTGTTCGCTCCCAAATGCTAATGTGGTACATTGCATTGCTTCCAGCAGCTGTACAGCACCTGAAGCAAAATCAGTTGCCTGAGCGGTACTGAAAATATAAGGAAGCTCGATTACAACGTCCACTCCGCTTGCGAGTGCCATCTTTGTCCGATGCCATTTGTCGACGAGTGCTGGTTCTCCTCGCTGTAAAAATTGACCGCTCATAACAGCAACTGCAATATCACTGTCCGTTGTGCGTTTTGCTTCATTTACGTGATGTAAATGGCCATTGTGAAACGGATTATATTCAACAACAATACCGACGGCTTGCATAAACTTCCCCCTTACGCTAAAATAGTTTTTTGTTCGCATCAATACATTCGAAATGAATGTATCTTTGCAATATGTTAGAATTAATTTGATTATAAGCACGTTTTGTAATAGTGACAAGAAATTATCTTGACATCTTTTTTTATGGGCTATATAATAAACAGTGTTGTCTCGAGGTGATTAACGAATGAAATGGTCAATTCATCAATTATCAAAGTTTCGAAAAGACGGAATGCCGATTGATACAGTTGTTCAGTTGGATGAAGTAAAAACTCGTAACCCCGATATTCGAAGCGTTTCACCCGTTCATGTAAAAGGGCTTTGTACTTTTGGTGCATCGCAAATGACTTGTCAATTAACGATTAGCACTACGTTGACGCTTCCATGTGCACGCACGTGGGAAGATGTTGAATATCCTGTGAACATTGAAACGGTAGAAGTTTTCAGCTGGACCGATGAGAGAAATCGCGGGGATGTTGAGGGCGATATCCATTATGTTGATGGTGACGTTGTTGATATGAAACCAGTCCTGGAGGAATTAATTCTTCTGGAAGTACCGATGCAAGTATTCAAAGAGAATACCGAAGGACAAGTGCATGGCGGTAAAGGCTGGGACTATTCAACGGATGAAGATGTAGAAAAAGCTAAGGAAGTTGACGAACCAAAATTGGATCCAAGACTGGCTGCTTTAGCTAAGTATTTTGATCAAACAGATGAATAAATATCTGTAAGGAGGTGCCATCAATGGCTGTACCATTTAGAAGAACTTCTAAAACTGCAAAAAGAAAGCGTCGTACGCATTTCAAACTATCTGTACCTGGTATGGTAGCTTGCCCAAACTGTGGAGAAGCTAAACTATCTCACCGTGTTTGCAAAGCTTGCGGACAATACAAAGGTAAAGAAGTAGTAGCGAAATAATTCAGTATTTACGCTATATAAAGACTAGTTAAGAGACCATGGCTCTTAACTAGTCTTTTTTCTGTTTTTGTATAGAAGCATTGTCAAAACAATAGCACTCCACTATTATTAGAATAGTTTGATATATCGAAATAATTACTAAAGGGGATGGGGAAGTGGATTATTTAATTCAGAATGAAGATGGGATTCTTACATTTACGATTAACCGGGAAGAAAAAAGAAATGCTATAAACTATGCGGTGATGGATGGTTTAAAAGAAGTTATTGCTTACATAAAAGAACATAATGATGTGCGCTTTTTAGTTATTACAGGCGCCGGGGAAAAGTCGTTTTGCTCAGGTGGGGACTTGTCGGAGTTTCACAGTTTGGAAACAGAAGAAGAGGCGTTCGGCATGCTGAGTAAAATGGGGCATATTTTGTATGACTTAGCGACATTGCCTGTACCGACAATTGCTTTAATAAATGGTACGGCTGTTGGTGGCGGTTGTGAAATTGCGACAGCCTGCGATTTCCGGCTGATTTCATCACACGCCAAAGCCGGATTTATCCAAGGGACTCTGGCGATTACATCTGGATGGGGCGGAGGAACGTATTTGTTTGAGCGTGGGCTTCGTCATGACCGTGCATTAAAAATGCTGGTCGATGCAAAACCGTATGACGCGCAAACGTTATATGAGATCGGCTGGGCAATGCGTGTCTATATTGAAGGAACAAAAGAACAGGCTCTTGCAGATTTCATCGAGCATATGGCGAAGATCCATCCTTCTGTCCACCAGGCATATAAAGAGATTGAATTAAGAAAATGGCGTGAACGCAACATGTATGAGCGAGTGATGGAAGAAATCAGACTATGTGCAAAGCTGTGGGAGTCCGAAGCTCATCATAAAGCAGTGCAGAACTTCCTTGAGAAGAAAAAATAATCCGTCAGCAAATTGCCTGACGAACCCTAGTTACGACGAAAACTATTTTTCTCGTAACTTTTTTTGTTTTTAAGTCTATTTTGTTCATCATGGCATATAGTAGTAAAAAATATGAGGTGGTGCAACTGTGGAGCAAAAAAGAAGGAAAGATCAATGGACAATTGCAGACGATGAAAAGTTAGCGGAAATTGTGATTCAGACAGTTCAAAACGGGCGTACACAACTAGAAGCTTTTGAACAGGCGGCACAGGAATTAAACCGGACAAAGCAAGCTTGCGGCTTTCGCTGGAATAAAACATTGCGAGCGCAGTATGGACAGGTTTTGAACAGTGTCAGAAAGCGCCCGAAGCAGTTGATGCGCAGTCACTTAAAGCTGGCGTTATCTAGTTTTGAAGAATTGACAGAAGCATATAACGAACTAGAAATGAAATATTCGGAATTGCAATCAGAGTACGATAAAATAACGAAGTGGTTACAACAAGGCGTAGCTTTAACTAAAGGGAAACCAAGTTAAAGAAAAATGAGTTGTAAATAGAAATAAAATAATTTTTCGAGAAAATAATTGTAATTAATTTTAAGGCTACTTACAATAGAAGTAGAAACATAGCGCAAGATGCGCAAATATCTTCTAACAAGGGGGCCTTTTGCATGGCGGAAGTAAAAGCACAGATGGCAGGAACAGTATTCGAGGTAAGTGTTAAAGAAGGGGACAGTGTGACAAAAGGGCAGACACTCATCATTTTGGAATCGATGAAAATGGAAATTCCGCATGAGGCGGAAGCGGATGGGACAGTAGCAAAAATTACTGTTGCTGAAGGAGATTTTGTTGAAGAAAATGATATTTTAGTAGAATTAGCTTAAGTGATGGAGGAAAGATAATGACACAGCCTACTTATAACGAACACTTACAGCAAAAAATAGAAGAAATATATGCAGGCGGGCAACCAAAATATCATGAAAAGTTAAAAGAAACGAATAAACTTTTTGTCCGGGATCGCTTGAAACAACTATTTGATGATGGAATCTATGAGGAAGATGCACGTTTCGCAAATTTTGAGGCCGGTGATTTACCTGCAGATGGCGTTGTAACAGCCATTGGGCAAATTGACGGGCAAACTGTTTGCGTCATGGCAAATGACTCTACCATCAAAGCTGGGTCATGGGGTTCGCGAACAGTTGAAAAAATAATCCGTATCCAAGAAACTGCGGAAAAAATGCAAGTACCAATGCTTTACTTAGTCGATTCTGCAGGGGCTCGCATTACAGATCAGCTGGAAATGTTCCCTGGGCGACGCGGGGCAGGCCGTATTTTCCATAACCAGGTACGTATGAGCGGAATGATTCCGCAAATATGTATTCTATTCGGTCCATCTGCTGCAGGAGGAGCCTATATTCCGGCCTTTTGTGACATCGTGATAATGGTGGACGGAAATGCTTCAATGTACTTAGGGTCACCGAGAATGGCTGAAAAAGTTATCGGTGAAAAAGTTTCGCTTGAAGAAATGGGCGGAGCGCGTATGCACTGTACGGTCAGCGGCTGTGGGGATGTATTGGCTGCAAACGAAGAAGAGGCAATCCGTGAAGCGAGACGTTATATCAGTTATTTCCCTGCAAACTTTGCGGAATTCCCGCCGATTGATGAAGCGAAGGCACCGAAAAGCGGGAGAACACTGGAAGAGATTATTCCGGAAAATCAAAATGCGCCATTCGATATGTATGAATGTATTGAACAGCTGATTGATGAGGGCAGCTTTTTTGAAATTAAAAAGCTTTTTGCTTCCGAACTGATAACAGGGCTTGCCCGTATCGATGGGCAGGTTGTAGGGATCATCGCCAATCAGCCGAAAGTAAAAGGCGGCGTATTGTTCATCGATTCTGCCGACAAAGCGGCGAAGTTCATAACACTTTGTGATGCTTTCTCGATTCCGCTGCTATTTTTGGCGGATGTACCGGGCTTTATGATCGGTACAAAAGTTGAAAAGGCGGGCATTATTCGACATGGGGCGAAATTTATATCGGCGATGAGTTCGGCGACAGTACCGAAAATTTCGGTTATCGTTCGTAAAGCGTATGGAGCGGGCCTTTACGCGATGTGCGGACCGGCATTTGAACCGGATGCGGTCATTGCATTGCCGACTGCCCAAATTGCAGTAATGGGTCCTGAAGCGGCCGTAAATGCTGTTTATTCAAATAAAATTGAGGCGATTGAAGATCTGAAAGAGCGAATGCAGTTTGTGAAACAAAAAATCGAAGAATACAAGGAAGAGATCGATTTATACAAATTGGCTTCCGAAATGGTAATTGATGATATTGTCGCGCCAAATCAACTAAGACATACATTAATTCAACGCTTTAATTACTATAATTCGAAACAAATTGTCTTACCGTATCGAAAACATCCGGTATATCCAGTATAATAAATTTACCTAAAGGTCTGTCTTGAAGGCAGACCTTTTTAATTCGAAATAAATTTGAGGTATAATATAATGCGAATTGAAATCATTGGGGCAGGTGCAGTTGGTTTATTAGTAGCAAGTTATTTTGCTGAAAAGAATATGGATGTGTACATTGTCGGAAAACCTGCTGAGAAAACTGTATATAAGGACATCCAGATTGCCAGGACAAACTTGAATCAGTCTGTTACAACCGTCAACGTTAAATATATTTCGGCAATTTCCAATGAAGCAGATCTAATCATTGTAGCTGTGAAATATGGACAACTTCATGAAGTGTATACAAGTATGGAGCATGTAAAGGAATCTGTTCCACTATTATTTTTGCAGAATGGTTTAGCACATTATGACGAAGCACTTGGATTAAATAAGGCCCATATTGCATTTAGCTCGATTCAGTTCGGGGCTCTTAAACTGTCACAGTATCATGTCTCCCATAAAGGGGAAGGTGTGATGAAAGTTGCTGTAGCAAAAGGGAATCACAGCAAGTTTGATTTCCTGAACGAAATTTCGACGTCCGGATTGCCGATTGTCTTTGAGCAGGATGCCGAAATGATGCTGATGGAAAAAGCGCTGCTGAATTGTTTTATCAATCCGTTAACCGCGATTTTGCAGGTGAAAAATGGACAGCTGATTACAAAGAGCGATACATTGCAATTACTGAATAATTTATATAACGAACTTATGACGGCATTTCCGCAATTTAAAGAATCGTTCCAATTTGAACAAGTTGTTGCACTTTGTGAAAGGACAGCAGAGAATACATCGTCTATGCTGGCGGATCGTCTTGCAAACCGCAAAACCGAAATTGATACTATAGCGGGGGCGATTTTGAAAAAAGCGGAGCAAAATGA
The DNA here is from genome assembly GCF_038007305.1 of Solibacillus sp. FSL W7-1436. Lineage (NCBI taxonomy): Bacteria > Bacillati > Bacillota > Bacilli > Caryophanales > Caryophanaceae > Solibacillus > Solibacillus sp. FSL W7-1436. The sequence continues at coordinate 2,341,723 of NZ_JBBOWV010000001.1, forward strand.
GAAAGAATTACCTGTGTTGCAGACACTTTATCATCTAGTGAAAGCATTTGAAGAGAGCGGTGAACACCTGTGATATTATTTTTCCGATATTTGGCGGCAACAATTATTGTATGTCCGATTATTGTTTTTATCACTGTGCTGCTCGTATGCCGTAAGCTTCGGGTGAAAAAACATAAAGCGATTGGCATTGCAGCGGATATTACAACATTTCTTTTGTTATTTTCGATACCAATTGCGTTACAAGGCATATGGAATATTGGTATATTAATGCCGATGCTAATTGTCATGCTCGTAATCGCGATTGTTTTTACATATGTTGATTGGCGAACGAAAAAAGAAATTGAATTGAAGCCATTACTGAAAAAAGTTTGGCGCTTTTACTTTCTATTGTTCAGCATCACTTATTTTATAATTTGGATTGTTGGAATCACCCATTCAGTTATGATGTTTATGCTGGTTGATTAGGGTGGCTAAACTTTTCTTTTACTGTAAACTAGTATCCGGGAAAACATAAAGCAAAACAATGATAAAGGTAATTTCAAAATTGAGTAAAGAGAAGTAGAGGAGAATTTTCATGGAGCTAGAACAAATAAATTCACCAGTAACGAATAAGCTATTAGCGGACTATTGGTCGGAAAATGCCGATATCCATTCGTTTTTTGAATATAAATATAATGAGGGAGCTTTTGATCAACGATTTGCATATTTAAAAAATCGTACATATCGTTCGAAAGAATTGGCTCAAGTTATCCGCAGTTTTATGGAGCGGTATGGCATCTCGGAAAAAACTGCGCACCATTTAGATGAACTAGAGCAAGGTGCGGTAGTTGTAGTAGGTGGTCAGCAGGCTGGTTTGCTGACAGGTCCACTCTATTCTGTTCATAAAGCGATTACGGTTATTCTGCTGGCGGAACAACAAAGAAAAATACTAAATGCCCCGGTCGTACCGATGTTTTGGATTGCGGGTGAAGATCACGATATTGAAGAGATCAATCATACGTATACAATGGCAAACGGCGAAGTGAAAAAACGTGGTTACAGTGAACGTTCTAAGCTGAAGAAAATGGCTTCGACTACAGAATTGAATAAAGAAGCATTGCAACAGTTTATTTTAACGGTATTTAAAGATTTCGGGGAAACAGAACATACTGCAGACTTACTGAGTAATGTAATGAATCATGCGGAAAACAGTGAAACATTCACTGATTTCTTTACATTGCTCATGAATGATTTATTTGAAAATCACGGTTTATTAATGCTGGATGCGACATATGGGCCGTTCAGACAATATGAAAAACAATATTTTGTCCAATTGATTGAAAAGAACGAATCGATTGCAACAGGTGTAGTAGCTCAGGAAAGAAAGCTTGCCGAGGCAGGCTATACAATGCCGATCGAAGCTACAGAGCAAAATGCGAATTTATTCTACATTAAAGAAGGCGAGCGATTTCTGCTTGAGCGCAGTGGCGGCCGTTTTAAAAATGGATCAGCCCATGCGGATTTTTCAGAAGAAGAATTAGTTGCTATTGCGAATGAGTCCCCTGAACATTTAAGTAATAATGTTGTGACGAGACCATTAATGCAGGAAATGGCTCTCCCGGTACTGGCATTTGTCGGCGGTCCCGGCGAACTGGCTTATTGGGCAACATTAAAGCCTGCATTTGATACGTTGGAGCTGCAAATGCCGATATTTGCGCCAAGGCTCAGCATTACGCTTATTACACGACAAGTTGATGCATTACTGGAACAAAAAGAGCTGTCTGTAGAGGATGTGCTGACTGGTAAGGTAGAAGAACATTTATCGCAATTTGTGGAAAGTGTGAAAGACGAACAAGTAACGCGTGCAATTGAACAGATGCAAAAACAGATGGAAGAGCAGTATGAACAGCTGACGAGTTATCTGCAGCATGGCAACTATCATGTAGAAGATTTACTGGAGAAGAATAAAAATTACCATGAACGCCAGTTCCAATATTTACGTTCGAAACTGGAACAGCAAAATATAGAAAAGCATGAAGTGGCTATTCGCCACTATAAAACAATCCAGTCGCTGCTATATCCGAATAATAGTTACCAAGAGCGACTGTATAATCCTTATTTATTTCTAAATACCTATGGGGAAAAGTTGATTGATGATTTATTGGAGTTGCCAATGAGTATCTCTATGAAACACCAACTTATTACCTTTTAAAAAACAGGAGTTATCTCATATGTAGATAACTCCTTTTTGTGTCTTTTGGCACCGAACATATGTGTGAGAATATGCTCATTTACGTAATTTTGTTTTATTGGTATGAGAAGCAATGAATTTGGTGGTAGAAAGTGGGGGGATGTGGTACATTATTTATTAAAGTGGGGTGAGTAGCATGTTCATGGGAGAATATCAACATTCAATCGATGCAAAAGGCCGTATGATTGTCCCTGCAAAGTTTCGAGAATCACTTGGAGAACACTTTGTAATAACTCGCGGGCTAGATCAATGCATTTTTGGATATCCTATGGATGAATGGCGAAAACTCGAAGATAAATTAAAGGATTTACCGATGACCAAAAAAGATGCACGTGCATTTGCGCGATTTTTCTTTTCTGGGGCAACAGAAGTAGAAGTGGACAAGCAGGGCCGTATTAATATTCCATCTACACTAATTGGATACGCTAATCTTGAAAAAGAATGCGTGATATTAGGGGTATCGAGCAAAATTGAAATTTGGGCAAAAGAATCTTGGCAGCAATACTTCGAACAATCGGCAGAATCATTTGATGAAATCGCAGAAAATCTGATAGGCTTTGATTTTTAAATTTAGTAGAAGTTGAAAAATTAAAAAATGGTCACTATTACAGAACCGACATGAACTTTTAATCCGGGTGTAATGGTACCGACACGTAATTGAATTAATATTAAGAGGTGCTTTAAACTATGTTCGATCATACAACCGTATTATTGAAAGAAACTGTTGATGGGTTGAACATCAATCCGGATGGTATTTATGTAGACTGCACATTAGGTGGTGCAGGCCATAGCGAGTACCTTGTACAACAATTGTCAGAAAAAGGCCGTTTGATTTGCTTTGACCAGGATACAACGGCGATTGAAAACGCAAAAGTACGACTAGCCGATTATTTGGATCGAGTGATTTTCGTACACTCAAATTTCCGCTATTTAAAAGAAGAATTATACAATCTGAACATTCATCAGGTAGATGGAATTTTATATGATCTAGGTGTTTCATCACCACAGCTTGATACACCTGAACGAGGATTTAGTTACCATCATGATGCACCGCTCGATATGCGGATGGATCAGACTGCAGAATTGAGCGCATATCAAGTTGTGAATGAATGGTCATACGAAAATCTAGTACGTATTTTCTTCCGTTATGGAGAAGAGAAATTTTCAAAACAAGTTGCGCGCAAAATTGAACAAGCCCGAGAAATTGCTCCTGTTGAAACGACAGGTCAATTAGTAGAGCTTATAAAAGATGGTATTCCAGCCCCTGCACGTCGCAAAGGTGGACATCCTGCAAAACGAATCTTCCAGGCTATTCGAATTGCTGTAAATGATGAATTAGGTGCAGCGGAAGATTCTTTAGTAGATGCAATCGATTTATTGAAAATTGGTGGTCGTATAAGTGTGATTACTTTCCACTCATTGGAAGACCGCTTAACAAAAACACTATTTAAAGAGGCTTCATCATTGCCGGATTTACCTCCAGGTTTACCTGTGATTCCGGAGCATATGAAACCAATACTTAAATTAGTGACAAGAAAACCGATTTTACCATCAGACGAGGAGTTAGCTGCGAATAATCGTTCACGTTCAGCAAAATTGCGCATTGCTGAAAAAATCAACGATAAAGGACGTGGGTAAAAAATGGCAGTAAGAGCAAGACAAACCTATATACAACAGCAGCCAGAACTACCTCAACATCAGCAGCAGGAACAAAGACTGCCGGTCCAGCCGAAAAAACGCAAAGCAAAGTATTTTTCGGCGCAGGAGAAGTTTTTGTTCCTAGTATTTGCAATCGTAGTAGCATCTTTCGCTATTTCCATATTACATACTCAAGGAGAAATCCAAACGCTCAGTATGGAAATCCAAAAAATCGAACACGACATAACTGAAGTCAACAATAATAATACAGATTTAAAAGTACAAGTAAGTGAACGCTCCACTCACCAACGTATTTGGGAAAAAGCGAAAGAACTCGGATTAACACTAAATGAGAAAAATGTGAAAGTAGTGCCGGGAGAATGAAAAAGAGAAGATTTCGTTACCAGATAGGAGCCTTTCTAATGTTTATATTCTTTGGAGGGCTCTTTTTACTATTATATTGGCGTTTTGCGTCAATCCAGGCGACAGGAATGGTAAAAGGGCATGAATTGGAAGAAGAAGCATTATCAAGGTACGAAACTGGATATGTGTTATCTGCAGACCGTGGGAAGATTCTGGACCGCAATGAAAATGTCATTGCCGAAGATACATTAAGCTACCGTCTTGTAGCCGTAATTAAAGAATCGGCAACAGAAAATAAAAAAAATCCACGGCATGTCGTCGATAAAGCCGAAACAGCAAAATTATTGGCACAATACATTCCGATGGAAGAAGAAAAAATTTATGAACGGCTAAATCCTTCCAAAGATTTATATCAGGTAGAGTTTGGTCTGGCAGGGCGCGGCATCAGTCATGAAGTAAAAAAGAAGATTGAAGAGCTGAATCTGCCTGGCATTCTATTATACAGCGACAAAAAACGCTATTATCCGAACGGCGCCTTTGCCTCGCATCTTATAGGTTTTGCATTGCGTGAAACCGATGATGACGGAAATTCGTCGGTAGTCGGGAAAATGGGACTTGAATATATTTATGACAAGCAATTGACAGGAACTGACGGGAAGTTAACCTACCAGCGCGATGCCCGTAACTACTTATTGCCAAGCAGCGATAAAGTCGTACAGGAAGCACAGGACGGGAACGATATTTATTTGACAATCGATAAAACAATCCAAAACTTCCTGGAAGAAGCAATGTCACGAGTTAATGATCAATATAAACCACAGTCTATGGTTGCTGTCGTGGCAAACCCGAAAACGGGAGAAATCCTGGCGATGTCACAACGGCCTACGTTCAATCCTGACACGCGTGCAGGGTTAGATGGCAACTGGCTGAATGATGTGGTTGAAAATACAATTGAACCGGGTTCCACATTTAAAACATTTACGGTTGCAGCCGCAATCGATTCGGGGAACTGGCATCCGAATGCCACATACCAGTCCGGACAGTACAAAGTTTATGAAAACACGGTACGTGACCATAATACACATGGCTGGGGGAAAATCTCCTATTTAGAAGGAATTCAGCGCTCTTCAAATACGGCAATGACGAATTTGCTTGATATTATGGGATGGGAAACGTATGAGAGCTATTTAAAGGATTTTGGTTTCGGGCAAAAAACAGGCATTGACCTACCAAATGAAGCGAGCGGCATTATTAACTCACGCTATCCTTTAGAGAAGTATACGACAACATTCGGTCAAGGTTCGACTGTTACTCCGATCCAGCTAATTCAAGGTTTAACTGCAGTAGCAAATGACGGGAAAATGATGCAGCCATACGTAATTGATAAAATTGTCAACCCGAACACAGGTGAGACTGTAGTAGATTCAGAACCTACTATAAAAGGTGAGCCGATTTCGGCAGAGACAGCAAAGCAAACGCGTGAAGTTCTGGCTTCGACTATTTACGGGGAAGCCGGGAATGCGAAACGTTTCCAGATTGATGGCTATAAAGTTGCGGGGAAAACAGGAACTGCCCAGATGCCGAAAGCCAATGGTATCGGTTATGACTGGGGGAAAAATGAATTCCTCTATTCATTCTTAGGGATGGCACCAGTAGAAAATCCGCAGCTGGCTGTATTTATTGCCGTTGCAAAGCCGAAACTGGAAGCAACGGAAATAGGCTCTGATCCGGTTTCCCAAGTATTCAATTCTGTTGTTCTGAACAGTTTAAAGTACATGAATATCAATCCTTCGGACGTAGCGGAAGTCGAAACGGCAAATGTTGATAATTATGTTGGGAATCAGACAGATACGGTTATGGCTCAATTGGAAGCGGAAGGACTGGTACCTGTAATTATTGGTCAAGGCGGAGAAATTACGGAACAGTTCCCTGCAGCAGATGCATCATTAACAAGTGGGAGCATCGTTTTCTTAAAGACAGATGGAGAAATTACATTACCATCGTTTAGTGAGTGGTCACTTCGTAATTTACTTGTTTATAAATCACTATCTAAACTGCCGATTGAAATTGTCGGGGAAGGCTATGTAGAAAGCCAAAGTGTTTCCCAAGGGACGCCGATAACAGATGATTCACCGATCGTCGTCAAGCTGAAAACTCCCGAGGAAAAACATTTGACCCCTCCGGCGGTGGATATGGAGCTGGAAGAAGAGGTTGACGAAGAATTTATTGAAGAAATTCCACAAGATTAGAGAGATTTGAATACAAACTTCATCTTTAACATACGTTGTTTTAGGTGAGGTGTCATATTATGAAATGGGTAACTACAAAATCTAAAAAACGTTTAACATGGATCGCCATCGCACTTGGACTATACGGCGTGGCGATTTTTGTTAAATTAGTATCCGTCCAAATTATTCAGTATGATGAGCTTTCGACAAAGGCAAAAGAAAACTGGGACAGAGAGATTCCGTTCCATACACAGCGAGGCGAAATTACTGACCGTAACAATGAAGTAATTGTAACGAATAAACTTGCCCCGACTCTGTACTTCATGCCTTCACAAAACGAAGATAAAGAACAAGCAGCAGATGCCATTGCAAACGTGCTCAATAAAGATCGAGCCAAAATATTGGAACGATTGCAGCAGCGCGTATCCTTGGTGAAAATTGCTCCGGAAGCCAAAAACATTACTTATGAGCAAGCGGAGAAAATTCAACAGCTCCAAATTCCGGGTTTATACAGCGGAGTCGACTATGTAAGGTCTTATCCGCACGGTAATTTGCTTGCACGCTTTTTAGGTTTTACAGGTGCGGATAACCAAGGTTTGGCAGGAATCGAATATGAGTATGATGAATTATTAAAAAGTTCGGATGCAGCCATTCGGTTATTTACTGATGCGAAAGGCAATGCACTGGAACATGTGGATGATGAATGGAAAGACGGAAAAGACGGAGCGACAATTCAGCTGACGGTTGATTTAAAGCTTCAGAAAATTGTTGAACGAGAATTATCACAGGCAATGCTGGAGTATGACGCAGATCAGGCATTGGCCATTGCCATGAATCCAAACAGTGGTGAAATACTGGCGCTTGCATCATTCCCCACATATGATCCAACGAAATTTTCGGAAGTCGAGCCAAGTATATACAACCGGAACCTTCCTGTATTTATGTCTTATGAGCCGGGTTCCACATTCAAAATCATTACGCTCAGTGCTGCGATTGAAGAAGGTGTGGTCAATATGGAGGAAGAACACTTTCATGATCATGGCTATACAATGGTCGAGGGGGCGCGATTGCGCTGCTGGAAACGAGAAGGGCATAAAGACCAGACTTTTTACGAAGTTGTGCAAAATTCCTGTAACCCCGGATTTGTAGAGCTAGGGCAACGAGTTGGTTCAACAAAGTTGCTTGAGTATATCCACAAATTCGGATTCGGGAAAAAAACAGGCTCGAACATTGCCGGAGAATCAACAGGTATATTATTTTCGAAAGAAGCATTTGGACCGGTAGAGCATGCAACGACCTCTTTCGGCCAGGGAGTTTCCGTTACGCCGATTCAGCAGATGCAGGCGGTCTCGGCAGCTATTAATGGCGGTACATTATATACACCATATACGGTCTCGAAAATTCTGGATTCAAAAACAAACGAAGTCATCATGGAACAGAATCCGGAAGCAAAAGCACAGGTCATCAGTGAAGAGACATCTGAAAAAGTGCGTCATGCATTGGAACTAGTAGTTGCGAAAGGTTCCGGTCGCCAGGCATTTCGTGATGGCTTACGCATCGGGGGCAAAACCGGGACAGCGCAAAAGGTGGAAAATGGCCGCTATAAAGACGGTGATTACATTGTATCGTTCATCGGGTTTGCGCCGGCCAATGATCCGGAAATTATCGTCTATGTTGCGATCGATAATCCGAAAAGTTCACTGCAATTCGGAAGTGTTATCGCTGCACCGATTGTAGGCCGTATTATTGAAGATGCAGCACCTCTGTACAATATCGAAAAGCAAAAAGACCAGATAGAACGGGATTATGTTTGGGGCGATGAATTGACTGAGCGTACACCTAACTTTATTGGAATGACAAAAAATGAAGTGATTCCGCATTTATATCCGTATAAGATTGAATGGCATGGAGAAGGCGAAAAAGTAGTTCAGCAAGTACCGTCGGCTGACAGTCTCATTCTCCAAAGTGACAGTGTTCATCTATATTTAGGAAATTAAATAGAATTTCCATCTTTCAAAATGCAACTAAAACAACTATTATAGTGAAGGACGTTTTTTCACAATAATAAATCAGAAATCGTAACCGTTGAAAATCAAACGTTCCACCATATTCAGACAGAAGTTTTAAAGGAGATATATTATGACATTATCAACAACATTGACCATACTCTTTTCATCATTTTTAGTAACGGTCATTTTAGCACCAGTAGGAATCCCTCTTTTACGCCGATTGAAATTCGGGCAAAGCATACGTGAAGAAGGCCCTCAATCACATATGAAAAAAGCGGGTACACCTACAATGGGTGGTTTAATTTTCTTGTTAGCCATTATTATTTCGACAATTATCGTCGCAATGATTTTCGACTTGTTTACAACACAAACGATTGTATTATTACTTGTTTTAGTTGGATTTGGCGTAATTGGCTTTTTAGATGATGGGCTAAAAGTTATTTTCAAACGTAATTTAGGATTGACATCCCTTCAAAAATTGATTGGGCAAATTGCAATTGCGATTGCAGCATTTTTACTATTACGTTTAGGTTCATTTGATACATCTGTAGGTATTCCGTACACAGATATATCAATTGATTTAGGAATCCTGTATGTCGGGTTTTTAATTTTCTGGCTAGTAGGCTTTTCGAATGCGGTCAATTTGACGGATGGTTTGGATGGACTCGTATCCGGAACGGCTTCAATTGCATTTGCTGCATTTGGTGTCATTGCATTATTTAACGAACAAGCCGATATCGCATTATTTGCATTTGCTGTAACTGGTGCATTACTTGGTTTCCTTATTTTTAATGCAAACCCGGCTAAAGTCTTTATGGGAGATACAGGTTCCCTTGCGCTTGGCGGTGCATTGGCAATGATTTCGGTACTCGTAAAACAGGAATTGCTTTTACTATTAATCGGTCTCGTATTTGTTATTGAAACATTATCCGTTATTTTACAAGTAGGAAGCTATAAACTGCGTAAAAAACGTATATTCAAAATGAGTCCGATTCACCATCATTTTGAATTATCCGGATGGTCCGAGTGGAAAGTCGTAGTAGTATTTTGGTCAACAGGATGTATCGTAGCACTTATAGCAGTATTAGCGGAGGCGTTATTATGATGGATTATAAAGGATTACAAGCTAAAAAAGTACTCGTTTTAGGATTGGCGAAAAGTGGTGTTGCGGCTGCTGAGCTTTTGCATCGGTTAGGTGCATTTGTAACAGTCAATGATGCAAAGCCATTTGATGCAAATCCTGAAGCGCAGGAGCTTTTATCAAAAGGAATTACCGTAATTTGTGGACGACATCCGGAAGATTTGCTTGATGAAGGTTTTGAGCTTGTCGTAAAAAACCCCGGGATTCCATACACAAATCCGATCGTTGCCGATGCGATAACAAAGGGTCTGCCTGTTATTACAGAAATGGAACTTGCCTATTTAGTAAGTGAAGCGCCATTTATCGGTATTACCGGTTCGAATGGCAAAACTACAACGACAACTTTACTTTACGAAATGCTAAAAGCTGGCAGTTTGAAACCATTAATCGCCGGGAATATTGGAACCGTTGCCTGTGGTGTTGCAGCAGAAGCAAAAGCAGATGAGGTCATCGTTACCGAGTTATCATCATTTCAGTTGATGGGAACACGTGAATTCAGACCGCATATCGCAATTTTGACAAATCTGTATGAAGCCCATTTGGATTACCATGGGACATTTGAAGAATATGCCGAGGCTAAATTTGGGGTCACACGCAATCAGACAGCCGAAGATTATTTTATTTATAATGCCGATCAGGAAGTTGTGGCGAAATATGCTCAAAAATCAAATGCCCAACTCATTCCATTTACGACAAAAGGTCATGCCAAACAAGGAATCAGCGCTGATAAAGAAAACATTTATTGGCAAGGCGATGTGATCTTAAAACGTGATAATATTGTATTGCCGGGTGAGCATAATTTGGAAAACATTTTATGTGCTGTGGCAGCAGCGCTACTGCAGCAATGTCCTGTTGAAGCGATCGAAGAAGTATTATCAACATTTGCAGGGGTACGTCACCGGACACAGTTTGTCCGTGATTGGCAAGGACGTAAAATTTACAATGATTCAAAAGCAACAAATGTACTGGCAACGAAAAGTGCCTTGGCTGCATTTGAGCAACCGATTGTATTATTGGCCGGCGGATTAGATCGCGGGCATTCATTTGAAGAGCTTCGTAAAGAAATGACACGTGTAAAAGCAGTTGTCGCGTTCGGCGAAACTGCACTTCGCTTTATCGAATTTGCAAAATCATGTGGCATTACGAATATTGTGCGTGCAATTGATGTAGAAGATGCAGTCGGTTACGGAGCAAAAATGTCTGAACAAGGTGACATCATTTTACTGTCACCGGCATGTGCAAGCTGGGATCAACATGCGAGCTTTGAAATTCGGGGCGACTTATTTATAGATCGTGTTATGAAACTTTCATAAGAAAGGATAGTTACACTGTCGCAAAAAAATCAACAGTATTTTATGGTCAGTGCGATTGTATTGTCGCTTATCGGGATTCTCTTTATTTTTTCTGCAGGTACATATTGGGGGAATGTTCACTATAATGGACAAACCCCGTTTTACCTGAAGCAGTCGATCTATTTCATCGTTGCACTTATCATTTGTGTAGCCATTATGAACTGGGAGTTTTTACAGCAGCCGAAAGTTTGGAGAATTTTTTATATTATTTCGCTTGGCTTACTTGTTGCTGTTCTTATTCCGGGTATCGGGATTGTCCGGAATGGTTCGCAAAGTTGGATAGGAGTCGGTTCTTTAACGATACAACCGGCTGAAATTGCGAAAGTAACGACAATTATATATATCAGTGCATTATTGACACAGCGGAAATCGTATGAGCGCATTGTTCAACTGAAGCATTTTCTCATATTGATTCTTCCGGCAGCATTGATTATGCTTCAGCCTGATTTCGGTGCTGTATTTATTTTAGTTGTAGTAGTTTTAATTATATTTTTTATTGCACAATATCCGCTGCGCTTATATGTTGTTCTCATCACATTAGGTATAGGTGGCCTTGCCGGGTTAATCATCGCGGCCCCGTATCGGCTTAAACGGATCGAAGCGTTCATCAATCCTTGGGCAGACCCGTTAGGAAGCGGCTTCCAAGCTGTGCAATCTTTATTTGCGATAGGTCCGGCAGGCTTGTTTGGACATGGATTATTAAAAAGTAGACAAAAGTATTTATACTTACCGGAACCGCAGAACGATTTTATATTTGCAATTATTTTAGAAGAAATCGGACTTGTCGGTGGAATGGGACTGCTGCTTATTTTTGCGTGCTTTTTAATTCTTGGATATCGCTTGGCATTACAGTGCAAACATGTATTTCACTTTTATGCGATATGCGGACTTACAACGATGATTGCTGTACAGGCAGCGCTGAATATAGGGGTAGTTATTAATTTACTGCCTGTAACCGGTGTAACACTGCCATTTATAAGCTACGGCGGAACATCGCTTGTTGTTGTCTGGGTAACAGTAGCACTTATTTTAAATTTCTCTTATGAAAGAAGGAAGGAGTAGCGATAATGGAAAAAGTAATCGATATTACAGAACGAGTACCAGCTATGAAAAAACGCAGAAGACGCCGAACAAATCTTAAATTTTTAGCGCTAGTGACGATTTTTCTTTTTATCATTATCATCCTTCTTTATTTTCAATTACCCTATAGTGATATAAAAAAGATTGATATTAAAGGGGCATCCCTTAAGGAAGATACGTACTATATCGAACAGTCGAATTTAAAAATAGATGATTCGTTATGGGGCTTTAAAATTTCGGACGTCGAGCAGGCAATTGCTCAGCATGACTGGGTAAAATCCGTCAATGTCGAAAGGAAATTCCTGAATGAAGTGAAAATTACAGTAGAAGAATGGCAAAAAGTAGCTTATATCTCACAAGACGGGGAATTTTATCCGATGCTTGATAATGGCGTTGTTTTTGAAGAATCCAATGAAATTGTTCCTATCGATGCCCCGATTTTCCGGGATTTTGAAAATGAGACACTTCGAAAAAAGCTGTTGAAGGAACTTGCGAATTTAAAACCGGAAGTACTGTCGCTCATTTCACAAATTAATGCAAATCCTACAGAAGCGGACCCGTATTCAATTACGCTTTTCATGAATGATGGCTATGAAGTACGCGCTGATGCGAATACTTTGGCTGAAAAGTTGAATTATTATCCATCGATCATCGCGCAAATTGAAAGCGAGGACGTTTCTGAAAAAGGGATTGTAGATATTGAAGTTGGTTCATATTACCGACCTTTTTCAGGTGAATATTCATTAATAAAAGAAGACACTGAAAAAACCGAAGAACTTGAAGATGAAACAGAAAATGTGGAAACTGAAGAAGGGGGGCAACTGGAAGAACAAAATGAAGAAGAGCCGGAATGATAACAGCGGGCAGCCGAAGAAAAAACGTACTTTATTTTCAGGAAAGTATGGCGCCATACTAATTGTATGCGTAATTACAGGATTTATTATCGGCTTTTCCTATAATTTATCAAAGGACAAGCGTACATTAAGTTCTGCCTCTCCCCAGTTTGAGCAGGAAAATCAGTACTTGGAAGATTTGATTGAAAAACAGGAAAGAAACAAAGAGCTTGCAGACGAGTTGGCCCAATTAGAGGAGAAAATTCGTACGTATGAAAAGCAGTTTTCTTCAAACGAAACACAATATGAACAGAATCGCCAGGATGCTGAGCAATTGCGGTTGTTATTAGGCCTGACAGATGGAATGGGACAAGGGATCAGAATAACCCTGCAAGATGGGGACTATAATCCGAATACTACCAATCCAAATGAGTATATTGTGCACGAAAGTCACATATTTAAAGTATTAAATGAATTGAAAATTGCAGGAGCCGAGGCAATATCCATTAACGGACAACGTTTAAAAACGAATTCCTACATTGCCTGTAACGGTCCTGTCATTACAATTGATGGACAACAGTACCCTGCACCATTTGTAATCGAGGCGGTAGGTAATCAAGATGTACTTATTTCTTCGTTAGAACTGGCGGGGGGAGTATTTGACCAATTACTAAATGAACAAATTGTCGTTACTTTGGAAAAGGACGAGCTAATTGAAATGAAAACAGTCGGCGATGAATAAGGCATAAGATCGGAGGGAAGATGATGACGAAAAAAATGTACCGTAATATTACAATTATCTCGTTCATCATCGGCTTTATGCTCGCAGTGCAGTACAACACTGTTCAAAATCCGGAACAAAGAACTACAGTCGATATTTGGGAAATTCGCCAGCAATTGTTTGCGGAGCAGGAGCGGCATTCAGAACTGCTGACCGCAATAAGCGAATTAACCGAAACAGTAAATAAATATGAGGATGCAGAGTTTGATAATCCGGAAGTGCTATTGCAGCAAACGGTTGATCAGCTTAAAGAACGTGCAGGGATCCTTCCGGTTGAAGGACCGGGCTTAACATTAACAGTTGGCCCTTCACCCGAATTAGCGGGTTTAGGCTATGAAATAAAGCCTGTATCCCCTGAACTGTTAATTCGGCTTATAAATGATTTAAACCGCTATAATGCCCGGGCGGTTGAAGTGGATGACAAACGTTTAAGCTACGGCTCGGCCATTCGCGATATTAACGGAAAAACGACGATCAATAGTGAGCCGATTCAAAATACTGATTTCGAAATAAATATCATTACATTTACGTATGAGCAAGCCGAAAAAATGAAAAACCATTTGCTGGCATCTACGTTTCAGGATGAATTTTATATTGATAACCTAGTATTGACGATTCATGAAGCAGAGCAGAATATACAAATCGACTCTGTTGTGCCTGTACAAAAAAGTAAGTATTTATCAGAAAATTAGAAGGGGATGCGAATATGTGGTTACCACTTTTAGGTCTTATATTAGGCGTGGTATTAGGGATTTTAACAGATATTCAAATTCCATCTGTTTATGAAAACTATTTATCCATTGCTGTACTGGCGGCTCTCGATACAATGGTCGGCGGTATCCGTGCATTATTGCAGCAAGTATACGATGACAAAGTATTTATTTCCGGGTTTTTCTTTAATATAATTTTAGCAGCAGGGTTGGCTTTTCTCGGAGTTCATATAGGTGTCGATCTATATTTAGCCGCTATTTTTGCATTCGGAGTTCGACTGTTCCAGAATATCGCAGTCATTCGTCGTTTGTTATTGACAAAATATGAGAACAGAAGGCTGAAAAAGGAGGAAAACTCTTAACAATCACGTTAAAATATCATTACAATTTATCGTTTTACTTAGACAATCAACGGAATTTACAATAGAATGAACTATAGGAGTAATCGAAGGAGGTGCAGAAAGTTGAATCATCAAGAAATTTATGTCTCACTCGATATTGGATCTTCTTCTATAAAGGTCCTAATCGGAGAGATGAACGGTGATCAATTGCACGTAATTGGTGTAGGTCATGTGAAATCAACAGGAATAAGAAAAGGTGCAATAGTTGATATAGATGCAACTGTACAGTCCATTAAAAAAGCTGTAGACCAAGCAGAACGAATGACTGGTATTAACATAGAGGAAGTGGTGCTTGGAGTTCCTGCAAACCAGACAGTTCTACAGCCTGTTAAAGGGGTTGTAGCGGTTAACGGTGAAGACCGGGAAATCACGGACGATGATTTAGCTAGAGTAATAGACTCTGCACAGGTAATGTCGATTCCACCAGAGCGAGAGTTAGTAAATTTGATTCCTAAACAATTTATCGTAGACAACCTAGATGAGATCAAAGACCCGCGTGGTATGATCGGCATTCGTTTAGAGATGGATGCGACAATGATTACGACATCCAAGACGCTTGTACATAATGTTTTAAGATGTGTAGAACGTGCAGGCTTGCAAATTCGCGAAATCTATCTACAACCATTGGCTGCAGGGTATTTTGCGCTGACGGAAGATGAGAAAAATCAAGGAACTGCTTATATCGATTTAGGAGGCGGCTCAACAACTGTTGCGGTATTCCAGGACGGACTGTTGACAAACACTGCTGTTATCCCGGTAGGCGGAGATCATATTACGAAGGATTTATCGATCGTATTAAAAACACCGACCGAACAAGCCGAAAAAATCAAAAAGCAGTATGGACATGCCTTTTACGATGATGCTTCGGATGAACAGACGTTTGATGTTCCTGTTGTTGGTACTGATACAACAGATCAATACAGTCAACGCTTTATATCTGAAATTATCGGAGTACGTTTAGAAGAGTTATTTGAATTAGTATTGGATGAATTAGCACGTATGGGGGTACAGGATTTACCGGGTGGTGTTGTTATTTCCGGCGGTGTAGCACAGCTGGAAGGAATTGCCCAGCTGGCGCGACAAGTAATGTTGACGCGTGTTCGTATTTATACACCGGATTACATCGGAGTACGTGAACCGGCCTTTACGACGTCAGTAGGTTTAATTCGTTATGCAAATGCAGAAGACGAATTTTACGGAAGAAGCGAGCCGGTACCAGCTTCTTCATATGCAGCACCTTATCCTACTCAACCAACTCCTTCTAAAAAACAATCAAATGTGCCGGAGAGAGTAGAAAGCGCAAGTAAAGTAAGTGTGATTGATCGCGCGAAAAACTTATTAAACAAATTTTTCGATTAATACGAAAATGAATGACGTGAACAATTAGGAGGAGAAGAGTATGTTAGAATTTGAAACGGATGTTGAACAATTAGCCGTTATTAAAGTAATCGGCGTTGGCGGAGGCGGTAACAATGCCGTAAACCGCATGATCGAACATGGTGTACAAGGTGTGGACTTTATCGCTGTAAATACAGATGCGCAAGCTTTAAATCTGTCAAAAGCTGAATATAAACTACAAATTGGCGGTAAATTAACACGTGGACTAGGTGCAGGAGCAAACCCTGAAGTGGGTAAAAAAGCTGCTGAGGAAAGCCGCGAACAATTGGAAGAAGTACTGCGTGGTGCCGACATGGTATTCGTAACTGCCGGTATGGGCGGTGGTACTGGTACGGGTGCAGCACCGGTAATCGCATCAATCGCACGTGATTTAGGTGCATTGACAGTAGGTGTTGTAACACGTCCGTTTACATTTGAAGGCCGTAAACGCCAAACACAGGCAATCGGTGGTATTACTTCAATGAAGGAAGCGGTTGATACATTAATCGTCATTCCAAACGATAAGTTACTGCAAATTGTTGATAAATCAACACCAATGCTTGAAGCGTTCCGTGAAGCGGACAATGTATTACGTCAAGGTGTACAAGGTATTTCAGACTTGATCGCAACACCTGGTTTAATCAACCTGGACTTTGCCGATGTAAAAACAATCATGTCCGATAAAGGTTCTGCATTAATGGGTATCGGTATTGCTGCTGGTGAAAACCGTGCAGTAGAAGCCGCTAAAAAAGCAATTTCTTCTCCATTACTTGAAACATCAATCGATGGAGCAAAAGGTGTCATTATGAATATTACAGGCGGAACGAACTTAAGTTTATTTGAAGTTCAGGAAGCTGCCGATATTGTACAGCTTGCTTCTGACGAAGAAGTAAATATGATCTTCGGTTCTGTAATTAACGATAACTTAAACGACGAAATTATCGTAACGGTAATTGCAACAGGTTTCTCTGATGACTTTATTATTCAAAAGCCACAGCCTGTACGTCCTTCAATCGGTGCTCGTCAACAAGCTGCAACAAGCACAACTCAACAGCAGCAACAGCAGCCTGTACGCCAGCAAGAACAGGTGCAGCAAGAAGCGCCGCGTCAAACACAACAAACAAACTATCAGCAGGACGATGCATTGGATATTCCGACATTTTTACGCAATCGTCGCAATCGCTAATAATACAACCTTTCATAATATGAAAAACGATTATTCACATATACATGTGAATAATCGTTTTTTTAGTTTCAGAGATGATATCGAAAACAGCATGCAGTTAATGTATTCGAAAGAAACAGTAGATTAACAGATTCTCCCCGTCAGACTAAAACCTCCGACTATGCCTCTACGCCTCTATCATTCTATAACTTTCCTGCAGCCAACTTTTTGTCGATAGGATTTGAATAGCGTAACAATATGTCATACGATTCTTCCAAATTTATGCAACGGTTAGACAAAAAACTCTGGGGGGGTTTGATAATCTTATTTACAGGAGGACAATACATGTATGCAGAGTGGATTCTTTTAATGAATTTTTTAATGAATCTCGTACTACTAAAATTTACCGCAACTATAACATATACCATCATTCCAATTTGGAGATTACTATTAGGAGCCTTTTGTAGTGCGCTGATCGCTGTGTTATTTATGGGAAACATATTCATGTTGCTTGTAAGTTTCATCATACTACTAGGCATTGCCTTTTCGTTTAAATGGAAAATATTTTACGAGCAGGGAAAGTGGGTTGTTGTCGCTACTTTGCTCGCAGGTGGATTAATAACAGCATTACAGCCATTTTTGCTTGCATCTCCGTTTTTCGTTTATATTTTTTTATGTTTCGGCATAGTATGTATTAGTTTGACAGTGATGAAACAAGGCTGGTTTCAAAAGCTGCAGAATGTTGCACAAAGTCGGTATGTAACGACAAGCAAAGTGGAACTGTTTGAACAACAGATGGAGCTCGTAACATATATCGATACCGGAAATGAATGCACTGAACCTTTAAGTCAGGCACCGGTCCATTTTATTTCATTTAAATCAGTTCAATCGATGTTACCGGATGAATTTAGTGAATGCCTGCTCAAATGGGATGAGCGGGAGCCTTACTCACTGACAATGTTTTCAAAGGAAATACAGAAAAGAATACGTATTGTTCCTATTACAACGGTTCAAAAAGGCACATTACTCGTACCGGCCTTTCGTGCCACAATTGTCATTCAGAACAAGACGTATCCAAATCACTATGTTGTATTTACGAAAAATGATGCGCGCTTTCCGCAAAATGCACAAATGATTGCACATGTGTTTGTCCTAACGAATTCATAAGGGAGGATCGATATTGCTTAAGAAAATTCAATCGATAATTTTAAACATACTAAGCTACTTTAGAAGAAAAAAAGGGACATACTATATAGGGGGACATGATTCATTGCCTATTCCATTAACTAGAGAAGAAGAAGTTGTCGTAGTCGAAGCATTTATGAATGGTGACTTGCATGCCAGAGATATGTTAATTGAAAGAAATTTACGTTTGGTTGTTTATATTGCAAGACGTTTTGATAATACGAGCACGCCGATTGAGGATTTAATCAGCATCGGTTCCATTGGCCTTATAAAAGCGATTGAAACATTTAATTTGGATAAAAATATTAAATTGGCGACGTATGCCTCACGCTGTATCGAAAATGAAATATTGATGCATTTACGAAAGACGAGCCGCATGAAAGGCGAAGTTTCCTTTGATGAACCGTTAAATGCGGATGCAGACGGCAATGAACTGTTGCTTTCAGACATATTAGGGACAGAGGAACATATAATCACACTTGATGTAGAACGTAAAATTGAGCGTCAGCATATGTTTAATGCCATTAATCAGCTGACACCTCGTGAAAAGTATATTATGGAGTGCCGTTTTGGCCTAAACGGAAAAGAAGAAATGACGCAAAAGGAAGTAGCGGATCATTTAGGGATTTCGCAATCTTATATTTCAAGATTGGAGAAAAAAATTATTATGGATTTACGTGAATTCCTGAACGAACCAATTGCATAAGATGGTTAAATTTGGCGCGCATAGCGATGACCATTTCGGACAAAATGATTGCAAAGACAAAAGACAATCTAGTTCGGAAGGTGAAGTTGGATGCGTACAAAAGTGGAATTATGTGGTGTGGATACATCTACATTACCAGTACTGAAGCCAGATGAAATGAAAGATTTATTTATACGATTACAGCAAGGAGAATGGATTGTTCGTGAGCAGCTAGTTTTCTGCAATTTACGTTTAGTGCTCAGCATTGTCGGCCGTTATGCCTATCGTGGCGAACAGGCAGATGATTTATTTCAAGTAGGATGTATTGGTTTATTAAAAGCGATTGATAATTTTGATTTAAAGCATAATGTTCGATTTTCAACATATGCTGTACCGATGATTATGGGAGAAATCCGCAGACATCTGCGCGATCATCATGCACTGCGTGTGTCCCGTTCATTGCGCGATATTGCGTATAAAGCGATGAAAGCAAAAGAACAATTTATTGCGGAACATTTAACAGAACCCACAATCGAGCAATTGGCACAGGCAATTGAAATGAAAAAAGAAGATGTACTGTTTGCTCTTGATGCAATTCAAGACCCGATGTCACTGCAGGAGCCGATTTATTCCGATGGTGGCGATGCAATCTTTATGATTGACCAAATTAAAGATAAAGTAACAGAAGAGCATTGGGTCGGTTCGATTTCATTGCAAGAGAGTATGAAAAAGCTAAACAGCAGACAAAAAATGATTATAGAAAAGCGCTTTTTCCTTGGTGAAACTCAAACGGAAATCGCCCAGTCATTAGGTATTTCACAAGCGCAAATATCGAGATTGGAAAAGAGTGCGGTAGAAATGATGAAGCGGGATTTCCGTTAAATAGATAGAAATTCTGAGGGACTGTCCAACACGTAGGGCTGTCCCTTTCATCATAAATTTACAATGTTTGAATACTTATAATGAGGTAAAAGTAAATTAATGATACAGAGAGGATGGAGGAATGCGATTTTCATCCGTTCAGGAGAAGGAAATCATTGAGGCAACAAGCGGAAAATTTATCGGTTATATTGTAGATGCGGAAGTGGACGAAAAAGAAGGTGCCATTACGGCATTTATAATTTCCCCGCCAAAAAAGTTTTACCATTTATTTCAAGGGGAAGAGTTAGTTAAGAAAGTTCTCTTCAGTAATATACTCACAGTAGGAAAAGATGTCATATTAGTGAAATCACCGGATGAATAGTTCGCGCTATTCATTGAAAATTAAACTAGCACTTGATACAATGAGAGAAACTATTGTTGTAAAGTTGGGAAAAAAGTGACGAAAATCATAGAAAACTTAAAACAGATTCAACATCAAATAGAAATTGCAAAACAACGTGTCAATGCCGAACAGGCAGTCCAGATTATTGCTGTGACGAAAGAAGTAGATGTCAACCGGACAGAAGAAGCGATTGAAGCGGGTCTTGTCCATTTAGGTGAAAACCGTCCTGAAGGCCTATTAAATAAGCGGGATTCGATCAACTCAGCTGTTTCCTGGCATTATATAGGTTCATTACAGACGAGAAAAGTAAAGCAGGTAATTGATCAGATTGACTATTTACATTCTCTTGATCGATTAAGCCTGGCTGAAGAGATTGAAAAAAGAGCAACAAAACAAGTGAAATGTTTCTTGCAAGTAAATGTTTCAGGTGAAGAATCGAAACATGGCTTAACGAAAGAACAAGCGCTGGATTTTGTAAAGCAGCTTGAGCAGTTTTCAAAAATTGAAGTAGTAGGTTTAATGACGATGGCTCCTTTTACTGAAGATGAAACAACGATTAGACAAGTGTTTAAACAGTTAAAACAATTGCAACAAGAAGTGTCACAATTGAACATACCAAATGTACCTTGTACTGAATTATCGATGGGCATGTCAAATGACTACGAAATTGCAGTTGAAGAAGGGGCAACATTTGTTAGAATTGGAACCGCTCTTGTTGGCTAAGGAGGATTAATATGAGCATTAAAAATATTTTTGACAAGTTCTTTTATTTAGAAGAAATAGAAGAAGATTATGCTCCTGCCCAAACGCAAACAGTGCAAAAACAAGCACCAAAAGCAGTTCAAAGTGAACCACAGCAATTTTACCAGGATTATGGACAAAAGCAGCAACCACAACTCATTCAAAACCGAATGAAGAAGGAGCGTAAAATGCAACAGCAACCACCGCGCAATGAAGTCGTGATGCAAAATCATAACAATGTTGTGAGCCTTCAAGCTGCGTCTTCATCGAAGAATTCCAAATTAGTATTATTAGAACCACGTGTATATGCAGAAGCGCAGGATATCGCGGAACATTTGAAAAACAAACGTGCTACCGTTGTCAATTTACAGCGCATCGACCGGGATCAAGGGAAGCGAATAATCGATTTTCTGAGCGGAACAGTGTATGCTTTAGGTGGAGATATTCAACGTATTGGAAATGATATTTTCCTATGTACACCGGAAAACGTAGAAGTATCAGGAGAAATTTCTAATTTAACGTTCGAGTAATTAAATTTTGTGAGGTAAAAACATGATTATATTTTCAATTGTATCAACAGCATTTCTTGTTTACCGTTTTATGCTGATTGGATACATATTAATGTCTTGGGTTCCGGCACTGCAGGAATCGGCTGTTGGTCGTTTCCTGGAAACAGTATGTGAACCGTATTTAGGATTCTTCCGCAAATTTATTCCACCGATTGGCATGATTGATATTTCACCAATTGTCGGTTTATTCGCGTTAGTATTTATCGAGCGAGGCGTCTATAGCGTCCTAGCATTTTTCTTATAATCTAATTGAACTCCTGCCATTGTAGGAGTTTTCTTTATTTCCGGTAGTTTCGCGGTCATCACGATGAAAGCCATTCAGAGACAATGGGGTAGAGGTTTTTAGATTGGCTGAAGGGCTTATACATAAAATAAAAGTTTAATTTAATCGGAAAGTGGAAAAATTAGTAACACAGTTTAAAAGAAAGTAGGAATTATGATGGAGCATTTAATCCAGCATTTTCGTAAAGATGAACAACCTTTCATTGAGCAAGTTATTGGATGGCAGCGTGAAGTAGAAGATCGCTATGCTCCAAAATTGACCGATTTTTTAGATCCGAGACAGCGTTTTATCGTTGAGTCGATCGTTCAGCAGTCAGATGATCTCCGTGTATTCACAGAAGGGGTATTTGAAGAAGCGGAACGTAAACGAATGCTGATTGCCCCATCCTATTACGAGCCGGCAGAAGCCGATTTTCAGATCGCTGTGTACTCACTGAATTACCCGACAAAGTTTGTCCAGCTGCGTCATCCTGATGTATTAGGGGCCTTATTATCGATCGGCCTTGATCGCAGCAAGTTTGGGGATATTCGACTTGCCGATAATACAGTCCAATTTGCAATCGCATCGGAAATAGCGGATTATGTGCGGGCACATTTGACAAGTATCGGTAAAGTGAAAGTAAGTGCTGAGAAAATGGATGCGACTACACCGTATATCCAAAACGAGGAGCAATGGGTCGAAAGCTCACATACGGTTTCTTCAATGCGTCTGGATGTGGTTTTGGCGACAATCGTTAATATCTCCCGTCAAAAATCACAAAGCCTGATCAATGCCGGCAAAGTAAAAGTTAACTGGACTGTCAGGGAAGCGGTAGCTTTCGAATTGCAGGAAGGTGACATTATTTCAGCACGAGGGTATGGACGGTTAAAAGTCATCCTGACAGAAGGACGAACAAAAAAAGATAAGATTCGATTACAAGTAGGACGTTTAGAGCAAAAAGTATAATTTTCAACTGTTTTTTAGGAAAACATGATGTTATTCCCTAAAGAAACGTTTATAATACTTGTAAGAATGTACGTAAAAAAGGAGAGTAGAACGATATGCCATTATCACCTCTTGATATACATAATAAGGAGTTTACACGTGGATTCCGTGGATATGCAGAAGACGAAGTAAATGAATTTTTAGATCAGATTATAAAAGATTATGAGATTGTTTTACGCGAGAAAAAAGAGCTCGAAGAAAAGATCAAAATGATGTCAGAACAAATGAATCATTATAATTCATTGGAAGACACATTACAGAAATCAATTGTTGTTGCTCAAGAGGCAGCTGGCGAAGTTCGTCGCAATTCCGAAAAAGAAGCAAAACTCATCGTTAAAGAAGCTGAAAAAAATGCGGACCGTATTGTTAATGACGCATTGGCAAAAGCGAGAAAAGTAACGATTGAGATTGACGAATTAAAAAAACAGTCAAAAGTATTCCGCAACAGATTCAAAATGTTAGTGGAAGCACAGCTTGATTTACTGAATACAGGCGATTGGGATCAATTACTGGAATATGACGTAGACTTGACGGAAATCCAGAAAAACAATCGTAAAGAAATCAATGAAGAGAACCAAAATGACGAAAATGCCGTGTATTAGTCACCGGTACTTGACATTTTATACAGCCTTTTCATATACTGAAAAATAATGAATAGGATGCACTTGCATCAGGCTTTGACGGAGACAGTAAATTTAACATTGTGGTTTAGCGATTCGAGGACGGTGAGAGCTCGAACGAAGCAAGTTAAATCGAAAATCACTCCTGAGCTAAATGACTGAAATTCGAGTAAGTTATTTCGTAGCACACGACGTTACAGTGTCTAATGAGGCTAATTTTAATTAGCGAATTTAGGGTGGTACCACGAGACTAATGCTCCTCGTCCCTTTTTTACAGGGATGGAGGGGCTTTTTTGTTGTTTAAAAGTTCCAAAACCCCTATTGGAGCATTAAAAGTATGACAATCGATGAAACGCATTCATTTTTGCTGTAACGTTGATTGGAATGGAGGGGAGGATGGAACGAATGCTAAAATCGTCACGTCCTGTGACAACGCATTCGTAACCAGCATCGTGTTGGCCCCCGGAATGGAAATCAACAATCAACAATCAACACTCGATAAGATCACTAGGAGGAATTTACAATGGTAGAGTATAAAGACACATTATTAATGCCGAAAACCGACTTCCCTATGCGCGGCGGTTTACCAACTAAAGAACCGCAAGTTCAGGCACAATGGGATGAAATGGATATTAACAAATTAGTGCTGGAGCGTACAAAAGATCGTCCTCACTATTTACTGCATGATGGACCTCCATATGCAAACGGAGACATCCATATTGGACACGCATTGAACAAAGTTATCAAAGATATGATTAACCGCCAAAAATCGATGTCAGGTTTCCATGTGCCATATATTCCAGGCTGGGATACACATGGTTTACCAATCGAACAGGCGTTAACAAATAAAGGTGTTAAGCGTAAAGAAATGTCGGTTGCAGAATTCCGTGAACTATGTGAGAAATACGCTTACGAACAAATCGAAAACCAAAAAGGCCAATTCCGTCGTCTAGGTGTACGCGGTGACTGGGAAAATCCGTATATTACATTAAAACCTGAATTCGAAGCACGCCAAATTGAAGTATTCGGGAAAATGGCGGAAAAGGGCTATATTTATAAAGGCCTAAAACCGGTTTATTGGTCACCGTCTTCTGAGTCAGCATTGGCAGAAGCGGAAATCGAATATAAAGATGTTGAATCGTATTCAATTTATGTAGCATTCGGTATTAAAGACAGCAAAGGTGTAGTACCTGCAGATGCTAAATTTGTCATCTGGACAACAACTCCATGGACGATTCCGGCAAACTTAGGGATTTCGGTTAACCCTGAATTCACATATGTTGTCGTAGAAACAAACGGCAGCAAATATATTGTTGCAAAAGATTTACTGGAAAAACTTTCAGCGACATTCGGCTGGGAAGATGTTCAGATCGTTCAGGAAGTACAAGGCGAACAGCTTGATATGGTGGTAGCAGAACACCCAATCTACAAGCGTGATTCATTAGTAATGGTTGGTGACCATGTAACTGCCGATGCCGGTACTGGTTGTGTCCACACAGCACCAGGTCACGGTGAGGACGACTATCAGATCGGTAAACGCTATGGACTGGACATTTTATCACCAGTAGACAACGGTGGCTGCTATACAAATGAAGCACCTGGTTTTGAAGGATTATTCTATGAAAAAGCAAATCCGGTTGTCATTGAAAAATTAAAAGAAGAAAATGCTTTATTGAATGTTTCTAAATTTACCCATTCATACCCGCATGACTGGCGTACGAAAAAACCGGTAATTTACCGTGCAACACCGCAATGGTTCGCATCTGTTGAAATGTTCCGTAGTGAATTGTTGGATGCAGTAACAGCGACAGAATTTACACCAAGCTGGGGCGAGACTCGTCTTTACAATATGATCCGTGACCGCGGTGACTGGGTAATTTCCCGTCAACGTGCATGGGGTGTACCAATTCCGATTTTCTATGCGGAAGATGAAACACCGATCATCACATCTGAAACAATCGCGCATATTTCAAAATTATTCCGCGAACACGGTTCAAATATTTGGTTCCAGCGTGAAGCAAAAGACTTGCTACCAGAAGGCTTTACACATGAAGGCAGCCCGAACGGCAAGTTTACGAAAGAAAATGACATTATGGACGTATGGTTCGACTCAGGATCTTCTCACCAAGGTGTATTGGCAGAGCGCGGACTGAAATACCCTGCCGACCTTTACCTTGAAGGTTCTGACCAACACCGTGGATGGTTCAACTCATCATTAATCACATCTGTTGCGATTAATGGGCATGCACCATATAAAGGTTTATTAACACATGGCTTCGTATTGGACGGCGAAGGTCGCAAAATGTCTAAATCGCTTGGCAACACGATCGATCCGATTAAAGTGATGAACCAGTACGGTGCCGACATTATTCGTATGTGGGTAGCATCTGTTGACTATACAGGGGATGTTCGTATTTCAATGGATATGCTGAAGCAAGTATCTGAAACATACCGTAAAGTGCGTAATACATTGCGCTTCCTGCACGGAAATGTGACAGACTTCAATGAAACGACTGACCGTGTTGCTTATGAAGAGCTTCGTGAAATGGATCAGTATATGTACATGCGCTTACAGGATGTTGTAAAAACAATCCGTGAAGCCTATGACCGTTATGACTTCTCAACTGTATACACTACGGTGAATAACTTTGTAGCAATCGAGCTTTCTTCATTCTACTTGGATATCGCAAAAGATGTTGTCTACATCGAAGGAACTGACAACAAAAACCGTCGTGCAATGCAAACGGTTATGTACGATACATTAATGGCATTAGTGAAATTATTAACGCCGATTATTCCGCATACGACAGAAGAGTTATGGGGCTACATCGAATTCGACGGCAAGCCGCAATCTGTACAATTAACAGATTTCCCTGAAGTAGTAGAACAAGCAAACTTTGCAGATCTACGTGCGAAATGGGTAAAAGTAATTGCAGTGCGCAATGAAGTGCTAAAAGCATTGGAAGAAGCGCGTAATGCAAAAACAATCGGTAAATCACTGGAAGCGAAAATCTCGGTTTATGCAGACAGTGAAACAGTCGAGCTGTTGAATGATGCAAACATCGATTTTGCACAGCTTTCAATCGTATCTCAATTCTTCATCGCGGGCAGCAAGGAAAATGCACCTGCCGAAAGCTTAGTACTTGATAAAACAGCATTAGTTGTTGAAAAAGCAGACGGTGAAAAATGTGAGCGTTGCTGGACAATTTCAGAAACAGTCGGCGCTAGCGAAAATCATCCAACATTATGTAAACGTTGTGCGGATGTTGTAGAAAACTATTACGTATAAAAATTTGGAACGCTGTTGCCATTTTGGCAATGGCGTTCCTTTATAGCTACTTTATTTTTCCGAAAAATAAAATATTTAGGAGTTGTACATTTTGGAACAAATCGAACAAAAGTCATTAACTCCTGATACTTTTTTGCAGGGGATAAAAGATTGTGTCCCGACATTGCTCGGGTATATTAGCATCGGTCTTGCATTTGGTGTTGTCGGAATTGCATCAGGTATATCGGTATTGGAAGTATTTTTACTGTCGGTGCTTGTATATGCAGGTTCCGCCCAGTTTATCTTTTGCGGACTGTACTTAGCCGGAGCTCCGGTAACAGCGGTCATTGTTACAATCTTCATCGTCAATTTACGGCACTTGCTCATGTCTTTGACAATTGCACCGTACTTCACAAAGTATTCGACGCTACGTAATATCGGATTCGGGACATTGCTGACAGACGAGACATTCGGTGTTTCCGTTGTTGCTGCCGGAAAAGAAGGACGTCTTGGCGGGAAATGGATGGATGGTTTAAATATAACGGCCTATACAAGCTGGATTGCCGCGTGTACAGTTGGGGGCATTATCGGGCAATGGATGCCGGATCCGGAAAAATGGGGACTGGACTATGCTTTAGTGGCAATGTTTGTCGCACTGCTTGTTCTGACGCTTGCGAGCATTCCAAAAGAAAAATTAATGCATTACATAAAACTGATTGGCATTATGATTATCAGCATGTACGGGATGCTTTACTTTATGCCGGGGCATTTAGCGGTTCTGTTATCAACAATGGTCGTTGCAACGATTGGGGTGGTATTGGAAAAATGACAACCTCGGTAGCGATGGTATTATTGATTCTCGGCTGTGCTTTAGTAACGTGGATTCCTAGAATATTGCCGTTTATATTAGTGAAAAATATGAAGATGCCAAAAATGGTCCTGCGATGGCTTGCCTACATACCGGTTTGTATATTGTCCGCCCTCGTTATTGAAGGTTTCTTCGAGAAAGAAGAAGCAATCGTTACGGTTCAATGGCTGAACATAATGGCGTTTATTCCGACACTGTTTGTTGCTCTACTTACAAAAAGTTTATCGAAAACAGTAATTGCCGGTGTCGTGACAATGGCGGGACTGCGATTATTGTT
Source organism: Solibacillus sp. FSL W7-1436 (assembly GCF_038007305.1). Taxonomy (NCBI): domain Bacteria; kingdom Bacillati; phylum Bacillota; class Bacilli; order Caryophanales; family Caryophanaceae; genus Solibacillus; species Solibacillus sp. FSL W7-1436. The sequence goes on from NZ_JBBOWV010000001.1 coordinate 2,369,775, forward strand.
AGGGTGAAGGTGAAGGGTTCGAGCTTGTTTAGTTAAATGTGACTAAACAGGCTTTTTCTTTTAAGGGGGAATTGGGGAAGCCGCTGCTTTTATTAGAAGATGGGGCTTCGGAAGTAGAAACTTTTATGCCGAAAGTGGAATCTTTAGGATGAAATGTAGAAAGTTTCGAGTGGAAAGTAGAACAATTCGCATCAAAAGTAGAAGCTGCTGAATTTATTAGAAAATAAGGGCTCGAAAGTAGAAACTTGTGTGCAGAAAGTGGAATCTTTAGGATGAAATGTAGAAACCTTTACGATGTAAGTAGAATCTTTATCAAGAAAAGTAGAAACTTTCACCTCAAAATTAGAAGCTGCTGATTTTATTGTCACTTTTTCACGTATTAAAAATATCAGATGGTCTGATATTTATGTTAAAATAGGTAAGATATATCGTAAACGGAGGATTTGCTGTGTATAAATATTACGGAATCGCAATAATTGCAGTCATTTTGGATCAATGGACAAAGTGGCTCATTGTTAAAAATATGGAATTAGGGGAACGCATCAGTGTATGGGATCCTTGGTTTGGCATCTTATCGCATCGTAACCGTGGTGCGGCATGGGGCATGCTGGAAGGACAAATGTGGTTGTTCTCACTCGTAACAGTTGCTGTCATTATCGCAATTATTTATTTTAATCATACAGAAGCAAAGGGTAAGCCACTATTTCATGTAAGCTTAATGCTATTATTAGGTGGTGCGGTCGGTAACTTTATTGACCGTTTATTCCGAGGAGAAGTAGTTGATTTTGTCGATGTTTTTATACCGGTAATCAATTATCATTTCCCAATCTTCAATATCGCAGACGCAGCTTTAACAATTGCTGTTGTAATGCTTTTCATTACGATCATACTAGAAGAAAAAAAGGATAAGAAAAAGGTGAAATAATGACAGTAGTCACATTAACAATAGAAGAATTTGCAGGAGAACGTATCGATAAGGCACTTTCACAAATGGAAGAATCTTGGTCACGTTCGCAAATTAGTAACTGGCTGGAGGCAGAACGTATTTTAGTGAACGGTGCAACCGTAAAACCAAAATATAAAGTGAAGCAAGGGGACGTTATTGAAGTAACGATTCCGGAAGTAGAAGATTTGGAAATCGTTCCAGAAGATTTAAATTTAGAAATCGTTTATGAAGATGCAGACGTATTAGTTGTGAATAAACCGCGTGGAATGGTAGTTCACCCGGCACCAGGCCATACGTCAGGCACATTAGTAAATGGTTTAATGCATCATTGCAAAGACTTATCAGGCATTAACGGTGTAGCACGTCCAGGTATTGTACACCGTATTGATAAGGATACTTCCGGTTTATTAATGGTTGCAAAAAATGATGTTGCTCATGAAAGTCTTGTCAATCAGCTCGTTGAAAAGTCGGTAACACGTAAGTACACGGCTTTAGTACATGGTCGTATTGCGCATGAAAAAGGGACAATTGATGCACCGATCGGCCGTGACCAGAAAGACCGTCAAAAGCAGGCAATTGTCGATAAAGGCAAGCATGCAGTTACACATTTCCAGGTAATCGAGCGTTTCGGCGAGTTTACTTTAGTAGAGTGCCGTCTTGAAACAGGCCGTACGCACCAAATCCGTGTGCACATGAACTATATCGGTTTCCCGTTAGCAGGCGACCCGAAATACGGTCCAAGAAAAACAATCGATTTCGGTGGCCAAGTATTACATGCAGGTGTATTAGGATTTATCCACCCTGTAACGAAAGAATATTTAGAGTTTGAATCTCCGCTACCGGAAGACTTCAAGAAATTATTGGAAGAATTACGCGGATAATCGCGTATGGCCGTCTCCTTTTGGGGGCGGTTTTTTGTTTTCTGAGGTTTTATCGGAATTCCTTTGATCTTTGGGCGCGGTTATTAGAAAATATAAGGCTTTTATTAGAAGCGGGAAGGACTGGAAACAGGAAGTGGTATTATTTTTAAGTGTAGATTGCATTCAGGGGAACCTGGACAGGTTTATTAGAACATTCGAAGCGGATATTAGAAGAAGTTGCGGTGATATTAGAAGATCCGGAGCTTTTATTAGAAAAGGGGTAGCACTCGGTTCGATATGAGGCATTATTTTCTGCTTGTCTGCGTATTCAGGTAACCTAAACTGGATTTATTAGAACTTTTTCACGGATATTAGAAAAAGCTCACGACATATTAGCACATTGAGAAGCTTTATTAGAAAATCTTGAATACTTATTAGAACAATTAGCCATTATATTAGAAGATCCAACTTTTATTAGAAGATTTCAAAATATATTAGAACATTCAGCACATTTATTAGAAAATTCCCGCCCGAAAACGAATTCAAACTATTCTAACATTACCATTCAGTTGTCTGACCTTCAAAAAGTTTATTGACTTATAAAATAATCAAGCCTATACTGACAACAGTGAACTACAGAACTTGACGAGAGCAAGCAGGTAGTCACAGCAAATCTAATCAATCTGAATATTGTTCACCTTTAATGGCAGTCCAGAGAGGCTGAGAAGGGATAATGTGAAGCAACGGAATTTTTGTGCGCAAAAATACCCGTGTGCAGTTTTTCAACATGACTTTTCAAACCCTCTAGAGAACTTTCTAGAGGGTTTTTTGTTTGAAACCAACATTGATCATACCCTGTGAACACGGAAAAAACGAAAGGAGCAAAAATCATGGAAAGTTTTACAGTATTACTTGATGGACCATCGATGAACCGTGCGATTACGCGAATCGCACATGAAATCATTGAACGTAACAAAGGCATTGACGAAGTAATTTTAGTCGGGATCAAAACACGCGGCGCCTATCTGGCAAGACGCCTTGCAGAAAGAATCGAGACGATTGAAGGGAAAGCGATTCGGACAGGAGAGCTTGATATCACATTGTACCGTGATGATTTATCGCCTAAACATGATCAGGCACAGGTCAAACAAGTCGATATTGAGCACCAGGTAAAGGATCAGAAAGTGGTGCTGATCGATGATGTTCTTTATACAGGAAGAACCGTTCGTGCAGCTTTGGATGCCATTATGGACTTAGGCAGACCGGCGCAAATCCAGCTTGGGGTTCTCGTTGACCGGGGCCACCGCGAATTGCCGATACGTGCAGATTATGTAGGGAAAAATATCCCGACATCAAGCGTTGAACGCATTGTCGTCAATCTTGTGGAAACAGACAAAGAAGATATTGTAACAATTCATAAATTTGAGGAATAAGTGAATACAGGGAGAGAACATCATGACGAAAGCAGTATTGGATATTCATGAAAAACCTACAGCAGGGCAGCTGATTACATTTAGTTTCCAGCACATGTTTGCCATGTTCGGATCAACAATTTTAGTACCAAAATTAGTCGGGTTAAGCCCAGCCATTGCGCTTTTAACAAGCGGAATCGCGACAATTATCTTTTTAATCATTACCCAGTTTAAAGTACCGGCATATTTAGGTTCATCGTTCGCCTTCATCTCTCCGATTATCATGGTAGCAGGAATGACGGAAGCAGGAGTTTCAATCAATCCCGGAAATGCGATGATCGGGGCAATGATGGTCGGGGTTGTATACGCAATTGTTTCATTATTAATTTGGAAAACAGGCTACAAATGGCTGATGAACATTTTACCGCCAATCGTCGTTGCACCGGTAATCATCGTCATCGGATTGGGGTTATCAGGCACGGCAGTCGATATGGCGATGAATGTGAACGAAGAATATAGTGGTCTTCACTTCTCGGCAGCATTGGTAACATTAGCAACGGCGATTATTTTCAACGTATTCTTTAAAAATATTTTAAGCGCAATGCCGATTCTTATGGGAATTGTAGTCGGCTATATTTATTCGGTCATCATTGGAATTGTTGACTTCACGGCAGTAAAAAATGCGAAGTTCTTCGCATTGCCGGACTTTTTAATCCCTGGTGTTCACTATGAGTTCCAGCTGACAGGAGCAATCTTTATCGGAATGGTTCCAATCGTCATAGTAACAATTTCAGAACATATCGGTCACCAGCTTGTATTGGGGAAAGTTGTAAACCGCAACTATATTAAAGACCCGGGTCTGCATCGTTCACTGTTGGGTGACGGTCTTGGAACATTTGCTTCAGCACTGATCGGTGGTCCGCCAAAAACAACATACGGTGAAAACATCGGAGTACTGGCAATCACACGTGTATATTCAGTGTATGTCATTCTTGGGGCAGCAGTTGTTGCCGTCGTCGTATCGTTCTCAGGTCAGCTGATGGCACTGATTGAAACAATCCCGACAGCAGTACTTGGCGGTATTTCAATCCTGTTATTCGGGATCATTGCAGCAAGCGGTTTACGTATGTTAGTGGAAAGTAAAGTGGATTTCGGAAATAACCGTAACATGGTCATTGCATCCGTCATCCTTGTTGTCGGAATTGGCGGGGCAGCAATGCGCTTTACAGAAACATTTGCGATTGAGGGAATGGCATTAGCATCGATTATCGGTGTCATCTTGAACCTTGTCTTACCTGGTCGTGAAGTAACAGATAAAGATATTTACGAAACAGAAGAATAAAAAATATACCTTTTAAAGATTGTCCAGAGAGGCAAGGAAGGGTATGACATGCATGAAAGGATCATTAATAGGATGATACCTTACCTTGTCACACCCTCCAAGCCTCGCTAATGATAATAGCGGGGCTTATTTATGACGAGATATTGTATATTTAAACAAAAAGTAGATTAAATATTCATAATGTAATAAAATAATATCAAGCTAGCATTTGCGCCGGGGCGTAATTGATATAAGCGGAGGTACTCACATGAAAAACTTATTATCGATGGAACATTTGTCAAATGAAGAAATAATGATGATTTTAAATCGAGCACAGCATTTCGAAAATGGAGAAAAACCTGTGTTACAACGTGAATTTCATGTAGCAAACCTTTTCTTTGAGCCAAGTACACGTACAAAAACGAGCTTTGAAATGGCGGAGCGTCGACTAGGATGTACAGTTATTCCGTTTGATGCGGAATTCTCGAGCACAACAAAGGGAGAAACACTGTACGATACAGTCAAAACATTGGAAATGATCGGAATCGATGCAGTCGTAATTCGGGATAAGGAAGATGAATATTACAACGAACTTTTGGAAGGTATCGGATGTGCGGTCATCAATGCAGGAGACGGCGCGGGCCAGCATCCTTCACAGTCACTGCTGGATTTATATACAATTCAAAAAGAATTCGGGCGATTCGAAGATCTGAATGTAACAATCGTCGGTGATATATCACATAGCCGTGTTGCAAAATCAAATGCGACTGCACTTACCCGTTTAGGGGCAAATGTTCGATTCCTTTGTCCGCCGGCATGGGCAGGCAATTTCGAAGCGGCACATAGCTGGGATGAAGTACTGGAAGACAGCGATGTCATCATGCTGCTGCGCATCCAGCATGAACGTCATTCCGTAAGCAAGAATTTTTCGAAAGAAAGCTACCATGCAGAATATGGCTTAACGATTGAACGTGAACAACGGATGAAAGAGCGCGCTATCATTATGCACCCGGCACCGGTAAACCGCGATGTGGAAATTGCGGATGCCCTTGTTGAATGCAGACGTTCACGCATTTTTGAACAAGTGCGAAACGGTGTATTTACACGAATGGCCATTTTAGAAACGATTTTGAAAGGAAGAGATCAATATGACAACAGTTATACAAAATGTGAAGCTACTCAATGAGGAAGGCGAATTAGTAGTATCTACTATTGTAATAGAAAACGGCAAAATCGCTTCGATTAATGGAGACATTCCAGCCGGCGCTAAGCTGATTGATGGTAAAGGCCATTTCGCATCACCAGGTTTTGTCGATGTACATACACATTTACGTGAGCCTGGCTTTGAACATAAAGAAACAATTGCAACAGGCTCGGCATCTGCAGCAAAAGGCGGTTTTACAACAATTTGTGCGATGCCAAATACGAAGCCGGTACCGGATTCGGTAGAAAATATGCAGCTCATTAACGGATTGATCAAAGAAAGTGCAGTGATCCGAGTATTACCATATGGTTCATTAACAAAAGACATTTCAGGTGAAGTCCGCACAAATATGCAAGAGTTGAAAGAACAGGGTGCAGTCGCTTTCTCGGATGACGGAATTGGCATTCAGCTAGCGTCGACTATGTATGAGCAAATGCAGCAGGCAGCAAAACTCGATGCGGTTGTTGTTGCACACTGTGAAGATAATTCACTGATTTATGATGGAGTTATGCATGAAGGAAAACGCAATAAAGAACTTGGATTACCAGGGATTCCTTCTATTTGCGAGTCAGTACAAATCGCTCGTGATGTCCTTCTGGCTGAAGCGGCCGGTGCACGTTACCATGTATGCCACGTATCGACGAAAGAATCAGTACGTGCTGTAAGAGATGCAAAAGCGGCAGGAATTAAAGTGACTGCGGAAGTTTGCCCGCACCACTTATTATTAGAAGAAATGGATATCCCGTCAGATGATGCGAACTGGAAGATGAACCCGCCATTACGTGCTGCAGATGATAAAGACTCACTGCACGCAGCACTCCTGGACGGTACGATCGACTGTATCGCGACAGACCATGCACCACACACAGAAGAGGAAAAATGCTGCGGTATGGTTGGGGCGCCATTTGGAATCGTCGGTTTTGAGACAGCATTCCCACTATTGTATACAAATTTTGTAGAGACAGGGAAATGGACATTAAAGCAATTAGTCGACTGGATGAGTGTAAAAGCAGCCCAAATTTTCGATCTTCCATACGGAACATTGGAAGTAGGCGCTTCAGCGGATCTTGTACTGATCGATTTGGAAAAGGAACAGGCAATCGATGCAGAAGGGTTTGTTTCTAAAGGACGCAATACACCATTTAACGGATGGACAGCAAAAGGTTGGCCGGTAGTAACGATGTTTGAAGGTAATATTGTATATCAGGAGGCAGAATAATGAAAAAGCGTTTATTAATTTTAGAAGATGGCACTGTATTTACAGGTACTGCATTTGGAAGCGACAAAGCAAGTCAGGGAGAAGTTGTATTTACAACAGGGATGACAGGCTACCAGGAAACAATTTCCGATCCGTCATTTTACGGGCAAATTGTTACATTAACATACCCGTTAGTCGGAAATTACGGTATCAACCGTGATGACTTTGAAGCAATCAGTCCTGCAATCCGCGGTTTTGTCGTACGTGAATTGGCAGAACAGCCATCAAACTGGCGCTCGGATATGTCTTTAGGGGATTACTTGGCAGCACAGGATATCCCGGGCATCGAAGGAATCGATACAAGAAAATTAACGCGCATTATTCGTACAAAAGGGGCTGTACGAGCGATTTTAACTGAAGCTGACGCCGAAGTGGATATCGCACAGATCGTCGCTCAATTACAGGAGACACCGTATATTACACACCATGTCCGTGAAGTATCGCCAAAAGCGGCATACCCGTCACCAGGACGCGGAAAACGTGTTGTGCTGATCGACTTTGGAATGAAGCACGGAATTTTACGCGAACTGAACAAGCGTGACTGTGATGTAATTGTCGTACCATATAATACGACAGCCGAACAAATTTTAGCAATGCATCCTGATGGCATCATGCTTTCAAATGGTCCGGGGAACCCGGAAGATGTGACAGAAGGAATCGAAACAATTAAAGGACTAATCGGAAAAGTGCCAATCTTCGGTATTTGCCTGGGACACCAGCTGTTTTCACTGGCTTGCGGCGCGAAATCGTTCAAATTGCCATTCGGTCACCGAGGCGGCAATCACCCGGTAAAAAATCTGAGTACCGGCCGCACGGACTTAACGAGCCAAAACCATGGCTATGCCATTGATATCGAATCATTAAAAGATACTGATCTGGAGTTAACGCACGTCGCTTTAAATGATGGAACTTGTGAAGGGGTACGCCATAAGAAATATCCGATTTTCACGGTACAGTATCACCCGGAAGCATCACCAGGTCCAGAAGATTCAAACTACCTATTTGACGAATTTATCGAAATGATGGAAATCGAAGCAGCAAAGGAGAACCAATATGCCTAAACGTACAGATATAAATACAATTTTAGTAATCGGCTCAGGCCCGATCGTAATCGGTCAAGCAGCGGAATTCGACTATGCAGGAACACAAGCATGTCTTTCATTAAAAGAAGAGGGCTATAAAGTAATCTTAATCAACTCGAATCCGGCAACAATTATGACGGATACTGAAATCGCAGACAAAGTATATATCGAGCCGATCAGCCTTGAGTTTGTATCGCGTATTTTACGTAAAGAGCGTCCGGATGCCATTCTTTCTACATTGGGTGGTCAAACAGGATTAAATATGGCAATCGAGCTAGATGAGTCCGGCATATTAGATGAACTCGGGATTGAAATTCTTGGTACGAAACTGGATGCGATTCATAAAGCGGAGGACCGCGACCTGTTCCGTAACTTAATGTATGAACTTGGTGCACCGGTTCCGGAATCAGATATTATTCATAACATGGAAGAAGCGAAAGCGTTCGTTGCAAAAATCGGTTATCCGGTAATCGTCCGTCCGGCATTTACACTTGGAGGAACAGGCGGCGGAATTTGCTATAACGATCAGGACTTGCAGGAAATTGTAACGTCTGGTTTAAAATACTCTCCTGTAACACAATGTTTACTGGAAAAATCAATCGCAGGCTTTAAAGAGATTGAATACGAAGTAATGCGTGATGCGGCGGATAATGCAATCGTTGTATGTAATATGGAAAACTTTGACCCGGTAGGTATCCATACAGGTGACTCGATCGTTGTAGCACCGACACAAACATTATCGGACCGTGAAAACCAAATGCTGCGTAATATTTCACTCGATATTATCCGCGCATTGAAAATCGAAGGCGGCTGTAACGTACAGCTGGCATTAGATCCTTACTCATTCCAGTACTATGTAATCGAAGTAAACCCGCGTGTATCGCGTTCATCTGCATTAGCATCAAAAGCGACAGGCTATCCGATCGCGAAGCTTGCAGCAAAAATCGCAGTAGGACTTACGCTGGATGAAATTAAAAACCCTGTAACAGGATCGACATTTGCTTGCTTCGAGCCGGCACTTGACTACATTGTCGCAAAAATTCCGCGCTGGCCATTCGATAAGTTCGAATCTGCAAAACGTAACCTTGGTACACAGATGAAAGCGACTGGGGAAGTAATGGCACTGGGCCGTACATTTGAAGAAGCGATTTTAAAGGCTGTCCGTTCACTGGAAACTGGTCATGTGCATATTGAAATGAAGAATGCGGATGAACTAACTGATACATGGATTGAAAAGCGTATTAAAAAAGCTGGGGATGAACGTCTGTTCTTTATCGGTGAAGCGTTGCGCCGCGGTGTAACAGTGGAAAAAATCCATGAATGGTCTGCCATCGATCTGTTCTTCCTAACGAAGCTGAAAAAAATTGTGGATATGGAAACAACATTGGCAGAAAACATCGGCAATCAGGAAATTTTAAGAACAGCGAAGCGTCTAGGTTTTGCGGATAAAAAAATTGCACAGCTTTGGGAAATGGAAGAGCAGGCAGTTTATGATTTCCGTAAAGAGCATGGAATTATACCAGTATACAAAATGGTTGATACATGTGCGGCGGAGTTCGAATCGAACACACCATACTTCTACGGAACTTATGAGGAAGAAAATGAATCCATCCGTACTGACAAACCTTCAGTTGTCGTACTTGGTTCAGGTCCGATCCGTATCGGTCAAGGGGTAGAGTTCGACTATGCAACAGTTCACTCTGTATGGGCAATTCAGGAAGCGGGCTATGAAGCGATCATCATTAACTCAAACCCGGAAACGGTTTCGACTGACTTCTCAATTTCAGATAAATTATACTTCGAGCCGTTAACAATTGAAGATGTGATGCACATTATCGATCTGGAGCAGCCAATCGGTGTAGTTGTTCAGTTCGGCGGGCAAACAGCGATCAATTTAGCGGATAAGCTGGAAGCGAACGGTGTGAAAATTTTAGGAACGACACTTGAAGATATTGACCGTGCTGAAAACCGTAATAAATTCGAAGCGGCATTACAAGAACTGAAAATTCCACAACCTCCTGGCGATACAGCAACATCAGCTGAAGGTGCGATGAAAATTGCGGAAGGTTTAGGTTTCCCTGTGTTAGTTCGCCCTTCATATGTATTAGGCGGACGTGCAATGGAAATCGTCTATAACATGGAAGAGCTTGCTCACTATATGACAAACGCAGTTGAAGCATCACCGGATCACCCTGTATTGGTCGACCGTTACTTAACAGGACAGGAAATTGAAGTCGATGCCATCTGTGACGGTGAAAATGTGTTAATCCCGGGAATCATGGAGCATGTTGAACGCGCGGGTGTGCACTCAGGTGACTCAATCAGTGTATATCCACCACAAAAATTAACGGTTGCTCAGAAAGAAACATTAGTAGATTATACGACTCGCCTTGCAAAAGGTCTTGGTATTGTCGGTTTAATGAATATCCAATATGTAATGAGCAAAGGCGAAATTTACGTAATCGAAGTAAATCCGCGCTCAAGCCGTACTGTACCGTTTTTAAGTAAAATTACAAATATCCCAATGGCAAATATCGCAACAAAAGCGATTCTTGGTCAATCAATTATTGAACAAGGCTACCCGACAGGACTGGCAAAAGAACAGCAAGGTGTATTCGTAAAAGTACCGGTATTCTCATTTGCTAAATTACGCCGTGTCGACATTACATTAGGGCCTGAGATGAAATCAACAGGGGAAGTAATGGGGAAAGACGCAACATACGAAAAAGCATTATACAAAGGCTTCGTAGCAGCAGGTATGGAAATTAAAACACATGGTACGATCCTGTTCACTGTATCGGATAAAGATAAACAGGAAGCAATCAGCCTGGCGAAACGCTTCTCAACAGTCGGCTACCGCATCGTAGCAACAGAAGGTACAGCAAAAACATTTGAAGCAAATGGTATTAAAACAGACGTCGTAGAAAAAATCGGCGGTAAAGGCAAAACATTGATCGATATGATTCAAAACGGTGAAGCCCAATTAGTTGTCAATACATTGACAAAAGGGAAACAGCCGGCTCGCGATGGCTTCCGTATCCGCCGTGAATCGGTTGAAAACGGCGTACCATGCCTGACTTCACTGGATACAGCAGAAGCAATGCTGCGCGTAATAGAGTCAATGACATTTACAGCAGAAGAAATGCCGAAAGCGGAGGTTGTACACTAAAATGATTCGTCAAGAGAAAATGACAGTTGTAGCACAAAAGCAGATTGCGACGAACATTTTCGAATTGACACTACAAGGACAACTGGTTCAGGACATGACGCCTGGCCAGTTTGTTCATGTAAAGGTGTCAAATACATTCGAGCCCTTGTTGCGTCGACCAATCAGTATTGCCAATGTAGATAAAGAAAAAAATGAATTCACGATGATTTACCGTGCTGAAGGTCGTGGCACAAAATTACTTGCAACAAACCGTGAAAATGAAATCGTGGATGTTTTAGGTCCATTAGGGAACGGGTTTCCTGTAGAAGCGGCAAAACCGGGCCAGACAGCGCTTTTAGTAGGTGGAGGCATCGGTGTCCCGCCTCTGCACGAATTGGCGAAGCAACTGAATGCACGCGGCGTGAAGACGATCCATGTTCTAGGATTCCAGTCAGAGGATGTATGCTTCTATGAGGAACAGTTCAATGGTTTGGGCGAGACGTACTATGCAACAGTAGACGGCACGAAGGGGACTAAAGGATTTGTAACAACGGTATTTGATGAAGTAAAGCCTGAGTTCGATCTGTTTTATTCATGTGGTCCACTGCCGATGCTGCGTGCTTTAGAAGGCTATTACCCGGAGAAGGAAGGGTACTTATCGTTTGAGGAACGGATGGGCTGCGGTATCGGGGCGTGCTTTGCATGTGTATGCGATACGACTGAAGGTTACGGAAAAGACTACGTAAAAGTATGTTCGGACGGGCCAGTATTCCCGAAAGGAGTTGTGGCATTATGAGCCGATTAAACTTACAATTGCCGGGTTTGGACTTGAAAAACCCGATTATGCCCGCATCAGGCTGTTTTGGCTTCGGGCGCGAGTATGCACAGCTTTATGATTTGTCAAAGCTTGGTGCCATCATGATTAAAGCAACGACTGTGGAAACGCGTAAAGGGAATCCGACACCCCGTGTAGCCGAAACATCAGCAGGTATGCTAAATGCGATCGGCCTGCAAAATCCGGGGATTGAAAAGGTAATGGGAGAAGAACTGAAGTTTTTGGAAGACTATGATGTCCCGGTTATCGCCAATGTTGCCGGAACGGAAGTTGCAGATTATGTGGAAGTAGCAGAACGTATTTCAAAGGCATCCAACGTAAAAGCGCTGGAATTGAATATTTCTTGTCCGAATGTAAAGTGCGGAGGAATTCAATTCGGAACCGATCCCGAAACAGCTAGGCAGTTAACTGCTGCTGTAAAGGCGGTTTCAAGTGTACCTGTCTATGTAAAGCTGTCTCCGAACGTGACAAGCATCGTAGACATTGCCAAAGCAGTTGAAGCAGGCGGAGCGGACGGTATAACGATGATTAACACACTTGTGGGAATGCGGTTGGACGAGCGTACAGGTAAACCTGTCATTGCAAACGGGACAGGTGGCTTATCAGGTCCGGCTATTAAACCGGTAGCGATACGTATGGTGTATGACGTTTATAAAGCAGTGAATATCCCGATTATCGGTATGGGCGGAGTAACTTGTGCGCAGGATGTAATCGATTTTATGTCTGCCGGTGCTTCAGCCGTGGCAGTTGGTACAGCAAACTTTGTTGATCATTTCGTATGCCCGACAATCATTGAGGAACTACCGGTCTTGCTGGACACGTTGAATGTAGACCATATTTCGGAAGTTATCGGAAGGAGCCACCGTTAATATGAATACAAAACCTATTATTGCTTTGGATTTTCCGGGTGAAAAAGAAGTTATAAGCTTTTTAGGAAAATTCGAAGAGAAACTTTTTGTTAAAATCGGAATGGAACTGTATATGCAGGAAGGTCCGGATATTGTACGGAAAGTAAAAGAGCAAGGACATGATATATTTTTAGATTTAAAGCTTCATGACATCCCGAACACTGTAAAATCGGCGATGAAGGGCTTAGCAGGCCTTGGTGTGGATTTAGTGAATGTCCATGCAGCAGGCGGCCTTAAGATGATGGAAGGTGCATTGGAAGGTTTGGAAGCCGGTACACGAGCCGGAGCAAAAAGAGCAGCATTGATTGCCGTTACACAACTGACGTCAACGATAGAGCAGCAAATGCAGGAAGAGCAGAAAATTGCCCTATCTTTAAAAGAGTCTGTTTTACAATATGCACAGCTGACAAAACAAGCGGGTCTCCAGGGTGTAGTCTGTTCTGTTCATGAGGCACAGGCAATCCGTGAAGCATGCGGCGATGACTTTTTACGGGTGACACCGGGTATTCGTATGCTGGGCGGGGAGGCACATGATCAGCAGCGTATTGCAACCCCTGATGGAGCTAAAAAGGACGGTTCGTCATTAATAGTTGTTGGGCGTGCCATTACCGGAGCCGTCAATCCGGTAAAAGCATATCAAGAAGTTTGTAACTTATGGGAGGCTAACTAAAATGTCATTACAAAACGAAATTGCACATGCAATGCTAAAAGTAGGAGCGGTGGAATTAAATCCAACCGATTTATTTACATGGGCTTCAGGAATTAAGTCACCGATTTACTGCGATACACGTTTAACAATTTCAGATCCTGTTATTCGCAAACAGCTTGCCAATGGACTGTCCTCATTAATCAATGAACATTTTTCGGACTGTGAAGTAGTGGCAGGTACTGCTACTGCGGGAATTCCCCATGCTGCCTGGGTTGCGGATATTATGCAATTGCCGATGGTATACGTGCGTTCAAAAGCAAAAGAGCACGGGCGCGGAAACCAGATTGAAGGAAAATATGCAAAAGGTCAAAAGGTCGTTGTAATTGAGGATATCATCTCAACAGGCGGCTCATCCATTACTGCTGTTGAAGCACTGCGCAATGCCGGCTGTGAAGTATTGGGGGTCGTATGTGTATATACATATAATCTGCCTAAAGCGGATCAGGTGTTTAATGAAGCTGGCGTAAAATTTGTTTCGTTGACTAATTTCGATTACTTGATCGATGCAGCAAAAGAAGCATCAGCTATTGAGGAACAGGACATTCCTTTCCTGAAAAAGTGGCATCAGGACTTAAAAGCAGGAAATTTAAAATAAAGTTAAAATTTAATCCGTGGGGGTATCCAGCCCCCACGGATTGTTTGTTGAACGAGTCAGACTACTACCGATAGTATAATTCCTCGTTAATGCGAGATAAAAAAATATTAAAAATATTCTAAAACGTGTGAAGTTATCAAAAATATACTTTACACGTTTTTGTTATAGTTATATAATTCCATTATGCAAATTATCAGTTTTTTTTAATAATGAAGTTTAATGAAATTGAATTTTATTAAACTACATAAAAAAGTATTTCTCGATGTTTTTATGTTGAAAAGACATAATTATAATCACAAAGCGTTAATTTTTGAGTGTAATTATCGGAAAATTTAAATTTAAAAGAATAGTTTGCTATTGATAAATTTAAAATGTTAAATTAGAATAGTTAGAAAGTTTAATAATTGACATGTAAATATATTTTATGGATAATTTACGAAGTAGTACAAAAAATTAACAAATTATTAATATTTTAAAAAGACTGAGTATTAGCAAGGTTTAAATTTTTTCGATAAGGGTATTTTAATCTATTTGGAAAAATTTAATATAGAGCGAGTTTAGCAGAGTCGAATGTATGTTTAAGGAGAAAGGAGCGGTTATTTAATGTCTACGAATGAATTATTAGAAATCCGAAATTTACGTACGAGTTTCCGTATTAAAGATACATACTACCCAGCTGTAGACAATGTTTCGTTAACGCTTCGCAAAAATGAGATTTTAGCAATTGTTGGTGAATCAGGTTGTGGGAAAAGTACTTTGGCAACATCAGTAGTCGGGTTGCACAATTCTATTACTACAAAAGTTGAAGGGGAAATCCTTTACAACAATCAAAACTTAGTTAAATTGACAGATGAACAGTTTAATAAGTTAAGAGGAAATGACATCGGTTTTATTTTCCAGGATCCACTTTCTGCATTAAATCCATTAATGCGCATCGGTGAACAAATTGAGGAAGGGTTAATTTATCATACTAAATTAACTAAAGAACAACGTGAAAAACGTGTTATTGAATTATTGGATCAAGTAGGGATTGCCAATATGGAGCGTGTTGCAAGACAATTCCCGCATCAGTTATCGGGTGGTATGCGCCAGCGTGTTATGATCGCAATCGCTTTATCAGGAAAGCCGGCAATCATCATCGCGGACGAACCGACAACAGCACTTGATGTAACAATCCAAGCACAGATTCTGGACTTGTTAAAGTCACTGCAGGATGAAATTCAGTCAGGCATTATTTTAATTACACATGACTTAGGGGTTGTTGCTGAAGTAGCAGACCGCGTAGCTGTAATGTATGCCGGTGAAGTAATAGAGGAAGCACCTGTTGTAGAGTTATTCAGAAATCCGAAGCACCCGTACACAAGGTCATTACTGAAATCAATTCCTCAAACAAACAGTGAGAATGAAAAATTAGAAATAATTCAGGGAATGGTTCCTTCTTTAATGAAGTTACCACGCCAAGGCTGTCGTTTCTCATCACGTATTCCTTGGATTCCACAATCAGCCCATGAAGCAGATCCAAAGCTTCATGAAGTTGCTCCTGGCCATCTTGTACGCTGTACTTGCTGGAAAGAATTCCATTTTGAGGATGAGGAAGGGAGCGTAAATCAATGAGTTTCATGCAAGTAGAAGATTTAAAAGTTCACTATCCGATCCGAGGCGGATTTTTTAACACAGTAGTTGATCATGTATATGCGGTAGATGGTGTAACGATGGAGTTTGAACGCGGAAAAACTTACGGTCTTGTAGGGGAATCCGGCTCAGGCAAATCAACAACCGGTAAAGCGATTATCGGGTTGGAGAAAATTACATCAGGACGCATTCTTTATGAAGGTAATGATGTAACAAATGCTCGCCGTAAACGTGATTCAGCATATAACCGGGATATCCAGATGATCTTCCAGGATTCACATTCCAGTATGAACCCGCGTAAACGTGTATTGGATATTTTAGCAGAGCCAATTCGTAATTTCCTGAAACTGACTCCGCAGGAAGAGCGTAGACGCATTAATGAGCTACTCGCAATTGTAGGGATGTCAGAGGACGTACTTCTTAAATATCCACACGAATTCTCTGGTGGACAGAAGCAGCGTTTAGGGATTGCCCGAGCAGTTGCATGTAACCCGAAAATGATTATCGCGGATGAACCTGTTTCGGCACTTGATTTATCCGTACAGGCACAAGTTTTAAACTTCATGAAGGATATTCAGGAACAATATGGAATTAGTTATTTATTCATCTCCCACGATTTAGGTGTTGTTCGCCATATGTGTGACCATATCTCAATCATGTATAAAGGAAGATTCGTGGAAACAGGAAAGCGTGAAGATATTTATACAAATCCGCAGCATATTTATACAAATCGTCTGCTATCTGCAATTCCTGACATTGAGCCTGAAACACGGATTGAACGTAAGGTTGAGCGTCAGAAGGTTGAAGCAGCATATCGTCAGGAACAACATAAATATTATGACAAGGATGGAAAAGTATATCCTTTAAAATCGATTTCAGACTCACATCAAGTAGCAATGTCTGAAGATGAAAAGGAGCGTGTATAGTATGTGGAAAACGATAGTTCGCCGTGTGTTGATAATGATTCCGCAGCTATTTATTTTAAGTCTCCTAATTTTTCTATTAGCGAAACAAATGCCTGGAGATCCATTTACAGGATTAATTACACCGGAAACAGATCCGAATGTTATTGAAGAATTACGTGTTAAATCAGGTTTCTATGATCCATGGTATGTACAATATTACAACTGGATCACAAATGCAGCACAGGGTGACTTCGGTCAGAGTTACACATTTAAAAAGCCGGTTGCAGATATTATCGGTGACCGTGCAATGAACACATTATTACTTTCATTGCTCAGTGTAGTTTTCCTTTATGTGCTGGCAGTACCACTTGGAGTTCTTGCTGGACGTTACCACGATTCATTCTTGGATAAATCGATTGTACTTTACAGCTTTATTTCTTATGCAATACCTGCATTCGTACTGTATTTAATTTTCGTATTCGTGTTTGGTTACCGGCTTATGTGGTTCCCGACAAGCGGTACGGTGGAGATAGGACTGGATCCCGGAACCTGGAGTTATTATTGGAGTAAATTCTACCATTTACTATTACCGGCAGCCAGCTATGCATTGCTGGGTACGACGGGTGTCATTCAATATTTACGTTCGGAAATTATTGATGCAAAAACAATGGATTATGTTAAAACAGCACGCAGTAAAGGGATTCCGATGAAGAAAGTATATTCACGTCATATTTTCCGTAACTCTCTGTTACCGATTGCAGCATTCTTAGGATTCACGATTACCGGTTTACTTGGTGGATCGATTTTCATTGAAACTGTATTCGCTTATCCGGGAATGGGTAAATTATTTGTCGAATCCATTTCAAGTCGTGACTACAGTGTCATTACGGCATTAGTAATGTTATATGGCTTCTTAGCATTATTAGGTAGTCTATTATCCGATATTATCTTAAGTATAGTGGATCCGCGAATTCGCATAGACTAATTAATTAATAATGACTAAGGAGAGGTGATTTTAATCATGGAAAACAAAAATGAACAGACAGTAGAAAAATTAGAATCTCAAAGCTCTCCACCAACAGGTATTCAAGTAGTATGGCGAGAGTTTAAAAAAGATAAATTAGCAATGTTCTCTTTAATAGGAAGTATTATTGTAATGATCGCGATTATGTTCATGGCATTCTTCACTATTGATCAGACAGAAATAATGAAAATTCAATTATTGGAGCGTTTTACTGAACCAGGTGTTCGAGGGTATATTCTTGGGGCCGATGAAGCCGGACGGGACATGCTTGGCCAGCTCATTATCGGAGCGAAGAATTCAATTTTAATCGCAATCGCGGTTACGGTTATTGCCAATGTTGTCGGAATCATGCTTGGTATTATTATGGGATATTACGGTGGTTTCATCGATAATTTCTTCATGCGTATTATAGATTTCTTTATCACTCTACCAACTACAATGATTATCATCGTAGTCGTAACAATCATTCCATCATACGGAATATTAGATTTAATCTTAATTATTGCAGCATTTCAGTGGATGTCGACGGCCAGACTTGTGCGATCCAAAGCACTTTCTGAAGCACGACGCGATTACATTAGTGCCTCTAAAACAATGGGTACAAGTGATTTCGCAATCATGTTTAAAGGATTATTGCCAAACTTAAGCTCAATCTTAATTGTCGAAGTGACGTTAAGTTTTGCGGGAAATGTAGGGATTGAAACAGGTCTTTCATTCTTAGGTTTCGGTTTACCACCGTCAACACCAAGTTTAGGAACTTTAGTAAGTTATGCTATGAACCCGATAATTTTATCGAGTAAATGGTGGGTATGGTTGCCTGCATCAATATTTATTTTAGTAATGATGCTTGGTATAAATTATGTTGGTCAAGCGTTACGACGCTCTGCTGACGCAAAACAACGTTTAGGATAATAAGGGAGGAAAAACAGATGAAGAAAAAGAAAGGTTTAATGCTGTCATCAGTATTTGCTACGGCATTAGTATTAGCAGCTTGTGGAGGAGATGACGAAACGTCAACTGAAAAACCGGCTGAAAAAGATGGTAACCAAACAGAAGAAAACACAAATGACGGCGGTTCTACTGCAGAATCTCCAACACTGCCAACTGAAGTTACAAATGATGGAGAAGCAATTGAAGGCGGTACATTAAACTTTGCCTTAGTAACAGACTCTCCATTCCAAGGTATTTTATCTTGGGAATTATATGAAGATGGTTATGACGCTGATATTTTAGGCTTCATGACAAACGAAATTTTCGAAACTGATGGCGACTTCCTAGTTACAGATGAAGGTATCGCTAAGTTAGATGTAGATGCTGACAACAATAAAGTTACAATCACTATCCAACAAGATGATGTGAAATGGTCTGATGGTACGCCACTGACTGTTGAAGATATTATTTATGCTTACGAAATTATCGGTCACCCTGATTATACAGGTATCCGTTATGACGGCGATTTCCAAAATATCATCGGTGCTGCTGAATATAAAGCAGGTACTGCAGATACAATTTCAGGTATTAAAAAGATCGATGATAAAACAGTTGAAATCTCTATGACTAAAGTATCGCCTGCAATCTACTCTCTAGGTGATGGTTTATGGGCATACGCAGTACCGAAGCATCAGTTAAAAGATATTCCTGTTAAGGACTTAATCTCTTCTGAAGCGGTACGTAAATCACCTGTAACATTAGGACCGTTCAAATTAGATAAATTAGTAGATGGTGAATCTGTTCAGTACGTAGCGAACGAACACTATTGGAAAGGTAAACCGAAATTAGACAAAATCGTATTACAAGTTGTTCCTTCTGCTTCTATCGGTGAAGCATTACGTACAGGTAAATATGACATGGCGTCTTCTTTCCCTACAAACCAGTATGACGGCGTAAAAGATCTTGAAAACTTAACAATCTTAGCTCGTCCTGAGTTAGCATACTCTTACCTTGGCTTCAAGCTTGGTAAATGGGATGCTGCAGCAGGTTCAGCAGGATTAAATATTACAGATGAAAACGCAAAAATGAATGATGTGAAATTACGTCAGGCAGTTGCCTACGCAATGGATATCGAGCAAGTAACTGAGCGCTTCTACCAAGGTTTACGTTCTCGTGCAACATCATTAATTCCGCCAGCGTTCGCTTCATTCCATGACAACACTTTAGAAGGATTCAACTATGATCCGGAAAAAGCAAATGCATTATTAGATGAAGCTGGATACAAAGACGTTGACGGCGACGGCATCCGTGAAGATAAAAACGGTGAGAAATTTGAAATCCGTATGGCAGGTATGTCAGGTTCGGATACTGACGAAGCAATCGTTGAATACTACCGTCAAAACTGGAAAGAAGTCGGTTTAGATGTACAGTTAACAACTGGCCGTTTAATCGAGTTCAACAGCTTCTACGATAAAGTACAAGCAGATGATCCTGAAATCGATATGTTCATGGCTGCATGGGGTACTGGTACAAACCCATCACCACTTGGCTTATACGGCGAAGCTTCTTCATTCAACTACAGCCGTTTCGTTACACCGGAATTACAAACATTATTAGCTGATATCGACTCTAAAGAAGCAGTTGACGCAGAGTACCGTGCAGATGCATTCCGTAAGTGGGAAGAGTACATGTTCGAACAAGCAACAACAATTCCAACGTACTTCCGTACAGAAATCGTACCGGTTAACAAACGTGTGAAAAACTACAATGTTGACTATTCAAATGCTACACAATACCACGAAATTGAGTTAGTAGCAGATTCACCAATTAAATAATTATTAACAACAAAAAACCGCTTAGAAAATTTCTAAGCGGTTTTTTTAACTTTTACTTTTTCAGCTGCATAACAATTGCTTCATCGGGTGTTACATAAAGAGTTTTTTGTTCAAAATAAATAACAAATCCTGGTTTTGCGCCATTTGGTTTTTTTACATGGCGAATTTCCGTATAGTCTACCGGCACAGACGAAGAGTCACGTGCTTTAGAAAAATAAGCACTTAATACAGCGGCTTCTGTTAATGTCTGCTCATCAGGGTCTTCCGAATGGATGACAACATGCGAGCCCGGAATATCTTTCGTATGTAGCCATACTTCATTGCGTTTTCCGATCTTGAATGTCAAATAATCATTTTGCTTATTATTTTTCCCGACCGAAATTGCAATACCGGATGAGGATACAAATTTTTCAGGTTCAGGTTTTACCGGTTTCTTTTTCCGTTTTGCCTGTCGGATTCGAAGTAAACCTTGTTCTGCAAGCTCTTCGCGGATTTCTTCAATATCTTTAGTCGATGCCTGCTGGACTTGCTGTGTAAGCATTTCCAGATAGTTGATATCATCCGCTGCTTTTTGCTTCTGTTCCTCAATCATCACTAACGCTGTTTTCGCTTTATTGTACTTTGTGTAATAGCTTTGCGCATTTTCAATCGGTGTTTTTCTCGGGCTAATCGGTATTCTAATTGTTTCGGCGTTTTCGCTGTAATAGTTTTCAACATCGACGTACTCTGCGCCTTTTTCGAAATTATAAAGATTGGCCATTAAAAGCTCACCGTAAAGTTGGAACTGCTCCAGATTTTGAGCACGTTCATAATCTTTTTGCAGCTTTTTTTGTTTCAGCTTTAATTTATTCAGTTCATTTTGCAGCCAGCGTTCGAGATCACCGGCCTGCTGTTTTACCCGGTCGCGTTTTGCACGGGCGAAAAATACACGGTCAAGCAGTTCGCCAAGTGTTTTATAATTCGTAACAGTACCTGATAAATGTGTCAGGTCTGTAGGCGAGAAATAGATTTTCCCTTCCTGTTCAACATAGGTAGGGTTTGCACTCGTTGCGATTTCATTCATCAGTTGTCTGCAGGCCGTTACAGCATCATTGACTGTGATGCGGTGCAGCAATTCGTTTGCATGCAAAGGAGAGAAACCGGCAAACTGATCGACAATATCTTTAGCAGCAGGCTGTTTTGAGAATACTTCTTTCAACTCTGCATCGGATAAACTTGTCAGTGCAATTTTTTGTTGCTGTGGCGGTGCGATATATTGCTGGCCCGGTAAAACAGTCCGATAGCTGTTCATCGATGGCGGCAAATGTTTGATGCTGTCAATGATGATTTCATTTTGGGCATCGATCAGCAGTAAATTACTGTGACGCCCCATAATTTCGATGACGAGCTTACGCTTTACCGCATCGCCGATTTCATTTTTACTGTCGATTTCTAAAGTGATCACCCGTTCAAAGCCGTCCTGAACAACAGATGAAATAAAGCCCCCTTCAATATGTTTGCGTAACAGCATACAAAACATTGGCGGGTCAGCCGGATTTTCGATCGATTGATCTGTTATGTGAACGCGGGAATAGGAAGGGTGGATAGAAAATAATAGTTTACTGTTTTGGCCTGCTGCACGAATTTGCAATACAACTTCAAGTGCATTCGGCTGATAAATTTTTGTAATACGTCCGGAAGTCAGGCTTTGTAGTTCCTTGCTCATCGAACGAGTAAATAGTCCGTCAAATGCCATCTTTATGCCTCTTTCATTAAATAAGTCTTTTTGATTGTTTAATCATACCATTTTTTCGTTCAAACCTGTAGTTATCGCAAATTGCTATATATGAAGTAAAAAAGTACCGTCATTTTATGGGGAGTTGATTTCCATTCTGGGTCGGACGCTTTCCGCGGGCACGGCCTGAGCCTGTAGTCTCAGGCATCGTGCTTTTCCCGCAGGAAACGCAGTTTGTAGCGAAAGGCGTTAGCCGTCAGCTACACTCGCCTCCCCTCCATTTCAATCAACGTGTTTAATATAGAGACTTCCACTTAAACAAATATTGATAATTAAAAAGTATTTTATTAAATCCTAACTATGATAAAATATATATTTGGATAATAGACGTTGACGCAAAATCGATAACACATATGCTATAATTGAAACAATTAAGTAAAGAAGGATGTGACGAACCTTGGTACGTAGTATGACCGGATTCGGCAGGGGGGTCACAACAACGAAACACTTTCAACTCACTGTTGAAATTCGTGCTGTGAATCATCGTTTTTTAGAAATTAATACAAAGTTTCCAAAAGAATGGATGGAATCTGAAGTAGTAGCAAAAAAAATGTTGTCGGATGCAGTTTCTCGTGGGAAAATAGATGTTATCATTTTTCTGAAGGAGCTCCATGACACTGAACAGACGATTCAAATCAATTGGTCACTGCTCAATGCTTTTCTCCAGGCCAAAAAGGAATTATCCCAAACGGTTCCGATGGAGGAAAAGTGGACTATGCAGGAAATTGTAAGTTTGGACCAAGTGTTGCAAGTTGAAAAAATTGAGTTTATGCAGGAAGAAATCATCGATGCTGTAAAAAATGCTTTGGCAGAAGCAATCCAGAACCTTATTGCGATGCGTGATCGTGAAGGTCAGGGATTACAGCAAGTGATGCTGCAGTACAAAGCAGACCTGGAAGCGCAAATTGCACAAATTCGGCGATATGCACCGCTCGCAGTTGAAAAATACCGTGAACGGTTAATGAATCGTTTAGAAGAAGTGACAAGCGGTCAATCATTGGACGATCGTTTACTCACGGAAGTTGCGATTTTTGCGGAGCGGATTGATATTACAGAAGAGCTGGACCGTTTAGAGAGCCATTTTAATCAGTTATCCGAAACTTTAACTGAAAACATTGCGATTGGACGCAAACTTGATTTCATTATGCAGGAGATGAACCGCGAAATTAATACAATCGGTTCAAAAAATCAGTCAACACAATGTTCAGCTGCTGTTGTGCAGGCGAAGACGATTTTGGAAAAAATGCGTGAACAAGTTCAAAATATTGAATGATATAAAGGAGTTACTTATGAAAAAACAACGTGGATTATTAATTGTTTTATCTGGTCCATCAGGTGTGGGTAAAGGGACAGTTCGAAAAGAGCTCTTTTCACAGCCGGATACGAATTACGAATATTCGATTTCAATGACAACGCGTAATCCTCGCGAAGGAGAAGAAGATGGTGTAGACTATTTCTTTAGAACACGTGAGGAATTCGAAGCGTTAATCGAGCAAGGAGGCTTACTGGAACATGCTGAATTTGTCGGCAATTATTACGGTACTCCACTTGCATATGTACAGGAAACGCTGGAAGCAGGACGCGATGTATTTTTGGAAATTGAAGTACAAGGAGCAGCACAAATTCGTGAAAAAGCACCAGATGCGTTGTTTATCTTTTTAGCACCGCCAAGCATTACCGAACTGGAACAACGTCTAGTTGGTCGTGGTACGGAAACAGAAGATGTAATCGCTCGCCGTATCGCTACTGCTCGTGAAGAAGTCGAAATGATGAGTTTATATGATTATGTTGTAGAAAACGACCAAGTTCAAAATGCATGTGATAAAATAAATGCTATCATAGTAGCAGAACACTGCCGTCGTGAACGTGTGGAAAAACGCTATTTGTCAATGTTGAGAGGAGAATGAAAACATGTTATATCCATCAGTAGATAATTTGAAAAAACAAATCGATTCTAAGTATTCTTTAGTGAGCTTAGCATCAAAACGCGCGCGCCAAATGCAAGAAGAGGGCGGAGAGCACTTAAACTCATACATTTCTTACAAACCAGTAGGAAAAGCATTGGAAGAAGTAGCTGCCGGAAAGCTTCGCAAAGTTCAACAAGACGCTTCAACTGTTTACGAAGACGAAATCTAGTTGGTAATGTAAAAAGAATACTCCCTGAGTAGAAGCTCCCTAAGAATTTTTCTTTGGGAGCTTATCCTTTGAAAGGACGGTAAAATGATGAAAAAAAACAATATACTATTGTGTGTTTCAGGTGGGATCGCCGTATATAAAGCGGTTGCGTTAGTGAGCAAACTGTCTCAGGCAGGCTTTAATGTAAAAGTGATTATGACAGCTTCTGCACAAAAGTTCGTTACCCCTTTAAGCTTCCAGGTGATGTCTAAAAACGATGTGTTTTTTGATACTTTCGATGAAAAAGATTCCAATGTCATTGCCCATATTGATTTGGCAGATTGGGCGGATCTGGTGATCGTAGCTCCTGCAACAGCCAATATAATTGCAAAAATGGCCCACGGTATGGCGGATGATATGGTGACAACAACTTTACTTGCAACTACTGCACCGGTATGGGTAGCACCGGCCATGAATGTACATATGTATGAACATCCGGCCGTTTTAAGGAATATTGCACAACTTCATGAAGATGGCATCCGCTTTATCGAACCGTCTGAAGGATTTTTGGCATGCGGCTATGTAGGGAAAGGGCGTCTTGAAGAGCCGGAAAAAATTACGGCAATTGTAGAAAAATATTTTCGTGAACATCCGGGAAGCGATGGACAATGAGATTTGCAAAAGTAATCGTTGATGTTTCCGCATATCCGGTTGACCGTCCTTTCGATTATTTAATACCGGAAGATTGGGAAGAACTGATTGATATCGGCTGCCGTGTAAAAGTGCCATTTGGACCGCGTAATGTGCTTGGATTTGTCGTGGGCATTACAGCTGAATCAGATGTACCGGCTGAAAAAATAAAACCGATTTCGGAAATACTCGATTTGGAATCTATTTTAACTGAGGAAATGCTGAGCTTGGCAAAATGGCTGAAGCACCAAACAATCTGCTACGAAATTGATGCATTGCAAGTAATGCTGCCTGGCGCATTGCGGGCGAAGTATGAAAAATATGCGGTCCTGCAAGGCGAAGTGTCGCAATTACCCCAAATTCTTCAATCGTATTTCGGGAAAAATGAAAAAGTGAATTTAACCCAATTCGAAAAGGCAAACTTACTAAGACCGTTGAAACGCGCAGTCAAAGACGGCCTGCTCTATATTGAAAATGTAGTGAAACAAAAGGGCCAAGTAAAACAGGTGCGTAAAGTGCAAATTTATTCACGGGAACAGATAGAAGAAGTGATTGGACAAATGGGGAACCGGGCACCGAAACAGCGGGCATTAATGGAATGGATGCAGGAGCATGCGGGAGCCGTCGTTTTACCTGAACAAATTTATGAAGCCGTTCAAGTGACGAGCAGTGTATTGAACAGTGTCATTGAAAAAGGGGCAGCAGCGTATATACAAGAAGAGGTTTACCGCGATCCGTTTACAAAGGAAATCGTGAAAACAGACTTTTTACAATTAACAGATGAGCAAGATGTGGCGCTGAAGAAAATTACAGAAGCGATAGATGATAAGCGTCAGGAGACATTTCTCCTTCACGGCATTACAGGCAGCGGGAAAACGGAAGTGTATTTGCAGGCGATCCAGCGTACAATCGCAGACGGCAAAGAAGCGATTGTTCTCGTACCTGAAATCTCACTGACACCGCAAATGACGGAGCGGTTCAAATCGCGTTTCGGTAATGAAGTAGCGGTTATGCATAGCGGATTGTCGGTCGGTGAAAAATATGATGAATGGCGGAAAGTGCAGCAAGGGAAAGTTAAGGTAGTCGTAGGTGCACGGTCGGCAATATTTGCACCGTTTAAAAATCTCGGTCTGCTTATATTGGATGAAGAACATGAGTCGACATACAAACAGGAAGATTCTCCCCGCTATCATGCACGGGATGTGGCGATATGGCGCGGTAATTATTATAATTGCCCTGTTATTTTAGGGAGCGCGACACCTGCATTAGAATCGTTTGCACGTGCAAAAAAAGGTGTATATACATTGCTGACATTGTCGCAGCGGGCAAAAAATCAGGCATTGCCGTCTGTTCAGATTATCGATATGCGGGAACAGCTCCAGGCCGGAAACCGCTCGATGTTTTCCGAACCGCTTATGGAGGCATTAAGGGACCGTCTCGATAAAAAAGAGCAGACCGTGCTGTTTTTAAATCGCCGCGGCTATTCATCGTTTGTATTATGCAGGGATTGCGGGACAACAGTGCAATGTCCGAACTGTGATATTTCATTAACTTATCACCGCTATCAGGAAAAGCTGAAATGCCATTATTGCGGTCATGACGAATATATTCCGGAAACATGTCCTGAATGTCTAAGTGAAAACATCCGTTATTTCGGTACAGGTACGCAAAAAGTGGAAGAAGAAATTTATAAGCTGTTTCCGGAAGCGCGGGTCATGAGGATGGATGTCGATACGACCAAACAAAAAGGGGCACATGAAAAAATGCTCGATGCGTTCGGTCGGGGGGAAGCGGATATTCTGCTCGGTACGCAAATGATCGCAAAAGGACTGGATTTCCCGAATATTACATTAGTCGGTGTATTGAGTGCCGATACTTCGCTTCATTTGCCTGACTACCGGGCGGCGGAAAAAACATTCCAGCTTATGACGCAGGTTAGTGGACGGGCAGGACGACATAATAAGCTTGGGGAAGTATATATCCAGACGTACACACCGGAGCATTATGCGATCCAACTGTCTAAAGATCAGCATTATACTCCATTTTATGAACGCGAAATGCATGCAAGGCATATTGCAGGATATCCGCCTTATTATTATATTGCGCTTATTCAAGTAACACATGAAGATGTCATGTTTGCTGCAGAATATGCAGGACGTGTAGCGGAGTATTTGCGTTCCAATTTATCATTTAATGTTTCCGTTATCGGACCGACAACTGCCAGTATCGCTCGTCTCCAAAATAGATATCGTTATCAATGTTTGATAAAATATAAAGTAGAGCCAAATTTGATTCCGGTTCTTTTACAGCTTATAAAACTGTATCGATCGGAATGGATTAAAAAAGGCATTGTGCTAACAGTTGATTTAGATCCGACAATGATCTAATGCATATAGAAAGAGGTATTGAAATGGCAATTAAAGAAGTTGTGAAAAACCCAGCGAATGTATTATCACAAAAAACGAGAGAAGTTGAAGTAATCGATGAAAATATCATTCAGCTTTTAGATGATTTATATGACACAATGGTAGAAAATGATGGTGTAGGCATTGCTGCACCTCAAATTAATGTTAATTTACGTGTAGCAATCGTAGAATTAGGCGAAGATATTTTAGAAATGATCAACCCGATCGTCATTGAAACACGTGGTGAAGAAGAAGACGTAGAAGGCTGTTTAAGTTTCCCGGACCTGTTTGGAATGGTCAAGCGTCCAACATACGTAAAAATCGAAGCATCTGACCGTGAAGGACGTATTTATGAACTTGAAGCAGAAGACTTTGAAGCACGTTGTATTTTGCATGAAATCGATCATTTAGAAGGTGTATTATTTGATTCGAAAATGACGCGTGTATTAACAGAGGAAGAATTAGAAGAGCTATACGCGGACGCTGAGGAGGAATAATCGATGACAAAAATCGTATTTATGGGAACACCTGCCTTTTCAGCGCCAATTTTGCGTATGCTACATGAAGAAGGCTATGACATCGCAGCGGTTGTGACACAGCCTGACCGTCCAGTTGGTCGTAAAAAAGTATTAACGCCGCCACCTGTGAAAGAGGAAGCATTACAACTAGGCTTACCGGTTATTCAGCCGGAAAAGCTGCGCGGTTCACAGGAGCTGGAAGAAATTTTGGCGTTAAATGCGGACCTTGTCGTAACAGCGGCATTTGGACAGATTTTGCCGAAAGAACTGCTTGATGCACCGCGATTAGGTTGCATCAATGTCCATGCGTCATTATTGCCTGCATATCGAGGCGGTGCACCAATTCATCAGGCAATTATTGATGGACAGGCAACAACAGGTGTAACGATTATGTATATGGCGGAAAAACTGGATGCCGGGGATATTATTTCGCAACGGGAAATTGCTATTGAAGATACAGACAATACAGGCACAATGTTTGATAAATTAAGTGCTGTTGGTCGCGAACTATTAAAAGAAACAATGCCATCGATTATCGACGGGACAAATGCCCGCGTTCCACAGGATGAATCACTCGTAACATTTGCGCGCAATATTAGCCGCGAACAGGAGTTGATTGATTGGAATAATGAAGCCCGTGCATTGTATAATCAAGTACGCGGATTACACCCTTGGCCTGTTGCCTATACGACATTTGAAGGGGCTAACTTTAAAATCTGGGTGGCAAAGGTTGGGGAAACTTCAACAAATGCTGCACCGGGAGAAGTCGTGAAAATCGAAAAGGACCACTTTGAAGTAGCGACAGGAAATGGCGGTACATTAGCGCTGTATGATGTACAACCAGCAGGGAAGAAACGCATGACAGCAGAAGAGTTTTTACGTGGTACGGGCTCGAAATTACAGATTGGGGACCGTTTTGAATGAGTAAAAAGAAACAAGTGATTTGGGACGGTAATGTTCGGGATGCCGCTTTAACGATTTTATTGACGGTCGACAAAAGCCAGGCATACAGCAATTTATTGTTACACCAAACAATTGAGAAATATAAAATCGATGCAAAAGACCGTGGCCTGTTAACGGAGCTCACATATGGAACACTTCAGCATAAACTGACACTGGATTATTATCTGGAGCCATTCATCCGCGGGAAAGTGGATATTTGGGTGCGCTGGCTGTTGCGTATGTCGCTCTATCAAATGCAGTATTTAACGCGTATTCCTGCACATGCTGCTGTAAATGAAGCAGTGGAAATCGCAAAGCGCCGCGGTCATAAAGGAATAGCCTCAATGGTGAACGGTATTTTACGTTCGATTTTACGTGAAGGTGTTCGTTCGACTGATTTAATAGAAGATGCAAATGAACGTCTGGCAGTCGAAACAAGTCATCCGCAGTGGCTTGTCGATCGCTGGGTGGAAAGCTACGGCTATGACAAGACACGTGAAATGCTTCTTGAAAATAATATTGCACCGCTGCAGACCGTACGTGTCAACACGACAAAAGCGACTGTCGAGCAAGTTTTGACAACACTTGAACGTGAAGGTGTAAAAGCGCGCCGCAGTGAATATATACCCGAATGTCTCCACCTTGAAAGCGGGCAGGCAGCACGAACAGGAGCGTTCCGGAACGGACTTATTACAATACAGGATGAAAGCTCGATGCTGCCAGCCAAAGTGCTGAATCCGCAGCCGGGTATGAAAGTACTCGATATGTGTGCTGCACCAGGCGGGAAAACAACGCATCTTGCAGAAGTTATGAGAAATGAAGGCTCGATTTTAGCAACCGATCTACATCCGAAAAAATTGGATTTAATCGAGGAAAATGTTGCACGTCTAGGATTGGATATTATCGAGACTGCCCCCCTTGACGGAAGAAAAGCAGCAAGCTTTTTACAAAAAGAAGACTATGATGCGATTTTAGTCGATGCACCATGCTCAGGTCTGGGCGTAATGCGACGCAAGCCTGATATTAAATATACGAAGCGGGAAGAAGATTTAGAGAGCCTGCAAACAATCCAGCTTTCGATTTTAAATAATGCAGTCCAGCTATTGAAACAAGACGGACGATTAGTGTATTCAACATGCACAGTAGACCGTAGTGAAAATGAAGGTACGGTACAAGCCTTCCTAAAAGAGCACCCTGAAATGAACTTGGTGCCAATTGAAAATTTACCGACACAACTAGAAGCGAAGCAACAGGACGGGATGCTGCAAGTATTCCCGCAGGATATAGGCAGTGACGGATTTTTCGTAGCTGCATTCGTAAAAAAAGGAGCGTCCAATTAACTAATGGAGCAAGAACAATTAAAACAATTTGATGAACGAATTCAGGATTTAGTGGAAGAAACAGCAGATAAGCCGGTACGTCGCCCGAAAAAAGAAAAGCCTCAGTTAAAACCTTCAATCTATTCATTACGTCTTGATGAAATGAAGGAATGGCTGACAGCTAATGGAGAAAAGGCTTTCCGTGCAGCACAGATTTATGAGTGGCTTTATGAAAAACGTGTCCAAACATTTGAAGAAATGTCCAACTTACCGAAAGCGTTGCGTGAAAAGCTGGAAGCAGAATTTGCATTAACGACACTTTCAACAATTATTAAGCAGGAATCAAAAGACGGTACGATCAAGTTTTTATTCCAGCTGCAGGATGGCTATTCAATTGAAACAGTATTGATGCGTCATGATTACGGGAATTCCATTTGTGTAACGACACAGGTTGGCTGCCGTATCGGCTGTACATTCTGTGCATCTACGTTAGGCGGCTTGAAGCGTCATTTAATGGCGGGAGAAATTGTCGAGCAGGTCGTAAAAGTACAACAACAGCTTGATGAAACAGAAGAGCGTGTATCATCAATCGTTATTATGGGAATCGGCGAGCCGTTTGATAACTACGATGCGATGATGAACTTCCTTAAAATCATGAACGATGACAAAGGATTAAATATCGGTGCCCGTCATATTACGGTTTCAACTTCGGGAATTGTGCCGAAAATTTACGAATTCGCAGATGAGGGTATGCAAATTAACTTTGCTGTTTCTCTGCACGCACCGAACCAGGAGGCGCGTCAGAAATTAATGCCAATTGCAAAAGCATATAAATTAGAAGAACTGATGGATGCAGTAAAATACTATACGAAGAAAACAGGACGTCGTGTCACATTTGAATACGGTTTAATGTCAGGTCAAAATGATACAGAAGAAGTAGCATTGGAACTGGCGAATCTGATTAAAAATGTAAAATGTCATGTTAACTTAATTCCGATTAACTACGTGCCGGAACGTGATTATATTCGTACATCACGCAGTAAGATTTTTGCTTTTGAAAGAACGCTTAAAGAGCAGGGAATTAACGTAACAATCCGTCGTGAGCAAGGTGCAGATATTGCAGCTGCATGTGGCCAGTTACGTGCACAGGAACGATCACACGAAACAAAGTAGGTGGACTATAGTGAACTTTACAGTGGAAAGTGATATTGGGTTAAAGCGAAAAATAAATGAAGATCGGGCCGCGTTTTTTGAGCGTCCCGATCATTTTAAGCTTGCGATTTTAGCAGATGGTATGGGTGGTCATAATGCTGGTGATGTAGCGAGTGAAATGGTTATTACCGAAATGCATGCACTATTTAAACAGGAAAATGCAGAAAGTTTTGCAACAAAACAGTTAAAGCTGGAATGGTTGCGTAATGCGGTGTCACATATTAATCAGAAAATATATCATTACTCATTAACACATGAAAATTGTCAAGGTATGGGAACGACAATGATTGCTGTGTTGCTTGACAAGGATGATTGCACGATAAGCCATGTCGGCGATAGTCGTGTATACCATATTACAAACGAAACAGTAAAGTTAGTGACGAGAGATCATTCTTATGTAAATATTTTATTGGAAAATGGAGAGATTAGTGAAGAAGAGGCACAAAATCATCCTCAAAGAAACTTTATCCTAAAAGCACTCGGTACAGAAGTTTCGATTGAACCTGATTTTTATGAAATCACTTTATCAAATGAGGCCTATTTACTCATTTGTTCTGACGGGTTAAGTAATAAACTGTCTACAGAGGAAATGGGCGAAATTATTACAAAGACGGCTTCCATTCAGGAAAAAGGGAAAAAATTGGTTCAAATTGCAAATGATCGCGGCGGAGAAGATAATATTTCCCTTATCTTAATGACAACGGTGCAGGAGGTGTAACAATGCTAGTAGGAAAACATATAAGTGGCCGTTATAAAATTTTAAAATTAATTGGCGGAGGCGGGATGTCAAATGTTTATTTGGCACACGATATTATTTTAAGTCGTGACGTCGCAATCAAAATACTGCGTTATGATTTATCAAATGAAGAAGAATTGCACCGTCGTTTCCAGCGTGAAGCATTGTCTGCAACAAGTTTGACTAATCCTAATATCGTAAGCATCTATGATGTTGGCGAAGATGGGGAAATGCACTATATTGTCATGGAATATATTAAAGGGAAAACATTAAAACAATACATACAAGAGTTTTCGCCTTTATCTGCAGCTCGAAGCGTCCATATTATGAAGCAGCTAACATCGGCGATTGCCCATGCACATGAAAACGGCATAATCCATCGGGATATAAAGCCTCAAAATATATTGATGGATGAAGAAGGCAATGTGAAAATTACTGATTTCGGGATTGCGACATCGCTTGGGGCAACAAGCTTCACTCAAACGAACTCGGTCATCGGAACTGTCCACTATTTGTCGCCGGAACAGGCGCGCGGCGGTATAGCAACGATGAAGTCTGATATATATGCACTTGGGATTGTCTTTTATGAACTTTTAACAGGAGAATTGCCTTTTTCGGGGGAATCTGCTGTATCCATTGCGTTAAAGCATCTGCAATCGGAAACACCATCAGTACGTGAATTCGATGCAAGCATTCCGCAAAGTGTGGAAAATATCGTGTTAAAAGCAACTTCAAAAGATCAAAACCACCGCTACAGCAATGCAGAAGAGATGGAAGAAGATTTAAATACATGTTTATCATTGCAACGGGTGAATGAACCTAAATTTATGCCGCCCGTGGATGACGGGGCGACAAAGCTGATTCCGATTATAAAAGATCCAAAGCCTGTTCCCGTTCCGGTGCAGGAGCCATCTACCGGAATAACGGAACAAACAGTCCGGATTGATTCGAAACCGCCGGCTGAAGAAGCAGCAAAGCCGTCAAAAACGCCGAAACAAAAAAAGAAAAAGAAAAAATGGCCGTTAATCGTTGGGCTATTAGTTCTTTTAACAATCGGTGCAGTAGTAGCTGCTGTTCTCCTCACTCCAAATCGGGTAGTCGTGGAAGATGTGACGGATATGACCGTAGAAGAGGCAATTCGAATTTTAGAAGAGCAAGGCTTCGTTATTGGAGAACAAGAAGAACGCAACAACGAAGAGATTGAATCCGGAAATGTCATTGAAACGAATCCGCAGGCAGGCAGGGAACGTGAGAAAGGCACTACAGTTGATTTAATCGTCAGCATTGGTAGGGAAATGACAAAGATGGAAAATTTCATCGGCAAGCAGCGTGAAGAAGTAATGGATGCGCTAGAAGAATTTAACGACTATGATTTCAAAGAGGAATATTCTTCTCAGCATCCGGCAGGCGAGATTATCGCTCAAACACCTGAAGCCGGTGAGGAAATTCATGTCAACGAGACAGATGTTGTTTTAACGGTTAGTAGAGGACAGGAACAAGTAACGGTTCGTGACCTGATGGCATTTAACGAAGCAAACCGTTCAGAATATGAAAAAAGCTCAGGTTTCAAAGTGAATGTAACGGGTGAGGAATATTCGGATAAACCGGCTGGTGAAGTAATCAGTCAATCACCAAAAGCAGGCACAAAGCTTGAAAAAGGCAGCACAATTAATGTCGTGATTTCTAAAGGACCGAAAGCTAAGCAGGAAAAGTTCTATACAAATACAATTGAAATTCCGTACGAGCCTTTTGAAGAAGGAATGGAACAGGAAGTCTCCATCCATATTCAGGACAAAACACGTACAATGGCAGAGCCTGTAGAAACGCTTACTATTACTGAAGATACTTTGTATACAATTAAGCTGGTCATTGTTGAAGGGGATAAAGCAGCCTACCAGATTGTACGGGATAACAACGTGATCGAAAATAAAACAATTACTTATGAAGAATTGGCGGAATAAGGAGGAATTGGATGGCGCAAGCCCAAATTCGAAAAGCATTAAGCGGTTATTATTATGTTGAAAAAGACGGTAATTTAATTCAATGTCGCGCTCGTGGGATTTTCCGTAATCGCGGAGAATCTCCACTGGTCGGCGATTTTGTGGAATATTCGTATGACGGGGAATCGGATGGTTCAATCGAAAAAATTCTGGAACGTCATAATGAGCTCGTTCGGCCGCCGATTGCGAATGTGGATCAGGCATTATTAGTGTTTTCCG
This sequence comes from Solibacillus sp. FSL W7-1436, assembly GCF_038007305.1. Taxonomy (NCBI): domain Bacteria; kingdom Bacillati; phylum Bacillota; class Bacilli; order Caryophanales; family Caryophanaceae; genus Solibacillus; species Solibacillus sp. FSL W7-1436. The sequence goes on from NZ_JBBOWV010000001.1 coordinate 2,404,309, forward strand.
CAAAAGAACCGGATTTTAATACAGTACTGCTCGACCGGTTTTTAGTCGTGCTCGAGTCGTTCCATGTGCAGCCGATCATTATTTTAACAAAGATGGATTTATTGAATGATGCCGAGCGTGCGCATTTACAAACATATATCGACGACTATAAAGAAATTGGCTATGAGATCATTGAAACTTATATTGATGATCCAACATTACTGGAAAAGATCAAACCATACTTGCAGGAAAAAACATCGGTGCTTGCCGGACAATCAGGTGTCGGAAAGTCCACATTATTAAATACATTGCTTCCAGAACTGGATCTGAAAACAGGTATTATTTCAAAAAGTTTAGGGCGCGGAAAGCATACAACACGCCATGTAGAGCTTATTGAAGTGTGTGGCGGACTATTGGCGGATACTCCGGGCTTCAGTTCTTTCGATTTCGAAATGATAGAAAAAGAAGAGCTGACATCTTGTTTACCAGAGTTCGAGAGGATTAGCGAGAATTGTAAATTCCGTGGCTGCCTGCATATAAAGGAACCGAAATGTGCGGTAAAACAAGCGGTGGAAACCGGGGAAATCCGTTCATACCGCTATGAACATTATGAACAAATTTTACAAGAAATTATTGACCGAAAGCCGAGGTATTAGACATGATTAAAATTGCACCATCAATTCTAGCGGCAGACTTTGCAAAGCTGGGGCAAGAGGTAAAAGAAGTAGAAGCAGCCGGAGCTGAATTGATTCATATCGATGTAATGGACGGCCATTTCGTACCGAATATTTCATTTGGTGCGATTGCATTAGAAGCAATTCGTCCCCTTTCTACATTACCGATGGACGTACATTTAATGATTGAAAATCCGGATCAGTATATTGAACAGTTTGCGAAAGCAGGGGCGGATTACATTACAGTACATGTTGAAGCATGCCGCCATTTGCACCGTACGATCCAGTTAATTCGTTCTTTTGGTGTTAAACCGGGTGTTGTTTTAAATCCGCATACGCCGATTGAAACGATTCAGCATATTTTGGAAGATGTTGATATGGTGCTGTTTATGACAGTTAACCCTGGCTTTGGCGGGCAAAAGTTCATTGAATCGGTTGTGCCTAAAGTGGAAGCATTATCGAAAATCATTAAAGAACGTGGCCTGAATATCGAAATTGAAATCGATGGCGGAATTAACGCTGAAACAATTGTACCTTGTGCAAAAGCGGGTGCAACGGTTTTTGTTGCGGGTTCGGCTATTTACAGTAAAGAAGATCGCGCACAAGCTTTACAGGAAATTAAACAAGCAGGATTAGCGGCAATTCAGTGATTGTAGCAATCTGCTCAGGCGGCCCCGTTCATGAGGTCGCCTTTTCTTTAACACCGGATATATGGATTGGAGTCGACCGGGGTGCATTATATTTAGTGGACAAAGGTTTACTGCCCCACAGCATTGTCGGCGATTTTGATTCTATTACAGCGGAGGAATTTGCGCGGATTTCCGAAGCTGTGGACCATGTTGAACAGTTTCAGGCGGAAAAAGATGAGACGGATACAGACCTGGCCTTGCTGAAGGCACTTACATATGAGCCGCAGGAAGTCTTTTTGACGGGTGTTACAGGCGGGCGCTTGGATCATTACGAAGCGACTTTACGATCAGTTTTTCTTATGCAGCAACAATATCCTCTTATTACTTTTAAAATCATTAATTCTCATAATATCATTCAATTTTTACTGCCGGGTACACATATTCTGACAGAAGATCATTATACCTATGTATCATTTTTTGCCTATGGGAAAACTCTCCGGAACGTGACATTGCGCGGGGTTAAATATGAAACGACAGATGAAGTGATTGAGCAGGGGACAACGCGTTTCACAAGCAATGAAATAATGGGTACAGGGTCTATTTCATTTAAGGAAGGCATATGTTTAATGATAAAGAGTAAAGATTAAGGAGGAACAACGCTGAAAGTATATACATTCCAAATGCCGAAATGGTTAAGCGGTGTGGCGAGAGGCTGCGTGAAGTTGTTTCGTAGAGATAAAAAAGAAAAATAAAGATCAGACTACAGCTCATAGAGATTATGGGCTGTATTTTTTGTTGCTAACAAAATTCTATACTATCGCACTATGGATAACCTGGAAATTAGTTCTTCTCCCCGTCTAGGCTAAAGCGCCAATTCCTCGCACCATTAAGTCCCTCCGTGCAAAAGTGGTGAACCGCAAAAAAAAATAGAGTACCAGCAATTGCTGATACTCTGTACGCGATTATACGCGCTCGATTTTACCTGATTTTAAAGCACGAGCAGAAACCCATACACGTTTTGGCTTACCGTCAACTAAGATACGAACTTTTTGAAGGTTAGCACCCCAACTACGTTTGTTAGCGTTCATAGCGTGTGAACGGTTGTTGCCTGTACGAGCTTTACGGCCAGTAATTACGCATTGTTTTGGCATTGTAAAATTCCTCCTTACAGCTGAATCTGAAATCTTTATTTCAGTTCGTTATTTCACATACCATAATAATTTAACATACAGAGTCAATGAGTGCAAGACATTTTACATAACCTTTCAAGAAAAAAACCTTTACACCCCATTTTGCTTAATCGGGATTAAAAACTTCCTGGAAAAGGTAAAGTACTCTATAAACTATTTATTTAGGGGGAAGCGATCATGAAAAAATGTATGGTCATCATCAATCCGACTTCAGGAAAAGAAAAAGCAAGTGAGTACGAAAAGAAAATTATTGCACAATTACATAATTATGAAATTGATGTAAAGGAAACTGCGGGTGAAAAGGATGCGACCCGCTTTGCTAAAATGGCATGCGATGAAAAATATGATGCAGTCATTCTAGTCGGGGGAGACGGTACGGTAAACGAAGGGATCAATGGCATTGCAGAACAGCCCCACCGCCCTGTTGTAGGAATCGTCCCATTAGGTACGGTCAATGATTTTGCCCGTGCATTGGATATCTCGCTTGACCCGGAAGAGGCAATTGCATTACTCGGCGGAAAAACAACAAAAGCAGATATCGGGAAGGTGAACGATCATTACTTCACGAATGTCATCGCAATTGGATTATTGGCAGAAGCAGTCGGCGATGTATCAGTGGAACAAAAGACGTCCCTCGGGTCGCTCGCATATTTATTTGAAGGTGTGAAAGCGGCTATTCAAAATGAATCTTACGAAATGGAAGTTAAAGCAGATGGACAAGTATACAAAGAAAATATGATGCTCTTCATCTGTGTATTGACCGATTCTGTCGGAAGCTTCCGACAAATGAATGGAGATGCCGACAAATCAGACGGCCTCTTGCACGGATTTATTATTAAAAGTACGAATACGCTTCAAGTGGTGGGCACAGCTAAAAACCTGCTGACAGGCAATTATGAGGACGATGACAATATTATTAAATTCAATGCACGTGAAATGCATATTAACGCGAATGAAGCACTTCCGCTGAATGTGGACGGTGATTTAATCAGCCAACTTCCGGCGAAAATCTCCATATTGCATGATCATATTGAATTTTTTACGAAATAAAGTTCAATGATACGTTTCCCAATGGCTTTTTTGCATAACAACGAAAAATTGTCGAATACTCTAATTAGATTGTGCTAAAAAATTATTATTGCAGGATGTTGTTCTGATAAAAAATATAGAGAAGGTAAATAAAGAGAAATTTTAAAAAACGACTTCAGGCTAGACGTGGATGAACGTTTTCTTTTATAATCGACTTTTGTGTAGTACAATATAAATTAGTCAAATAGAGCCAAGGGGGCATTCACTATGTCAGTAGAATTAAATAACGAATTCGGTCATATTGATATTTCCAATGATGTTATTGCTCAGATTGCTGGTGGAGCAGCGATTGAATGCTATGGCATTGTAGGCATGGCATCAAAACATCAAATTCGTGATGGTTTAACAGATATTTTACGAAAAGAGAATTTTGCAAAAGGTGTGCTCATCCGCCAAGAAGGTGATGACTTACATATTGATATGTACATTATTGTAAGCTATGGTACGAAAATTTCTGAAATCGCTTATCAAGTACAATCCAAAGTAAAATATACAGTAAATAAAACATTAGGTATGAGCGTTAAATCAGTTAATATTTTTGTTCAAGGCGTTCGTGTTGCGAATGTGTAAGAGGAGGAAATGAATCGAATGAAGTCTTTAGACGGAATTAAATTTGCTGAAATGGTACAAATGGGTGCACATCACCTATACCAAAATGCAGCTTATGTAGATTCGCTAAATGTATTCCCTGTGCCGGATGGTGATACAGGGACAAATATGAATTTATCAATGACATCTGGTGCAGATGAAACAGAAGCCAATGTAAGTGCACATATCGGTAAAACAGCTCAGGCTTTATCAAAAGGCTTACTAATGGGCGCACGCGGAAATTCAGGCGTAATTTTATCTCAGTTATTCCGCGGGTTCGGCAAAGCGATTGAAAAAGAAGCTGAAATCGACGCGAAAGGCTTAGCGAACGCATTCCAGGCAGGTGTAGATACTGCCTATAAAGCCGTTATGAAACCAGTCGAAGGGACAATCCTGACGGTTGCCCGTGAAGCGGCAGCAAAAGGTGTGGAAGTTGCTGAAACAGAAGAAGATATGATTATCCTGATGGAAGCATTCATCGAGGAAGCGAAACAATCATTAAACCGCACACCGGATCTTTTACCAGTCTTAAAAGAAGTAGGCGTTGTCGACAGCGGCGGCCAAGGATTACTGTTCGTTTACGAAGGATTCCTTGCTTCTATGAAAGGCGAGCCACTACCGGAAAAAAATGAATCTTCACTGGATGATTTAATTAATGCAGAACATCACCGTGTACAAGACTTCATGGACACATCTGATATTGAATTTGGATACTGTACAGAAATCATGGTGCGTTTAGAGGAAGATAAATCACCATTTAATGAAGAACAGTTCCGCCAAGAATTGAATCCTATGGGCGACTCATTACTCGTAATCTCGGACGATGAAATTGCAAAAGTACATATACACTCGGAAACTCCAGGTGCCGTACTTGCAGCGGGTCAAAAATATGGCAGTCTAATTAAAATTAAAGTAGACAATATGCGTGAGCAGCATTCTGCGATTGTCAACGATGCACCACAAGCACCTGCGAAACAGCAAAAAACAAAAGTACCATATGCGATTGTAACAATTGCAATGGGTGAAGGTGTATCCAATCTTCTGCGCTCGATCGGTGCTTCATATGTAATTGAAGGCGGACAGACGATGAACCCTTCTACTGAAGACATCGTAAAAGCGGTAAAAGAAATTGGAGCAGAGCGTGTTCTGATTTTACCGAACAACAAAAATATCATTATGGCGGCAGAGCAAGCAGCTGAACTTCTGGAAATTGAAGCAGCGGTTGTGCCGACAAAAACGATCCCTCAAGGAATGGCAGCTATTTTAGCATTCAATCCTGCTGAGTCGGTTGATACGAACAAGTCTAACATGACACAAGGCTTTGCCCATGTGAAGACTGGTCAGGTAACATTTGCAGTACGTGATACATCGATTGACGGTGTTGAAATCCGCAAAGATGATTATATGGCATTGGCTGAAGGTAAAATTATTTTATCGACTCCTGAAATGATGGATGCAGCGAAAAAAGTGCTTGAAGGATTAATGGATGAAGATTCTGAAATCATCACAATCATTTATGGTGAAGATGCAACAGCAGAACAAGCCGATGAATTACAGAACTTTATCGAAGAAAACTATCCGGATGCTGAAGTGGAAATTGTAGAAGGTAAGCAATCCCTGTATCCGTTCATTTTATCTGTAGAATAAAATTAATAGTGAAAGCAGTGTGTACATCCGTGTATGCACTGCTTTCGTTATGTTTAAGTGGATTGACGCGGGTGAATGCGAAAGGAAATTAACATAGATTTCCCCAGTTCGGTTATGACCCTTGTTGTGAATTGAAAATCCTGCTTTCACAAAATTATTCGCTATGCAGCTTACACGTCTGCGTAAACTTATGGAGGATAATCCTCAATTTGGTTATTATTCCGTTTTTACAACAAGAAGTTTGTTAATTGCAGAGAAAATGAGTACACTAGGAATAAATGAAAGTATGAAAGAATATGGGGGGATAGCTTTATGAAATTTACATCGGTGTTTGATATTATTGGACCTGTTATGATTGGTCCGTCCTCTTCACATACAGCAGGGGCAGCGCGAATTGGGCGTGTTGCACGCGATTTGTTTGGACGGCAGCCGAAATGGGCTAAAATTTATTTATACGGTTCTTTTGCCGAAACGTACCGCGGCCACGGAACGGATGTGGCGATTATCGGTGGGTTATTAGATTACGATACGGATGATGAACGTATTAAAACTTCTTTTGCGGAAGCAGAAAAAGCAGGCCTGCAATTTGAATTTATTCCGGAAACAGCTAATAAAGAGCATCCAAATACCGCGCGTATATTAATGGGCGATGACGAATCGGAAATGAGCGTTGAAGGCATTTCGATCGGAGGCGGTAAAATTGAAATTAGTGAAGTGAATGGATTCAAGCTGCGTCTGACAGGCGGGATGCCGGCAATTTTAGTTGTGCATGATGACCGTGCAGGCTGTATTGCGAACGTGGCGAACTGTTTAGCAATGCATGATGTCAATATTGGACATATGGAAGTATCGCGTATTGAACGTGGTTTAACCGCTTTAATGGTGATTGAAGTCGATCAGAACATCGATCAGCGTCTGTTAGAGCAGATTTCATACATTCCGCATATTACGAAAGTATCGAAAATTAATAACTAAGGGGTGGCAAATATGGATGTTTTATTCCGCAGTGTTCGTGAGCTGGTGGAGTTGGCCGAAAGAGATGGAAAGCTGATTTCCGATTTGATGATCGAGCAGGAAATGTTAATTACAGGTCGCTCGCGTGAAGATATCTTTAAGCAGATGGACCGCAACTTAACGATTATGGAAGAAGCGGTAGAGCGCGGCTTGAAAGGTGTACAGTCCGTAACAGGTTTAACGGGTGGCGATGCTGTACTTATTCAGAACTATATTAAAAAAGGCAATACATTAGCCGGAGACCTTTTACTTGATGCTGTCAGCAAAGCTGTTGCTACAAATGAAGTGAATGCGGCAATGGGTACAATTTGTGCAACACCAACTGCAGGTTCAGCGGGAGTAGTTCCGGGGACGTTATTTGCAGTCAAAAATAAATTAAATCCGACACGTGAACAGATGATTCGCTATTTATTCACATCTGGAGCGTTCGGTTTTATCGTTGCAAACAATGCATCAATTTCAGGTGCGGAAGGTGGCTGTCAGGCGGAAGTCGGCAGTGCATCGGCAATGGCGGCGGCAGCAATTGTGGAAATGGCTGGCGGCACAGCGCAGCAAAGTTCGGAAGCATTTGCAATCACACTGAAAAATATGCTCGGTTTAGTATGTGATCCTGTTGCTGGCTTAGTGGAAGTGCCTTGTGTTAAACGTAATGCAATGGGTGCATCCAACTCATTAGTCGCAGCGGATATGGCATTGGCAGGTGTGACAAGCCGAATTCCATGTGATGAGGTAATCGGCGCAATGTACCGAATTGGTCAGTCAATGAGCCCGAACCTGAAAGAAACAGCACGAGGCGGTTTAGCCGCAACACCAACAGGCAAAGCTATTACCCATGCAATCTTTGAAGGCGGAGACCTGAAAAGCCTGCTGAAGTCACGTGTAGGCAGTAACTAATTACCCCGGAATGGAAATCAATTTTTACGCACAGCGAAAAAATAACATTTTTCTCATAGAGGAAAATGTTATTTTTTGAATTTGCGCTGGCTTTTTTTAGTTTACGAGGGAACATATGCACCCATTTATGATATTGTTAAACTATATAAAACTCCTAAAGGAAGGAAGTGTCGACAATGATTCATGAGCCAGTTTCAGAGTTAAAGGGAATCGGAAAAGAAACAGCCGAAAATTTAATGAAAATTGGCATCGAGACAATCCATGACCTGATTTGGACATTTCCATACCGCCATGAAGATTTTCGATTAAAAGATTTGACTGAAACACCGCATAATGAACGTGTGACGATTGAAGCACGTGTCGAAAGTGAACCGACCGTAATGTTTTTAGGGAAAAATAAATCCCGACTGCAATTTACGGCTCTTGCAGGAAGACATTTAATTAAAGTCGTATTTTTCAATCAAAATTATTTGCGGCAAAAAATTTCTACCGGCGGCATCATTACGGTTACCGGCAAATGGGATCGCGGACGACAAGTAATTGTCGGTTCGTCCGTAACATTCGGACCGAAGACAGAACAAGTCGATTTTGAGCCTGTTTATAGTTTGAAAGGGAATATTCAGCAAAAACGCTTCCGTAAATATATGCGCCAAGCGTTGGACACCGTCAAGGAACAATTGCCTGAGACATTGCCGAACGATCTCCGTGAAAGCTATCAGCTGGTTAATATTCAAGAAGCGCTGGAAGGGGTGCATTTTCCGCAAAGTGCAGACCATGCAAAACAGGCGCGCCGCCGCTTCGTATACGAAGAATTACTGCAGTTCCAGCTGCGTATTCAAGCATTGAGAAAAGCGAATAAAGAAAATGAAAAAGGGATTTCCGTTCGCTTTGATCTCGAAAAATTAAAGGAATTTATAGCAACTTTGCCGTATGAGTTAACAGGTGCCCAAAAGAGGGTCGTCAATGAAATTTGCAAGGATTTACTGTTGCCGCAACGTATGAACCGACTGCTTCAAGGGGATGTTGGTTCTGGGAAGACGGTTGTTGCGGCAATCGGCCTATATGCAGCTGTAACGGCCGGGTATCAAGGGGCTTTAATGGCACCCACCGAAATTTTAGCAGAACAGCATGCGGAAAACCTGCATATGTGGTTTGATCCGATCGGCGTTAAAATCGCTTTATTATCGGGCTCCACAAAAACAAAGGCGCGCCGTGAATTATTGGCACAGCTCGCAGCAGGAGAAATCGATATTCTCATTGGGACACATGCACTTATTCAGCCGGATGTTGAATTCAGTAAGCTAGGATTTGTCATAACGGATGAACAGCATCGTTTTGGTGTAGAACAGCGTCGTGTACTGCGTGAAAAAGGCGAAAACCCGGATGTACTGTTCATGACCGCAACACCTATCCCGCGTACATTGGCCATTACAGCTTTTGGGGAGATGGATGTTTCGATTATTGATGAGTTACCTGCAGGAAGAAAAGAGATTGAAACACATTGGCTGAAAAAAGAACAGCTGAACAGTGTGCTGATGCGCATGACCCAGGAACTTGAAGCAGGCCGCCAAGCGTATGTCATCGCGCCGTTAATCGAAGAGTCCGATAAACTGGATGTGCAAAATGCAGTGGAAGCCTACGAGCAATTGAAGGCGTATTTCGGCAACCGTTTTGAAGTCGGCCTGATGCATGGTCGATTGCATTCGGATGAAAAAGATGCGGTCATGCGTGCATTTAGTGATGGGGAAATTCATGTGCTTGTATCGACAACTGTTGTCGAAGTCGGGGTAAACGTACCAAACGCGACATTCATGACAATATATGATGCCGAGCGTTTTGGTCTAGCACAGCTTCACCAGCTGCGCGGTCGTGTCGGCCGTGGGGAACATCAATCCTATTGTGTGCTGATTGCCGATCCGAAAACAGATGAAGGAAAAGAACGTATGATGAGTATGACTGAGACGAATGACGGTTTCCGCCTGGCTGAAAAAGATTTGGAGCTGCGCGGTTCAGGTGATTTCTTCGGGAAACGACAAAGCGGGTTGCCGGAATTTAAACTGGCCGATCTTGTCCATGATTACCGGGCTCTTGAAACAGCAAGACAGGATGCCGAGAAAATGCTCTATGATGAGGCATTCTGGCAAAATCCGGAATATGAATTTTTACGGGAAGATTTAACGGCTTCTGGTGTTCTGCAGGGAGAACGAATCGATTAAACGATTAGAACCTGTAATTGGTGGAAAACTAGTTATGCTACTTAAAAATGCTGAAAAGAGGTTATAAGATGGGAAACATGTATCCGTATTTCGTGCTAAATGGACAAGCAAAAGAGGCAGTGGTGTTATATGCAGAACTGTTTAATGCCAAAAGTGTAACGATTTCAACATTTGGAGAATTACCGCCGAATCCTGAGCGCCCTATTCCGCCGGAAGCAAAAGATTTGGTCATGAATGCGCAAATTGAACTGCAGGAAGGTCAAATGATGTTTTCCGATACGTATCCGGGCTCTCCGCAAGCGACGGTAGGAGACAATATCAGCATTGCCTATACATCAAAAGACGAGCAGGAAATCCGATTTATTTTCGATGGTTTAAGAAAAGACGGAAAGGTCGTAATGGAGTTGCAGGAGACCTTTTGGAGCAAGTGCTATGGGCAAGTAAAAGATAAGTTTGGTGTACTGTGGCAGCTAAGCCTTGAAGCATAAGAATTTGGGGACGCGACAAAAAGTTGTTGCGTTCTTTTTTTTATACATGTATATTGATATTAGTACCAAGTGCTAATACTAATCTTTTAGAAAATTAAAGGTAGGTAACAAATACGATGAAGCGTTCCAAAAAAGAGCGACAGTCGTTATTGACTGAACAGATCGCAGACAATCCTTTCGTGACAGATGAACAATTAGCAGCCGAATTTAATGTGAGCGTTCAAACAATTCGATTGGATCGCATGGAACTCGCTATTCCGGAATTGCGTGAACGTATTAAAGATGTTGCTGCTAAAAAATATGATGAAGTAAAATCGTTGCCACTTGATGAAGTCATCGGTGAAATTATTGATATAGAGCTGGATAACCGGGCAATTTCAATATTTGATGTTGGAGAAGAACATGTTTTCCAGCGCAACGGCATAGCGCGCGGTCACCATTTATTTGCACAGGCCAATTCTTTGGCGGTTGCAGTAATTGATGATGAGCTTGCCCTTACTGTAAAATCAAATGTAGCTTTCGTGAAGCCGGTTCGAGCAGGTAATCGTGTCGTAACGAAGGCAGTTGTAAAAGGGAAAAACCCTGATAAAAACCGTACATTTATCGAAGTGACTTCTTCTGTTGATAATGAAATAGTTTTCAAGGGAGAGTTTGAAATGTATCGGATGAAAGGTGAAGAAACAACATGAAAATAGCAGTAGATGGTATGGGCGGAGATAACGCACCACAGGCAATCGTGGAAGGTGTCTTCATGGCGCTAGAAGATTTTCCGAAATTAACGATTGATTTATATGGCGATGAACAAAAAATGGCACCATTTTTAAAAAATCACGATCGCCTAACGGTTGTTCATTGTAGTGAAGTTGTAGAAGCGGAGGACGACCCGGCACGAGCAGTACGCCGCAAAAAAGATTCTTCAATGGCCCGTATGCTTGATGCGGTTGCTGAAGGAAAGGCGGACGCTTGTTTATCGGCCGGGAATACTGGTGCTTTAATGGCAGGCGGACTTTTCAAAGTAGGGCGTATTGATGGGGTAGCCCGTCCTGCATTAGCAACAACATTACCGACGATGAATGGTGATGGCTTCCTTATGCTTGATTTAGGGGCGAATGCAGATGCAAAACCTGAAAACTTATTACAGTACGCAATTATGGGTGATATTTATGTGAAGCAAGTACGCGGTCAAAATGCACCTCGTATTGGATTATTAAATATCGGAACAGAAGATAAAAAAGGTAATGAATTAACGAAAGCGGCATTCACATTGTTGAAAGAAGCGGATTTTAACTTTGAAGGCAATGTAGAAGCGCGCGAATTACTGAATGGGGTCGCTGATGTTGTCGTAACGGATGGGTTTACAGGCAATATGGTGCTGAAAACAATTGAAGGAACGGCAGGCACGGTTTTCAAAATGTTGAAGGATGCGTTATTTGCCACGACAAAAACGAAAATTGCTGCAGCATTAGTTAAAAATGATCTAAAACAGTTAAAAGATAAAATGGATTATACAGAATACGGTGGGGCGGCTTTATTCGGCCTGAAAGCACCTGTTATCAAAGCACATGGTTCTTCAAATGCACGTGCGATTTACAGTGCAATTCGCCAAGCGACAATTATGGTAGAGCATAAAGTATGCGAAACAATTACCAAAAAAATTGAGCAATTGCCAAAGCCGGAATAAGCTTTTTCACAAAGGGGATTATCAAATGACAAAAATTGCTTTTATTTTTCCAGGACAAGGTTCACAAACTGTAGGGATGGGTGCGGAGTTTGTTGCGAATGATGAAGTAAGCAGACAGTATTATGAACGAGCAAACGAAGTGTTGAACCTTCCATTGTCGGACTATATGTTAAACGGTCCACAAGAAACATTAACACTGACATACCATGCTCAGCCAGCTTTGTTGACATCAGGGGTGATGATCGCAAATAAGCTGATTAAAGCCGGTATTGCACCGCAATATACTGCGGGACATTCGTTAGGAGAATACAGTGCATTTGTCATTTCAGGAGTAATTGATTTTGAAGATGCAGTTCAAACAGTTCATAGACGGGGTGTATTTATGGACGAGGCAGTACCTGCAGGTCAAGGAGCAATGGCAGCAATATTGGCGTTAGACGGAGAAAAACTAGACGCCATTTGCCAGCAAGTATCCGCTGAAGGAGAAGTTGTTCAAATAGCGAACTTCAACTGTCCGGGCCAAATTGTGATTTCAGGTACGAAACAAGGTGTTGACGAAGCATGTAAAAGAGCGAAGGAAGCAGGAGCAAAACGAGCTTTACCTTTAGTCGTAAGCGGTCCTTTCCATAGTTCATTAATGCAGAAAGCAGCACATAATTTAAAAGATACGGTAGCAAATTTACCATTACAGGAACCAAAAATTCCGGTAGTGAGCAATGTAACTTCAGAGCTTTTAACGACGGTTGAAGCAATTAAAGAAGAAATGGTTGCCCAAGTAACAAGCTCTGTACAATGGCAGCAAAACATTGAAAAGCTTATTGCTGAAGGGGTAACAGTCTTTATCGAATGCGGACCTGGAAAAGTATTATCAGGCTTAGTGAAAAAAATCGACCGCAATGTACAAACATACTGTGTATATGATGAGGCGAGTTTGACACAAGTTGTTGAGGCATCAAAGGAGTGGAAACAATGGGTTTAACAGGGAAATGTGCTGTCGTAACAGGGGCATCTCGTGGCATTGGTCGCGCAATCGCATTACAATTGGCAAGTGAAGGTGCAAAAGTCGTTGTCAATTATAGCGGAAGCGAACAAAAGGCACAGGAAGTTGTAGAAGAAATTAAAGCAAACGGCGGCGAAGCAATTGCCGTGCAGGCGAATGTGGCAGATGCGGATTCTGTACAGAATTTAATGAAATCAGCGCTTGATACGTACGGTTCGATTGATATTTTAGTGAACAATGCGGGCATTACGCGTGACAATCTATTAATGCGTATGAAAGATGACGAATGGGATGATGTCATCAATACGAATTTAAAAGGTGTTTTCCTTTGTACAAAAGCCGTAACGCGTCAAATGATGAAACAACGTGCAGGACGCATTATTAATATTTCTTCAATCGTTGGGGTTGCAGGAAATGCCGGACAGGCAAACTACGTAGCAGCAAAAGCGGGTGTGATCGGTCTTACGAAAACAACTGCGCAGGAACTTGCATCACGTAATATTTTAGTTAATGCCATTGCACCAGGCTTTATTACAACGGAAATGACAGAAGGTTTACCTGAAGATTTAAAAGAAGGTATGCTGAAACAAATTCCATTGGCAAAACTAGGTCAACCGGAAGATATCGCAAAAGCTGTCGTATTTTTCGCATCAGACAGCGCCAACTACATTACAGGCCAAACCCTCCAAATAGACGGCGGCATGGTAATGGCTTAATATGATTGAAATATAAGTAATCTAGTTGATTGGAGTGAAGTGCCCGCGGAAAGTGTGCCCAGAACGGAAATCAATAGATTAGATTCATTGAGGGGAGGTGACTGATTTGTCTACAGTATTTGAGCGTGTTTCAAAAGTAGTCGTTGACCGTTTAGGCGTTGACGAAAGCGAAGTGAAATTAGAAGCATCATTCCGTGAGGATTTAGGTGCAGATTCATTAGATGTTGTTGAGTTAGTAATGGAACTTGAAGATGAGTTCGATATGGAAATTTCTGATGAAGATGCAGAAAAAATTGCAACAGTTGGTAATGCAATTTCATACATCGAAAGCAAAATTAGCTAATTCATTTATAAAACACAGGGCTGTACGAAGTCACAATGACTTTTGTACAGCCTTTTTTGCGTCTGAAAATTGCGTTAAATAGCAGTTTCTAGCTGGCTGAACAAATAAAACGAAATTTGATAGGAATTTGACTGATACCCTTTGCACAATGCTATAGAACAAGGTAAACTAAACGATAGAAACTAGAAGGAAGGCAGAAAGTACATGACCTATAGAAAAAAAGGGAACAACCAGAAACCCGGTGTACTCCCTGAAAAAGTAAAAGAACAATTTCAAGTTTTAGAAAACGAAATGAACATTCATTTCCAGAATAAAGATTTATTATATCAAGCATTTACACATTCATCTTATGTGAATGAGCATCGCCGCAAATTATTTACGGACAACGAGCGATTAGAATTTTTAGGGGACGCTGTATTAGAGTTATCTGTATCAAAATATTTATTTGAAAAATTTCCGAATATGAGCGAAGGGGAACTTACGAAATTACGTGCATCAATCGTTTGTGAGCCATCACTAGTTGTTTTTGCGAATGAACTAAACTTCGGACAATTCGTTTTATTAGGTAAAGGTGAAGAATTAACAGGTGGTCGTGAACGTCCGGCATTACTTGCTGACGTATTTGAATCATTTGTAGGAGCCCTTTATTTAGATCAAGGTCTAGAAGTAGTTGTCGCATTTTTAGAACGTGTCGTATTCCCTAAAGTTGAAGTCGGTGCTTTTTCGCATGTGATGGATTTTAAAAGTCAATTACAAGAAATTATTCAACAAACAAATAACGGCCTTTTAAATTATGAAATTGTTGATGAAAAAGGTCCAGCACATAATCGAACATTCGTTTCACGCGTATTGTTAAACAGCCAGGAGTTAGGTATTGGCCGTGGAAAATCAAAGAAAGAGGCTGAGCAGCAAGCAGCACAAAGTGCCATGCTGATGCTTAAGCAGTCAAAGCAAGAGGAGGAATAACATGTTCCTTAAAAGACTCGAAGTAGTAGGCTTTAAATCATTTGCCGAACGTATCGGGATTGATTTTGTACCTGGTGTTACAGCAGTTGTAGGACCTAATGGTAGTGGGAAAAGTAATGTAACAGATGCAATCCGGTGGGTATTAGGAGAGCAGTCTGCCAAAAGTCTGCGTGGAGCCAAAATGGAAGACGTTATTTTTGCAGGAAGTGAATCAAGAAGAGCACTGAACTTTGCGGAAGTTACACTCGTTTTAGATAATACAGATGAACAAGTAGCAATACCTTATACAGAGGTAAGTGTGACAAGACGTGTTTATCGCTCAGGCGAAAGTGAATATTTACTGAATAACCAGCAATGTCGTCTGAAAGATATTACAGACTTGTTCATGGATTCTGGGCTTGGGAAAGAAGCTTTTTCCATTATTTCGCAAGGACGGGTTGATGAAATTTTAAACAGCCGTCCAGATGACCGCCGCAGTATTTTTGAAGAGGCTGCAGGTGTTTTAAAATATAAGCAGCGCAAGAAAAAAGCGGAGCATAAGCTTGTTGAAACAGATGAAAATCTAAATCGGGTTCTCGATATTCTGCATGAAATTGATCAGCGTCTTGAGCCATTGAAAATTCAGGCATCCAGCGCGAAAGATTACGTGAGAATGACCGAAGAACTGAAAGATTTTGATATAGCATTAATGGTTCATGATATCCGTGCAAACGGCAAAGTATTGCAAGGCTATACTGAAGAGCAGCAAAAATTAACAGCAACCGAAAAAGAACATGCAACTGAAATTGCGACAGTTGAACAACAGTTGCGCAAAATGCGTACGGAGTTAAAAGCGATTGACGAAGTACTGGACGGTTCCCAGGAACAGCTTGTCGAGGCGAGCGCGGAAGTAGAGCGATGGGAAGGCCGTAAAGCGCTATTTAACGAAAAACGTTCTAATGCCGAAAAACAAATTCAGCAACTACGTGAAAGCTTAACGGAAGCATCCAATACGGTAAAAGATCTGCAAGAGGCTGAACGTGAAAAACGCGGTCAGTTTACGGAAAAGCAAAAAATCGTTACTGAAATTCGTTCGACGCTAAAGCAGGTCGAGCAAGCTTTAACACGCTCTGCTTCGGAAATCGAACAAGAAATTGAAGATGCGAAAAATACTTACATCAACTTGCTTAACGAAGAAGCGACAGTAAAAAATGAATTAAAGCATATCGATCAGCAGCTTTCGCAGGAACAGGCATCTGTTGAGCGAATGACAGGTCGTTCATCTGAAATTCAAAAAGAACTGACTGAAGCACTCATTGCAAAAGAAGTGACAGAACGTGCACTTGAACAGGCGGAACTGTCTGTAAAAGAGCAACTTAATCATTTTGATATAATGCAACATCAATTAAAATCAGCGACTGCCGATTTAGATGAAAAGCAGGCATTATTGTATAAAGCTTATCAGCATCATCAGCAATTAAAAGCGCGTAAAGAGACATTGGCTGAACTTGAGGCTGATTTCTCAGGCTTCTTCCATGGTGTTAAGGAAGTCCTTTTAGCGCGGGATCGTAAAGAACTGCAAGGAATCGAAGGTGCGGTAGCCGAGCTGATTCAAGTCGAGGCAAAATACTCACAGGCAATTGAAACTGCATTAGGCGCAGCTTCACAGCATATTGTGACTGAAAATGAACAACATGCCCAAAAAGCAATTGGCTGGTTGAAGCAAAAACGTGCAGGCCGTGCAACATTTTTACCGAAAACAGTAATGCGTTCACGGAAAATTCATGCACAGCAATTAAGCGATATTCAATCTCATCCTGCATATGTTGCATTGGCATATGAACTAGTAAATTATGCACAGGAAAATACGACAATTATTGAAAACCTTTTAGGTAATGTATTAGTTGCATCTTCTTTGGAAGGTGCAAGTCAAATTGCCCGTTTATGCGGATTTAAGTACCGCGTTGTTACTCTTGAAGGGGACATCGTGAATGCTGGTGGTTCCTTAACTGGTGGTGCCGTAAAGCAGCAAAGTTCATTGTTCTCGCGTAAAGCGGAACTCGACAAACTTGTAGTGACATTGGGAGAAATGGAGTCAACAATCCATTCTGCCGAGCAAACGGTAGCGACAAAGAAAGAACAGATTGCCTCATTACGTCACTCATTGGAAGAGATGAAACTGCAAGGTGAATCATTGCGTGAGCAAGAGCAGATTCACCGTGCGAAGCTTATGGAACTCGATATGATTGTGAAGAACTTACAGACGACGGTAACGATTACGCAGTCGGAGCAAACTTCATTATCGACACGTAAAGAGTCATTAAACGAACAGCAGTCAGCTGCACAATCACGATTGACTGAATTAAGCGATGAATTACAGGAAATTCAGCAAACGGTTGATGAACTGACACTCGCTAAGGCACAGAGTGAAACGCAAAAAGATGTGTTGCGTGAACAGCTGGCCCAAAAAAGATCTGAGCTTGCTGTCGCCCAGGAGCAACTGACGCAAGTACAGGCTTCGATTGCAGGAATTGAATTGAACCTGTCTAAAGCACAGGCAAATGTCGAAAAAATTTCCCGGGAAATCGACTGGGTAGAATCCGAAGATGGCTTAAATGGGCCATCAGCAGAAGAATTGGCCCAAACAATTGTCGAATGGACGGAGAAAAAAGATGCGCTGACAGAAATTATTCAAAAGAACCGTACAATGCGTTCTGCTCTGCATGAACAGGTTACGGAAAATGAAATTCACCTGCAGGAAATACAGCGAGTACACAAAAGCTATGTTGATGCATTGCGTGCACTTGAGCTGAAATGCAGCCGAATTGAATTTGAAATGAATAGTTTGCAAGAGCAATTACTCGAGCAATATGAACTTGATGTTTTATCTGCTCAAGAAGAAGCAATCAGCATTGAAGACGAAGAACAAGTTCGACGGAAAGTGAAGCTGCTGAAGCAATCGATCGAAGAACTCGGTCCGGTCAATCTGGCTTCGATTGAAGAATACGAACGTGTTCAGGAGCGTTATACATTTTTAAGTGAACAACGTGAAGATTTGGTCGCTGCAAAAGACACGCTGCACAAAGCAATCGGCGAGATGGATGAAGAAATGACCGAGCGCTTCAGTGAAACATTTAAGCAGATCCGCAAGCAATTCGTCATTTCGTTCAGAGAGTTGTTTGGCGGCGGTACGGCGGACCTGGTGCTATTGGATCCTAATAATATGCTGGAGACGGGCATTGAAATTATTGCCCAGCCGCCAGGGAAAAAACTGCAAAGCTTAAGTCTGCTTTCTGGCGGAGAACGTGCTTTAACGGCTATTGCTTTATTGTTTGCGATTTTAAATACACGACCTGTACCATTCTGTATTTTGGATGAGGTTGAAGCAGCATTGGATGAATCGAATGTTGTGCGTTATAGTGAATATTTACGTAAATTTAGTGAACATACTCAATTCATCGTCATTACGCACCGTAAAGGGACAATGGAAGGGGCAGATGTTCTGTATGGTATTACAATGCAGGAGTCGGGTGTATCGAAACTTGTATCGGTAAAACTGGAAGAACATGCTGAATTAGTAGCGCAAGGGAGTGGCGGAAAATGAGTTTTTTTAAGCGACTGAAAGAAAAACTGGCAGGTGGCAGTGAACAAAAAGAACACCAGGAACAACAAGAACAACAGGTGGATTTGTTACCGCTTGACGAACAGGTACACGAAGAAAAGCAATTAATCGAAACGGTAGAGGAAGAAAAATCCGAAACTGAACAAACTGTTGAAAATGAGCAGGAAGAAACAGCTGAGCAGCCGGCAGCTGAAGAAGTACAGCCTGTTGAAGAAGAGATTTCGAATCAGTCGGATACTGAATTAGAGGACCAACCTCAAAAACAGTCCGCGTGGTCGATCACCCAGAAGTTTAAAGCAGGATTGGAGAAAACACGTAATTCCTTCACATCTAAAGTAAACGATTTGGTAGCACGTTACCGTAAAGTGGATGAAGACTTCTTTGAAGAGTTGGAAGATGTACTGCTGCAAGCGGATGTCGGCTTTGAAACAGTGATGGAATTAATGGATAAATTACGTTTTGAAGTTCAGCGTCAAAACATTAAAGATACGAACGGGATTCAGGCGATCATTTCCGAAAAGCTTGTTGAAATTTATGAATCTGGTGAGGAAAACTTAACAGAATTAAATATTCAGCAGAGCGGAGATTTAACGGTTATTTTATTTGTTGGTGTCAACGGTGTCGGAAAAACTACGACAATCGGTAAACTGGCCCACCGTTTAAAATCTGAAGGGAAATCCGTGATGCTGGCAGCGGGAGACACATTCCGTGCCGGTGCCATTGAGCAGCTGCAAGTATGGGGCGACCGTGTCGGTGTAGAAGTTATCGCACAGTCAGAAGGTTCCGACCCTGCGGCAGTAATGTATGATGCGATCCGTGCAGCGAAAAAACGCGGTGTCGATATTTTAATTTGCGATACAGCCGGTCGTCTGCAAAACAAAGTCAACTTAATGAACGAACTTGAAAAAGTGCACCGTGTAATTTCTCGTGAAATTCCGAATGCACCACATGAAGTACTTCTTGCATTGGATGCGACAACAGGCCAAAATGCGCTTGTTCAGGCTCAAATGTTCAAAGAGGTAACAAATGTAACGGGTATTGTTTTAACGAAACTGGATGGTACGGCAAAAGGCGGTATCGTTCTGGCTATCCGCAACAAATTGCACATCCCTGTGAAATTTGTAGGACTTGGTGAAAAAATGGATGACCTGCAGCCATTCGATGCAGAACGTTATGTTTATGGTTTATTCGCCGAAGGACTGGAAAAAGAACTGGAGAAAGCAGAAGAGTAACGATTATTTTCGCTTTAACATTATATTCAAAGAGCAATTCGTATAACTTTTACGAATTGCTTTTTTGATGTAAAAGTAATTCAATTGAATCATTTTCATTTAATTATGAATTGACTGGGGTTGCTTTTCACATTATATTTTGACATGATAAAATTTACCAAAACGTTTTAGTAAACAATTTATTAAATAAAAGGAGATAAAAATGAAAAAAGTAACAATAGCCGACGTTGCTAAGGAAGCAAATGTTTCGGTCAGTACCGTTTCACAATTTATGAATCAGCGTTACGAGTATATGAGTGTGGAAACACGGGCAAAAATCCAGTTAGCTGTTGAAAAACTGCGCTACAGGCCAAATATTCTAGCGCGAAGCCTGAAAAATAAAGGGACACAAACAATTGGGATTATTGTCGCCAATATTATGTATACCTTTACTACGCATATCGTCCATCATTTAGAGCGTCATTTTCAGCAGCACGGTTTTCAGGTCATTGTGTGCAATGCAAATGATAATCCGAAATTGGAACGTGAACATATTGATTTACTGCTTGCAAAACAGGTAGAAGGATTTATTCTTTTCCCTACAGGCAATAACAAAGACTTGTATGACTATTTATATAACAGTAATATACCGGTAGTTTTTTTAGATCGTATGATTGCCGACGTGAAAATACCAAGTGTTCTATTGAATAATGAAAAAGCCATCGAATTGGCAGTTGGGGAACTGTTGAATAAAGGCTATGAAAATTTAGCTATTGTGGCAGGCTCGATTGAACAAAATATTACACCTCGTCTCGAAAGGCTGGAAGGTTTCCGCCAGGCGATGAAAAAGAGGGGAGTCGAATATGGAGAACATCAAGTAATTGCAACTTCAACGGAAAACCTGCCCGACAAGTTAAAGCAGTTGCTTACTGAAGTCAGCCTCGATGGAATTATTGCCGGAAATGACCGTATGCTGCTCGCAATTTTACACTATATGAAAGAACATGCTCCAGACATTTTGGAGAAAATCGGTATTGCTGTAATTGACGAAATGCCATTAGCTAAATTTATATCTACAAAATTGACAACGATTGAACAACCAACAGAAGAAATGGCGAAACAAGCGGTTCATTTGTTCATGCAAATCAAAAAAAGCGGCTACACAGAGGAATTATTACCCGCCTACCGGTTTGAACCGATTTTAGTATAGGATTAATAACGATTGAGGAACTGTAATGAGAACAGGTCCTCTTAAATATCTGAAATATTTTTTGAAAATAATATTCTAAAAATTAGGAATTGTTCTTGCAAATGCATTAAAGATAATTTATTATTTTTTAATAAAACGTTTTAGTAAAACGTTTTAGCTAAATGTAACCGCATACAAGGGGGAAAAATGATGAAAACAAAAGGGGTTTTAATGCTATTAATTGCATTAACAATATTTTTAACTGCTTGTAATTCCTCTGATGGAGCTCAAACAATCATTTTAGCCGAGAACCAGGTAGATGATTATCCTACTTCAGTCGGCGATTATGAATTTGCGAGATTGATAGAAGAAAAAACTGATGGACGTTACAAAGTGGAAGTTTACACAGGGGGGCAGCTTGGTGACGAAAAGAGTGCCATTGAATTAATGCAGGTAGGAGCGATTGAACTGGCACGGATCAATGGTAGTCCTTTAATGGAATTCTCGGACTCATTAGGTGTTTTATCTTTACCGTACTTATTTTCAGATGATGATCATAAGTGGGAAGTATTGAATGGTGAAATCGGCGAGACATTATTAGATGGGTTAAAAGAATCCAATTTACAAGGGTTGGCTTTTTACGATTCAGGCAACCGTCATTTCTATAATTCGGTTCGCGAGATAAAATCACCGGAAGATTTAGAAGGGTTAAAAATTCGAGTACAGCAATCAAGTTTAAATATTGACATGGTTGAGGCATTAGGAGCTTCTGCCACAGCAATGTCTTATGGTGAAGTTTATTCGGCTATTCAAACAGGTGTAATTGATGGTGCCGAAAACAACTTTCCAAGTTATTACACGACGAATCATTTTGAAGTGGCTAAATACGTAACGATGGACGGACACTCTAGTGTACCGGAAGTTTTGACAGCTTCGAAAGCTTTCTGGGATACGCTATCCGATGAAGATAAGGAAATTTTTAAGGAAGCGGCCTTGGAATCACAGGTCGTGCAGCGAGAAGCATGGGCAGCTCTTGAAGAAAAATCTTTACTTGAAGCGCGAAATGCAGGTAATACAGTTACAGTCATCGATGATGTGACACCTTGGCAAGAAGCAGTTGAACCAATCTACACAAAATACGGGGAACAGTTTAAAGAGAATTTAGAGAAGATTCAATCATTGGTTAAGTAAAACAAAGGGGAGGGCAATCGAGTGGCTACTATAAAAAAAGCAAAAAGTATTTTAGACCGCAGCCTGGATTTTATTTTGGGAACGATGGTTGTTGCAATGACATTAATCATCATCTATCAGATATTTACACGTAACTTTTTAGACTTCACACCAAGATGGACGGAAGAGTTGGCATTGCTTTTACTAATTTGGATTGCCTTTATTGGAATTGCCATCGGATTTAGAGATAACTTACATATTGGGGTAGGGATATTTGTTGGTTTGATGCCAAAGAACATTCAAAAGAAAATTGATCTCATCACTAAAGTATTGGTAGTTGCAATGAGTATCATTTTTATCTACTACGGTTTCCGTTTCACATTTTTAATGCATGGCTCATTAATGGCAGGTACAGGATTGCCGCAAAGTATTCTGTACAGTGCGATTCCTGTCAGTGGTATTTTAACGTTGATTTACGGGATTGAAATGTTCTTTAAAGATGCGATTCATGAAGATTTTGATGATGATGCCAAAGAAGCGATGGAGGCGGCTAAATAATGGGGATTGCGATTTTACTTGCAGTATTTGTAGTGTTATTACTTTTACGTGTACCAGTAGCACTATGTCTGGCTGTTTCATCATTTGTCACTACGATTTATTTAGGGATTGATTTAGCGGCTATTGTACAGCGAATGGTAAGTGGATTAAACAGTTTTTCGCTTATTGCGATTCCATTTTTCATTTTAGCTGGTGAAATTATGAATGAAGGCGGTATTTCACGCCGTCTAATTAATTTGGCAAATGTTATTGTCGGTAAAGTACGAGGCGGTTTAGCGATGGTAAACGTTTTATCTTCAACATTTTTTGGCGGTATTTCGGGTTCTGCTGTAGCGGATGTTTCATCAATTGGTTCTGTTTTGATCCCAATGATGAAAAAGCAAAAGTATGATGCGGAATATTCTGTAGCCGTTACAATTTCAAGTGCTGCACAAGGGGTTTTAATTCCACCAAGTCATAATATGATTATTTATTCTACTGCTGCCGGTGGTGTATCGGTCGGTGCATTGTTTATGGGTGGAATCGTTCCCGGTATCGCATTAGGCTTAATCTTAATGATTTTTGCATATGCGATTGCGGTAAAGCGAAATTATCCGAAAGGTGAACCGATTAAGCGTGAACAGGTACCAAAAATTGTTCGCGAAGGTTTATTAGGATTGTTTACAGCAGTTATTATTATTGGCGGGATTTTATCCGGTATTTTCACAGCGACAGAATCTGCGGCAATCGGTGCATTATATGCATTTATCATTTCATTTTTCGTTTATAAAGATGTGCCGATTTCGGCGATGGGCAACATTTTAAAACGTACTGTAAAAACATTGTCGATGGTATTGTTTTTAATTGCTGCTTCATCAGCATTCGGATGGCTCCTTGCATTCTTAAAGGTACCTTCAAAGGTAACAGAAACATTATTGGCGATCTCACCAAATGATTTTGTGACATTACTGATCATTAATGTTGTTTTACTAGTATTAGGTATGTTCATGGATATGGCGCCATTGATTTTGATTGCGACACCAATTTTATTGCCGGTAGCAATCGAAGCAGGTATGGATCCGGTTCAATTCGGTGTTGTATTAATTCTTAACTTAGCAATCGGTCTTGTAACACCGCCTGTTGGTACTTGTCTGTTTGTCGGATGTGCGATAGGAAAAATACCGATTGAAAAAGCGACAAAGGGAATGCTTCCATTTTATGGTGCGATGATTGTTATACTGCTATTAATAACGTTTGTTCCAGATATTACGTTAAAACTTCCGGAACTATTATTGAAGTAAGGGGACTAGAATATGACAAAAACATTTTTGGGTGATTCATTTTTATTGAACAATAAAGTGGCTGAGAAGCTGTATTTCGACTATGCAAAAGATTTACCGATTATCGATTACCACTGTCATTTAAGTCCTCAGGAAATTTATGAGGATAAGCAATTCAAAAATATAACAGAGGCTTGGTTGTACGGTGACCATTATAAGTGGCGTGCGATGCGGGCAAACGGAGTTCCGGAGCACCTTGTAACGGGTGATGCAGATGATTATGAGCGTTTCGAAGCATGGGCTAAAACCGTTCCGTATACGATTGGAAATCCTTTATATCAATGGACACATCTAGAGCTTCGCCGATTCTTTAATGAAGAAACTTTATTAAATGAAAAAACAGCGCGCGCTATTTGGGACAATGTAAATAAACAACTACCCGAAAAAACAGCACGTCAGTTAATTATAGACTCAAAAGTAGAAGTAATCTGCACAACTGATGATCCGATTGACTCGCTTGAATATCATATCGCGCTTCAGAAAGATGAGCAGTTTAACGTGAAAGTACTGCCAAGTTTCAGACCGGATAAAGCATTGGAAATCAATAAGCCGACATTTACGGCATGGATTGGATCATTATCGGAAGTAGTCGGTGAAACAATCGGGTCTTATGAACAATTGAAAGAGGCCCTTGCAAAACGTATTCAATTTTTTGATGAAGTCGGTGGCAAAGTATCAGATCATGCATTGGATACGATTTATTATGCTGAAGCGACAGAACAAGAAGTGAGTGCTATTTTTGAAAAGGGGCTTGCAGGGGAACAAGTATCGCTGGAAAATGAGGCGAAATACAAAACAGCATTGCTTATCTTTTTAGGAAAACAATACGCTTCCTATAATTGGGCGATGCAATATCATATTTCCGCACACCGCAACAACAATACACGTCAGTTTAATGAATTAGGACCTGATACAGGCTATGACAGCATTAATGATGGTCCAATCGCAGTACCGCTGACACGTTTACTGGATGCGCTTGCACTTGAAGATGCGCTACCGAAAACGATTATTTATTCATTAAATCCGAAAGACTATTACGTTATTGCAAGTATAATTGGAAGCTTCCAGGAAAAAGTACCGGGGAAAATTCAATTCGGTACGGCTTGGTGGTTCAATGACCAAAAAGAAGGAATGCTTGATCAGATGAAAGCACTCGCAAGCATCGGGGTATTCAGCCGCTTTATCGGTATGCTGACGGATTCGCGCAGTTTCCTGTCTTATACTCGCCACGAATATTTTAGACGCTTAGTATGTGATCTTATTGGTAAATGGGTTGAAAATGGAGAATTCCCTGAAGATTATGAGCTTCTTGGAACAGTTGTACAGGATATTTGCTATTACAATTCAAAAAATTACTTTAACTTTTAAGTGGGGTGGATGAAGCATGCAACAGTTATCAAACGAAGTGTATACTCGAAAAACAGCTGTCGTAGAGCGTATTGTCCAATTCGGCACGGGGAATTTTCTCCGTGCTTTTGTTGATTGGCTTATACATGAAGCGAATTTACAGCAACAACAGGATTTAGGGATTGTTATTGTCCAGTCAACATCAGGGAGTACGTCTGAAGTAATCAATGAGCAAGACGGCTTATACACACTAATTACGCAAGGGATTCAAAATGGTAAGCAAGTCAACTATGAACAAGTGATTGAAAGTGTAACACGCAGTATTTCACTGCAAAAGCAATACGAAGAATATATGAAACTTGCGGTTTCGGAAGACCTCCAATATGTAGTATCCAACACAACGGAAGCGGGAATTGTTTATGAAGAGCTCCCATTTGATAAACAGCCATCAACAAATTTTGTGGCGAATGTGACTCATTTTTTATGGAAACGCTTTGAAACATTTGGCGGGGATCCGTCAAAAGGGCTTATTTTTCTGCCGTGTGAATTAATTGAACAGAACGGTACTACTTTAAAAAATGGAATTGTAAGCTATGCAAATGCATGGAACTTAGGGCAGAACTTCATCGATTGGGTAACAAATGCCAATACGTTTTGCAATACACTTGTTGACCGGATCGTACCGGGATTTCCGAAAACCCAGCAGGAAGAATTAACGTTGAAGCTTGGGTACCATGATAAGTTACTTGTTTCGGCAGAACCGTATTATATTTGGGTAATAGAAAATGAAGAAACGCTTCATTCTTTCCCGTTAGCTAATGATAAATTTGAAGTGAAGCTTGTTGAAGACTTGAGTTATTACCGGGAGCGTAAAGTGAAAATGCTGAATGGTGCGCACTCCGCATTAACACCGCTTGCAATTTTGATGCATATAGATACAGTCGGGCAAGTGATGGAACACCAAACGTTAAGACCATTTGTTCAGCGTTTACTTGCAGAAGAAGTGATTCCTACCATTAATGGTGACAAAGAACAGTTAATCACATACCAGCAGGCAGTTTTAGAGCGCTTTGAAAATCCGTTTATTGCACATTACGTAAAAAGTATCGCACTCAATGCGATCGCCAAGTTTAAAACTAGAAATATCCCGTCATTACTTGCGTTTTATAAGCAATATGAAACACTTCCAAAACATTTAACAACAGCATTGGCTGCCTGGATTTACCTCTATCAAACACCAGCAGTTTTCTCGCCGCAAGATGCTCCGGAAGAGATTGAGCAAATTAGTGAAAAGCCAATAGAGGCTGTATTGCGTAATGAAAATCTTTGGGGAACAGATTTAACGACGATTCCGCAACTTGAACAATTCGTCGTGCAGGCAATTGAGGCATTTAAAGAACAGAAAACAGCACAGTTTATTGCGGAATTGGAAGAGGAGGTACTGGGATTATGAAAGAAACCATTGTAATTCATCCATCTGATAATGTTGCGGTCGCTTTACGTGCGTTTGAAGCGGGAGAGCCATTTTCCATCGGCCAAGAGCAGATTAATCTGGCGCAGGAAGTTGCTAGAGGCCATAAAATTGCCACACGTAACATTCAAAAAGGGGAACATATTCTAAAATACGGCTATCCGATTGGACATGCTACTGAAGATATTGCAAAAGGAACGGTTGTCCACACGCATAATGTGAAAACGAATTTGCAGGACATTATTAACTATAATTACGACAAGAAAGATATTACATTAAACTACCCGCAGCGTAATTTAACATTTAAAGGGTACCGACGCAGCAATGGTGAAGTCGGTATACGGAATGAACTGTGGATTATTCCTTCAGTCGGATGTGTAAATGGTATTGCGGATATGATTATACGGGAGTTTGAACAACGTGTAGGAAATATTGCGCCTTTTGAATCGACACTCGTATTAAAGCATAATTTTGGCTGTTCGCAGTTAGGCGATGACCATGAAAATACACGTACTATTTTGCTTGATGCGATTAATCATCCGAATGCTGCAGCAGTGCTTGTATTAGGGCTTGGCTGCGAGAATAATACGATTGAAGAGATGAAGCAGGAACTTGGCGATTACGATACTTCCCGGGTGAAATTTGTCGTGTCGCAGCAAGTTGATGATGAAGTCGAAGCAAGTGTCGAAGCACTCGTGGAACTTCATGAAGCAGTACGCAATGACCGCCGTGAAGATATTCCGATTAGTGAATTGCGTATCGGGCTGAAATGTGGTGGTTCAGATGGCTTGTCTGGTATCACGGCAAATCCGCTCCTAGGACGTTTCTCTGACTTTTTAGTATCGCAGGGAGGCACAACGGTATTGACGGAAGTTCCGGAAATGTTTGGAGCGGAAACGATTTTAATGAACCGTGCTCAAGATGAGGAGACATTTGAAAAAATTGTTTCGCTTATTAATGACTTTAAGCAGTACTTCATCGACTATAATCAGCCAATTTATGAAAACCCTTCACCAGGCAATAAAGCAGGCGGGATTACAACGCTGGAGGACAAGTCGCTAGGTTGTACGCAAAAAGCGGGCAGTGCTGAGATTGTCGACGTTTTGAAATACGGAGAACGTCTGAAAAAACGCGGGTTGAATTTATTGAGTGCGCCGGGTAATGATCTTGTAGCATGTACAGCACTTGCATCTGCCGGCTGTCAATTAGTGCTGTTTACTACCGGTCGCGGTACGCCATTCGGTTCCTTCGTACCTACAATGAAAATTTCCACAAACAGTGCTATTTATGAACAAAAAAAGCATTGGATTGATTTTAATGCCGGGCAAATACTAGAAGATGATGTTGACGAAGAGGCGGTATTGGAAGAATTTATTCAATACATTATTGCTGTTGCAAGTGGTGAGCCATTAAATCATGAACGTATGAATTTTAAAGAAATGGCTATTTTCAAAACGGGTGTAACGCTCTAAAGGTATCTTCCTATTATATAAGAAATGGCGATGCTCCCTTTTTCGTGAGGGAGTGTCGTCATTTTTTTAAATCGCTTATCAATGGAAAGAAAAAGGTTATCCATACGGACAAGGGGATTGCCTTGACAGTAACTGCTCACAAGATTATGATAAGATAGACAAATTATGATTGGAGAGATAAAAATGCTACTTGAAAAAACAACACGCATGAACTTTCTCTTCGACTTTTATCAAGCGTTATTAACTGATAAACAGCGCAGCTATATGGAACTGTATTACTTGGACGATCACTCGTTAGGAGAAATTGCCGAAAGTTATAATATTTCACGCCAGGCTGTTTACGATAACATCCGCCGTACTGAGGCGATGCTTGAAGAATATGAAGAAAAACTAAATTTATTCGAAAAGTTTCAACAACGTCAAATTGTGTTAAAACAATTGGCGGATGCAATTGAGGATGAGGCTTCTACGACAGAAGCGAAACTTGCATTGGTTGAACAACTGAAGGAATCGGATTAGGGGGCGAACGAGTTGGCTTTTGAAGGTTTAGCAGAGCGACTCCAAGGTACGATCCAAAAGATTAAAGGTAAAGGGAAAGTTACGGAACAAGACGTTAAAGAAATGATGCGTGAAGTCCGATTTGCCTTAATCGAAGCGGACGTAAACTTAAAGGTAGTAAAAGAATTCGTTAAAAAAGTTAGTGAGCGTGCAGTCGGCGTCGACGTCATGAAATCATTAACACCTGGTCAGCAAGTCATTAAAATTGTACAGGATGAATTGAAGAATTTAATGGGTGGCGAACAAAGTCCGATTAAATTCAGCAACCGTCCTCCGACTGTCATTATGATGGTTGGTTTACAAGGTGCAGGTAAAACGACGACTACAGGTAAGTTGGCGAATGTATTACGTAAAAAGTATAATAAAAAACCATTACTAGTAGCGGCAGATATTTACCGTCCAGCCGCTGTTCAGCAATTGCAGACAATAGGGAAGCAGTTATCTCTGCCGGTGTTCTCACTTGGTACAGATGTTTCACCTGTTGAAATTGCACGTCAGGCAATCGAGCATGCAAAAGAAGAGCATCTGGACGTTGTATTAATCGATACAGCCGGTCGTCTTCATATTGATGAAGAGCTGATGCAGGAACTAAAAGACATTCGCGGTTTAAAAGAGCCGGACGAAGTATTTTTGGTTGTTGATGCAATGACTGGTCAAGATGCTGTAAATGTGGCACAAAGCTTCAATGAAACAGTCGGCATTACGGGCGTTGTCTTAACAAAATTAGACGGTGATACTCGTGGTGGTGCGGCACTGTCAATTCGTTCTGTTACAGAGAAACCGATTAAATTTGTCGGTATGGGCGAAAAGATGGATGCGCTTGAACCATTCCATCCTGAGCGTATGGCTTCACGTATTTTAGGGATGGGTGATGTACTGTCACTGATCGAAAAAGCACAGGCCAACGTTGATATGGAAAAGGCGAAAGAGCTGGAAGAAAAGTTCATGACACAGAGTTTTACGTTTGATGACTTTATCGAACAACTTCAAGCCGTGAAAAAAATGGGACCACTTGATGAATTATTGAAAATGATTCCAGGTGCAAACAAAATGAAGGGCCTTGACAATGTCAAAGTCGATGAAAAGCAGATGGGGCGCATCGAAGCGATTATCTATTCGATGACACCGCATGAAAAGACGAACCCGGAAATCATTTCGGCGAGCCGCAAAAAGCGTATCGCTACAGGTTCAGGGACGTCGATTCAGGAAGTAAACCGCTTGCTGAAGCAGTTTGAAGAAATGAAAAAAATGATGAAACAGATGACAGGCATGGCTCAAGGTAAAGGTAAAAAGAAGATGAAAATGCCTGGTTTTGATTCATTATTTAAATAAAAAAATAAGGTGTTAAGAAAAAACACTTTACAAACCATCAAGACATTGCTAATATAATATCTTGTGTGAAACTTATTCGGAGGTGCTATTAAAATGGCAGTTAAAATTCGCTTAAAACGTATGGGAGCTAAAAAATCTCCTTTCTATCGTATCGTAGTTGCAGACGCTCGTTCACCACGTGACGGCCGTCAAATCGAAACAGTAGGTACTTACAACCCACTTACAGTTCCAGCTACAGTACAAATCGATGAAGAGAAAGCTCTTAAATGGTTAACTGATGGTGCAAAACCATCTGATACTGTACGTAACTTGTTCTCAGAACAAGGTATCATGGAAAAATTCCATAACGCTAAATACAGCAAATAATTCAATGATTAATTCGGAGGTGGCATTATGCAGCAGCTGATTGAAGCAATTGTGAAACCGTTAGTCGATTATCCTGAAGACGTTCGTATTGAGACGGACGAAACTTCAAATCGAGTTGTTTATAAGCTTTTTGTTCATCCAGAGGATCGAGGGAAAGTAATAGGCAAGCAAGGACGTGTTGCGAAGGCAATTCGTACGATTGTGTACTCAGCAGCGGGCGGCCACCAGAAGAAAAAGACGTATGTCGATATATTGGATTAGTAAAAGAAGGGTGGCATTTTGCTAACCCTTCTTTTTTTGTTATGATAATTCAATCAGCGGTATTTTATAAACAATTACAACTAGTTGATTGAAATGGAGGTGGCGACTCCTGCTGAAGGCGTCCATCATCATTCAAAATCAACGGATTCTAAAAAAGGTGGAATATACATGGAATGGTTTAATGTAGGTCGTATTGTGAATACACATGGTATTCGTGGAGAGCTGCGAATTTTATCGACAACGGATTTTGAAGAAGAACGTTTTGCGGTAGGTTCCAAACTGGCGGCATTCAAAAAAGATGATAAGAAACCGACTTGGGTGACGATCAGTTCATCAAGACGCCATAAAAACTTTATATTGGTGACATTTGAAGGAATGGAAAACATTAACTTAGTGGAACCATTTAAAGAAGGTTTGTTAAAAGTATCGATGGATCAATTGGCGGAAGATGAGCTGGAAGATAATGAGTACTATCACTTTGAAATTAAAGATTGTGAAGTATTTTCAGAAGAGGGCGAACTGATCGGCGTTGTTACAGATATTTTAGAAACGGGCGCAAACGATGTATGGGAAGTTAAAGCGCAAAATGGTAAGAAGCACTACATTCCTTACATTGAAGATATCGTAAAAGATATTGATGTCGATGAAAAGAAAATCGTGATTCACGTAATGGAAGGTTTGTTGGAATGAAGATTCACGTATTAAGTTTATTTCCTGATATGTTCACAGGTGTGTTTGGCTCATCGATTTTAAAAAAAGCGCAGGAAAAGGGCGCTGTCGAGCTGGCAGTAACCGATATCCGTGAGTACAGTGAAAACAAGCACAAGCAAGTGGATGATTACCCGTACGGCGGCGGAGCGGGAATGGTATTAAAGCCGGAACCGATGTTCAATGCGGTGGAAGCCATTACAGAAGGTCGCAAGCCACGTGTTATTCTCATGTGCCCACAAGGCGAGCGCTTTACGCAGAAGAAGGCAGAGGAGCTTGCAAAGGAAGAAGATCTAGTATTTCTATGCGGGCATTACGAAGGATATGATGAGCGGATTCGGGAGTATCTCGTAACAGACGAGATTTCGATCGGCGACTTTGTTTTGACAGGCGGGGAGCTGCCTGCAATGACGGTAATCGATGCGGTTGTACGTTTATTGCCGGGTGTACTTGGGCAGGAAGATTCCCATATTCAGGATTCATTTTCGACCGGGTTATTAGAGCATCCTCATTATACGCGTCCTGCTGATTTCAGAGGGATGAAAGTACCGGATATACTATTATCGGGCAATCACGCGAAAATCGATGCGTGGCGTGAGGAACAGTCATTCAAGCGCACGTTGGAACGCAGACCGGATTTACTGGAAGCATTTAAATTAACGGACAAGCAAATGAAAATAATCGAAAAAATTAAGAATGAAATGTAAAGCAAAACTACTTGCAAGCCTAAAACAATTATGGTAAGATTCATTTTGTGCTTCAATGTAAGCACTGAATTACGGTGTTCCGCTGTGGCTTAAATTAGCGTGCATGAGCATCTGTCTAAGGAGAGAAAACAATGTCAAACATTATTACAGAGATCACTAAAGATCAATTACGTTCAGACTTACCTACATTCAAACCAGGTGACACAGTTAAGGTACACGTTAAAATCGTTGAGGGTACTCGTGAGCGTATCCAATTATTCGAAGGTGTAGTTATTAAACGTCGCGGTGGCGGAATTAGCGAAACTTTCACAGTACGTAAAATTTCTTACGGTGTTGGTGTAGAGCGTACTTTCCCAGTACACACTCCAAAAATCGCTAAGTTAGAAGTAATCCGTAAAGGTAAAGTACGTCGTGCTAAACTTTACTACTTACGTAACTTACGTGGTAAAGCTGCTCGTATTAAAGAAATTCGATAAGAACTTTTTAGAAGGGGGCTTGTATATACAAGTCCCTTTCTTTCTTTAAATTAAAAACTGTGTATTAACATGTGCAGTTGACAATAAGCTATAGATAATATGATGTAATAATTTAGATTAGATTTTTGCCTGATATACATATTTCGTATACAATAAATGTGATGAGCAAGGGGGATAGCTACGTGGAAAAAACTGAAAAAGAAAAAAATGAGCTTTGGGAATGGACGAAAGCTCTACTGATTGCGTTTGCGATTGCCGCATTTATTCGTTACTTTTTATTTACACCGATTGTAGTAGACGGGGATTCAATGATGCCTACCCTTGAAAATGGTGATCGCATGATCGTCAACAAATTCAGCTATAAAATCGGCGAACCCGACCGTTTTGACATCGTCGTATTCCACGCACCTGAACAAAAGGACTATATTAAACGTGTCATCGGTGTTCCAGGGGACTTTGTAGAATATAAGGATGATCAATTATACATTAATGGTGAACCGATCGACGAACCGTATTTGGACGCATATAAAGCCGAAATTAGCGAAGGCAACCTAACAGGCGACTTCTCGCTGAAAGATATCGATCCGTCACTGGACGTTATTCCGGAAGGCTATGTATTCGTAATGGGCGATAACCGTCGCTTCAGTAAAGACAGCCGCCATATCGGAATCGTCGACCAGAAAGAAATTATCGGCAACACAAGCATCATTTTCTGGCCGTTAAACGAAATTGAGATTGTAAAGTAATATTTATCGTTTTTTATCAATAGATGAGGATGACATAATTAAATGTCATAGCAGTTGATTGGAATGAAGGGGAGGCGAGTTGAGTTCGTCTTCTCATTTATCAAGTCGTTGCTTCTGCGGTGGCCGCAATAAATTGCAGCCATCCTCGGCGCAAAGAATTAGAGACAAAACAAGTTTGACTCTAATTCTTGCCCGCGGAAAACGTCCGACCCGTAATGGAAATCAACCCCATATTTGATGATGGATCATTTTCGCAATAAATATTAAATATTGTCTAAAATGAGGGGGCAGTTTAAACTCCTCATTTTTTTGTTGAGAATAGAAGTACGTAATTTACAGGAGGTTATACATTATGACAATTCAATGGTTTCCAGGACATATGGCAAAGGCGCGCCGCCAAGTATCGGAAAGTTTAAAGCTTGTCGATATCATTTTTGAACTTGTCGATGCACGTTTACCATTATCTTCACGTAATCCGATGATCGATGAAGTCATCCATCAAAAACCGCGCCTGCTCATTTTAAATAAACAAGATATGGCCGATGAGCAGGAAACACGCCGCTGGATTCAATATTTCGCCGACAGAGGCTTTAAAGCAGTAGCCATCAACTCGTTGGAAGGGAAAGGCTTGCAGGCGGTTACAAAGGCAGCACAGGAGATTTTGGCGGATAAATGGGAGCGCATGAAATCAAAAGGAATGAAACCGCGTGCTATCCGCGCGATGATTGTAGGAATTCCGAACGTCGGGAAATCAACTTTGATCAACCGTTTAGCGAAGAAAAACTTGGCGAAAACGGGAAATATGCCTGGTGTGACCAAATCACAGCAATGGATTAAAGTCGGTAAGGAAATTGAACTTCTCGATACTCCCGGTATTTTATGGCCGAAGTTTGAAGATCAGGAAGTCGGCTATAAGCTTGCTTTAACTGGTGCGATTAAAGATACAATCATGAATATGGAAGATCTGGCTGTATACGGCCTGCGTTTTTTAGAAACACACTACCCAACACGCATGGAAGAGCGCTATAAAATTTCATCCGTATCCGAAGAACTTGTCGAAACATTTGATGCAATCGGAAAGCTGCGCCGTGTGTTTGGACAAGGCGGGGAAATTGACTACGATCAAGTATCCGTATTAGTAGTACGCGACATTCGTGAACAGAATCTTGGGAAACTCACATTTGACTTTGTTTCCGAGCAACTTGAAAAAGAGCAATTGGAAGAAGCGATTGCACTGGAAAACGAAGAGCGCCGGAAAAAAACGGCCGCGCTAAATCGCCAGAAAAAGCAGGAAAGCAACGAATAAAGTGGGATAATAGACAGACAAAACCTTTTTCATTTATTTGAGAAAGGTTTTTTCTTTTATAATAAGAAAAGTAGACGATATAACAGTAAGATTGAGAGAAAGTAAAGTTAGATAAAAAGCCAAGTTGATTGGAATGGAGGGGTGGCGACTCCTGCGGGAACAGCACGAGGGAGAGACTACAGGCTCGAGCCGTGCCCGCGGAAAGCGTCCACCCCGGAATGGAAATCAACTCTATATTAAGAAAACGGAAGTAATAGATTTGGGGACTTTATATGAAAACAATTAAAGAGATTACAGAAGCATTAAAAACAGCAGTACAAATCGAGCCATGGATGGATTTTGTAGCAAAGGATGAACGGGCAGGCGTCCAAAAAGCATGGACGCAATTTCAGAAGCGTCTGGAAAAGATCGAGGCACTCCAACAGGCACATAATGAAAAGCTGCAATTTGACGCAAGCTATTTACCATATGAAAATGCCTATATCGCCGGTACAGACGAAGCAGGCCGCGGACCACTCGCAGGACCAGTCGTAACCGCGGCCGTCATCTTGCCGAATCATTGTCAGGAACTGCTTGGCGTAAACGATTCCAAACAATTATCAAAAGAAAAGCGCAACCAGTTTGCTGAACGGATAAAAAAACATGCGCTATATTATTCTGTTCATTTTCAAAGTGCCGAGGAAATCGACCGCCTCAATATTTATGAAGCAACACGCCAGTCGATGTTAAAAAGTATTGAAACACTGGAAGTTACGCCGCACTTCATACTGGCCGATGCGATGACACTTTCGACGTCGATTCCGCAAGCATCCATCATAAAGGGGGATGCGCGCAGCCTGGCAATCGCAGCAGCATCCATTTTAGCGAAAACGGCACGTGATGACTATATGGAAAAGCTGGATCGTGAATATCCGCAATACGGTTTTGCACAGCATGCCGGGTATGGAACAAAGCAGCACCTGGAAGCGATCGCCGAATATGGACCGACAGATCATCATCGAAAAACATTCGAACCGATCAAATCAATGCTTCAAAGAAGGGAGTAACGGCATGAACTTCTCATCGTTTAATGCAATTCAATCCAATACTTCGCAGCAAATAACAGCAAATCAGCCATTATCGTTAAAGCAGGACCAAGTATTTCACGGGACGATCAAGCAGCTTTTCCCGAATCAGATGGCGGAAGTCCAAGTCGGCAACCAAAAGCTTATGGCGAAGCTGGAAGTACCTTTAAAGCTGGGCGATGCACACTTTTTTCAGGTGACAGCAACAAATCCGCAAACAGAATTAAAAGTCGTAACAGGACCGATGTCACAATCAATGACAGCTGGCCAGCAAATATCCCAGCTGCTTGAAACAATGAATTTGCCGAAGTCGAATGAAATGCAGCAAGTTCTTTCGCATTTTATGAAAGCCCAGTTACCACTGGCGAAAGAACAGCTCACAGCCGCGGAAAGCTGGATGAAAAGCTTGCCTGCAGGAGTAGACAAGAACAATGCGCTTCACGCACTGCAGCGTATGGTGGAGCTGAAAATGCCTTTTACAAATACCGTATTTCAGGCATTGACGCAGGGAACCAAAACTGATGGCATGTCGGCCAATTTAGCCAATTTGGCACAGCTCTTGGCGAATCAGGCTGGAGGGAATGAAGCGATCAAATCATCGCTCCTTCAGCAAATTGACCAGCTGGCAAAACCGCTGAACAATGAAACAGGCGGTATTCTGCTTGCGCGGGCGACTCAAAATTTACTTGATAACAATTCAACAAATATATCGAAACTTCAATCGCTGACGGTATTAAAAGAAACGGGTATTTTACCGCAAAATGCAACTTTGCAAAATTGGCAAACGGTAAATCATCTAGGGAACCGGCAGTCCGGGAACGCAATACTAAATGCAGCAGCACCGTTATTAAAAGAAGCGGGACAAATGCTGCAGCAGCTCGGACAAACAAGCCCTGAACAAATAAAACCGGTGTTAGAGCAAGTAAAAGCATGGGTTAGTAATGAAAGCTTATTATCTGCAACACAAAAACAGCAATTACAGCAATTACTATCGCGTTTTGAACAAATTCCGGCTTCAAAGACAGCGGTCGAAGCATTGGTAAATCAACTGCGGCAGCAACTGACAAACGCATACAGTGAAAATGCGAGTACGCGGCTTTTTATGCAAAATGATCAGGGCTTGTCAGCGAAGGATCAATTGCTTACGTTACTGAAGCCGGATACAAATTTACCTGTCGCCGATCAGCTGCTGCGAAATTTAGTGAAGGTGACAGCTGATAGCCCACAGCCGGTGATGCAGAGTGCCCTCACCCAAGCAGAGGGTCAAGTACAGGCGGCGGTGGATAGCAGGGCGATGGAACAGGCGATAAAGACTGTCTTAAAGGGGCTTGGCGTCAGCTACGAGGCCGCGCTGGCAAATAAGGCTGGGGATATACAGGCAATTGCCCAGCAAATAAAACCGCAATTATTAGCGCTTCTTCAGGATGCCCTGACACCTGTTGCTATAAAAGATGCTGCTGAGATGGTGATGGCCAGACTAAATGGAATGCAGCTCACATCAGGGGAAAACGGGCATCAGCATCAGCTTGTCATGCAAGTGCCGCTGGATTTTTTCGGCAAGAAAATGGATGTCACTCTGCAATGGAATGGTCGCATGAAAGAAGATGGTAAAATCGATGCCAGCTTTGCGCGCATTCTATTCTATTTGAATATGGAAACATTGCAGCAGACAGTAATCGATATGCAAGTACAAAACCGTGTTGTCACAATTAATATATTTAATGATATGCCCAACTTAGATTCATTGGCGACGTCGCTGAAAGCAACATTAAAGGCGGGATTGCTGGAAAAAGAATATACCTTATCCGGACTGTTTATAAAACCTTTTGGAGACCAGGCAGAAAAAACTGTCACAAAATTGTCGAATCAGCAAGAAGATGAGCAAGGAGGGGTGGATATCCGCATATGAACGAAAAAAAATATGTACGAAAAGAAGCGATCGCCCTTTCCTATGATCCGCAAAAAAACAATGGTCCGACAATCGTCGCAAAAGGCAAAGGGAAAATTGCGGAAAATATATTGGAAAAAGCAGCAATGCATGAAGTACCTGTTTATGAAGATCCGAACCTGGTGGAACTGTTAGGGCAGCTTGATTTGAACACATCGATCCCGGAAGAACTTTACCAGGCGGTTGCCGAGGTTTTTGCTTTTATTTATCATTTGGACGAAAAGCAGAAGTTAACTAACAAAAATAAATAACCGTTTTTTTAATTTTATGCAGAGAATATCTTTTAGAAAATTGGAAAATATCTATACAAAGAATATTTTGACATAAAGTAAACTAAAAAATGCTTGTGTGACAAATATAGACATTGTCTGAATAATTGTATAAAATAGATTATGTTAGTAGAATAATTTCCAAATGTCCGATGGGAGGATGTATCATGAATATCCATGAGTATCAAGGGAAAGAGATATTAAGACAATACGGTGTAGCGGTTCCAAGAGGGAGCGTCGCGTTTTCACCAGACGAAGCAGTAAAAGCAGCAAAAGAGCTAGGTTCAAACGTAACAGTAGTAAAAGCACAAATTCATGCAGGGGGCCGCGGTAAAGCGGGAGGCGTTAAGATTGCCAAAAACCTCGATGAAGTTCGCTCTTTCTCTAAAGAATTATTAGGCAAAATTTTAGTAACTCACCAAACAGGTCCAGACGGTAAAGAAGTAAAACGTCTTTATATAGAAGAAGGTTCGGACATTAAAAAAGAGTATTACTTAAGTTTAGTATTAGATCGTGCAACTTCTAGAGTTGTAATGATGGGTTCTGAAGAGGGCGGTATGGATATTGAAGAGGTAGCCGAAACGAATCCGGAAAAAATCTTCAAGGAAGTCATTGATCCGGTTACAGGATTAAATGCTTTCCAGGCGCGACGTATGGCATTTAATATGAATATTCCTGCTAAGCTAGTAAACAAAGCAGTAGGTTTAATGCTTGGTATTTACAAAGCATTCATCGATAAAGATGCATCGACAGTAGAAATCAACCCGCTAGTTGTTACAGGTGATGACCAGGTAGTAGCACTTGATGCAAAATTCAACTTTGATGCAAACGCTTTATATCGTCACAAAGATATCGTGGAATTACGCGATTTCGATGAAGAAGATCCAAAAGAAATTGAAGCATCTAAATATGATTTAAGTTATATTTCGCTGGACGGCAATATCGGCTGTATGGTAAATGGTGCGGGTCTTGCGATGGCGACGATGGATACGATTAGTTACTACGGCGGCTCACCCGCAAACTTCCTTGATGTTGGGGGCGGTGCTACAGCTGAAAAAGTAACAGAAGCGTTTAAAATCATTTTATCGGACAAAAATGTTAAAGGAATTTTCGTTAACATTTTTGGTGGAATCATGAAGTGTGACATCATTGCAAAAGGTGTTATTACGGCTGCAAAAGAAGTCGGTTTAGCGGTTCCGTTAGTAGTACGTTTAGAAGGGACAAACGTAGAGCTAGGTAAAAAGTTATTAAATGAATCCGGTTTAAACATTGTAGCAGCCGACTCAATGGCAGACGGCGCACAAAAAATCGTGAAATTAGTTGAAGCTGAAGGCGGGGTAATGGCATGAGTGTGTTCATTAATAAAGAGACAAAAGTAATCGTACAAGGGATTACTGGGGAAACAGCCCTTTTCCATACAAAACAAATGCTTGAATACGGAACGAAAATCGTTGGAGGGGTAACACCTGGTAAAGGCGGTCTTGAAATCGAAGGTGTTCCTGTATTCAATACTGTACAGGAAGCTGTCGATGTAACAGGTGCAAACGTATCCGTTATTTACGTACCGGCACCTTTTGCGGCAGATGCTATTATCGAAGCAGTCGATGCGGATCTCGATATGGCGATTTGTATTACAGAACATATTCCGGTACTGGATATGGTAAAAGTAAAGCGCTATATGGAAGGCAAGAAAACACGTTTAGTCGGTCCAAACTGTCCGGGTGTTATTACTGCTGATGAGTGTAAAATCGGTATCATGCCAGGCTACATTCATACAAAAGGACACGTAGGTGTAGTTTCACGTTCTGGTACATTAACTTATGAAGCAGTACACCAACTGTCTCAGGCGGGAATCGGCCAAACAACAGCGGTAGGAATCGGGGGAGACCCGGTAAACGGGACAAACTTCATCGACTGCTTAAAAGCATTCAATGAAGACCCAGAAACTTATGCGGTTGTCATGATTGGTGAAATCGGTGGTACAGCGGAAGAAGAAGCTGCTGAATGGATTCAGGAAAACATGAACAAACCGGTAGTAGGCTTCATCGGTGGTCAAACAGCTCCTCCAGGAAAGCGTATGGGTCACGCAGGTGCCATTATTTCCGGCGGTAAAGGAACAGCTGCAGAGAAAATCAAAGCTATGAATGCAGCGGGTATTGAAGTAGCTCCGACGCCTTCTGTAATCGGTGAAACACTGATTAAAGTAATCAAAGAAAAAGGCTTGTACGAAGCTTGTAAAACACATTAAAATGAAAGATGTAGCGGTCGCCTCGCTACATCTTTTTCATATGTCTCCATCCATTGGGTTCCATGAACGAATTAAGAGCCCGAATTCATCGGTTATACGATGTTTTACACAATGCTTACCTCACACTTAATAACTGCGGTCATCTGAATTTCTTCTATATAAAAAGGAGTGTAGAAATGACCAGCCCAGCAAACGAACAATTATTGAAACTGCATTACATTCTTCCTCTCTCCTGGAAAAAAGTCCGGAATTTAATGAAAATTACAGATGATTTCGACGAAATAGTGCATATTTCGCCAAAATTTTTAGCGGTTCAGCTAAATATAAAAGAAGAAAAAGCCGTCCAGCTCATCAAGCATTATAAAGAGCTTATACCAAGGTCGATGGCAACCTATTATAACCAGCATTCTATTAACGCCATCCCCTATACGGATCCTTTATATCCGGAACGCCTAAAACAGCTGTACGATGCGCCTGCAGTTATATATGCGCAAGGCGATATTCGGTTACTGAACAGAACGAAAATGATTGCGGTCATCGGATCAAGGGCAGCGACCAGCTATAGTGAACATGCAATGAATTCCATTCTTCCACCGTTAATTCGGGAGCAATATGTTGTAGTGAGCGGTCTTGCAAAAGGAGCGGACCGACTTGCACATGAAGCTGCCATCCGATATGGTGGAAAGACAATAGGTGTTTTAGGCCATGGCCTTTTTCATAGTTATCCGCCTCAAAATAAAGAGCTGAATGCATATATGGCTCGGGAGCATTTACTCGTAACAGAGTATCCACCCTATGTAAGTGTGCAAAAATGGCATTTTCCAGCACGAAACCGTATTATTAGCGGATTAAGTGAAGCGCTGGTCGTTACAGAAGCCGCATTGAAAAGCGGGACACTTATAACAACAGAGCTTGCTCTTGAGCAAGGGAAAGATGTTTTTGCGGTGCCGGGAAATATTTTCAGCGAACAGTCACGAGGGACAAATAAATTAATAAAAGAAGGCGCAATTCCAGTGTGGGATGGCTTTCAAATTTTAGAGGAAATCCAGTTGTTTTCAAAATCACGTTGAAAAAAAGTTGCAATATTAGCCAATCTGTTATACATTTTGCAACAGGAAAAGCTTTGGCATACATGGATAGCTTCATGTGAGTAAATATAAGAAAAATAACTATACCTCTATAAGGAGGACAACAGATGGCAGATTATTTAGTAATTGTTGAATCACCTGCAAAGGCGAAAACAATTGAACGATATTTAGGAAAAAAATATAAAGTAAAAGCTTCGATTGGACATGTACGTGATTTACCACGTAGTCAAATGGGAATCGATACCGAAAATAACTATGATCCAAAATATATTACGATTCGCGGTAAAGGTCCGGTACTTCAGGAACTGAAAACAGCGGCAAAAAAAGTGAAAAAGATTTATCTCGCAGCCGATCCAGACCGTGAAGGTGAAGCAATTGCATGGCATTTAGCCACTGCTTTGAACATTGATATTAATTCGGATTGCCGCGTCGTATTTAACGAGATTACGAAAGAAGCAATTTTAGAGAGCTTCAAGCATCCGCGTCCGATAAATATGGATTTAGTCGATGCACAGCAAGCACGTCGTATTTTAGACCGTCTAGTAGGCTACAATATTAGTCCGATCCTTTGGAAAAAGGTGAAGAAGGGCTTATCGGCAGGACGTGTACAGTCTGTTTCATTGCGTCTGATCATTGACCGCGAAAACGAAATTAAAAGCTTCGAGCCGGAAGAATACTGGTCAATCGATGCAAGCTTCGAAAAAAATAAAAAGCAATTCGATGCCTTTTATTACGGAAACGGCAAAGAAAAAATTAAATTAACAAATGAACAGCAAGTAAAAGATATATTAAAAGGTGTAAAAGGCTCGGAATTTGAAGTAATGAATGTTGTAAAAAGAGAACGGAAGCGCAATGCGTCACCGGCCTTCACGACTTCTTCACTTCAACAGGAAGCCGCACGTAAATTAAATTTCCGTGCCAAAAAGACAATGATGCTTGCACAGCAGCTTTATGAAGGTATTGAGCTCAGCAAAAAAGAAGGCGCTGTCGGATTAATTACGTATATGCGTACCGACTCAACGCGTATTTCCGATACAGCAAAAACAGAAGCTAAATCATATATCGAAACAAAATACGGTAAAGATTTCATTGCCGGAGAGCAAAAGCAGGCGAAAGCAAAGGCAAATGCACAAGATGCCCATGAAGCGATCCG
Source organism: Solibacillus sp. FSL W7-1436 (assembly GCF_038007305.1). Taxonomy (NCBI): domain Bacteria; kingdom Bacillati; phylum Bacillota; class Bacilli; order Caryophanales; family Caryophanaceae; genus Solibacillus; species Solibacillus sp. FSL W7-1436. The sequence goes on from NZ_JBBOWV010000001.1 coordinate 2,446,991, forward strand.
CCCAACTAGTGCGATGCGTACACCAGAGGAGCTTAAAGCAATTTTAAGCCGTGACCAGCTGCGATTATACCGTTTGATTTGGGAACGCTTTATCGCAAGTCAGATGGCACCCGCTGTACTGGATACTGTGACAGTTGATTTGCAAAACAATGACGTATTATTCCGCGCGAACGGATCTCAAGTGAAATTTGCCGGGTTTATGAAGCTTTATATTGAAGGTACAGACGATCAGGAAGAAGAAACGAATAAACTTTTACCTGAAATGGAAATCGGCGATAAAGTAAAATCGCTTGAAATCGAACCGAAGCAGCACTTCACTCAGCCACCTCCACGCTATTCAGAGGCGCGTCTAGTAAAGACATTGGAAGAGCTAGGTATAGGCCGTCCATCGACATATGCCCCAACACTGGATACGATCCAAAAGCGCGGTTATGTGCAGCTTGATGCGAAGCGCTTTGTGCCGACAGAACTTGGAGAAATCGTTCATCAGGCAACACTGGAATTTTTCCCGGAAATCATCAACATTGAATTTACCGCACAAATGGAGCATAATCTTGATGAAATTGAAGAAGGCATTACACAATGGGTAAATGTCATCGATGAATTTTACAAAGACTTTGAACCACGGGTGAAATATGCGGATGAAGTAATGGAAAAAATCGAAATTAAAGATGAGCCTGCTGGTGAGGACTGTGAAAAATGCGGTGCGCCAATGGTATTCAAGCTTGGACGTTACGGGAAATTTATGGCGTGTTCAAACTTCCCGGATTGCCGAAACACTAAAGCGATTGTAAAACCGATCGATGTTAAATGTCCTTCATGTGAGTCAGGTGAAATAGTCGAGCGTAAATCCAAAACTAAGCGCATTTTTTACGGATGCAATCAATATCCGGAATGTGACTTCGTATCATGGGATAAGCCGATTAGTAGACCTTGTCCGAAATGTAGTGCATTATTAGTAGAGAAGAAATTGAAAAAGGGTGTTCAAATTCAGTGTACAAACAGTGAATGTGATTATGAAGAAACACCGTCACAATAAAATGAAGAGGTAACAAAAATGACACAACAAGTAGTAAATGTAATTGGTGCAGGTTTAGCCGGTTCAGAAGCAGCTTGGCAAATTGCGAAGCGCGGTGTGAACGTACGTTTATATGAAATGCGCCCAGTAAAGCAAACACCAGCACATCATACAGATAAATTCGCAGAGCTAGTATGCTCAAACTCTTTACGTGCAAACGGACTGACAAATGCTGTCGGTGTAATTAAAGAGGAAATGCGTAAATTGGATTCTGTTATTATTGCAGCAGCGGACAATAGCTCTGTTCCTGCCGGCGGTGCTTTAGCAGTAGACCGTCATGAATTTGCCGGTATCGTAACGGAAAAAGTTAAAAACCACCCGTTAATCGAGGTAATCAATGAAGAGGTAACTGAAATTCCGGAAGGCATTACAGTAATCGCAACAGGCCCATTGACTTCTGAAGCATTGGCAAAACAAATTCAGGGTCTTACAGGGGAAGACTATTTGTACTTCTATGATGCGGCAGCACCGATCATCGAAAAAGATTCGATCAATATGGACAAAGTATACTTGAAATCACGCTATGATAAAGGTGAAGCGGCATACTTGAACTGTCCGATGACAAAAGAAGAATTCAATGCTTTCCGTGAAGCGCTTATTACAGCGGAATGTGCACCGTTAAAAGAATTCGAAAAAGAAAAGTATTTTGAAGGGTGTATGCCGATTGAAGTGATGGCAGCACGCGGTGAAAAGACTATGACATTCGGACCGATGAAACCGGTTGGTCTGGAAGATCCGAAAACGGATAAACGTCCATATGCTGTTGTTCAGTTACGACAAGATGATGCAGCGGGGACACTATACAATTTAGTAGGTTTCCAAACACATTTAAAATGGCCTGAACAGAAGCGTGTGTTCTCAATGATTCCAGGTTTAGAGAATTTGGAAATTGTACGTTATGGTGTCATGCACCGTAATACATTCATCAATTCACCAAAAGTGCTGACACAGACATATCAGTTGAAAGCACGTCCAAACCTTTTCTTCGCAGGTCAGATGACAGGTGTTGAAGGGTATGTGGAATCAGCAGGCAGTGGACTGATTGCAGGGATCAATGCAGCACGTATGGCTTTAGGTCAAGAGCTGCTTTACTTCCCGCATGAAACAGCATTAGGTGCAATGGCTCGATACATTACACATACTGATGCGAAGAACTTCCAGCCGATGAACGTGAATTTCGGGATTTTTCCGGAACTTGGCGAACGCGTCAAATCAAAGCCGGAGCGTGCTGAACGCCATGCTAACCGCGCATTGGAATCAATTCAGAATTTTATCAATAATCAGGCAATTTAATTGCGAAAAGCCCTTAAAGACTGTTATACTTTAGGGGCTTTTAATTTTGCGGTGATTTTATATAACTGGCTGGAAAACAGGTAGTACTTGACATGATATTGCGAAATTTGTCGAATAATACAAAGAAGTTGAATAACTCCAGTAAATTTTACTTGAAAAGTATTCACAATAGGTATAGTGTCAATATGTGTGTTTTTTTAGTAGGAAAATAAACATATTTATTCATACAACATCATTTCTCTTTTGTAATCACAGGGGGTATACACGATGGATGAGAATTTGCAAAGCCAGCTTGACCAATTTATTCGCTACGTGCATCTAGAAAAAAACTTTTCCCTACATACTGTTCGCGAATATACTTCTGATCTGGAAGAATTTTTTGCATTTTTGCATGCTGAAGGTATACAAAAAATTACAGAAGTTGAGTATATCCATGCACGTCTATATGTAACAAAGCTTTATGATGAACAAAAAGCAAGAACTTCAATCTCCAGGAAAATCTCATCGATACGTTCTTTTTTCCGGTTTTTAAATCGAGAACAGAATATTGATGATGCTCCGTTTCGTTCACTTTATCATCCGAAAAAGGAAGAGCGATTACCGAGCTTTTTTTATGAGGAAGAATTGAAGGAACTATTCGATAAAAATGAAGGCGATGAGCCGATTCAAATTCGTAATATGGCGCTGTTGGAACTTCTTTATGCAACTGGAATTCGTGTAAGCGAGTGTGTCGGTCTTGAACTGACAGATATCGATTTTCATTACAATATCGTCCGTGTAATGGGGAAAGGCCGGAAAGAGCGGATTATTCCGTTCGGCCAATATGCGCATGATGCACTTATGCGTTATATAGATCAAGTACGTCCGGCATTGATGAAGAAGGAAAATCATCAGAAAGTTTTTGTCAATATGCGCGGTGGCGAACTTACTGCCCGTGGTGTGCGTTATATATTAAGTGAGATGATCGACAATGCGAGTATGCATACGAAAATTTATCCACATATGTTGCGGCACACATTTGCTACGCATTTATTGAATAATGGGGCAGATATGCGTACAGTCCAGGAGCTTCTTGGGCACGCCAATTTATCTTCAACTCAAATTTATACTCATGTAACGAAGGAAGCTTTAAGAAAGACATATATGAATAGTCATCCGAGAGCATAGTTAAGGAGGAAATAAAGAATGGGTCAAATTCATGCGACAACGATTTTCGCTATTCATCATAATGGTGAATGTGCAATGGCCGGGGATGGCCAGGTAACATTGGGAAATGCAGTTGTAATGAAGCATACGGCACGTAAGGTCAGACGTCTGTTTAATGGAAAAGTCCTGGCAGGTTTCGCAGGTTCTGTTGCGGACGCTTTTACATTATTCGAAATGTTTGAGGCAAAACTGAATGAATATAATGGTAACCTGCAAAGAGCTGCAGTAGAAGTAGCAAAGCAATGGCGCGGAGATAAAATGCTCCGTCAATTGGAAGCGATGCTGCTTGTAATGGATAAATCAACATTGCTCCTTGTTTCAGGGACTGGTGAAGTAATTGAGCCGGACGATGGCATTTTATCAATTGGTTCAGGTGGAAATTATGCATTGTCAGCTGGAAGAGCATTAAAAAAACATGCGGGCGATCATTTATCGGCAAAAGAAATCGCAGAGGCTGCGCTTACGACCGCTGCGGATATTTGTGTGTTTACAAACCATAATATTATCTTGGAGGTATTGTAATGACTGCGATCAATTTAACACCAAGACAAATTACGGAACAATTGAACCGTCATATTGTTGGTCAGGAAACAGCAAAACGTGCAGTGGCAGTTGCGCTGCGTAACCGGTACCGCCGCTCTTTATTAAGCGAAGATTTAAAAACGGAAGTAATTCCGAAAAATATTTTAATGATTGGACCTACCGGTGTAGGTAAAACAGAAATTGCGCGCAGAATCGCAAAACTGACGAACGCTCCATTTATTAAAGTGGAAGCGACAAAGTTCACGGAAGTTGGTTATGTAGGGCGTGATGTCGAGTCAATGGTACGCGATCTGGTTGAAGCTTCCCGTCGTCTTGTGAAGGACGAAATGTTCGAAAGGGTAAAGGAACAGGCGGAGCGCAATGCGAATGATGTACTTGTTAAATTACTAGTACCTTCAAAAGTGAAAGAAAAGCTTTCGCAAAATCCTTTTGAAATGCTATTCGGGCAAAAAGAGTCAACCCACGAAGAAACATCAAACCAGGATGAGCCGGAAATTCGTACACGACGTGCGCAAATTGCCCAGGATTTAAAAGACGGAAAATTGGAAGAACAGTGGGTAACAATAGAAGTAACGGAAAATACCCCATCTCTTTTCGATGCAATGCCAGGTATGAATATGGATAATGCAAACGGCATGCAGGATATGCTATCTAATTTAATGCCGAAAAAGACAAAAAAACGCAAAGTCCAAGTAAAGGATGCGCGTCGTTTATTAACGCAGGAAGAAGCGAACAAGCTGATCGATACGGATGCGCTGTCCAGTGAAGCAATATTGCGTGCAGAACAGGCCGGCATTATTTTTATTGATGAAATCGATAAAATTGCAAGCAAAGGTTCATCATCGGCGGAAGTATCCCGTGAAGGCGTTCAGCGTGACATATTACCAATTGTGGAAGGATCCACAGTTACGACAAAATACGGCACTGTAAAAACGGACTATATGCTCTTTATTGCAGCAGGTGCTTTCCATATATCAAAACCGAGTGATCTTATTCCTGAATTGCAGGGACGATTCCCGATTCGTGTTGAACTCGAAAAATTAACGAAGGATGATTTTGTTCGTATTTTAAAAGAACCGGATCAATCATTGATATTGCAATATAAAGCATTGCTTGAAACAGAAGGTGTGACACTGAACTTTACGGATGAAGCGATTGAACGCATCGCGGAAATTGCAACAGAAGTAAACCAGGAGACAGATAACATCGGTGCGCGCCGACTGCATACAATTTTAGAACGTTTGCTTGAGGAACTTTCCTATGAAGCTTCGGAAATTGCACCGGCACATATCGACATTACACCGAACTATGTCGATCAAAAATTGGCGAATATAGTAAAAAACAAAGATTTATCGCAATTTATTCTTTAAGTATAAGTTGAATTAGTATCTTTAAATTGTAAAAACCTTTAGAATATTAAGTGAATTAAAACGTTCCGTAGGAGGAAATAGAAATGAATTTATTAACAAAAACAAGAAAAATCAATGCACTATTACAAGCATCTGCTGGTAAACCAGTTAACTTTAAAGAAATGGCCAATACATTAGGCGATATTATCGAAAGTAATGTATTTATCGTAAGCCGTAAAGGGAAATTACTAGGTATTTCAATTCACCAACAAATCGAGAATGAGCGTATTAAAAAAATGTTTGAAGAACGCCAATTCCCTGAAGAATATACGCAAAACTTATTCAACATTACAGAAACTTCTTCAAACTTGGACATTAACAATGAACACACTGCATTCCCAATCGAAAATAAAGATCTATTTGCATCCGGTTTAACGACTATCGTACCGATTATTGGTGGCGGTGAGCGTTTAGGTACGTTAATGTTAGCGCGTATCAGCGATCAGTTTGAAGATGATGATCTTATTTTAGCTGAATACGGTGCAACAGTAGTAGGTATGGAAATCTTACGTGAAAAATCAGAAGAGATTGAAGAAGAAGCACGTTCTAAAGCGGTAGTTCAAATGGCGATCAATTCATTATCTTATTCTGAGCTTGAAGCAATCGAGCATATTTTTGAAGAATTGGATGGCAATGAAGGTTTACTAGTTGCTTCGAAAATTGCTGACCGCGTAGGTATTACACGTTCAGTTATTGTAAACGCATTACGTAAACTGGAATCTGCTGGTGTTATTGAATCACGTTCATTAGGTATGAAAGGAACATATATCAAAGTATTAAACGATAAGTTCCTGAACGCATTAGCAGAAATCAAAATGAAATAAGACACTTTCACATAAAGCAAGGAGGTCTTCCCTCCTTGCTTTTTTTTTTAAGAAAATGAAGAAAATTGTCGAATTAAAACACTCTAAACGAGAATTATTTTGGTTTCGAATGTAGAATTAGGTATATGGTCTTTGATGTTTTCAAAAAATAAATATCATTTATACCTAAATGATGATAAAATTCGTATGACAAATGATTTGTTACAATTTTATGAAATGTAATTATATGAATACTAATATAAAAGGATTTAATGTATGATGTTTAAGGAAATAAATAGTATTTCGGGAAACTAAAAATCTTGATTTCAGATTAATATAATAATTTTCGGTTGGATAAATTACTCCTATAGGTCTTTTTGGGCCTAAAAAATAAAATGTCGAAAAATGTTTGCCCTAATATTTAATTAACTGTTATTTTTTACATGTAAAAATAGTTACTTCGGACTATTTGAAAGGGTCTAAAGTCGATAGACACTATGTTTTAATATAATTACAATTGTATTATTGAGTTTTGGACGCAAATTTTAGCGAAATATGAATGAGGTGAGAAATTTGGATTTATTTGGCGGGACAATAAGCAGCCTTGAAAAAGGACTTTCCTATGCAACTTTAAAAAACAAAGCAATTGCACAAAATATAGCGAATGTTGACACACCGAACTATAAAACAAAAGAAGTAAGCTTCAAAGATGTATTTAATGATGCAAAGCAATCAACGATTTCTGCCAATCGTACAGATAAGAAACATTATGATATCAAAATGAATATGGGAGGCAGCAGCGTGTATTCAAATGAAAACTTCCGCAGCAGAGCAAATGGTAATGCGGTAAATATGGATGCTGAACAAGCGAAGCTGGCTGAAAATACAATTTATTATAATGCGCTTATAGATCGTATCAGCAGTAAATTTTCAACATTGAATAATGTTGTTAAAGGAGGAAGATAGTAATGTCGATTTTTCATAGTATGAATACGACAGCTTCTGCTTTGACTTCACAGCGATTACGAATGGATGTCATTTCCTCCAATATTGCCAATGTTGATACAACGAGAGCGAAGCAAGTAAATGGTGAATGGGAGCCCTACCGAAAAAAATCTGTCATTTTAAAAGAGCAGCAAGGTCAATTTTCCGACTTTTTAAATACGGCGATCGGAAAAACGGAAAAAAACGAGGTTGGGAACGGTGTTAAAGTAAGTTCTATTAAAGATGATACGGAAACGCCTTTTAAACTGGTTTTTGATCCATCACATCCTGATGCGAATGCAGAAGGGTATGTACAGATGTCGAACGTAGACGTATTGAAGGAAATGGTTGATCTCATTTCGGCGAGCCGCTCTTATGAAGCGAACATTACTGCTTTTAATGCAAACAAGAACATGTTAACGAAAGCTTTAGAAATCGGGAAAGGGTGATATTTAAATGGCGATTAATCCAATAACATTCATGTCTCCTGCGCAATCCGTGAATGAAGTGAATGTTCAGAATCAACTGACTCCTGCAAATGCCCAGCAGCAATTTGCAGATACACTAAAAGAAGCGATTGCAAGTGTCAATGAACATCAAAAAACATCAGATATAATGACTCAAAAATTAATTAACGGTGGAGATGTTGATCTTTTTGAAGTAATGGTTGCTGCACAAAAAGCAAGTGTTACTTTAAACACAACAATTGAAGTTCGTAACAAAGCTGTGGAAGCTTATCAAGAAATTATGCGTATGAGTGTGTAATGATTTGGAAAACGACGGACAAATTGTTGGGCATTCACTTTAAGCGGAGGATTCATAATGAATGAACGACTTACAAAAATTAAAAGCGACTCAACCGGTTTCTGGAAAAGTCGCACCAAAAACCAAAAAGGTGCACTAATCGGTGCCTTTGCAGCGGTCATTGCGATTGCAGCGGTAATTACGTATTTCTCAACACGCACGACAATGGCCCCGTTATTTCCGGAGATGTCACAGGCTGAAGTAGGGAAAATTACGGAAGTGCTTACTTCACAAGGAGTAAAGTACGAAGTGACAAACGCCGGGACAGTAATATTAGTACCGGAAAATCAAGTACAGGACTTACAAGTGTCATTAGCAGCCCAGGGTTATCCTGATTCTGGGGAAATTGACACGTCTTTTTTTACTTCCAACGCAGGCTTTGGGATGACAGATAATGAATTCAACGTAATTAAGCAAGCGACGATCGAAACGGATCTGGCGAATTTAGTTCGAAAATTCGAAGGTGTAAAAGATGCAAACGTGATGATTACTTTACCTGAAGAAGGTGTATTTCTAAAAGATGCCAAAGGTGAAGCACAGGCGGCAATTGTATTAAATACCGCACCCGGACACAAATTCACGTCTGACCAAATTAAAGGATTATTTAATTTGGTATCGATGAGTATCCCGAATTTACCAAAAGAAAATATCACGATCATGAATCAGTACTCTGAATATTACGATTTGGCTTCAGCAGAAAGCGGTGGCGACGGAATCAATTCAGTTACTGGACAAATGGAAGTGAAGAAAACGATAGAGCGTGATTTGCAGCGTCAAGTGCAGCAAATGCTCGGTACATTAATCGGTCAGGATAAAGTTGTAGTAAATGTATCGGCTGATATTGACTTTAAAAAAGAAAATCGCGAAGAAAATTTAATCCGACCAGTTGATGAGGAAAATATGGAAGGTATTGAAATAAGTGCCCAACGTATTACGGAATCATATTCAGGCGGTGCTGGAGGATCGGTGGCAGAAGGTCCTACTGAAGCCGGAAGTGTAACAGATAACTTCGTGGATTATGCAGAAGGAACAAACAGTGACGGCGATTATGAACGAGTGGAAGAGACGATTAACAATGATGTGAACCGGATACGCCGTGAAATACAGGAAAGTCCTTACAAAATCCGTAATTTAGGGATTCAGGTAGTGGTAGATCCCCCGAATGCTGAAGAAGGATTCGATCAAGGTGTTCGTACAGATATTGAACAAATTTTATCGACAATTGTCCGTACATCGATTGATCAAGAAGCTGCAGGGAATCTGACAGACGAAGATATTGCAAATCGTATCGTCGTGTCCGTACAGCAATTCCAAGGAAATGATACAGCGGATGATCAGCCGCAATCGGTTATTCCTTGGTGGGTCTGGGTAATTGGCGGTATATTGGTTGTTGCAATTATATTACTCGCCGTTAATGTGATGCGTGCACGCCGACGTAAGCAAGATGAAGAAGAGCTGGAGATTTTAGAACAACAACAGCAGTTAATAGAAATAGAAGATATTTCCGAAGAAAAAGAAACTGAAGCGACTGTACGACGCAAGCAATTAGAGAAAATGGCCAAAGATAAGCCGGAAGATTTTGCGAAATTATTGCGTAGTTGGATTGCTGAAGACTAATAGGAGGTTCCGCTGTGTCCAAGAAAGATAAAGACCTATCAGGAAAGCAAAAGGCTGCTTTACTGTTAATTTCTCTAGGACCGGAAGTTTCGGCTTCTGTATATAAGCATTTAAGTGAAGAGGAAATTGAACGTCTGACACTGGAAATTTCAAGTGTTAAAAGAGTGGAGTCAACTATCAAAGAAGAAATTATAGAAGAATTTCATCAGATTGCACTCGCGCAGGACTATATTACGCAAGGCGGTATAGGGTATGCGAAGACGGTACTGGAAAAAGCTTTAGGTGCTGAACAGGCACAGGCGATATTGAATCGTTTAACTTCTTCATTACAAGTAAGACCATTTGATTTTGCCAGAAAAGCAGATCCGGCACAAATTTTCAATTTTATCCAAAATGAGCACCCTCAAACAATTGCTCTTATTCTTTCGTATTTAGACCCGGGGCAAGCGGGGGTTATTCTTTCTTCGTTACCACAGGAAGTACAGGCGGATATTGCGAAGCGTATTGCCATTATGGAATCGACGTCTCCGGAAGTCATTAGCGAAATCGAATCGGTTTTAGAGCGAAAACTATCATCTACCGTAACTCAGGACTATACAGAAACGGGTGGTGTAGATGCAGTCGTGGAAGTATTGAATGGTGTGGACCGTCAAACAGAGAAAACGATTCTGGATGCGCTCGAAATTCAGGATCCTGAACTTGCCGAAGAAATTAAAAAGCGCATGTTTGTATTTGAAGATATCGTTACCCTCGATAATCGTTCAATCCAGCGTGTTATTCGTGACTGTGAAAACGAAGATTTGCTGTTATCAATGAAAGTATCTTCAGAAGAAGTAAAAGAAATTATTTTCCGCAATATGTCACAACGTATGGCGGAGACATTCCGTGAAGAAATGGATATTATGGGCCCTGTGCGTTTACGTGATGTAGAAGAAGCGCAGTCCCGGATTGTAGCGGTTATCCGACGTTTGGAAGATGCAGGTGAAATTATTATTGCCCGTGGCGGAGGAGATGATGTGATTGTCTAAAATCATCCGTTCAACAAATGCACAGCAACCTGAAGAGTCCCGGATTGTAGAAATTAAACTTCAAAATTTCTTCGAGCCGATCCATTATGGGAAAACGGAAGATGAACGTATAGAGGAATTGTCCCAGCAAAAATCGATAGACATTGAAGCAGAACGTCAGCAAATGCTGGCACAGGCCAATGATGAAATTGAACAGCAAAAAGCCCAATTCGAGCAATATCGATCAGAGCAGCTTGCTGCAATTGAAGCATTAAAGCAAACGTGGGAAGAAGAAAAGATTATTCTTCAACAGGAAGCTTATGACGGCGGTTTTGCGCAAGGATATGAAGATGGCGTACAAAAGGCAAATGCAGCGATGCAGCAGTCAATACATGAGGCAAATGAGACGATGGCAAATGCGCAAAAAAATGCTGCATCCTATATCGAGTCCCAGGAGTCCGTCCTGTTGGATCTTGCATTAACAGCTGCAGAGCGCATCATCCATACAGCACTTGACCGTGACGATGAAATATTCGTGTCCATTGTAAGACGCGGCCTAAAAGAAGCACGTGAAATGAAAGAAATTAAATTATATGTTTCACCGAAATATCATCCGATTGTAACAGAACAGCAAAAGGAATTGGCGGAAATGTTTCCGGTAAATGTTCCGTTTATGATATTTGTCAATGAAGATTTAGAGGATTCGGAAAGTTATATTGAAACAAATCATGGACGTATCGTTGTTTCAATTGACGAACAATTGCAGGAGCTCCGCAGACAGTTATACGAACTAATCGAAAGTAAGGAATGATAAGGATGAAAATGGCTCAATTAGTTGAACAAATTCCTAATCTTAATACATTTAAAAAGTATGGTAGAGTGACGAGGGTTGTCGGCTTGATGATTGAGTCCCAAGGTCCTGAAAGTTCCATCGGGGACGTATGTAAAATCCATATCCAAACATCGAAAAATGGTCCGCAGGTAATGCTGGCAGAAGTCGTGGGATTCAAAGATGAGATCGTGATTTTAATGCCGTACTCTTCATTGAAGGAAATTTCGATCGGCTGTCTTGTAGAGGGAACAGGTTCACCGCTGGAAGTGAAAGTAGGTCCGGAACTGATCGGGAAAGTACTTGACGCAATGGGCAACCCGTTTGATGGGCAACCATTGCCAAAAGGACTAACAACAGTCCCGACAGAGAAAGAGCCGCCAAATCCTTTGAATCGTCCTCCGATTAACGAACAGTTAGAGGTCGGAGTAAAGGCGATCGACGGAATGCTTACAGTCGGCAGCGGTCAGCGTGTAGGTATATTTGCAGGATCGGGCGTTGGAAAAAGTACATTACTTGGAATGATCGCCCGGAACACGGAAGCGGATATTAATGTTATTGCCCTAGTAGGAGAACGTGGCCGTGAAGTACGGGAGTTTATCGAACGGGATTTAGGTCCGGAAGGTTTACAGCGGTCGGTGGTCGTAGCCGCTACTAGTGACCAGCCTGCATTAATGCGGATTAAAGCCGCATTTACCGCAACAGCGATTGCAGAGTATTTCAGGGACCGCGGCAAGAATGTCATGTTAATGATGGATTCCGTAACACGTGTTGCGATGGCACAGCGTGAAATTGGACTGGCAATCGGTGAACCGCCTGCAACTAGAGGTTATACACCATCCGTTTTTGCAATATTACCAACATTATTGGAACGGTCAGGTACAAATATAAATGGGACAATTACCGCATTTTATACAGTGCTTGTCGACGGTGATGATATGAACGAACCAATTGCGGATGCGGTCCGGGGGATTTTGGACGGTCATATTGTACTGGACCGGAATCTTGCCAACAAAGGACAATATCCGGCGATTAATGTATTAAAAAGCGTTAGTCGGTTGATGAATCATATTGCACAGCCTGAGCATGTTCGTGCAGCTAGCCGCTTGAGGGAATTATACTACAGCTATTCCAAATCAGAGGATCTGATCAATATCGGGGCATATAAGCGCGGGACATCGAAGGAAATCGATGAGGCGATCATGTATGAGCCGCTCATTACGCAATTTTTAAAGCAAGGGTATAAAGATAAAATTTCGATCGATCAAACTGTCAATGAAATTATCGCTTTATCGAATGGTGGTGCCCGTTAACTATGAAATATAATTATCGTTTCGAAAAAATTCTTGTCGTTAAAGATCAGGAAAAAACGGAATCGGAACTGGCTTTTAAAGAATCGGTACAAGTGTTTGAGGAAATCGCTACAAAACTGTATGACCTGTTAAAGAAAAAGGAAGATCTAATCGAGTATCAGCAGGAACGGTTAAAAATCGGGTCTTCCATCGATGAAATCAACCATTACTCGAAATTTATCGATAGTATGGAAAAATCAATCGAGGATGCACAGCAAAAGGTCATGCAGGCACGCGCCAAAATGAATTGGCATGAGCAAAAATTGTTGGAAAAAAGTCTGGAAGTACGTAAATATGAAAAAATGCGTGAAAGAGATCATGAAAGATTCATAGAAGACCAACTTCATATAGAAGCAATTCAGCTGGATGAGCTTTCGACAATTGCGTATTACAAGAAGGAAATCAGGTGATTCCGTGGCAAAAAAAATAAAAAATACGATGGAACAAGTGGAAGAAATGGAATTGGAAAGCCAATCTCCAGGTTTTTTCAAAAAGTTTTTCTACCTATTCTTAATCCCGTTCATGTTTCTCATCGCAATTTTATTGGTTATTACAACTATGACGGAATATAACGTGTTTAAAATGGCGGATGAGGCAATTGATAAGATCCCGTTTATCAGCTCGGATGAAAAAGAGGGAGCAGTTGAAAACAGCTCATTAAGTGAACAAAAAGTAGTAGAGCTGCAAGCGGAAATTCAAGAAAAAGAAGCGAAGATTTCCCAGCTCCAATCACAAATTGATGCTACAGCGACTGAAAAGGAAGAACTTTTAATAGAGCAGGAACGATTGCAGTTTGAAATTGAAAAACTGCAGCGAGATCAGGAAGAATCGAAAAAAGAGTTTAAAGAAATTCTTTCAACTTTCGAAAAAATGTCTGCAAGAAAAGCGGCACCTATATTAGTTGAAATGAGTGACACAGAAAGCGTGCGTATTATGTCGGAAATGAAACCCGATACTTTATCAGCTATTTTCGCAAAAATGGAACCGGCAGATGCTGCCCGCTTTACAGAGCTTTTATCACAGCAATAAACCTTGAATGGAGGAGGTGCAGTAAATGAATATAGCAATGTTTCAAACAGTAAAAATGCCGAAGCAAGATTTCCAGCCAAACACTGTAAAAACAGCAAAGCCGGATTCAAAAGCATTTGGAAGTGTATTTAATTCGATGATTTCAAAGTCGTCTGCTCCTACCAAGAAACCTGAAATGTCAGATCCGCCGCTAGCTGAAAGAATGTCCGGAATTTTTGAAGAGGACTCGCTGGAAAGTTTACTCGAACAATTAGGTGTGAACCTGGATGAGTCGGGGCTCTTCGCATTAGTAGGTGAAGAAAGTACACCGGTTGCGCTGGACGAACTCATGACATTGGATAACTTGACGGAGCTGTTAGGAATGACAAAAGCGGAGTTAAGTCAAATTCTTGAACAGTTATTAGGGGACACGAAGCAGGAAATTACGGATGTATGGTCTCTTATAGAACAGGCACCGCATATTTTAAATGAAGTAATGGCAGCTGTGCAGAAGCCTGAGCAAAACAATACACAGCAGAAAGAATTGCTGCAGATTGTCCAGCTGTTGAAGTTGGCTCAACTGGCCGGAAGTAAAGTCGATACGGTCTATCAACAGGAAATTCAGTTAAACAGTTTAAAAGATGCATTGCTGGCATTGGCGAATGAAGCCCGGAAATTAGCAGGTACAGAGCAGAGTACGACGAAAACCACGACTTTCCAACAAGTAGCACAGCAAACTACTGCAAAAGTTGAGACGGATACGCAAACAGCAGGTCATTTACAGCAGCAAGTGACACATTCCAAAACTGTGACCGTTACATTACCTGCAGAAAAGCCTGCGCAATCGGATGCATTAATAAAAGAAATTCAAAACTTGATCAATCGCAGCCAGCTTTCAGGACAGCCAGGTAATATGAAATTATTCCTGAAACTGTTTCCGGAAAACCTTGGTCAAATACGAATTGAATTGGTTCAGAAAGACGGAATCATGACTGCCCGATTATTGGCGACGACAGCGATGGGCAAAGAACTGCTGGAAAATAATATTAACCAGTTAAAAGCCGGTTTTGTCTCTCAAAATATCCAAATGGAACGAATCGATGTTGCACAGTCTTTACAGGACGCCGATCGGAATGCGCGTGATCAAAACTTCTTCAATAACTTCTTCCGTCAAAAAGATGGAGAAGAACAGGAGAATAAAGAAGATACGCTAGAAGAAGAAAATATTTCATTTAAAGATCTATTAAGCGAGGAGGTAGAATAAGTGGCAAACTCAATTTCAAATGATTTTTATTTACCGGCGAATAATGCAAATTTCAAAGTATCGAATAAACAAGATAATGGAGCGCTAGGGAAAGACGCGTTTCTACAAATATTAATTACCCAATTGCAAAACCAGGATCCGACAAGCCCGATGGATGATAAGGAATTTATTGCACAGATGGCCCAATTTTCTTCGCTTGAACAAATGCAAAATATGACAAAGGCGTTGGAGAATCTGCTTGAATCAAACCAACAGTCACAATTAATGAATTATTCAACATTTGTCGGCAAAGAAGTGAAGTGGCATGAAATTACAGACAAAGTGGATGCAGACAACAAGCCGATCTACAACGAAGGAACAGGCGCAATTCAGGAATTAAAGTTTGTTGAGGGCGAGGCCGTGTTTGTGCTGGCTGACGGCAAGGAAATTAACCCGGGCAATATTTCATCAATTCTTGGCAGTACGGGTGCAGCAGAGCCGGTAGTACCAGCAGGAAATCCGCTAGCGGAAGCAAGCCAGATGATCGGGCAGACCGTTCAATATACGAATGGTGACCAGATCGTTGAGGCAATTATAGAAGCGATCAAAACAAATAATGTGAATATCGAATATATTTTAAATGATGGTTCCCGTTTAACGAAAGACCAGTTTACCGTGAGTTCACAAACAACCCAAAATGAAAATGCAGCAGAATAAGAGGTGTGGCTGATGAACCGCGTCAATATTCAACATATCCCTTACCACCCGCCGATAAAGCCGGCAGTAAAGCAAAATACTGAGCAAATTTCAAAGCAGTCCTTTATGGATCATTTAAAACAGGCGACCGGTGATGAATTAAAAATAAGCAAGCATGCTGCAGAACGGCTGAATGAACGAAATATTTCCATAACAGATCGTGAATGGCAGCAAATTTCCGAGAAAGTGTTCGAGGCAAAAGATAAAGGTGTGAAGCAGCCATTAGTACTGTTAGATCAGGCAGCCTTAATTGTAAGTGCAAAAAATGCGACGGTTATTACGGCATTGGATCGGAATGAAGCGAAACAGCAACTATTTACCAATATCGATGGAACAATCCTTTTATAGGCCGGACCTTCAGAAGTAAGGAAGCCTACAGTCGTTGAATGATAGATACGGCTGAACCAAAACAAAAAAACAGATTTGAGAAACGAAGGGAGAACGACATTTCATGTTACGTTCAATGTATTCAGGTATTTCAGGCTTAAAAAACTTTCAGACAAAATTAGACGTGATTGGGAACAATATTTCAAATGTTAATACGTACGGCTATAAAAAAGAACGTACGGTATTTAAAGATTTAATTTCACAAACACAAACAGGAGCATCTGCACCTTCAGCAACTCGGGGTGGGGTAAACATGATTCAAGTAGGATTAGGTTCACAACTGGCGGCAATTGATACAATACACAATGCCGGTTCTATGCAGACGACAGGTCGTACATTGGATTTAGCTATTTCCGGTGACGGATTCTTTATGGTTGCCGATGCAGTTGAATTTGATCAAGGCGATGCAGCAAACGGTGTTCCAGCTACAGCAGAAGGATTCACAAATACCCTTTATACTCGTGCAGGGAATTTCTATATGGATCGAAATGGATTCTTAGTTAACGGAGACGGTAAATACTTAGTAGGTTTTGCTGCAGATGTTACAGAGTATGATGCGATAGACCCTACAGCTGCACCTGGTTCAGGTTTTGATGAAAACAGACTGCAAGTTGCTGCAGGAGCTAACTTACTTGATCCTGATACTGGGGAATTACAAGAACAGGGAGCTACAACTGCTACTCCGATTCGTATTCCGACAACAGCTCAATCTATGAGTATTTCACAGGACGGGACAATTTCATTTGTCGATTCGGCCGGAGATCTTCAATATGCTGGTACAGTAGTATTGGCGAAGTTCGCAAATGCGAGCGGTCTTGAAAAATCGGGAAGCAACTATTTCCGTACAACACCGAACTCGGGAGTAGTTTATGCTCAATTGGCAACACAGGATGGAGTTGGTTCAGTTAACTCAGGATTCCTTGAAATGTCCAATGTAGACCTTTCGGATGAATTCACGGAGATGATTGTTGCACAGCGCGGGTTCCAGGCCAACTCCCGTATTATTACAACTTCGGATGAAATTTTACAAGAGCTTGTTAACTTAAAACGATAGTTTAAATTTATTATAGAAGGGGGGCCGGGCCGGCTCTCAAATGCAGGTCCGGCCCTATTTCAAATGATTGAGGTGACTCGCCTTAATGGTAAAGCATTTACTTTAAATGCTTTATACATAGAAACAGTTGAAGCATTTCCGGACACCCAAATTACGCTGACGACTGGACGTAAATTCATTGTGTTAGAGACTGAAGAACAGGTGCGGCAAAAAGTGAAGACATTTTATCAGCATGTTCAAGTTTTATCGAATCCGCATCTTAGAGGTGAAGAAGATGAAGAATAATAAATTAACGACAATTATGCTAATTATATTAGTGACGATTACTTTGTTCGGTGTTATTTTAGTTGTGTTATTGACACAGCTCAACAAAGAGAAGCCGGATGGTCCAACGATTGATGAAATTATCGAGTCATCAGTAGACATTCCTGAGATTACAACGAACTTGGCAGACGGAAGTTTTGTCCGGATCACATTGAAAATTCAGGCATCGGATAAAAAAGCCGGTGAAGAGTTGTCTAAACGAGATTTCCAAGTGAAAAACATCGTTATTCAGGAACTTTCTGAAATGGAAGAGAAAGCGCTGGAAGGCAAGCAAGGTAAAATTTTATTCCAGGATGCAATTAAATCTCAAGTAAATGAGTTAATGCAAGAAGGGGAAGTTACGCAAGTGTATATTACTTCATACGTACTTCAGTAATCATCAGTACTACACAATTTTAATTTTTGAAATGGAGGTGGGCAAATGGCAGGAGATATAATGTCGCAATCCGAGATTGATGCGCTTCTTTCGGCGATATCGACCGGAGAAATGTCTGCAGAAGACATCAAAAAAGAAGATGAGACACGAAAAGTTAAAGTATATGACTTTAAGCGGGCTCTGCGCTTCTCGAAAGACCAAATCCGAAGTTTGACCCGTATACATGAAAACTTTGCGCGACTGTTAACAACATTCTTTTCTGCACAGTTAAGAAGCTATGTTCAAATAACAGTTGCATCCGTGGACCAAATTCCGTTTGAAGAATTTGTCCGTTCAATCCCAAACATGACATTGATCAATGTATTTGAGGTGCCGCCTTTGGATGGCAATATTTTAATGGAGATCAACCCGAACATTGCCTATTCGATGCTCGATCGACTGATGGGCGGGGCAGGCGGAAGTCACAGCAATGTTGACAATTTAACTGAAATCGAAACAAAAATCATGACGAATTTATTTGAACGCTCTTTTGATAATTTGCGTGAAGCTTGGGAAAACGTTGCAGAAATCGATCCGATGCTTGTGGAATTGGAAGTGAATCCGCAGTTTTTGCAAATGATTTCGCCAAATGAAACGGTTGTGGTCATTTCATTCAATACAGTTATCGGGGAAACGACAGGGATGATCAATATTTGTATTCCGCATGTCGTACTGGAGCCGATCGTTCCGAATTTATCTGTTCGCTACTGGATGCAGACGAATACAAAGGAGATTTCACCGGAACAGACGAAGATGCTGGAAACTCGTGTGAAGCAGGCAAAACTGCCGGTTATTGCAGAATTAGGAACGGCAGACATTACAATTGAAGATTTCCTGACAATGGCTGTCGGTGATGTCATTCCGTTAAATCAAAAAATTGAAAATCCGTTAACACTGAAAGTTGGCAGTTTACCGAAATTTACCGTTCAGCCAGGAAAATTAAATAATAAAATGGCTGTTCAAATTATCGACCCTTTGAAAGGAGGAGACGAAGATGAGTGATGAAATGCTCTCCCAAGAAGAAATTGAGGCTCTGTTAAGGGGCGAAACGCTGGAGGATTTTTCTGCAAATACAGCAAGTCCGGAAGAAATTAAAGTTGAGGATCACTTAACTCCAATAGAAATTGATGCATTAGGTGAGGTAGGAAATATCTCATTCGGCAGTTCGGCAACTGCATTATCTTCATTACTGGGTCAAAAAGTAGATATTACAACACCTAGTATTACAATGATTAACCGTAATCGTCTGGAACAGGAATTTCCGCATCCATATGTAGCGGTACAAGTAGAGTATACAACAGGACTTTCAGGAATGAATCTGCTCGTAATCAAACAGTCGGATGCCGCAATTATTGCAGATCTGATGCTGGGCGGCGATGGTGTAAATCCAAGACCTGAATTAAGTGAAATCCAGTTGAGTGCTGTGCAGGAAGCGATGAATCAAATGATGGGTTCAGCTGCGACTTCCATGTCAACGGTGTTTAACCAAAAGGTTGATATTTCACCGCCGACAATTGATTTACTGAACATCTCTCAAAATGAAGGCACTGACACGATCCCTACAGATGAATTGTTAGTGAAAATTTCATTCCGATTGCGTATCGGTGAATTGATCGATTCGAATTTAATGCAATTACTACCTTTAAAGTTTAGTAAAAAGATAGTAAAGTCATTAATGGGAGAAACTGATGAGCCTCTTACTGCAACGACAGCAGTCGAGCCTACGCCAGTTCAGCCGACACAACAGCAGCCGCAGCAACCGACTGCACAGCAACCGATGTTTGAACAACCGGTTCAGCAGCCAATACAGCAGCCAATACAGCAGCCAGTACAACAGCAGGTTAATCAGCAGCCAATGTATGAGCAGCCGGTTCAGCAGCAAGCATATCAGCAACAGCAGCCTGTATATGAACAGCCGGTTTACCAGCAATCTGCTTATACAGCACCACCGGCAAATGTACAGCAAGCTCAATTTGCAAGCTTCGAACCGGCAAACATTACACAGGCAGAAGCACGCAATCTGAATATGCTGCTTGATATCCCATTGCAAGTAACAGTCGAGCTGGGACGGACTAAACGTTCTGTTAAAGAAATTCTCGAACTTTCGAGCGGATCGATTATTGAATTAGATAAGCTGGCAGGTGAACCAGTAGATATTTTAGTAAACAGCCGGTTAATTGCAAAAGGTGAAGTTGTAGTAATTGATGAGAACTTCGGTGTTCGCATCACAGATATTTTAAGTCAGGCAGATCGCTTGAACAATATTAGATAGTTTTAATTGGAGGAATCAGAGTATGTCTAAAAGGATTTTAATTGTGGACGATGCAGCATTCATGCGCATGATGATCAAGGATATTTTAACGAAGAACGGCTATGAAGTAGTAGGGGAAGCTGCTGATGGTATTCAAGCGGTTGAAAAGTACAATGAATTACGTCCGGATTTAGTAACAATGGATATTACAATGCCTGAAATGGACGGCATTGCAGCATTAAAAGAAATTAAAGGCACGGATCCAAGCGCGGTAGTGATTATGTGTTCAGCAATGGGCCAACAAGCTATGGTTATCGATGCGATTCAAGCAGGTGCAAAAGACTTTATCGTAAAGCCTTTCCAAGCAGATCGCGTAATCGAAGCGATTCAAAAAGCTTTAGGTTGATCTGATGAAAGCAAAAAAATCATTTCGATTTTGGATCGCTGTTGGAATTGTATTGATGACGGCATTATTTACACCAATCTCAAATGGAACTTTTGCGATGGTAAGTAACGTATACGAAAACTGTAATGAAAACCCTGAAGTATGTTCAGAAGAAAAAAATTCAGATGAAAGTACTCCGGATGCCGACGCAGAACAAACTGACTCGGCATCCGTTAGTATTGGATTTTTGGAATATCTGAAAGTTTTAGTAGCACTTGTCTTCGTAATAGGGCTATTATTGTTCATTTTAAAGTATTTAAACAAGCGTAACTTCAACTATCAGCAAAATGCCGTAATTAAAAATATCGGAGGCTTGTCTGTAGGTCAGCAAAAGTCTGTACAATTATTACTAATTGGTAAACGAGTTTATGTAGTTGGTGTCGGCGATAACATACAGCTTCTGAAGGAAATTGAATCCGAAGAGGAAATCGACCATTTACTAAATCAGTTAGAAACTAGGCAGAGCATGATGAATACTTCACCATATATAGCTCAGTTAATTAATAAATTATCACAAAAGAAACGCCCTCAGGAAAATTCGGGAAGCCCTAGATTCAATGATTTATTCAATGAAAAAATCGGGAAAATCAAGCAGCAGCGAAGCGACGAACTTGAGCGTTGGAAAGAACAGGAGCGTGATGATCGATGAACGACATTCTTTCCGTGTTTTCTGAAAGTGATCCGGGAAATGTATCCACATCGGTTACACTATTATTCCTGTTAACGGTTCTATCTTTAGCACCGAGTCTTTTAATATTAATGACGTCATTTGCGCGTATCGTCATCGTTCTGTCGTTTACTAGGACAGCCCTTGCCACGAACCAGATGCCGCCTAACCAGGTAATTATCGGGTTGGCACTGTTTCTGACATTCTTTATTATGGCTCCGACATTCCAGCAAGTAAACGAACAGGCATTGCAGCCGCTCTTTGATGAAGAAATTAATTTGGAAGAGGCATATGAACGTGCGACAATTCCGTTCAAACAATTTATGTCGCAGCATACAAGGCAAAAGGATCTGGAGCTTTTTATCGATTATAATCAGGCAGAATATCCGGATTCCATCGAGGAAATTCCGATGACGCTTCTTGTACCTGCATTTGCGTTAAGTGAAATTAAAACAGCTTTTCAAATGGGCTTTATGATTTTCATTCCGTTTTTAGTTATTGATATGGTCGTCGCAAGTACACTGATGTCAATGGGGATGATGATGCTGCCTCCAGTAATGATTTCACTGCCATTTAAAATCTTGTTATTTGTACTCGTCGATGGTTGGTATTTAGTGATGAAATCTTTACTTCAAAGTTTTTAGGGGATGATATAAAGTGACACAGGAAATGGTCATTGCAATTGCAGAAAATGCAGTATTCACGATATTGATAGTTTCGGGACCTTTACTATTAATTGCGCTTATCAGCGGCTTAATAGTCAGTATATTTCAGGCAACAACTTCCATACAGGAACAAACATTGGCGTTCGTACCTAAAATCGTAGCGGTATTAGTGGCGATTATTTTTTTTGGTCCGTTTATGATCAGCAAAATGACGGATTACTTTCACGACATTTTAAATAACCTAGTTCGGTATATTGGGTGAGAAAATGACGGAAATACTACCGAATTTATCAATACTGCTATTAATTTTAGTGCGTGTCTCTGCATTTTTCGTCTCCGTCCCTTTATTTTCATATCGTACAATACCACCGCAAGTGCGCATTATATTGGCTGTCGCTTTAGCATGGATGATGTATTATACGTTTAATATTGAGCCGTTTGAAATTAATGCTTACTATTTGCTGCTCGTTTTAAAAGAGGCCATTATCGGGCTTATGCTAGGATTGGCCGCAATGATTATTGTTTCCGCTGTTCAAATAGCAGGCGGATTTATCGATTTCCAGATGGGTTTTGCGATGGCAAATATTATCGATCCGCAAACAGGTGCCCAGTCGCCGTTAATGGGTCAGTTTTTAAATTTTTTAATGCTTTTAGTATTGCTCTCAATAAATGGCCATCATCTTATTTTAGATGGAATTTTTTATAGTTATCAGTTTATGCCGATGGACCAGTTTTTCCCGAATTTCGGTGAAGAAGGGACCGCACTGTTTATTATCAAAATATTTGTTTCTGTTTTTGCCATAGCATTTCAAATGTCAGCTCCAATAGTTGCAACATTATTTTTAGTAACGTTAGCGTTAGGGATTACAGGGAAAACGGTACCGCAAATGAATATATTTGTAATCGGATTCCCGATTAAAATTGCAGTAGGGTTTCTAGTATTGATGGTGACAATGGCTGTATTAATAGGAGTTATGCAGGAGCTAATCGAGTTTATGATTATTTCTTTACGTGACTTAATGGTTATTTTAGGTGGTGGCTAACATGGATGAAAAGCTATTGATCAACGTAGACCTTCAGTTTTTTGCAGGTGAAAAAACAGAAAAAGCAACACCGAAAAAGCGGCAGGATTCTCGAAAAAAAGGACAAGTTTTAAAAAGTCAGGATGTCACAGCCGCCGTATTACTGCTATTGTCATTTTTCTTTTTACTTTTCTTTGCACCATTCATGTACGAAGGAATGAAGGATTTTTTACTGCAGGCACTTAACCGCAATATGTTAATAGAAACGCTGAACGCTGAAACCGTAATGGATATGTATGTTGAATCCGTTAAAGAGATGGCAATTATCGTTCTGCCGATTATGGTCATTGCCATCATTGCAGGTATTGGAGCTAACTTTTTTCAGTTTGGCTTTCTTTTCACAACAGAGACATTGAAAATAGATTTAAAAAAAATGGATCCGATCAAAGGGATCAAAAAGATTATTTCTGTACGAGCGATCGTCAATTTAATTAAATCATTATTGAAAGTAACATTAATCGGGACCGTAACAACTGTTGTTATTATTGTCTATTTGGAAGATGTATTATCGCTTGCTTTACATAGTCCGGCACAAATTCTGGCCACAGTAGCATATTTATCCGCAATCATGGGAATTGCCGCTTCAATTATGCTCGTATTTATTGCATTGTTTGATTATATTTATGAACGGCACGAATATGAAAAGCAATTGAAGATGTCGAAACAGGATGTTAAAGATGAGCATAAAAATGCAGAAGGTGACCCGCTGATCAAGTCGAAAATTAAACAGCGTCAACGTGAAATGGCAATGCGCAGAATGATGCAGGATGTACCTGCAGCAGATGTTGTCATTACAAACCCGACCCATTATGCCATTGCGCTGAAATATGATGAAGATAGGATGGATGCGCCGAAAGTTGTTGCAAAAGGCACCGATTTTGTCGCACAGAAA
This sequence comes from Solibacillus sp. FSL W7-1436, assembly GCF_038007305.1. Lineage (NCBI taxonomy): Bacteria > Bacillati > Bacillota > Bacilli > Caryophanales > Caryophanaceae > Solibacillus > Solibacillus sp. FSL W7-1436. The sequence goes on from NZ_JBBOWV010000001.1 coordinate 2,471,105, forward strand.
ATTAAACTTATTGCGAAAGAACATGATGTCATTATGGTGGAAAATCGGCCGCTTGCCCGGGCGATGTATGACCAGGTTGAAATCGGACAGGCAGTACCGGAAGAGTTTTTCAAAGCAGTTGCCGAAGTTCTTGCATATGTATACCGGATCAAACGCAAAATTTGACATAGATTTCAGGAGGGGCAAAAATGCAAATACGCGACATAGGGGTTTTAGCTGCAGTAATTATGGTTGTAGCGATGCTCATTATCCCTCTTCCACATTGGCTGCTCAGTTTTTTAATTATTATTAACATTACATTTGCACTTCTCGTGCTGTTAACTTCGATGAATATGAAGGAAGCGCTCGACTTCTCGATTTTCCCTACTGTTATCCTGCTGTTAACATTGTTCCGTCTGGCATTGTCCGTTTCTACGACACGTGCTATTTTATCGGAAGGTGACGCAGGTAAAGTAGTAGAGACATTCGGTAATTTCGTAACAGGCGGTAATATTTTAGTAGGTTTAGTTATTTTCTTATTACTAGTTATTATCCAGTTCATCGTTATTACGAAAGGTTCGGAGCGTGTTGCGGAAGTTGCTGCGCGTTTCACTTTGGATGCGATGCCTGGTAAGCAAATGAGTATTGATGCAGATTTAAACGCCGGAATGATTTCGGAAAAGGAAGCACGCGAACGCCGTGAGAAAGTATCCGGGGAAGCCGACTTTTACGGAGCGATGGATGGTGCGACGAAATTCGTTAAAGGGGATGCGATCGCGTCAATCATTATGGTTGGCATTAACTTACTGTTCGGTATGATTATCGGTATGCTTCAGATGGAGCTGAGCTTCAGTGAAGCCGCATCGAAATATTCGATGCTGACAGTCGGTGATGGACTTGTATCCCAAATCCCGGCACTATTAATTTCCACTGCAACAGGGATTGTTGTAACACGTGCCGCTTCAAAAGGAAATCTTGGTTCAGATATTACCGCACAATTATTTGCACAATCAAAGCTTTTATATGTCGCAGCAGGTACAATTCTCCTGCTTGGATTATTTACACCGATTCCGGACTGGATTACAATTCCGATTGCGGTTGCATTAGCGGCCGGCGCGTTCCTGATGGATCGTAAAAAGGAAGAAACACCGGAAGAGATCATGGAAATCGAAGAGGAAGTTGCTTCCGATACGATGAAAAGTCCGGAAAATGTTATTAATCTATTAAATGTCGATCCGATCGAGTTCGAATTTGGCTACGGGTTAATACCGTTGGTGGATGCGGCACAAGGCGGGGATTTACTGGACCGCGTAGTTATGATCCGCCGTCAGCTTGCACTGGAGCTTGGGATTGTCATACCGATTGTCCGAATCCGTGACAATATTCAGCTGCAGCCAAATGAGTACCGGATTAAAATTAAGGGAAATGAAATGGCACGAGGTGAATTACTGCTCGATCATTATTTGGCAATGAGTCCGGGGGATGATAATTCAATTGATGGTATTGATACAATTGAGCCGTCATTCGGATTGCCTGCAAAATGGATTACGGAAGCAGTAAAAGAGGATGCCGAAATGTTCGGTTATACAGTTGTCGATCCGCCAAGTGTTGTTTCGACACATTTAACTGAAATGATCCGTGCAAATGCCCACGATCTGCTTGGTCGTCAGGAGACGAAGCAACTGATCGATCATTTACGCGAAACCCATGCGATTTTGGTGGACGATCTGATTCCGGCACCATTATCGATAGGGGAAGTCCAAAAAGTACTGGCAAAATTATTGCGTGAAAATGTTTCGATACGGAATTTACCGATCATATTCGAAACATTAGCAGATTATGCAAAGCTTACTAGCGATCCTGATATTTTAACAGAATATGTGAGACAGGCATTGGCTAGACAAATAACATCACAATTCATTAACGGCCAACAAGCGTTAAAAGTGATTACCGTGTCGGCAAAAGTGGAAAAACTCGTGGCTGACAGCATTCAGCAAACAGATCACGGAAATTATTTGGCGATGGATCCGCAGCAGTCGCAATTCGTATTGGAAGCCATCGCAAAAGAAGTGGAGCGTGTTTCCTATACGGAACAGTCGCCGATCATTTTATGTTCGCCAGCTGTGCGACTGTATGTAAGACAATTAACAGAACGTTATTTCCCGCAAGTACCGATTCTTTCATATAACGAATTGGATGCAGCCGTTGAAATTCAAAGTGTAGGGGTGGTGAATGTTGAATGAAGATGAAAAAATACAATGCACCTTCCATTGCTGAGGCGATGAAACAGATTCGCGCCGATTTAGGGGAAGATGCGGTAATTCTGAATTCAAAAGTCGTCGTAACGAAAAAGTTTTTCGGATTAGTAAAAAATAAAAGCTATGAAGTCGTGGCAGGATATGACCAGATGGAAAAGAAACCTTCAATACCTTCTTTAGAAGACATTCCGACATTTGCGCCGCAATTGAAGGAGGAAGGGATCCGCGAAACAGCTTCGTCTGTGGAACAGCATAAAAAAGTTCCGCAAGGCGATGCTGGCGGCTTTCCGGAAAACCTGGTGAAAGAAATTGCTGATTTAAAATCAATGATGCAATCGATGCAGCGTATGTCGGTACAATCTCAATATCCTGATGAACTCTTACCATTTATCGACTTTCTACGTGAGCAGGAACTTGGAGAGGAGCTTATCACAAAAATCGGTGATGAGCTTTTTATGTATTATAACGGGCATGGCAAGCAAATCACATGGAACGAAATGCAGGAAGTTGCTAAAGACTATTTAAGAAAAGAATTGTATGACTTGCCGATAAGCGGAATTTCATATGAGAAAAAATATATTAATGTGCTAGGTCCGACAGGTGTCGGGAAAACGACAACGATTGCGAAAATGGCAGCACGCGCTGTCCTTGAAAAGAAAAAGAAAATCGGCTTTATTACGACGGACACATACCGTATCGCCGCAATTGAACAATTGAAGACGTATGCTGCATTGCTGCAGGCTCCTGTTGAAGTTGTATACAATGCTGCAGATTATGCTGAGGCGATTAAAAAGTTTGATCATTTGAATTTAATTTTTATTGATACGGCCGGAAGAAACTATAAAGAAGCGAAATATGTAGATGATTTAAAGTCATTAATACAATTTAGTGAACAAGTAGAATCCTACTTAGTTTTATCTTTAACGTCTAAGCAAAAAGACTTAGAATCAATTATTGAACAATTTGCGAACATGCATATCGAAAAATTTATCTTTACGAAGCTTGATGAAACAAATTCTATTGGCACTATGTTTAATTTAATGATTAAATATAATAAAGGACTAGCCTATTATACAAATGGTCAAGAAGTACCAGAAGATATTGAGCAACCGGATAGTGATAATTTACTAGAACTTTTCTTCAAGGAGAACACGGATGAAAGATCAAGCTGAAAAACTGCGTCAGAAAATGCTTGAAAGCGAACATAGTTCAGGGCGGTCAATTGCAGTTGTTAGTGGAAAAGGCGGAGTAGGGAAAAGTAATTTCACGACAAACTTCGCTACTCTGTTATCAAAAAAAGGTAAAAAAGTAGTTATTTTAGATATGGACATTGGTATGGGCAATGTACATATTCTCATAGGAAGCTCTGCGAAATACAATTTAAAGGATTACCTCGATGGCCAAGTACCGCTCGAAGATGTTTTATGCGAAACGAACGAGGGGGTAAGCTATATTTCCGGTGGTTCAGGTATGTCGTCGTTAATGGAGTGGTCTCCTAATGTTTTTGCACGACTGATCTCGGCATTTGAAACATTACAGAAAGAGTATGATTTTGTTTTATTCGATATGGGAGCGGGTGTTGTGGATTGGTCGCTTGATCTATTAACATCGATTGAAGAAATCATCGTTATTTCTACAGCAGAACCGACGTCCATTATGGATGCTTATTCGATGATGAAATTTATCCATCTGAAAGACCCGATGAAGAAATTTTATCTGCTGGGGAATCGTGCCTATACAGTAGAGGAAGGCCAAGATACGACACAGCGACTAAAAACAGTTATGCAGCGTTTTTTGGAGAAGGAAGCAACGATTTTAGGTTCGCTGCCGGAAGACCCTGTTGTGCGTCAGGCAGTACGTCAGCAATCCCTATTCACATTACTGTATCCTGATGCCCCAGTCAGTAAGACGATGGGCAAAATTGTAGAGCAATTTTTAACAACGCAGGCGGTAATGAAAGAAGTGCATGCAACTAACGAGTCTATGAAGTTTATAGCAAAATTAAAAAACATCTTTTCGAGAGGGCGTGAGTAAATGAGCAACTTACAGAAGATCAAACTGCTGGTTGTTGATGATTCCGCCTTTATGCGGAAGCTAATAAGCGATTTTTTTTCGGATCATCGCCATATTGAAGTCATCGGGGCTGCCCGTAATGGGAAGGACGCCATTAAGAAAATCGAGCAGCTGAAGCCCGATGTCGTGACTATGGATGTGGAAATGCCGGAAATGAATGGGATGGAAGCGTTAAAAGAGATAATGCAAAAGCATCCATTGCCTGTCATTATGCTTTCAAGTACGACAAAGCGCGGAGCAGAAAATACATTAATGGCAATGGAATACGGTGCAGTGGATTTTGTTGCTAAACCAAGCGGCTCCATTTCATTGGATTTACATAAAATTAAGAATGAACTCGTACATAAAGTGGAAGAGGCATCTAAAGTAACGGTTTCAAAATTGAGAAAACCTTTCCATAAATCGACTGCTGCAAGTCAACTGCCCCATCAACCTTTAAATAATGAAGAATCAAAACTGAAAAATATGAAAAAGCCAACCGTCAAAATCGATGTGCCGATGAAAAAGACGGATTGGAGTAAAACTTCTAAGAAATTCATTCTAATCGGGACTTCAACAGGTGGTCCAAGAGCATTACAGGAAGTTATCACAAAAATTCCCGCAAATGTTGGTGCACCGATTTTGATCGTTCAGCATATGCCTGCCGGTTTTACAAAATCGCTGGCAACAAGACTTGATCAATTGAGTGATATTCATGTAAAAGAAGCAGAGCAAGGCGACCTGCTGCAAAAAGGGACTGCCTATATTGCGCCGGGTGGCTATCATCTTAAATTAAGGAAAATCGGATCGTCATTTGCAGTCGTACTCGACGATCAGGAACCGCCAAGAGCAGGCCATCGCCCATCAGTAGATGTCATGTTTGAAGATGTGAGCCAGTATCAGGAGTTCGATAAAATTGCCGTCATTATGACCGGAATGGGCTATGACGGATCAAAAGGTCTGGTATCGCTTAAAAAAACAGGTAATGTCATGGCTATTGCCGAGTCAGCAGAAACATGTATCGTATATGGAATGCCAAAAGCTGCCGTGGAAACGCAGCTTGTAGATGAAGTGGCGGATGTTGATGATATTGCCAAAACAATTATGAAATATATGCCTTAAAAAGGGGTGCCCTCTAAATGGAATTAAATCAATATTTGGAAATGTTCATTGAAGAAAGCAAAGAGCATTTACAAGCATGCAGTGAACACTTATTGGAATTGGAAAAAAATCCGGAAGACTTAACAATTGTCGGGGAGATTTTCCGTTCGGCACATACTTTAAAAGGTATGGCAGCAACAATGGGCTTTGAAGACTTGGCCGACTTGACACATAAAATGGAAAATATTTTAGATGCGATCCGCAATAATAAAATAAAAGTGAATGCAGAAATTTTGGATGTCGTTTTCGAATCTGTCGATCATCTGGAAGAAATGGTATTCGACATTGCAGATGGCGGCGACGGTAAACATGATGTGCAGGCAACAGTGGAAAAGCTAAAGCGCATAGAAGCAGGGGAACCGTTAACTGGAGCTTCAGAAAAACAAATGCCTGGTCAGGAAGTTGCGGCTGCAATGGTAGCAAATGAATTTAACCAGCAAGCTGAAGCGGCCGAACTGAAATTGTCCTATGATGATTTTGAAAAAACGGTCATTCTGCAATCATCTGAACAAGAATTCAATGCTTATGAAATTACAGTAGCTTTGCGTGAAGACTGTTTATTAAAAGCTGCTCGTGTATTCATGGTATTCGAAATTCTGGAGAAAAACGGGGATGTCATCAAATCTTCTCCTACTGTAGATAAATTGGAAGAAGAACAGTTTGACAGTGAATTCCACGTGGCATTTATTTCGAAAGAATCGGCTGAAGATTTGCAAAAGATGCTGATGAAAGTATCGGAAGTTGATCGTGCAGTTGTCAATAAAATCAGCCGTGATGCATTTGTTACAAAAACTGCGGCAATCGAAGTGCCTGCAGAAGCAGTAGAAACACAGCTACAGCCTGTAGTGCAGGAACCGGTAACTGCCGTTTCTGAAGAACAGCCTAAAATAGCGGCATCTGCCAAAAACAATAATAGTAAATCAGGGCATGCATCCAGCAAGACGATTCGTGTAAATATTGAACGTCTCGATATATTAATGAACTTGTTTGAAGAGCTTGCAATTGATCGCGGTCGTCTTTTAACGATTGCCGGTGATGTGAATCATGGCGAATTGAATGAGACGGTTGAACGGATGAGCCGTACAATGGGGGATCTGCAAAATATCGTCTTAACGATGCGCATGGTTCCTGTAGATACAGTATTCAACCGTTTCCCGAAAATGGTCCGTCAATTGTCGCGGGATTTAAACAAAAAAATCGAACTTAATATTGTCGGTGCTGAAACAGAGCTTGACCGCACAGTTATTGATGAAATTGGCGATCCTTTAGTTCACCTGATCCGCAACTCGGTCGATCATGGAATCGAAAGTCCGGAAGTACGCCGTGCAAAAGGCAAACCAGAAGAAGGAACAGTGGAACTTCGTGCTTATCATAGCGGGAACTATGTATTCATCGAGATTGAAGATGATGGAGCAGGGATCAACCGCGAGAAAGTGTTGGCAAAAGCATTGTCTAAAGGGATTGTTACACATGAGCAGTCATTGACAATGACAGACAAGCAGATCAACGAGTTAATTATGGCATCCGGTTTCTCGACAGCAGATGTCATTTCAGATGTGTCGGGCCGTGGGGTCGGGCTGGATGTTGTGAAAACAACGATTGAATCATTAGGAGGCAACATTTCGATTGAATCGACTCAAAATGTCGGATCGGTCTTCTCGATTCAATTACCGCTGACACTGTCGATTATTTCAGTCATGCTCGTAGAAATTGAAAATGAAATTTATGCGATTCCATTATCATCTATTATCGAAACATCGATTATCCGTCAGTCAGATATTTTGAACGCACATAATCAAAAAGTAATCGATTTCCGTGGTAAAGTTGTGCCGCTTATATTCCTGGAAGAAATTTTTGAAGTACCTCGTGCCGAACAAAAAGATGATGGCTTCCATTCAGTTGTAATCGTCCGCAAAGGCGATAAATTAGCTGGTTTAGTAGTCGATTCATTTATCGGTCAGCAGGAAATTGTACTGAAATCATTAGGTAACTACTTAACGAATATTTTTGCGATTTCAGGTGCAACGATTCTAGGAAACGGAAAAGTGGCGTTAATTGTAGACTGTAACGCACTGATGAAGTAAAGGATAAGAGGTGTGAAGAATGACGAATGCAACTGAGCAAAAGAACTTGAAAGTAATAGTATTTCAATTAGCAGATAAAGAATATGCCATTCCTGTTTCGCACGTAAAGGGAATCGAAAAATTAATGCATATTACACGTGTACCAAAAACAGAACGCTATGTAAAAGGTGTCATTAATCTTCGAGGTGTTGTAACGCCTGTCATTGATTTACGCGAACGCTTTGACTTGCCAGTTTCTGGCGATGAAGACACAACCCGAATAATTATTATTACGCTGGAAACGATGGAAGTCGGTTTTATTGTCGATTCAGCAAATGATGTGTTGGACATTGATGCATCTTCCATTGAACAGCAGCCGGAAGTGGTCGGCTCATTGGACGAAGATTTTATCGCAGGTGTCGCAAAATTGGATAACCGTTTATTAATTTTACTTCACTTAGATAAAGTGTTGAATCCGAACGATTGATTTCAATGAATAATTTTCCGGGTGAGCCATCCTTGCCTGGAATCTATTAAAGTAGGGATAGAATATGAACTTTAATGAAAAAATTACGTTGCTGCATTTAGATGTTTTAAAGGAAATCGGAAATATTGGTGCTGCACATGCAGCTACGTCTTTATCGAATTTATTGGGAAAGAAAATCGATATGCGTGTACCCGATGTGAAAATGGCCTCGTTCAATGAAATGATGGAACTCGCAGGCGGTTCGGAAAATGCTGTTGTCGGCATCTATCTTCGGATAGAAGGGGATGTTCAAGGAAGCATGTTTTTCATTTTGCCGATTGAGCAGGCGAACCGATTTATCCGAAGTCTCATCCATGACGAATCTTTTGATTTCCACATGCCGCCCTATTCGGAAATGGGCCTATCGGCAATGCAGGAAATGGGCAATATTTTATCCGGTTCCTATTTATCGGCTCTATCCGATTTTACGGGTCTTAAAATCTATCCGACGGTACCTGGATTAAGTGTTGATATGTTCGGGGCCATCATTAGTATCGGACTTATTGAACTCTCGCAGGTAAGTGATACGGTTATCGTCATTAATACGTCCATCTATGAAGAAGTCATGTCTGATGAGGAAGCGGTAAAAGGACAGTTTTTCCTGCTGCCTGAACCTGAATCATTTGAAGCCATTTTTAAAGCATTGGGAGTGCCGACGACATGATAGTTACCCATTCAAACGAAGTGATTAAGGTAGGAATTGCACAAATGGATATCGTGAAAGTTCCTAAAACGATTCGTACGTCGGGACTGGGTTCCTGTGTCGGTGCAGTCATTTACGATGATATAAAAAAAGTTGCCGGCATGGTCCATGTCATGTTGCCGGATTCCAGTTTAAATCGAACAGCGACAATGAATGCCGCAAAATTTGCCGATACGGGAATTGCCGCTCTGGTCGATCTTTTAAAACTGGAAGGAGCGCAATCCTTTAAGCTGAAGGCGAAAATTGCAGGCGGTGCACAAATGTTCCAATTTACGTCGGATAAAGATTCAATGAGGATCGGACCGAGAAATGTGGAAGCTGTAAAAGCGCAGTTGAAAAAGCTGGGCATACCGCTTATCGCTGAAGATACGGGCGGCAACAGTGGCCGTACAATCGAATTCAACCCTGAAACGAGCATGCTTCAAGTTCGTACCGTCAACAAAGGAGTGAGTGAAATCTAATGTTTGGTTCAATATTTTATAATTTTTGGGCAGCACTACTTTCATTCGCTGTATATTTTATCGCAACAATTCAAAATCCGTATGCGATGCCGCTGCCGACGATCGGTACAGCTTTTATCATTGCAGTCATTGGATTTGGTTTAATGTTTCCTGTCCGTTATTTAGTCGGGTATGTATTTTATACACCGGAAGCGCCTGTTTTGTTGCCGGCAGAAGAGGAACTGCCGGGAGTATCAGGGCAAGAGACGGGGAAAACAGAAACTGTCCCGCAAAGCGGTCATACGGCAATGGAAGCTGAAGATGAAAATACGGAAGAAATTGCACAAGTCGTTCGTTCGATGCTTCAAAGCGATGAATCCCTTTCACGGTAAAAGAGTCGTAGATCCGGCTCTTTTTTATTTAGCGAAATATAAGGAAATACTGTGTCGAAACACTGGATTAAATGTATACTAAAAGGCTTTTTGATATAATGAACACAAATAATGTTACTTTTCAAATAAAGGGGTGGGTATGTTTGACAGAACAAAGGCATAGAGACGAACAATCATTATGGGTTCGTTGGACAAAGAACCGTGATCCCGAAGCAGGCGATTTATTAATAAAAAAGTTTAAACCACTCGTATCGTATCATGTGCAGCGTATTGCTGTCGGGCTTCCGAAAAACATTTCCAGAGATGACCTGACGAGTCTTGGAATGATGGGGCTGTTTGATGCGTTAAATAAATTTGATATAAACCGAGATTTAAAATTTGATACGTATGCCTCTTTCCGTGTCCGTGGCGCTATTCTCGACGGTTTACGTAAAGAGGACTGGCTCCCGAGATCGGCGCGTGAAAAAGCAAAAAAGCTGGAATCGCAAATCGAATCACTAGAGCAGAAGCTGATGCGCCATGCGACACCGGAAGAAGTTGCAGCACATATGAATTTGCCGGTCGAAGAAGTGTATCAGACTTTCCAGGAACATTTTTTCTCGAATGTGCTGTCCATCAATGAGCAGCTGGATCAGGAAGAGTCGGAAGGCAAATCCTTTGTTATCCGTGATGACAATACGAAAACTCCTGAGCAGCAAACCGTTCATGTAGAACTATTGGGCGACCTGGCTGAAAATATTAAAAAGCTGAATGAAAAAGAGCAGCTTGTTATCAGTCTGTTCTACTCGGAAGAATTAACATTAACCGAAATCGGCGAAATACTGGACCTGTCGACATCAAGAATTTCGCAAATCCACTCAAAAGCATTGTTTAAATTACGTAAATTATTGTCTTCCGAAATGATCAATACGTAAGGAGGCGGCGTTATGAGCTTAAAGGGCCTGGAGTTGCAGATTGCGATTCCTAAAACATTTGAGGCAGGGAAAATGGCGGACCAGCGTCATCAAAATACCATCCTGCAGCAAATGCATGCAAATGAAGCACTGAACAGGGAACTGGAACGCAAACAGTCAACCGTCAACGAAACAGAGCATCTGAACGCAGTCAATGATGAAGACCAGGAAAAGGCTTCCCAAAACGGGCAAGAGCCAGTGCAGGAAAACAAGAAAAATAAGGAACAGCTAGATCAGAAAGTGCAGCACCCGTTTAAAGGGAATCTTTTTGATTTTAGCGGCTAGGAGCAATCACCATGATCGCAGTTATAATTACCTTATTTCTTATCCAGATGATTACGATTTTTGTCATTGTTCTTTTATATAGTAAGCTTTCGAAATTTCAGAATATAGAGAAGCGCCAAAATGAACTGATGAATGAAATGGACAATGCGATTAGTGTATATTTAATGGAAATGAAAGAAGAGAATGACCGGTTAATCAGCGAGTTGAAAAAAACGGATGTTCCTCAAAAGACGGCAGCATCCCGCAATGAGGAACCTTCACCGCCTTTAAAAGATCAGCCGGTAAAGGAACAGGAAATAGAACCGCGTAAATTCGTTCCGGTCAAGCAAGCAGCAAGTGCCTATCAAAAGCAAAAAACACAGCAGCATATTGAGGAAAAAAACGATGCAGCATCAGTAAAAGCGGAACTGCTTTCTGGGTATGATGAAGCCCAAGAACAAAAAATGACGTTTGAGCAGCAAGTAATCCATCATTACCGCAATGGAAAAACAATTGAAGAAATTGCAAAAATGATGGAACGCGGGAAAACTGAAATTGAACTCCTCGTAAAGTTTCATGCGTAAAGTAGTTGCACTTGAAAGTCTAGTATGATATATTTACAAACGGTGTTAACAATACACACGTATTTTGATGTAGTAAGTGGTGCTCGTAAGTTTACGGGTAGCTTGTTGCAGATGAAAAATACGGAGGAAAAAAACCAAACATATTAGGAGGAAACACTCATGTCAGTAATTTCAATGAAACAATTACTAGAAGCTGGTGTACATTTCGGTCACCAAACTCGCCGTTGGAACCCAAAAATGAAGAAATATATCTTCGTAGAGCGTAACGGTATTTACATTATCGATTTACAAAAAACGGTTAAAAAATTAGAAGAAGCATACGATTTCATGCGTCAAGTTGGTCAAGACGGTGGTAAAGTTTTATTCGTAGGTACGAAAAAACAAGCACAAGAAGCGATCAAAGAAGAAGCTGAACGTTCAGGTAACTACTACATCAACCAACGTTGGTTAGGTGGTACTTTAACAAACTTCGGTACGATTCAAAAACGTGTTAAACGTATGAAAGATATCGAGAAAATGGAAGAAGATGGCACTTTCGCTGTACTTCCTAAAAAAGAAGTAATCCAACTTAAAAAAGAGCACGAGCGCTTAGTTAAATTCTTAGGCGGTATCCGTGATATGAAAGCTATTCCGGACGTAATGTTCGTTGTTGACCCTCGTAAAGAGCGTATCGCAGTTGCAGAAGCAATCAAATTAAACATCCCTCTAGTTGGTATCGTAGACACTAACTGTGATCCAGATGAAATTGATTACGTAATCCCTGCAAACGACGATGCTATCCGCGCGGTTAAATTATTAACTGCTAAAATGGCTGACGCTTTATTAGAAGCTAAACAAGGTGAAGAAGAAGCTCCTGCAGTAGAAGAAGCTACAGCTGAGTAATTCACTGTTAGAAAAGGTGATAAGTGGATGAACCCCTTATCACCTTTTTTTGAGAAATGAATTTGAAGATGCATGAATCGTTGAAAAATAGCGATTTATCGCTTAAAGTATGAAATAGTGTAAATAAATTTTTCATTATATTTAGGAGGAAACTCATTATGGCAAACATTACTGCACAATTAGTAAAAGAATTACGCGAAAAAACAGGCGCAGGTATGATGGACTGTAAAAAAGCATTAGTATCAACAGAAGGCGACATCGATGCTGCAATCGATTTCCTACGTGAAAAAGGTTTAGCTGCTGCCGGCAAAAAAGCTGACCGTATCGCTGCTGAAGGTACAACTTACATTTTAGAAAACGGTAATGAAGCAATTCTTTTAGAAGTAAACGCTGAAACAGACTTCGTTGCGAAAAACGACAAGTTCCAATTCTTAGTTTCTTCTTTAGCAGAGCAATTATTAGCTGCTAAACCAGAATCAGTGGAAGCTGCTTTAGAATTAGAAAAAGACGGAGTAAAAATCTCTGACCAAATTTCTACAGCTACTGCTACAATCGGTGAAAAAATCTCATTACGCCGTTTCGAAATCAAAACAAAAACGGATGCAGATGCATTCGGTTCTTACCTGCACATGGGCGGACGTATTGGTGTATTAGTAGTTCTTGAAGGTTCTACTGACGCTGCTGCTGCAAAAGATATCGCTATGCATATCGCTGCAATCAACCCAACTTACATTTCTCGTGACGAAGTTTCTGCTGACGAAGTTGAACGTGAGCGCAAAGTATTAACTGAGCAAGCGTTAAACGAAGGTAAACCAGAAAACATCGTAGCGAAAATGGTAGAAGGCCGTCTTGGTAAATACTTCGAAGACGTATGCTTATTAGACCAAGCTTTCGTTAAAAACTCAGATCAAAAAGTACGCGACTTCGTGAACTCATTAAATGCTGCTGTAACAAGCTTTACTCGTTATGCAGTTGGTGAAGGTATCGAGAAGCGTGAAGATAACTTCGCTGAAGAAGTAATGAGCCAAGTTAAAGGTAACTAATTAAATTACAACTTAAATTAGCATTAATTTAAGCAAACAGTAGGGAGCACCATTTGCGTGTTCCCTATTTTTAAAGAAATCAATTTTTGAATGAAGCGAAGTACGATACATAATAAACACAATCGTATTTCCTTTTAAATAAATGAGTAACGGAGGTCTACTATGGGTGTGTCAGAGTACAAACGAGTAGTTATTAAACTTAGCGGGGAAGCATTAGCTGGAGAATTAGGCTTCGGTTTCTCACCGGATGTTATTAAATCGATCGCAGCAGAAATTAAAGATGTTATCGACTTAGGTGTAGAGGTCGCATTGGTTGTCGGCGGAGGCAACATTTGGCGCGGGAAAATCGGCGCTGAAATGGGAATGGAACGTGCCAATGCAGATTATATGGGGATGTTGGGAACAGTGATGAACGCACTTGCATTACAGGACTCACTGGAAAATCTCGGTGTTCCTACACGTGTTCAGTCATCAATCGTTATGACACAAGTGGCAGAGCCATATATTCGACGTAAAGCAGTTCGCCATCTGGAAAAAGCACGTGTTGTCATTTTTGCTGCGGGAACAGGTAACCCATACTTCTCGACAGATACGACAGCAGCTTTACGTGCCGCAGAAATTAATGCAGATGCAATTTTAATGGCGAAAAACAATGTGGATGGCGTTTATTCGGCAGATCCAAAATTAGATTCTGAAGCAGTTAAGTATGACACACTTACGTATTTAGACGTTATTCAGCAAGGTTTACAAGTAATGGATTCTACAGCTTCGACATTATGTATGGATAATGATATTAAGCTTGTCGTTTTCAACTTATCAGAACCAGGTAATATTAAACGTGCCGCATTAGGCGAAAAAATTGGAACAGTTGTTAGGAGAGATGCGTAATGACACAACAAGTATTAAACCAGGCAAAAGAAAAAATGACGAAATCAATTAATGCTTTCTCACGTGAATTAGCTTCAATTCGTGCAGGTGTAGCAAATGCTTCACTATTGGATCGTATTACGGTGGACTACTATGGTTCTCCAACACCGATCAACCAAATGGCAGGTATTTCTGTACCGGAAGCACGCCTTTTAGTAATCCAGCCTTATGATAAATCAATCTTGGGCGAGATCGAAAAAGCGATTATGCGTTCAGATATCGGGATTACACCGACAAATGACGGAAATGTAATTCGTTTAGCTGTACCGGCATTAACTGAAGAGCGTCGTAAAGAGTTGGTAAAACAGGTGAAAAAAGAAGCGGAAGACGCAAAAGTTGCTGTACGTAACGTGCGTCGTGATGCAAACGATGACCTGAAAAAACTGGAAAAGAACGGTGAAATCACAGAAGACGAACTACGCGGCTTCAACGACGACATCCAAAAATTAACAGACAACTCAATCGTTAAAATCGAGGAATTAGTGAAAGAAAAAGAAAAAGAAATCTTAACAGTTTAATTTTAAGGAGATTTTATAAAACAGTTGATTGGAATGGTGGGGAGGCTAATTGATTATGCCTTCTCAATCATCCAATCCGAATGTGAATATGATACTACTTGATTTTTAATAATTTTGTTTCGCGCTGGTGGATCACATTAGCGCGAAATCTTTTTCTGGCGATGTATGAACTTTACATGGATTAAAACGTCCTGCTAATAAGGACGTTTTTTTTACAATAATAGATAAATTTTAAGTTTGTTAGGGAAATATAGCTGTAGCAAAAAACATGCACATGAACCCGTTCCCCCTAATTGAAAGTATAAATTGTGGAAAAAATACATATGAAAGATTAAAAGAAGCACAATTATTCTTTAAGATACTAAAGAAGTTCATTATATAAAAAGGACAGGCTATCCCTTTTTTGATATGATAAAAAAGGAAGCAGTCCGATTTGTGCAGTTGGGGGTATTAACTATGTTTAAAAAACTTTTTGGGAAAAATACAAATAAAGAACAGTCATTCAGTAGTGAAAATGTGGACTTAGTTAAGGGAGAGGATATCCCTACCCATATTGCAATTATTATGGACGGAAATGGACGTTGGGCGAAAAAACGTTCAATGCCTCGAGTTGCCGGGCATCATGAAGGAATGAAAACCGTTCGAAAAATAACACGTTGCGCTTGTGATTTAGGAGTAGAAGTATTGACGCTCTATGCGTTTTCAACAGAAAACTGGAAGCGTCCTAAATCAGAAGTGGAATTTTTAATGCGTTTACCAGAGCAATTTTTAAATTCCTTTTTACCGGAGCTGATGGAGCGAAATATTAAAGTAGAAATGATCGGTGTGATGGATTCATTGCCCGAATATACACAATCTGCTTTAAAAAAGGCGATGGAAGCAACTTCAGGGAATACAGGTCTAGTCTTAAACTTTGCGATGAATTACGGTGGGCGTGCTGAAATTGTAATGGCGATGCAACAGCTTCTGAAAGAGGTAGAAGCAGGGAATCTTACAATTGACGAATTAAATGAACAACACATTTCCCAATATGTAATGACGGCTCATTTACCTGAACCCGATTTATTAATTCGCACGAGTGGTGAAGTGCGCATAAGTAACTTTATGCTATGGCAGCTTGCCTATACGGAATTTTGGTTTACTGATACACATTGGCCTGATTTTGACGAAGCCTGTTTAAAAGAGGCGATTTCTGTGTATCAAAACCGTAACCGCCGTTATGGAGGGCTGAAAGGAGAAGGAACAAATTGAAACAACGCATCATTACCGGAGTAATTGCTGCAGCATTATTTATTCCATTCGTAATTTATGGAGGAACCCCATTTGCGATTTTAATGAGTATCATCGCAGCCATTGGTTTCTATGAATTGCTGAAAATGAAAGGAATTTCAATTGCATCTGTTCCAGGTATTATTGGTACACTTGCATTATTAGTATTGGTTGTACCAAATGAATGGTCACTGAAAATCGTTGAGTTTTTCCAATATGATTCAATCTTGATGATCGTGTACGGTATCGCGATATTACTGTTGATTTATATTGTTCTTGTAAAAAACAAAATGACGTTTGATGAAATTGGTTTCATAGTGCTAGGGGCGTTATATGTCGGTCTTGGATTCCATTATTTTATCGAAACACGTTTTATCGGCCTGGAATATGTCGTCTTTGTATTGTTGATCGTATGGACAACAGATTCCGGTGCCTATTTTGTAGGGCGTAAATTAGGGAAAAATAAATTATGGCCGGAAATTTCGCCGAAGAAAACAGTGGAAGGCTTTATTGGCGGGATTGTGATTGCCGTTATTTTTGCAATTGCCATGCAGCTTGTCTATCCTTTTGCTTCAAGCTGGCTGCAATTAATCGTTGTAACAGTAATCGCATCGATCATTGGACAAATGGGCGATTTAGTGGAATCGGCTATTAAACGTCATTATGGCGTGAAAGATTCGGGCAATATTCTCCCGGGGCATGGTGGTATTTTGGACCGCTTTGACAGTTTATTATTTGTCGTACCATTACTGCATTTTTTACATTTCTTTTCCTAGGACATAGAAGGGACGTATCATTGTGAAAAAAATTAGTTTATTAGGTGCAACAGGTTCGATCGGATGGCAGACCTTTGATATTTTACTTGCAAATCCAAACGAATTTAAGCTTGTTGCATTTTCAGCCGGACAAAATATTGAAAAGTCCCGCGAAATCATAAAAAAACTTCAACCGGAATTGGTTTCAATGCAAACTGAGGAAGCGGCAGGCACTTTACAAAAAGAATTCCCGCATGTTTCCTTTACATATGGCGAAAAAGGATTGGTCGAAGTAGCGACACATCCGGATTCGACAGTGCTTGTCAATGCAGTATTAGGCAGCGTTGGACTGGAATCGACACTTGCTGCAATCCGTATGGGGAAAACGATTGCCATTGCCAACAAAGAAACACTTGTAACGGCAGGCCATCTTGTAATGGCTGAAGCGAAAAAATACAATGCCCCGATTTTACCGGTAGACAGTGAGCATTCAGCTATTTTCCAATCGATGAACGGTGAAAACAAAAAGCGTATTGAACGTATTGTTTTAACGGCATCAGGTGGTTCGTTCCGCGATAAAACAAGGGATGAGCTAGTAGGCGTAACAGTAAAAGATGCACTGAATCATCCGAACTGGTCAATGGGAGCGAAAATTACGATCGACTCCGCAACAATGATGAATAAAGGGCTTGAAGTTATCGAGGCACATGTACTGTTTGATATGCCATATGACAATATCGACGTATTGCTGCACCGTGAAAGCATTATTCACTCGATGGTTGAATATGAGGATACAAGTGTCATCGCACAGCTTGGAACACCGGATATGCGTGTACCGATTCAATATGCGCTCAGCTACCCGGACCGTTTACCGCTTGCAAATGGCCAACGTTTAAATTTGGCCCAAATTGGACAGCTTCACTTTAAGGAAGTGGATTTTGACCGTTTCCGCGCATTAAAGCTTGCTTATGATGCAGGGCGTATGGGCGGTACGATTTTAACGGCAATGAACGCGGCAAACGAAGCAGCCGTTGCATTGTTTTTACAGGAAAAAATTACTTTTTTAGAAATTGAAGAATGTATTGAGCGTATTATGAATAGTCATAACAATATCGCTTTGCCAGATTTAGCAACTATTTTACATGTAGACAGTGAAACGAGAAAAACAGTCGCAAGCATGGTAAAATAGTAAAGTGTGAAAAACGGACGTGAAGAACGAAAAGGCGGACATCCCCTTTTTGTACAAGCTGTGCCTTTTTCAAGAGCTTATTGCTAGAAAAGATTGAGCGAAATAATACTCGGCTCAGTTCCAATGAAGGTGGGAGATTATGCAAACAGTTATAGCCTTTATTTTAATTTTTGGCTCACTCGTTTTTTTCCATGAGCTAGGTCACTTCTTATTTGCAAAGAAAGCAGGCATTATGGTGCGTGAATTTGCGATTGGTATGGGACCGAAGATTTTTGGGATGACGAAAGGTGAAACAGTCTATACGCTACGATTATTGCCGATTGGCGGTTATGTAAGAATGGCCGGCGAGGATACCGATACGGTGGAACTCCAGCCCGGTTACCGCGTAGCTTTAATAACGAACGAAGAAAATATTGTAGAAAAAATCATACTCAACCAAAAAACACATTACCAGAACGTCATCTTTTTAGAGGTGGAGCGTGCGGATTTAGAACGTGAACTTTGGATTGAAGGTTATGATGAGGATGATCAGTTCATTCGCTACAATGTATCACGTACAGCAAGCGTCGTTGAAAATGGTACGGAACAGATGATTGCACCGCTGGATCGCCAATTCAATTCAAAATCTGTTGGTGCCCGTGCGATGGCGATTTTCGCAGGTCCATTATTCAACTTTATTTTAGCGTTTTTCATCTTCCTGATTATCGGGCTTATTCAAGGGATTCCTTCCGATGATCCGATCATTGCCGAAGTTGTGGACAACTCTGTTGCGAGCAGTGCCGGATTGGTCGATGGCGATAAAGTGGTCAAGGTGAACGGGCAGCCGATTTCAACTTGGGAAGAATTATCAGAGCAAATTTTCAACAACCCAAACAAAGCCGTTACATTCGAAGTTGAACGTGCAACGGGCAACGAAATAATCGAACTTACACCAAAAGCTGTGGAACAGGAAGGTGGATCGCCGTACGGACAAATCGGTGTTATGCGTTCCATTGAGAAAAACCCGTTACAGGCGGTAGTGTATGGTGTGGAAGAAACGTATAACATGATTATTACGATTGGAACACTTGTCGGAAAACTGATTACCGGCCAATTCTCGATTGATGCATTATCAGGCCCGGTAGGAATTTATAAAACAACTGAAACGGTTGTAACATTCGGTTTATATAATATTCTTTACTTTGCGGCAATGCTGAGCGTCAACTTGGGGATCATGAACTTGTTACCATTACCAGCACTTGATGGTGGCCGTTTACTTTTCTTCGCTGTGGAAGCAGTAAGAGGAAAACCGATCGACCGTCAAAAAGAAGGTATGGTTCACTTCGTCGGTATCCTTCTCCTGATGATCCTGATGGTCGTCGTAACATGGAACGATATCCAGCGATTCTTCTTCTAAAATAAAATACGTTTTAAAATGGCAGCTTTGAGCGTTTTGTATGAATAATACTGGCGTTCAAAGCTAAATTTGATTAGTATTATAAAGAGCAGCAATTTAAATAAAAAAGGTGGCACTATTTATGAAACAGACCAAAACGTTCATCCCTACTTTAAGGGAAAATCCATCCGATGCAGACGTGAAATCGCATCGCATGCTATTGCGTGCCGGATTTATCCGTCAAAATGCAGCCGGAGTATATTCATACTTACCATTAGCGCGCAAAGTATTAGCAAAAATCGAACAAATCATCCGTGAAGAAATGGAAGCGATCAATTCAGTCGAGCTATTAATGCCTGCATTGCAGCCAGCAGAGCTATGGCAGGAATCAGGTCGCTGGGAAGCATACGGTCCTGAGCTTATGCGTTTAAAAGACCGTCATGACCGTGACTTCGCGCTAGGTGCTACACATGAAGAAGTAATTACTACTTTAGTGCGCGATGAAATTAAATCATACAAAAAGTTACCGTTGACACTTTACCAGATTCAAAGTAAATTCCGTGATGAAAAACGCCCACGCTTCGGCTTACTGCGCGGCCGTGAATTCATTATGAAAGATGCTTATTCTTTCCACTCTTCACGTGAATCACTTGATGCAACATACGATGATATGTACCGTGCATACTCAAATATCTTCACACGTCTTGGCCTGAACTTCCGTGCCGTAATTGCGGATGCAGGTACAATTGGCGGTAAAGGTACACATGAATTCATGGTGCTTTCTGAAATCGGTGAAGATACAATCGCTTATTCGGATACTTCGGATTATGCGGCAAACATCGAAATGGCAGAGGTTGTTGTAGAATATACAGCACCGACGACACCGTTGAAAGACATCGAAAAGATTGAAACACCGGATCAAAAAACAATTGAAGAAGTATCGGCATTCTTAAATGTGGAACCTTCAAATGTGATCAAATCACTAGTTTTTGATATTGATGGTGAGCTGGTAGTTGTTTTAGCGCGCGGTGACCACGAAATCAACGATATTAAACTTAAAAATGCACTAGGTGCTACTTCTGTTGAATTGGCAGAAGACGCAGCTATTAAAGAATTACTAGGCTGTGCACCAGGTTCAATCGGTCCTGTGAAATTGCCGGTGAATGTAAAAGTTATTGCGGACAACGCAATCAAATCAATCCGTAACGGTGTTGCAGGTGCAAACGAAGATGGATTCCATTTATTGAATGTTAATCCGGAACGCGACTTCGCGATCAGCTCTTATGAAGATATCCGTTTCATCCAACAAGGTGACCCATCTCCGGACGGTCAAGGTATCATTAAGTTTGCTGAAGGAATTGAAGTTGGGCATATTTTCAAATTAGGTACAACTTATTCAGAAAAACTGAATGCAACATTCCTTGATGAGCAAGGTAAGGCGCAACCGTATATTATGGGATGCTATGGTATTGGGGTTTCCCGTATACTTGCTGCCGTTGCAGAGCACTTCCAGGATGAAAACGGATTTGTATGGCCAGCACAATTAGCGCCATATGACCTGCAGCTAGTACCGGTCAATACTAAAGACGAAGCACAGGTTCAATTGGCGGACGAGCTTTACGGTGTATTGAAATCATACCGCTATGAAGTGTTGTATGATGACCGTGCAGAACGTGCCGGCGTAAAATTTGCGGATGCAGATTTAATCGGATTACCTGTTCGTATTACAGTAGGTAAAAAAGCTTCAGAAGGTCTTGTGGAAGTGAAATTCCGTTCAACAGGCGAATCTGCAGAATGGGCGAAAGAAGAAGTAGTCGATCGCTTAAACGAATATTTCCGCCAAAACTAGTAACGATTAAGATAGAGAGAACGGGAAAGTACAATTTTTACTGTACTTTCTTTTCTTTTTCATTGGAAGAGAAGAGACCGGCTGTTATCGTTTGACGCTGGTTTGGATGAATACTTTATTTCCGCTTATTTTATATAAAGTGGAGCATTTTTCTATGCCTGCCGAATCACTTCGCCTTACAATGGAAACAGCAAGATGAAAGGGTGAAACAATTGTCAAAACAGGAAGGAAGACAAAAATTCCTACTATTGTTACAGCAGCTTGAATTGACTGATGATGTCTATATGTCCTTTTTTGAAAATGGAACACTCGAACGTGTAACGGTTCATAAAAAGAAACGTATTTGGGACTTTAAAATAAAAATAGAAAATATATTGCCATACCAAGTGTATCAGCTGCTGCGTATGCGGATGGTCGAAAAGTTTTCGCCTATAGCGAATGTGCTGCTGACGATTGAATCATATAATCCGGTAGTCAATGAGCAGCATATTCTGGATTATTGGCAAGTAGTAGTGGAGCAATTGGATGAAATGTCGCCACTCCTGCGCGCTAATTTATCGAAACAGACACCGAAATGGACAGGGCATAAGCTTGTCGTGACATCGATGCTCGAAGTCGAGTATTTATCATTGAAAGCGAAGTATACAGATAAAATTGCCGAGTCGTACAAAACATTCGGTTTCCCTCATATTCCGCTTGAGTTCCAGCTAGTCGAGGAAAACGAAGAATTTATCGCTCAGCAAGAAGCATTTTACCAGCAGCGTCAGGAAGAGGAAGAGCGTCTGTCCAAACAGGCGATGGCCGATTTTGCATCGCGCGAAAAAGAGAAGGCGGCCAATCCTGGTGCTGTTACGGGAGATACACCGTTCCAGATCGGCTCACTGATCAAAAATCCGGATCCGGTCGAAATCCGCACAGTACTGGAAGAAGAACGTTCGATTGTACTGGAAGGGTTTATTTTCGCGTGTGATATTAAGGAACTTCGAAGCGGTCGTTCTCTGCTTGAATTTAAAATTTCCGACTACACCGATTCCCTAATGGTCAAAATGTTCTCGAACGGCGATGAGGATGTCGTGAAGATGAAACAGATGAGCAAAGGAATGTGGGTGCGTGTACGCGGCTCGATTCAGCTTGATACATTTGCCCGCGATTTAGTAATGATGGTAAAAGATATCAATGAAATCAAACGCGAACCTAAAAAAGACCATGCTCCGGAAGGCGAAAAACGTGTTGAGCTCCACCTGCATACACCGATGAGTCAAATGGATGCGATGACATCTGTCGATAAACTCGTGGCACAAGCAGCCAAATGGGGACATCCTGCGATTGCGGTAACCGACCATGCTGTTGTTCAGGCATTCCCTGAAGCATATGCTGCCGGCAAGAAAAACGGCATTAAAGTCATTTACGGCGTGGAGGCAAACTTGGTCGATGACGGAAAACCGATTGTTTACGATCCGATTGATGCGGATCTTGAAGATGCAACGTATGTCGTATTTGACGTAGAGACGACCGGCTTTTCGAACGTGTATGACACGATTATCGAGCTGGCGGCCGTCAAAATAAAAAATGGCCAAGTTATAGATACTTTTGAACGCTTCTCAAATCCGCACCGTAAATTAACGGCAAAAATTATCGAGCTGACACATATTACCGATGATATGCTTGTCAATGCACCGGAGCTGAGTGATGTCATTCGGGAATTCCATGACTTTATCGGCGATGGCATTGTTGTCGCGCATAATGCGGCGTTTGACTTAGGCTTCTTATATGTTGCCTATAAAAATGCCGGCATCGAAGTCCGCCACCCGGGGATCGATACGGTTGAACTTTCCCGTCTTGTGAACCCGGGGCAAAAATCGCATAACTTAAAAACATTAACGAAAAAATACAATATCGAACTGACCCAGCATCACCGGGCCATTTATGATACCGAAGCAACGGGAGAGCTATTCCTGCATTTATTGAAACAGGCTGCCGATTTAGGGATTAAAAACCTGATTGAAATGAATGACCATGTCGGCGGTGAAGAAGGGTACAAACAGTCACGTCCAAGTCACTGTACAATTTTGGCGGTAGATGATGCCGGACTGAAAAATCTGTTCAAGTTAATTTCGATTTCGCATACGCAAACATTTTACCGTGTACCACGTATTCGTCGATCAGATTTGCAGAAACTACGACAAGGTTTAATCGTTGGCTCAGGCTGCTCGAATGGTGAGCTATTTGAAACAATGATGAACAAAACGCAGGAAGAAGCAGAACGTATCGCAAAATTCTATGATTATTTGGAAGTTATGCCAAAACCGGTGTATTCTCCATTAGTGGATGGCGGTACAGTCCATGATGAATGGGCATTGGAGGACATTATCCGCCGCATCGTGAAGCTTGGCAAAAAGCTGAACTTACCGGTTGTAGCAACGGGCAATGTGCATTATCTCCATGAAACCGATGCGAAGTTCCGTCAAATCCTAGTTGGGTCAATGGGTGGGGCAAATCCGTTAAACCGGAATCCTTTACCGAAAGTCCATTTCCGCACAACCGATGAAATGCTGAAGGAATTCGATTTTTTAGGCCCTGATCTGGCGAAGGAAATCGTTGTGACAAATACGCAGCTTGTTGCCGATATGATCGGTGATGTAAAACCGATCAAAGACGATTTATATACACCGAAGATTGAAGGCTCGGATGATGAAGTAACGAATCTGACGTATGAAATGGCACACAGCATTTACGGTGAAAATTTACCGGAAATTGTCCAGGCGCGTATTGATAAGGAACTGAAATCGATTTTAGGGCACGGATTCGGGGTAATTTACCTGATTTCCGCCAAGCTCGTTAAAAAATCGCTCGCTGACGGTTACTTAGTAGGATCGCGTGGTTCAGTAGGGTCATCCCTCGTCGCGACATTCATGGAAATTACCGAAGTAAATCCATTGCCGCCGCATTATGTTTGTCCGAAGTGCAAGCATTCCGAGTTTATCGCGGATGGTTCGGTTGCATCAGGCTATGACTTGCCGAACAAACAATGTCCGGAATGTGGTGCGCCGTATAAAAAAGACGGCCAGGATATCCCGTTCGAAACGTTCCTGGGATTCAAAGGAGACAAGGTACCCGATATCGATTTGAGTGCGACACGTTGCTAATTGAAAAGATTAGCCGCCAATATAGGTAGAACTGCTATTTCGAAGTATGGAATGAAGGAGTAACTTCCTGAAACATACTCGCTGAAGCTACGACATGCAAGCGGATGACTGCAAAACTGAAACTTGTATGAAGCTCGTTAAAGTAGGCTGAAGTTCACCCAAACAGTTCGGCTGTGGAAAGAGAGGAATCTTGTGAATGATAGGCCTGGCGTCTATAAACTTTCTATGGTTAGAATCACTGGGACGAACCCTCGACTGACTTTTCGTGAATGTCACGCAGTAGAAATGCTGCGGGGTCCAAAATAGGACTTCTAGGTGTGGATGAGTAAGCGTTTGGTTATGAAAATCCATCTTGTGTTACAGGCACATGCAAGCCTAGCGGAATTTAGGGGGAACCTAAGGAAAGATGTACAGATAGAAATAGTGGAACGTGTGAAGCTCCGAACGTAAGAGACAGTTGCATGTCGATGACGACGGTGTACGGAAAGGCTAAAGAAGCTATAACGTACTTTATTGGAGTGGCAGTAGTGCCGTAGTACCGATGAAGAAATGCCAGTGATGACTGAATAACAAATAGGTCGGAGGAAAAAACATTTCTGAGGGAAGGGCACAAGTCGTTAGTGTTGAATTAGCAAATTGCATTTATTTTATTTTAATTATAAATTCAACAAAACTAACGATGGAACGCCGTATGACACTGAAAGGGTCACGTACGGTGTGGGACGGGGGAAAAGCTGGCGATAACTTCAAAAGCTTACCTATCGTCATACTTCTCCGGTGAATATCAGCCACAGGCGCATAACTATACGAAAGTGCTGTTCGGTGAGGATTATGTATTCCGTGCCGGAACAATCGGTACGGTCGCTGAAAAGACGGCATACGGTTATGTAAAAGGCTACGGAAGCGACAATGGCATCACTTACCGAAATGCGGAAGTGGACCGCCTTGTGCAAGGATGTACAGGGGTAAAACGTACAACCGGGCAACACCCGGGGGGCATTATCGTAGTACCGGATTATATGGATATTTACGACTTCTCGCCGGTACAGTTCCCGGCGGATGCCCAGGATTCGGAATGGAAAACAACCCATTTCGACTTCCACTCGATCCACGACAATATTTTAAAGCTCGATATACTTGGACACGATGATCCAACCGTCATTCGTATGCTTCAGGATCTGTCCGGGATCGATCCGAAAACAATCCCGACCGACGATCCGATTGTTATGAAGATATTCAGTTCGACGGAATCGCTCGGTGTAACGGAAAAGCAAATCGGCACGAAAACAGGAACGCTCGGAATTCCTGAGTTCGGGACAAAATTCGTACGCCAAATGCTTGAAGAAACAAAACCGTCGACCTTCAGTGAACTTGTTCAGATTTCGGGACTTTCACACGGTACAGACGTATGGCTAGGAAATGCACAGGAACTGATTAAAGACGGCACTTGTGTATTAAAAGAAGTTATCGGCTGCCGTGACGATATTATGGTTTATTTAATTTATCAGGATCTGGAACCGTCGTTTGCCTTTAAAATTATGGAGTCCGTTCGTAAAGGTAAAGGCCTGACAGATGAAATGGAAGCGGAAATGCGTGCGAAGAAAGTGCCGGAATGGTATATCGATTCTTGTAAAAAGATTAAGTACATGTTCCCGAAAGCCCATGCCGCGGCCTATGTATTGATGGCCGTGCGTATTGCCTGGTTCAAGGTGCATCATCCGATCCTTTACTATGCTGCGTACTTCACTGTGCGGGCATCGGACTTTGATTTGATCGCGATGACGCAAGGTTCTGTCATGATACGCAAAAAAATCGATGAGATCAACATGAAGGGGCTCGATGCAGCGCCGAAAGAGAAAAGTTTACTGACGGTTATGGAACTGGCACTTGAAATGTGTGAACGCGGGATGAGCTTCAAAAAGGTTGATTTATACCGTTCGCAGGCGAGTGAATTCATCATCGAAGGAAACTCATTGATTCCGCCGTTTGATGCCATTCCTGGTCTCGGTACAAACGTAGCGAAACAAATTGTTGAAGCACGTAAAAACGGAGAGTTTTTATCGAAGGAAGATCTGCAGCAGCGCGGTCGTGTATCGAAGACATTAATCGAGTATATGGATGAGCTGGGATGTCTGGAAGGAATGCCGGATGCCAACCAGCTGTCATTATTCTAATGTTCGGATTGGCCGAAAGAGCGGATTTTGTATTTCCGGATGCATATTCTCTTAATTGTTGTTAATTCTATGTGTTAATAGGCAAAATTTGCATTAGGATAGCCTTTGTGCTATGCTAAATGTAATAATTTGTTGATAGTTCACCAGCAAAAGAGTGGGGTTTCCCGCTCTTTTCTGTTGTTTACACAACTATTTAATTCCGATGAGCAAGTGTTCTGATCATTTGTGCAATGGAGTTGAACCTTTGGCGAATATCACAAATTTTAAAATGAAAAAAATGAAGTCCGTCTAAAAGTCGTATGTATGGCAATGACAGGCTGACCCACGTCCTGTGGGCCTCAAAAAAATCTGGACGCAATTGCATGTAGATGTAAATGTCTCCATTTTTTTCAATGAAAACTCGTCCTTTGTTTAACCAATACTAAGAAGATTTAAAACAAACAAAGACGTTAGGGAGGATACGATGAGCAAAGTTACGTCGATCATTGAAGAGCTAGTGACACCGATCGTGGAAGAGCTTGATTTGGAATTAGTTGATATCGAGTTCGTGAAAGAAGGACGCGACTGGTTCCTTCGTATTTATGTTGACACACCGGAAGGCGGCATTGATATTTTACAATGTGCACAAGTGAGTGAACGTTTAAGCGAGAAGTTGGATGAAAATGATCCAATCGAGCAAAACTATTACTTAGAGGTTTCTTCACCAGGAGCGGAACGTCCGTTAAAGAAACAACAGGACTTTGAAAAAGCAATCGGCAAATATATTTATGTAAAAACTTATGAACCAGTTAAGGATTTAAAAGAATTCTATGGTTATTTACGCGCATATACAGATGAATTTCTAGAAATCGAATTCCGTATTAAAACACGTAAAGTTACAGTACAAATTGAAAAAGAAAAAATTGCGCAAGCACGTCTTGCTATCGATTTTTCAGATAAGCAAATTTAGGAGTGAAAACAAAAATGAGTAGTGAATTACTAGATGCCCTAACTGCCCTTGAAGAGCAGAAAGGTATTTCAAGAGATGTATTAATTGAGGCGATAGAGGCGGCTTTAGTAACGGCGTACAAACGTAACTTCAACCAAGCGCAAAATGTTCGCGTGGATCTTAACCTTGAAACAGGTTCAATGGTTGTTTATTCTCGTAAAGACGTAGTGGAAGAAGTAGAAGACGATCGTCTGGAAATCGCATTGGAAGATGCGAAATTCATTAATGCAGCTTATGAAATTGGTGACGTCGTAGAAGAAGAAGTAACACCACGTAACTTCGGACGTATCGCGGCACAGACTGCTAAGCAAGTTGTAACGCAACGTGTACGCGAAGCAGAGCGCGGCTTAATCTATGAAGAGTATGTAGACCGTGAAGATGATATCGTAACAGGTGTAATCGAGCGTCAAGATGCACGTAATATTTATGTGTCAATCGGTAAAGTGGAAGCGGCATTACCTGTTAACGAACAAATTCAAGGTGAAGTTTATAAGCCAACATCACGTATCCGTGTTTACATTACAAAAGTTGAGCGCACAACACGTGGTCCACAAGTAATCGTATCTCGTACACATCCTGGATTATTGCGCCGTCTGTTTGAAATGGAAGTTCCGGAAATTTATGATGGCACTGTTGAAATCAAATCAATCGCGCGTGAAGCGGGAGACCGTTCAAAAATCTCTGTATATGCACATAATGAAGAAGTAGATCCTGTAGGTTCATGTGTTGGAGCTAAAGGTGCACGTGTACAGACAATTGTAAACGAATTAAACGGTGAAAAAATTGATATCGTAGAATGGTCGGAAGATCCGGTTGTATTCGTTGCCAACGCACTGAGCCCTTCAAAAGTTCTGGACGTTCAAGTGAATGAAGAAGAAAAGTCAACAACAGTTGTCGTACCGGATTACCAATTATCACTAGCGATTGGTAAGCGCGGACAAAATGCTCGTTTAGCAGCAAAATTAACGGGCTGGAAAATCGACATCAAGAGTGAAACAGATGCACGCGAATTAGGAATTTATCCTTCTGAAACGAGCACATTCGTTCCACGTGAAGATGCGGAAGAAGTACAATTTGATTTATATGGTGATGACGAAGAGTAAGCCATCATTTGGAATGATTTTGCAAGGAGGGTAAGCAATATGGTCGTTAATAAAAAAATTCCTTTACGCAAATGTGTTGCAACAGGCGAGATGCTTCCGAAAAAATCAATGATTCGCGTCGTCCGTTCAAAAGAGGGCGAAGTGACTGTTGATGTTACAGGAAAAAAATCCGGTCGCGGAGCATATGTTTCTAAAACGGAAGATGCTGTTGAAATGGCGCGTAAAAAGAATATTTTAGATCGCCAGCTTGATGCAAAAGTGCCGGATGAGGTGTATGAGGAGTTGCTAACGCTAATCCGCCGGGAGTCGATTTTATGACAAATCCGGCATTGCTACAGCTATTAGGTTTAGCGGCACGTGCACGAAAAACAATATCCGGGGAAGAGCTTGTCGTAAAGGAAATTCGCAACGGCAATGCAAAACTTGTCTTTTTAGCTTCTGATGCTTCGGCAAATACGAGCAAAAAGATTCAGGATAAATGTACGTTTTATAATGTTGAGTATTATGTTTTCGGAGATCGATATGATCTTGGACATGCTACCGGGAAGGAAGCCCGTGTAGCGATTGCTATTACAGATAGCGGATTTGCTAAAAAAATGTCTAGTCTACTCAACGAAAATTAATCGGGGGTGAGCAGATGAGCAAAGTAAGAGTTCATGAATATGCGAAAAAGGTAAATAAAACAAGTAAGGAAGTTATTGAGGTGCTTGCAAAACATAATCTGCCGGTGAAAAATCACATGGCGGTCATTGATGAGCAGGCGGTCTCAAAACTAAATTCTGTCTTTAAGCAAGCAGTGGAACCAACGAAAGATTCTCCTGCAAAGACACCTGCCAAAGCTTTAAATATAACACCAAAACGCGGTGAACAAGGGCAGAATAGAGTGCAGCAAGGTCAAAAGCAGGATCGTCCACAATCTGCTTCAAATAACCAACAACCGAATAAAGCTTCAAACGCCCAAGGGCAACCAAAATCGCAACAAGGCGAAAAAATAAGAAATGAAAAAGGTAACCAAAATCGAAATATGACACAAAATAACAATAATAACCGCAAAAGCGGCACAACACCAAACACGAGTAATAATAAAGGCGGTAACACGCCGAACAGAGGCGGAAATACGCCAAACAAGGGTGGTAACACTCAAAATAAAGGCGGCTATCAACAACGTAGAAAACCAGGTATCAATGGTGGTAAACGTCGTACGCACCGTCCTGCACCACAACCAATGGTGCAAAAAGAATTACCGGAAAAAATTACTTTCTATGAAAGTTTATCCGTTGCAGAACTTGCAAAAAAATTACACCGTGAGCCATCGGAAATTATTAAAAAATTATTCATGCTTGGCGTAATGGCAACAATTAACCAAGAGCTTGATAAGGATGCAATTGAGTTAATCTGTGCAGACTACGGGGTAGAAGTAGAAGAAGAAATCCGTATCGACAAGACAGATTTAGATACGTACTTCGATGAGACTATCGTGGAAGTTGACGAAAACGCACTAGAAGAGCGCCCACCAGTTGTTACAATTATGGGACACGTTGACCACGGTAAAACATCATTGCTTGACTCAATCCGTAAAACGAAAGTTACAGCGGGTGAAGCAGGCGGTATTACGCAGCATATCGGTGCATACCAAGTAGAAGTTAACGGAAAGAAAATTTCATTCCTTGATACTCCTGGTCACGCGGCATTCACAACAATGCGTGCGCGTGGTGCATCAATTACAGATATCGCAATTATCGTAGTAGCAGCAGATGACGGTGTAATGCCTCAAACAGTTGAAGCAATCAACCACGCAAAAGCTGCAGAAGTACCAATTATCGTAGCAATCAACAAAATGGATAAACCATCTGCTAATCCGGACCGTGTACAACAAGAACTGACTGAGCACGGTTTAGTTCCTGAAGCTTGGGGTGGAGATACAATCTTCGTACCAATTTCAGCACTAAAAGGTGAAGGGATTGACCAGCTTCTTGAAATGATTTTATTAGTTTCTGAAGTAGGTGAATTAAAAGCGAACCCGACTCGTTCAGCAATCGGTACAGTAATTGAAGCACAGCTTGATAAAGGCCGTGGTGCCGTTGCAACACTATTAGTTCAAGATGGTACATTACGTGTTGGTGATCCAATCGTAGTCGGTCATGCATATGGTCGTGTACGTGCAATGGTCAACGATCTTGGCCGTCGTATTAAAACAGCTGGCCCTTCTATGCCGGTTGAAATCACAGGTTTAAGCGAAGTACCACAAGCGGGTGACCGTTTCGTAGTATTCGAAGATGAAAAAACAGCTCGTCAAGTTGGTGAGTCTCGTTCAATGACAGCTATCCAAGCATCACGTTCAGAAAAACAACGTGTAACACTTGATAACTTATTCGAACAAATGAGCCAAGGCGAAATGAAAGAGCTAAACTTAATCGTTAAAGCAGACGTACAAGGTACAGTGGAAGCAATGGCTTCTTCATTAATGAAAATTGATGTTGAAGGCGTTAACGTTAAAATCATCCACACTGGTGCTGGTGCGATCACAGAATCGGATATCTCACTTGCTGCTGCATCAAATGCAATCGTTATCGGATTCAACGTTCGTCCGGATACAAATGCAAAACGTGCTGCTGATGAAGAAGGCGTAGATATTCGTCTACACCGTATCATCTACAAAGTAATCGAAGAAATCGAACACGCGATGAAAGGGATGCTTGATCCGGAGTTCGAAGAGAAAATCGTTGGTCAGGCGGAAGTTCGTCAAACAATTAAAGTATCTAAAGTGGGTACAATCGCAGGTTCATACGTTATCGAAGGTAAAATCGTCCGCGATGCCGGCGTACGTGTAATCCGCGAAAACGTTGTTGTATTCGAAGGTGAACTTGATTCACTAAAACGCTTCAAAGATGATGCAAAAGAAGTTGCAAAAGGATATGAGTGTGGTATTACAATCAAAAACTACAACGACATTAAAGAAGGCGACATTATCGAAGCCTTCGTAATGGAAGAAATCGTTCGTAAATAATGATTGTCTACGCAGAAGTTGAATTCATGATTCAGGCTGCCCACTCATTAAAAGAAAAGCGCGCCGTCCTTCAGCGGATGGTGACGCGCACGAAACAAAAATTCAATGTTTCCGTTGCTGAAATTGACCATCAGAATGTATGGCAGCGTACAAAGCTTGCGCTTGTCGCAGTTGCTTCTTCCAAAGAAGCGGCTGAACGCGAGCTTATGCGGGCTGTCCATTATCTGCAGTCAAATCCGCAGTGGGAACAGCTGGATTTTTATCGTGAATATTTATAAAGTCCACTTATCGTGGCAAACTGTACCATTAATTACGCAATTTAAATGAGGTGACATTTATGTCTCTACGTTCTAATCGAGTTGCTGAGCAAATGAAAAAAGAAATTACTGAAATCATTGCGCGCAAAATCAAAGATCCGCGTGTAGGTTTCGTTACGGTTACTGATGTAGCAGTAACAGGAGACTTACAGCAAGCAACTGTTTATATTACATCGTTGGGCAATGACCGCGAACGTGCGGAAACATTGCAGGCGCTGGAAAAAGCATCCGGTTTCATCCGTTCGGAAGTCGGTTCACGTATCCGCTTACGCCGTACGCCTGAACTGGCATTCGAATTCGATACAGCAATCGAATACGGGAACAAAATCGATGCATTACTACGTGGTCTACACGAAGATAAATAAAACAAAGAAGTCTGCACTGCATAACTATGCGGGCAGACTTTTTTACTTTTTAAAGTTCTTCACTGAATTTTTTTAAGAAATTGAGTACAGAAGTTTTGTTAAAGGAGTAAACTCTATGTTAGTTTGGAGTGACGCGTAGCGAAGGGGGGCGACTCCCAGGGGATTAAGCGTGCGCGGAAAATCCACTTTATCGCTGCCGCCGTAAGAGGCAGCGATAAAGTTAGTTGAAGCCACGCCCCCAGGATATATTAGAACGAATGCTAAACCCGTTACGTCGTGTAACAACGCATTCGTGACCAACATCCTGTTGGCCTCCCGTAGCGAAGCAAAACGGATGATGTGAAAAGTACCGACTATAGAACGAACTTAAAGTAAAGAATCAATTATATATGAAATCTTCATTTCGAATAAAGGAGCAAAACTATGAACGGTATTTTGCCATTATGGAAAGAGCGCGGCATGACAAGTCATGACTGTGTATTTAAATTACGAAAAATATTGAAGACGAAAAAAGTAGGCCATACCGGGACACTTGACCCGGGTGTAGAAGGCGTCCTGCCGATCTGTATCGGCCAGGCAACACGCATCGCCGAATATTTGACGGATGCCGGCAAAACGTATGAAGCAGTCGTATCGATCGGACGCACGACAACAACAGAAGATGCTGAAGGCGAAACAGTCGAGCAAAATACAGATTTCAAATCGTTTACCCGTGAAGAAATTTTAAACGCACTACAGACACTGACAGGCGAGATCGAACAGACGCCTCCGATGTTTTCTGCGGTAAAAGTAAACGGCAAAAGACTTTACGAGTATGCAAGAGCCGGCCAGACAGTCGAGCGTCCAACACGTAAAATTACAATTTACGAGCTGGAATTACTGGATGATGCCCAAACATTCGAAGGGGAAGAAGTAAAATTCTCGATCCGCATCAAATGTTCGAAAGGGACGTATATTCGTACATTAGCCGTTCAGATCGGTGAAGCATTGGGCTATCCTGCACATATGCACGAACTTGTACGAACAGCATCAGGCACATTCTCGAAAGACAATTGCTTTACATTGGTCGAAATCGCGGAAATGATGGAAGCCGGGGAGCAGGAGAAGTTTCTGTTGCCGGTTGAATATGCATTATCCGACTATCCGTACATTGAGATTACGGAAGACATCGAAAAGCAAATTTTCAATGGGCAAGTTCTCCCGATGCATACTTTATTAACGGAACATGATAAAATTGTTTATGGTGTAGAGGGACGAGCATTTGCGGTTTACATCGCCCATCCGACAAAGGCCGGGCAAATGAAGCCGGATAAGATGTTTCCCGAAATTAACTAAGAGTATAAAACTGTTGAGTAGAATATGCCTAAATTTTGTTTTGTGTATTTATGTTTTTCTAGTCGTATTTTTGGATTAAGAAAATATGAGAAGAAGATAAAGGATGATGAGGAGTTATGAAAAAAGCATTTAAAACCGAAATAATACTCTCAACAACACAACGACAAAAAATAAATCAAACAATTGGCACATGTCGCTATGTGTACAATTTATATGTTTCTACGGCGCAAAAATATTATAAGGAAACAGGCAAGCATTTGTCAGGCTATGATTTTTCAAAATGGCTTAATAACATATATAGTATTAAGCAAGATACTTGGATTAAAGAGGTTTCGAGTAAAGCAGTGAAACAAGCAATCATGAATGGCGACCGCGCATTTAAAAATTTCTTTAAAGGCATTGCGAAGTTTCCACAGTATAAGAAAAAGAAAAATCAACACGTGAAAGCATATTTTCCGAAAAACAATAAAACTGATTTATTGGTAGAACGCCACCGGATCAAAGTTCCAACAATAGGCTGGGTGCGCTTGAAGGAATATGGCTACATTCCGACAAACGCCACAGTTAATAGTTGTACCATTTCTCAACAAGCTAATCGTTATTACATTTCAGTACTATGCGAGGTAGATTCAGCACCAATAGAATGTATGGCTAAACAGGATGGTATTGGTATAGATATAGGGTTGAAAGAATTTGCGGTGTGTAGTCATCATGAAGTTTTCCCGAATATTAATAAAACAGCCAAAATAAAAAAACTAGAAAAGCGATTGAAGCTACAACAGCGAAGACTTAGTCGCAGTTATGAACAAAATAAAAAGAGGAAGGTAGGTGAATCCTGCTACAAAAACAGGCAGAAGCAGCTAATACGGCTGCAAAAACTGCATGCTAGATTGAAAAATATTCGACAAGAATATGTCCGTTTTGTAGTGAATAAACTGGTGAAAGCCAAGCCAGCGTATATTACGATTGAAGATTTAAATGTGCAAAGCATGTTGAAAAATCGTCATCTATCAAAAGCGATTGCGCAGCAAAATATCTATACTTTCAAATTATGGTTACTTGCAAAATGCAGAGAACATGGGATAGAGCTACGACAAGTTAGCCGTTTTTATCCGTCCTCTAAGCTATGTTCGTGCTGTGGTGCAAAAAAGAAAAAGCTTAGTTTATCGGAAAGAGTATTTGTATGCGACAATTGCCAAGTTGAGAGAGATCGAGATTTTAATGCTTGTTTAAATTTAAAATGCGCAACAGCATATGAAGTACTAACGTAACTAGACTTCATATATGTACGGTGGGCTACATCGGAATTTACGCTTGTGGAGTGTTATACAACTGCAGTAGCGAGTAATTGGCGAGGCAGGACACATAGAAGCAAGAAATAATCTAGCATAATCAAATGTTTTTGATTATGTTTTTAGTGGCAGGCTCGAGATGAACGTTATTCATTTGAAATACCCCCATCAATTAGCACAGGAAATTGAAAAAGAGGCGTACTCATTGGCAATCGGATTTTTTGATGGGGTACATAAAGGGCATCAGGCGGTCATTGAAGCGGCAAAGCAAAAAGCCGAGCAGCTGAATATTAAAAGTGCCGTGATGACTTTTGATCCGCATCCATCGATTGTATTAGGAAGACGTAATGAAAAAGTATTTTACATTACGCCACTTCCACAAAAAATAGACACACTAAAAAAATTAAATATCGATACAGTATTTGTTGTAAACTTCACATCAGATTTTGCGAAGCTTACACCGGAAGAATTCATTAAGTATTTTATCGTCGATTTAAATGTCCGGCACGTAACGGCCGGTTTTGATTTTTCATTTGGCGCATTCGGCAAAGGCAATATGGAGCTGATGGAAGAGCTGTCAAACGGCAGGTATGGTGTGACGGCAATCGAAAAGCAGCAGGATTCGGTCGAAAAAATCAGTTCCACACGCATCAGAAAAGCATTGCAGGACGGAGAGATGGAGCAGGCTCGTGATTTATTGGGCCGCGCATTCGAAGTGCCGGGAATCGTCGTCCACGGAGATAAGCGCGGACGGACAATGGGCTTCCCGACAGCGAATGTCCAGGCGATGGAAGGCTGCTATATACCGGCAACCGGTGTGTATGCAGTGAAAATTTTAGTACAGAATAAATGGTATAACGGAGTTTGTAATGTAGGCTATAAACCGACATTCAACAATCCGGATGAAAAGCAGCTGTCGATTGAAGTGCATATTTTAAATTTCAATAAAAATATTTACGGTGAAGAGGTCGTAGTCGGCTGGTATAAACGTATCCGCAGTGAACGTAAATTTAACGGCATCGAAGCATTGATTGAGCAAATTGAATTAGATAAGCAGCAAGCGATCGCCTACTTTGAACAACTGCGCTAAATAGTTGCGTATCTATCAACAATTATGGTACTATTCATAAGTACGAAATTCTCGTATGAACCTTAGCTCGGCTTTTCGCAACTCCAGCGACTGCTGTGCTATTGGGGATATCTTAATTATCAGGAGGTCATTTAACATGGCAATTACACAAGAACGTAAAAACGAAATTATCGCTGAGTACCGCGTACACGAAACAGACACTGGTTCTCCAGAAGTACAAGTAGCTGTTTTAACTGCAGAAATCAACGCATTAAACGCTCACTTAGCTACTCACAAGAAAGACTTCCACTCTCAACGTGGTCTTCTTAAAATGGTAGGTAAACGTCGTCATTTATTAAAATATTTACGTGAAAACGACGTAGCTCGTTACCGTGAATTAATTACTAAACTTGGATTACGTCGCTAATACGTCGTTAATCTGACAATAAAAAGCGGGATTTTTCCCGCTTTTTATTATGTTTAAAAGATTTTGCTTTCCGAAACAATGGTGCGATGTTTAACTTCTTTGAGCAGGTGTCAATACGCCTGTTGAAAGAAGTTAAACCATTGCAGGAAAGTCAGAAATATTTTAATAAATTTATCGATATTTAGATCAAAAAATTTAGCATAGAAAACGCTTTTTTGATACACTAACTATGGTACATAATATGATACGTAGAGTGTTTCAATAAGAAAGGGGTTCATTTAATGAACGAAAAAAAGGTCTTTTCGTATGAATGGGCAGGCCGTCCACTTGTAGTAGAAGTAGGACAGCTGGCAAAACAAGCAAATGGTGCTGCAATGATCCGCTACGGCGAAACAGCAGTCCTTGCTACGGCAACAATGTCAAAACAACCAAAAGCATTGGATTTCTTCCCGTTAACAGTTAACTTTGAAGAACGTCTATATGCAGCAGGTAAAATCCCTGGTGGTTTCATTAAACGTGAAGGACGTCCATCAGAAGCGGCAGTATTAACTTCCCGCCTAATCGACCGTCCAATCCGTCCAATGTTCCCGGATGGTTTCCGTAATGAAGTACAATCAATTTTAATGGTTATGTCAAATGATTCAAACTGCCCTGCAGATGTAGCGGCAATGTTTGGTTCTTCATTATCATTGGCAATTTCTGATATCCCATTCGATGGACCGATTGCAGGTGTACATGTAGGATATATCGACGGTGAATTCGTTGTGAACCCGACTGTAGAACAATCTGCAAAATCGACTGTTCACTTAACAGTAGCAGGTAACAAAGATGCGGTTAACATGGTAGAAGCAGGTGCTTTAGAAGTAACTGAAGATATTATGCTTGAAGCGATCATGTTCGGTCATGAAGAAATTAAAAAATTAATTGAATTCCAAGAGCAGATTGTTGCTGAAGTTGGTAAAGAAAAACTTGAAGTAACATTATATGAATTGGATGCAGACTTAACAGCAGCGATCAAAGCTGAATGTGAAGCTGATATGAATACAGCAATCCAAACAGTGGACAAGCAGTTACGCCAAGAAAATATTACAGCAGTAAAAACACGTGTGATCGAAGCTTATGAAGCGCAGGAAGCTGACGAAGCGACGATGAAACAAGTGAATGCTATTTTAGATAAAATGGTAAAAGACGAAGTGCGTCGTTTAATTACAGAAGACAAAGTTCGTCCGGATGGTCGTAAGCAAGATGAAATCCGTCCGCTTTCTTCTGAAGTAGATCTATTACCGCGTGCACACGGTTCGGCATTATTCACACGTGGACAAACGCAAGCATTATCAATTTGTACTTTAGGTGCTTTAGGCGACGTTCAAATTATTGACGGCCTAGGTATTGAAGAGTCAAAACGCTGGATGCACCACTATAACTTCCCTCAATTCTCTGTTGGGGAAACAGGTCGTTACGGTAGCCCGGGCCGCCGTGAAATCGGTCACGGTGCATTAGGTGAGCGTGCAATTTTAGCGGTAATGCCAACTGAAGAGGAATTCCCGTATGCAATCCGTTGCGTATCGGAAGTATTGGAATCAAACGGTTCTACTTCTCAAGCATCTATCTGTGCTTCAACAATGGCACTTATGGCTGCAGGTGTGCCGATTAAAGCACCGGTTGCAGGTATTGCAATGGGTCTTGTTAAAAAAGGCGAGCACTATACAGTATTATCGGATATCCAAGGTATGGAAGACCACCTTGGCGACATGGACTTTAAAGTGGCAGGTACAGCTAAAGGCGTAACAGCACTTCAAATGGACATTAAAATCGATGGTCT
Source organism: Solibacillus sp. FSL W7-1436 (assembly GCF_038007305.1). Taxonomy (NCBI): domain Bacteria; kingdom Bacillati; phylum Bacillota; class Bacilli; order Caryophanales; family Caryophanaceae; genus Solibacillus; species Solibacillus sp. FSL W7-1436. The sequence goes on from NZ_JBBOWV010000001.1 coordinate 2,509,332, forward strand.
GTCTCGTGATATTTTAGAAGAAGCATTAACTCAGGCAAAAATTGGCCGTATGCACATTTTAGAGCATATGATGTCAACGATTTCAGAGTCTCGCACTTCATTATCACAATACGCACCAAAAATCGTTTCAATCAAAATTAATCCTGACAAAATCCGCGACGTAATCGGACCGGGTGGTAAAGTCATCAATAAAATTATTGATGAAACAGGCGTTAAAATTGATACAGAACAAGATGGTACAATCTACATCGCTTCAGCTGATGAAGCAATGATTAACCGTGCCAAAGAAATGATCGAATCAATCGTACGCGAAGCTAAAGTAGGCGAGTACTACTTATCAACAGTAAAACGCATTGAAAAATTCGGTGCATTCTGTGAAATCTTCCCAGGTAAAGACGGCTTACTGCACATTTCTGAAATTCAGGAAGAACGTACGAAAGAAGTAGAAGACGTATTAAAACTAGGTGATGAATTACTAGTGAAATGTATCGAGATCGATAAACAAGGTCGCGTAAACTTATCACGTAAAGTAGTGATCAAAGAAGAAAAAGAACGCGCAGAACAAGGCAAATAATTGATTCCAAGCGTATCAAAACAAGATAAAAAGGGAGGTTGTACACTATTGTACAGCCTCTTTTTTAAATAATGTTAAGTTAATGATTTGTTATATCCATAATTTGATGAAGTATGGTAAGGGGGAGGTATGCGTAATGGAGAGGCCGACTTCTAGGGGATTAAGCGTGCGCGGAAAATCTGGTTGCTCCTGCGGTTACTTGTCGCAAAGCTTTATTCAAAGCTTTGGAGCCACGCCCCCAGAAATAATGGACCGAATGCTAAGAGCGTCACATCGTGTGACAACGCATTCGTGACCAACATCCTGTTGGCCTTCGGAATGTAGCATACCGTACTCTATACAAGCCTAAAATTGGAATACTACGGATTTTTAAGTCATACTTATAGTTTATTAGCCGAAATAAAGGAGACATTTATGGTACAAGTAATTACAGCAAAAAATGGCGTGCGCATCGTTACAGAGCAAATGCCGCATGTCCGGTCATTATCGGTCGGCATTTGGGTCAATGCAGGCTCACGCTACGAAACAAAAGAAGAAAATGGGATTACCCATTTCATCGAGCATATGCTTTTCAAAGGAACGAAAAACCGTACAGCCCGTCAGATCGCGGAAGAATTCGATCGCATCGGCGGAGAGATTAATGCCTTCACATCGAAGGAACATACATGCTATTACGCAAAAGTGCTCGATCATCATGGGGAACTCGCAATCGATATTCTGGCCGATATGTTCTTCAACTCTTTATTTGCAAAAGAAGAAATTGAACGTGAACGCCAAGTTGTGCTTGAAGAAATCTACATGAGCGAAGACGATCCCGCAGATGATGTCCATGAAAAATTATGGGGGGTTATGTTCCCGAATGATGCGCTGGGCCGTCCGATTTTAGGAACACCGGAAACGCTGGCGACATTTAATGAACAGATGATCCGCGCCTATATGGCAAAACATTACGGCCCTCAAAATGTTGTCATTTCGATTGCAGGGAATATTGAAGAGAGTTTACTAGAAAAAGTGGAAGCATTATTCGGAAACTATGAAGCAAGTGAAGAATCGGTAGTTTCCAAGCCGTCTTACCCGACATTTACACCAGGGGAAGTTGAAAAAATGCGCGATACCGAACAGGCGCATATCGCGATTTCATTCCCGGCCATTGCGGTAAAGGATCCAAAGATGTACAGCTTCATTGCGCTGAATAATATTATCGGCGGCAATATGAGTTCACGTCTGTTCCAGGAAGTGCGTGAAGAGCGCGGGCTCGCGTATTCTGTATTCAGCTACCAGTCGAGCTATGAAGATATCGGAACGTTTACGATCTATGCGTCGGCATCGAAACAGAATCTCGATGCATTAAAGCAGCAGATCGACCAGACGTTATTTGACCTTGTGGCAGGCGGGGTAACGGAAACCGAGCTTGAAAATGCGAAGGAACAGTTAAAGGGCGGATTCGTTTTAGGGCTTGAAGGAACGGAAGACTTTATGAACCGTAACGGGGTCAATGAACTGATCCACCAGAATCACCGTTCAGTCGATGAAGTACTGGCGAAAATCGATGCGATTTCGATGGAAACGATCGATGAGCTAATTACACAAATTCTGTTATCAGAACCGGCCATTGCGATTATCGGTCCGGAAAACGAATAACATAAAGGACAGCGCGTGCTAGCAGTTAGCATACGCTGTCCTTTTAAAATTCGGCTTTTTCATAATGGAGGACAGAAGACTTGTAAAATTTATAAAAAATAAATGGACTGCATAATGGCACAAGAAGGGCACCTAAAATCGTCAAATTATAAAATGAAAAACCAACAGTAAGCATTACATGCGGAATAGAGATAAAGAACATATAAAACAAGGCATCACTTGATGACATATTTTTCTCGGCTTTCGTTGGCTGTTTAAAATAACTATTTAATATACCGCCCGTAGCAATAATACAATAGGCAATCACGCCAAGGAAAAAGGAAAATTTAAAATTACCTGCATCTCCGGTAAAGTACTGATATGTAATAAACAGAAATGAAGGAATGAAAATAATCGAGAATAAAATCGCCACATAGAGGTATGTACTTTGCACAAATTGTTTCGATGTAACAGGCAGCAGGCGAATCATATAGCTTAGCTGTTCATTCAGTATATAGAAACTGCTCATTGAAGGGATGTACAAAAGAAGCATGAGTGTTACTGGCGTTATGGGAATATGCAGTGTCGATCCTGTATGTAGGATGAAAAATCCCGCAACGATAATAGCAGAGAAAATCAACATCTTTTTAGAAAAGTGAAAATGAAAACGCAATAAATTCATCATGTAATATCCCTCCTCTTCCGGCTATTTTTTATAAGAAAGTAGACGACAATGAAAAATCCGACCGTTCCTAGCAGATAGTAAAGATTCATTTCCATAGACTCAAATTGAATAAAATTCCAGGCAGTAATTATAGGGATAAGAAGGAATACGATCATCAGTGTGTTCGGCGGTAAATTCCACCAGATTAACAGTAGACTGATGGTGATCAGCAACAGGCTTAAACACATGATGAGCAACAGATCATTTCCGCTTGGATACATCCATTGTTTTTGGACAAGGGATTTTAATGCCGAACTTACACCTAACGTGTATAAAATATAGCAGACGGAAATCCATCCATGAAAGACAATGTCCGCACGCAGCATCGTACGTCCGTCAATAGGAAACTGTGCAAACATTTTTCCGTATAGTTTGCGTGTTTCATGATACTTGGAAAAAACAATAACACTTGCAAGAATTGCCGTTATTAGAGCGAATGAAAAAGGGATTCCGCTGAAGGAGCCGATCAATAGAAAAACAATTAAAGAAATCGGCGTCAACACGACCCATGAGGAAAGCTCCTTTAAAAAATAACGCGTAATAAATAGCGTCACCGTTTTCGCCCCCTCACAAAAAACAGCATAATTTCATCAATCGTCGGCTTCTGCAGCTCGATTACCGGATTGACATATTCACGCTTCACCAAATATTCCACGCCGAATACATAATCACGTTTTCCGAAAATGGCATGGTTAGGGATGACTTTCGCATCTTCGGCAGTCCCTTTCCAAATCCCGAATCCGTATAGCAGATCGTCTTTATTTTCGTGGAACAGAATTTCGCCTTCATGAATGAAAATGATAGTATCGGCTATCTTTTCCAGATCGCTTGTAATGTGAGAGGAGATAAGAATGGCATGGTCCTCGTTTTCCATAAATGTTTGCAGCAATTCCAGAATTTCGTCGCGGACTATAGGATCTAATCCACTTGTTGGCTCATCCAACAGCAAAACTTTTGGAGAGTAGGCCAACGCTATAATGATACCAAGCTTTGTTTTCATCCCTTTTGACATTTTGCTGATTGCGTCGAAGCGCGGAACGTCAAAGCGGTTCAGCAGTTCATAATAATAATCTGTGTTCCAGTTCGGATACATCATGGAGTATAGATGATTGATGTCTTTTCCAGTCAGATGTTTTGGAATATGCAATTCGTCAAAGACAACGCCAATCTGGGATTTCAGTTCAATATCATCTAGGTCGGATCTTTTTCCTAATATGAACATTTCGCCTTGCTGCGGTTTCAAAAAATTGATAAGCAGTTTCATCGTCGTCGATTTCCCGGCACCGTTTTGTCCGATAAACCCGGCGATCGTCCCGCACTCCACCGTGAACGAAATATTATTTAAACGGAATTTTTTCAATTGCTTCGAAACATTTTTTACTTCAATTGCGTTCATCATCATTCCTCCAATAGTAAATCGAGTAAGTCATGCAGTTCCTCTTTCGGCACATTGGCAGTTTTCGCGATGGATACCGCTTTTGTGAAATGCATTTCAATTTGGCGGATCAGCTCTTCCCGCAGGAAATCCTGATTGCGTTCCGATACATAGCTCCCTTTACCGGCAATCGTCACGATAAAGCCGTCCCGTTCCAAATCTGCATACGCCCGCTTCGTTGTCATAACACTGATCTTCAGTTCTTTCGCCAATGCCCTAATGGAAGGCAGGGAATCACCTGTCAGCAGTGTGCCTGTCAAAATGGCCTGTTTTAACTGGTCGGTAATTTGCTCATAAATAGGTTTTTCACTGTTATTGCTCAATTTGATTATCAATCATTTCACCTCGCGCGTTAAAACTGTGTATACACAGTATATACAGATATGGCATATTATGTCTACCGGCGATTTGAGAAACTCAATTTTGGGGTGATGGATTTTATTAATCAGGTGATTATTTTTCCGGATAAGTGCTGTGTGACTCGCTGCCTTTGAATAGTTCCTTCAAACTTAAATGATGAACCATTTCACTTCTGCCAAAGTTGATGCATATAGTAATGTAGGCTCTTACAAGAGGAGGGATGCAATGCTTTTATCAGAGCTCGCTGAAAAAGAACTGATCGAAATGGAAAACGGTGTTCGATATGGATTTTTAGCTGAGACGGAATGCATTTTTGATGCCAAAACAGGGAAGATTGCCGGATTTGAAATGCCGGCGCAAATGGTGAAAATGCCGTTCCAAAAGAAAAAGACAGGGATGGTAAAATATATTCCTTGGGATGAAATTATCTTAATCGGGGAAGACCGGGTATTATTTCAAAAAACAACATCGACGTTAAAGCATGCCAATGATGACTGAACGCTGGCTTGTGATCGGTACAGATGAGCGGATGAAGTTTTTGGCGAAGCAATTATCGACGAATGATCGCACGGTGTATTACAAAAACACAACCGTTTGGGATGAAGCACTGAATAAAGTGGCATTGGAGCTGCACCCGACAGAAATTGTGTTGCCGATCCACCCTTTATCGATTCAAGTGGAGGAGCTTTTAGGTATTCGTCAGGCACGATTTTTTGCGGGGAAATTGACTGATCAATGGAAACAGATTCTTGAAAACAAGCGTCTGCATTATTATTTGGAAGATGAAACATTCATCTGGAAAAATGCCGCGCTTACCGCAGAAGGTTTTTTAGCGCACTTGTATAAGGAAAAAGTAAATGTGCAGTATAAAACGATTATGATTACAGGGTTTGGACGTGTAGCAAAAATGCTTGCCCTGTTTTTAACACGTCTCAATGCAAAGGTGATCATCGCCGTGCGTTCGGAAGCACAAAAAGCCGAGGCTCTTGCATATGGCTATCAAGGTATTGAATTAAATGAGAAGAATATTATGGAAGCGGATTTTCTGATCAATACGATTCCGACGAAATGGCTGACAAAGGATTATGAATCATGGATAATCCGTCCGATTTATGATGTCGCATCAAGCCCGGGATGTTTGAACGATTTCAAATTATCCCAATATGAGCTGCTACCTGCATTACCTGGGAAATACTTTCCGCAAGCTGCAGCAAACTTATTATATGAAACGATACTAGAATTACGAAAGGAGGAAGCAAATGCTTGAGGGAAAACGCATTGGTTTAGGAATTACCGCATCACATTGCACGTATGAAGATGTCGTACCGAAAATTACCCAATTTCGTGAAGCCGGTGCAACCGTTGTACCGATTATAACGCCTTCTGTATTACATGCTGCTACACGATTTGGAACTGGTGAAGAATGGATTGAGAAAATCGAAGCACTCGCGGGGGAAAAGGTTGTCAGCTCCATTGCGGAAGCGGAGCCGTTTGGACCGAGTAATCCACTCGACTGCATGGTAATCGCGCCGATGACAGGAAACTCCATCAGTAAATTTGCGAATGCCGCAACAGACAGTGCCGTACTGATGGCAGCAAAGGCGACACTTCGAAATGGTTCACCTGTAGTACTTGGTATTTCAACAAATGATGCACTTGGGTTAAACGGCATGAATTTAATGAAACTAATGAATGCGAAAAACATTTTCTTCATTCCGTTCGGTCAGGACGATCCAATTAAAAAACCGACGTCGCTCATAGCGGATTTCACAAAAATGCTCGATACTGTAGCATATACGCTCGCTCATAAAAAACAGATTCAGCCGATATTTATACAATATTTTAAATAATCAAATAATCTAACACAATTCAAATAATATATGATACAATATCCAACATTATATACATACCGATATTTTTAGGAGAGATGAGACATGACAAAGAAATTGAATGTTGCCGTGGTTGGGGCAACAGGAGCTGTAGGTTCAAAAATGATGGAGAAGCTGATTGAGCGCAAATTTCCGATTGCATCGATCAAGTTTTTAGCTTCTGCTCGTTCAGCGGGAAAACAAATTGAATTCGATGGTGAAAACTACACGATAGAAGAAGCGAAACCGGAAAGCTTTGAAGGGGTCGACATCGCATTATTTTCAGCAGGCGGCTCTGTATCGGAAGCACTTGCACCTGAAGCAGCAAAGCGTGGAGCGATTGTTATTGATAACACAAGCCATTTCCGTATGGATCCAGAAGTACCGCTTGTTGTACCGGAAGTAAATCGCCATGCATTAAAAACAATTCCAAAAGGGATTATCGCAAATCCAAACTGTTCGACAATTCAAATGGTTGCAGCATTACAGCCAATCCGTGAAAAGTTCGGCTTAACAAAAGTTGTCGTATCGACATATCAAGCGGTATCCGGTTCTGGTGTGGCAGCAATTGAAGAGCTGCGTGAGCAAAGTGCACAATGGGATGAAGGAAAAAATGTTGAAGCGAAAGTTTTACCGGTTAAATCAGATAAAAAACATTATCCGATCGCACGTAACGTCATTCCGCAAATCGATAAATTTACGGACAATGGCTTTACATATGAAGAAATGAAAATGATCAACGAAACGAAAAAAATTATGGAAGCACCTGAGCTGAAAGTCGCTGCGACATGTGTACGTGTTCCGGTTGTTTCAGGCCACTCAGAATCGGTTTATATCGAACTGGAGCAAGAAGCAACAGTACAGCAAATTTTTGACGCATTAACGGGTGCGCCGGGCATCGTTCTGCAAGATGACATTCGCGAACAGCTTTACCCGATGCCGATTTTTGCGGAAAATGAAGAACCGACATATGTTGGACGTATTCGCCAAGATCTAGACAACAAAAAAGGATTCCACTTATGGATTGTGTCAGATAATTTATTAAAAGGGGCTGCACTCAACTCTATTCAAATTGCAGAAGCTATGCTAGAGGATCACTTACTATAAGGGGAGGATTATTAGTTATGGATTTCGGACGTATTGGTACAGCGATGATTACACCGTTTAAAAAGGACGGTACGATTAATTATCCTGAGTTAGAACGCATTATTGACCATTTAATCGAAAATGGTACAGATTCAATTATTGCTTGTGGAACAACTTCGGAAAACCCGACAATGTCAACAGAGGAAAAAATCGAGGTCGTGCGCTTTACAGTTGAAAAAGTGGCAGGACGCATACCTGTTATCGCCGGTACAGGGGATAACGAAACAGCCTACTCGATTATGATGACTCATAAAGCAGAGGAAAATGGGGCGAACGGAATCATGCTCGTAACGCCATATTACAATAAGCCAAACCAGCGCGGCATGTATGCCCACTTTAGTACGATCGCAAAAGAAACGAAACTTCCAGTCATGCTTTATAATGTCCCTGGCCGTACAGGTGCCAATATTCTGGCGGAAACAACGATTGCGATCAGCAAAGACGTGCCGAATATTACATGCATTAAAGAAGCAAGCGGCAACTTGGATCAGATGGGTGACATCATTGAAAATGTCGATCCGGATTTCCATGTGTACTCAGGGGATGACGGTTTAACATTGCCGCTGCTTGCAATCGGCGGACGCGGTATTATTTCAGTCGCTTCCCATGTAGTAGGGAAAGATATGCAGCAGATGGTTCGCGCATTTGAAGAAGGCCGTCACCAGGAAGCTGCACAAATTCACCGTGCATTATTGCCGCTCGTTCGGGCATTATTTGCACAACCGAATCCATCACCAATTAAATACGCGATGACAAAATTAGGCTTTGATACACTTGATGTACGAATGCCGATGATGGAAATGCTACCGGAAGAAAAGGCGGCATTCGATGAAATTTGGGATACGTATCAGGAAAAAGCAAAAAGTTTCCGCGCATTACAAGTGAACTAACATATAAACAGTCACTCCTTCCGATGTGAAGCGGGTGACTGTTTTTTTGTTTTCAGTCAGTTTGAGGATTTTCGGGGCCGAAGTGAGGATTAACTGCCGGCAATTGAGGATTATGAGGCAAGGCTTGAGGATTACCGGCTGCCAACTGAGGATTATCCGGATAAAAGTGAGGAATTAAATTTCGGCAAACTGTAAAACAGTTGCGATTTTAATTTGCCGGTCATTCCGTAAAAAAAGAAAATCACTTTTTTATTTGTACTAACGTCATTCTCACCGTATAATGAACTTTAAGTGGTTGCTGTTCGGAACAATTTAGGAGGAAATAAAGTGACAAAATCAAAAAATGAACTAATCCGTGTCATTCCATTAGGTGGAGTTGGCGAAATCGGAAAATCAATGTATGTAATAGAAATCGATGAAGAGCTTTTCGTAGTAGACAGTGGGCTCATGTTCCCAGAATCCGAAATGCTTGGAATTGATATCGTCATTCCAGATATCACGTATTTAGAGGAAAATAAAGAGCGCGTAAAAGGTATTTTCCTTACTCATGGACATGAAGATGCAATTGGATCGATTGCATATGTATTAAAGAAAATTAAAGCACCGGTATACGGTTCAAAGTTAACGATCGCACTTGCGAAGGAGCATTTGAAAGAACTGCCTGCACCTTACCAGGTGAAATTCTTTGAAGTATCGAGCAATAGTCGCATGAACTTCAATTCTACTTATGTGACATTCTTCCATACAACACATAGTATTCCAGATTCATTAGGAATCGTTTTCCATACTTCTGAAGGTGCTATCGTTCACACGGGCGAATTCAAATTTGACCAGTCGGCAACAGGCAAGTTCAAGCCGGATTTGGCAAAAATGGCGATGCTCGGTGAAGAAGGCGTATTCATGCTTTTATCAGAGTCAATGGAAGCAGAACGTCCAGGCTATACAACAAGTGAAGCCGTGATTGCGGAAGAATTGCAAAAAACGTTCCATTCGGCACCAGGTCGAATTATCGTAGCATTATATGCATCAAACTTTATTCGTATTCAGCAAGTGTTCAGACAAGCTGCCGCATCGCACCGTAAAGTGGCGGTAGTCGGGAAATCGCTGGAGAAAATGGTCGATATCGGTGTAAACCTTGGCTATTTGGATATCGATGAGTCAACACTTGTACCAGTAAATGAAATTCATAAATATCATGATGACGAAATTATTATTATGGCAACGGGCAACAAAGGTGAACCACTTGATGCACTTGATAAAATTGTGCGTAAACACCACCGTGACATTAAAATCAGAAATACAGACACAGTGTTAATTACATTCACACCATCACCAAGCATGGAAGTGCAAATGTACAACACGATGAACCAATTGGCTAAAGCGGGCGCACATGTCATGACTTCAAATAAAAAAGTCCATGTTTCCGGCCACGGCAGCGCGGAAGATCTGAAACTGATGCTGAACTTCATGAAGCCGAAATACTTCATCCCGGTTCAGGGGGAGTACCGCATGCTGATTGCGCACTCGAAACTTGCACAGCAAGTAGGTCTGCAAAAATCACAAATCTTCATCGCAGATAAAGGCGATATTGTCGAGTACAAAAACGGCAAAATGCGTATGACAGGACGTGTACAGGCAGGAAATGTACTAATCGACGGGATCGGTGTAGGCGATGTAGGTAATATCGTTTTACGCGACCGTAAACTGCTTTCACAAGATGGTATCTTCATCGTTGTTGTAACATTGAACCGTGCACAGAAGAAAATTGCTTCAGGTCCCGAAATTTTATCACGCGGATTCGTTTACGTACGCGAATCTGAGCAGCTGATGGAAGAAGCTTCAGAAATCGCACGCGAAGTGATCGAGAAGTATGTCGGCAAAGAAACGTTCGAATGGACAAACATCAAGCAAGAAATTCGCGACACATTAAATCAGTATCTATTCCAAAAAACAAAACGTCGTCCAATGATCATTCCGATCATTATGGAGTACTAATTTGAGCAAGAGGCAGCTATAGTTGCCCCTTTAATTAATAATCAAAAAGGGTTTTCTTACATTAAGCGTGAGAAAGCCCTTTTTCTAACTAAAATTCCGGAGTGGGGAAGCTTCTTGCTGCTAGGATTAGAGAATGCTGGATAAATGCGGTAAGGAACTGAAGTTTATTTGAAAAAAACTGATTTTTCGGTACATAGCAGTAATAACTATTCTATTCGGCACAAACTAAGCCAATTGATTAAATTACGCATCTCCATTACCCGGAAGCCTATACAGCAACTTTGGCGTCTAACATTAAGGAACAATTTTTAAGTAGGTGAACAAAGATTGGAAAAAAAGAAAAGTACTAAAACAAAAGCAAAGACAAAGCCGACGCTAAAGCCAAAGACGAAAGAGGAGCTCCATCCGCTCGCATATGAAATTATCGGCTTGCTGCTCATTGCATTAGCCATTATCGAATTTCTGGAGTTTGGGCTTGTTGGAAGAATGCTCCATTCAATCGCCATGTTTTTCTTCGGCAATCTGCATTTCATCATCCCGTTGCTGTGCTTTTTAATAGCAGGGATGCTAATGGTCAAACGCCGTGGTGTCGCATTCAATACCCGCGTCGTATACGGTGTGCTGTTTGTCGGGGCCAGCCTGACGATTTTCAGTCATAGTCTGTTATTCGAACAGATGCATGCAACGAACACACTGTTGTCAAATTCCGTATTGAAGGAAACATGGAGAATACTCATCAGTACGGATGGAATTGCAAATCGCAGCAATGCGCTTGGCGGCGGTATGATCGGCGGAATATTATTCAGCCTGTTCCATGTATTATTCGATGCATCCGGAGCAAAAATTGCCGCATTTGTATTATTGGCAATCGGGATAATTTTAATTACCGGAAAAGCGCTCGTGCCCATTTTAGTGGAGAAAGCCCCTGCAATTAAGGGAAAGTTCAAAAGAACGAAACGCAGCACAAGAAGTAAGCCGAAACCTGAACCTCAAGAGAAACTGCGACGTTCTAAAACCGAACCGATCATCGAAGAGGAAGCGGCTGATCTGGAGGACCTGATCATTACGACGGCAGCGCCGAAACATCATGAGCCGATCATTTCAAATTTTGTGGAGCAAGTGAAACAGGAAAAGCAAAAAGGTATTGAAATCGAAGTAGAGGAAAAAATAAGTGAGCCAATCATGGCCGTAACATCCGAAACGGACCAAACGTATATTTTGCCTTCCATGCAGCAGCTGAACCCGCCGCCCGAACACGATCAAAGCGGCGAATATTCAGTCATCCAAACAAATGCAAAGAAACTGGAACAAACATTTTTAAGCTTCGGTGTAAAAGCGAAAGTGACACAAGTCCATTTAGGTCCAGCGGTGACAAAATATGAGGTCATGCCGGACACAGGTGTAAAAGTAAGTAAGATTGTCAGCCTTCAAGATGACTTGGCACTTGCCCTTGCAGCAAAAGATATCCGTATTGAAGCACCGATTCCGGGTAAATCGGCTGTCGGAATCGAAGTGCCGAACAGTGAAGTGGCCGTCGTAACATTACGCGAAGTGCTTGAAGCAAACGAACAGGTGAAAGTCGGGGCCAAATTGCTCGTAAGTTTGGGACGCGATGTAACAGGCCAGGCAATAGCGGCGGAATTAAACAAAATGCCGCACTTATTGGTTGCCGGTTCAACAGGCAGCGGTAAAAGTGTATGTATCAATGGCATTATTGTGTCACTATTAATGCGCGCAAAACCAAGTGAAGTGAAAATGATGATGATCGACCCGAAAATGGTCGAGCTAAGTGTATATAACGGGATTCCGCATTTATTGGCACCCGTTGTAACAGATCCGCGTAAAGCGGCGCAGGCATTGCAGAAAGTTGTGTCGGAAATGGAACGCCGCTATGATCTCTTTTCACACTCTGGTACAAGGAATATTGAAGGATATAACGAATATATCGATATAGGCAATGAAGATGCATTGGAAAAACAGCCGAAACTTCCGTATATTGTTGTCATTGTCGATGAGTTGGCGGACTTAATGATGGTTGCGTCGAGTGAAGTGGAAGATGCGATTACACGACTTGCCCAAATGGCGCGTGCAGCAGGGATTCACCTTATTATCGCAACACAAAGACCGTCCGTTGATGTTATTACCGGCATCATCAAAGCGAATATTCCTTCCCGTATTGCATTTGCCGTATCGTCGGCTGTCGATTCCCGCACAATTTTGGATATGGGCGGTGCCGAGAGATTACTTGGCCGCGGTGACATGCTGTATTTACCGGCAGGCGCATCCAAACCGGTCCGTGTGCAAGGTGCATTTGTAAGTGATCATGAAGTGGAAAGAATTATTAACAGTGTCATTGAGCAGCAAAAAGCTCAATATGAGGAGGCGATGATTCCGACCGATGAACCAATCGTTGATGTGATGGACGAAACGGACGACTTGTATGACGAAGCCGTACAACTCGTTCTGGAAATGCAGACAGCTTCCGTATCTTTACTGCAGCGTAGATTCAGAATCGGGTATTCACGTGCAGCCCGGATTGTCGATCAGATGGAACAGCGCGGGATTGTCGGACCACCAGAAGGAAGTAAACCGCGCCAAGTGCTGGGAAATCGATTTTAACTAGGAAAACCTTGACATTGTCGCGCTTTTCTGAATATATTCATTTCTATAAGTTTTGAAATAAATTCGCTAATTTTTCACATTAACATGACACATTTAAAGAAATATGTTTTCTTTTTTTGTTTAAAGTGTTATATTATTCACGAATTAGTAGGAATGTTGTACATCAGATGTCTGATCTCTATGTTATGGTGGTGATACTAATTGACAATTAAAGCAGATCATCGTCATTTATACTTACAAGTGATTGATCGTTTGAAGTCAGATATAGATAAAGGGACCTATCGTGAGAACGAAAAATTACCCTCAGAATTCGAACTTTCAAAAACATTAGGTGTAAGTCGTGCAACGCTTCGTGAAGCACTGCGACTTTTGGAAGAAGAAAACATTATTGTCCGACGTCATGGTGTCGGTACATTCGTCAATCCAAAGCCTGTTTTTACATCAGGCATTGAACATTTATCGAGTGTATCTTCCATGATCGAAAACGCTGGTATGAATCCAGGCACAATCTTCATCAGTGCGAAGGAAGAAAAAGCAACGGAAGATGATGTGGAGCGTTTCCAAACTGACATTGATGACAATGTTATCACGATTGAACGTGTAAGAACGGCAGACAATGAACCGGTCGTTTACTGTGTAGACAAAGTACCGGCAAATTTACTGCCAAGTGAATTTATAAGTAATCAAAACGTCTCGATTTTTTCGGCTTTAGAGCAAACCGGATCCATCCGTGTCGCATATGCAGTGACATATATTGATCCAGTCGGCTTCCACGATGAAGTATCACCGATATTGAAATGTGGGCCGGAAACAGCATTACTTGTATTAAAGCAACTTCACTATGATGAAAATGATCGTGTAGTTCTTTATTCAAAAAATTATTTTAGAGCTGACAAATTCAGCTTCCATGTAGTACGTAAACGGGTGTAGAACAATAATTTCTATTATTTAATTCCTGCTAATATCAATTACCTTTGAGGGGGACTCATTAATGAAAAAGCGTAAATTTGGTTTATTAATTTCTTCTGTAGTAGCAACTGGTGCAATTTTGGCGGCATGCGGAACTGACGAAGAGTCAACTGATTCAAAAGACACTTCAAACAATGATTCTAATTCTGGTTCTGAAACAACTGACGCAGGTTCTGGCGATTTCTCTATCGCAATGGTTACAGACGTTGGTGGTGTAGACGACAAATCATTCAACCAATCAGCTTGGGAAGGTGTTCAGCAATTCGGTGCTGACAACAACCTATCGAAAGGTGACGGTGGTTTCGACTACTTACAATCTCAATCAGATGCTGACTACAACACAAACTTAAACAACTTATTACGTCGTGACTTCGATTTAGTATTCGGTGTTGGTTTCATGATGGGTGATGCAATTGAAGAAATCGCTAATGACAATCCAGATGCACAGTTAGCATTAATCGATGCTGAAGTAGCAGCTGACAACGTAGCAAACATCCTGTTCAAAGAGCAAGAAGGTGCTTTCTTAGCTGGTGTTGTTGCAGCTTCAATGTCTGAATCAGGCAAAATCGGTTTCGTAGGTGGTACAGATATCCCAGTAATTAACCGCTTCCACGCTGGTTTCATCGAGGGTGCAAAAGCTGTTAACCCGGATATCGAAATCCAAGTAAACTACACAGGTGTATTTGACGACGCTTCTAAAGGTAAAATCGCTGCGAACTCAATGTACTCTTCTGGCGTAGATATTATCTTCCACGCTGCTGGCGGTACTGGTAACGGTGTATTCTCAGAAGCTAAAGAGCGTAAAGCAAAAGATCCTGATGCTAACGTATGGGTAATCGGTGTTGACGCTGACCAATATGCAGAAGGTCAAGTGGATGACTCTACAAACATCACATTAACTTCTATGTTAAAAGGTGTTAACAACGCAGTAGTGGATATCGCTACAAAAGCTAAAAACGGTGAGTTCCCAGGTGGTACAACGACTGTTTACGGTTTAGCTGAAGACGGTGTTGGCTTAGCAGATTCTCGTGGTGCAATTCCTCAAGAAGTAATGGATAAAGTAGAAGAATATAAAGAGAAAATTGCTTCTGGCGAAATTAAAGTTTCAGAAGAAAAACCTGAATAATAATTCTTAATGGTAATCATCATAGGGGAATTATTCCCTATGATGATTTTCTAATGTAAACGCTCGTTTTAAATATTCAGTAAATTTAGTATTAAGAGAAATGTAAGCGTTATATTTTCATAGAATTGTAAGAAAAGGGACGTATTCAGTGTAGAATTCGCCTGAAAAAATTAATAGATGAAAGATTTTCCCAAAAATCTTTCATGTGTTAATTTTATAAAAATAATTTTAAAGATAAATAGCCTAAGGGAGTGAGTCTAGTGGAATACGTGATTGAAATGCTCGGGATCCGTAAAGAGTTCGGTAATTTCGTAGCAAACAACAATATCACCCTCCAGTTAAAAAAAGGCGAAATTCATGCACTACTAGGGGAAAACGGTGCAGGTAAATCGACTTTAATGAATGTACTTTTCGGTCTATATCAACCAGAAGCCGGAGAAATTAAAGTACGCGGAGAAGCGGTAAAAATTACAGATCCGAATAAAGCAAATGATTTAGGAATCGGAATGGTGCACCAGCACTTTATGCTTGTGGAAAACTTTACGGTTACAGAAAACATCATTTTAGGAAGCGAACCTACGAAACTGGGTGCGATCAACATTAAAGATGCGGCAAAAGACATTGCTGCATTATCGAAGAAATACAACTTGGATGTGGATCCATTTGCGAAAATTGAAGATATTTCTGTCGGAATGCAACAGCGTGTAGAAATTTTAAAAACGTTGTACCGCGGTGCGGAAATCCTTATTTTTGACGAGCCGACTGCATCATTAACACCTCAGGAAATTACAGAATTGATAGCGATTTTAAAACTTCTGATCAAAGAGGGCAAATCGATTATCATCATTACACATAAGCTGAAAGAAATTATGGAAGTATCTGACCGCGTAACAATTATCCGTAAAGGTGAAGGGGTTGGAACGGTCGTAACAGCTGAAACAAACCCGGATCAGCTTGCTGAACTAATGGTTGGCCGACAAGTAGAATTCAAAACAGAAAAAGGGGAAGCAAACCCTGCTGAAGAAATCTTCAAAGTCGAAAACCTTGTTGTAACGGATTACCGCGATGTCGAAAAAGTAAAAGGTCTGAATTTATCAATTCGCCGTGGTGAAATCGTTGGTATTGCAGGGATTGACGGAAATGGTCAATCGGAATTAATCGAAGCAATTACAGGGCTGCGCAAAATTAAGAGCGGTAAAGTGACGTTAGGCGGCAAAGATATTACAGGCTTAAAACCGCGTGAAATTACGGAAACAGGGGTAGGTCATATTCCTCAGGACCGTCACAAACACGGGCTTGTCCTGGATTTCCCTATTGGGCACAATATCGCACTACAAACTTACTACAAATCGCCAATTTCAAAAGGCGTTATTATGGACTATAAGAAAATTAATGAAAAAGCACGCAAAATCATTGAAGAGTATGATGTTCGTACAGGCCATGGCGAAATGACGCCTGCACGTGCGCTATCAGGCGGTAACCAGCAAAAGGCGATTATCGGACGTGAAGTCGACCGTGATCCGGATCTATTGATCGCAGCACTTCCTACTCGTGGATTGGATGTAGGGGCAATTGAATTTATTCACTCTCGTTTAATCGAACAACGTGATAAAGGAAAAGCCGTATTATTGATTTCGTTTGAATTGGATGAAGTAATGAACGTTTCTGACCGCATTGCCGTTATTTATGATGGAACAATCGTCGATACGGTTTATCCGAAAGAAACATCTGAACAAGAGCTTGGCTTATTAATGGCCGGTGAAAAACGTAAAGCAAAGGCAGTTAAGGAGGGGAACGAATAATGTCAAATCGAGTCGTGAATCTGCTCGTTCCACTTATCTCGGTAGTTTTAGGATTACTTGTCGGCGGTATCATCATGGTTGTCAGCGGCTATGATGCAATCGATGGGTATACAGCACTATGGAATGGTATTTTCGGAGATTCCTATTCTATCGGTAATACAATTCGTCAAATTACACCGTATATTTTAGCGGGTCTGGCGGTAGCATTCGCCTTCCGTACGGGACTGTTCAACATCGGTGTTGAAGGTCAGCTGTTAATGGGTTGGCTTGCAGCGGCATATGTAGGTTATGCCATTGAAGGATTGCCACGTATCATCCACTTGCCATTAGCATTACTTGCAGCAGCAGCAGCGGGTGCATTCTGGGCATTTATCGTAGGTTTCCTGAAAGCAAAACTTCAAGTACACGAAGTAATTGCTTCGATCATGTTAAACTACACAGCATTATATTTAACAAATGCTGCGATTAAATCATTATCAGACGGCGGATTCAAAACGCCGACGGTATTGGAGTCAGCGACATTACGTAATCAGTGGTTACGTGAAATTACGGACAATTCAAGTCTTCACCTGGGGATTATCGTGGCACTGATCATGGTAGTTGTCATGTGGTTTATTTTAGAAAAAACAACGCGCGGTTATGAGTTGAAAGCAGTAGGGTTCAACAAAAACGCTGCTGAATATGCAGGTATGAACGTAAACCGCAACATCATTTTAGCGATGACAATTTCAGGTGTATTCGCCGGCCTGGGCGGTGCGATGGAAGCACTGGGAACATACCAAAACGCTTCGATTAAAGCAGCTGCTTCAGGTATCGGATTCGACGGGATTGCCGTTGCATTACTAGGTGCGAACAATCCGATCGGTGTATTCTTCGGGGCTTCGTTATTTGGTTCCCTGAAATACGGATCATTAAACATGCCGAATGAAGCAGGTATTCCGGAAGAAATCGTATCAATCATTATTGCAGTAATTATTCTATTCGTAGCTTCAGGCTATATTTTACGTGTTGGTTTACAGAAATTCGGAAAGAAAAAGGAGGGCAAGTAACATGAGCTTTTTAGAAGTGTTATACTTTATCGTCCCTTCTGCCCTTTTATACGCAACACCGCTTATTTTAACAGGTATCGGGGCTCTATTCTCGGAGCGTGCAGGGGTAATCGGTCTTGGTGTTGAAGGGTTAATGATTGTCGGTGCATTTACAGGTATTTATATCAACTTGGAATACTATGATGACTTTGGCAGAAACGTAATTTGGCTGGCATTGCTTGCTTCATTACTGGCAGGAGCCATTTTCTCATTAATCATTGCGATTGCAGCAGTAACATTCCGTGCAGACCAAACGGTAACGGGTGTTGCTCTGAACATGCTTGCTGCAGCAATTACTGTTTTCTTAGTAAAACTGATTTACGGTAAAGGTCAAACAGATATGGTCCAAGCACCATTACAACGTTTTGAAATACCGTATTTAGCCGATATACCGTTTTTAGGACCATTGCTGTTCCACAACGTGTATTCAACTACGATTATCGCGTTCATCGTGGCAATCGGTGCATGGTTCATACTTTACAAAATGCCATTCGGTCTGCGTATCCGCGCAGTTGGGGAACATCCGATGGCAGCAGATACAATGGGGATCAACGTAGCGAAAATGCGCTACATCGGTGTAATGATTTCCGGTGCGTTAGCAGGTGTCGGCGGTGCATCATTAGCGATGACATCATCAAGCGACTTCTCTGCATCAACAGTAGCCGGACAAGGATTCATCGCCATCGCCGCAATGATCTTCGGTAAATGGCATCCAATCGGAACATTAGGTGCCGCACTATTCTTCGGCTTGGCACAAACATTAAGTATCGGTGGTGGAAACATCCCGTTCATTCAGGATATCCCACCGGTAATCCTGCAAGTCCTGCCATACGTCCTGACAATCCTGGCATTAGCAGGCTTCGTAGGAAAAGCAGTAGCACCAAAAGCATCAGGCGTCCCTTACATCAAAGGAAAACGCTAATTATAGAACCGCCTGTACAAAGCAGATTTGTGCAGGCGGTTTTTTTGTTTTAAAGGTGAATAAAGTATACGCTCTGAACACGTTGTGCTGCGTTGCGGGCTAAATTAGGGAGTGGTGAATTGATTAGCCGAATTGGGGGCATGGAATTGATTAGCGGCATTTGGTGGGGAAGGAGAACATTTTGAAGGTAAAGGAGAAAGTTTTCAGGATAAAGTGGAAATGATTCAAGAAAATTAGTACTGCTCACTCGAAAGATAAGCAGTGCAAAATTTATTAGCCAAGTTTGGGAAGTACATAGAACAAATTGAGTTATAAGTAGAAAGTATTCATGAAAAAATAGAACGATTCACCTGAAAAGTAGAACGGCATACCCAGAAAGTAGAAAACGCAATTTTATTAGCAAGTTACGTTAATGCGAGAACTTTGAATTAGAAGGGAAGAAAATTCAGCATACCTTGACCCAGATCAAATAAGAAGCTCAAACCCTATACCAAACCGGTAGTTGTGCGGAGTGGAGGGGCCGACTCCTTGGGGATTAAGCGTGCGCGGAAAATCCACTTGATGTATGCCGCCGTAGAGGCATACATCAAGTTAGTTGGAGCCACGCCCCCAGGAAAGCGTGCCCCGCAACGCAGCACAACGACCCCATTAAGAAACGCAGAATGCGTACAAAACTTTTATTAAAAAGAAATTTTTTATTTTTCACACCATTCAAACTTTCCATTCATAAATGTCACGAATTAGGGAACACTTAGTACGGATAATAACTTTGCACAAATCAAGGCAACACATGTATAGTAGAGAAGAAGCATTTATATTTATATTCACGAGGTAGTCAGGAGGAGTTTTTTTGTTTTTAACAACAGAAATTGCGAAAGGTGTTTCGCTTCATATACGACAAACCGCCCAATTCAAAACGGTGAACTTTTCGATCAAATGGAGAGCACCATTAAATGAAGAAACAGCGGCACAACGTACAGTATTATCGAATGTCCTGCAGCACAGCAACGAAAAATTTCCAACATCGGCAAGTTACCGCAGCTATTTAGATGACCTGTTCGGCACAGTATTGTATTTTGACACAGCAAAGCGCGGTCAGGAACATACCGTACTATTAAATGTAGAAACAGTAAACGACCAATACTTATCGCATGGCAATGTATTAAATGAAGTAATCGACCTGATCCAGGAAGCGATTTTCAAACCGAACTACGAAAACGGCGTATTTAAAGAATCAATCGTCAACCGTGAAAAAGAAATGGTCGTTCAGCGTATCCAATCGATTTTCGATGACAAATCACGCTACGCACAAAAACGCTTAACAGAAATTATCCGACCAAACAGCGCGGCATCATTTTCCGCAAACGGAAATATCGAAGCTGTAAAAGCGATTACTCCACAATCATTGACAAAAACATACGAAGATATGCTAGCAAATGATGTCATTGATATTTACGTTGTCGGTGATATTAATGTTGAAGAAATAACGCGAAAGTTGAAAGCAGCGCTCCAATTCGCTGACCGCAATGCGCTATTAAAAACAGAAGAAGTTTCAGCTCCTGCAAACATTGAACCATATACGAAAGAAACGCAGGAAATGAAACAAGGGAAACTGCATATCGGCTACTCGACACCAGTACGATTCGGTGATGAAGACTTCCCTAAAATGCAAATTTTCAACGGTATTTTCGGCGGGTATGCCCATTCAAAACTTTTTATGAATGTCCGTGAAAAAGAAAGTTTAGCTTATTATGCATCCAGCTCTTATTCTTCACAATACGGATTACTGTTTGTCGTGTCAGGGATTGAGCCGGCAAATGAAGAAAAGGCACGCCAATTAATTGATGAACAGTTAAAAGTGATGCAAAACGGTGAAATTACCGATTTGGAATTGGCGCAAACGAAAGCGATGCTCATTAACCAGCTAAAAGAAGCGTTGGATTCACCTCGTGGCCAAATTGAAATTTTTGACCAATACAAAGTATTAGACGAACCGTTTACTATGGATACGTGGACAGCACGCTGGCAATCTGTGTCAAAAGAAGATGTGCAAAAAGTGGCACAGGATATTAAATTAGAAGCAACGTATTTCTTATGCGGTAAGGGGGAGTAATCCATGGAAACAATTGAATTCCAGCAACTAGATGAAACATTATATTACAAGCAGCTAAACAACGGTTTAGACGTATATATTTTGCCGAAAAAAGGCTTTTCGAAAACATTCGTGACGTTTACAACGAAGTATGGTTCGATTGACCGTACATTCGTACCGATCGGAGAAACAGAGCCGGTTACTGTTCCGGACGGGATTGCCCACTTTTTAGAGCATAAAATGTTCGAAAAAGAAGAAGGGGATGTATTCCAGAAGTTCAGTGAAGTAGGGGCGCAGGCGAATGCATTCACATCATTCACCCGCACAGCATACCTGTTCTCTGCAACGGACCACATTTATAAAAGTACGGAAACATTATTGAATTTCGTACAGGAGCCGTACTTCACGGAAGAAACGGTAAATAAAGAAAAAGGCATTATCGGACAGGAAATTACGATGTACGATGATCAGCCGGACTGGCGTTTATACTTTGGCGCAATTGAAAATATGTACCACAACCACCCGGTGAAAATTGATATCGCCGGCACAATCGAGTCGATTGACGGAATTACAGCCGAGCATTTATATACGTGCTACAACACGTTCTACCACCCATCGAACATGCTGATGTTCGTCATCGGTGCTGTAGATCCTGTTGAAATGATGGCATTTATTGAAGATAACCAAAACAAAAAGACATTCCAGGAGCCGACAGACATAAAACGCTTATTTGATGAAGAACCAACAAATGTAGCGGAAAAAGAACGCGTGCTTCATATGGATGTGCAAAAGCCAAAAGTATATGTCGGCTTAAAAGCGAAGCAAGTTGGGTTAAGCGGCGAAGAAATGCTGAAGCATGAGCTAGCTGTCCAGATCGGTGTTGAATGTTTATTCGGCCGCGCTTCTTCATTCTATACAGATGTATATGAAAATGGTCTGATCGATGAATCATACGGCTATGATTTCTCATTGGAAAACGGCTACGGGTTTGCACTGATCGGCTCGGATTCCGAACAGCCGGAACAGCTTGCGAAACTGATTAAAGACAAGCTGGCACAATCAGAACAAGAAAACTTATTCACTTCTGAAGATGTAGAACGTATTAAACGCAAAAAAATCGGTTTCTTCCTGCGTGCACTGAATTCCATCGAATTTATCGCCAACCAGTTTACACGTTATAAATTCAACGACATGAATCTATTCGACGTTGTACCGGTTCTGGAGACAATTACAGTGGAAGATATCGAAAAAGCATTTACAACCATTCAAGGTGAAGAGCAACAAACGGTGTTTACAATCATGCCGGTAAGCGGGCGCGATCAAAAATGAAGAAGTTTGCATTAGTTTGCGGTGCTTCCGGTGCGATTGGACAGGCAATTTGCCAGCAATTAGCACAGGATGGCTGGTCACTCTATCTGCATTATCATACTGGGCATACTGTCATTGACAGTATGCTTCAGGCGTTTACCGAGAACTTTCCGGATCAGGAGTTCATCCCGGTAAAAGCAGATTTCAGCAGTGACACAGGGGCGGAGCAAATTGCCGCCCAAATTTATTCATTGCAGGCGATCGTTTATGCGAACGGCCATGCATTCTATGATTTACTGGAAAACACACCAGCCGAGGAAATGACGAAACTTTGGCATGTCCATGTACAAAATCCGATGCGGACGACGGCACTGCTCGCAGGCAAATTACGGGCGAACAAAGTCAGCTATGTGCTTGTCATTGGTTCGATCTGGGGAGATGTCGGTGCAGCGGGCGAAGTAGCCTACTCAGCAGTAAAAGGCGCCCAGCACAGTTTCGTGAAAGCATATTCCCAGGAAGCGGCGTATAGCGGCATTCGCGTTAATGCGATTGCACCCGGAATTATCAATACGAAGATGAACGCTAAGTTCGATGCTGAGGAGCGCGAAATGATTCAAAGCCAAATTCCATTGCAATCATTTGGCGAAGCGCTTGATATCGCGAATATGGCGGCTTTTTATTTGAGCGGACGCGCCGATTATGTAACAGGGCAAATAATTCGAGTTAATGGCGGCTGGTACATATAATTTCCCGATATCCGCACATACTATCTGTGCGAGAGGAGGGAAAGCAAATGGGATTATTACAAAACTGGGAACAATGGACAAGCTTCTTAGGTAAACAAGTGTCTGATGCAAAAGAAAGCGGCATGCCTAATAAAATGATTGAGAAAGCCGCAGTTCAGATTGGCGAGTATCTTGCGAAAAATGTTGACCCGCAAAACGAGCAAGAGCGCGTATTATCTGACTTATGGTCTGTTGCCGAAAAGGACGAAAAGCAAGCGATTGCAAGCTGTATTATGAAACTCGTTCAAAACAAAGCGACTCATTAATCAGCTTTACGGGAAAAATGTCACTCACTGAATTGGTGAGCGGCATTTTTTCTTTGTAAATGAAAGCGGCGAATAAATTCTAGGAATTGACGATTAATTACTCAAGATTGACGATTAATCAATATAAAGTGGCGAATAAGCCCCTTAGGTTGACGATTAAATGGTCAAAACTGACGAATATCTCTATAGAAGTGGCGAATAAGTTCTCCTTAAAAAAATAACGATTATTAAAATGAAGTTGACGATTATTCCATACATATTGGCGATTAACTTAACGGAAATGTCTAATAAATCCACACACTTGCAAACAAATTTCCTTGCATCATTTTCTATTAGTTCCAATCTCCAACCTGTAAATGCACGATTGTCCATCATGGATACTTCCAGAACGCGTTTTTTCAAAAATTATTTCAAGAAAACTAACAAAAACGTGGCTTTCTAACTTTTCAATAGGTAGAAAATCCGCTATGATGGAACTTGTAAGAAATAAATACGTTTCTATTATGAGGGGACAGATACAAAATGGGCGAATGGTATTTTGAATATGAAATTCAAGTGAATCGACCAGGTTTATTAGGAGATATTGCATCGCTGTTAGGAATGCTTCGCGTTAATATTGTCTCGATTAACGGTGTGGATGAGGAGCATCGAGGAATGCTGTTATCAACAGATAACGAAGAATCTATCCAGCGTTTTATTTCAATCGTCTCAACAATGGAAAATATCAATGTAACAAGATTTCGCGAGCCAAAAGTGCGTGATCGATTGGCTGTTCGGCATGGGCATTATATACCGAAAGATGCGGATGAAAAAAACACATTCCGGTTCGTACGTGACGAATTAGGAATTTTAGTTGATTTTATGGCCGAATTATTTAAAAAGGAAGGGCATAAATTAATTGGGATCCGAGGAATGCCGCGTGTCGGAAAAACAGAATCAATCGTTGCTGCAAGTGTGTGCGCGAATAAAAAATGGATTTTCATCTCTTCTACTATGATTAAACAAACCGTCCGCAATACGTTAATGGGCGATGAGTTTAATGGGAATAATATTTTTATATTGGACGGTGCCGTGACACGTCGCTCGACGGATGAACGCCACCAGCAGTTAGTTCGGGAAATCATGGGTATGCCGACGATTAAAGTCATTGAGCATCCAGATCTGTTCGTACAGCATTCATCATATAAAATAGAAGATTTTGACTATATTATCGAATTGCGCCATGAACCGAATGAGGAAATAACATATGAAATTATCGAAAAGAATAATATGTTATCGAGTACAGACCATTTTGGCGGGTTTGGTTTTTAGTAAATAAGAGGGCTTATTGCCATCTTTATTTGAATATATTAAAAGTAGGTGTTTTTTTTGACGGAACTAGGAGCTCGCTTGAAAGAAGCGAGATTAGCTAGAGGTTATAGTCTAGATGATTTGCAAAATATCACGAAAATCCAAAAACGTTATTTAATAGGAATCGAAGAAGGCAACTATACAATTATGCCCGGTTCTTTCTATGTACGTGCCTTCATTAAGCAGTATGCCGAAGCAGTTGGATTAGATGCGGATGAAGTATTAACTGAGTATCGAAAAGATATTCCGGAAATGCAAAAAGAAGAAGTCGCCCAATCATTCACACAAAGTCCGAGTCGCCGCAATATGAAAGCGACATCGAGCAATAAGATGATGGAAGCAATGCCGAAATTGATCGTTGCATTGTTTGCGATTGTCATTATTATCGTTATTACAACTCTATACTTCCAAAAAACGGGCAGTACGCCGGATGGAGGAGAAGAGGAGATTGAACCGATTGAATACGAACAAAATCCGAATTCAACACCAACAAAACCTGTTGAAGACAACGAAGAAAACACAGAAGATGACACTGAAGAAAATGTTGAGCCTGAAGAACCTGTCACAGACGAGCCTGAAGTAGCTCAAACAATCAGTGAAGGTGTTGTACAAGGCGAAGATTCAACATTTGAAGTATCAGGAACAGACAGCTTAAATGTCCGTATTGAAGTATCAGGTGAAACATGGGTTGGTATCCGAAATGAACAACAGCAGGAGCAAGTGAATGCAACAGTTTATAAAGCTGGAGATATCGTAGAAAATGATTCAACTGCAGATGGCTATGCAAGAATCCGTTTGGGGAATTCAAAAGTGGCTAAAGTATATGTAAATGATGTAGAATTGACATACGCACAAGATCGTATGACGCAAAATATCATTTTAAAATTAGTGAATGAAGGACAAGGAGAGTAGTCATCTTAAAAGATGGCTCTTTTCTTTAGACGAAAGGTGTTAACAAATGAACATTCCAAATAAGATTACAGTCTCGCGCATTTTATTAATCCCACTATTTGTGATTGTAATGATGTTTGATTTCGGTTGGGGAAATATGACGCTGTTTGGCGCGGAAATGCAAGTGAACTATTTTGTAGGGGCACTGATTTTTATTTTCGCTTCGGCAACGGACTGGGTAGATGGCTACTATGCCCGCAAATATAATTTAGTGACGAACTTAGGGAAGTTTCTGGACCCGCTTGCAGACAAGCTGCTCGTTTCGGCTGCCTTTATTTTATTGGTGGAAATCGAACTGGCGCCTGCATGGATTGTCATTATCATTATTTCGCGTGAGTTCGCGGTAACGGGACTTCGACTGATTTTAGCAGGGCAAGGGGAAGTCGTAGCGGCAAACCAGCTTGGTAAAATTAAAACTTGGGCCCAAATCGTGGCGATTTCTGCATTAATTTTACACAATACGATTTTTACATTAGTTGGCATACCTTTTGATATGATTATGCTTTATGTAGCACTATTCTTTACAGTATGGTCCGGATGGGATTATTTCTATCTCAACCGTCGTGCATTATTGGAGTCAAAATAAATAAAATTTCTAAAACTAGGTTAGAATTTCTTTTAGGATAGGTAATAGTAATAGTATCCATAAAAGATTGAACGGTTGCTCGTGCATTTGGACGGCGCTGTTTTTCTAATCTAGTTTTTTCTTTTACAGCAGTTGTCAAAGCAACTGCTGCAAAAGAAGCCTCTGGCAGATGTCACAGATTTTATAAAGAAAAGGAAGTCAGCCTAAAAAAGTCGCATCGTGCGACAACGGCTGACTGATCCACATCCTGTGGGCCTGCAATTCCGCCGAGGCGTAATTGATTTGATATTTAGGGGGTTTTTGGAATGAATGCAGAGATTATAGCGGTAGGATCGGAATTATTATTAGGACAGATTGCCAACACGAACGCGAAATTTATTTCGAGCCAGCTTTCGGAACTTGGCATTAATGTTTATTATCATACAGTTGTGGGTGATAATGAGGCGCGGCTTTTAGAAGCGATCAAAATTGCGGAGCAGCGCGCGGATGTCATTATCTTCTCGGGCGGTTTAGGTCCGACAAAGGATGATTTGACGAAGGAAGCGATTGCGAAGCATTTGAACCGTACTTTAGTGTTTGATGAAACGGCGCTGTTTGCCATTGAGGAGTTTTTCTCGAAGCAAAGAAGACCGATGACGGAAAACAACCGCAAACAGGCGCTTGTACTGGATGGCTGTGATGTACTGCTGAACCAGCACGGGATGGCACCGGGGATGTTTTTGAAGGAAAATGACCGTATTTATATTTTACTTCCGGGTCCGCCGAAAGAGCTTGAGCCGATGTTCCAATATGAAACGAAACCAAAACTGGCGGCGCTTCTGCATGACGGCGGCGTTATTTTATCTCATGTACTGCGTTTTTATGGCATTGGCGAAGCAGATCTGGAAACGCGCATACAGAACATTTTGGATGAACAGACAAATCCAACCGTTGCCCCGCTTGCTTCAGACGGTGAAGTAACATTGCGCATAACGGCAAAAGCGCAGAACGAACC
Organism: Solibacillus sp. FSL W7-1436; assembly: GCF_038007305.1. Classification (NCBI taxonomy): domain Bacteria; kingdom Bacillati; phylum Bacillota; class Bacilli; order Caryophanales; family Caryophanaceae; genus Solibacillus; species Solibacillus sp. FSL W7-1436. Next base: position 2,536,805 of record NZ_JBBOWV010000001.1, read on the forward strand.
ACAGGCATTCCGTCTGATTGAATTGAAGAAACGTGAAATTCTCGATATTGTCGGAGAATACTATTACGGTGTCAATGATGAGTCACTAGGATTCAAACTTGTGCAAATGCTGCTGGAAAATGAATTGACGGTTTCCGCTGCCGAAAGTTTAACGGCCGGTCTGTTCCAATCGGAGCTGGCAGAAGTTCCGGGTGTCGGATCCGCATTGATCGGCGGAGTTGTGACGTATACAAAGGAAGCGAAAATCAAACACCTCGGTATTTCCGGTGAACTGCTTGATGAATACGGAATCGTCAGCAGTGAGTGTGCTGCTGCAATGGCGACACAGGTGCGAGAAAAGTTCGGGACCGATATCGGTGTCGGGCTGACGGGTGCAGCAGGACCGGGCGACCATGACGGACAGCCTGCAGGATCGATCTGGGTCGGTATTAAGATCGGGGACACAGAGCCATTAACGTACCGCCTGCAATTGACCGGCTCAAGAAATACAAACCGGATCCGCGCCGTGAAGTTTACGTTCAGCTATTTAATGAGGGAACTGGCGAATCAGGGATACAAAAAGCTGATTTAGTTGATGGTTTGTTTTGAAAATGGCGATTTGGTCCACTGTTTAAAGGCATTTGGGGACATTCAAAGAAAAAGCGAAAATATGTTCGCTTTTTTCTTGAATGTTATCTCATTAGCAAGTATAATAGAGACATAAGTTAAATAAAGCTTTTTCTTAAGGAGGAAATAGTTTGAGCGATCGTAAAGCAGCATTAGATATGGCGTTAAAACAAATAGAAAAACAATTCGGTAAAGGTTCTGTCATGAAGTTGGGTGAAAACTCGAACAACAAAATCGATACAACTTCATCAGGCTCTATCGCAATTGATGCAGCATTAGGTATAGGCGGCTACCCGCGCGGACGTATTGTAGAAGTTTACGGACCAGAATCATCTGGTAAAACAACTGTTACATTACATGCCATCGCAGAAATTCAGGCAAACGGCGGTACAGCAGCATTTATCGATGCTGAGCACGCACTTGACCCGGTATACGCACAAAAATTAGGCGTTAACATAGACGAATTATTATTATCACAGCCGGATACAGGTGAACAAGCACTTGAAATCGCGGAAGCATTAGTGCGTTCTGGCGCGATCGATATCATCGTTATCGACTCTGTAGCAGCATTAGTACCAAAAGCAGAGATCGAAGGCGAAATGGGTGACTCGCACATGGGTCTTCAAGCGCGTTTAATGTCTCAGGCATTACGTAAATTATCAGGTGTTATCAATAAATCGAATACGCTTGCTATTTTCATCAACCAAGTACGTGAAAAAATCGGTGTTATGTTCGGTAACCCGGAAACAACAACAGGTGGACGTGCCCTTAAATTCTACTCTTCTATCCGTTTAGAAGTGCGTCGCGGTGAAGCGATCAAGCAAGGTACAGAAATTATCGGTAACAAAACGAAAATCAAAGTCGTAAAAAATAAAGTAGCACCACCATTCCGTACAGCGGAAGTTGATATTATGTACGGTGAAGGGATTTCAAAAGAAGGCGAAATCGTCGACATCGGTGCAGAACTGGACATCATCCAGAAGAGCGGTTCTTGGTATTCCTACAACAGTGAACGAATCGGCCAAGGTCGTGAAAACGTAAAACAATTCTTCAAAGAAAACCCTGCAATGAAAGAAGAAGTAACAGAAAAAATCCGTCAACACTTCGGTATCGGTGAACTAGGCTACACAATCGGCGCCAACGATACAACAGACGAAGAAGAACTGGACGAACTAGAATTATTCGAAGAAGAAAAAGAATAATAAATGTTACAGACCCAAGCGAAGTAATTTGCTTGGGTTTTTTTGTTTTGGTTTGTTTGGGGAACGTGGATGGGGCGGGTTACGGTTGAAGTAGTTTCGGGTGGGGGGCGTGCTTGTGATTTTATTAGAAGAAATATGGGGGTTATTAGAAGAACTGTGAGTGATATTAGAAGATTCGGGACGGATATTAGAAGAACGGGTGGACTTGAACGGATTTGGGTAAGTTTTGCTGGAGAGAACCGGTGAGGAAGTATGCGCGGGGACATTTATTAGAAGAAATTATGCGATTTTAGAAGAACTCGCTCCAATATTAGAAAATCTGAAAGGGATATTAGAAGATCGCGAACACTTATTAGAAGAAGCGCAGGATATATTAGAAGATCGAAAGTTTATTAGAAGAAATAAAAATATATTAGAACATTTCAGGATTTATTAGAACTTCTGGGTGTCCGCGTTACGCTAAGGGGATAATATATTAGCCGGCTACTTTATTAGAACAAATATAGGGGGTTATTAGAAGAACTGTGAGTGATATTAGAAGATTTGGGACGGATATTAGAAGATGGGCGGACTTGACCGGAATTGGGGGAGTTTTGCTGGAGAGAACCGGTGAGAAAGGATGCGCGGGAACTTTTATTAGAAGAAATTCTGCGATATTAGAAGAACTCGCCCCGGTATTAGAAGATCTGAAATGGATATTAGAAGATCACGAACACTTATTAGAAGAAGCACAGGATATATTAGAAGATCGAAAGTTTATTAGAAGAAATAAAAATATATTAGAACATTTCAGGATTTATTAGAACTTCTGGGTGTCCGCGTTACGCTAAGGGGATAATATATTAGCCGGCTACTTTATTAGAACAAATATAGGGGGTTATTAGAAGAACTGTGAGTGATATTAGAAGATTTGGGACGGATATTAGAAGATGGGCGGACTTGACCGGAATTGGGGGAGTTTTGCTGGAGAGAACCGGTGAGAAAGGATGCGCGGGAACTTTTATTAGAAGAAATTCTGCGATATTAGAAGAACTCGCCCCGGTATTAGAAGATCTGAAATGGATATTAGAAGATCACGAACACTTATTAGAAGAAGCACCGGATATATTAGAAAATCGAAAGTTTATTAGAAGAAATAAAAATATATTAGAACATTTCAAAATATATTAGAACTTCCAGCAGCCACGCCCCACCCGCACCCCCCACCCAAGTATATTCTGCCAAAATAAGGTTATACTAAAACCACTGGGCACACGCGTTCTCTACACTAACACCAAACCCAATCCAGAAAATTTTAGGCTACACTAAACCCTATCACCACGACCGAACCAACTCAACCAGAAAATATAAAAAACCCCTTAAACCATGGCTATTCTTGACATACCTTATTTTGAACTATACAATTAAAATGTATAATTTCTAAATTTTGAAATGAATAGGCGGTATGTTTGAACAATTCAGATATATTTAGCCGAATAAGAGAACATCAGACATATATAGGCATAGGAGGGAAACGATATTATGGAAATGATACTCCCTGCTTTGCTAGGATTCGCTGTCGGTGTCGCTGTTATCTATTTCTACATGAAAAACGTGAATGAATCAAAAGTGACTGGTGCAAAGCATGTTGCCGAGCAAATCGTGGAAGACGCGAAACGTGAAGCAGATGCGCTTAAAAAAGAAGCACTGCTTGAAGCAAAGGATGAAACTCACAAATTTCGAACTGAAGCGGAAAATGACATTCGTGACCGTCGTGGAGAGCTTCAGAAACAAGAGAACCGTTTATTGCAAAGAGAAGAAAACCTTGACCGCAAAGATGATACTCTGAACAAAAGAGAGATAAGCTTAGAGCGTAAGGAAGAAGCTCTAGCTAGCAGACAACAGCATATTGAACAGATGGAAAGCAAAGTAGAACAACTTGTTGCAAGTCAAAAAACTGAGCTTGAGCGCATTGCAGCTCTGACGCGCGAAGAAGCGAAAGAGGTTATCTTGAAGGAAGTTGAAAACGAACTTTCTACGGATATCGCTGTAATGACGAAAGAATCGGAATTGCGTGCAAAAGAAGAATCAGACAAAAAGGCTCGAGAAATTTTATCACTTGCATTACAACGCTTTGCAGCTGACCATGTTGCAGAAACAACAGTGTCCGTTGTAAATCTGCCGAATGATGAGATGAAAGGCCGCATTATTGGTCGTGAAGGCCGTAACATCCGTACATTAGAAACACTTACAGGTATCGATCTGATTATCGATGATACACCTGAAGCAGTTATTTTATCCGGCTTTGACCCGATCCGCCGTGAAACAGCTCGTCTTGCATTGGAAAAACTAGTTCAAGATGGTCGTATTCACCCGGCACGTATCGAAGAAATGGTTGAAAAATCTCGCCGTGAAGTGGACGAGCAAATCCGCGAAACGGGTGAGCAAACAACATTTGAAGTAGGTATTCATAACCTGCATCCTGATTTAATGAAGATCCTTGGTCGTATGAAATACCGTACAAGCTATGGTCAAAACGTATTGAAACACTCAATCGAAGTAGCTCACTTAGCAGGATTGCTTGCTGCTGAACTAGGCGAAGATGTAACTTTAGCTCGTCGTGCAGGTTTACTGCATGATATCGGTAAAGCAATTGACCATGAAGTCGAAGGAAGCCATGTTGAAATCGGTGTGGAACTGGCAACGAAGTATAAAGAACACCCAGTTGTGATCAACTCGATCGCATCCCACCACGGTGACACGGAAGCAACTTCAGTCATTGCCGTACTTGTAGCAGCAGCCGATGCATTATCAGCAGCCCGTCCAGGTGCCCGCAGTGAAACACTGGAAAACTATATTCGCCGCCTTGAAAAGCTGGAGGAAATCTCTGAAAGCTATGACGGCGTTGAAAAATCATTTGCGATCCAAGCTGGTCGTGAAGTACGTATCATCGTACAACCTGAAAAAATTGATGATCTGGCATCACATCGTTTAGCGCGAGATATCCGCAAACGTATTGAAGAAGAACTCGATTACCCGGGTCACATCAAAGTAACCGTTATTCGTGAAACACGTTCAGTGGAGTATGCGAAGTAATCTTATTGAACAATCCGAAAGCTTAGGATAGATTGAAAGACATCCATTTTGCTCTTAGAGGAATGGATGTCTTTTTATTATGGGTTTCTATCTTCTGGCAACAGAAAACATCATTTTTTTACGCTGTATTAAAAAAATGTTTATAAACTATGAAATATTGGTATAAATTACTATTACTTTTATCCGATATTATATTGGAATTTAAGTAAGTAGGAAGTATTATATATAGGATAATATTACTCATTAGATAGATAATTGCGAAATTATTTCCACCTTTTACTACGGTGTGCTATAATCAGCGTATCTTGATAAAAAATGGAGGTTTTTACATGAAAAAACAAACGTACAAGAAAATGTTCAATGTAGCCTTAACGACAACTCTTGCAGCTGGTGCAGTTGTAGCGGTTGCTCCACAAGCAGAGGCAGCAGTTAGCTTCTCTGATGTTAAATCAACTAACACGCATTATGAAAACATTATGAATCTAGCTGACCGCGGAATTGTTGGTGGCTATGAAGATGGAACTTTCCGCCCGGGAGCTTCTATCAAACGCGGTAACGCAGCATCAATCATCGCTAAAATCCTTGGTTTGGACACAACAAATGTTACAAATCCATTCTTCACAGACGTTTCTACTAAAAACTCAAACTACGGGGCAATCGCAGCATTAGCAAATGCCGGCATTATCAATGGTTTTGAAGACGGTACATACCGTGCAAACGATATGCTTACTCGTGGTCAAATGTCTAAAATTATTGCAAAGGCATTCAATTTAAAGGCAACTACTGACACTGTTCCATTTACAGATGTAGACAACTCTCAGTATAAAGAACATATTATTGCATTATACGAGAACAGTATCACTATTGGTGTGAGACCGACATTCTTCGACACTAAGTCGTTTGTAACACGTGGTCAATTAGCATCATTCGTTGTGCGTGCTGAAAATGCGGTAGACGTGGAACCGACACCAGAACCAACACCGGAACCGGAACCAACGCCAGAACCAACACCAAATCCGCCAATTATTACACCACCACCAGGTAGTGGTCCGGTTACACCACCACCAACACCAGAACCAACACCAGAAGACTTCGTCGAAGAAGTTGAAAACATCTTAGACGAATTAGCTGGCGATGTTACAAACGATACAATTCAAGAAGTGGCAGTTGTAACAAGTGGTGATGAAGTGCAAGTAACATTAACTACTTCACCGGCTGTAACGGTTGATGATTTAATTGCAACAGCACTTGACTTCATTGATAATTTAGGGAATTCAAGTACTACTGCAGCAGTTGAATCTGTAACAATCGGTGGTGCTACTTATACATTCAGCGAAACTACTTTAGCTGATAATCACAAAGAAGTAGCGAAAAGTGTCCTTGTTGCAATGGGTCTAAATAATAATCAAATCCGTACTATTGCGGCATTAGATTATTCAACAGATAATATCTGGGACGCCCTGCAAGGCATCGATTTGGATCCAGGTTTAATTACGTTGAACTTCAGCAACGGTTCACCAAAAGAACTTTACTTAAATCTAAAAAAACAACAATAGTCACCAAAAGATTCCCTAGGGCGAATAGCTCTGGGGAATTTAACTGATAACGAGATTATGTAAAAAAATTCAAACCTTAGATATAAAAACTGTGGAGGGGCTATCGCAGATGAAAAAACTTAAATATGTTTTAATTGCTCTGTTAGTGATTGTGTTGGGCGTTGCAGGCTACCTTGTATATGAATTGAAATTTAAATCCTACGACACAGCAGATACTGAGGTAGATGCTTTATTAGAAGAAACATTTGAGATAACTCTTCCAGATGGCAGTGTCATACTTGTCGACAAAGAGGGTAATATTGTCGATGATAAAGCAGATAATTCAGCAGAAAGCGACACGAATGGGGTAAAGCCGACAGATTCCTCAAGCACAACTACCGATAATGATTCAGAAGAGGGAACACCGGCAGATTCTACAAGCGCCAATGCAGACGGGAAATCGGATGATGAAACCGTAGCAGAGAATGGAAGTACAGGTACAAATACAAACGCAAATAAGAGCACTAATACGAATAATAGTACTGACTCAAACAACAGTAATCCCGCTTCATCTACGAAACCGAACGGCGGCACTAAGCCACAAGAAAAAGTGACGGTATCATCGATTAAAGCGCAGTACACACCGACATTTGCAAGTATTGAAAACCAGGCCCGTGCCCGGATTAACGGATTGGTCAGCCAGGCTTACGATGAATACAAGACGAAAAAGAAGAATGGCGAATCAATTCAATACGGTTATTTCTACAGAAAATATATGGGTGCTGCAACAGCAATGGAGAAGTCTACAGATGCGACAGTAAAAACGGTAGTCGGTCTTGTGGAAAAGGATCTTCAGGCGAACGGCTTTGATAAATCATATGCACAGACGTTTATGGAAGACTATAAAGCTACGAAAAAAGCGCTGCGTGATGACATGATGGACAAAGCACTGAATTTCAGGTAAAAAACAAGTTTGTAATACGATAACAGTATTGCAAACTTTTTTGCAAAATAGAGGGGATTTCAACCTTAGGAAAGAGAAAGCGGGAAATCTACTATTCTTCATTACATCACTTGTTAAAATTGTATAATTAAAGCGTATTTTGTTGTATAATGGGACTATTAAAATCAAAGGAGCGGACACTTTTGGAAGAAACGATTAGCTTACAAGATATATTTAAAACATTAAAAAAGCGGGCTGCTCTTATTATTTCGCTTACTGTTTTTGCAGGAATCGTAGCAGCGATTGTCAGCTACTTTTTACTGACACCGATATATCAGGCGAACACACAAGTACTGGTCAACCAAAAACACGAAGATAAAACACAGCAAATGACATCACAAGATATTCAGTCCAACCTGCAATTAATCAATACATACAATGAAATCATTAAAAGTCCGGCGATTTTATCCATTGTAGTAGAAAACTTGGACTTGCCGTTAACTCCCGGACAACTGGCATCAAAAATATCCGTAACAAATGCGAATAACTCGCAAGTATTGAATGTAAGTGTGCAGGATGAGAACTATAATGTGGCTGCCGACATGGCCAACCAGGTTGTTGAAGTATTTAAAGAAGAAGTTCCGAAGCTGATGAATATCGATAATGTGAATATTTTGGCTCCGGCACAGTATTCGGACAACCCGTCACCGATCAAGCCAAACAAAATGCTGAACGTTGCGATTGCACTAGTGATTGGCTTAATGATTGGGGTAGGTTTAGCCTTTTTACTGGAATACCTTGATACGACAGTGAAAACGGAGCAGGATGTGGAAGAAATAATAGGATTGCCAATTATTGGGGTTATAAGTATAATAAACCTAGAAGAAATGCATAAAGCGGATGTCAGAAATGCTTCAAAAGCACGAAAGCAAAAAAAAACGATAATTGACCGAAAAGTGAGGGTGTGAAGTAATGTTCAACAAGTTTAAACGCAAAAAATCACAGCCAACTACATTAGCGAGAAAACTCATTACCGATTCGAATCCGAAATCAATTGTATCTGAACAATTTAAAACCGTACGTACGAATATTAACTTTTCGATGCCGGATAAAGATATAAAAACGCTTGTCCTTACTTCATCGACACCGGGTGAAGGTAAATCGACAAATGCATCGAACATCGCTGTTGTGTATGCACAAGCTGGGAAAAAAGTATTGCTGGTAGACGGGGATATGCGAAAACCGACAACTCACCATACATTTGGCGTTAGAAATATCGGCGGGTTATCCACAGTTCTTATACGCCAGCATACAATTGAAGAAGTTATAAATGAAACGCAAATTGAAGGACTTTCGGTTATAACAAGTGGTCCGATTCCACCAAACCCTGCGGAACTGGTCGCATCGAAAACGATGGATCAGTTTATAGAAGCAGTAAAAGAGAAATTTGATATGGTTATTTTCGATGCACCGCCTGTATTATCAGTAACAGATGCACAAATTCTATCGAATAAATGCGAAGGTACGATATTAGTAATCAATTCAGGAAAAGCAGAGAAGGAAAATGTGATTAAAGCGAAAGAGATGCTGCTCGCTTCCAAGGCAAATATTATCGGAGCAGTATTGAATAATTATGAAATTGATAAAAATCATTATTATTATCAATATTACGGGGCAGTAGAGTAAAACATACGCCCCTCGAAACTAATATCTAGAAGAGGGGCATTACATTGATAGATATACATAGCCATATATTGTTTGGTGTCGATGACGGACCCGGAGATTTACATGAAACAGTAAGCATGCTTCAAAAAGCGGTAGAAGAAGGCATTACAGAAATCATTACAACTTCACATAGTTACCATCCACAATACAATGTTACAGCTAAACAAGTAACCGAACAGCTGTCTATTTTACAGGAACAGCTGCATCACCATGAGATTCCATTGAAGATTCATTCGGGTCAGGAAGTCCGTTTAGTCGAAAACATTGTCTCTTTAGTAGAAGCAAAGGAAGCTTTGACTCTAGCAAACTCCAACTATTTGCTGCTTGAATTACCATCCAGCACAATACCGAAATATACAAAAGAAATGATTATTGCCCTTCAAGCGAAGGGGATTATACCGATCATTGCCCATCCCGAACGAAATAAAACAATTGCCGAACGGCCATATAAGCTGGAAGAGCTCGTAAGGGAAGGCGCAATGGCGCAAATTACTGCCGGAAGTCTTACAGGGCATTTCGGAAAAAACATTCAGAAGCTGTCGCTAGATTTAGTGAAAGCGAATTTGGTCCATACATATGGTTCAGATGTTCATAACTTGACAACTCGCCCATTTCTATTTGAAGAGGGGCTTATATATTTAGAGAAAAAGAAACAGTTAGATGCAGTGGATATGCTTTTAGAAAATAATGCAAGGATCATTAAAAATAAGAATTTTATCTTATATGAACCACAGGAAATAAGTTCTAAAAAATGGTGGTCTATTTTCTGAAGAAATAGCATATAGAAAGGTTATGGGAAAAATGAACTATCGAAGACGATATGCAGTATTCTTTGTACTTGACTCGATCATCGTATTGACTGCGATATATATCAGTTATTGGCTGCTGCACCCGACAATTAGTGTATATGAGAACAAAACGTTATTCATCAGTGCGATTACGCTACTAATCGCACATCATATTGTCGCAAACATTTACAAACTGTACAGCCGCATATGGGCTGTGGCATCGATTAAAGAACTGATCATTATCGGTGGTGCAGTAACCATCTCTGTTGTAATGGCGATGATTATGCAGCAAGTCATTAACGGTGACATTTATGTACGCGTTCTCGCAATTACGTGGCTGCTCCATATTATTATGATCGGCGGTTCTCGCTTTTTGTTAAGGCTTTTACATGAAAAAAGAAAAATAAAATTTAATGGTGAAACAATCCGTGTATTAATCGTAGGTGCCGGACAGGCTGGCACCATTCTCGCACGCAATATTAGCCGCAATGAGTATTCCGAATATCAGATTGTCGGTTATGTAGATGATGATCCGAATAAAAAATATTTAACACTGGTCGATTTCCGTGTCCTCGGTACAACTAGTGAAATTGAAGAAATCGTTAAAAACAAAGGTGTCCAGGAAATTATTTTAGCTGTTCCATCGCTTCCTAAAAGTGAAATGAAAGCATTATTCGAGCGCTGTTCAACAACGAGTGCAAGCGTGAAAATTATGCCGAAAATTGAAGATGTTCTGACAGGAAAAGTGACAGTAAATGATATGCAGGAAGTAAATATCGAAGACTTACTCGGACGTGATGAAGTTAAGCTTGATATGCTTGCAATTTCTGAAGGCATTACCGATAAAGTCATATTAGTAACCGGTGCTGGTGGTTCGATTGGCTCGGAAATTTGCCGGCAGGTTATGAAATTTCAACCTAAAAAATTGTTATTGCTCGGACACGGTGAGAATTCGATTTATTTAATTCATATGGAGCTTACGGAACAATATAAAGATTTGGATATTGAAATTATTCCGGTTATCGCAGATGTACAAGACCGAGAACGGATTTTTGAAGTAATTCAAACGTACAAACCGAATGCCATTTATCATGCTGCAGCACATAAGCATGTTCCGCTCATGGAGGCTAACCCATTAGAAGCAATAAAAAATAATGTGTTCGGTACTAAAAATGTTGCAGATGCAGCAGATGCTGCCAATGTCGACCGCTTTGTACTTGTGTCAACAGATAAAGCCGTTAATCCACCGAATGTGATGGGTTCAACAAAACGCATCGCAGAAATGGTTGTCCAAAACTTGGCTACACAAAGTAAGACGACATTCGCTGCAGTAAGGTTCGGAAATGTATTAGGATCTCGTGGGTCAGTAGTGCCTCGTTTTAAGTCACAAATTGCTGCAGGTGGACCGGTTACTGTAACTCATCCGGAAATGACACGCTATTTCATGACAATCCCAGAAGCGAGCCGTCTTGTTCTACAGGCTGGTGCACTTGCACGTGGTGGAGAAGTATTTGTACTTGATATGGGTGAACCGGTATACATTACAGATTTGGCAAAAAATCTAATTCGATTATCAGGCTTTAAAGAAGAAGAAATTGGAATTGAATATTCAGGTATACGGCCAGGTGAGAAAATGTATGAAGAACTGCTTAGTCCGGATGAAATACAAGAAGAGCATGTGTATCCAAAAATTCATGTTGGGAAAGCGAACTGTATGACTGCAACACAGCTGGAAATGTTTTTAGAAGAGCTTGAACACCACGAAAATCCAAGGTTAAAAGAAAATGTTATTGCTGTAGCAAATGGTCGATGGGATGTTATTGTTAGTTTACACGCAGATGTTGCAGCAACAGAATAAATTATATCCTAGTAAGAAGATTGTTTTTTAAAAATTATAATTAAAACAAAATTATAAATTAAATGAGTTTTATTGGAAGGAAGTTGTTAGACAATGTCTGGTAGAATATTTCTATCATCGCCACATATGAGTGATGAGGGCTATGAACAACAATATGTAAAAGAAGCATTTGATACGAACTGGATTGCACCATTAGGAACAAATGTCAATGAATTTGAAAAGGAGCTTGCAGCAAAAGTGGGTTCTAAGGCCGCAGCAGCTCTTACTTCAGGAACTGCAGCCATTCATTTAGCATTAAAAGCGGCAGGTGTTGGAGAAGGAGATATTGTATTCTGTCAGTCTTTAACATTTTCAGCGACAGCAAATCCAATTATGTATGAAAAAGCGAAACCTGTGTTTATTGATAGTGATTATCAAACTTGGAATATGTGTCCTGAAGCATTAGAAGTTGCTTTTAAAAAATATCCAAAAGTAAAAGCAGTTATAGTTGTACATTTATACGGTTTATCAGCAGACATGGATCGTATTATGGAAATTTGCAGTAAGCATAATGTAATTGTTATTGAAGATGCTGCGGAATCGTTAGGTACTCATTATAAAGGGCAGCAAACAGGTACTTTTGGACACTATGGCATATATTCATTTAACGGTAACAAAATTATCACAACTTCGGGTGGCGGTATGCTCGTTTCAAATGATGAAGAAAAGGTTGCTAAAGCACGTTTCTGGGCAACGCAATCACGTGATAATGCAAAACATTATCAACATAGCGAAGTGGGATATAACTATCGTATGAGTAATGTCGTAGCAGGTATCGGTCGTGGGCAGTTAAAAATCTTAGATGATCGAGTAGCAAAGAAAAATTATATTTATGAATATTACAAACGTGAATTGAGTGGTCTTGAAGGTATAGAGTTTATGCCGAATAACGAATGGGATGCACCTAATTATTGGTTAAGTGCGTTGACAGTAAAAGGTAAAGTGAAGCCGCTAGATATTATGCTAGCTTTAGAAGCGGGAAATATTGAATCACGTCCAGTTTGGAAACCAATGCATATGCAACCTGTATTTGAATGTTATGATTTTGTTGGTGATGGTGTTTGTGAAGAGCTTTTTAATACTGGTATTTGTTTGCCCTCAGATTCAAAAATGACTAATTATGATTTAACTCGAGTTATAGAAATTATAAAAGGGGTTTGGGAGAAATAATGCAAAAATCTAAAGGTGGATTTTATAGCCGATTTATTAAAAGACCAATGGATTTTCTTCTTGCATTAATAGCTTTAATTGTTCTTAGCCCAATTCTATTAATTATTACAATACTAGTAAGAATAAAGTTGGGAAGTCCCGTTTTATTTATTCAAGAAAGACCTGGTAAAGATGCAAAAATTTTTAAAATGTATAAATTTAGAACAATGTCAGATGCAAGAGATGACAAAGGGAAACTATTACCGAATGAAATTAGATTAACAAAATTCGGTAAAATGTTGCGTTCCACTTCTTTAGATGAATTACCAGGACTAATCAACATTATTAAAGGTGATATGTCTATAATTGGCCCGCGTCCATTATTAATTGATTATTTACCTCTTTATAACGAACATCAGAAAAAAAGACATAATGTTCGTCCAGGATTATCTGGTCTTGCTCAAGTAAATGGTAGAAACGCTATTACATGGGAACAAAAGTTTGATTATGATGTGAGATATATTGAAGAAATCACTTTTATAAATGATATGAAAATAATTTTTAATACTATTTTAAAAGTATTAAAAAGAGCTGATATAAATAGTAGTGATCAGGTTACAATGGAAAGATTTACTGGTACCAAGCAACAGAATTATTAAGGAGTTAATATGAATAATAATGATATTTACATTATTGGTGCAGGAACATATGGAGAAGTAATGTATGAACTAGCAGTATGTATGAAGTTAAATGTTATAGGTTTCTTTGATGAAGATGTGGCTAAACACGGTAAATATTTAATGGGTAGGGAAATTTTAGGTAGTTTTTCATCACTTGACAGTTCTACTATCAAAAATAAAAGTTTTATAGTCGCTGTGGGAAATAATAAATCTAGATTAAGTATTATGGAAAGTATAATGGAAAATAACGGTAACATCCCTACTTTAATTCATCCAAGTGCTAATATCAGTCCAAGTACAGAAATTGGAAAAGGTGTTTATATTCATGCTAACGTTACTGTCTGGACCAAAGCTAGCATTGGAGATTATTCAATTCTAAGCCCTAACGTCGTAATTGCGCATCATACAAAAGTAGGGAAAGCCTGTTTAATATCAACATTATCGAGTATAGGTGCATCTATCGAACTGGGGAATAATGTTTTTGTAGGGATGGGGAGTACTATTATGACTGGTATTTCAAATATAGGCGATAATACTATAATTGGCGCTGGAGCAGTATTAGTGAAGAATGCAGAACAAGATAGTGTTTATGCAGGTGTGCCAGCAAGAAAGATAAGAAAGATAAATAAGAATTAATTAGGCAAGGTGAGCTATGAATATATTATTTCTATCAATTGGAAGATTGAATAGCATTTTAGATAAGGGTATTTATTCTGACCTTCTTAGAGAATTTAGGAATCAAGGTCATGAAGTTTATATTGTAACTCCTCTGGAAAAAAGAACTAACAAAGAAACAAGTTATTTTGTAGAAGATGATGTTCACTATTTAAAGGTTAAAATAGGGAATATCACAAAAACTAATCTAATTGAAAAAGGAGTATCTACTTTACGAATAGAAACTCTTTTTTTAAAGGCAATTAAAAAGAATATGAGCAATGTTAAATTTGATTTGATTCTTTATTCTACGCCACCAATTACATTTGAAAAAGTTATTAGATATATTAAAAATCGGGATAATGCAAAATCTTATTTATTATTGAAAGACATATTCCCTCAAAATGCTGTTGATTTAAAAATATTTTCTGAAACAAGTATTATTAATAAATACTTTAGATATAAAGAAAAGAAATTATATCTCAATTCAGATTTTATAGGTTGTATGTCCCCGGCAAATGTAAAATTTATAGTTAAAAATAATACTTTTTTAAAATCAGAGAAAATTGAAGTTTGCCCTAATTCTATAGAACCCTTAGAAATAAAATATAGTTACGAAAAGAAAAAGGAAATTCGCAAAAAATTTAATATACCATTAGATAAAACAATATTTATTTATGGTGGAAATTTAGGCAAGCCTCAGGGAATAGATTATTTAATAGAATGTTTAGAAACTAATCGTAATAATAAAGATGTCTATTTTATTATTGCGGGGTCGGGTACTGAATATAATAAATTAAACGAATTCTTCGTGAAGAATAATATAAATAATGCTCAATTATTTAAACAATTACCTAAAGAAGAGTATGAAATTTTGGCTAATTCTTGTGATGTGGGTTTAATATTTTTAGATAACCGATTTACTATTCCTAACTTTCCATCACGATTATTATCATATATGCAGGCATCCATGCCGGTATTGGCTGCAACAGATATTAATACAGATATTGGAGAAATAATTGAACAAGGTGAATTTGGTTATTGGTGTGAAAGTAAGGACGTAAAGGATTTCAATAAGAAACTTTTAAAATTTACAGATGAGACAGATAGAAATAGAATGGGCTCAAATGCTAGACTATACTTAGAAAATAATTATACTGCAAAACATTCATATGAAATAATAATGAAACATTTCACTTAGAGGAGAGAAGGAAAGTATGTTTAAAGATAAGATTTTACTTATTACAGGTGGTACCGGGTCATTTGGTAATGCTGTAATGAAACGTTTTTTAAATACAGATATCAAAGAAATTCGTATCTTCTCACGTGATGAAAAAAAACAAGATGATATGCGAAAAAAATATAATAATGATAAATTAAAGTTTTATTTAGGAGATGTTCGGGATATTAACAGTGTGAAAAATGCAATCTTTGATGTTGATTATGTGTTCCATGCTGCAGCCCTTAAACAAGTTCCATCATGTGAATTTTTCCCTATGGAAGCCGTAAAAACAAATGTAATTGGGACAGAAAATGTAGTGAATGCATCCATAGAAGCGGGAGTAAAAAAGGTGATTTGCTTATCTACTGATAAAGCGGCATATCCAATTAATGCAATGGGTATTTCAAAAGCGATGATGGAAAAAGTCTTCGTGGCAAAATCTCGTACAGTGAATCCTGAAAAAACCTTGATTTGTGGTACACGTTATGGGAATGTAATGGCTTCTCGAGGTTCAGTAATTCCATTATTTATCGAGCAAATTAAAAATGGAGAGTCTTTGACAATTACAGACCCTACAATGACTCGATATCTAATGAGTTTGGAAGAAGCGGTAGAATTAGTAGTTTTCGCTTTCCAAAATGCGAAAGCAGGAGATATTATGGTTCAAAAATCACCAGCTTCAACAATTGGAGATCTAGCAAAGGCTCTAATAGAACTATTTGAAGTTGATAATAAAGTTCGCATAATTGGAACACGTCATGGAGAAAAATTATACGAAACTTTATTAACGCGTGAAGAATATGTTGTGGCAGAAGATATGGTTGGATTCTACAGAGTACCGGCAGATACAAGGGATTTAAATTATGATAAGTTTTTTGAAGAAGGGGATAGTAAGTTATCTTCTACAGAAGAATATAACTCACATAATACATACCGTTTATCAGTAGAGGAAGTAAAAGGTAAGCTCCTTGAATTAGACTATGTACGTAAAGAGTTGGAGGCTTGGAAAGCAAAATGAGTATTGTTATTACAGGTGCAAATGGTTTTATAGGAAAGAACTTAGTAGCTCATTTAAAAGCAAATAACTTTGAAAATATTGTTGAAGTAACTAGAAAGACAACAGAGCAACAGTTAATAACCGCATTGAAAGAAGCTGAATTTGTTTTTCATTTAGCTGGTATCAACCGCCCAATACATGAATCAGAATTTATGGAAGGAAATCGTGATTTTACTTCTAAAATTGTTGATACTTTAAAGCAATACAACTCAAACTGTCCTATATTAATAACATCTTCTACTCAAGCAGAGCGTGAGAATTCTTATGGAGAAAGTAAACGTGCAGGTGAAGAGGTAGTTTTTGATTATAAAAATGAAACAGGTACTGATGTATATGTTTACCGACTACCAAATGTTTTTGGAAAATGGTGTAAACCGAACTATAATAGTGCTGTAGCAACTTTCTGTCACAATATTAGCAGAGGTTTAAAAATTAAAGTAAATGATCCCTCTGTTGTTTTAAACTTAGTATATATTGATGATGTAATTGAAGAGTTTACAAATACTATAACTGGCAAGCCAAATAAGGTAAATGATTTTTGTGAAATTCCTCATTTATATTCAAAGCAACTTGGAGAAATTGTAGAGTTAATTTATTCATTTAAAAGTAGTCGGGATGAACGTACAATCCCTACGATGACAGATCCGTTTACTAAAGCTCTATACAGTACTTATTTAAGTTATTTACCAGAAGATGAATTTAGTTACCCTTTAAAAATGAATATAGATAACCGGGGGTCATTTACCGAATTTATCCGTACTGCTGATCGAGGGCAAGTATCAATTAATATTTCTAAGCCAGGCATTATTAAAGGAAATCACTGGCACCATACTAAAAATGAGAAGTTTTTAGTTGTAAGTGGGCAAGGTGTGATTCGCTTCCGTAAAATTGACTCCACAGACATCATTGAATATTATGTGAGTGGAGAAAAGTTAGAAGTAGTAGATATTCCAGTAGGATATACTCATAATATAGAAAATTTAGGCGACAATGATATGGTTACTGTTATGTGGGTAAATGAAATGTTTGACCCAAAGCAACCAGATACGATGTACTTGGAGGTTTAATTGTGAAAAAGTTAAAAGTAATGACAGTAGTAGGGACACGTCCAGAAATAATTCGTTTATCAGCAGTAATTAATACATTAGAAAATTCAGATGCAATCGAACATATTTTAGTTCATACAGGTCAAAATTATGATTACGAATTAAATGAAGTATTCTTTAATGATTTTAATTTAAAAAAACCTGATTATTTTTTAAATGCAGCAACAGGTACAGCAATTGAGACAGTGGGGAATATTTTAATTAAAATTGATCCTATTTTAGAAGAAGTTAAACCAGATGCATTTTTAGTGCTTGGAGATACGAATAGCTGTTTATGTGCAATTGCTGCAAAGCGTCGTCAAATTCCAATTTTCCATATGGAAGCAGGCAACCGTTGCTTCGATCAACGTGTTCCTGAAGAAACAAACCGTAAAATTGTTGACCATATTGCGGATATTAATTTAACATATAGTGACATCGCACGTGAATATTTGTTGCGTGAGGGATTACCAGCAGATCGTATAATAAAAACAGGCAGTCCTATGTTAGAAGTATTGAATTCTCGAAAAGAGGATATTGAAAATTCAAATATACTTGATCGTTTAAATTTAGAAGAAGGCAAATACTTCTTAGTATCCGCGCATCGTGAAGAAAATATTAATTCAGAGCGTAACTTCATGAAATTAGTAGAATCTATTAATACAATTGCAGAAAAATATGGATATCCAGTAGTCATGAGTACACATCCACGTACACGAAAAATGATTGAGCAAAAGGAAATTTTATTTAATCCATTAATATATACGCTAAAACCACTAGGATTCAATGATTATAATAAACTTCAAATTAAATCAAAAGCGGTATTAAGTGATAGTGGAACGATTAGTGAAGAATCTTCTATTTTAGGTTTCCCTGCATTAAATATTCGTGAAGCTCATGAGCGTCCTGAAGCGATGGAAGAGTCTTCTGTTATGATGGTAGGGGTAGGTTCAGAACGGATTTTACAAGGACTAGCTGTACTAGAAACACAAGAAATTAAAACCTTAAAGTTGGTTAAAGATTATTCGATGCCAAATGTGGGGGCTAAAATATTAAGAATAATTATAAGCTATACAAATTATATTACAGGAAACACATATAAAAAATAAATTTGGAGGACTATATGAAAGTATTATTGATTGGCCCTTCTAACACCCTATATATGCCTTATTTGGATAACTATACAAGAATATTAAAAGAAAATAGTATTGAATATAGTATAATAATATGGGATAGATTTGGAATTGAAAATAATGAGCATAATAAGATTATATATAGAGATAAGAAATTAGGACATAAGAGAAACCTTTCAGACTATTACTCATTTAGTACATTTGTGAAAAAAGAAATCAAAAAAATAGGTGCAGAAAAAATTATTGTATTTGGGTTGCAAATATTTTTCTTTCTTCACAGACTTCTTGATAAATTTTATAAGGATAGATATATGTTAGATATAAGGGATTATCATCGGTTAATTAATTTTATTCCAAGAAAAATATTTAGTAGAATTAAAAATATTGTTATTTCATCGGCTGGATATAAAGAATGGTTGCCAGAAGATAATTTAATATTAAATCATAATTCAAAAATTAAAATGGATGAAATAACAACAAATATAAATGTGGATTTTGGAATAAAACCAATAAAAATATTATGTATTGGTGCTTTAAGAGATTATGAAATAAATGAAAAAATAATTCATAGTTTGGGCAATAACAAAAAATATGAATTAATTTTTAGAGGTGAAGGTACAATAAATAACCAATTATCAGATCTAATAATATCTAATAATTATCATAACGTTATACTTTCAGGTAGATATGAACAAAAAGAAGAGAAAGCATTCTACATTGAAAGTTCTTTTATTAATGTTTTAAGATCTGCTAAAGATATTAATAATAATACAGCATTACCAAATAGGTTATATCAAGCTGTAGAAAAAGGCATACCCCTCTTAGCTTATAAAGGAACTTATTTGAGTAAAATAATACATAATTATAAGTTAGGGCTGGTTTTATATGATTTAACTACTATTGATAAACAAATAGAAGAATATATTCGAAACTTTGATATTCTAAAATATAATGAAAATAGAAAAATATTCCTAGCAAAAACTTTGGATGATAATAATCTATTTAAAGATACTATTTTGAATTTTTCAGAATCTAAGGAGCAATAAGGCATGTGGGTTTATTTAATAGTTGTCTTTGCTATATTTGTGTTAATGTTTTTTGAAAAGGTATCTTTTGATTATAGAAAAAAAAATTTAAAAAAGTTTAACAAAAATGGTTTCTTTTTCGCTGCATGTACAATTCTTTTTATTTTTTCAGCCTTTCGTTATGATGTCGGTTGGGATTATTGGGCTTATTATAATACAATAAAAAATGATTATGTTACTAATATTATTTCTAGAAATGAATATTTAACTATTTTTTTGGTTGATTTATCTAAATTTATTGGAATAACAAATATTTATTTTTTTATAAACTCATTAATTTTAATGATATGCATTTATCTTGTGATTGTTAAATATAGTAATAATAAATGGATGAGTTTAATAGTATTTGTTACATTTCCATTATTTTATTTAAACTCTTTCAGTGTTATCAGAATATTTACAGCAATCGCTATTACATTTTATGCATTTAAATATATTATGGAAAATAAATTTTGGAAATACATTTTTTTTGTATATATAGCTAGTTTATTTCATCAAACAGCTCTAATAGCTATTTTATTTTATTTTATTAAATATATAAAAGTCAAAAGATCTTGGGTTTTATTCCTTGTATTTATATCTCCCTTTATGGGAGTTATATTAGAAAATATAGTTAATCTATATTTCCCGGAATATTCAGTTTATTTAAATGAAACAGATAGTATTGAAGGGACAAAAGCAATATTAGTTTTTCTTCTAATGGGAATTTTAGGATTTATATATTGGGATAAATTAGTATATAAAGATTTTTCAATGGAAGTTATGTTGAAGATATTTTACTTTAGCTTATTTATATATATAGTATTCTTAGAAAACGGTACTATTGGTCATAGATTTTCACTTTATGGTACAATCTTCTTCATTTTAATTCTCCCAAAATTTATGTCACTTATAAAAAAAGATGAACAGTTTACTTTAAATCTGATTATATATCCAGTATTTATTTTGTTTTATATTTATATTATTTATACAGGCGCAGTTACTTATCTGCCTTATGATACTATATTTAATTTTTAAAATTTAAGGTGGTGTTTTTATGGCTAAAATTTCAGTATTAATGGGTGTATATAATAAAAGTGCAAGATTAAAAGAAAGTATAAATAGTGTATTAAATCAATCTTTTAAAGACTTTGAGTTAATTTTAATTAACGATGGTTCAAGTGATCATAGCGGTGAAATTTGTGACATTTTTGCTAAAAAAGAATCAAGAATTAAGGTATATCATCAATCAAATAAAGGGGTTTCTTATACGAGAAACAGAGCAATAAATCTTTCTAATTCTGAATTCATATCTTTTTTAGATGCTGATGATACTTACGAATCTGATTTTTTAGAGAAAATGATTAAAAAAATAAATATATCAGATAGTGATGTCTGTTATTGTGGTCATAATTATGTGAGTTCAAGAAAAACAAAAGCAAGATTTAATTTTAAAACGGGAAGTATTTTAGTCGATTATTTGAAAAATAAATGTACACCTAATACTAACTCCTGGTTAATTAGAAAAGCTTTCATTTTTAAACATAATATTAAATTTCAAGAAGACTTAAATTTTGGGGAAGATATGTTATTTTTTTCAGAGATATTGCTGAATTCCAAAAATACTGTTTGTGTAAATGAATATTTAACTAATTATTTTTTAAATATTACTAATAGCTTAAGTGAAAATTCTATTGAAAAAATAACTTTAGATTTGTTGTGGTTAAATTTGCTTAAAGAAAAAGTGATTTTAAACCCAAATATACATTTTTCCTTAAAAAAAAAAGCTATATTAACTATTAATAATTACAGGATTCCAGGTAGTATAATTTATAGATTTAACAAGAACTTCAATGAGTTACTTAAAATTAATTTAATGGAGCACTATTACTTGATACATTTCAAACATTTAAATAATTTTAGTTTTGTGAACGGTGTAAGGAGTTTAAAATTATATTATTACAAATTTAAATTTATTATTAAGTTTTATTATCATCGTTTTAAAGAGGAGATTTAATATGGAGGAACTTATTTCTATAATTATTCCTGTTTTTAAGGTAGAAAAATATATAAGAAGATGTGTGGATTCTATTATTAAGCAGAGTTATAAAAATATAGAAATTATATTAGTTAATGATGGTTCACCAGATAAATGCGGTGAAATTTGTGATCAATATGCTAACGAGGATAAGAGAGTAAAAGTTTTACATAAAAAAAATGGTGGTCTATCAGAGGCAAGGAATAGTGGGATAGAAGTTGCAACAGGTAAGTACGTAACATTTATTGATAGTGATGATTGGATACATGAAAGTTATTTAAATACTTTATATAGCTTAATAATTAATCACAATGGTGATATTTCCGTTTGTAATTTAATAGAAGTTATAAACTACCATAAAGATAAAATGATTGAAAATGAAAAGGTTAATGTATATTCAAATTTGGAAGCGATTGAGCAACTTACAGGAAGTAACTATAGTCAGATGGTGGTAGCATGTGGGAAATTATACCGAAAATCCCTATTCGATAATATTAATTTCCCAGTAAATAAAATACATGAAGATGAATATACAACGTATAAATTATTTTATGCAGCTTATAAAATAGTTGTTACTAATTCTGAACTATATTACTACTTCCAACGTGAAGGGAGTATTACAAAATCAGAATTTAACATTCGAAATAGAATTGATGCTTTTGAAGCCGTATTTAATAGAGCTATTTTTATGGAAGAAATAGGTTTAAAAAATGCAAGTAGCTATACTTATCGTATGTCTTTTTGGATATACAGAGAAATCTATAATAAATCAAATAAAAGAGAAAAATTAGATTATACTTGGTTCTTTAAAAAAGAGATGCAAAGGTTAAAAAGAAAAATAAGAAGAAGTGATGAAAAACTATTATATAAATTTTTTTGTGAATTATATTTCAATAATCCAAATATGTCGGAGTTAATGTTAAAAGGTGTTAGAAAACTAAAAATTACAATGAAATTATAAATCAAAACTTTTTAGTGTATTAGTATTGAATTTACAAGTTGAATTCTCAAACATTCAATCATTTAATTTATAAGAGATATAATGTCAAATAAAGGAGTATCTTTACTGATTGAACTGAAATTCAATTACTATATTTAGAGAATGAGGTATTAAATTGAACGAGATAATGGTAACAATCAGATGTTTAACATATAACCATGAAAAGTATATAGCTGATGCTATTGAAAGTTTTTTGATGCAAAAAGTAAGTTTTAAATATGAAATAATTATTCATGATGATGCTTCAACAGATCGCACCGCAGAAATTATTAAAGAGTATGAAATGAAATATCCAGATATTATAAAACCAATCTATCAAAAGGTGAATCAATATTCCATGGGAATTAAAGTATCTTCTTTTGTTCGAGATAAAGTGAGAGGTAAATATATTGCTGTTTGTGAGGGAGATGATTATTGGATTGATCCATATAAATTACAAAAACAATTTGAATTCATGGAAGAGCATTTAGAATGTAGCTTATGCGTCCATGGTGGAAATGTTGTATCTTATAATGAGAAGAAAGTCTTATATCAAAATAATGCAGCTAGTAACAATCGTTTTTTCACTGTTGAAGAAATTATTAAAGGTGGTGGCGGGTTATTTTTAACAAATTCTATGTTCTATCGTAGCGAACTTGATAAACAAAGGCCAAATTTTTTACTAAATAGTCCAGTAGGAGATTATCCACTAACAATTAATTTAGCTCTGCAAGGAAAAGTATACTATATAACCGACATAATGGCAGCTTACCGCACTGGGGATAATAATTCATGGACAGCAAGAGAAGCTTCTAATAAAGTTAAAAAAATAAAGCATTTTGATAAAATTAACGAAATGCTAGAAGAAATCAATTGTTATACCAACTATAAGTATAGTGAGGCAATTCGTTATACAAAAAACTTAAATCATTTTGGAATATTAATCGAACAAAGGTTATTTAAGGAAATAAAGCTTGGAGAAATGAAAGAGTTTTATGAAAATTTGAGTGTTAAAAATAAAATTAGCATTTATATAAATCAGTATTTTCCAGTTATATTCAAGATTTTAAAACTAATTCAAAGGAAGTTGACTTAGTTGAGCTATGAAATAAATAGAACCAGAATCATTTCATCATTAATTTGGAAATTACTTGAACGTGGCGGAACTCAGGGAATCCAGTTTGTTGTGCAAATTATATTGGCCCGTCTTTTACTGCCCGAAGAATTTGGAATAATCGTGTTGGTTGTAGTCTTCATTGCGGTTGCTAATGTTTTAGTTCAAAGTGGGTTTAATACGGCATTGATACAAAAAAAGGAAGTAGATGAAATAGATTATTCTTCGGTATTTTACTTTAATGTACTGATTTCGGTTATTCTCTATGGTATCTTATTTGTTAGTGCTCCGAAGATTGCAATTTTTTTTAATGAACCTATATTAGATTCTGTATTAAGAGTATTAGGAATTACTTTATTTATTAATATTTTTGTTTCTATGCAAAATGTAATGATTTCCCGTAATTTACAATTTAAAAAATTATTTATAAGTAGTTTAGGTGCAGTTATAATGTCGGCAATAGTGGGGATTAGCATGGCTATAGCTGGTTATGGTGTCTGGGCATTAGTTGGACAACAAATTATGAATCAATTGATGGTTATGTTCATATTATTCGTTACTGTAAAATGGAGACCTAAGTTACATTTTTCAATGACTAGATTGAAAAAATTATATAGTTTTGGGTGGAAGTTACTTATAGCTTCTTTAATTGACGTAATGTATATAAATTCAAGAAATCTTATAATAGGTAAAATTTTTAGCTCTGCATCATTGGGTATTTATAACCGTGGAGAGCAATTTCCACAATTGATAATTAGTAATATTAATGGATCGATTCAATCTGTAATGTTGCCAGCATTTTCAGCTTTTCAAGATGATAGAAAACGTGTGAAAGAAATGATGCGTAGGGCAATTGTGACTAGTTCATTTTTTATTTTTCCCATGATGGTTGGGTTAGCTGTAATTGCAGAACCGTTAGTAAGATTACTACTAACCGAGAAGTGGTTACTTGCGGTACCTTTTATTCAAATTTTTTCTTTTTCTTACATGTTATACCCTATTCATACTGTAAACCTTCAAGCATTAAATGCGATTGGTCGAAGCGATTTATTCTTAAAGCTTGAAATTATTAAGAAGTCTATAGGCGTAATTATATTAGTTATTAGTATTCAATTTGGTATTTATGCGATGGCTTGGGGTATGTTAATCGGGGCAGTAATCAGTAGTTTTATTAACGCTTCACCAAACACTAAACAGTTAAATTATGGTTATATAGAACAATTGAAAGATATATTACCCTCTTTTACGGTTGCAATGTTTATGGGGAGTATTATCTACTCATTGAAATGGCTGGATTTGCCCGAAAATATTATACTTGGATTACAAATTATTATAGGCGTATTTGTATACATTATTTTGGCAAAGTTATTTAAATTAGAGAGTTACAGCTATTTACTAGGAATTATTAAATCTAGATTAAAGAAAATATGATAAATGGGGGTGTTCTTTTGAAAAAGATATTATTGTTAGGTGGTTCAATACAGCAAATTCCAGCTATAGAGTATGCTAATGGACAGAATTATTATACAATTGTGTGTGATTATCTTCCAAATAACCCAGGACAACATTTTGCTAAAAAGTATTATTGTATAAGTACGACTGATAAGGAAGCTATTTTAGAAATTGCTATAAAGGAAAAAATTGATGGAATTGTCGCATATGCTTCTGATCCAGCGGCACCAGTTGCTGCTTATGTAGCAGAAAAATTAAAACTCCCTACAAATCCTTATTTATCCGTGGAAGTGTTAGCTTTCAAAGATAAATTTCGAAAATACTTAAGGGACAATAGATTTAATTCACCAAAGTCGGAAAGTTTTTATTCCTTTGAAGATGCTTTGGGGAAATTGGACCAATTTAAATTTCCCTTAATGGTGAAACCTATTGATTCTTCTGGAAGTAAGGGAGTTTCAAAAATACAAAATAAATCTGAGTTTGAAAAAGCTTTTAATTTAGCAATAAATAATTCTAGAATAAAAAAAATTATTCTAGAAGAATTTATTGAAAAAGACCATCCCTATATGATTGCAGGAGATTGCTTTGTAACTAATGGAAAAGTGGAGTTTTTAGGATTATTAAATAGTCATCGTAATAAAAAAAATAATCCTTTTGTTCCTATTGGGACTAGCTATCCTATAGTTTTAAATTTAAAGAGACTTAAATTGATTGAGGAAGAAATTCAACGTCTTTTTAAATTACTAAATATTAAATTTGGTGCATTCAATATGGAAATAATGATTGACAAGAATGATTTTTTATATTTTATAGAAATAGGCCCCCGTAATGGAGGGAATATGATTCCAGAGTTATTAAAATATTCAACTGGAATCAACATGATTGCAGCTACCATAGAAACAGCTTTAGGGAATACATTTAATTTTGAATTACCTAATAATCATGAATGCTACCTATCGACATACGTTATCCATACTAATAAAAAAGGAATTTTAAAGAGTTTAGTTTATGACGATAAGGTTATTAAGAAAATTTTTAAAGAAGTTAGGTATGTGCATGATGGAGATGAAATTGGAATTTTTGATGGAGCAAATAAAGCTCTGGGAATTATATTTTTGAAATTTGATTCTCAAAAAGAACAGTTAGAATTTATGGAAAATCCATATAAATGGATAAATGTCATTTTAGAATAGGTGATAAAATGAGAGAAATTGGTGGGTATTTACAATTAGAAAAATTTACAGAAAATCCATATCATAAAGAAGCCATTGAATTGAATACAGGTCGAAATGCCCTGTTATATCTAATAAAAGCTAAACAAATTCAAAAAATATATATACCTTATTATTTGTGCGATTCTGTATCGAATATGTTAAAGAGATATGGTATTACGTATGAATATTATCATATTGATACGAATTTTAAACCTATTATTTCGTTTGAATTAAAAGACCAAGAATTATTATATATAGTTAATTATTTTGGTCAAATTAGTAATAAACAGATAAAAGAATACAAAGATAAATATTCCTCTATTGTAATTGATAATACTCAAGCATTCTTTCAATTACCTGTTGCTGAAACAGATACATTATATTCAATTAGAAAATATTTTGGTGTTCCGGATGGAGCTTATTTATACACAAATCAAACTATATCAGAATCATTAACGATTGATCGTTCAAGTGAAAGAATGCGTCATCTATTAGGTCGTTATGAAGGAAAGGCTTCTACATATTATAATGATTTTAAAGAAAATGATGATTCTTTTGAAGGGTTATCATTATTGAAAATGTCTAAATTAACTAAAAACTTATTAGGGGCAATTGATTATGAACAAGCTGAGAGAATCCGAAATGAAAACTATGGTGTACTGTCACAAGGTTTAAGTGAACTCAATTGTTTAAAACTTTCTAAGCCAAATGGTCCCTTTATGTATCCATTATACATAGAGAACGGTATGGAAATAAAAAAATATTTAGCGAATAAAAAAATATATATACCAACTTTATGGCCTAATGTACTAAGAAAGGCTGATCATAACAGTATTGAATATCAATATGCAACAAATATCATGCCTTTGCCATGTGATCACCGATATGGTACGAAAGAAATGGAGTATCTTATTAGAGCAATTAAGATGAAAGGGGAGTGATTTAATGTTTGAGAATTTTAGAGTGTACTTGAGAGCATTAGAACCAGAAGATTATAAAAAGTCTATAATTTGGCGCAATGATGATGAAATTTGGGGAATGGTTGGGGGACCAAAACATTTTGTATCTAATGCCTATGAAAAAAAATGGGTAGAAGATGCGATTTTTAATACATCTAATATAACATTAGCGATTTGTTTAAAAGATACGGATGAGTATATCGGAAATGCGTACATTACAGATATTAACTGGATTAATAGGTCAGCTCATGCGCCATCAATGATAGGTGAAAAGAAATATTGGTCAGCTGGCTTAGCAACAGAAGCGAGAATTTTATTATTATATTTTGCATTTTATGAAAGAGGATTTAATAGAATTTATGCACATATATTGGAAGATAATATTGGTTCACAGAGAATGTGTGAAAAATGTGGGTATAAGAAAGAAGGCTTACTAAGGGAGTCTGTGTATAAAAATGGCACTTTCAAAAACCAGGTTGTGATGTCTGTCCTTAGAAGGGACTTTGATATCGAATTAGACAATTTTTTATCAAAAAATCAGTAAAAAAATATTTTATTAATTATGGATATAGGGGGGGACATTAATGAGTGTGATTCAAGTAACCCGTTCTTCAATGCCTCATTTTGATGAATATGTACATGAGATTAAAGAGTTATGGGATAGTCGCTGGTTGACTAATATGGGTATGAAGCATAATGAATTGGAAAAGCAATTATGCTCGTATTTACAAGTTCCTTTTGTATCTTTATTCTCTAACGGGCATTTAGCCCTTGAAGTTGCATTAGAAGCACTTGAGTTAGATGGAGAAGTTATTACGACGCCGTTTACATTTGCTTCGACAACTCATGCTATTGTTAGAAGGGGATTGAAGCCTGTTTTTTGTGATGTGAACCCCATTGATTATACAATAGACGTTTCGTTAATTGAATCATTAATTACCGATAAGACAAGTGCAATAGTGCCTGTTCATGTCTATGGACATATGTGTAACGTGAAGGAAATAGAAAGTCTTGCTCAGAAGTATAATTTAAAAGTGATCTATGATGCAGCACATGCATTTGGGACTAAGTTGAATGGAAAAGACGTAGGGAGTTTTGGTGATGTGTCGATGTTTAGTTTTCATGCTACTAAAGTCTTTAATACGATTGAAGGTGGTGCACTAACATTTAATAATGAACTATACGTAAATTTATTTCAATCTTTTAAAAATTTTGGGATTACAGGACCGGAAGATGTTTCTTATGTAGCGGGGAACGCAAAAATGAATGAGTTTCAAGCAGCAATGGGATTATGTAATTTACGTCATGTTGATGAAGAAATTGCAAAGAGAAAACATGTTGTAGAACAATATAAGAAAGAGTTGAGTGGGATTGAGGGTATTCAACTTTCCCCAGAGCAAGAAGGTTTGCAGTCTAATTATGCGTATTTCCCGGTAATGTTTAATGGTTATAAGTATTCACGGGACGAAATAATTAAACGTTTAGCGGAACATGATATTTTCGCACGTAAGTACTTTTATCCGTTAACCAATGAATTCGCGTGCTATGAAGGTAAGTTTGACTTAGGTAGTACTCCTGTAGCAGCTTATATTGGTAATCGTGTGTTGACATTACCTTTATATGCAGATTTAAATTTAGAAGATGTAAATCGTATATGTACGATTATTAAATCATGAGAGTAGGTGTATCAATGAAAGGAATTATTTTAGCAGGTGGATCAGGTACTAGACTTTATCCTTTAACAAAGTCTGTATCAAAGCAGATTTTACCGATTTATGACAAGCCGATGATTTATTATCCGCTTTCTATATTAATGCTTGCAGGGATACGTGAAATACTAATTATCTCAACACCCAGGGATATCGAGGTATTCAAGGAATTATTGGGCGATGGTTCTCATTTAGGGATATATTTGGAATATATGATCCAGGAAAATCCAAATGGTTTAGCTGAGGCGTTTATTTTAGGTGAGGCGTTTATTGGTGATTCATCTGTAGCACTTGTATTAGGAGATAATATCTTTTATGGGTCAAACTTTGGTAATCGATTGCAACAGGCTGCAAAACTTGAAACAGGAGCAGTAATTTTTGGTTGTTATGTGAACGATCCCCGTGCATATGGTGTAGTAGAAGTGGACGAAAATATGAATGCGTTGTCGATTGAAGAAAAACCAAAACATCCGAAATCGTCATATGCAGTGCCAGGGTTATATTTCTTTGATAATCGAGTTGTGAACATAGCTAAAAATATCAAACCTTCAGAACGTGGAGAGCTGGAGATTACATCTGTGATTGACTATTATTTACAAAAAGGTGAATTGAGGGTCAAACTTACAGGTCGCGGTCTTGCATGGTTAGATACAGGGACACATGAATCCTTATTAGAAGCTTCGAATTTTGTCGAGGCTGTGCAAAAGAGACAAGGTCTTTATATTGCCTGTATAGAAGAAATTGCTTTCCGAAGAGAATATATAACAAAAGACCATTTATTAAAGTTGGCTGAGCCTTTATTGAAAACTGACTATGGAAAATATTTAGTCGATATTGCGCAAGAGGTTGGGGTGAGATAAATGAAAGTATTAGTAACTGGAGGCGCTGGATTTATTGGTGGAAACTATGTACAATATATGGTTAATAAATATCCAAATTACCACATTGTAAATTTAGATTTATTAACGTATGCTGGTGATTTAACTAAGCATAAAGAAATAGAAAATAGAGAAAACTATTCTTTTGTGCATGCGGATATTGTAGATCGGGAGAAGATTTTTTCTTTATTTAAAAATGAAAAATTTGACTATGTTGTCCACTTTGCTGCTGAAAGTCATGTAGACCGTTCGATTAAAGAACCAGATATTTTTGTGCGTACTAATGTAGTGGGAACACAAGTATTATTAGATGCTGCTAAATCGATTAATGTGAAAAAGTTTGTTCATGTGTCAACTGATGAGGTATACGGAGAGTTGGATTATGATCCATCGACATTTTTTACTGAAAAAACACCATTAGCTCCAAACAGTCCATATAGTGCAAGTAAAGCATCATCTGACTTCTTTGTACGAGCTTACCATGAGACATTTGGATTACCCGTTAACATTACACGTTGTTCAAATAACTATGGTCCTTATCATTTTCCAGAAAAGTTGATTCCATTGACAATTTCTCGTGTATTGAATGACCAAAAGGTGCCTGTGTATGGAGATGGAAAAAATATACGAGACTGGCTACATGTATATGATCATTGTACTGCGATTGATTTAGTATTACATAAAGGTATCAATGGCGAAGTATATAACGTTGGAGGACATAACGAAAAGACGAACTTGGCAGTAATACAAACGATTATTCGAGCGTTAAATAAGAATGAAAATTTAATTGAATACGTTGAAGATCGTTTAGGTCATGATAAACGCTATGCGATTGACCCTACTAAATTAGAAGAATTAGGTTGGCAACCGAGGTATTCTTTTGAAACAGGTATTGAGCAGACAATTCAGTGGTATTTGGATAATAAAGAATGGTGGCAAAACATTCTTAATGGAGAATACCGTGCGTATTTTAAAAAGCAATACAAATTATAAAAAGAAATTATCTGCAATGAATGCATTAACGTATACTTTAAATGAAATGTAAGATAGAGGGGTTAAATTCATGAACATTCTAGTAACTGGCGGAGCTGGATACATTGGATCTCATACTTGCGTCGCTCTTCTAGAGGCGGGACATTCAGTAATAGTATTGGACAACCTAAGTAATAGTAATTATGAAGTGATTAATAAGATTCAACATCTTTCAGGGAAAGAAATAACCTTTTATGAGATGGATGTAACAGATCCTTTGGCTGTGAGTCGTGTGTTCCAACGACATGAATTGGATGGGGTTATTCATTTTGCTGGTTTAAAAGCGGTAGGAGAATCAGTTGAAAACCCTTTAATTTATTACAAGAACAACTTAGTCGGAACATTGGTATTGGCTGAAGCTTGTTTAAAGTACCATGTGGGGCGTTTTGTATTTAGCTCCTCTGCTACTGTGTATGGGGATAATCAGGTGCCGTTCGTTGAGTCTATGGAATTATTGCCTACTACGAATCCTTATGGTGAAACAAAGGCTATGAGTGAACGTATGTTACTAGATATTTCTAAAGCAAATTCAGATTTTGCTGTAACACTTTTACGTTATTTCAATCCAGTGGGTGCGCATGAAAGTGGTATAATTGGTGAAGCACCCGATGGTATGCCCAATAATTTGATGCCATATATAACAAAAGTAGCCAAAGGAAAACTGAAACTTCTACGTATATTTGGTAAGGATTATCCGACAGTTGATGGTACAGGTGTTCGAGACTATATTCATGTGTTGGATTTAGCTGATGGGCATGTTGCTGCAATTGAAGGTTTGTTTAAAGGAGTTAATATATACAATTTGGGTACAGGTAAAGGTACTAGCGTATTAGAACTTCTAAAAGCATTTGAACAAGCAAACAATCATGTTATACCTTATGAAATCGTGGAGCGTAGACCGGGAGATATTGCTTTGTGTTATGCTAATGCTTCAAAAGCTGAGCAAGAATTAGGTTGGAAAGCCAAACGTGATCTTATTTCAATGTGTCGTGATGCTTGGAGATTTGAGAAGAATCTAAAAGATTAATGCTGATTTAAAATTTATTACTAAACAAAAATTTACTTATATTTTACCAATTCGTGTTGCATTCTAGTTGAAAATGAAATTGCTAATGATTTTTATTCTATACCATTGCAGATTTTTGTGGAAAAGCACCGGTTCTATAGAGCCTAAAGTCGAATATAATTAACTAGTTTCATTGCATAATATTTAAAGAAAAAAAGTTACTCTTGTTTTTAGCGCCCATTCCTAGTATGTGGGCGCTTTTTAACATATAATAAATTAGTATATTGAGAATTATCGTTATAAATGCAAATATTAATTTTAAAGGATGGAGGATTTTTTTGCAGCTACAGTTATTAAAAACACATATTTTAAACTATGATTTAACAAACATTGACTGGCAGCACTATACACAAAAAGTAGAAGTACTCCATGATTACTTACATCGTGCGGATCATAATACTACCGGCTGGATGCATTCACCACTTGAAGGCCAGAATGCACTATTTGCGCAGATTCATGAAGTTGCGACAGAAATTAAATTAAAGGCGGACATCCTTATAGTTGTGGGAATTGGCGGATCATATCTCGGTGCGCGGGCAGTACAGAATGCATTAACTCCCCATTTTATAGAACGAAAATCCGGCATTGAAGTCGTATATGTCGGTCAAAATATAAGTGGTGCTTATGTTCAAGGATTAATCGACTATATAAAAGATAAGCGTGTCTATGTCAATGTGATTTCAAAATCAGGTGGAACGATGGAGCCTGCATTAGCCTTCCGTGTTTTCCGTCAATACATGGAAGACAAGTACGGTGTAGAGGCAAAGAATCGTATTATCGTTACTACGGATGCCGAGACTGGTATACTGCGTGAGATTGGCCATAATTCCGGCTATCGTCAATTTGAAATCCCTTCTAATGTCGGTGGTCGTTACTCGGTATTAACACCTGTAGGATTATTGCCGCTTGCTGTAGCTGGTATTGATATTGACGCATTAATGAGCGGTGCCAAATCTGCCGCAACGGAATTTTCAGCATCTCATTTGGAAGACAATGAGGCGTATCGTTATGCCGTATTACGTCATGCATTGCATACACAAGGGTATAAAGTAGAACTGCTTGCTTCGTTTGAACCTGCCCTAAAACGTTTCCATGAATGGTGGATGCAGCTTTTTGGCGAAAGCGAAGGAAAAGAGGCGAAAGGGTTATTCCCGACATCGGCCAATTTTTCTACTGACTTGCATTCGATTGGTCAATTTATTCAAGAAGGCAGTCCGATTTTATTCGAGACATTGCTTCACTTTAAAGAATTGGCTGTCGATTTTAAAGTGCCGTTTGATGCACGTGATGAAGATGGACTGAACTATTTAGCCGGTCGTACATTTAACGAAATCAATGCAGTTTCCAAACAAGGGACAGCGTTGGCCCACTCGGAAGGCGGGGTGCCTGTCATTCAGTTGGAACTTGATAGATTAGATGAATATCATTTAGGTTATTTAATATTCTTCTTTATGAAAGCATGTGCGATGAGTGCGCTGTTACTGGAGGTCAATCCATTTGACCAGCCGGGTGTAGAAGCATATAAGAAAAAGATAATGGAACTTTTAAAGCAAGAGAAGGTGTCGAAGTGATTACAGTTAAAACTCAGTTTGAACAATGGGCAGCAGCCCAGCTACCAGAATACTTAAAACAAGAGTTAGATGAAATTCGTACGGATGAACGATTAGTAGAAGATCATTTCTATCAAAATGTGAAATTCGGTACGGGCGGTATGCGTGGGGTACTCGGTGTTGGTACGAATCGCATGAACATTTTTACAGTACGCCGTGCAGCAGCAGGACTTGCCCAGTATGTATGTGAGGGCGGCGAAGAAGCGAAGACAAGAGGGGTTGTCATCGCTTATGATACACGTCATTTCTCTAAGGAATTCGCAGTTGAAACCGCAAAAGTTTTAGGTGCTTACGGTGTGCATAGCTATGTGTTCAGTGAATCACGTCCGACACCTGAACTATCTTTTGCCGTTCGTTATTTATACGCCTATGCGGGTGTTGTCATTACGGCAAGCCATAATCCGAAACAGTATAACGGTTTTAAAGTGTACGGTGCAGACGGAGCACAGCTTGTACCTGTAGGAGCAGATGCGATAGTTTCTTATATGGATAAAATTGAAGATATTTTTGCGATTGAAACAGCGGAGTTTGAACAGTATGGTCAATATATTTTAGAAAAGATTGATCAGGCATATCAATTGAGTCTGCTTCAATTAAAAGAACAGCCTGTGAAAAGCAATATGAAACTTGTTTACACAGCACTTCACGGGGCGGGATTAGTGCCTGTATGTGAAGGGTTAAAAGCATTTGGTTTTGATGAAGTACATGTCGTTGAAGAACAAGCTATTCAAGATGGAGCGTTTCCGACAGTTCCTTATCCGAATCCGGAAGAGGCAGCGGCATTTGAAATGGCAATGGAGTTAGGTCATCAAGTAGGTGCAGACTTACTGCTCGCAACTGATCCGGATGCAGACCGTCTTGGCGTTGCAGTTAAAGACGGCCAATCGTATGAACTTCTGACTGGTAATCAGCTAGGGGCGTTACTGTTAAACTATATTTTACAAACAAAGCAAAGTAACGGAACACTACCTGAAAACGGAGTTATGATTAAAACGATTGTCACATCTGAATTAGGTGCGAAGATTGCTGCTCATTACGGTGTGGAGACAGTTAATACGTTAACTGGTTTTAAATACATTGCCGAAAAAATCGCAGAATATGAACAGTCAGGTGCGTATAAATATTTATTCGGCTATGAAGAAAGCTACGGCTATTTAATCGAACCATTCGTACGTGATAAAGACGCGGTGCAAGTGGCGTTAAAAGTAGCGGAAATGGCAAGCTTCTATGAGTCACAAGGTAAGACATTGCTTGATGCCTTAGAAGATGTGTACAAACTGTTTGGCTATTACAAAGAAGCACTCATATCTAAGGTTTTTGAAGGTAAATCGGGTCAGGAGGAAATGGCCATGCTGTTAGATACGGTTCGCCAAAACCCGCCAGCTGAAATTGCAGGCAATAAAGTTGTTCTATACGAAGATTATTTAACAGCGACGGCAACTGCAATTACAGGTGACAAGCTACCGATCGATTTACCAAACGAAAATGTACTGAAATTTATACTGGAAGACGAATCGTGGATCGCTATCCGCCCATCCGGAACTGAACCGAAATGTAAATACTATTTTGGTGTGACGGGGGAAAGTGAGAGTCAAGCTTCAGAACGATTGGAACAATTGAAATTGAGTTTTATATAGAAGATAAAAAGGCTTTTAGAATGAAATATTCTAAATGCCTTTTTGCATTTTAATAGAAGAAAAACTTGAATCCTAGGTATATATTTAAAGTTTCGAGACTATACTATTAGAAAGATATTTATAGAATCTATTTACTGTACCAAAATAGTTGAGAATCAAAAAAACGTCAGTCAGCCTATCTGATACAACTTTATCAAACATATTTCACCTTTAAATACAGCCAATGCCACTCTATTATTCACAGCTAAAACTTCATTAATTACCTTAATCACAATCAATTAATTACGTGAAAAAATAATAGAAGGAGCTGTGATTCATCTATGCAAATTCCTGCACAGGCAAAACGCTATGCATTCACACAAGTCGCAAAGTTATCCCCGATTGCCGCAAGTAAATTATTATACTGGAACAGGTTCAAAACCCGTTTAAACCTGGAAAATCCAAAAACCTTTAATGAAAAATTAATGTGGCTCAAACTATTTGAAGATGTTGAGTTCAAAAGAAGATTTACAGACAAAGTGAAGGCACGTGAATATATGATCACAGTCGGCTATAACTATTTACTGCCGCCACTAATCGGTATTTTTGATGAGGTTGAGGATATTATTTTCGAGCAACTGCCGAGAAAATTTGTGCTGAAATGCTCGCATGGCGATGGCATGACAATTGTTTGCGAGAATAAACGGGAAATGGATTACCGGGAAACAAGACAGCAATTAGCGGAAATGGTGGCAACGGATTATTCGCTTAGATATGCTGAGCCTCACTATGCGTCAATTCTTCCTAGAATTATTATCGAACGTTTTATTGAATCACCTACTGGCAATGAGATACAAGACTACAACATTCATTGTTTCCATGGGGTGCCGAAGATTATCGAATCTACTTTCCACCGTTATACACCGAAAGAGCAAACGCTCATGATGACACCGGATTGGTTTAATACGAATTATATAAAGAAAAAGTACCCGTTTGATGAAGGAAAATTAAAGCCAACGCTGCTTGAAGAACTGCTCGCCATTGCGAAGAAGCTGAGCAAGCCGTTTATGTATGTACGAATCGATTTAAAGGTAGTAGATGAGAAAGTTTACTTTAACAACTTTACATTCACTCCGGACGCTTGTTTAAATAACCAAATTCAAGACGATGATAGTTTGAAGCTTGGACAATGGCTTGATTTGGATATAGAAAAATCAAGGCATCCAGTTACTGTAGCCCGTTCCAAATATTAATCACTTTTACTGTTTAGGAGGATTTCTATGATACCGATTGTGTCTATTATTGTGGCAACACATAATGTTGAATATTCGATAAGAGAATGTCTGAAAAGCCTGCAGCAGCAAACATTGCAAGAAATCGAAGTGCTGATTATGAACAATGGTTCTTCTAAAGGAACGGCTCTTATTTGTGAAGAGTTTGTCAGTGAAGATGAGCGTTTTAGTTTATTTAACGCGCAAAACCTTACGTTAAGTGAAGCGCGCAATTACGGAATGCAGGAAGCTGCCGGGAAATATATTGCGTTCG
This sequence comes from Solibacillus sp. FSL W7-1436, assembly GCF_038007305.1. Classification (NCBI taxonomy): domain Bacteria; kingdom Bacillati; phylum Bacillota; class Bacilli; order Caryophanales; family Caryophanaceae; genus Solibacillus; species Solibacillus sp. FSL W7-1436. The sequence goes on from NZ_JBBOWV010000001.1 coordinate 2,573,832, forward strand.
TTGATGGGCATGATTTTGTGGAAAGTACGATGTATGAGAAGCTTGTGCAGCGGGCTGAGCAGAAGCATGCGGACCTCGTACTGTGCGGCTATACGAAATACTGGCCGGAAACGGAACGCAAAAAACAGGTGAAGGTCAATGAAGCCTTATTAACCAAACCGAACCCTGTCAATTATTATCTGACAAAGCATAATGAGGCTTATATTGTGCCATGGAATAAGCTTTTTTTACGTTCCATCATTATGGGGGAGCGTTTATATTTTGATAACCATCCATTTTTTGAGGATGTCGGTTTTATCGCACAATACTTATCATTTGCGAAAAAGATTGCCATTGTCAATGAACCACAGTATAACTTTGTGCAATATGAGGATATGCTGATGAAAAATTACAGTCCGTCGATTGCCCATTCCCATGCGCAAACGTATGCCCAATTGAAACAGTTTTTTGATAAAAGGCAGTACCGCAATGTGATGGAAGGGTTAAATTTACGACTGTATATTCACCGTTATCATCATGTGTTATTAACGACATCAAACACACGGCAAGTGAAATCGCTGGAGCGTCAAATTATCCGGGAAAGCAAAAACTTTTCTCAGCTCCCGTGGAATTTGCGTATGATGAAGCCGTTAGTGAAAATGAGGGTCTACCCGACATTTTTCCGGTTGGTTCATAAAGTAAAGGCTTAAAACTCATTACTATACAAGTAAAATTCGAAGCTCGATAAGGGGGAATATTTGTGATATTAGTCGTTGGTGGAGCGGGCTTTGTTGGAAGCCATGTCGTAAATTTATTACTGAAAAAAGGGCCGGTCGTTGTGTATGATAATCTATCCACAGGACACCGGGGCGCAGTCGATGAGCGGGCCATTTTTATCGAAGGCGAATTATCGGACCAGCAGCGGTTAACGCAAATATTTACGTTGTTTCCGGTTCATACGGTGATCCATTTTGCCGCATCGGACTCGGTCAACGAGGCAATGGGGAATCCTGAATATTACTATGAAAATAATGTCGGTGGTACATTGGCGCTATTGAAAGTTATGCGGGCATGCCGAGTGCGGAATATTATGCTCTCTACAGCCGTGGTGGCAAGTTCAGAAAACAATGAGCTTTTACAAGGGCAGAAATGTATGATTGAACAGATGCTTGAAGCTTATACGAAAGCTTATCATATGAATGGTAGCGTTCTCCGTTATTGTAAGAGCAACAGTGTACAGGCATCGGCCATTGGAAATCCGGAAGCTGCGATTGATGGGACAGTTAACCGTGGTTTTAAAAATGTGAGCGATGTAGCGAATGCGCATGTAATGGCACTTGAAGCGTTGGAGCGGGAGGAGCCGGCATTCAGAATGTACGATCTGTCTGCGGATAGTTTAAAAAATTCAAAGTTGAATGATGGCTGGCAAGCTGATCGAAATGTACATGAAATGATTGAAGATGCCTGGACTTGGCATGAAAACTCAAAATGTTAGCGCAGTACTCTGTTACAATTCAGTTTGTAGCAGTTTTTTTGCGTCCAATGTGGAAACAGTGGTAAAATGGACAGATGTTGAGCACAGAAAGAGTGGTTTTTAAAAATGAAAGTATTATTTATAGGCGATATCGTCGGTTCAATTGGTCGCGATGCGGTAGAACAGTATTTGCCTCGATTGAAGAAAAAATATAATTTGGATGTAGTTATTGCAAACGGTGAAAATGCTGCAGCAGGGCGTGGTATTACACGGGCGATCTACAACGATTTACTGCAAATGGGCGTCGATGTCATTACAATGGGCAACCATACTTGGGACAACAAAGACATTTTTGATTTTATCGATGATGCCGATTACTTAGTGCGTCCGGCAAACTTTTCAAAAGATGCGCCAGGTCGCGGCATGACACAAGTATCGAAAAACGGTGTAACAATTTCGGTTATTAATTTGCACGGCCGCGTATTTTTACCGCCGCATGAAGATCCGTTTGCGATGGCAGTCGAAATGGTCGAAGAAGCGAAAAAAACATCGCCAATCGTCTTTGTTGATTTCCATGCGGAAGCAACGAGTGAAAAAATCGCATTAAGCTGGCATCTGGACGGCAAAGCATCTGTCGTTGTCGGAACACATACGCATGTACAGACAGCAGACAACCGTATTTACCCGGGCGGCACCGCATATATTACGGACGTAGGTATGACAGGTCCATACGATGAAATTTTAGGTATGGGAAAAGACAATGTCATCTATAAATTCCTGACAAATATGCCGGCACGCTATGAAGTACCGAAAAAAGGCCGCGCTGTATTAAGTGCCTTCTTCATAGAAATTGACGACAAAACTGGTAAAGCAATTCGCCAGGAACGCGTACTCATTAATGAAGATAACCCGTTTCAAGCATAAGTAAATAAGACACCTATTACTGAAAATGAGAGGAGGTTGCCTTTTGTATTCTGTAATAGGTGTTTTTTAGTATTTCAAACTTAGTAAAGATGTAGTTTCTAGTGAATTTGAGGATTAGCAGTATCAAATTGAGGAATATAAATAAAAATTGAGGATTATACAAGAGTAAGTGAGGAATATTCAGACCAGATTGAGGATTATCCTTTGAATAATGAGGAATATATTCTGCACTAAATAGGGTCTTGCAGCATTTTTGAATTTAAATATTAACCAGTGCAAATAAAGAATAGAATCACTCCTAGTGAAGATTAAATTTGCATCCCTTCCCACAAACCTGTAAAATCGGTTGAATATTTAGGGATAGATAATAGCATTCTCAACGAAATTAGAATAAAATGGAAAATACGTGGAAATAATTAAAGTGAAGTGAAACTTCGGATTGAAACCGACGTTCTTAATAAAGAGGTGGAAAAACAAAAATGAGAAAAATACTCGCTTGGCTGATTGTGATACTGTGGATGATGCTCATTTTTTACTTTTCACAGCAACCAGTATTCGATTCACGAGATTTAAGTTCAAATATTACAACACAATTAATAGAGATTGTTGAAAAAGTGACACCGCTGGAAAATGTGGAGAAAAAACAAGTGCATCACCTTGTCCGGAAATACGCGCATTTCACAATCTACTTTTTCCTGGGGATTTTTGCACTGCTGGCACTAAAACTAACAGGATTAAAGCATTCCCTTAGTGCGATAATCGCACTCGTCCTCTGTATGATTTACGCGGTTACCGACGAATACCATCAGCTGTTTGTTGAAGGCAGAGGGGCTCAACTGAAAGATATTTTTATCGATTGGGCCGGGGCTGCGACAGGAATTACAGTGGCGACGCTTCTTGGTTTGATTGGAAAAACGGGCAAGCCACGTTCGGAAAATAGAAAAACCAGCTCCAGGTATAAAGTAAGCGAACATTCATAAATTATTACCAGGAAATCAATAAAATGCAGGAATAGCTCCCTATCTTTAAGAATATGTATATGTATAAACATATTAGAAGTAGAGAACGAAGGGAGCACATGATGAAAGAGCGATGGAAATGGGGGATTATCATCGTGATTGGTTTTTGCATCGTATCGCTGATCATCTCGCTCAATAGTTAATGTATAAGCACAGCAATAGAACTAAATATACGGGTCTTAGGAGCCGTTTTGATAACCCAAGAGAGTCGAACCTTGTCGAATGCAAGGTTTTACTCTCTTTTTTTGGGGAAAACTGAATAGTTTTGAGTAATCTGTGATATGATAATTAGACTATACATTTGGGTAATGATGTCAAAAATAAGAAATTAATAAAGTTGTATAGTTCTAATTTATCTATATCACATAAGAAAGGAGACTATTTAAGTATTTTGTGACCATATAAGAGAATTTATGGTAAGGTTTGAAGTTTTGATAGGTTTTAATGACTAATACCTTGAAATGCCAAGTATTCTAGGCGTTTTATTGCACATTTTTATTGTTAAGTCGGGGGAGGATTAAGATTTGAGTTACACTGCTAGATACACGACATTTTCAGCTCTGGACTCGCTGCTTGTTGTGTCGGCTATTTTTATCAGTTATTTACTATTGCATCCAACATTAACGGTCTATTCGGATACAGTCCTTGTGATCAGTGCCGTTACATTGCTTGTCAGTCATCATATCACCGCCCACCTGTTTCATTTGTACAACCGGTTGTGGAGCCTGGCTTCGGTAAGAGAGCTGCTCATTATCGGCTATGCGGTGACAACCTCTGTTTTAGCGGCGGGTGCGATGCAGTTTGTCATCCAACAGCATATATATTTTCGCGTAATGGCTATTACATGGTTGCTGCTGATTTTACTGATTGGCGGATCGCGTTTCGTGCTGAGGGTTGTTCATGAACGGTCACCTGTCAAACCGGCTGCGGAAGTAAAGCGGGTGTTAATCGTCGGTGCCGGTGAAGCGGGGACAATGCTTCTGCGTAGTCTTAAACGGAATCCGTCCGAATATCAGGTAGTCGCTTTTGTGGATGATGATCTCAATAAACAGCATTTAAAACTGCTCGATGTGGATGTGTGCGGAACGACAAGCGACATTCCGCAAATTGTGCAGGCAAAGGCCATTCACGAAATTATATTAGCGATCCCTTCACTTAGCAAAAAAGAGATACAGGAAATTTATACACGTCTTGGAGAGTCGAAAGCAACAATTAAAATCATGCCGAAAATTGAAGATGTGATGACCGGAAAAGTTTCGGTGAACGATATACAGGAAATCAAAATCGAGGATCTGCTCGGGCGTGAAGAAGTCAAATTGGATATGCTGGCACTTTCGAATAACTTAACGAACAAAAAGATTCTTATCACAGGTGCAGGAGGATCGATCGGTTCGGAAATTTGCCGCCAGACTGCCCAGTTCCATCCGCAGCAGATTATATTGCTCGGTCATGGAGAAAACTCCATCTATAAAATCCATCTAGAACTATCGGAAAAAGCGGAATACAAGGATATTGAATTTGTTCCAGTCATTGCGGATGTGCAGGACAGGGAACGGATTTTTCAGGTCGTCCAGCAATATAAGCCGGATGTCATTTATCATGCGGCAGCACATAAGCATGTGCCGATGATGGAAAGCAACCCGAAAGAAGCGGTAAAAAACAATGTGTTCGGTACAAAAAATATAGCCGAAGCTGCCCATGCATTCGGTGTTCCGAATTTTGTCATGATCTCGACCGATAAAGCGGTCAATCCGCCGAACGTGATGGGGGCGACAAAGCGTATCGCCGAAATCATCATTCAAAATCTCGCGACATACAGCGATACAAATTTTGCCGCAGTACGATTCGGAAATGTGCTTGGTTCACGCGGCAGTGTCATCCCGAGATTTAAAGCGCAAATCGCTGCAGGCGGACCTGTCACCGTGACACATCCAGATATGACCCGCTATTTCATGACGATCCCGGAAGCATCCAGACTTGTTCTGCAGGCGGGGGCACTGGCACGTGGCGGGGAAGTGTTCGTCCTTGATATGGGCGAACCGATGAAAATAGTCGACTTGGCCAAAAATATCATTCGTCTATCTGGTTTTTCGGACGAGGAGATTGAAATCGAATTCAGCGGTATTCGCCCGGGTGAAAAAATGTACGAGGAATTACTGAATGCAGAAGAGATTCAGGAGGAGCATATTTACCCGAAAATTCATGTCGGGAAAGCAAGCCGGATCGAAGGAGAGTTGCTGAAGGCATTACTGAAAGATATAGAAGAGTGTCAGCCTTCGGAGTTAAAAGAAAAACTGATTCATATTTCCAATACGAAATGGGATCAGCACGTCCATCTGCAAGAAATCACTGCCTAATAGAGAAAAAGGCTCTTTTCATGCAAATGGAAACTAGTAATAGAAACTTGGTTGTGTTCATATATAACTCTTATTACAAGAAAAAAATAATATGTACAAGAGTTTATAACAGAGATTAACGCTCAGGGGGAAATAGAGATGAAAGAAACAATTAGTCTACAGGAAATTATAAAAATTATAAAAAAACGCCTAGTACTCATAATCGCTCTTACTGTAATCGGTTGTGGAGTCGCGGCTGGTATCAGCATTTATGCAATAACCCCGATTTATGATGCGCAGACACAAATTCTGGTGAATCAAAAAGGCAATGCCGATCAAGTGTATTCATTGCAAACTACCAATACCGATTTAAGTTTAATTAATACGTATCAGGTCATCATCACAAGTCCGGTGATCTTGAATCCTGTACTGGAAAGCCTTGACCTGGATAAAACGACAGGGCAGCTGGCACAGCAAATATCGGTGTTCACCAAAACGGATTCCAAAGTGGTCAATATCCGTGTGGAGGACCCGAATCCGGCAGTAGCTGTAGACATCGCGAATACGCTGGCGGAAGTGTTTAAAGAGAATATTCCGCAACTGATGAGCATCGACAATATTTCGATCTTATCGGCCGCTAAATTAAGCGAAAACCCGTCACCGGTAAAACCTGACATCTTGCTGAATAGTGCAATCGGTGCTGTTATCGGCTTAATGCTAGGTTTCGGACTGACATTCCTGCTCGAATTTTTGGATATGTCGATCAAGGGCGAGCGTGATGTGGAAGATTATCTGCAATTACCGGTAATCGGAATGGTGGATTTCATTAAAGAAGAAAAAGAGAAGAAGCTATCTTTACGTGTGCAGAAAGCGGGGAGAAGTTAAATGGTGAAACTGGGTCTGAGAAAAAGAAAAAAAACATTGCAAAGTTCGAATATCGCAAGGAAACTTATTACGATTACTGAAACGAAATCCCATGTTATCGAACAGTTTCGCACGATTCGTACAAATATTAAATTTTCGATGCCGGATGAGCCGTTAAAGACGATTTTAGTTACTTCTTCTACACCGGGTGAAGGGAAATCGACGAATGCGGCGAATCTCGGTGTTGTTTTTGCACAGGAAGACAAGAGAGTTCTTATTATTGATGCCGATATGCGGAAGCCAACACAGCACCATACATTTAAAACGTTCAACAAAGTGGGGCTTTCTAATGTGCTTGCGAGAAAATCCACGCTCCAGGATGCGATTCAGGAGACATTTATTGTAGGGCTTGATGTCATAACAAGCGGTCCTATTCCGCCGAATCCTGCTGAACTGCTTTCATCCCAAGGGTTGGATGCATTGCTTCAAGAAGTTAAAAATCAGTATGACATCATCATTATCGATTCACCGCCGTTATTATCGGTGACTGACGCGCAGATCCTGGCGAATAAATGCGACGGTGCCATGATGATTTTAAATACGGGTGAAACTGATAAACGTGCCGCAAAAAAAGCGCAGACACTGCTGGCAGCTGCCCACACAAAGATTTTGGGTGTCGTGTTGAACAACTATAAAACAAAGAATCATTATAATTATTATGATGGTTACCGTTACTCTGAATAATCTGAATATTTTCTTGCAGTAGTTGCTAAAATCGGATTCTAATTGCTCATTGAGGCGCATACAATGACGTACAGGCAATAAAAAACAGCCTGAAAAAAAGATAAAGCAGTACTAGATGAGGAGGAAATAGCTGTGGATTCATTAAAAGTATCATCTCGTTCTAATCCTAATTCTGTTGCAGGAGCACTCGTTGCGGTTATACGAGAGCAAGGGTTTGCTGAAATGCAGGCGGTAGGTGCAGGTGCGTTAAACCAGGCAATTAAAGCAGTAGCAATCGCTCGAGGGTTTGTAGCCCCAAGCGGCACAGATTTAATTTGTGCACCGGCTTTCGCGGACATTATCATTGCAGGAGAAGATCGTACGGCATTAAAACTACTCGTTGAAAAAAGAACTCGTTAATCCATGAAGACCCATACACTCGCTTAGCACCCAAACTGGGCTAAGCGGGTGTATTTTTGTTTGCGGGGTATATTTAAATAGAAGGAATTTATCGGTTGATTAGTAACTCTTTGAAATTTTAATCGTCAATTGGATTTAGATATTCGTCAATTATTAACGGGTGATATATTATTCGTCACTTTTACAAAGTTAATCGTCAAATGTGTGCACTTATTCGCCAATTCCGGATGCTTAATCGTCACTTTGCCGTACATAATCGTCAATCAGGAGCAGATATTCGCCACTTCAGCATATAATCGCCACTTTTACGATTGAACTGAAATCGCGCCTTACTTATTTTGACGCAACCCTTATACATAACCAATCGTCTTCCAATAAAAGATTTCCTATATAAAATTTAGGGAATAGAAATCTTGTTTTAATTCAAAACAAATTGTGTACAGAACTTTCCGTCAAAGGTCTGATTTTTTGACTCGATATGACATTTGCAATAGAAGAGTCGAAAACTTCATGTTAAACTAATGTAGGAAAAATAACTTCTTTCAGTAGAAGTCTTCTTATATTTATAAGATGCAGGATAAAAGCAAGTGTTTCTCTTTTGAGTGGAGTTCTCATTCACTGAAAGAAGTTAAGCACCGGCGGATATCACGAATTCGGAAAGGAATTTTTTTGTGCAAGCACAAAAACCGAATTCGGATGCAATTACGCCTTCGCGTAATTGATTTCTACATGGCTGTGCTATCCGGCAGCTCTCAGTAATAAAGCATCTTATTTCCATTGAGCGAGCGTATGCGGCGCCCCCCTCAATGGAAATAGAAGCCTCTGGCAGATGTCACAGATTTTTTAAGGGAACTTTTGAGTAAACTCAAAAAATCTGGACGCAATTCCGCCGAGGCGTAATTGAACTACGCTTTATTCATTTATATAATACAGAACTTAAGGAGATGTTGATATGTTACATCAGCTTTCATGGAAAGTCGGTGGGCAGCAAGGTGAAGGGATTGAGAGTACAGGTGAAATCTTCTCAATGGCAATGAATCGTCTAGGGTATTTCCTATACGGTTACCGTCATTTCTCTTCTCGTATTAAAGGTGGCCATACGAATAATAAAATTACGGTTCGTCCGACAGAAGTACGCGCAATTGCGGACGACTTGGATATATTGGTGGCGTTCGACCAGGAAACGATCGACGTGAACTATAAAGAATTAACACCGGGCAGTATCATTTTGGCGGATGCGAAATTCGATCCGAAAAATCCGGAAGACAGTGTTGCGCCATTATACGCGGTACCGTTTACGGAAATTGCGGCTGAGCTTGGTACATCTCTAATGAAAAACATGGTTGCGATTGGTGCAACGGCAGCGCTTTTAAACTTGGATGAATCGGTTTTCCAAAGTGTTGTAAATGAAATTTTCGGACGTAAAGGTGAAGAAGTCGTAGCGAAAAACATCGAAGCGATCGAACGCGGTCGTCAGGCGATTTCAGAGCAGATCGGTGACCGTGTAGGTACATGGGAAATTGCACCTGCAGACGGAAAACGCCGTATGTTCATGATTGGTAACGATGCAGCGGCATTAGGTGCGCTTGCAGCGGGCTCTCGTTTCATGGCGGCATATCCGATCACACCGGCATCTGAAATTATGGAATACATGATTAAAAAGCTGCCATTAGTAGGCGGAGCGGTTATTCAAACGGAGGACGAGATTGCTGCAGCAACTATGGCAATCGGTGCAAACTACGGTGGTGTGCGTGCATTTACGGCATCAGCTGGTCCTGGTCTTTCACTCATGATGGAAGCGATCGGTCTTTCAGGTATGACGGAACAGCCGCTTGTTGTTTTCGATACACAGCGCGGTGGTCCATCAACAGGTTTACCGACAAAGCAGGAGCAGTCGGACTTGATGGCGATGCTTTACGGTACACACGGTGAAATTCCGAAAGTCGTAATTGCGCCTTCTACAATGGAAGAAGCGTTTTATGATACGATCCAGGCGTTTAACATTGCCGAAGAACTGCAAATTCCGGTTATTGTGATGACAGACTTGCAGTTATCACTAGGTAAGCAGTCGGTTGATCCGTTCGATTACAGCAAAATTGAAATCCGCCGCGGTAAAATTGTCGAAGCGGTTGAAGATGTAGAAACGAAAGATTACTTCAAGCGTTATGAAAATACTGAAGACGGCGTTTCACCACGTGTCCTGCCAGGTACAAAAGGCGGTATTCACCACGTAACGGGTGTAGAGCACGATGAAACAGGTAAGCCATCGGAAGCAACGGGCAACCGTCGCACGCAAATGGACAAGCGTATGCGTAAATTACAGCATGTCCGCTTTGAAAATCCGGTATACGTGAACGCGCCACATGAAGATGCGGACGTATTGCTTGTAGGTTTCAACTCAACGCGCGGAGCAATCGAAGAAGTTCAGGAAAAGCTGAACTCTGAAGGCGTAAAAGTGAACCATGCACATATTAAGCTGATCCACCCGTTCCCATCTGAAGAGATGAGCGCATTGATGGATAAAGCAAAAAAAGTGATTGTCGTTGAAAACAATGCGACAGGTCAGCTCGCAAATATTATGAAAATGAATATCGGTGGTCACGCGAAGACGAAATCGATTTTAAAATACGATGGTACACCATTCCTGCCACGTGAATTAACAAACTTAGTGAAGGAGGAAATTTAATCATGGCAACATTCAAAGATTTCCGAAATTCCGTAAAACCTAACTGGTGTCCAGGCTGTGGTGACTTCTCCGTACAAGCGGCAATTCAGCGTGCAGCAGCAAACGTAGGCTATGAACCAAGCGAATTAGCAGTTATTTCAGGAATCGGCTGTTCTGGCCGTATTTCAGGCTATATTAACTCATACGGTTTCCACGGCATTCACGGTCGTGCATTACCTATTGCACAAGGCCTGAAAATGGCGAACAAAGACCTGAAAGTTATCGCTTCAGGCGGTGACGGTGACGGCTTCGCAATCGGTATGGGTCACACAATCCATGCGATCCGCCGTAATATCGACATTACGTATGTAGTCATGGATAACCAAATTTACGGACTGACAAAAGGGCAAACGTCTCCACGTTCTGCTGCTGGTTTTATTACGAAATCAACACCAGGCGGAGCAATCGAGCCATCTTTAAAACCATTGGAAGTAGCATTAACAGCAGGTGCGACATTTGTGGCACAAGGCTTCTCAACGGATATTAAAGAACTGACAGCGATGATCGAAGCCGGTCTGAACCATAAAGGCTTCTCGTTCATCAACGTATTCTCACCATGTGTAACATACAACAAAGTTAACACGTACGACTGGTTCAAAGAGAACTTGACGAAGCTTGCCGATATCGAAGGCTACGATTCTTCTAACCGCGAATTGGCAATGCAGACAGTAATGCGCAACGAAGGTCTTGTAACAGGTATTATTTATCAGGATACGGAAACAACTTCGTATCAGGAAAAAATCAAAGGCTATTCAGAGCTGCCGTTAACAGATATCGATATCAGCTTATCAGAAGAACAATTTGATCAGTTGACGAAGGAATTTATGTAAATAATGATTTTGGAGCTATACAGGCTGGGGTTTCTGGCTTGTATAGTTTTTTTGTTACTGAAATTATAGATTTGGGCATTGTGCTTGTTGGTAATGCATGCGGCGAAAATGTACGAGTAAAGCAGCAGGAGGCTTTGGCTTTTATTAGAACATTGTAGTGGTTTATTAGACAATAAGATGAGTTTATTAGAAAAAGTTGGTGTCTTATTAGAAAATCGAACAACAAAATTTGAATAAAGCTTCTTTAGAGCTATTTTTGAATGCAAATGCGATAGGGAATGAGTTAGCTTGGGTTTTTATTAGAACAATTCAATGGTTTATTAGAAAAAGTCACCGTGATATTAGCAGATCAGGAGGGGATATTAGAACATCCCGAACACTTATTAGAACAACAGTGAGTTATATTAGAAAATCCGCATTTTATTAGAACAAATAAAAATATATTAGAAGATTTCAAAATATATTAGAACATCTCCAGCCGCCAGCCTTCCTAATGATCCCAAAATACAGATTATCCGACACAAAATGCCGCTATTTCTATCCACAAAAATAATTCCTCTAAGAAAAAAACATTGACCGCCAGCCCACTTCCATCACCCCCTACTTTTACAACAATTTAACATATTTACATAAATCCATTTACATAGTCCCTTTATACTAAACCAAAATACATAGATAAATGAGGTAATGTAACGTGCGCTTTCGTAATGCGATTAAATTTAAAGACCGGCTGGCAGTATTAATGATCATCTGTATCTGTTCGAATATTATTCTGACCGTATTCAGTATGGACTATTTACGGAAAATGGAAAGGGAAGCACAGGCAATATATGAAGAAAAACTCATGACACTTCATACGATACAGGACATTGAACAACAGTATCTCCAGACAAATGAAATCCCGGCGCAATACCTGGAAAAATTAACCATATTCGATTCCAAAATGGAGTTTTATATGAAACAGCTGGCGAGCAATCCATCCGCCGCATTATTCGAGGAAATCGACGCATACATAATCGAGCGGGCATCCGCACAATTAGCCAATCATAAGAACGATATAAAATTCGGCTACAGTCTTCTATTATCAATATCCATCCTATTAATGCTGCTTGTACTGTTTTTCGGGATTCAGGCAATTCGCTCGATCAATAAGCCGACGCGGGAACTGAAGCAGCTGTTTAAACTCGTTCAGCAGGGGGATTTAACGAAGTACGCGACATACTCGGCACGCGACGAGCTCGGGGAAACAACGAAATACTACAATTTAATGATTGGGGAGATGAAGGAGCTTCTAAAAACAGTACGGAAAAATACTGAATCGGCGACAGATGCGAATAACGAGCTTCAAACAAATGCGGAGCAAATTACAACGGGGGCAGTGCGTATTGCCGCAAGCTCGGATGACATGACCAATTCATTGCAATATGCAACAGCCCGATTATCGGATAATGCGGCATCCGTTCAGCAAGTAGCAGCAGGGATTGATGAAATCACCGAGCGCATGCACCATGTCGATCACTATATAAAAGAAACGATCGCACAGGCTGTGGACGGAGAAGCGATTGTCGGGCAAAATCTGCTGCAAATGCAAGATGTGGAACAGGCGATGCAAATAGCCAGTAATACCATTACTCAGCTGAATGCACAGACACAGCATGTTTCGCGGGCGGTCATGATGATTCACTCGATTGCTGATCAGACGAATTTACTTGCGCTGAATGCCTCCATCGAAGCAGCAAGGGCCGGGGAACATGGCCGGGGTTTCGCTGTGGTAGCCCAGGAAGTGCGTAAATTGGCGGAACAATCTCAGGAGTTCACAAAATCCATTGCAACAATCGTGACGAGTATTCAGCAAGATGCCCTGGAAGCGACAAACAATATGGAAAATGCAATGCGCAGTGTGGATACGGGAGTCTCTACAACGGAACATAGCGCGGCAAAGTTTAGGGAAATTACGATGCAAGTCCAACAAATCGGTCCGCAAATGGAGCATGTTTCTACTATTATGAATGAAATATCGAACCACACTCATGACGTCGCACAAAGTTCGATTGAATTAAGCAACCGCTCCGAGGAAAATCTCGTGTCGATGCACCTTATTCAGGAGCAGATTGACATTCAAAAAAATTCAACAACCGAAATTTATGAAGAGATTCAAAGTATTGCAAAAAATATGCGTTCCTTAACACATGCTGTAAAACGATTTTATATTTAATAAAAAATGTTTTTGACGATTTTTGTCGAAAGCATTTTAAATTTTGTTATAGTACTGTAACATCTATAAGTAATTGACAACAAAAGATAAAAATACATGAAAAATTGTAATTATTTTCAGAAAACTGATGAAATTTATCATGAAAACTGTTATCTTTAATCAAGAAGTCATATTAATGAACGATATGTAAATTTATTCCATAATACAATACTCCTATAGTCATTGATTTAATATTAAGAATATTTTTAAGAATGTAGCTTTTAATAAATTATTGACTGTAGTAGAATAGGGTATAAAATTGCGTATTTTTTAGTTAATGCGAAACTAGATAGAGAGAAAAGTTAGTAGATTATACTTGTTTAGCTTCATTTTTCAGAAATTTGCAAAAGGCAGTAGTTATATTCACCATGGCAAATAACTAAAATTGCTGTGATCAATTCAATTTGTCATGAGATAAATATATTATTAAAGGGGATGCTTTTTATGAACAGTCAAATTCAACTTATTGTACCAGAGTGGTTTGTGCAGGATGAGCTACATATTGTCGAAACTATCGTCAGCAAAACATCAGCGGATACAGGGATTATCATTGCAGGGGAAAACTTTGATGCAACAAAGCGATGCCACCCAACTGTACGCCTTTATATGATCGAGCTTTTGGATGATCAATATGAAATCACAAAAGAATTGGATGCCTTCCAGTTCGATACAGCTGAAAAAGCAAAAGAATTCTGTGCAAAGCTGCCTGAAATGACGGCAATTGATTTGGTAATGTTAATGAATAAGGAAGAGCTTGTATTTTTTATGTAATAGATAAATCCAGCTTTGTTGAATGAATCTTCATTTAGCAAAGCTTTTTTTGTTGCTCTTTTTCCGAGGGTCCGTGTTTGTATTTTAGTGGAGAAAGGCTACAATAAAGGAGAACAACTAGAATAAGGAAGTGATTTAAATGGCTAGAGGTGTATATATTCACATTCCTTTTTGTCATCAGATTTGTAACTATTGTGATTTCAATAAAGTATTTTTTAAAAATCAGCCGGTAGATGAATATATTGAAGCGCTTGGACGTGAAATGGAATTGACGGTCGCCGAGATGCCGGAAGCGTTCAAGAATATCGAAACGATTTTCCTTGGCGGCGGTACCCCGACTGCACTGTCCGCACAGCAAATCGAAAAATTATTATCGCTAATTACGAAACATATTCCGATGTCATCCGTAAAAGAGTTTAGCAGTGAAGCAAATCCGGATGAACTGACAATCGATAAATTGCAGGCACTGTATAATGGAGGCGTCAATCGTTTAAGTATGGGTGTCCAGTCATTCGACCAGTCACTGTTAACGAAAATCGGACGTACCCATTCGAATGAACATGTATATGAAACGATCCAAAATGCGAAAAATGTTGGATTTAAAAATATCAGTATTGATTTAATGTATGGACTGCCTGGCCAGACGATGGAGCAATGGCAGGATACGCTTGAGAAGGCATTGGCACTCAAGCTGCCGCATTATTCGGCGTACTCGCTTATCGTAGAGCCGAAAACGATCTTTTATATCCAGTATGCGAAAGGGAAGCTCCATTTGCCGACAGAAGATCTGGAAGCGGACATGTACGGTGTGTTGATGGACACGATGGAGGCGCATGGTCTGCGACAGTACGAAATCAGTAATTTTGCGAATGAAGGCTATGAGTCAACACATAATAAAATCTATTGGGATAATGACGAATACGCAGGCTTTGGCGCTGGTGCCCACGGTTACTTGGAAGGAGTACGCTATTCCAATGTCGCACCGATCAAAAAGTATATTGAGACAGTGATGGCAGGAGAGCGTCCTTTATTGCATGAACATGAAGTGACAGGTGAAGAAAAGCTGGAAGAGCAGATGTTTTTAGGATTACGAAAATCTGCCGGTGTGATGCATGAAGAATTTGAAACAAAATTCGGTCAGCCGATGCTTTCTATATATAAGGAAATAATCGATCGGTTACAGGAAGAGCGATTGATTGAAATGGACTCTGAAGGAATCCGTTTAACAAGAAAAGGCCGGTTTATCGGCAATGAAGTATTTCAGCGGTTTTTAGTAGGGGAATAATCATTTTGCGGCGGTACTTGAAAAAAGTTAAAAAAAACGGACGAATTCATTGACATCAATTTAGAGATTTGCTAATTTATAAATATATTAGCACTCCTCTTAATCGAGTGCTAACAGAGGTGAGAAAGATGTTAACAAATCGGCAGTTACAACTATTGCAAGTAATCGTAGACGAATTTGTGATGTCAGCACAGCCTGTTGGTTCGCGTCAACTATCCAAAAAAGAAGGTATTACGTATAGTGCTGCTACAATACGTAATGAAATGGCAGATTTGGAGGAATTGGGTTTTTTAGAAAAAACGCATACTTCTTCAGGAAGGGTCCCTTCTGAAAAAGGGTATCGCTTTTATGTCGACCATTTACTTCAGCCTCAAATCATTTCGAGTGGCGAAGTAGCGCAAATCCAGTCGCTCTTTAAAAAGCAGATTGTTGAAGCAGAACAAATTATTAAAGAATCCGCAAATATATTATCGGAATTGACGACATACACGACGATTTTACTCGGTCCGGATGTTCAAAAACATCGTGTCAAGAAATTCCAGATTGTACCGTTAACTGAACAGACAGCGGTGGCTATTATCATCACAGATAACGGTCATGTAGAAAACCGCACACTAACGTTACCACCGGGTTTTAACCCGCATGATATTGAAAAAATGGTTAATATTTTGAATGACCGTCTAGTCGGTGTGCCTTTATATGAACTTCCGGTAAAGCTTCAAACTGAGGCGATATCGGTATTGAAATCTCATATTCATGCATCCGATTCGATTATCCGGTCATTGTTATCCATTACTTCAAACAATCACGAAAATAAAGTTTATTACGGTGGTAAATCCAATATGTTGAATCAGCCGGAGTTCCATGACTTAGAAAAAATGCGAATGCTGATGGATCTGATCGACAAGGAAAGCCAAGTTCAAACTTTATTCAATGAACAGAAAAATGGTATTCAAATCCGAATAGGTTCAGAAAACAATCATTTAGCAATGGAAAACTGCAGTGTCATCACCGCTTCCTTCCTTGTAGGGGAAGAACAGCAGGGGGCGATCGCCATTATCGGTCCGACGCGCATGGATTACCGCCGTGTTGTTACATTATTGGATGTTATGACAAACAGTCTGTCCAGAGCGTTTTTCGATAAAAAGCAGTAAAACATTGATTCAGCGGTCGTAATGTTATACATAGCCGCTGAATTCATAAATGATTGATACTCGAGGAGGAAAAGAAGTGTCAGAAACAAAAAACAATGAAGAATTGCAGCAGGAAGAAACTACGGAAGAAGTAGTGGAAACAGCTGAAACTACTGAAACAGAAGAAACTGCAGTAGATGAAAAAGATCAGAAAATCGCTGAGCTTGAAGCGAAACTTGCAGAAGAGGATGCACGTTACCTGCGTTTACGTGCTGACTACGATAACTTGACTCGTCGCAACCGTTTAGATCGTGAAGCGGCTGAGAAATACCGTGCACAAAGCTTATTAACTGAACTTTTACCGGTGCTGGACAATTTGGACCGCGCACTGCAAGTAGAAGTGACGACAGAAGAAGCGGCTTCATTATACAAAGGTGTACAAATGGTATATGACCAGTTACTTGCTGCAACGCAAAAAGAAGGTCTTACAATCATTCCGGCAGAGGGCGAAAACTTTGATCCGAACTTCCACCAGGCTGTAATGCAGGAGCAGGACAGTGAAAAGGAAACAGGCGTCATTTTACGCGAACTGCAGAAAGGGTATCAGTTAAAGGACCGTGTACTGCGTCCGTCGATGGTATCTGTAAACGAGTAATTTAGTGCTTTTCGGTGCTATCTATATATTTTATCTATTAAATTAGATATTCATATCAAACACATTTTGTTTTTTACTATTAGGAGGAAAATTAAATTATGAGTAAAATTATCGGTATTGACTTAGGAACAACAAACTCTTGTGTATCTGTATTAGAAGGCGGAGAACCAAAAGTAATTCCAAACCCGGAAGGTAACCGTACATCTCCATCAGTAGTAGCATTCAAAAATGGAGAAAAACAAGTTGGTGAAGTAGCAAAACGCCAAGCGGTAACAAACCCGAACACAATCATTTCAATCAAATCAAAAATGGGTACGAACGAAAAAGTGAAAGTGGAAGATACAGAGTACACGCCACAAGAAGTATCTGCAATGATTTTACAATACTTAAAAGGCTATGCTGAAGACTACTTAGGCGAAAAAGTAACAAAAGCGGTTATTACAGTTCCTGCTTACTTCAACGATGCACAACGTCAAGCAACTAAAGACGCTGGTAAAATCGCTGGTTTAGAAGTAGAGCGTATCATCAACGAACCAACAGCTGCTGCATTAGCTTACGGTTTGGATCAACAAGACGTTGACCAAAAAATCCTAGTATTCGACTTAGGTGGCGGTACATTCGACGTATCGATCCTTGAATTAGCTGACGGTGTATTCGAAGTATTAGCAACAGCAGGTGACAACAAACTTGGTGGTGACGACTTCGACGACAAAATCATCGCTTATTTAGTAGAAGAATTCAAAAAAGAAAATTCAGTAGACTTATCAAAAGACAAAATGGCAATGCAACGTTTAAAAGATGCAGCTGAAAAAGCGAAAAAAGACTTATCAGGTGTAACTTCTACTCAAATTTCATTACCATTCATCACAGCGGGTGCTGATGGCCCACTTCACTTAGAAATGTCATTATCACGTGCGAAATTCGATGATTTAACAAAAGACTTAGTAGAGCGTACAATCGTTCCAACTCGTCAAGCATTATCAGATGCAGGTCTTTCTGCTTCAGAATTAGATAAAGTAATCTTAGTTGGTGGTTCTACTCGTATTCCTGCAGTAGTAGAAGCAATCAAAAAAGCAACTGGTCATGAGCCACACAAAGGCGTAAACCCAGACGAAGTAGTAGCAATGGGTGCTGCTGTGCAAGGCGGCGTATTAGCTGGTGACGTACAAGGCGTATTATTATTAGACGTAACACCATTATCATTAGGTATCGAAACAATGGGCGGCGTTATGACGAAACTGATCGATCGTAACACAACAATCCCAACATCTAAATCTCAAGTGTTCTCAACAGCTGCAGACAACCAGCCAGCAGTAGACATTCACGTATTACAAGGTGAACGTTCAATGGCTGCAGACAACAAAACACTTGGTCGCTTCCAATTATCTGATATTCCGCCAGCGCCACGTGGTATTCCACAAATCGAAGTAACATTCGATATTGATGCAAACGGTATCGTATCAGTTAAAGCGAAAGACTTAGGTACACAAAAAGAACAAACAATCGTGATCCAATCTGATTCAGGTTTATCAGAAGAAGAAATCGAGCGTATGGTGAAAGACGCGGAAGCAAACGCTGAAGCAGATGCGAAACGTAAAGAAGAAGCAGATCTTCGCAACGAAGCAGACCAATTAGTATTCCAAGTGGATAAAACAATCACAGACTTAGGCGAGCAAATCACAGAAGACGAAAAGAAATCTGTTGAAGATGCACGCGACGAGTTAAAAGCAGCTTTAGAAAAAGGCGAGCTTGAAGGTATTAAAGCTTCTAAAGAAAAATTAGAAGGCGTACTACAACCATTAGTAATGAAGGTATACGAGCAAGCGGCAGCAGCAGCACAAGCACAAGGCGGCGCTGAAGGCTTCGAAGGCGCAGCTGACGCTGGTCAAAAAGACGATGGTATCGTAGACGCTGACTTTGAAGAAGTAAAAGACGACAAAGACAATAAATAATTCTTTCTGATTTCCACATAAAAGCCAAAGACCGCTTGCGGCTTTGGCTTTTAAGCTTGTTAAAGGTAGGGTGTGATTTTGCTTTTTGGAGTGGGTTCCGGGGAGAAAGTGGAACTTGTTGAATCGGAAGTAGAAATTATGGCTGCTAATGTGGAAGTTTTTCACGGAAAAGTAGAATAGATCTCTCGAAAAGTAGAAAGAGCGAATCTTATTAGCGGATTCCCGGGGGGAAGTAGAACTTATTGAGGTAAAAGTAGAAAGTTCAGCGTCTAATGTGGAAGCTATTCATGGAAAAGTAGAATAGATCTCTCGAGAAGTAGAAAGAGCGAATCTTATTAGCGGATTCCCGAGGGAAAGTAGAACTTATTGAGGTAAAAGTAGAAAGTGTGGCCGCTAATGTGGAAGCTTTTCACGGAAAAGTAGAATAGATCTCTCGAGAAGTAGAAAGAGCGAATCTTATTAGCGGATTCCCGGGGGAAAGTAGAACTTATTGGGTTGAAAGTAGAAAGTGTGGCCACTAATGTGGAAGCTTTTCATGGAAAAGTAGAATAGATCTCTCGAAAAGTAGAAAGAGCGGATTTTATTAGCGGATTCCCGAGGGAAAGTAGAACTTATTGAGGTAAAAGTAGAAAGTGTGGCCGCTAATGTGGAAGCTTTTCACGGAAAAGTAGAATAGATCTCTCGAGAAGTAGAAAGAGCGAATTTTATTAGCGGATTCCCGGGGGGAAGTAGAACTTACTGGATTGAAAGTAGAAAGTGTGGCGGCTAATGTAGAAGCTTTTCATGGAAAAGTAGAATAGATCTCTCGAAAAGTAGAAAGAGCGGATTTTATTAGCGGATTCCTGTGAGAAAGTAGAACTTATCGAAAAGACGCTTAATTAAATCCAACAAACCTTGACTTCAATTAAATAAGAAGCCAAAACCCCATACCAAACCTGAGTTGTGCGGAGTGGAGAGGCCGACTCCTAGGGGATTAAGCGTGCGCGGAAAATCCACTTGATGTATGCCGCCGTAGAGGCATATATCAAGTTAGTTGGAGCCACGCCCCCAGGAAAGTGTGCCTCCGCAACGCAGTACAACGGGCCATATAAAAGAAACGAAGTATTTACCTACGAATCGAAGTAGAATAACGAACTTTATGAACAAACCGAAACATTATTTAATTTCACATAAGATGAACCAAAGCAAAAGCTATACATCAATTTTTCAACATGATAAAATAGACGTTATGTAAAAAGAGCGGAGAGTGAACAATGAGTAAGCGCGATTACTATGAAGTACTTGGCCTGAGCAAAGGTGCAAGCAAAGACGAAATTAAAAAAGCGTATCGTAAATTATCAAAACAGTATCACCCGGATTTAAACAAAGATGAGGGTGCAGACGAAAAGTTCAAAGAAGTCGCAGAAGCCTATGAAGTGCTGTCGGACGACCAAAAACGTGCACGCTATGACCAGTTCGGCCATGAAGATCCAAATGCAGGCTTTGGTGGCGGAGGCTTCGGAGGCGGCGCTGGATTCGGCGGTTTCGAGGACATTTTCAGTTCGTTCTTCGGAGGCGGCCGACGCCAAGATCCAAACGCCCCACGCAAAGGCGACGATCTTCAGTTCCGTATGAACATCTCTTTCGAAGAAGCAGTATTCGGAAAAGAAACAGAAATCGAGATTCCAAAAGAAGAAACATGTGATACATGTCACGGCTCTGGTGCAAAACCGGGTACACACCCGCAAACATGTTCACAATGTAATGGCGCTGGTCAAATCAACCAGGCAGTCGACACACCGTTTGGCCGTATGGTAAACAAACGTTCTTGCCCATCATGTCGTGGTCAAGGTAAAATCATTGTGGAAAAATGTTCACCATGTCGCGGTACTGGTACAATTACGAAAAAGAAAAAAATCAAAATCACGATTCCGGCTGGTGTAGACGATGGTCAACAACTACGCGTAGCTGGTCAAGGTGAAGCAGGTTACAACAATGGTCCTGCCGGCGATTTATATATTATTTTCAATGTTCGCAAGCACGAGTATTTCGAACGTGACGGCGACGATATTTTATATGAACTAAAATTAACATTCCCGCAAGCAGCGTTAGGTGATGAAATCGAAGTACCGACAATTCACGGGAAAGTGAAGCTGAAAATTCCTGCAGGCACACAATCCGGTGCACAATTCCGCCTGAAAGACAAAGGTGTAAAAAATGTACACGGTTATGGCATGGGGAACCAGTATGTCATCGTAAATGTTGTCACACCGACGAAATTGACAGAAAAACAAAAACAACTGTTACGTGAATTTGCAGAAATCAGTGGAGATATTCCGGAAGAACATGGAAGCTCCCTGTTCGACAAAATCAAGAAAAAAATTAAAGGCGACTAAGGAGTGTATTGCAAGTGAAATGGACAGAACTTTCGATTTTAACAACGCATGAAGCTGTTGATGCAGTGACGAACATTTTACACGAAGCTGGTGCAAGCGGTGTAGTAATTGAAGATTCAAAGGAATTAGATAAAGAGAGAATCGATAAATTTGGTGAAATTTATGCACTGAATCCTGAAGATTTTCCGAAAACAGGTGTCATTGTAAAAGCATATTTATCGGCTTCAAGTTTTTTAGCGGAAACAATCGAAGAAATTAAGCTTGCAATCGCAAACCTTGTAAACTTTGATATTAATATTGGTGAAAATGTACTAACACTTTGTGAAGTGGATGAAGAAGATTGGTCAACGGCGTGGAAGCAGTACTACCATCCGGTAAAAATTTCGGAACGCTTCACGATTGTGCCGACTTGGGAAGACTACAAACCGGTATCAACGGATGAGCTGATCATTGAACTTGATCCGGGGATGGCGTTCGGAACGGGTACACACCCTACAACGGTCATGTGTTTACAGGCACTTGAAAAAGTTGTACAACATGACCACACAGTTGTCGATGTTGGTACAGGATCTGGTGTACTGTCAATTGGTGCTGCCATGCTTGGCGCGAAAAGTGTTCATGCACTGGACTTAGATGAAGTGGCAGTAAATGCAGCGCGTGAAAACGTTGAATTGAATAAAATGAGTGATATTGTTGAAGTATTCCACGGCAATCTTTTGGATACAGTAAAAGAACCGGCTGATATTGTCGTAGCGAATATTTTAGCGGAAATCATTATGTCATTTACAGATGATGCATTTTCAATTGTAAAACCAGACGGCATCTACGTGACATCAGGTATTATCGGAGCGAAGAAAGACGATGTCAAAGCAGCTCTTGAAAAAGCCGGATTTGTCATTGAAGAAGTATTGATGATGGAAGACTGGGTCGCGATCATTTCACGTCGTCCATAAATCAATTGTTTAGATGAAGAGGTTGGGAGAAAATAGAAATTTCATTACTTAATAAGAAAATTCTTATTAAGGAACGTATACTATATAAAATTGATTGGAATGGAGGGCGACTCCAGCGGGAACAGCACGACGCCTGAGACTACAGGCTCAGGCCGTGCCCGCGGAAAGCGTCCCGGAATGGAAATCAATTTTTTAACGCTCAGCAAAAAAATACCATTTTTCTCTCGTAGAAAAATGGTGTTTTTGGGTTATGTACTAATCTCTTTACGTTATCAACAGGGAGTGAAGACAATGCAAAGATATTTTGTAGATACAGTGGATAAGGATATGGACCAATTTATCATTTCCGGAGAAAACGCACGCCATATTTCAAAAGTAATGCGCATGACGGTTGGGGAAGAAATCATTGTTGTCCATGACAATGTGGCGCATGTTTGTGAAATTTCCGAACTGGATCAGGATGTACATGCAAAAAAAACAGGGACGACAATCCCATCGCCGGAAATGCCGGTAAATGTCGATATTGCATGTGGCCTGCCAAAAGGCGATAAACTGGAACTGATAGCACAAAAAGCGACAGAGCTCGGTATGCACGCACTCATTCCATTTGCTGCGGAACGTTCGATTGTAAAATGGGATGATAAAAAAGCAAAGAAAAACCAGGAACGCCTGCAAAAAATCGCTCTGGAAGCGGCTGAGCAATCGCATCGTACATATGTCCCGAATGTTGTACAACCAATCAGTTTCAAACAGCTTGTACAAACATTCCCGAACTATGATGCTGTCTATATTGCCGATGAAGAAGATGCGAAGCTGGCTACACGTACGACATTTAAACAAAAGCTGCAATCGTTAAAAACGGAAGAAACACCACGTATCCTATGCATCTTCGGTCCTGAAGGCGGCATTTCCCGCACTGAATCAGCCGTCTTGCTCGAAGCCGGTGCACAGACAATGTCACTTGGACCGCGTATTTTACGGGCAGAGACGGCACCATTGTATGCGCTTGCTGCGATTTCTTATGAATTTGAATAATGAACGGACTGAAATATCAGACCGAAAGAAGCCTCAATTTCTCACACAAAGAGAAATTGGGGCTTTTTGTTTTGAAAATATCTCAAATTAAATGGATTCCCTACTTGTATAAGGAAATTCAAATATGTATAATGTTTGTATAACATATAACAGTGTCTCTGGATAAATCTTTATTATAAACAGTTGAAATATGAAATTTTATTAATAATGACGGTGAAAAGAATATAGAACATCATTAAACATTATACAAATCGAACTTCAAGAATGAAGCATTGTACAATATCGAATCGAAACAGGGAGGAAATAAAAAATGAAAAAAATTGCAGTAGTAGGGGCAGGACCCGGTGGATTAGCGGTTGCCATGTTATTGGCGCATAAAGGTTATGAAGTGACGATTTATGAAAAGCAGGCTTATGTAGGCGGGCGAACAAGTGAAATTAAGCTTGGTGATTTTAAATTTGATATGGGTCCGACATTTTTAAATATGTTGTACATTGCGGAGGAAATTTTTGAATTAACAGGCCGCAATATTCACGACTATGTGGATCTGATTGATTTGAATCCGATGTATCAATTAATCTACCATAATAAAAAAATAAATATGACACGTGATGCAGATGAGATGATCCGTCAAATCGATGAACTTTTCCCTGGAAATGAGGGGAACTATGAGCGCTACATGGAGCAGACGCAAAAGAAACTCGAAGTGCTTGCCCCTGTACTGCAGGCTCCGATGAATAAGCTGACAGATCTGTTCAACCCGAAAGTGATGAAAGCGTTCAAAGAGTTAGAGGTTGGGAATTCCCTTGTCGATACACTTTCGAAGTTTTATAAAGAAGAGGAATTGCAGCTCGCTTTTACATTCCAGGCAAAATATTTAGGGATGTCTCCATGGGAAAGTCCCGGAGCGTTTTCGATTCTTTCGTATATTGAACATGCGTACGGCGTCTATCACATTAAAGGCGGCATCAATAAGCTGACGGAAGCGATGGCAAAAGTTGTGCTTGAATCGGGCGGGAAAATCCTTCTCAATAACGGCGTGAAAAAATTGAAAACAAAAGGCCGGAAAGTGACAGGTTTACTGCTGGAAGATGGTCAGGAAATCGATGCGGATGAAGTCATCATTAACGGAGATTTTGCACATGCGATGACACATCTTGTCGAGCCGGGATTATTGAAAAAATACACACCGGAAAAACTGGAGAAAAAACAGTATTCCTGCTCAACGTTCATGCTGTATTTAGGTGTCAATAAACGATTTGATCTGCCGCACCATACAATCTGGTTTGCGAAAGATTACCGGAAAAATGTAGAGGAAATCACAAAAACGAAACTGATGTCCGAAGATCCGTCAATTTACATCCAAAACGCCGTTGTAACGGATGAAACAGTGGCACCAAAAGGGAAATCGACATTATACATTTTAGTGCCGGTACCGAATAATTTAAGCGGCATTGACTGGGCGGAAAAGGCGGGTCCTTTCCGTGATATGGTCTTAAATATGGTAGCGGATAAACTTGGAGTGAAGGATATTTGGGAATATATCGAAGAAGAGAAAATGATTACACCTGCTGACTGGGAGCGAGATATTAATGTTTACAAAGGGGCGACATTCAATTTAGGTCACCAATTATCGCAAATGCTAGTTTTCCGTCCGCGCAACAAATTTGAAGAACTTGATCGTTGCTGGCTGGTCGGTGGCGGTACACACCCGGGCAGTGGCTTGCCGATTATTCTGGAATCAGCCCGTATTACAGCAAACGGCATTTTACAGCAGGATAAACAGACATTGCTTCCTGTTAAACCATTGCCGAAAGTGGAACTGTATAAAAAAGCGCATTCACAATTACAGCATCAGCCTGCAGCCATTCAAACAAATGCGTAAAGAATGATTTCAATGTATGAAACTTTTATTTGAATGGAAACGTATAATAACTATTCATTTAAAGGAGGCAATACAATGTTCAAAAAATTAGCATCAGATGCATTAGGTCTATCCGATATCGGGGTAGTCATTTCAAGACAGGACTTTGACAAAACAGATTCGGATGATTTTATTTTTAATGAAGTCGATGAGAAAATCTATTTCCTGATCAAAACAAAAGCGGATGAGTATTGCTTCACGAACTACGCATTAATCCATGTAGACGGCGCAAATGCGATGAGTAAAAAACGTATGCTGCGTCGCTATGACTACGAGCATTTTGCGATTGAAGAAGTGCTGCTGGAAACAGCCGGAACAATCGATCTGGATGTAGAAATCAAATTTGTCATTGGAAATGTGCCGTTAAGCATCGATATTCATAAAAAACATTTAACGGAAATTAAAGATCTGTACAAAGCGCTTCATGCGATTTCACTTGAACAAAAAGCGAATACATTCAGTATGGATGCTGCAAAACAAAGCCTGAATCTGGCTGCCTCTGCAATCGGCCGCGCCGGCAATGAAGGGGTTTCACCAGCCGAAGCATTCAAGGAAATCACAGCGTTTTCGCATAGCTGGCTGCTGGAGCAAAAGAAAGCATTTGTGAAGAAAGATTTCGGCGATGTTTTCGAGAAATATATTAATAACTAATGAATGAAGCATGCGATATTTGTCGTATGCTTTATTTTTGTACATAATAAGGGAGACAATATTTTTTTGCTTGGAGACCTAGGTTGTCTGTTTTTTCTCTGTGAAAGAAGGAACTGGGACATTTTGGTCGCTTGATAATAAATTGGGTGTGTAAACAGAAAGGAAAAAGGTGATATATTAGTTACTAACATGGAGAACAGATTGAAAGGGTCGCGATAATATGAAAATTGAAGAAATTTTAACAGGGATCTTAATTATCTGTAGTGTAATGCTTTTTATTCTATTATGTATTTACTTTTTTACGATTTACCGAAAGAACAGCAAGAAACGCAATTTTAATAAAATAAACAACTATATCCAGCAAAATGAGAGGGACTGGTATAATTATTTAGTTTTAAACAAGCCTCTTCAGAATCATTCGACTACAAAGAATGAGCTGGAGGCAATTGATAGTATGTTTGTTTCGTATGTTACATCGATGGATAAAGAAGAAATTCTGGAGAGGGCTTCAACCTATGCTGCGTTGAATATGAAAAACTATTATATGAACCAATTGACGAGCCGTGATGAAGCGGTCCGTCTTCAAGCTTTGCAGCGCACACTGATTTTGGAACTGGAATTTTTAGTGCCGTTAATCGAACGCCGGCTAAAAGAAAATCGTACAGGTTCTATGGAAGAGTATTTATTAATGCTGAAGGTGGCATCGAAATATAACGAAAATTTATTTTTGGCGCATATGTACAAGCCTCGATTGCCTTTTTTGAACGATGAATACAATAAGCTGCTTTTGAACCTGGACGAAATGTATGCTGAATATTTTAAAGACAATTTTGAAGAATTGCCGATTCATCTGAAATACGCGTATTTGGAATCTTTATGTCTAAACCGGAACTTAAGTATCGGATACCTTTATTTATTTGAACGGTTATTGGAATCCGACTGTGCTGAAATTCGAATTCGTGCATTAAGAGCTATTTCTTCGTATGGCGAAATTTCAGATCTGAAGCATTACGAAAACTTTGTCCGGTCCTCACTTTGGGAAGAACGTCTGTTGCTTGCGGAAATTTTACGTTTTGTTACGGAGCAAGCGTCCTATACGTATTTGGGAACTTTACTGCTCGATCCAAACGGCAATGTCCGTAAGCAGGCTGCCTTATCGTTGATGGATTTACCGGAAGGAAAAGCCGTACTGCAGCAAGTATCCGAGAGCGAGGGAGAAAACCTTGCTGCCACAACAGCAGGAGAAACGGAACAGTAATTTAACAAGTAGTTAAAAAAATAGGCTTTGTATAGCGTTTTATGCTATTATAAAACACGTTGATATTTTTCTTCATTTAGTGAATGAAGAGCATGCTACCGGTCGACATAAAAGAGGCAAATCACCGGAGTAAAATAGATAAGTGCTAACCTTGAAAGGATGATATAAATTATGAGTTACGAACGTACGAAAACCGTATCTCTACATACATTAGGGTGTAAAGTAAACCACTATGAAACAGAGGCAATCTGGCAGCTATTTAAAGAGCAGGGATACGAGCGTACTGAGTTCGACCATCAGGCGGACGTTTATGTTATTAATACCTGTACTGTAACGAATACAGGGGATAAAAAATCACGTCAGGTGATCCGCCGTGCGATCCGTCAAAATCCGGATGCGGTTATTTGTGTAACAGGCTGTTATGCACAAACATCACCGGCTGAAATTATGGCGATTCCTGGTGTTGATATCGTTGTTGGTACACAGGACCGCGAGAAGATGCTTGGATATATCGATCAGTACCGTAACGAGCGTCAGCCGATCAATGCGGTGCGCAATATTATGAAAAACCGTGTGTATGAGGAACTGGATGTACCGGCATTTACCGACCGTACTCGTGCATCACTGAAAATCCAGGAAGGCTGCAATAATTTCTGTACGTTCTGTATCATTCCTTGGGCGCGCGGTTTAATGCGTTCACGTGATCCGGAAGAAGTTATTCGTCAGGCACAGCAACTTGTCGATGCAGGTTATTTGGAAATCGTCCTGACAGGTATCCACACAGGCGGATACGGACAAGACTTCAAAGATTATAACCTGGCGCAGCTGTTACGTGATTTGGAAGCACAAGTTAAAGGCTTGAAACGTCTACGCATTTCTTCAATCGAAGCATCCCAATTAACGGATGAAGTGATTGAAGTACTGCAAAACTCTGAAATTGTTGTAAACCACTTACACATTCCGATTCAATCGGGTTCAGATACGGTTTTAAAACGTATGCGCCGTAAATATACGATGGAGTTTTTCGCAGAGCGTCTTGAAAAGCTGAAAATCGCTTTACCTGACTTGGCGGTTACTTCTGACGTAATCGTAGGTTTCCCTGGTGAAACGGAAGAAGAGTTTATGGAAACATACAACTTTATCCGCGACCACAAATTCTCCGAGCTTCATGTATTCCCGTACTCTCAACGTACAGGTACACCTGCAGCGAGAATGGACGATCAGGTTGACGAAGAAATTAAAAATGAACGCGTTCACCGTCTGATTGCACTGAATGATCAGCTTGCAAAAGAATATTCTTCCCGTTTTGAAGGGGAAGTACTGGAAGTTATTCCAGAAGAGCGTTTCAAAGATGGCGGCAATGAAAACTTATATGTCGGCTATACAACGAACTACTTAAAAGTAATTTTCGAAGGCACAGAAGAAATGGTCGGCCAGCTTGTAAAAGTGAAAATTACAAAAGCAGGCTACCCGTACAACGAAGGCCAATTCGTCCGCGTACTGGAAGGCCAGGCAATTTAATAATAAGCTTTATAAAGAAAGAGGGATTGCACTGTGCAATCCCTTTTTTGTTTTAGAAGACTTTACTTGCTGTGAAAAGATTAATTAGTTGTTCGTAGTGAAGGCGGCGAGTGCAAGTGCCGGCTTCGCCTTTCGTTGCAGAGCGAAGCGAAATCGGAAAAGTAATTCAAAGCTTCCTTGGGGACAAGCACGACGCCTGAGACGGGGAACAAAAGCTAAGAACGCCACGTCCTGTGGCAACGCTTTTGTGACCAACATCGTGTTGGCCTCGTGCCCCTGGAAAGCGTCCGCCGTACCGGAGAACAACGGCTAAGAAGCAGGTACTAAATTAGCCAGCTTTTTTTATTTCTATAAAAATCGGGTAGAGAAAACAGTATGCGCAAGTTTTTATAATCGGGCGAAACATCATGTACTTTCATGCAGCATATTTATTTACGAAAAGTTAGTCGTAAAC
Source organism: Solibacillus sp. FSL W7-1436 (assembly GCF_038007305.1). Lineage (NCBI taxonomy): Bacteria > Bacillati > Bacillota > Bacilli > Caryophanales > Caryophanaceae > Solibacillus > Solibacillus sp. FSL W7-1436. Next base: position 2,603,347 of record NZ_JBBOWV010000001.1, read on the forward strand.
GAATGGAAATTTAAGTATATTATGAGGAAGACAAGCCAACACTATTATTCGGAACTAATGTTGATCCCGATTACAAGTAAAGAAGGTGAGCAATTAATATGAAGAAAATATGGATGGTTGCTGCAATTCTATTTATTTTATATGGTTGCACGGAGAAAAAAGAAGAACCGACAGTGGAAAGTGAATCGGCAATGGTGGAAGTTGATATCCCTACCGAAGTAGCAAGGAATTACGGCTCGCTTAATATTGAGTACAAAGCATCGGATATTTATAAAACAATTCAGCCGAATGGTGTCGTTTCTTTGGAAATGAACAGCCAGCAGCTGAATGAAATCGCACAGCAAACGGAACAGTTTCTGGAAGAGTACAAAGAAACGAGTGAGCAAAGTAAAGAAGACGGAATTGCACATATCGATGCAAATGAAAACTATTCGAATTGGGAAATCGTATTGTCGGACGATTCTCTTCTGCGCCAGGAAGCCTTTGATTTGGCACAGGAGCACTTAATAAAAAATATTTTAACGTACCAGTTAGTCCATCGCCATAACCCCGAGTTGGATATTCAGTATCTCACAGATGCCGGTGAACCGTTGGACAGAAAAATTATTCGTACAAAATTTGCCTATTCGGACGAATAATTTAAGTTGTCTGATAATTTGCGTCAATTAAAATACATGCTAAACTATAGATGTACGGACAACTAATGTTTAGTAAAAGGAGTAATGAGAAATGACTCAAAATTATGCAGTAATGATTGATCATACTTTATTAAAAGCTGAATCTACAAAAGATCAAGTAGAAAAGATTTGTGCAGAAGCGAAACAATACGGATTTGCTTCAGTATGTGTAAACCCTACATGGGTGAAATACAGTGCGGAGCAATTAGCTGGTACAGACGTAAAAGTATGTACAGTAATCGGCTTCCCGTTAGGTGCTACAACATCTGCAGTAAAAGCATTCGAAACAAAAGACGCGATTGCAAACGGTGCAGGCGAAATTGACATGGTTATCAATATCGGTGCTTTAAAAGACGGCAATTATGATTTAGTTCGTGATGACATCAAAGCGGTAGTAGATGCTGCAAATGGTACATTAGTAAAAGTAATTATCGAAACTTGCCTATTAACGGATGAAGAAAAAGTGAAAGCTTGTGAACTTTCTGTTGAAGCAGGTGCAGATTTCGTTAAAACTTCAACTGGATTCTCTACAGGCGGAGCAACAGCGGAAGACATCGCATTAATGCGTAAAACAGTCGGTCCGGACCTTGGTGTGAAAGCATCCGGCGGTGTTCGCAGCTTGGAAGATATGCAACTTATGATTGAAAATGGTGCTACTCGTATTGGTGCTTCATCAGGTGTTGCGATCATGAATGGCCTAAAATCAGATTCTAATTACTAATTCAATAGTTTTTGTTGACTCTTTTTTTAAGATACGCTATACTACTTTAGTACACATTAACTAACCAGTTAATGTATGCATGACGTGTGTTCGGAGGGAGGGAAAGAGAGATGTCAAAAACTGTCGTTCGCAAAAACGAATCGCTTGAAGATGCTCTTCGTCGCTTCAAACGTACTGTATCAAAATCAGGTACAATTCAGGAAGTTAGAAAGCGCGAGTTCTACGAAAAACCTAGCGTTAAACGTAAAAAGAAATCAGAAGCTGCACGTAAACGTAAGTGGTAATTTTCCCTGTAAAAACCCTACGTTCATAACACGCAATTTTCAGATTTAACTGAGCAGACAAATGATATACCCCGCAGTTATTAATTTAACTGCGGGGTATTTGTATTTATTTTCGAATTCAATCATAATAGATAATAATAGAAAAGAAAGCGTTTTCTAGAAACTTTTAATATTCCGCAGCGATTACCGTATAATTGGTATATGTTAGCAAATAATAGTGAAGGAAGTTTTTTTTATGTTTTTGAAAATAATTGAAACTTTTCTTCATCTCATCCGTAGAATTAACTGTACATAACTTAGCTAAAGGGGTGATAAAATTGAGACGAACGAAAGGGATTAGTTGGATTATTCTGATGGTCATGTCATTCGTATTAATGTTTCCTTCTTTAACGGCATTTGCAGATGGTAAAGTATATGAAATATCCGTCAATAACGAAATCGAAAAAGGTTTGGTGGAACATCTGAAGCGTGGATTCGATGAGGCGAAAAGCAACAATGCAGAAGCGATCATTCTGAATATGCATACACCGGGCGGATTTGTTACAGCGGCTTCGGAAATTGGCAGGCTGATGGATGAGATTGAGATACCTATTATTGCTTTCATCAATTCGGATGCGCTGTCTGCTGGCGCGTACATTGCTTTACATGCAGATGAAATTTATATGACACCTAACGCAACAATGGGTGCTGCGGCGGTCATCGATTCTTCCGGCAACACAGCGGGAGAAAAGGCGGAGAGCGACTGGCTGGCAAAAATGTCAGCTGCTGCAGAAAACTCCGGCAGGGATGCTAAATATGCGAAGGCGATGGTCAGAAATGATGAAGATCTGCCTGAACTAAGAGCCCCGAAAGGAAAGCTCCTGACGCTAACTGCGAAAGATGCGGAAAAAGTTAAGTATTCGGAAGGCACTGTTTCTTCAATAACGGAACTGCTTGAAAGAACCAACCTTGACGGCAGCGATCTAGTAAAAATTGAACAGACATTTGCCGAAAAACTGGCACGCTTTATTACAAATCCGATTATCGTTCCTATTTTACTGTCGATTGCAAGTATCGGATTAGTAGTTGAACTGTATTCGCCGGGCTTTGGTGTTGCAGGGACAATGGGGCTTGCTTCGTTAGGTATGTTCTTCTTTGGACATACAATTGCAGGTTTTGCCGGATATGAAACCGTCATCATTTTTGTAATCGGACTTATTTTACTCATTGCCGAGCTGTTTGTACCAGGTGGCATCATAGGTATTGTCGGCGGAGCGCTAATGATTGGAAGTTTGCTTTTTGCAGGGGAAAGCTTTGTTCATATGGCTTATTCGATTTTAATCGCAATGATAATTGCAGGTATAGGAATGGTGATACTTATGAAATTCTTCGGGAAAAAGTTGCATATGTTCAACCGTCTCGTTCTGAGAGATGCAACGACGACGGAAGAGGGTTATGTTTCAAACAAAAACCGAATTGAATTAATAGGCAAGACAGGGCAGGCTATCACGCCGTTACGACCATCAGGGACCGTTGTTGTTGATCAGGACCGTCTGGATGTTGTAACACAGGGCGGCTATATTGATGCTGGTAAAACAGTGGAAGTAGTAAAAGTAGAAGGCTCTCGTATTGTCGTAAGAGAATTTATTGGAAGAGGTGGAGAATAAGTATGAATATGTTAGCAGATGCAGGAACAATTACATTAATTGTCGGATTAGTCATTGCATTTATTATCCTGGCAGTATTTTTCACATTTGTTCCGGTTGCACTATGGATTAGTGCACTAGCAGCAGGTGTAAGAGTAAGTATTTTCACATTAGTCGGAATGCGTTTACGTCGAGTAATTCCGTCACGAATCGTGAATCCATTAATTAAGGCCCATAAAGCCGGTTTAGAAGTAACGATTAACCAATTGGAATCACACTATTTAGCAGGTGGTAACGTAGACCGCGTTGTCAACGCACTAATCGCGGCACACCGAGCAAATATTGAGTTAACATTTGAACGTGCAGCTGCAATCGATTTAGCTGGCCGTGACGTTTTAGAAGCGGTACAAATGTCGGTTAACCCGAAAGTTATTGAAACACCATTTATTGCCGGTGTGGCGATGAACGGGATTGAAGTAAAAGCGAAAGCGCGTATTACAGTACGTGCCAACCTGGACCGTCTAGTCGGTGGTGCTGGTGAAGAAACAATCGTTGCCCGTGTTGGTGAAGGTATCGTATCGACACTAGGTTCTAGTGAATCACATTCTAAAGTACTGGAAAACCCGGATTTAATTTCTCAAACGGTTTTATCTAAAGGTTTAGACTCTGGTACGGCATTCGAAATTCTATCGATCGATATCGCGGACGTTGATATCGGTAAAAACATCGGTGCCGAGCTTCAAATCGAGCAGGCACAGGCAGATAAAAACATCGCTCAGGCAAAAGCCGAAGAGCGTCGTGCAATGGCCGTAGCAAGCGAACAGGAAATGATCGCAAAAGTTCAGGAAATGAAAGCGAAAGTAGTAGAAGCAGAGGCAGAAGTTCCAATGGCTCTTGCAGAAGCGCTTCGTTCAGGCAACTTCGGTATTATGGATTACATGAACTACAAAAATATTCAGGCGGACACATCAATGCGTGATTCGATCTCAAAAGTTTCGAATGACGACAACAACAAAGATCCGAAAAACAAATAATCGAGGAAAGGAGTGAGCACTAAATGGAAGGACTTATCATTATGGTGATTGTCTTTATTGTCAGTACTTTATTTGGTAAAGGTAAAGAACAACAACAAAAGAAAGAAACAAAACAGATGCCGCCATTTAGCAGTCAACCTGCTCCTCGAAAACAGGAAGTTCAGCGCCGAACAGAGCAAAGCCGACCAAAAACATTGGAGGATTTTGCGAATGAAGTATTCGGCCAGCTGAATGAAAAAGTAAAACCAGTAAGTCAAAGAGTAGAAAGAGAGCTGCCTAAACTAGCAGAAATGCCTGTTGAAGCTGCTCGCTCTGCAGTGGAACCAGTAACTGAAAAGATTAATAATCGTTCATTAAAGGAGCGTCCAATTGTGGCAATGGCCAAAAAAGAAGCAGAAGCTTTCCAGGTCGTACCATCAAGCAAACGTGATTTAATGCAGGCCATTGTTATGACTGAAGTTCTGGGCCCGCCTAAAGCAAGAAGAAAATAATATGAAACTACCTATTTCCACGCACTGTGGAAATAGGTAGTTTTTTTACATAGTATATAAGGCAGCGGAAAGTGGCTGCCCGCAATGGAAATCAACGGACTTTTTGAAACAGGCAACTAAATTTTTGCGGAAACGGGTATATCTATTATGAGAGGGGGAAACAGATATGAAAAAAAGATGGATGGTATTAATTGCACTTATTTTCGTACTCGCTGCATGCGGTAAGGAAGTAGAGGAAACGATTTCGGAAGAAGCGGATGAAACTTCTACGGTATTCGAGAGTGAGGAGCCATTGACACATAATATGGAAGGTGTCGCTTTAAAGCTCGACTATAAAATTCAAAAAGTTTCAGCGGAGCCGGGTGAATTGATCCTTGAAATTAACGGCACTCTAGAAAATGAATTCAGCCAGGTTGTTTACTATACACCCGATTTTACAGTTCAAACACCGGAGCAGGAAGAGATAGAGCAGCTGACGTCTTCTGTTGAAAACGAGCAAATTATGGTGAATCCTCAAATGGAAACAACTTTTAACGTGACTTATTTGATTCCTCAGCATATATATGATGAAAATACATCGCTGAATATACGAGTTCCGGCCGCATTTAAGGAGCCGGAAAGCGAAAGTTCCGGTGATGCGTTAGGTGACTTTGCCAACTGGGAAATACCAATCAAATAATCTATACATGCCTCCTTTTTTCCAAGCATATAGTGACGTAAAAAGGAGGCTTTTATTGAAAAATTTATTTCCTAAAAACAATAAATTGCAAATCACCTCTTTTATGGATATCCGCTATGATGGTTCCTATACGATAGGTGATGTAACCCCGACCGAGTACAACTGTACGACAAAAGACTTTACGATGTACGTCCATGCGGGGGAAGTGGAAGTCCAGCATTTGTTCGAAGAAGGTTTTTTAATTCAATGCAAAAATCTGCAGAAGCTTACGATTGAGCGGAATCCCAAATGAGTAAATCCTATAAAAAGCTGATCACAATCAAACTGAAGCAATCTAAAGAAGCAAGCACTTTTATTATGCTTTTGAAAGAGCATAAAATCCGGGTTTACCATTTAACTTTTAAACAAAGCGAAATAACTTTCCAAATAGCGCATAGTAATTTGTCTTTACTGCGCAGACTAAGAAAAAAAGCGAAAGTAAAAATAGCAATCCGTTACAGTGAGCCGGAGAAAATTCTGCAAAAAGATATGGTTACGGCGATTGGAATCATCATGTTAATCATCCTTCCGATTATACTATCGAGGTTTGTATGGCAAGTCGAAGTCGATGCCGCCACAATCGAACTGGAAGATGAAGTGGCACTGTATCTGCAAAAGGAAATGGGTGTGAAGTTTCCTGTACCGAAAAAAACGTTTTTATCCGATAATGAAATCCGACAGACGATGATGAAGGAGTTTCGGGAGTTTTCATGGGTACATATTATGAAAAACGGAAGTAAAATTACGATCAATCCGCAATTGGCGCCAAAGATCGAGCCGGTTCCAAAAGTGAACAAGAACCAGCATTTGGTTGCGAACAATAGTGGTGTCGTCACTCATTTCCAAATTGAACGCGGTGTCCGTCAGGTGGAGCAAAATATGACGGTATACAAAGGAGATATTCTTGTATCAGGTGTGTTGCAGCATGGTGAAAAAGAAATCATTATCGGTGCTGAAGGCGAAGTGTTTGTGGATTACTGGCTTGAAACATCGTTTTCCGTACCTAAATCCATTGAAATGGAAGTATTGGATGACCATGGCTGGAAGTATGATGTGAACTGGGAGAAAATCGGAACAGCGATCGAACAGATGTCCATCGAACCGCTGAAGTCCGTTGTAACGTATAAACCTTACCGAATGTTCCATAAGAAAAAGGAAAAGATAAGTGAAAAGGATGTTGAAACAATTATCCTGCCATTATTGCATGAAAAGATGATCTCTTCATTACCGCTGGAAACCGCCATTAAATCAGAAAAACTTTTGCACGTCTACAGTGATGATGATACAGTTAGAGGGAAAGTCTTGTATTTAATTAATGAAAATATCGCACAACCACATCCAATTCACCAAGGAGAATGAGTATGTCAGAAAAATATGTTGAGCTCCAAATCGACAATCCGAATGAAGCTGTAATGCTTTTAGGAATGTCAGATGCAAATATAACATTGATTGAAGAAACTTATAGCGTACAAATTATTACGCGTGGGGAAGTCATACAAATTGCAGGCGATGATCTGGAAAAGAAAAATCAGGCCTATGCAGTTTTGGAAGCGTTATTGAAAGTTATTCGGAAAAATATTAATATCGATCAGCGTGATGTGTCAACAGCCATTGAAATGGCGAGTAAAGGCACAATTGAATATTATGCGGAGTTATATGATGAAGAAATTGCGCGTAATACAAAAGGCAAGCCGATCCGTGCAAAAACGATCGGGCAGCGCGAATACATCCGGGCGATCCGCCATAAAGACCTGATTTTCGGGATTGGACCAGCCGGCACCGGTAAAACGTATTTAGCGGTTGTAATGGCTACACAGGCATTGAAAAATGGTCATGTAAAGCGAATTATTTTGACACGCCCTGCTGTTGAAGCGGGAGAGTCATTAGGGTTTTTACCGGGGGATCTGAAGGAAAAAGTCGATCCGTATTTACGTCCTCTCTATGATGCCCTGCATGATATTTATGGACAGGAACAGACGCAGCGCCTCATTGAGCGCGGGACAATTGAAATTGCACCGTTAGCGTATATGCGCGGCCGTACATTGGATGATGCGTTCGTCATTTTGGACGAAGCACAAAACACGACACATCAGCAAATGAAGATGTTCCTGACGCGGTTAGGTTTCGGTTCGAAAATGGTCATAACAGGAGATAAAACACAAATAGATTTACCTAAAAATACGGAATCCGGTCTGATTATTGCAGAGCGTACATTACGCTATGTAAAAGACATTCACTTCCAGATACTTGAACAGGGTGATGTTGTCCGTCATCCGTTAGTAGCGAAAGTCATCCAGGCTTACACAGAGCAGGAACTATAAAAAGGAAACTTTCAACTTTTAATATAAGGTTGAAAGTTTTTTATTTGGGAAAAATGACATGAAACTTATTGGAAAAATTTACGTATATAAACTAAAAGGAGGAATTCGTGTCATTATTGAACGGTAGAAAGACATTAATTTGAAAAACATACGTACTTTTCGTAACACCAAACATATAATTTTGATAAAATAAATATAGAAACAAAGGGAGGTGCATGATCATAGAAAGATTTCACAAGCTCATCCAACTAGTCAGCTTTCGCGCACTATTAATCATCGTACTTGCGGCTACTGCACTTCTGCAGTTTTTCCTGATGATTGATAATGTTCGTGGCGTTACATATGATATCCAGCTAACTGAATTATCACCGGAAACGATTCGTTCTACTAAAACAGTGGAAGATACGGTAAAGACAGAAATAGAAAGGGAAAATGCGGAGAAAGCCGTAGATCCCGTATACATATATAAAGATGAGGTACCGAGTCAGCGTTCAACTTTTGTGACGACCATCTTTGATATTGCATTAGATGTGAAGGAAGAGATTGCAAAGGCAGAGGAAGAAATACCACAGGCTGAACAGGTAAAAATGTTGCGTTCAGCGTTAAAAGATATTTTTGATAACCAGCAAAATCTGATTTTATCGGATGCACAGTTAACGAATGTTTTAAATGCACCCCAGGCAACTCTTGAATCTACGCGGGATGCGTTAGCGACATTGGTTGAAGTGAACTTGAATTATCCGCTTCGCAAGGATAGCTTGCTTCCTTACCGAAATGAACTGGAAAGCAAGATCCGTCAGCAGCCTTCGATTTCTGAAGGATTAATGAGTATGGCGATTGTCATTGGCCGTGCAGCGATCGTTGAAACGGAAGTGCTCGATGAAGAAAAGACGGAGATTGCCAGACAGCAGGCAAAGGAATCGGTGGAGCCGACACGTATTTTGCAAGGACAGATCATTGTCCAGGAAGGCGAAGTCATCACACGCGAAATTTACCGCCAGCTTGAACTGTTAGGAATGCTGGACAGTGAAGAATCGATTAAACCGATTGCCGGGCTGATTATTTTGATTTTACTGCAGATGTCTTTCCTGTTCGTCCTGTTTGACCGGTCGGAAAAAGACATTGCTTCAAAACGCAATGAACTGCTTGTTACGATCATTGTGTATGCAATTGCGTTAATTATGATGAAGCTGATTGCGCTCATTTCTACGAATTTCGATCTGATGATTGCTTTCATTTTCCCGTCAGCATTAGCGACGATGCTTGTCCGCGTGCTGGCCAATGACCGTACCGCAAGTATTGTGACGATCATTACTGCTGCATCTGCAGGAATCATCTTCCATGAAGGATTATCCGGTATTTTACAGATGGATACAGCGCTTTACATTTTATTTGGCGGATTTGCATCGATTCTTTTCATGCGCAGCCTTGAAAAGCGGACAGATATTTTACAGGCGGTTGGTATTGTAACGCTTGTTAACATTGTATTTATCGCATTTTATATTTTAATGGGACAGTCAGGTTACGGAATGAAGGAAGTCGCATTTTACGTAGCTGCAGCCATTATTTCGGGATTATTATCCGGGGCTTTAATGATGGGGCTGCTGCCGTATTTCGAATCGGCTTTCGGACTGCTGTCGGTCGTGCGTCTTATTGAATTATCGAATCCAAATCACCCGCTACTAAAGAAAATTCTGACGGAAACACCAGGCACGTATCACCATAGTATAATGGTTGCGAATCTGGCTGAAGCGGCATGTGAAGCAATCGGGGCTGATGGCTTGCTGGCAAGAGTCGGCTGCTATTATCATGATGTAGGGAAAACGCGGAGACCTCTATTTTTCATTGAAAACCAGATGGGGACAAACCCTCATGATACGATGGCACCCGAGAGTAGTGCGGAAATTATTATTGCGCATACTACGGACGGGGCAGAGCTTTTGAAAAAGCATAAAATGCCGCAGGAAATCATAGATATTTGTCTACAGCATCACGGGACAAGCACATTGAAATTCTTTTTGTTTAAGGCTAAGGAAGAAGGGAAAGAATTGGACGAAAGTATATTCCGATACCCGGGACCAAAGCCGCAGACGAAAGAGGCCGCGATCATCAGTATTGCGGACAGTGTGGAAGCGGCAGTCCGTTCGATGCAGCAGCCGAATGCAGAGAAAATACAGAAGCTTGTGCAATCGATTATTCAGGATCGTGTACAGGATGACCAGTTTGATGAATGTGATATTTCGCTGAAAGAACTGAAAAAGATAGAAGACGTATTATGTGAAACATTGAATGGAACGTTCCACTCGCGTATTGAATATCCAAAGGAATAGTAGGAGGGAACAACATGTTATTAATCGATTTTTTAGATGAGACAAATGAAGTGCAGGAATCACACTTGGAACTGGTGGAAAAATTGCTTCAGCATGCAGCGGAGCAGGAAGGGATCGAGGACGGCTCGGAAGTGTCGGTTACGTTTGTGACAAATGAGGCGATCCATGAAATTAACCGTGAATACCGTGATAAGGACCAGCCTACTGATGTCATTTCTTTTGCACTGGAAGAAATGGGTGAAGGGGAACTGCAAATTATCGGTGAAGGGATTCCGCGCGTCTTAGGAGATATTATCATTTCGACGGACCGAACACGCGAACAGGCAGCCGAATATGGCCATACGTTTGAACGTGAGCTTGGCTTCCTCGCTGTCCATGGCTTTTTGCACCTGCTGGGCTATGATCATATGACACCGGAAGATGAAAAAGTGATGTTCGGGAAGCAAGATGAGATTTTACAGTCATACGGCCTAGGTCGTGATATGAATGAACGTCCGTAAATTTTTCCGTTCATTTCGTTATGCAATGGAAGGACTTCTTGCGGCAGTACAAGAACAGAATTTCCGATTTCACTTATTGAGTGCCTTCGTTGTCGTTCTGGCAGGCTTCTTGACAGGGCTATCGACCGTTGAATGGTGCATCATCATTTTAGTTATCGCCTTTGTCATAGGAGCCGAGCTGATCAATACGGCAATCGAGCGTGCAGTGGACTTGGCATCACCGGAAATCCATCCGCTCGCCAAGCAGGCAAAGGATGTTGCGGCAGGTGCCGTACTTGTTTTTGCGCTCGCAAGTGTTATAATCGGACTACTCATATTTTTACCAAAATGGTTTTAAAAATAATGTTTTGGGGGAACCAAATTATGAACATGGAACAATTAATGGAACAATCTAAAATTGCACGTGAATTTGCTTATGTACCTTATTCGAAATTTAAAGTAGGTGCGGCTTTATTAGCTGAGGATGGTACAGTGTACAATGGCTGCAATATCGAGAATGCAGGCTACAGCATGACGAACTGCGCGGAACGTACGGCGTTTTTCAAAGCAGTGTCAGAAGGCAATATGAAGTTTAAAGCGCTGGCGGTCGTAGCAGACACACCGGGTCCATGTTCCCCATGCGGAGCTTGTCGACAAGTAATGAGTGAATTTTGTGCTCCGGATATGCCTGTCTACTTAACAAATTTGAATGGTGACGTTCAACAGACAACAGTAGCTGAGCTGATCCCGGGTGCATTTAATACGGAGGATATGAAAAATGCAGGAAAATAAAGGATACAAATCGGGCTTCGTCTCGATTGTAGGTCGTCCTAATGTGGGCAAATCGACATTTTTAAACCGAGTAATCGGCCAGAAAATTGCGATTATGTCAGACAAACCACAAACGACACGTAATAAAGTACAAGGTGTTTTAACACAACAAAACTCTCAAACAATTTTCATCGATACACCGGGGATTCATAAACCGAAACACAAATTAGGCGAATTTATGCTGAAAACTTCACGCAACGCATTGCGCGAAGTCGATGTCATCATGTTTATGGTCAACGCTGAACAGGCGATCGGTAAAGGTGACGAATTCATCATCGAGCTGCTGCAAGGCAATCAGACACCGGTATTTCTGATCATCAATAAAATCGATCTAGTGCATCCGGATGAACTTGTAAAAATCATTGATTCGTATAAAGATAAGTTCGACTTTGCGGAAATTATTCCAATTTCAGCATTGCAGGGCAACAACGTGGAAAACTTATTAACAACAATCGAAAAATATTTACCTGAAGGGCCACAATATTACCCGGCAGACCAGGTAACGGACCACCCGGAACGATTCATTATTTCTGAACTGATCCGTGAAAAAGTATTGCACTTAACACGTGAAGAAATTCCGCATTCGATTGCGGTTGTCATTGAGCGCATCAAGCCACATGAAGAAAAAGAGAACATGATTCATGTACAGGCGACAATCATGGTAGAGCGCGATTCACAAAAAGGTATCGTCATCGGTAAACGCGGCGCCCTTTTAAAAGAAGTCGGCTCACGTGCCCGCCAGGATATCGAGATGCTGTTAGGTTCAAAAGTCTACTTAGAGCTTTGGGTAAAAGTTCAAAAAGACTGGCGTAACAAGCAAACACATTTACGCGATTTCGGATTCAGAGAAGACGAATATTAAGCTGTAGCGAAGCACCCATTTTCTTAAGGAAAATGGGTGTTTTTATTGTTGCGGTTCTATTTTTTGAGCGAATTGTTCCACATCGCGGTGAAAAGATTCTGCTTTCAGGAGGGGGATTCTGCTTTCGTCACGAAAATATTCTCCATTCCCCGGTGAAGTGGCGAATAAAGGGGGCGCGTTCTACATTTTGAGCGAATTGTTCCACATTACGTTGAAATAGTTCTACCTTCAGGCAGGGAAGTTCTACTTTCCCCGCGAAATATTCCACATTCCCCGGTGAAGTGGCAAATAAAGGGGGCACGTTCTACATTTTGAGCGAATTGTTCCACATTAAGGTGAAAAGGTTCTACTTTTGAGCAAGTAAGTTCTACTTTCCCCGCGAAATATTCTACATTCCCCGGTGAAGTGGCGAATAAAGGGGGCACGTTCTACATTTTGAGCGAATTGTTCCACATTACGTTGAAAAAATTCTACTTCCTGCCCGGAACCTTCTACTTCCACCAATAAACCTTCCACTTTCCCCGACAAAAAAGCGAATAAAATCTCCAACCCGAACCGGAAACAATATTATTCTTGATTATGGCGGATGTTCTGCTACCATTTAGTAAGGGAATATTTAACAAAAATTAGAAGGTGACTGCATTGAATAATTTAAATAAATTTTTACTGGCACTTTGGGCGGTATCGCTCGCTTTATTATTCATTGTTATTGCGACCGTCGATCAGGACCAGACAATTTTGGTTGCAGAAGGCCAAATGAATACCGAACAGCACACCCCAACACAAATAGAGATAGAAAATGATATAAATGAAAACAACGAACCCATTAGTGAAGCAACACAACAGATTACTAAAGAATCAATTCGTCTTGCCATGACTGGAGATATTTTACTGCATTTAAGACTCGCGAAATACAATGATTATACTTCCTCTTTTGCTGCGATTATGCCGAAGATGCAAAGCTATGACTTTCTGATTGCCAACCAGGAATCTCCACCTGTCGGCAATGAATATCCTTTAAGCGGCTATCCGCTGTTTTCAAGCCCGCCTCATATTATTCGTGATCTTCAGCATGCCGGAGTTGATTTGGTGACGATTGCCAATAATCATATTGTCGATCAAGGGGAAAATGGGATGCGTACAGTTTTTAATAATCTGGAAGACTATCACATGCCATACGTCGGAGCTTATAAAAACGAAGAGGATAAGTCTGCACAACGCATCATGGAAATCGGCTCGATAAAAATTGGACTGCTTGCCTATACGTACGGGACGAATGGGCTTTATTTGCCGAAGGAATCACCGTTTCTCATCAATTATATCGATGAAGCGAAAATAAAAGCGGACGTCGAGGAATTAAAACAATCCGCCGATGTTGTAGCCGTTTCAATGCATTGGGGATCTGAATATGATTATGAAGCAAATGACAACCAAAAATATTATGCTGATATACTAAATAAAGCGGGAGCGGATATTATTTTCGGGACCCATCCGCATGTACTCCAGCCATACGACAAGTTGACCAATGATCATGGTCAGGAGACGCATATTTTTTATTCGCTTGGTAATTTCTTTTCGACAATTATAACGATACCGAACACGATGATTGGCGGAATCGCGAGCCTTGAAATTACAAAGGAAGGCGACCGGATTACTATTGATGAACCTGAGCTTTATGCGACTTCTGTATTGAAGGATACAGACGGAATTTACCGGATCTATCCATTGAAAGATGTGGAACAGCGCTCTGTTAAAAATCTGCAATGGGTAAAGAAAATCATGGGACAATCGGTAACCGTTTATTAAACTTTTCTAGCAATAGTGCGGTATAATAGAGTTACGAAAGAAATAGAAGGATGTGCAACAGATGCTACATAAATGGGAAGGCATCGTTTTAAAGGCGCGTGCTTATGGTGAATCCAATAAAATCGTGACCCTCATGACACGGGAAGCCGGTAAAGTCGCGTGTATGGCACGTGGAGCGAAAAAACCGACGAGCCGTTTGGCAGGTGTAACACAAACATTTATGCATGGCTCGTATTTAGTTCAGCGAACATCAGGCATGGGAACATTGCAGCAAGGGGAACATTTCAATTCGATGCGTCATATTCAAACAGATATCGTGGCGACAGCCTATGCAAGCTACATCGTGGAAATTGTGGATCGTCTCGTTGAAGAAGGACGACCGGAACCTTATGCTTTTGATATATTAATTCAGGCATTGAATGCAATTGAAGAAGGCTATGATCCTGAAGCGATTACATTGTTTGTAGATTGGAAAATGCTGCCATTTGCAGGTATCCAGCCGATTTTGCATGCATGTGCAGGGTGTGGAGCTGTCGATGGGGAATTTGCATTTTCATTTACACAAGGCGGATTTATATGTCATCGTTGCTTCCACATGGATCCGTATATTATCCGGTTATCACCAACACAGCTCAAGCTGATCCGCATGTTTTATACGTTGCCGATTGAACAAGTCGGCAAGCTGGAATTAAAGCCGCAAACGAAGCAATTCATCAAAAAAATTGTAACGACAATTTATGAAGAGCAGACAGGAATTCGTCTGAAATCGCGCAACTTCATTGAACAGCTGGAGCGTACGCCGCTGCTGCAGCGTGAAAAGAAGGAAGAAGAATAAAATTATTGCCTAGGAAATAAAGCGAGTCGAAAGTGCGTAGAATCGCGAAGACTCGCTTTCTTCTATTGAGGAGGGGAAATATTGCGCCAATTTGAACAGGGACAACTGACCGTTTTTCAAAGTGTGTTATATCAAACGACAACAGCGGTAATTAAAACAAAAGAGGCCGTAATTGTAACCGACCCTAACTGGCTGCCGAACGAAATTGCCGAAATAAAAGCCTATATCGAGTCGATTATTGAAGATCGGAAATTATATATTATTTTCACACATAGTGATTATGACCATATTATTGCAGCGGGTGCATTTCCGGATGCAACAACAATTGCCAGTGAAGCTTTTGTTAATCGAATAAACAAAGAAGAGGTATTGGAGCAAATCCGTCAGTTTGATGCTCAGTACTATATCGAAAGAGAATATCCGATTATTTACCCTCCTATCGACATCGTTATAAAAGAAGATGGCCAGGCACTTGAGCTGCAGGATCTAACATGCAGATTTTACTTGTCGCCAGGGCATACGTCAGATGGTTTATTTACAGTGGTGGAGCCGTTCGGTATTTTACTGGCGGGGGATTATTTATCGGATGTCGAGTTTCCTTTTATCGAGGATTATGAAGCATATTTAGCAACAATCCAAAAGGTGCAAACGATTATATCGGAGAAAGATGTTGAAGTTCTCGTGCCGGGACATGGGACAACAACGGATAATCTCGATGAAATTCAAAAGCGGATCGATGTGTCATTAATATATTTAAATAATTTAGCGGACGGCAGTACTGATGAAACAGAATTGCAGAAGCTTTATCCGTTTTATAAAGGTTTGCAGGAAATGCACGAACTTAATAAAAAAGCAGTAAACAAAAATAGCCATAGGATTTAGATGCGACTGAATCCTATGGCTATTTTTGCGTATTTAGCTGTTTGCCAGTTCATTCATCCGTTCCAGTACTCTTCGCTTCCGGTAGAGCATCATGCCTGCCTCGGCAATATCTTCAATCATCGATTTATTAATAAAGGCACCGAAAATCATGCCTGCTACAGGAATCATCTGAAAGAGCTTTTTCATACCGAAGTTATCGCGGTACGTAAAGAAGACCTCCTGCCAGCCCTGCAACTGGGAAACCATATTTCCTGCTGCGTTCGGTTTTTCGTAATGTTGTGCCAGCTCGTTTAGTATCGCTTCTTTGCCGACTACATCAGAAGACGCAAACTGCAGACATTTCACGATGAAAATACGTTCGGCTTTTTCATTCGGATCATAGCCATGGATCATGGCGATTTCCTGCAATGTTTTTAGCGCGATTCCGAGAATGACGGGGATGTCGAGTGCCAATGTAAACACACCGCCAAAGCCGGTAGATGCTCCTTGTACGGTTGCAACCTTTGCGCGGTTTTTCTGCAGTTTTTCACTCAGTTCCACCATATCTTCAATTGGCATTTGTCCGATATCTTCCAATGTGCTAACCGAATGCAGCGTATGTTTTTGAATATGACGCATCATCGATTTTTCGCTTACTAAATATTTCCCGCCCGTTTGGACATAGCTCACCAGCTCGTCGATCAGGACGGAAACTTTCTCTTGAATGAATTTCGGTGTTAATTTATCGAGTATTTTAAAAGGGATGCGGCCGATTTTTTCCCAAAACCATAAACCGCTCTGATCTTTTTCCCATTGTCGGATTGTTAATAAGTGATTTTCCAGCTGTTGTTGAGTTTCCATGAATTACCCTCCCAATGGACATGTTCCTTATTGTACGTTCCACAGCGAAAAAGGTTTCAGCAAGTCACTCGAATTGAGTCAGCAATGGGATAATATCTTCTTTTAGCCGTTCATAAAACTCTTCTTCAAGCTTTAAGTGTCGGTGATGGTGCATCTGTTCAAAAAGAGTGAACATATCATCGATTTTTTCTTTGGAAAAGCGGAAGTGGTGATTAAAATGGTCACGCTTATTATCGTCGCTTAAATGCATATAGCCCCGGATGATTGTAAACAGTTGATTGTATTTTCGGTTTGCCTGCTCATAGGCTTCGCGGCTTAAACGACCGAGTGCATTAGCCGGATTGTCAAACTTTCTGTAAAACTGCTGCGCTTCACGATAAGTTTCAAGTTTCATATTCGCCGTGTAGAGGATGTGATGCTGTGCGCGGTGTTCAGGACATTCAAATTGGAGTATTGCGTTTACGAGATGCGAAATTTTATCATACGAATCGATAGGTGTATCGGTTTTATCCTTTACCTGAAAAAACATAAAATCCCCTCCATCTATTACTTTCTTAGATTATAACGTATTTTCGAGTTAAATTATCTAAATAATCTAAAAATTAAAGAGTTTTTTGTATATTTTTACAATTAAAAGACTGGGGCTTCAACTTTAACGAATTTATTCCGGAATATTTAAAGTTTGTGAGGGGGGAGATGCTGTAAAAAGAAAAAACACTTTCTGCTCGAAATCGAACAGAAAGTGCCTTGTGAAATTAGAATTGTAAATGTTTTTCGATATAAGCTTTTACTTCAGCGATCGGCATACGGATTTGTTCCATTGAATCGCGGTGACGTACTGTTACTTGACCATCTTCTTTTGTATCGAAATCGTATGTGATACAGAATGGTGTACCGATTTCATCCTGACGGCGGTAACGTTTACCGATCGATTGTGACTCATCGAAATCAACCGGGAATGCTTTGCGTAAATCAGCCCAAACGTCGCCAGCTTCTTCCGATAATTTTTTAGATAGTGGCAATACCGCTGCTTTGAATGGAGCAAGTGCAGGGTGGAAGCGTAATACTGTACGTGTATCGTCGCCTTCTAATTGCTCTTCTTCATAAGCATCGCATAAGAATGCCAATGTTACACGGTCTGCGCCTAATGATGGCTCGATGCAGTATGGTACATAGCGCTCATTTGAAACAGGATCGATGTAAGTGAAATCTTCACCCGAATGTTCCATATGCTGCTTTAGGTCGTAATCTGTACGGTCTGCGATACCCCATAGTTCGCCCCAGCCGAATGGGAAGCGGAATTCGATATCTGTTGTCGCGTTTGAATAGTGTGAAAGCTCATCATCTTCATGGTCGCGTAGACGCATTGAATCTTCTTTCATACCTAATCCAAGAAGCCAGTTTTTGCAGAACTCTTTCCAATATGAGTGCCACTCAAGATCTTCACCCGGTTTACAGAAGAATTCAAGTTCCATTTGTTCGAATTCACGTGTGCGGAATGTAAAGTTACCAGGTGTGATTTCGTTACGGAAAGATTTACCAATCTGTGCGATACCGAATGGTGTCTTTTTACGCATTGAACGCTGAACATTTTTAAAGTTCACGAAAATCCCTTGTGCAGTTTCCGGACGCAGGTAAATTTCGTTTGATGATGATTCAGTTACACCTTGGTGTGTTTTGAACATTAAGTTGAACTGGCGGATATCTGTGAAATCGATTTTGCCGCAGTCCGGACAAGCTACTTCAAGCTCTTCCATTTTTTCTTTCATCTGATCGAAAGACATACCGTCAACGATGATTTCTTTGCCTGTTTTAGTTAAAGAAGCATCCTCGATCAATTTATCTGCACGGTGACGCGCTTTACATGCTTTACAGTCGATCATCGGGTCATTGAAGTTACCTACGTGACCAGATGCTACCCATGCTTTTGGATTCATTAAAATCGCAGCATCCAAACCTACGTTATGTTCAGATTCCTGAACGAATTTCAGCCACCAAGCTTTTTTTACGTTGTTTTTAAGTTCTACACCCAGCGGACCGTAATCCCAAGTGTTTGCTAAACCACCGTAAATATCAGATCCCGGAAATACGAATCCGCGGTGTTTTGCTAATGATACAATTGTCTCCATTGATTTTTCTGCCATGAAAAATCCCTCCTACTCGTTAATGAAAAAATAAAAGCACCCGTCTCCGGGCACAAAAACTCTGCCCGGGGACGAGTGCATCAAGACGATGTACCCGCGGTTCCACCCCGCTTGTTTTTAAATAATTAAAAACCTCTTTTATAAAAATAGCTCAGGGGCGCCGTTTCTCAATTCAATGTAGGCTTGCACTATCCCTACTCGCTTATGTTAGAATTGATACTTATTAATCCCTTCATCGCTTACATATTAATATTCATAAACAACAAGTGAGTTGTTCGGTAATATTGTAGCATGGGTTTGTTTTCTTCGCAATATAGAAGGAAATAGTATATAATAATTAAGGATAAAGTATAACATTATTTGAAGCGGGTGAGTCCAATCGAACTCAATAAACGTCAAGATGTAATCTTGCAAATTGTAAAAGAAAACGGCCCTATTACGGGCGAACATATCGCTGAGCGCCTTGGATTAACGCGCGCTACACTTCGACCTGATCTAGCTATACTAACGATGGCTGGATTTTTAGATGCGCGCCCACGTGTCGGCTACTTCTATGCAGGTAAAAAAACAACGGCAGCCTTTACGGAATCCATGCTGAATTTAAAAGTAAAAGATTTTCAGTCGATCCCGGTAGTCGTTCCGGATGATATGACAGTCTATGATGCGATTATCCATATGTTTTCCGAGGATGTCGGAACACTTTTCGTTATTGATAAAGATGAAATATTACAAGGTGTGCTGTCCCGAAAAGATTTACTTCGGTCGAGTATAGGAACACAGGATTTAAATAAAATGCCTGTGCATATAATTATGACGAGAATGCCGAATATCGCCTATTGTGTCAATTCGGATTCATTGATCGTGGCGGCCAAAAAGTTAATAGAACGAGAGATAGATTCGATGCCGGTTGTTGAAGAAACGGAGCGGGGATTGGTCATTACGGGACGGTTAACGAAGACGAATATTACACGTGCGTTTATATCGTTAGCTGAAACGCATGATCTATAGGTGATCTTATGAAAAAATTGACGATATTTGTTGTATCAGATTCGGTCGGTGAAACTGGGGAAGCTGCTGTAAAAGCGGTAGTAAGCCAGTTTCGGCCAAATTTTGAAAAAGTAAGGATTCGTAAGTTTCCGCATATTGCAAATGTGGATGTGCTGGAGAAAATTGTCCAGATTGCTATCGCAAATGAGGCAACGATTGTTTTTACGCTTGTTGAAAAGCAGATGCGACAGGCACTTCAGAAAATCGCAAGTGAATATAAAGTGCATGCAATCGACTTATTGGGATCGATGCTTGACCTGATCGAAACTTCATTTGACGAAATGCCGTTGCAAAAGCCGGGACTTGTCCATCAATTGGATGATGATTATTTCAAAAAGATTGAAGCGATCGAATTTGCTGTTAAATATGATGACGGGCAGGATCCGCGTGGTATATTGCTGGCGGACATTGTTTTGGTCGGTGTTTCAAGAACATCGAAAACGCCGTTATCGCAATACTTGGCCCATAAACGGTATAAAGTGGCGAATGTGCCGCTCGTTCCGGAAGTGGAACCCCCGGTGGAATTAATGCAGATCGATCCGAAAAAATGTTTTGGATTAGTCATCACACCGGAAAAGCTCAACAATATCCGAAAAGAGCGTCTTATAACGCTAGGATTAACGGAAAATGCAGTTTATGCTCAGCAAACTAGAATTGAGCAGGAAATTAGCTATTTTTATAGTATTGTTGATAAAATAGGTTGTCGAACGATAGATGTTACAAATCGTGCTGTCGAAGAAACGGCACACAAAATAATCGATATGCTAGAGCTTGATTGTAGATAGCACCCATAGCCGCCTCTTCAAAAAGGAAGAGGAGGTTTTTTTGGTGGAATAATATTCGAGATTTTTAAGAAACTAAGTGAACTATACTTTTGTTCCAGAAAAATCTTGCATATTTTGCTGAATTTCGACATTTATAGTTATATTCTGATTATTTTTTCGAAATTATATAGCAACTATAGTCTTTTTGTTTTATAATAATAAAATTGTGGTAAAAATAATTATTATAGGGTAATTACAAATTTGTATAAGAAATTTTGTCGGATTTTAGAGGATATTTGTAATTTATCTCGAATACTGTAGATGGTGATAATGTGGCTGGAAAAATACCCGAACATGTGATTGAACAAATTCGCTCGCAGTCCGATATAGTCGATGTCATTAGCGACTATATGCAGTTAACGAAAAGAGGGCGCAACTATTTTGGATTATGTCCATTCCATGGTGAGCAAACACCCTCTTTTTCCGTATCCAGCGATAAACAGATATTTCACTGTTTTGGCTGTGGGGCAGGAGGAAACGCCATTACTTTTGTAATGGATATGGAACATCTGTCGTTTCCGGATGCACTCATTAAACTAAGTCAGCGTGCGGGAATCCCGCTTGAAATGGAACTGTCGACAGAACAATCGGTGTCGAATTCGCCCATTTCAAAAAAAGAGCAGCAAATGCGAGAGGCTCATACGTTTGCAGTGGAGTTTTATCATCATATTTTAATGAATACAGAAGATGGCGAACCTGCATTAAATTATTTGCTTGATAGAGGATTTACACGTGAGCAAATCGAAACACATCAGATAGGATGGGCGTTGCCGAATTGGGACACGCTGTCGATCTTACTGGAGCGCAAAGGATACGATCTTGAAGAAATGGCAGAAAGCGGTCTGATCATTCGTAAAGAAAGTGATGACAGCTACTTTGACCGTTTCCGGGGAAGGATAATGTTTCCTATCCGGGATGAAAACGGGAAAACGATTGCATTCTCAGGCAGGATTTTAAATTCCGATGGCGAAGATGCTAAGTACTTAAATAGTCCTGAAACGCCGATCTTCCATAAAAGTCAAGTACTTTATAATTTGGATAAGGCGCGGGCATCTATTCGTAAATCAAGACAAGTAATTTTAATGGAAGGCTTTATTGATGTTTTAGCAGCAAACCAGGCAGGTATATACAATGCTGTAGCAACGATGGGTACGTCTCTGACGCCCCAGCATATTACAAAGCTCAAACGCTTAGTTCAGCAAATTACGATTTGCTATGATGGTGATAATGCTGGTTTTGAGGCCGCCAAGCGTGCTGCACAAATGCTTCATCAAGAACAGATTAAAGTTGAGGTCGCTGTTTTACCAGATAAACTTGATCCGGATGAATATATTCGTAAAAACGGACAAGAGGCATTTAAAAATCAAATAATAGAAAAGCCGCACGCCTATATTGCATTTATGATGATGCATGCGAAACGCGGCAAAAATTTTCAATTTGAAAATGACACACTTCAATACATTCAGGAAGTTCTGGAAACATTAAAAAATAATACTTCTCCAACCGAACGTGATTTATACATTCGTCAATTGGCAAATGAAACAAATATTTCCCAAGAGGCGATTAGCACCCAATTAAGAAAAATGGTCGCGGATAATGTAAAAGAGCAGAAACGCGAACAGAAAATGGTGGTAGAACCAACACCTCTTCTCCAAAGGGAGCGGAAAAAAGACGCAACAGACCGTGCGGAAAGTATACTTTTAGCGCATATGTTGCATGATGTAAATATTGTGAATAAAGTTCTCAGAGAGGGAAACAACGAACCTTTCATCCATGAGGAATATTTATCCGTATTTGTTCGTTTAATTGGTTTTTACGAAGAATATGAAATGGCTGATTTCCATCGATTCGTCGAAGTGTTGGATGATCATGATTTACGAAAAATCGTGATGGATGCTGCATTACTTGAACGTGACCCTGATAATGGTGAAGCGGAGATAATTGATTGTTTAAAGCAAATCGAAAAACGCCGATTAGAACTAAAGATTGAACAATTGAAGCACGATCAAAAAGAGGCAGAAAAAATGCATGAACATAGACGAGCACTTGAGATTGCCCAACAGATAATTGCATTGAATAGAAAGATAAAAATGGGCGTTTAACGCGATTTGTTTTTAGAAGGAGGAAGGTTTATGGCGGACAAGTCAAAACATTCAAAAGATACGGTAGTAAACGGGGTTTCATTAGAGCAGGTAAAAAAGCAACTTTTAGCTAAAGCAAAACAGGTTGGCGAAATGTCAATGAAGGAAATCTCTGAAACATTAGCATTTTTTGAACTTGAGAATGAAGAGATTTTCAACTTTGCCGATGAAATCGAAAAAAATGATGTAACAGTTGAAGGAAAAGAAGAATTTGAAGAAGAAGCGCTATCTAAGCAGGAATCAAGCGAAGAAGCTTTCGACTTAAATGATTTAAGTGTTCCTCCTGGCGTTAAAATTAATGACCCGGTACGTATGTATTTAAAAGAAATCGGACGTGTGGATTTACTCTCTGCAGATCAGGAAATCCGTTTAGCGGAACGTATCGAACAAGGTGACGAAGAAGCACGTAAACGTCTGGCCGAAGCGAACCTGCGTCTTGTAGTATCGATTGCAAAACGCTACGTTGGCCGCGGGATGCTGTTCCTGGATCTTATTCAGGAAGGAAACATGGGTCTGATTAAAGCAGTTGAAAAATTTGATCACCGTAAAGGTTTCAAATTCTCGACTTATGCAACATGGTGGATCCGTCAGGCGATTACACGTGCGATTGCCGATCAGGCCCGTACAATCCGTATTCCGGTACACATGGTTGAAACTATCAACAAATTAATCCGTGTACAGCGTCAGCTTCTTCAGGATTTAGGCCGTGAACCATCTCCGGAGGAAATTGGGGAGGAAATGGATTTAACACCTGAAAAAGTTCGTGAAATTCTAAAGATTGCACAAGAGCCGGTATCACTGGAAACTCCGATCGGTGAAGAAGACGATTCTCATCTAGGTGATTTCATTGAAGACTCGGAAGCACAATCTCCTTCTGACCATGCAGCATACGAGTTATTGAAGGAACAGCTGGAAGACGTGCTGGATACATTAACTGACCGTGAAGAAAACGTATTGCGCTTACGTTTCGGTTTAGATGATGGCCGTACACGCACTTTGGAAGAAGTAGGTAAAGTGTTTGGCGTTACACGTGAACGTATTCGTCAGATCGAGGCGAAAGCATTACGTAAACTGCGTCATCCATCTCGCTCAAAACGTTTGAAAGATTTCTTGGAATAAGCTTAACAGGGAAAAGATGAAGGAGTATATTACTCTTCATCTTTTTTTGTGTAAATATAGCAGGTAATTACTAATTTTCGAGAATAATGGTATCGCTTTTACAGATGGCATTCATTCAGAAATTATTTACTATATGATAGAGCATATCAATATAGATTTGGGGCGAAACAATGTCAAATCCTAAAAAAAAGATTATTTTGAATGAAATTATGTTCTGGAAACAAAACAAAATGCTGCCGGAGCATTATTGCGATTTTCTGATGACTCTTTATTCGGAAGGAAACCGTCAGGAAGAGATCACAGGAAAATCAAAAAATGCTGTCATCAATGTCGAAAAACGCAAACATCGCAGTGTATCGATGTTTTTCCCGATAAGTGCAATTGTAATGTTGCTGCTGCTGTTTACGATGCAGTTCGAATGGGTTGTCATGGCAGTAGCCGCTGTATTTGCAGCAGGCTGTCTGATCGGGGCGATCTATTTTGCAAAAAGAAATCATCTAATGGCCGTGATGCTGCAGCTGGCGACAGCTTTAACCATTTTAGGTGTGACATTGAAAGTAAGTACAACCTATTTTGCCGGCAACAATGAAATGCTTTATATCATCCTTATTGTAAACTGTGTATTTTGGCTGTTAAGCGGGATCATGCTGAAGATTATTTATTTTACGATTTCGGGTATTCTGGGCTTAATTGCCATCATTGGTGCATGGATCTATTTTCTGTAGAAATACAAAATCATACATAAACCTTATGCTATTCTATTAAGCTATGCGGAAGTCCCGGAACTTTCATGCATAGCTTTTTTATGTTCATTTTACAAAATACTCTGCAAAATACATATATTTTCTGTAAAAATACATATTTTTAGATTACAATAGAGTTGAAATGAAATTGGCTGAGAGGATGAATGGTATGCATTTTGATTTAACAACAGAGCAGGCGATGTTACAAAAGATGATACGTGAGTTTTCGGATGAAGTAGTGGCACCAGGAGCAGTAGAGCGTGATAAAACGAAAGCCTTCCCAGTAGAAATTTTTAAAGAACTTTCCGAGATGGGCATTATGGGGCTGCCGTTTCCCGAACAATACGGCGGGGCGGGTGCAGATACAATCAGCTTTGCAATCGTGACAGAAGAGTTGAGCCGTACATGTGCTTCGACGGGAATTACATATTCGGCTCATATTTCATTAGGCGGTGCGCCGCTGCATTTATTCGGTACGGAGGCGCAGAAGGAAAAATACTTAACGCCGATCTGTACGGGTGAATCATTCGGTGCATTCGGTTTAACAGAGCCCAATGCCGGTTCTGATGCAGGGGGTACAGAAACGACCGCTGTGTTGGATAATGGTGAATTTGTCATCAACGGGTCGAAAGTTTTTATTACAAATGCTAGTTATGCCAAACATTTAGCGTTGACAGCAATCACAAATCGGGATGGAAACAAAAAAGAAATCAGTGCCATTATTGTTCCGACCGATGCGGAAGGATTTACGATCAAGTCGGAATACGAAAAAATGGGCCTGAATGCTTCGAACACAACAGAACTGATTCTAGAAAATGTCCGCGTACCGGAAGAAAACTTGCTTGGGGTCCGTGGAAATGGCTTTAAACAGTTTTTAACGACGCTGGACGGCGGCCGGATCGGTATTGCGGCAATGGCTGTCGGAATCGCACAGGGCGCATTAAATAAAGCCGTACAGTATGCAAAAGAACGCAAACAATTCGGAAAGGCGCTGGCGGAGTTTCAGGCAACGCAGTTTAAATTGGCTGATATGGAGGTAAAAATACAATTAGCACGTACATTTGTCTATAAAGCGGCATGGCTGAAAGATCAGGGGCGTCCATTCGGAAAAGAGGCTGCGATCGCAAAATACTATGCTTCCGAGATGGCAATGGAAGTTTGCGATGAAGCCATTCAGATCCATGGCGGCTACGGCTATATGAAAGAATACGAAGTGGAGCGCTTTTTACGTGATGCAAAACTATTGGAAATCGGTGAAGGAACGTCTGAAGTACAGAAAATGGTAATTGCAAGACATATATTATGATAGAAATTGCAAATTGGTAAAATTGTTACAAAGCTAGTAAAACTTGTTCATAAAGCCTTTCAGTTTTCTATAGAATCAAGTACAATTAATATTGTTTACTAGGCAAATGTCTAGCATGAAATAGAATATTTAATGAGGGAGGGGAACGCAATGAGAAACAATCCACTTATTCCTTACGTACTTATCATGGCATTCGGTATCGGACTAATTTTCTTCATGTCATTTGAGGGTGCAGCTGATAAAAATAGTGCGGACGGCGATCATTCAGGGGAAACTGCTGAATTAAATGGTGAAGATATTGCTCAAAAGAACTGTATTTCGTGCCACGGTGGTGATTTAACTGGTGGTGGAGGTCCTTCAATCGTTGGATTAGATGCTGAGCATATTAAAGATTACGCATTAAATGGTTCGGAAAGCGGCGCAATGCCACCAATTCTTAAAAATGAAGCGGAAGCAGATGCAGTAGCCGAATATATTTCAGGTTTATAATGAATAGCCAGGTGCAGAAATGGAGTAATCCTGTTCTGCACTTTTTTGTATTCTGGAAAGAGACGTTTATGTAAAAGTTCTATATAATAGGGGTAGTTTGTGATATAGAAAAGAGGATATATAAATATGAACGCACAAAAACTTTCAAAACGACTTGAAACGGTCGCTTCATTTGTCCCGACAGGAGCAATTGTTGCGGATATCGGAAGTGACCATGCCTATTTACCATGTTATTTAGTGCATAAAGGAATTGCTGCCCGTGCAGTAGCGGGTGAGGTTGTAAAAGGACCTTATGAATCAGCTGTAAAACAAGTTCGCACGGAAGGCTTGACGGATAAAATTACCGTACGCATGGCGGATGGGCTGGCGGCTGTTGAAGAAGCGGATGAAATTACGGCTGTTACAATTGCAGGGATGGGCGGACCATTGATCGTGT
The DNA here is from genome assembly GCF_038007305.1 of Solibacillus sp. FSL W7-1436. NCBI lineage: Bacteria > Bacillati > Bacillota > Bacilli > Caryophanales > Caryophanaceae > Solibacillus > Solibacillus sp. FSL W7-1436. The sequence continues at coordinate 2,630,332 of NZ_JBBOWV010000001.1, forward strand.
CCATTTTGGAAAAGCACCCTGAAGCTTTAAAAACGGTAACCCGATTAATTTTACAGCCGAATATTCATGCAAAAGCAATCCGTGAATGGGCAATGGCAAATGGCTGGGCAATCCAGGATGAGGTCATTTTAGAAGAGGACGGAAAAATTTATGAGGTCCTTGTATTACAGCGCGGTGAAATGGAATTAACGGAAGCGCAAACGCTGCTTGGACCAAAGCTGATGGAAACGAAAGTACCTGTTTTCATTGAAAAATGGTCACGTGAAATCGCAAATTGGCAGCGAGTTCAGCAAGCGATTTCAGAAGCGGAAAAAACACCTGAAAATCAGGAAAAGTATGAACAACTTACTCATTACATTAAAATGGTACAGGAGGCGATTGCGTGAAATCCGTAAATGGCAACGAGATTATTCAACTGTTTGAATCATGGTCACCTAAAAAATATGCATGCATGCCGAATGACCCGATCGGTTTGGCCATTGGTACGTTAAATAAGCCCGTTACGAAAGTGCTTGTCACACTGGATGTGACAAACGAAGTCGTTGATGAGGCGATCGACAACGGCTGTGAGCTTATTATTGCACACCATCCGCCGATCTTCATGAAGCTTTCGAATTTACGCACAGATAATCCGAAAGGGGCACTGTATGAAAAGTGCCTGAAAAATGATATTGCCGTGTATGCAGCGCACACGAATCTTGATGTAGCACCGGGAGGCGTCAATGATCTGCTGGCAGATGCACTGCAACTGGAAGACCGCAAAACTCTGGAGGTTACCTTCGAAGAAAAAATGATGAAGCTGGCCGTATTCGTTCCTGTCGATGATGCAGATGCTTTGCGTGATGTGCTGGCTAAAGCCGGAGCAGGCCGTTTAGGCCACTATGAGGCGTGCAGCTATACGTTGCAAGGCAAAGGCCGTTTCCGTGCCACAGAGGGAGCGGACCCGGCTGTAGGGGAGATCGGCGAGCTTCACATCGAGGAAGAGGAAAAGGTGGAAGTCGTATTCCCGCAATCGATGAAAAATAAAATATTAAAGGCGATGCTAAACAACCACCCATACGAAGAACCTGCCTATGATCTGTTTACGATGGATGTGGACACGAATGCACAAGGGCTTGGACGAATCGGCAAGTTAAAGGAACCGATGACATTACGGGAGTTTGCCGAGTTTGTGAAAGTGCAGCTGGACGTGCCTTGTCTGCGCGCAGTTGGACCTTTGGATCGTACCGTACGGAAAGTTGCGGTTGTCGGAGGAGACGGCAACAAATATATTCGCACTGCAAAATTTGCAGGGGCAGATGTATTTGTGACAGGAGATATCGGCTTCCATATGGCACAGGATGCAGAAGTGGACGGCTTAAGCATTATTGATCCGGGACACCACGTTGAAAAGGTCATGATTAAAGGCGTTGCAGAAAAAATGGCTTCATTATGTGCGGATCAGAAATTGCCTGTTGAATTTATCCAGTCAAAAATCAATACAGAACCTTTCCAGTTTATTTAAGCAGGAACAGCAAAAGTAGAAGTATCATTAGAAAAGCAGAAAAACCTAATAAAGCACCGGATATTTTTAACGTGCAGCAAAAATACGCCATTTTTCTCTCAGAGAAAAATGGCGTATTTGGGTTTTGTTCCAGATCCATTATTAGTAAGGCATAATTTTTTCGACAGGTTTTGGTGCTTTAATTTTCGGCAAGATTTTATCCAATGTTACGGAGCGTACGATTTCATGTGTTGCCGGATCGTTTTTATCAAACTTCTCCAGGAATGAAATCACTTCCTTAACGATTGGTGTCGGTGTTGAAGCACCTGCAGTTACTGCTACGGTTTCAACGTTTTCCAGCCATTCAATCTGCAGCTCCGAAATATCAGAGATGCGGTAAGATGGTGTTCCGGCAATTTCTACCGATACTTGTGTTAAACGGTTCGAGTTGTTCGATTTTGGATCGCCGACAACGATTAATAAGTCGGTAGCACCGGCTTGTTCAGCAACGGCTTCTTGACGAACTTGTGTCGCAAGGCAAATTTCTTTATGCACTTCGACATGCGGGAATTTTTCTTTTAAACTATCCATCAGGAAAGCGACATCCCATTGACTCATCGTCGTTTGGTTTGTTACTAGAATTTTTTCATTTTCAAAAGACAGATTATCGATATCTTTCATTGATTGAACTAAGTGAACATGGTCCGGTGCAACACCGATTGCGCCTTCTGGTTCAGGATGCCCCTTTTTACCGATATAAATAATGTCGTAGCCTTCTGCTGTTTTTTCGCGGATCAGGTCATGTGTCACCGTCACGTCCGGGCAAGTCGCATCAATTGATACAAGTCCTTTACGTTTCGCGATTTCACGGATTTCAGGTGATACACCGTGTGCCGTGAAAATAACCGTACCTTGCTCTACCTGTTCGATTATTTCTTTACGGTTTTCGCCATCAAGCGTAATGATGCCATCTTGTTCAAATGCATCGGTAACATGTTTATTGTGTACAATCATACCTAAAATGTAGATTGGTCTTGGTAATGTCGGATCAAGTGCGGCATTGCGTGCAATGACCATCGCATCTACTACCCCATAGCAGTATCCACGCGGATTAATTTTAACAACTTTCATTTATACGTAACTCCTTTCAAAGCCCTGTAATTTCATTATATAGGACGTGTATGCTTTATTCAAAGTTCGTTTACTGAAATCTCTATTAAATTCAACCAAAAAGGCAGTATATATCAAATGATCGCGCAAGTACAGAAATTTGCGAACGTTTGCTATAATAGCAGAAATAAATAAAACGTAAAGTGGGGAAATGGGATGGCGTTTTCTTTTTTCAGGAGGAATAAAACAGTAGCGTTAAAAAATCAGGTGGAGTTCTGTATAACGAATTTATCGCTCGGTGCAGCGGATGTATATGATGTGCTGCTGGAGCGCGAAGATATCGAAATAACGGAATCCGGATGTACGTCAAACTGTGAAATTTGCGAATGTCATTTATTTGCGATTGTAAACGGTGAACTTATTAAAGCCGAAAATGCCGATAAATTGTTACAAAATGTTGAAAATGAGCTGGAAGAAAATTCTGTTCAATTTTAAAAAGCCAATCCAGATAAAAAAACAAAGCTACTCCATTATACAAAGGAGAGGACTCGTAATGATGAAGACGAATCTGCACTCGATTGCCTGGGGTAGCTTTTATGAATTATTCAAAAGGCGGCTGAAATATTTTCGGCAGAGACGGTTTTGCTGTAATTTTCTCCTCAACCGGCTCTTGTACTCTTCTGTTTCCTCGGAAATTTGCTCTTTCTCTCATTCTTTCTCTTGGCCGTTCCTCCTGTTGCGGCATCGAAACGGTAGAGGACTCAAGCGGGTCTGATGTATCTTTAAATCCTTTGTATAAACGCCATAAAGCGGGAAGATTTTTAAACATTGGGGCTGCCTGCTGAATATAAGGGGTGAATTTTTGGGCATTATTAAATAAAGAGTTTGCTCCTGATAAAAAACCTTCAAGTTTCGGTACATTCCCTGCCGCTGCCGCTGCTCCTGGCATAGGTGCCTGAGGCGGAATTGGCATATGGTTCATAAACTGGCCAGCGCCAGAAAACGCACCAGCTCCAGGGAACATGCCTGCCCCTGTTGCCGGACCTCGCATCATGTATGGTGCATACATTGGAAAGCGTGGTGCAACCGGCATCTGATTCATCATTGCTTGAGGCTGAAAGTAATAAGGTGGGCGCATATTAAACTCCTTTCTAAAAATCGACATGATATTACAATTTTCTTTCATAAATTCGTCCCAACTGTTTGACGTTGAAACTATTTACCGTTATGATATGCAGATGGTCACTTAAATGTACGAATTATAGTACAATAGGAAAGATGTAAGGAGGTACGTGAATGTCAAAATATACTGATTATCAATTCAAGCCATTTTTGCAGGACGCCATTGCAAAGCTTGGATTTACAGAACCGACACCCATTCAAAAAGAAATGATTCCACTCGTATTAAAAGGAAAGAGTGCAATCGGACAAGCTCATACAGGTACAGGGAAAACACATAGTTTTTTATTGCCAATCGTGGAGCGTATCGCAGAAGAAAAGCAAGAAGTGCAGGCGGTCATTACTTCGCCGACACGTGAGCTGGCACAACAGATTTTTGATGCATTAAACCAGTTGATTGAAGGAACAGAAATTTCAGCTAAACTATTTATCGGTGGTACGGACAAACAGCGTTCAATCGACCGTTTAAAAACACAGCCGCAAATCGTTGTAGGTACACCTGGCCGTATTAAAGATTTAGTAAAAGAAAATGCATTGCTCGTGCACACGGCACCGATTTTAGTTGTCGATGAAGCAGATCTGGCATTCGACATGGGCTTCATTGAAGATATTGACGGCTTTGCATCGCATATGCCTGAAAAGCTTGAAATGTTCGTGTTCTCAGCGACAATTCCGGAAAAATTAAAACCATTTTTAAAGAAATACATGGATTCACCAGTCCATATTCATATGAATGACAAGCGCCCGGTAGCGGAAGGCATTGATTTTGTATTAGTACCTGTACGTTCGAAAGCGCGCAATACACGGTTACTTGAAGTAATTAAAGGAATCAATCCATTCCTTGCCGTTATTTTCTGTAACACACGTAAAAATGCAGAAGCTGTAGCAGGCTTTTTAGCAGAACAAGGTATCCGTGCAGGACAAATCCACGGCGATTTAAGTCCTCGTGACCGTAAAAAAATGATGAAGCAAGTACGTGATCTTGAGTTCCAATATATTGTAGCAACAGATTTAGCTGCGCGTGGTATTGATATTCAAGGGATTTCGCATGTCATCAACTACGAAATTCCGGAAGATCTGGAGTTCTTCATTCACCGTGTTGGCCGTACAGCACGTGCCGGTTCAAAAGGAACAGCGATTACACTGTACCAGCCGGAAGATGAAGATGCAGTTGTACGCATCGAAAAAATGGGCATTCCATTTGTACAAAAAGATATTAAAAATGGCGAATGGTCAGATTTAAAAGACCGTCACCAGCGTGCAAACCGTAAAGGTGAGCGTAAAGAAGATGAAATCGACGCAAAAGCCAAAGCCCTAGTACGTAAGCCGAAGAAAGTTAAACCAGGCTATAAACGTAATATGAAATGGGAAATGGAAAAAGTGAAAAAACGCGAACGCCGAATTAAAGCGCGCCGCAATAATAGATAATTTTGCAAAGGGCTGCATAGAAGATATTTCTACGCAGCCTGTTTGTTCGTTAAATGGAGGAAAGTAAAATGTTATTAGGTTCACATGTTTCAATGAGCGGAAAGAAAATGCTGCTAGGTGCCAGTGAAGAAGCATTAAGCTATGGTGCCAATACTTTTATGATCTATACAGGTGCACCCCAAAATACGCGCAGAAAACCGATTGAAGATTTAAATATTATGAAGGGCCTGCTCCATATGAAAGAGAACGGCCTTTCCAATATTGTTGTTCATGCACCTTACATTATTAATTTAGGGAATACGACAAAGCCGGAAACTTTTGAGCTTGGCGTAAACTTTTTGCAGGAAGAGATTAAACGTACCGCTGCATTGGAAGCTACACAGATCGTGCTGCACCCCGGTGCCCATGTCGGTGCAGGCGTTGATGCGGGTATTGAACGGATTGTAGAAGGACTAAATGAAGTGCTGACACAGGACTACCCTGTACAGATTGCACTTGAAACAATGGCAGGCAAAGGTACTGAAATCGGTCGTACATTTGAAGAATTGGCACGTATTATCGATGGCGTGACAAACAATGAACGCCTGTCAATTTGTATGGACACTTGCCATATTCATGATGCCGGCTACGATGTTGTGAATGACTTTGACGGTGTGTTAAATGAATTCGACAAAATTATCGGGTTGGACCGTTTAAAAGTACTGCATATCAATGATTCGAAAAATGTGTGTGGTGCTGGTAAAGACCGACATGAAAATATCGGTTTTGGCGAAATCGGTTTTGAGGCGATGCACTATATTGTCCATCATCCACAGTTAATGCATTTACCGAAAATATTGGAAACACCATTTGTCGGCCCGGATGCAAAAAACAAAAAAGCGCCGTATTTACACGAAATTGCGATGCTTCGCAATAGTGAATTCCAGCCAGCATTAATTGATGCATTACGCGAATAATAATAAGAAGAAAACATACTTGGCATAAATTTGATGCAAAGTATGTTTTTTTGCGTTTTTTATGACATAATTTGTTATAATAAAGTTAACTGTAAATTAGCAATATTCAAAAGGAGGAATCTGTTGGTGAAGAAAATATTCCAGCTCGTCATTTTATTTGCACTATTCTTTACGTTGCCTATTCAAAGTTTCGCATCGGTCAATGGTGCAATAACAACACATTTAGGGAAAAGTAATGCCGCGGTGACGATACGTGACGCGGAAAGCGGAAAAATCGTCTATTCGCAAAACGGGGACAAGCTGATGCGACCGGCTTCGAATATGAAATTAGTGTCTGGTGCTGCCGCTTTGTCGATTTTAGGTGAGGACTACCGTTTTAAAACGGATTTATATATCGACGGTATTATTGTCAACGATACGTTGAATGGAAATGTGTACATAAAGGGCAGCGGCGATCCGACGTTGAAAAAAGACGACTTTTTGGAATTTGCCAAAGTATTGAAGCGTAATGGGATACGCACGATCAACGGTCACTTGATCGGGGACGATACTGCATTTTCCGGCAGTACATTACCACCGGGTGTTCTAAAGTCCGATGAGACGTATTACTTCGGGGCACGTACTTCTGCAATCACAATGTCACAAAACAATGACTTTGATGCAAGTACGGTCATTATTACAGCCAAGCCAGGTAAAGTCGGGGCCAAACCGAGCTATTCGATCGAGCCGAATTTAAGCGGTATGGTCATATCCAATCAGGCCAAAACAGTGAAAAAAGGAAGTCGTAATACGATAGCGATCAAGCGTGCCTACAACACGAACCGCATCGTTATTTCCGGGAATCTTCCACAAGGGAGCAGCAAGAAGGAATGGGTAACATTGCAGGACCCGTCGAAAAATACAATGCAGGCGATTAAACAGACGCTGCAAGGGACTGGTCTTAAATTTGTGAAGAGTTCGAAAGTGGAATTAGGCAAAGTTCCGAATAAGGCAACATTGCTCTATACAAATGAATCACGTACATTGGCAGCCATTTTCCCAGCATTCATGAAGCTGAGCAATAACAGTATTGCCGATATTCTTGTAAAAGCGATGGGTAAAGAGGAACTTGGCGAAGGCAGTACAAATAAAGGTGTCACATTACTGAAGAAATACAGTGCATCACTCAATATTCCTGTTACAAACTGGCGTTTTGCAGATGGATCGGGGCTGTCCAATTCAAACCGTGTCACATCGAACGGTCTTTCACAGCTTTTATTCAAAGTACAAAAAGAACCGTATTTCGATACATTTTTTGATTCGTTGCCAGTCGCCGGCAATAAAGAGCGAATGGTCGGCGGAACATTAAAAAGCCGTTTAACAAACAGTGCGCTGCATAATAGAATTTTTGCAAAAACGGGCTATATCCCAAATGTATATACGTTATCAGGATATATGAAAGGCCAAAGCGGTAAGCAATATATTTTCTCGATTTTACTGGAAAATAAATCGAGTGGGACAGTATATATCGACCGTGCAATGGCAGCACTTGTAAAAAACTTATAGAGGGGCAAAACAGATGGAGAAATTATTATTAACAGGATTTGAACCGTTTTTAGCAAATCCGATCAACCCTACAATGGAAATCGTGCAGGCCTTAAACGGAAAATCAGTCGGTCAGTTCGAAATTGTCGGCCATGTATTATCTGTGGATTTTGCAAAAGCACCGGAACAGTTTATGGCACTGGTTGAAGAAGTAAAGCCGACGATGATCGTTTCATTAGGATTGGCGGCAGGAATCACGAAAATTTCTCCGGAACGCGTTGCATTGAATGTAAAAGACGGGGAAAAGGACAATGCGGGAAATGCATTTGAAGATGCACCGATTAAAGAGGACGGGGATGTGGCATATTTGTCGACATTGCCGATCCGGAAAATTGTCAACCGCTTGAATTCAGCAGGTTATCCGACAGCAATATCGAATTCGGCAGGTACGTATTTATGCAATAATATTATGTATGAAGGCTTATACTATGCTGCAAAGAATGAAGCAATCCGTGCTGCAGGTTTCATCCATATTCCTGCATCATTCGAGCTGGCGATCGAGCACGGCCGAATTCCCGGCTGGTCTATGCGCGATTTGACAGCCGCCATTGAACTCGCACTCGAGGTATGTGTTAAAAATGTGGAGCTGGCAGGGAAAGTATAATATTTTAAATGAATACACATGTATGAAGGAAGCAACAATTTATTTGTTGCTTTTTTTTTTTGAAACTTTTCCTTACTTTTTCCGTCTGTACGTTGCTAAACAAAAGAAAAGGAGCGATACACGTTGAAAAAAGCACTATTTACATTAATGATCACACTGTTCGTTCTGATGATTACGACAAATTCGGTTCAAGCATCAGAACAAAAGTCTTTTGGCGATGTCACATATAAAATTGTTACACTTGAAAATGGTAAACAAGAGGTACATATTACGGGATTGACGACACATAAAAACAGCATTGTTATTCCTGAAAAAATTGAAGGGCTGCCCGTTGTTGAGTTAGTCGATCAAGCACTTTATATGGATCGATCAGATTATGCTTCCGATGGGACATATTCCGAATGGGATCTGCCGGGCTATAAAGATCTCTTCATTACTGATATAAAATTACCGAAAACACTTAAGCGGATAGGCGATCGAGCACTTGCTAACCATATGATTGAGAAAATTTCCCTGCCGGAAGGACTGGAGGAGATCGGGTACATGGCATTCGCCAGCAATGATCTGACAACAATTGCTGTTCCGAAGTCTGTGAAAAAAATAGGCGGCAATATCGTGAAGGGCAATCCAATTAAAACCTATTCAGTACCGCCTTCATTTGAAAAATCTGAAAGTAAAAAATCAGGGAACTTTCTTTACGAAAAGTTTTCGCGTAATGGAAAAACAGAAATTCGAATAACGGGACATGCATTTAAAAAAGCCCAAACGAAAATAACTGTACCAAGTCAAATAGGCGGATTCCCTGTGACAGAGATCGGCGATTATGCATTTGCCCATGAGAGCAGCGTACTAGGTCATGATACAGGCTATTCACCACAATTTTTTAAAGAAGTAGTGCTGCCGGAAACGATTCGTGTTATTGGGGACCATGCCCTGTCAGGAGTATATTACGACAATAATAATCGGGATTTTACATTACCGCGTGATTTAGAAGTAATTGGAGATTATGCATTTAAGGATAACTTCATTACGAATAAAGGAAAGAATTTAAAATTGCCGGCAAAACTGAAAAGTATCGGGAAAGCTGCTTTTCAGGGGAACAGATTAAAGGCTGTAACCATTCCATCTACTGTTGCATCAATCGGCAAGTATGCATTTGAAAACAATAGTCTGACGGACGTAACAGTCGGCAGCAATGTAAAAGATATTGCGGCAGGCGCATTTCGCGGGAACGAGATTTCATCCCTGACATTACCGAAACAGTTGGATTCAATTGGAGCAGAGGCTTTTGCTTATAACAAATTACGCAGATTAATTTTACCGTCATCGGTCGAATCGATTGGGGATTTTGCATTCACCTATAATGTATTGGAGGATGTCGCTCTGCCGGCCGGTCTTCAGTCAATTGGCGATGGGGCATTTATAGAAAATAAGCTGACCGTCTTAAAAGTACCGGGCGAAGTGAAAAACCTGCCATTTAATGTGATCGCAGAGAATCCGCTGCAGGCGATTATATTACAAGGATCTTCTACGAAAGTATTATCTTATACGGCAACGAGAAGAATTTATGAAATGAAATACTATAATGTGATGGAAAAGTTGGATAATGTGTATGTGGATAAAAATTTCAAGGAGATTTGGTCAAATTGGGATAAGGTCAATTCCGAGCCTGGAATTTTATATGTAACGTGGAAGGGGAAAGAGCCTGTCGTTTATGAAGGGGATATTGATGTACCGGTTGATGAGAAACAAGAGATTCCAAATGGGGAACAACCTGTAACGGAAAAGCCTGTTCCATCCAATCGCTCATTTTCGGATACAGAAAACCACTGGGCCAAAGATACAATTGCCGATTTTGTGGCAAGAGGAATTATATCCGGTTATCCCGACGGTACATTCCGTCCGAATGCTCCGATGCAGCGCAAACATGTGGCGAGTATTTTAGTGAAGGTGTATGACTTGAAACCGGCTCTGGCACCTGTTGAGTTTAAGGATGTAACATCAAATCATCCAAACCAGGAGGCTATTTCCAAGTTGCAACAAGCTGGGGTAATTCACGGTTCAGATGGTCTATTTCGACCGAATGAAACATTGACGCGCGGTCAAATGGCAAAAATTTTGGTGCTGGCATCAAACTTTACTCCCGGCGGCCAAAAAAATTTCCCAGACGTTCCGCGTACCTACTGGGCGCATGATTATATTGCTGCACTTGCCGACCTTAATATTGTGGGGGGAAGTAACGGTCAATTTAATCCGAACGGCGCTGTTACACGCGGTCAGTTTGTAGGAATGCTGGATAAAACATTGAAAGTAATGGAAAATAAACAATAAGAATAAAACAAAAAATCAGCCGGGTTACGGCTGATTTTTTTTACAGAAACGATCTTGAACTACATTCCGACGAGTTTCATCAATTTTTTGTAGCGTTTATCCCCAAGCAGCTTATGCACTTTTTTTTGCACTTCTTTAGGAATGCCGGTAAGAGCCCAGCTGATATTGGCATGCCTCAAAATTTTCTGCAGCTTCTGAACTTCTTCGAGGCTCAGTTCCAGCCCCTGCTGTTTTGCAAAATCCTTTAACTCGCTGTCATTCATTCCTTTTAAGTTCTCAAACCATTGCAGTACCTGAATTGTCTTCATCCTTTCAAGCTTATTCCCTTTACATGAACAAAAAACTGCATTATACTAACATGATGTAAATCGTAATGATTTTGAATTAGAAAGAAGCGAACGAAATGAAAAAACCATTGATTGAATTGAAGGATGTCTCCTTTCAATATGAATACACACAAGCATTGAAAAATATTTCGCTGCGTGTCAATGAAGGCGACTTTTTGGCATTGATCGGACAAAACGGTTCCGGTAAATCGACACTTTTGAAATTAATTTTAGGCCTGTTGAAGCCCGTGTCTGGGGAAATCAAATTATTTGGCCAACAGGCAAACCATTTTAAACACCGCGAATGGATCGGCTATGTTTCGCAAAAATCCAATGCCTTTAACTCGGGGTTTCCTGCCACGGTCGAAGAAGTCGTGAAAAGCGGTTTATCGCAAAAGGTCGGGCTCTTTAAACGCTATCCAAAAGATGCGGACTTTTTAGTGAAAGGTGCTCTAAAAGATGTCGGCATGGAGAAATTTCTGAAACGGAATATTGGACAGCTTTCAGGCGGGCAGCAGCAGCGTGTGTTCATCGCACGTGCTTTAGTGGCCGATCCAAAGCTCCTTATTTTGGATGAACCGACAGTCGGCATTGACCGCGAAAATGTGCAGGCATTCTATGATATGCTCGCACATTTGAATAAGCATCACAATATGACAATGATTTTAGTGACACATGATGTGGATACGGTTTCGGATCGTGTCAGTCATGTCGCATGCTTAAATCAGTCCATCCATTTCCACGGATACAAAAATGATTTTGATACGATTTCGGAAGAACAGATTGCTAGCTGGAACGGCCACTCTGTTCGAAAGATACATTAAGAGGAGCAGGCCGTTATGATTGAAGCTATATTAAACTATGAATTTTTACAAAACGCCTTTTTTTCAGGGCTTGTTATTGGCATAATTGCACCACTACTAGGTGTATTTATCGTAGTAAGACGTTTATCGCTCATTGCGGATGCACTGTCGCATGTCACACTGGCGGGGATTGCCGGGAGTCTGTACTTGAGTCAATCATTTGCAGCGCTGGCATTGCTGAACCCGATTTATTTAGGGATTATCGCATCAGTGAGCGGTTCGATTTTAATTGAACGATTACGCAGACTGTATAAACATTATGAAGAGCTTGCGATTCCGATCATTATGTCCGGCGGGATCGGTGTGAGTGCGATTTTTATTTCACTTGCAAGCGGATTTAGTACGGATCTGATGAGCTATTTATTCGGCTCGGTATCTGCTGTATCACGCCAGGATCTATATGTTGTACTGGCAATTGCGGTCGTAGTCGTATTATTTTTAATCCTGTTTTTCAAGGAGCTTTTCGTATTGTCATTCGACGAAGAATATGCGAAGGCGAGCGGTCTGCCCGCGAAATGGATTCATCTATTATTTATGATTGTTGTTGCACTCGTAATCGCAGCAAGTATGCGGATTGTCGGCATTCTGCTTGTTTCAAGCTTAATGACATTACCGGTAGCTGCAGCGATGCGTTTGGCTCGCGGATTTAAAGAAGCGATCATTTTAGCGATTGTATTTGGAGAGCTTGCGGTAGTGATCGGACTCATTTCTGCCTTTTACCTGAACTTGGCACCGGGCGGAACAATTGTTGTCACATCGATTTTGATCTTGCTGCTTGTAATTCTGATTAAAAAACTTGTATTGAAATTTTCAATTAAGACGGAAGGGGAAGAAGTACTGTGAATGCAGAGCGCGCGTGGGAAATATTAAAGGACAATGGCTATAAAAAGACGGATAAACGAGAGTTGATTTTGGATATGTTTGCAGCTACAGACAAATATTTGACTGCCCGTGATCTGTTATCAGTATTGAAAAAAGATTTCCCCGGAATGAGTTTTGATACAATTTACCGTAACTTGGCTACTTTTGTGGAGCTTGATATTTTAGAAGAGACAGAATTGAACGGTGAGCGTAATTTCCGTATGCATTGTGAGTCGGATCACCATCACCACCACTTTATTTGCCGTGATTGCGGAAATGTAAAGGAACTGTCTGTTTGCCCGATGGAAATGCTCGGTGAAAAACTGCCGGGCTATGCTGTTGAAGCCCATAAGTTTGAGATTTACGGCAAATGTCCGGAATGTTTATAGTAAACTGAAAATATATATTTGCATAATTTTTTTATTATGCTAAAGTGATTAAGACAAATTGAATAAATTTGCAGGAAAAAGATGCATGATGCATAAATGGGAATTCGGTGCAAATCCGAAGCTATATCCGTAACTGTAAGCGTAGATGAAAATAAGTGTAATACCACTGCTAAAATAGCGGGAAGGTACTTATGAGTAAAGTGAAACGCAGAGCCAGGAGACCAATCTTTTTCTTATCGTAACATCCCTCTTCGGAATTAAAGAGAATGTACGGCAGTCACTGATTGAATAAGCATTATTATGCATTATTGTTTGATTTTTGAAGCCATCCATTTTCTATGGGTGGCTTTTTTTCGTACACCCGGTAATTTCGGTGAGGCATTACATGAAGTGAGGAGAATTTTATGAAAAAGGATATCCGTTTTTCCTGCTATCCGTTCATGCGGGAAAAATCAAGCTGTGTCGACTACGAAATCCGTACCGATTCTTTAACAACCCGTATCGGTTCGGTCTTTCCAACGTTAGTCGATGATGAATCCGGTCAGCTTGTGTTGAAAGATTTAAGGAGGATTCAACCGCTAGCCTATCATGCAAATGGTTCGGTCCGCGGCAAATTGGCCATTACATCTGAGGATTTGCAATGGCTAAGCGACCGATACGATTTTTATGTAAGTGAAGTTGGAGAAGCGATTCAGCAGTTTGTACTGCCACAAGGAATCGAAAGTGCAGCAAGACTGCATATTTGCCGCAGTGAGGCGAAAAAGTCTTACAGGGCATTACATAAAGTGAGCGAGGAAAGAGAAGTGGATGAAATTCTGTTTGATTTTCTCGGGCTGCTTGCTAATGTATTTTTTGTCATGGCGGTCTATATGAATCAGCAGCATCAACAAGAGGAAATTCCATTTATCTCAAAATCCTATCCATCGAAAAAGAAAAAAGGAGTTACAACAAATGAAATTTAATAATAAATGGGTCGTTGCTTTAGCAGCAACATTATTACTGGCAGCATGTGGATCAGATGAGGAAAAAACAGGTGGCAAAGCAGAAAAAGAAGAGCATGCTGAATCGAAAAATAATGGAGTACCCTACACGGTTATAGATGACCGTGGTGTTGAAGTGACATTCGATGAAGTACCGGAAACAATTATTTCTCTGCAACCAAGCAATACAGAGATTTTGTTTGAGCTGGGTGTCGGAGAACAAATTATCGGCGCAACAGAATATGATACATATCCGGAAGCAGCACAAAAAATTGAACGAGTGTCGACTTCTACAGTCATCAATGCAGAGCGAATTCTGGAATTAGATCCGGATGTAGTTGTAGCGTATACAATCGGGGAGGAAGCACAAATTACCCAATTGGAGGATGCAGGTCTTAAAGTGTTTGTAATTGCTTCTGCGGAGACATTTGATGATGTGTATTCGGATATTATCCAGCTGTCGGAAGTAATGGGTGTCGAACATAAAGGGGAAGAAGTTGTAGCCGACATTAAGGAACAAATTGATACAGTACAGGAAAAAACAGCGACACTTGATACGAAGAAAAAAGCATATTATGAAGTGTCACCAGCTCCGGCTCTTTGGACTACCGGTAGCAGCACGTTCCAGCAGGAAATAATGAACCATGCGAATGTTGAAAATATTTTTGCTGATCAGTCGAGCTGGATTAGTGTAACGGAAGAAGATGTCATCACTCGTAATCCAGAAATTATTATTACGCCAGCAACATATATGGAAAATGCAATTGATGAGATTCTAGGACGGACAGGCTGGGATAAAATACAGGCAGTCACAGAACAGGCAGTTTATTTAGTCGATGGAGATATTATGTCCCGTCCTGGACCGCGTATTGGTGAAGCAGTTGAAATTATGGCACAATCAGTATATCCGGAACTGTTTAAATAAGTATAGAATAGAAGGGCATGCCTTAGTTTAGGCATGTTCTTTTTACAATGTTTAAGGAGGGATACCATTGATTTTTATAACCGGTGGTGTACGCAGCGGTAAAAGTGCTTTTGCAGAGAAATATGCAAGGCAATTAGGTGAGAAAAAGACGCTCTACTATGTCGCGACAGGCGTATCCTTTGATGATGAAATGAAAAAACGGATAATCCGCCATCAGCAGGACCGTGAAACTCAGAACATCAACTGGAACACAGTGGAAATGCAAGTCAAAGTTCCGGTAGCGATTGGACAGCTTTCCAACGAGGCAGTTGTGCTTTTTGAATGTGTGACAACATGGCTTTCGAATGTACTGTATACATATGAACAAAAAAATGAAAATAGCGAATTTATCGATAATTGTATCGAATCGCTGCAAAAGCAATTGCTAACTTGGCGGAAGCAAGGTGCTACAATAATAGTTGTATCAAATGAAGTGCTGGATGAATTGCCTTCACAATATGATGAGGTAAATTTATATCGTAAATTGTTGGGTGAGTTACATCAATGGATTGTCCAAAATAGTGATGAAGCATATGAAGTACAATTTCAGCTTGTACAGCGGTGGAAGTAAGGAGGAAACAAGTTGAAAAATAGTTGGAGCGGTTTTTTATTAGCGTGGCAGTTTTTTTCGGCAGTGCCGATTAAGAAACAGCTGGATATGAATGCCAAGTCTGTTACATGGATGTATGGATTTTTGCCGATTGTCGGATTGCTGATCGGATCCATAATTAGTAGTGGTGTATTCATACTATCTCGCTATAGTGAAATTTCGGAGCTGCTGTTGGCGATTTTGATTGTTATCGGGTTGATCGTCCTGACCGGGGGGCTGCATTTAGACGGGTGGATTGATATGAGCGATGCGTTCTTTTCCTACGGAGAAAAAGAGAAACGGCTGGAAATATTAGATGATCCACGTACAGGCGCTTTTGGGGTTATTAGTGTTTTTTGCTTACTCGTATTAAAAATCGGCGTTATTTACGAAATGCTGTTGCATGGGCAATTGGCGATTTGGCCGTTTTTAATCTTCATTCCCTTTATAGCGAGAATGGGGATGCTGTTATATTTTGTAACGATGAAGCCGGCAAAGGAAAAGGGGCTAGCTGCTTATTTTAAAGGAATCGTCATTCAAAATAAGCTTGCTGTATTAATCGTTGTTCAATGTGTCCTTGCACTGGTGTGCTGGTTTTACATTGGCGTTTTCAGCTTATTTATTTCAGTTGTAGTCATGCTGATTGCCATTGCAATTTACCGCAATTGGTCAAAGAAACATTTTGGCGGTGTAACAGGTGATTTACTCGGTGCACTCGGTGAAGGGTTGGAGGTAGTCCTATGGCTAACGATATTACTGTTCATTTAATCAGGCACGAAAAAACGCAAGCAAATGTGGAGCGCAAGTATATTGGCTGGACAGATGAGCCGATCTTGAAACAAGTAGTATCGGAGATCGATCTACAGCCTGCTAAAGTTTATGGAAGCGATATGCGGAGATGCCGTGAAACTGCAAAATGTTATTTCCCTAAAGCCGAATTTATCGCTTCTCCAGATTTACGCGAACTGCATTTTGGTGATTTTGAAATGTGTACATATGAACAATTGCAGCATAATGCAACATACCGCGCTTGGATTGATGACCCGCTTAAAAATCCGATACCAAACGGAGAAACCTTTACCCGATTCAAGCAGCGCGTATTGGATGGCTTTCATGGCATTGTAAAGGAACAGAAAGAATATACGTTCATCGTACATGGGGGAGTAATTCGGTTATTACTCGCCGTTTATGGAATGAAGGAACAATCCTTTCAGCAAACAGTGGCCAATCATCGCACGATCTATACACTTGGCTGGAATACGCTAGATGAACTTATAGGAGGTGCGAGATGTACGTTATTCTCGGAGGCGCACATAACGGTAAACGAAAATATACAGAAAAACTAATGGAACAGTTACCGGCAAAAGAACGGATTTTATGTGAAGGACATTTGCCGAAAGCGGAAAATATAAATGAAAACGGGCGCTACATAATCAGTAATTTTGAGCAGATCATTTTACCATATCTTCATGAACCGGAAGAAAAGGCTGCCCGGCAGATTTTCGAACAGTTGATGCAAATTGCAGAGCGGGCAGAACTGTTCTGTATTTGTACGGATACGAGCCGCGGCGTTGTACCGCTTGAAAAAGAGGCACGGCAATTAAGGGATACATGCGGCCGGTTATACCAGAAGCTTTGTAATGAGGCACAGACAGTTATTCGTGTATGGTACGGCATCCCACAAATTTTAAAAGGAGAGTCTCATGGACAAAACTAAATTACGTTTAATTATTTTAACAGCATTAATTGCGTCAATTTGCGTGATCGGGAGTTTTATTAAAGTGCCGGTGGGGATTGTCGGAACAGCCGCACTCGATTCTGCTCCCGCTCTCATAAGCGCAATCTTTTTACCGCCCGTGTTTGCCGGCGCGGCAGGAGCACTCGGTCATATCGCGACAGGTTTGACATCCGGTTTTCCGCTCGGCATTTTACATCTTTTAATTGCAGTAGAAATGTTTATCATCGTTGCGGTTTTTGCGATGATGCATCAAAAAGGCCAACATATTTTAAAATGGATCTTTGTAATTGTCGCAAATGGTGTCATTGCACCGATTCCGTTTTATTTTATTATTTCTCCGGCATTTTACATCGGCTCGATTGCCTCACTAACAATCGCGACAGCTGTAAACTGTCTCATAGCGATCATTGTTATGCCGGTATTGAAAAAGGTCGTCCAGCAGGCAGGGGTTAATGTATGAGAAATGCGATTGAAGTAAACGGGCTTGTCGTATCGATTGATAATTCGGGTTGTATCGGCACAAAAGAGCATGATTTGGTACAGGTGCCAAATGAAATTACCGCTTATTTTACAGCCCGTACCGCTATTTTAGAGCAGCTTTGCGCGGGTGCCGTACCGGTTCAGTTATTAATGGCCAATTTTTCGGGTGATGACGTCTGGACGGAATATGAGCAAGGGTTTAAAAAGGCCTTTTTCGAAATGGGGCTGGAGATGCCTCCTTTAATGGGGTCGAGTGAAACGAATTTCCAGTCGTTACAGTCAGCTGTTTCTCTCACGATGCTGGGGAAAAAGCAATTTGAACGAAATACGAATCATTGCGAGTTCTATGTTGTCGGCGAACCGCTAGTCGGAAATGATGTAATAAAAAACCCGCAGAAAATCGCACAGCTGGATGAATTGTATGAAGGACTGGTCAGTGGTATGATCCAGGCAATATGGCCGACAGGTTCTAAAGGAATTGGGGAGGAAATTAAACGCTTTGCAGGAGAAAATTATACGGCTGATGTCGATTTAACCGGTTCGGCAGGTCCATCATGTGCGGTATTAGCGGCCGTGAAAAAAGAGCATGTAGAATTATTCAAAACGAACATGACAGCACCTGTTAGGAAAATAGTAAAAATCCAAGAATGATTGTTGAAAAATTTGCTCGAAAACTAATGGAACTGCTGGAAAAAAATATTTTTTGACTGAAATTAAAAAATACTAAATTTTCTAAAAATAACGTGGTATGATAGAGTGTATCAACTTAAATTAGTTAAGGAGCCTGAAATTATGACAACATACCAAATTACAACTGAGTTATCAACAAATAGAAAACAAAAAACACCTGCAGAACAGCTTGGTTTTGGTAAGATTTTTACTGACCATATGTTTGTTATGGATTACGAAGATGGAAAAGGATGGCATAATGCGACAATTACACCATATGCTCCGATTACATTAAGTCCTGCTGCGATGGTATTCCACTATGGACAAGCAGTATTTGAAGGTCTGAAAGCCTATATGACAGAAGATGGTGAAGTTCAGTTATTCCGTCCGGACCGTAACTTCCAACGATTAAATTCTTCCAATGCACGCCTTTGCATTCCACCGATTGACGAGGATTTTGCACTGGAAGCATTAAAAGAATTACTACGGGTAGATCGTGAATGGGTTCCGGAAGCCCCAGGTACATCTCTTTATATCCGACCATTTATTATTGCAACAGAAAGCTATCTAGGTGTAAATCCTGCGAAAAGCTATAAATTTATGATCATCATGTCACCAGTTGGCTCTTATTATAAAGAAGGCATCAACCCGGTCAAAATTTTAGTTGAGCAGCAGTATGTACGCGCCGTAGTTGGCGGTACTGGTGAAGCAAAAACAGCCGGCAACTATGCGTCAAGCTTAAAAGGTTCAGAGATTGCTGCCGAGCAAGGCTATTCACAAACATTATGGCTGGACGGTAGGGAAAATAAATACGTAGAAGAAGTGGGCAGCATGAACATCTTCTTTAAAATTTCAGGAAAAGTAATCACTCCTGCATTAAACGGCAGTATTCTACCAGGGATTACTCGCGATTCAATGATTCAAGTATTAAAATCGAAAAATATTCCGATTGAAGAGCGTGCCATTGCTTTTGAAGAAGTTGTGGAAGCGGCTAAAAACGGCACATTGGAAGAGGCATTCGGTACAGGTACAGCAGCTGTCATTTCACCTGTAGGGGAGCTTAAGTGGCTGGATGATATCATTTCTGTCAACAACGGCGAAATCGGTGAAGTAACGCAAATGCTTTACGATACATTAACAGGCATCCAATACGGTAAAGTCGAAGATCCATTCGGCTGGACGGTTAAAATTTAAGGTTGTAAGATAACCCAAAAACACCCTTTTTCTCTGGGAGAAAAAGGGTGTTTTGTGTGTAAAAGTTTATTAATTAATTTTATTTTTCAAGGACTTCTTCAACTCGTGAAAAGTCTTCGCGAGAGGCGATAGCCGATTTTTCAAATGCATTTTTTCCGACATATGTTTCGATAAGTTCTTTCACATCGATACCGGAAGATGCTTTTAATGTTTCCTGTAAGCCGGCCATCAAATCAGTCGCATAACCCGTTACTTTACCGGCACCGCCATTTGTACCGCCACCTGTATCGACAACTGTAATCTTATCAATGTTAGAAAGTGGGCTCGCAACTTGTTTTGCGTATTCCGGTAACATTTTCACAATCATATCAAGGACAGCTGCCTGACCGTATTGTTCGAACGCTTCAGCAATTTTCTCTTTCGCTTCTGCTTCTGCAAGACCGCGTAGACGGATAATTTCTGCTTCAGCTGTACCTTGTGCACGCTCAGCATCTGCTTTCGCAAGACCATCCAGACGAATTCGTTCAGCTTCAGCTTGTGCGTGTGTTTCGATACGGTATTTCTCCGCATCAGCCTGTGCAAGCTCTTTACGTTTTTGTGCTTCCGCGTTCTGTTCGATCGCGTAACGATCCGCATCAGCCTTTTTCTTAACTTCTGAATCATACTGCTTTTCACGACGCAGAATTTCTTTTTCTTCCAGTTCAATTTGCTTTTGACGCTCAATGATCTGTACTTGCATTTCCTGTTCTGTTACTTCCTGTTTCGCACGTGCAGATTCCAGTTCGTACGCCTGGTCGGCACGGGCTTTAGCAATGTCCTGCTCGCGGCGGTATTCAGCTACTTTTAACTGATTGTTTTTCTCTGCTTCCGCGATTTCAGTAGCACGCTCTAATTCTGCCTGTTGCGCTTCCTGAGCTGCCTGTGCACGTTTAATACGTGTTTCCTTGTCAGCTTCAGCCGTTGCGATATCGGCATCGCGCTTCACTTGAGCGATTCGTGGCTTACCTAGAGAATCCAAATAGCCGTTTTTATCACGAACATCTTTAATTGTAAATGATACAATGACCAAGCCCATTTTCGCTAAATCCTGGGATGCGACACGTTGTACTTCCTGAGAGAACTTATCACGGTTTTTATAAATTTCTTCCACCGTCATCGAACCTAAAATCGAACGTAAGTGACCTTCCAGTACTTCGCGTGCTTCACTTTCGCGTTCCTGTTTGTCTTTTCCTAAAAATTGCTCGGCAGCCGTTGCGATTTCCGAAATTGAACCACCGATTTTGATGATTGCTGTTCCATCAGCCATAACAGGAACACCTTGTTCTGTATAGACTTCCGGAGTTGTTACTTCCAGTTTACTTGAAAGTAGACTAAGCGGTTTTGCCTGCTGGAAAACCGGGAATACAAATGTACCACCACCGCGAATAATTTTAATGCGGTTTCCTGAATCATCGGTATGTACATTTTTGCTTCCTAAATAACTGCCTG
Source organism: Solibacillus sp. FSL W7-1436 (assembly GCF_038007305.1). Classification (NCBI taxonomy): domain Bacteria; kingdom Bacillati; phylum Bacillota; class Bacilli; order Caryophanales; family Caryophanaceae; genus Solibacillus; species Solibacillus sp. FSL W7-1436. The sequence continues at coordinate 2,651,548 of NZ_JBBOWV010000001.1, forward strand.
TTACGATTAATGCTTCATCCGGACCGGCTGTACGATATTTCATAATATAGACCGCTACAAGCGCGACAATTAGAAATACGACCACCCCGACTGCTATTAAAATTCCTGATATACCTGACATAAAAATTCCTCCCTGTTTCTAAAATTGAATCTCTTCTTTCTCATAAATCGCGACCATTGCTGTACCATTCTGCATCTCAATAATTAAAACTTGCGTGTCATACGGAATCTCTACTTGATGAAAACTTGCTGCACGCTTTGAAATAATGCCGTTTGCCGTTTCAATCACAATTTCCCCAAAACCGTCAAGCGGGACGGGGACTATCACTTTGCCGACCTGGCCTTCAAGCGATTCGTCCGTATAGGCAAGGGACACCTCCGCTGAACGTAAAGGAACGAGCAGGAAAAAATAGAGAAGTGCTGTCAATAAACTCGCAATTATAAGGGCGATGATGAATATGATGAAACTTGTTAAGCCCGTAAACTGTTCCAGCAAGTAGCCCGCAGCCGTAGTAAACGTAATAAACGAAAGGATTACAGCCGGGTCAAAAAATGGTGTTCCATCGATGGATACATCCGCAACATCTGCAAAAAATAAGTAAAGAACAGTGCAACACCCAATAACGATTAAGATGATTAGATAAATGGTTTCAATGGAATAACCAAACAAGTTGCCACCTCCTTAATGCTATTTAATAAATTTACGGATGAAATGGTAAAAAGTTTCAAAAAAATTCATATTTTCCGAAAAATATAAAATGTATGCCAATCCGGGTGATTGACATACATCTTGCATAAACGGGGAGCCTATTTCATTTGGAAATCATTTTTGATCTTAACGGCTAATGGACTGTGCTGTTTTATGTATTCCATCATTAAATCGGGGATGAATTTACCGGCTTCACGGACAGGCTGTTTTTTAAACATCTGCATTTGGTGCGCACCTGTTGCACGGTAACTATTGAAGGCAACTTCAAAAATCTCATTTTCCTTAATGGTGCTTCCTTCAAATGTCAGCTTCGTGACACGCTGGCCTGTTTGTTGAGACAGATCAATTGTGTAATCAATGCCACCCCACAAATCATAAACATACGGCTGCGGCTCCGGATAGTGCACGGCCATACTAAAATCGATTTCGCCTTTATCGTTTAGCGCAAAGACAGCGGCACTTTGTTCGATCGCCCGGCGGATTTCAGATCCGGTCATTTGTATGACGAGTAACCGGTTAGCCCGGGGAAGATTATGTAAAACATGCTCACGGGTTATTTTTTCCGGAAAGCCGCCCTGTGGATGATAGGGCAGTTCAATGACCGAAATTTGGGCACCCGTGTAATGGAGCTGCATATCATGGAGCAGTTGTGTATAGGCAGTCATTTTTGTACGGGGTGCAAAAAAGTCCGGATAAGTCAGTACTGCATTTGCTGTTCCGATTTGCTGTTTTTTCCACGTATTAAACTCTGGAAAAGACTGCATTTTTAATGTGGATTCTGCATGGACGATTGATGGTTCAAAAGAAAATGTTCCGTGCTCCACAGTGACATCAATCTGCGCAAAGCAATATGCATTTGCTCCAGGTTGCACGACAGCAACACCGTTTTGCACTGTGGCAATTTCCAGGTGCTGATGACCGGTAATGAGTATGTCAATGCCTTCTATTTCATGAAGCATACGGTAGCCTTCATTTTCGCCTTGTTCCAGATCTATTAGGTGACCGCTAGAAAGATCGCGTTCAAATCCGCCGTGATAGCTTAAAATGACAAGCTGTGCCTGTTCAGCATCGCGGACGTGCTTAACGGTTTTTTTTGCGCTTTCAAATGCGTTTTCGAAGTCCAGATGCTTTGTCGATTCACATTCATCCCAGTTTTTTGTGAAGTGCGTCACGACCCCTATGACAGCAATGCGCAGACCGTTTATTTCTTTAATAAAATATGGTTCGGCAAACCCGTGAATATTGGCGGCAATCCAGGGGAAATTGGTGTCGGTGCGGATCGCCTGGATTTTTTCGGGAGAATAGTTGAACTCATGATTGCCGAAAACTGCAACATCATAGCCGAGTGTGTTTGCAAGTTCGATTTGCGGGTGCTGTTTTTGGACAACATAATCGTAATAATAGCTTAAATGACTTCCGTGCAAAAAATCGCCGTTATCGATCAACAAATCGGGCTGTCTGGCGGAAATCATTTGCGCAAGCTGTGAAAAGCGTTCGGTATGTCCATGGATATCGCTCGTCGCAATAATAGTAAATTTCATTGGGAAAACTTCCTTTAATATTTCATTTTCCTTATTATAGCGTGAATTATTGCGCAACAGTTCTGAAAGTGATTAAATAAATATATAAGTAGTTTACGCTAAATTATAGGAGATGGTAATTATGATTACTGTTACAAACCGTATTCAAGTAAAAAAAGGATTTGCCGAAAAAATGGCCCCACAATTTGTACAACCAGGTCCATTACAGGAATTCGAAGGGTTCCAAAAAGTAGAAGTATTAGTTTCGACGCAATTTGAAGAGTATGATGAAATGAGCGTTGTCATGTACTGGGATTCAAAAGAAAACTTTGCTGTATGGCGTGAAAGTGATGCATTCAAACAATCACACAAACGTCCATCTGAAAGTGAAGGCGCAGGTCACCAAGGTGAATCGCCAATGCTAGGCTCACAAATCGTGATCGCCGAAGTTGCTGGCACTATCTCGAAATAATGTTAATGGGTGTCCTAATGTTTTCGTTAGGGCACCTTTATGCTATACATACGTTTGATTAAAATACATATTACCGATACTTTCACAAATCGTGAATGAAAAACAGAAGGGTGTTATTAATGTCGAACATGGAGCAATATTTTTATGACGGACAGTTTTTAAAATGCTATGAAGAAGCAAAACGCCAGTTAAAAAGCGGCGGAAATGAAGTACAGGCTACGCAATTTTTAAAAATCTTCGAAAAATACGAGTATGAAAAATTCCCGAAGCCGACTGCACAGATTCCGCAAAGCGTGGAACGTGCAAATGAAAGCTATCCGGAAAATGATGAGGTTGAACAACTGCGGGCAATCAAAGATGAACAGCAGTTTTCGGAAAAAGTGAAACAGCTGGAACACGATGCCCGGACAGCGGATGCTGAACGGAAAGCACAGTCGTTTTATGTACAGGGCCATCTTTTTTTAATGGCGCACCATTATGATGAAAGTGTGCACTGCTTTATGCAAGCGGTGAAACATCATCCAAACAAGGCATTGTATTACGGAATTGCAGGCCAGACGATGAACCGCTTTAACTGGTCGCCGTTTGATGTGATGGTCTATATTGAGCGGGCGATCGACATGGATCCGGAAAATGCAAGATGGTACTGGAATAAGGCACTTGTTTTAACGCAGCTGTACAAAGATTTGAATGCCGAGCCGTTTTTGGAAAATGCTTTAATTGCTATTGAAAAAGCAATCGAGACATGCCGCGAAGATCAAGTATCGCTGCGTTCAGGCATTGATTCAACATTGGAAAATTTGAAGGAATATCTTTTCAATTAACGAAGCACCGGTAGATGGAGGAACAAGCATGAAGTTTTTATCTTGGAAAGGTATTTCAATATACTTAACGATTATTTTATTTTTACTCATTTTTATTCAGATTCTGGACTGGAACAAAGGGAAAGACAAAGAGGGGCAATATGCGGTGGAGCTGGAAAAAGCTTATACGGATCTGGTTGATTTCCAAACGTATATTGTGAACGACGAAGTGCAGGTCGATGACAATAAGCATGTGCTGACGATGTATGAAAAAAACTTTCAATACCAGTTGAGCATGTTCATTGATATTTTCGGCAATAAAAAAGCAGATGACGGTGATGCGAATCTATTCGATTCCTATAAACAGATCGATGAGGCATTGACAGCATTTTATGAAGCGGAAAGCGCGGAACAGCAGGGGCAGGCACATGAGCAGCTGCTAGACGCGAAACAATCGCTGTTTACTATTTTGAATGATTTGAAATAATATTGGGCTCACGAACGCTTTGAGGGAAGCGGGGCGTGGGCTTTTTTGTGGGGTGTGCGTGGGGGCTGCGGGCCGGCGGAAAAGTTCTAATATCCGTGCAGGAAGTTCTAATAAATTTGAAAAAGTTCTAATATATCATTGATTTTCTAATATATGGCGCGGATCTTCTAATAAGTGCGCCCGATTTTCTAATATCGGTGACAGATATTCTAATAAGTCCCTTTGATTATCTAATAAACTCGAAAAAGTTCTAATAAATCAATGCCGGTGTATGCCAAAGCGTCTGCGGACCATTATAAAGCCCGGCTCTTCAATGAGAAATCCTTGAACTTCTAATATCGCTACCAAAAGTTCTAATAAATCTCTCAGATCTTCTAATAAGCCGAAAAAAGTTCTAATAAATTAAAATTGGGCCACCATTTGTATGTAAGCCCTAAATAATCGCTTAATGTTCTAATATCCGTGCCGGAAGTTCTAATAAAACCAGAAAAGTTCTAATAAATCACTGATCTTCTAATATATGGTGCGGAACTTCTAATAAGTGGCTCCGATTTTCGAATATCGCTGTCAGAAGTTCTAATAAGTCCCTCAGATCTTCTAATAAACCGAAAAAAGTTCTAATAAATCAAAGACTGCGACTCTATAGCCAACCTGAAATCCTAAAAGGACCGTTATTTTCGTCAAAAGCGCTTAGTCTTCTAATATCAATGCTAAAAGTTCTAATAAGTACCACAGATCTTCTAATAAACCGAAAAAAGTTCTAATAAAATAATGCCGGCGCACTCCAGAGCCACCTTGGAACCATATAAAGACGGTTACTACAGCCAAGAACCGCTGTAATTCTAATATCGCAGCCAAATGTTCTAATAAATCAAGCCGGGTGCACTCCCTAGTCACCTTGAAAACCTAAAAGGACCGGTTCTACAGCCAAGAACCCCATAATCTTCTAATATTGCCGCCAAAAGTTCTAATAACCCCTACAGATCTTCTAATAAATCTAAAAAACTTCTAATAAATCATCCCCCAAAAAAAGCCGTCCCAAAGTTATCTAGCAAACTTCAGGACAGCCCGTGCCTCAGCCACAGCCTTAGCCGCAGCCATTACTTTTTCTTCTTCTTATCCTTCACAAACGCAAATACGATCATCGCAACCCAGATCACGGCGATCGCTATAAACATGTAAAAGTTTTTCGGGGAGCTGGATAAACTCAACTCATCCGCCAAAATTCCGCCAATCGACTGCAACTGGGCACTTAATAAAATGATCAGCGCACCAATAAATAACATGATTTTAGGATTGATCGCAAAGCGCAGCAGCACAATGATGAACAACGCTGAGAAGATCAGCAGCAAGGTGAAGAGGGGGTCCAGTAATGTGAGTGTTCCGTCTTTTGCAAAGTTTTCGTACGTAAATGTCATGAAAAATTCTCCTTACTTTACTAAGCCATTTTGAAATGCATAGACGACAGCCTGTGTGCGGTCCTGCACTTCGAGTTTACTTAAAATGTTGCTGACATGGGTTTTCACTGTTTTTAATGCGATAAACAGTTCTTCTGCTATTTCCTGATTGGCAAGGCCGCGCGCCATACATAACAGTACTTCCATTTCCCGGTCTGTTAAATGGTTGTGCAGGGCGGGGGCCGTTCCGCGCATACGGGCCATTACCCGTGTCGTTGCTTCCGGCTCAAGAACGGTTTCCCCGTTCATCGTTTTCCGGATCGCATCGGCAATCTGCTTGGCATTGCTCGTTTTCAGTATATAGCTGACAGCACCTGCTTCAAGTGCCGGGTATAATTTATCGTCATCGATAAAGCTTGTGACAATCATTACTTTTGCTTGCGGCCATTGTGCCAGTATTTCGGCAGTCGCTTCAGCACCGGTTTTGATCGGCATCACATTGTCCATCAGCACAATATCCGGCTTTAGCGCCAATACTGTTTCAATCGCTTCCTCGCCGTTTGTCGCTTCGCCGATGACTTCGATATCGGGTTGTGCCGATAAATAGGCGGCGACCCCGATTCGAACCATTTCGTGATCATCTACTATGACAACTTTAATCATTCATTTGTTCCTCCTTTTTGAGCGGAACTTTCACTTCGACAATTGTTCCTTCATCCGGTACAGAGACAATTTTATACGTGCAGCCAATTTCGACAGCGCGTTCGGCAATATTGCGCAGCCCGTAAGAAGTCGTTTTATCTCCATCCATATTGAAACCGAGCCCATTATCCTGAATGCGCAAAATCGCAAGCTGGTCGCGCGCAATCAATAACAGTTCGACTTCCGTTGCTTTTGCATGGCGCAGTGTATTCGATAAAGCTTCCTGGGCAATACGGAATAGATGATCTTCTTCCGCTTTTGATAATGCGATTTCTTCGATTTGGTAATCAATATTGAAATAAACTTTTTCCTGTAATTCTACAATCAGATCTTCTAAACCTTCCGCCAAGCTTTTATTGTGCAGGGCAACAGGCCGCAAATGAAGGAGAAGTGCGCGCATTTCGAGCTGTGCCTGTTGGACGATTTTTTCCACCTGCCCCAGCTGCTTTTGTGCAAATTCATCCTGCCGCTGTTCTGTAAGCGCGGACAGAAGCATGGATGCCGCAAACAGCTGCTGGGAAACAGAATCATGCAGTTCGCGTGCAAGCCGCTGACGTTCTGCAAGAAGCCGCTCCTGGACGATGGCGTCATTTGTTTCCACTTTTTCATTGGAAAGGCGCTGTAATGATGTGCGCTGTGTTTCGATTAATTCGTTCGTTTCGCGCAAGGCTTTTTTTAATGAGCCATTCGCTTTCTTGAACTTTTGTGCAAAATCAGGCTCCGCAACTTTTTTCACGATGCGTGTCATCTGATTTTCTTTCATTTTCAATGCGATCGATATCCATAAGGAAATAAAGAAGCTCGTCGTTGTTGCGATCATGGCGATTACGGCAACAATCGGAATGGAATAATCATCGTTTTCCCACAAAAAACGCCACGTCTCTTCCTGCGGCTGACCGAGCAGGAATACGAAAATATTCATAGCAAATGTCGCAAAAACCATCACTAGTATAAAGAACCGTAAAATAAATGCTATCATCCGCGCTGCACCTCCACATCGCCAATCCAAGATGTCACATAAACGACAAGAACACGTTTTGCATCCATTTCGCCGTCTTCAAAAAGGAGCTGTTCATTAATACATTGCTTTGGCGCATAGTGCAGATAGGCTGCTTCACCGTATAAAGTGGAATAATGGAGCTGAATCGTCACTTCATAAGGCACGATAACCCGAACTTTTCCTAAAGACTGATGGATAACAATAATCGATTTTCCGTTCGGTAAAATGGTATCGGTCGCATCGATCGTAATATCGCCGATAAAGCGTTGGATATGAACATCTTTCCAATGATAGCTTTCTGTCGGGGCACTTGTTGTTCCGATCAATTGGTTCTGATTTGATGTATTGGCAAAGTGGCTTTTGATTTCCATCACTTGCTCTTTTTTCGTTAAGTATTGGTATAAAAGAAAGATAAGCACACCAATGATTAAAAGGCGCAATGTCCATATATTAATAATAGCAAAGAATAATAGAACGAGTCCCGTCCATAATAAGTAACGCTTCTTCTTTTTAAAGCTGAAAAATAGAAACAGTGCACCTAAAATCAGTAAAAACACGGTGCCATTATTGAAAAGAGTCAATTCGATCAATACGACAAGCGCCATACTAATCGCGATAATGGCAAGCTGATCAGATGTAATTTTCGGCATAGTGCCTCCCCCCTAAAACGAGCAAAATGGAGAAAGCACGATGCCTTCTCCTTTTACGCATTATATCATTATTTTGGTTGTTCTATGAGCTTTTGTTCTTTTTCAAGCTGAGCCAAGCGAGCTTCAAAAGAGGTTACTTCATATTTACGCTCGATGTTCTGAGATAATTCATCAATATAAGTTGATAGTTCATCGAAATTGCCGGCATTGTCCGAAGTAAGAACTTTATCCATCTGATGGTTGGCACGCACAACATTTTCTTTGCCCATCAGCTGTAGCTGGCGCACTTTCATGTCTTTGATTTTATGTTTCATCGTTTCGAATTTGCGTTCCAGTGCAAAGTATTCTGTATTTGCAGCATCAATGCTTGAAAGAAGGGCATGTTTTCTGGCAGTGTAAGCCGTTACTTCTTCCTGTGCAAACGTAATCAGTTCCGCCTCTTCAGTTGACTGGGCCAGTAAAAGCTGATTTTCACGCTTTTCCAGCATTTCGATTGTTTGTGAAAGTTGGATTTCCAGCTCTTTTTTCAGCTGGGCCTGACGTGCAAGCAACTTTCCTGTTTCTTCTGTTTGTTTTTCTGCTTCACGAATATAGTGGTTCAGCATTTTAATCGGGTTTTTGTCGACCTTTTTGTCAAACATATCGTGCAGATCCGCCTGAATTGAATATTTGAATTTTGTAAATAAATTTCTCATTGTCCATCGCTCCTATTTGTTTAAATTTGCCCATTCGCGTTCAAAGTTTGTAAATGGATCTTCGTCTTCTTTTTTACCTGGTAAAAATTCAATCTTTTCGTTTTTACGTGCTTTGTACAGATAAAACAATACACCGATTGCAGCTAAACCGATAAAGCCAGGGATGTTTGATAATGCGCTTACTAAACCGGCTAAAGCGACAACCAGGCTCATTACTTTCCCGAAAGTAGATTTACTTTCTGTGTAATAGTGAAGACCTGCTGCCAGAAGTGCTCCTGAGATTAATAAGCCGGCTAATGGTGCAAGCATGCAAAGTGCGATGATCGCTGTGATGAAAGCCGCTGAATATAAGAAAAACTTTTTCATTATGTGTTCCTCCTTGTCGTTGATATGTTCATGTTACCGTGAATTTAAAAATCCGATAACGACCTGTTACCGTATTTTCGACTAGGTCTCGAGACTGAGACGGACTCAGACAGTCACTCGCATGACTTAACTTCTGACAGTAGAGTGAAAATATATAGAAACGGAATAGCTTTTATTGTATAATGCTTGATGGAGAGTTTTTCTCGGTACATAAGTAGTGGAGGAGGTTGGACAAAATGGCTTTATGGTTAGGAATTACACTTATCGTCGTAGCTCTTATCGGGGGCGTGGCAATTGGGTTCTACGCAGCTCGTCAATATATGATGAAGTATTTAAAAGAAAACCCGCCAATTAATGAACAAATGATTCGCGTGATGATGGCACAAATGGGACGTAAACCGTCTGAAAAACAAGTGCGTCAAATGATGGCACAAATGAACAAATTCCAAGATAAATAATGATAAGTTGGACTACCTTTCGCATTCTATTGAATGATGAAGGTAGTTTTTATTTACTGTGAATTAAAATTCAGAATATTTTGTTTGAAAAGAAAAATAATCTAGTCTATCCTTATATAGATTGTAAGTATTGGAGGGACAAAAATGGCAACAGAAAAAACGAATGTAGAGAGCTTTGATTTGGACCATACGATAGTGGCCGCACCTTATGTACGTCTAGCGGGCACAAAAGAAGGGGCGAAGGGGGATGTCGTGACAAAATATGATATCCGCTTCAAACAGCCGAATAAAGAACATATGGAAATGCCGGCACTTCATTCACTGGAACATTTAATGGCAGACCGTATCCGCAATCACAGTGATGCGGTTGTCGATATCTCGCCGATGGGATGTCAAACAGGCTTTTATGTTTCCTTTATGAATTATGATGACTATGAAGGCGTACTGGCGATTTTGGAAAAGACTGTTCAGGATGTGTTGGCGGCGACTTCTGTTCCTGCCTGCAATGAAGTCCAGTGCGGTTGGGCGGCAAGCCATAGTTTAGAAGGTGCGCAGCAGTTGGCGAAAGAATTTTTAGCCAAACGCGATGAATGGCATATCGTTTTTAATAGTTAACAGGAAATGTGTAGTGCCCTCATTTAATTGGGGGCTTTTTTGTGTTCCCGCCACAACCAAAAAGCACCCCCTGTTTAATGAAACGAACAGAAAGTGCTTAGTTTCTTTATAATAAAGAATCCGTTATATTGCGGTATGCCGGCACATAATCGTGCAGGAACTTGGCAACCGTTTGTTCATAATCACCCGGGTTATCGTTGAATGATTTCGCATGCTCGCCTTTTTCGAACAGTTTCAGCATTTTAGGTTCGGGTTTTTGTTCGTACAGTTCTTCGGTCATTGAGGAAGGAATAAAATCATCCGGCGTACTGTGAATAAAGAGGACGGGCTTTTGAATGTGTTTTACAGCATCAATCGGCATGACTTCCTTTACGGAATAGCCATCGCGGATCCGCATGAAAAAGTCGGCGAAAGGGAGTGTATATTTCGAATCAATCGGTACAACACTTTCAAAAATCCGTTTCAGAAGCGCGGGAAAGTTCGAAAAAGCACAGTCGGAAACATAGAAATCCGCATTATCTGCTAACGAGCCTGCATAGAGCAGTGTCGTTGCCGCGCCCATCGATTCCCCGTGAATACCTAAGAGGGCATCTTCACCGGTAATAGACCGGATTGTCTCGACTACTGCCTGTAAATCGTATTTTTCGTAATGGCCGTAACTTGTTGTTTTCCCTTGAGATTCTCCGTGACGGCGGTGATCGTATACAAATGCATTAAAACCGAGCCGTTCGAACATACGGGCATAGCGCATCGAGTTAATTTTATTTTCAGTGACGCCATGGCAGATAATGACTGTATTTTTCGTTTCCAAAGGTTTTAAATAGATGCCGCTTATTTTATAGCCATTTGGAGAATCAATCGATAAAATTTCTTTCGGGCAGCCTTCATACCATGCTTCATCAAAGCGTTTTGCCGCGATTTCACGCTCGCGGATAAAAGCATCGTCCTTCTTCTTTATATACATAATGTGATTTGTCATCACGACACCAGTGATCGTTGTAGCAGCTGCCAGCAGCGTTGTTACAATACTGCCGGATAAAAACAGTGTGCGTTTCTTCATGAAAATCACTCCTTAATTAATTTAATATTCGATGAATTATTGGGATAAATCAACTAATATGTATCTATCTATTATCGGAAAGTTTAGTGTGAAAAATGTAAAATGTTTGATAAAATTTAGTTAAGCAAGTTCAAATTTGCTCACAAAGGGACCATTCACTATAAAGGGGGATATATTCATGACAGAAGTTGTAATAGTAAGTGCAGTACGTACGCCAATTGGTGCTTTTCAGGGGGCATTAAAAGATATTTCGGCTCCGACTTTAGGGAGTATTGTAATAAAAGAAGCATTGAATCGTGCCCGATTAGATCCATCAACAGTTGATGAAGTTATTATGGGGAACGTTCTTGCAGCAGGTTTAGGTCAAAATCCGGCAAGACAGGCAAGTATCCAAGCCGGTTTACCATATACAGTTCCAGCGATGACAATTAATAAAGTATGTGGATCAGGTTTAAAGGCCGTTCATCTGGCAGCACAGGCAATCATTGCCGGGGATGCGGAAATTGTTGTCGCTGGAGGGTTTGAAAATATGAGTCAAGCACCCTATATTATGCGAAATGCAAGAGAAGGTTTCCGCATGGGCGATCAAAAAATTATCGATACTTTAATTCAGGATGGCTTATGGTGTGCATTTAATGATTATCATATGGGGATGACTGCCGAAAACCTATGTGATCAATATGACATTACTCGTCAGGAACAGGATGAATTTGCAGCCCGTTCCCAAGCCCGTGCATCGGAAGCAATTTCCGCAAATAAATTCGCTGAAGAAATTGTTCCTGTAGAAATTCCTCAACGTAAAGGGGAGTCGGTTATTTTTTCACAAGATGAATACGTAAAACATGGAACAACAGCAGAAAAACTAAACGGATTACGACCTGCTTTCAAGAAAGACGGTTCGGTTACTGCAGGGAACGCTTCCGGCATTAATGACGGAGCTGCAGCGGTTATCGTTATGTCAAAGCAGCGCGCTTTTGAGTTAGGCCTTACACCACTTGCTACGATCGTCGCAAATGCGAGCGCAGGGGTTGACCCTTCCGTAATGGGGATCGGACCGGTAACTGCAGTGAAAAAAGTTTTGTCGAAAGCGAATGTAACATTGGATAAAATGGATTTAATTGAAGCGAACGAAGCATTCGCAGCTCAGGCGATTGCAGTTGATCGCGAATTGGCGTTCAATCATGATAAACTAAATGTAAACGGCGGGGCAATTGCACTTGGTCACCCAATCGGGGCAAGCGGAACACGTATTTTGGTTACGTTATTACATGAAATGCAAAAACGTGATGCAAAATTAGGTCTTGCAACATTATGTATTGGTGGCGGACAGGGTGTTGCAACAATTGTCCAACGCTAAAATTAAATGTAGGTGAAAATAATGGCAAAAAAGAAACAGCAAAGAACGACGAATGAATTCGAGCTTCCAAAGGATAAGGCGGCAACATTGGCAGATCAGTTAGGCGGCGATGTATTGGCCAAGCTGAAGGCAGCGAAGCAGGAAATGGTGGCCGACGAAAAGGCGAAAGAAGAAGAGCGTCTGGCAAAAGCGGCATTCGAACGCAAACAACGCGAAAAAAATATGAGCTTTGAAGAACTGTTAAATCAATACGGCGATAAAGGTTCGAAATTTTAACGGTTATCCAAAACGGATCACAAAGAAGCTTACTAAATATAAAAAGATAGCACACTATTTTCGTGTGCTATCTTTTTTAAATACAACAATAATAAGTTTTGCGAGCACCAGCAATGTTAACGCACCACATGCATCGAGCACGACATCTTCTACGAGGCCGCTGCGACCCGGAATCATACTTTGGCGGTATTCATCGAGGCTTGCGATTACTACGACTGTAACAAAGGCAAGAACGATCGGAAAGTGTAATTTCAGCTTACGGTATAAAGTATAGAATATAACCGCTAATAAACCGTATCCGAAGAAATGGGTAGCTTTCCTAATCAGGAACTCTAGAAATTGAAAATAGCCTCGTGTTTCAACCGATATAATTTTTCCCCAATAAGGAATTTCAAACTGACTTAACCATGCTTCAAAAGGTTTGTCTTTTAACAGATCTTTTAACGCCGGAACAATCGTTTGCTGCTCATAGCTCATATTGGACATGATTATGACAACGATTACCCCGGTGATGACGAGAACAATCCGCTTTTTCATCTATGTTCAGTGTAACGGTCGGTTTTTGTCCAGCTGTCGATCTCCGAAATATTTTGCATTGATTGCGCTTTTTCGTAAGCATCCAGATTTTGCTGCAGTTGCGTGACTGTACGTGCCCCAATAACTGTCGAAGCAACCGTCGGGTATTGTAAATTGAAAGCAAGGGCTGCTGCATGAACATCCCCGAACTGCAGTTCAATTTTTTGCAGCACGTCTTTTGCCGCCGCTTCATCATAGCTCATATAAGATTTTAAACGTGTGCGCCATTCGTTCGTCAGCAAGCCTTTTGCAATCGATCCGCGTGTTACGACAGAAGCACCTGTCTGTTGGATCGGTTCGAAAAATTCACTTGCCCGTTCATCAAAAATATTAAACTGCATCATATTGCTGACCGCAGCACTGTTTTGCAGAAATGGCATGAAAACATTCGGTCGGATGGAGGAAATGCCGTATTCGCGGATAAGTCCTTCCTTTTTCAAACTTTCAAATGTGTCGGTAATTTCTTCCCAATTATCTTCTGTCGTACCGCCATGTAACTGGTAAAGATCCAAGTAATCTGTCTGTAGCCGCTTCAGGCTGTCACGGACCGCTTTATTAATATAATCTGCGGATGTATCCCAGCCCCAGCCTTCCTTTCCTTCTTCCCAGCGGTTTCCGACTTTAGATGCCACGAATACATTGTGTCGGTGCTGCTTCAATGCCGCGCCAACAACTTTTTCGTTTTCTCCCTGGTTATATAGATCGGCGGTATCAAAATAGTTAATGTCCGCATCAATTGCAGCATGGATGACCTCTTCTGCTTGTGTCGGATTTGGAGGTAATGACATACAGCCTAAACTAATTTCAGAGATTTGAAGATTGCTTGTACCTAATTGTCGTTTTTTCATGTTAATTCCTCCCAGGTGCAATATTTTAGAAAAGCTCTTACTAATGGTACAATGAATAGAAGCTAGAGAACAAGTGGAGGCATGGTCATGAAAAAATTTGAAGAGAAAACAATTCAATCCCAACCGATTTATTCCGGGAAGGTTATTTCATTAAAAGTAGACGATGTATCGCTTCCGAACGGTGAAACAGGGAAGCGTGAAATTATCAATCATCCAGGTGCTGTCGCAGTTATTGCCATCACAGAAAACAATAAAATTTTACTTGTTGAGCAGTACCGTAAAGCTCTTGAACGTTCAATTATAGAGATCCCTGCCGGCAAGCTGGAAAAAGGGGAAGAGCCCATTGTAACGGCCCGCCGCGAGTTGGAAGAAGAGACAGGGTATACGTCGGATCATTTCGAATTTATTCAGGCTTTTGCAACTTCACCGGGATTTGCGGATGAAATCATTCATATTTACGTAGCGGAAAAGTTGAAAAAATTAGACATTCCGGTGGATTTAGATGAAGATGAATTTGTGGAGTTAATGGAAGTATCACTGGAAGAAGCAGAAGCGATGGTAGCGGACGGCCGTATTTACGATGCCAAAACGGCTTTTGCGATATTATGGCTGAAATTAAAAATGAAATGAAATCAATAATTGTTTACGCATAAGGACAATTTATGTGCATAAGTTGTATGGACAAGGAGGCGTCCAAATGCGTAAATATCTATATATTCAATATACTTCGATGATTGTCGTATGTTTCATTTGTGGTGTAGTTTGTTATCAGCTATTCGATATTGGACAAGTGCAGCAAATTATTAAATATAGTGATCGTAGACTGCTCCAAATGGAAAAACCTGAATTGCTTTGGAGTGTAGTTCCTTTCATAGTTGCCTTAAGTATTGTATTATTCTTTTCGACACATAAATATTTGCCGCGTATAGGTCTTATTTTTATTGCTATAAAAGTAACGTTTTTAGGCTTTAGCTCGGTATATTTACTTGTACAGCATGACTCTATTAAACTCTATGCATTTTGGTGGTTTCCATTTCAGCTAATATATTGTGTACTTTTAATTATGCTCTATCAAATTACTACTAAAACTACGAGTAGACGAGCCTTGAAAACGGTAATGCCATGGAAAAAAATTATTTTCCTGATAGTCGTGATGATAATTGTTTTTGCAGTCGAGAATTTAGCAATTACTTATTTATTTAAATAATCATTGTCTTGTAATGAGATTTACTCATTTGGTATAATGAAAAGAGTTTAGGAGGGCGTCACATATGGAGAGCCGTATTGATCGAATTAAAAAACAACTGCATAGTGCGAGCTATAAGCTGACGCCACAGCGAGAAGCAACAGTAGCGGTTTTACTGGAGCATGAGGAAGATCATTTAAGTGCTGAGGACGTTTACTTATTAGTAAAAGAAAAAGCACCGGAGATTGGACTGGCTACTGTATACCGTACATTGGAGCTTTTAACAGAGCTGAAAATTGTCGATAAAATTAATTTTGGTGATGGGGTGTCCCGTTATGATTTACGTCAAGAGGGCGCGAAGCATTTCCATCATCATCTAGTTTGTATCGAATGTGGCGCAGTAGATGAAATTCAAGAAGATTTACTGGAAGATGTAGAAGAAATAGTGGAGAAACGTTGGAACTTTATAATCAAAGATCACCGTCTGACATTCCATGGCATCTGCTGGCGTTGTCATGATAATAGTGACAACTCTGGAGACGGCAATGCATAATCTATAATCAAAAAAAGAACAGCAAAATTTGCTGTTCTTTTTTTATGCTATTTTGTTTAAGCAGAAAATTATTAAAGACGGGCAAGCATATTCACAAAAAAAACTCTATTTCCCTCAACTGGGGGAAATAGAGTTTTGTTATTTTATTTATTTAGCAGGGTGATGGGCAACAATTAGGATCTTGCCTGCATCCAGATCATTTTTTGCAGTTGCATGTTCATTTTCGCCTACACCGATGTCAGTAAGCTGATGGTGCAGATCTTCCGGAGTACTTTGGAAGAAGTTTTTAATCGATGCAAAGAAGCCTTTGTCATTTTCCGTTGTTCCAGGCGTTTTGCTCGCATCTACATTGAAAAAGTCGGCAATATCTTCCGCACGCTTGTTGCTGTTTGCGAATACATGAATATGATCGCGGTCATAACCCTCTGTAATAAATGATTCGATTACTGATTTTGCCTGAACACCGTTTTCTACTGATTTAATAACTGCCATATATATACACTCTCCTTTGTATGAATACTGATGTTATTCCCTAAGCTCTTACAATTAAAACGTTTAGAGATTCATACAGTCGTCATTCAGCTTTCAGGAGAACGTGCATACAGTTGGAAATGATACGGTTTAAACGGCTACTGTTCTATGAGATCGTGCATTTTTTTAATTTCTAAAAATTGCAGCTGATGGCCATCGATTTCATGGATCTTAAATGCATAGTTTTCAAAAATAAATGTATCTTCAATATTCAGGTCCGGCATGTTTGTGAAGTACCAGCCGCCGATTGTATCAACATTCGGGTCTTCAATATCAAGAAACAGCAGTTTAGAAACATCTTCAAGCAATACTTTTGAATAGACCAGATAATGGTCTTCACCGATTTTACGAATATCCGAAACTTCATCATCATCAAACTCATCGCGGATTTCACCGACAAGTTCTTCCAGAATATCTTCGACGGTAATCATACCGCTCGTTCCACCGTATTCATCAAGCAGAATCGCAATGTGAATACGCTTTTTCTGCATAATCTGAAGCAGACTTTGAATCGGTGTTGTTTCAATTGTGCGGACGACCGGATTAATATAGTCTTCCAATTTAAACGTCGCCGGATTGATCCGGTTATTCATACCGAGTGTTAAAAAATCTTTAATGTTTAAAAAACCTAATATATTATCGCGGTCCCCATCGTAAACCGGGTAGCGTGTATAGCGTTCCTCTGAAACTTGTGTTAACACTTCTTCGAACGTTGCAGTAACATCAAAGCCGACAATATCGGTACGGGGAACCATAATTTCACGTGCGATTTTATCATCGAATTCAAATACATTGTTTACATATTTTAATTCGTTTACATTGATTTCGCCGGATTTATAGCTCTCCGACAGAAGCAGGCGCAATTCCTCTTCCGTATGGGAGAGTTCATGTTCGCTCGCAGGTCGCATCCCGAACAATTTCAATAATAAACGTGCTGACCCATTTAACAGCCAAATTAACGGGAACATAAGTTTATAGAATAATTGAATAGGCTTTGCGAATGCCAGGGTAATCGCTTCTGCTCTTTGAATAGCAATCGTTTTCGGTGCAAGTTCACCTACTACTACGTGGAAGAAAGTCGCTAAAAAGAATGCGCCACCTAATGTAAACCAATGAATATATTCTGTGCCAATTCCAATCGATTCAAAGAATGGGTGAAGTATAAACTCAAATGTCGATTCACCGACCATACCAATTCCCAGCGCTGTTACTGTAATACCTAATTGACATGCCGATAAATATTCATCAAGGTGGGTTGTTACATTTTTAGCTGAAATGGAACCGGCTTTACCTTCAGCTACAAGTTGGTCAATACGGGATTGACGGACTTTTACGATCGCAAATTCCGTTGCAACGAAAAATGCTGTAAAAGCGATTAAAACCGAGAAAATAATTAAGTTAATGATTGTGGTCAAACGAGCGTTCTACTCACGAAGTAGAACGTTCACCTCCTAGTTATTTAAAATTAATAATAGTGATTGCATGAGTGCAACACTTTCAGGTGAAACTTTTTTACGGAGTTTCTGCCGCTCTTTGTCATCTAAATGCTCCATTAATAACGTTACATCATGTTCAAGCTTGCGCATTTGCAGTCGAATATCCTGAACATCGATCTCTTCGGGTTCTTCTTTTGAAGGGCCAAGTAAGCGGTGAATTTCTTCGAGGCATTTGCCAAGCTTCTTCTGCTCCTCAATCCAGTGTATTCGTTCAATCATCTCTTTATCATAGTAGCGATAATTGGATGCCGAACGTTCTACTTTTAGAAGGCCCAAATTTGTATAATAATCAATAGTTCGTTTTGTCACGCCAGTTGCTGCAGCAAGCTCTCCGATTTTTAGTTTGTCGATCCCAAATTATCACCTCTATCTGTCACGTTTTACTTTCAAGAATACCGTAAATAGTGCATTTTGTAAATGGGACGCTATTATATGGAAGTGCTGTGCTGCATTGAAAAAATAAATGAACGAAGGATAAAACGTCACTTCAATTGTACGAAAATGGTAATATAAATGTATAGAATGCAAGAGGGGCGATTAATATGCAAGCTTTAAAAGATTCAATAGAAGATTATCTACATTTTATCAAAGTCGAACGTCAGCTGTCTGATAATACATTACAATCCTATAAGCGTGATTTAGTCGCATATGCCCGTCACATCCATCATGAGCAGCAGATCATGGAATTTGATAAAGTTATGCGCGAACATATTTTGATTTATTTGGACAGCTTACGGTCTGTTGGGAAATCATCGAAGACGATCTCGAGACAAATTTCATCGATCCGTTCTTTTCATCAGTTTTTGTTGAGGGAAAAAGTGACGAATCAGGATCCTACCGTTCATTTGGAAATGCCTAAAAAAGAACTGTCATTACCAAAAGTATTATCAATAGAAGAAATTGATGCACTTTTGACTGCACCTTCTGTAGAAAAACCTCAGGGAACTCGGGATATCGCCATTCTGGAAATGATGTACGGTTCCGGAATGCGTATAAGTGAACTGATTGAACTGAACCTGGAAGATGTTCATATGACAATGGGCTTCGTCCGCGTTTTTGGTAAAGGCGGCAAAGAACGTATTATACCGCTTGGGCGAAGTGCGATTTCTGCATGTGTAAATTATGTGGAGCAGGCAAGACCTCAGCTTTTAGGCGATGCACCTAAAAATGATGCGTTTTTCATTACGCAGAGAGGGAAAAGATTCACGAGACAAGGCTGCTGGAAAATCATTAAGGAACATGCGGCAGCAGCAGGCATTTCCAAAGAAATTACACCGCATGTTCTACGCCATTCCTTTGCGACACATCTGATTGAAAATGGTGCTGATTTACGTGCAGTACAAGAACTGTTAGGCCATGCAGATATATCAACGACACAAATTTATACGCATGTTAGTAAAACCCGTTTATCGGAAGTATATAAACAATTCCACCCGCGTGCTTAAAAACGGCATAATCGCGTAAGACTATGGAGAGTTTCACTTTTCAATTAAAAATAAATCTCTGGAAATCGGATGTCTGACCTTTACTTTGTTTAGACGTTTTATGTAAAATAGAATGGAAGAAGAGGAGTTGAAAGCATTATGCAACCGTTTAAGAAAGTACATGTAATTGTAATGGATTCTGTTGGTATCGGTGAAGCACCGGATGCCGATAAATTTGGCGATGCTGGCTCAAATACATTAGGACATATCGCAGAAAAAATGAATGGCTTAACTATGCCGAATATGGAGAAATTGGGTTTATCGAATATTCGTGAACTTAAAGGCATAAATAAAACTGAAAAACCCGCTGCATTTTACGGCATGATGCAAGAAGCATCTGTTGGTAAAGATACAATGACAGGACACTGGGAGATTATGGGACTGAACATCGATACTCCATTTAAAGTATATCCGGAAGGCTTCCCCGCGGAACTGATTTCCAAGCTGGAAGAAGCAACTGGCCGTAAAGTACTTTGTAATTTACCTTACAGTGGAACCGCTGTCATTGACGACTATGGTCCGGAACATATGGAAACGGGTGCAATTATTGTGTATACATCCGCAGACCCGGTTATGCAGATTGCAGCACATGAAGAAGTGATTCCAGTAGAAGAACTTTATAAAATCTGTGAAATTGCCCGTGAATTGACACTGGATGCTGAATTTTTAGTAGGTCGTGTAATTGCCCGTCCATTCGTTGGCGAACCAGGCAACTTTACGCGTACATCAAACCGTCATGACTATGCATTGACACCATTTGGCCGTACGACAATGGCTGAAATGAAGGACGCAAAACTTGATGTCATTGCGATCGGTAAAATTTCGGACATCTTTAATGGTGACGGGGTAACGGAAGCGATTCGTACGAAAGACAACACGGACGGCATGGACAAGATGGCGGAAGTTGTTCGTCGTGATTTCCATGGTATCAGCTTCCTGAACTTAGTGGACTTTGATGCAAACTTTGGGCACCGACGTGACCCGATCGGCTATGGTCAGGCATTGGAAGAATTTGATCGTCGTTTACCGGAAGTTATGGAAGCGTTATCAGAGGATGATTTGCTGATTATTACGGCAGACCACGGGAATGACCCGACATTCCCTGGTACAGACCATACACGTGAATATGTACCGTTAATTGTCTACTCACCGCGCTTTACAGCAGGATCGGAACTGCAGCTGCGTGAGACATTTGCGGATATTGCAGCAACAATTGCAGATAATTTTAATATTGCAGCACCGCAGTTCGGAAAAAGCTTTTTATCAGAGCTGAAATAAGGGGGATTTTTCACATGAGAATGGTAGATATTATTGAAAAAAAACGTAACGGCGAAGAATTGACAACAGCTGAAATTCGTTTCTTTGTAGAAGGGTATACAGACGGCACGATCCCTGATTATCAGGCAAGTGCGTTATGTATGGCAATTTACTTTCAGGATATGACAGATCGCGAACGCGCGGATTTAACGATGGCGATGGTGGAGTCAGGTGACCAAATCGACCTTTCTTCAATTGCAGGCGTAAAAGTAGACAAACACTCAACAGGCGGAGTTGGCGATACAACGACATTGCCATTGGCTGCAATGGTAGCTGCTGTCGGTGTTCCGGTAGCAAAAATGAGTGGCCGTGGTTTAGGTCACACGGGCGGTACAATCGACAAGCTTGAAGCGATTGAAGGTTTCCATGTCGAATTAACAAGTGAAGAGTTTTCAAAACAAGTAAATGAAATCGGCATGGCAGTTATCGGTCAATCAGGCAACTTAACACCAGCGGATAAAAAGCTGTATGCGCTGCGTGATGTTACGGGAACGGTTTCAAGCATTCCTCTGATTGCCGGTTCAATCATGTCGAAGAAAATTGCTGCAGGTGCAGATGCAATTGTTCTTGATGTTAAAACAGGTGACGGCGCCTTTATGAAAACGGTAGAAGATTCAGTTAAACTGGCTGAAGCTATGGTGAAAATCGGAAATAACGTTGGCCGTAAAACAATGGCGATTATTTCGGATATGAGCCAGCCTTTAGGCTATGCAATCGGAAATGCTCTTGAAGTTCAGGAAGCGATCGATACATTAAAAGGAAAAGGTCCGGCTGATCTAAATGAACTTTGCTATACATTGGGATCTCAAATGGTTGTTGTTGGCGGTAAAGCAAAAACAATCGAAGAAGCTCGAAAAATGCTGGAGGAAGTTGTAGCGAACGGGGCAGCATTGGAAGTACTGAAAAAATTCATCGCAGCACAAGGCGGGGATGCTTCAGTCGTGGATGATCCATCCCGTTTACCTCAGGCGAAATTCAAATTTGATGTACCTGCTAAACAGGCAGGCTATGTCTCAAAAATTGAAGCCGATGATATCGGAACAGCTGCAATGCTTCTTGGTGCGGGCCGTGCAACGAAGGAATCTGAAATTGACTTGGCAGTAGGCCTTGTCCTTCATAAAAAAGTAGGCGATCAAGTCGAAGCAGGCGAATCGCTTATGACGATCCATGCCAATACAGAAAATGTCGATGCAGTATTAGAAAAGATTTATGCACATGTATACATTTCTGCAGAAAAAGTCGAAGCACCAAAATTAATCGAAGCAATTATTACACAATAATAAAAAGCAAGAATCTTTCGCAGTCCGGAATGGATTGCGAAAGATTTTTTTGTGCTTTAAATATTTTACAAATATGATAAACTAAGAAGTATATTACTGCTTAAAGTAATAAAAATTCTGTTTTATGAATATTTATAAGAAGAAGGGATACTATGAAAGTTAAGTGGTCTGGAAGATTTGAAGGCTATTCATTCGCCGATTTCAAGAAGGATTTATTATCCGGGACGATTGTCGGGATTATTGCTGTACCATTGGCGATGAGTTTTGCCATTGCCTCCGGGGTCAAACCAGAGTACGGGATTTACACAGCAATTATTGCAGGTATTTTAATTTCCTTACTAGGAGGTTCAAAGTTCCAAATTGGCGGTCCGACTGGTGCTTTTGTTCCGATTTTGCTTGGGGTTGTGCTCGTTTACGGGTATGAAAACTTGCTTATCGCAGGCTTGATGGCGGGGGTGATGCTGCTGCTGATGGGAATCTTCAGGCTGGGGACACTGATCAAATTCATTCCAAGACCGGTAACTGTCGGCTTTACAGCAGGAATTGCCGTCATCATTTTTACTGGACAAATCGGGAATTTTTTAGGATTAACAAATATGGAGCAGCACGAGAAGTTTCATATGAACGTTTATGAAATCATTTCGAATATTGAAACCATTAATTTATATAGTTTACTCGTTGCAGTTGTCAGTTTTGCATTGATACTGATGGCACCGAAAGTTTTACCGAAAGTACCGGGTGCTCTTATTGGAATTATTGTGTCATCCGTTGTAACAGTTCTATTTTTACAGGGCCATGTTGCAACAATTGGTTCCACATATGGTGCAATACCGAACACATTGCCACAGTTCCACATTCCTGAAATTACAATGGAACGTATTTTCATGCTCATTGGGCCGGCGTTTGTCATTGCAATGCTCGGCGGGATTGAATCACTGTTGTCAGCGGTTGTTGCAGACGGCATGACGAACAGCAAACATAACAGTAACCGGGAACTGATCGGGCAAGGTATCGCCAACATTGTGACACCGTTTTTTGGCGGGATACCTGCTACAGGGGCAATTGCACGAACGGCTACCAACATTAAATCCGGTGCTGTTTCGCCAATGTCAGGGGTAATCCATGGTATCTTCGTTTTGATCACACTATTATTGCTCGCACCATTCGCGGTACATATTCCACTTGCAAGTTTAGCACCTGTACTTATGATGGTCGCATGGAATATGAGCGAACGTCATCATTTCGTACACATTCTAAAATTGAAATCCGGGGATTCGCTTGTTCTATGCATTACATTTTTACTGACAGTATTTATGAGCTTAACGGTTGCGGTAACGGCAGGACTCATTTTAGCGGTAATCCTTTTTGCGAAAAGTATGAGTGATAGTCTTACTGTTTCCAAAGTATTGCCGAATTTGGAGAAGGCAAACGGAAAGTTGCAGCCTCACATCGTATCGGATCTGCATGATTGTCCGCAAATCAGTATTTATACAATAGAAGGTCCTCTATTTTTCGGAGCTGCAGAAAAGTTTGAACAGACGCTGCAAAGTACAATACAGGAAAGACCGAAAGTGTTTATCCTTCGTATGCGAAAGGTACCGTATATCGATTCGACAGGGGAAGAATATTTCCGCAATATCCTTCAAAATATAAACTCATATGGCGGTAAAGTTTTCTTGACGAATGTTCAGCCTGGGCTGGAACAAATGCTTAGACGAAGCGGTCTGTATGATTTAATGGAAGCGGAGCATTTTTATCATACGACAAGTGACGCAATTTCAGCGGCATGCCGGTATATCGAATTAAATAAATGTATCGGATGCACCCACTATGCGTTTAAAGAATGCCAATTGCTGTCAAACGGCATTCCGCTATCGGAGCATGAAGGGCAGGCACAGAATAAATTGGCTGAAGCAACAATATAACATGTATAAAATTCTGAAAAAGAACAAAGAATAAGAGACTGAATGGAAAGGTAAAACTTTCTGTTCGGTCTCTTTTTTCATGTCAGGGGTGATTAAAAAAAGACCGTACTACCTATACTGATTTTAGTTGTCGCAGGAGCACTACTTTTAACGAATGAACACTAGTTTTGTCAGCTAGATAGGATTATTTTTGAACTTGCCGAATTTGCATGCAAGAAGGAGGCGATGTAGGTGAACTTTAATTTAACGATGTATCCAAATGATGTATTGATTGTCCAACTATTTGGCGAACTGGATCATCATGAGACAGAAAAAGTGAGAACACATATATCGAAAGCTATTTTACAAGGAAATGTAAAATTACTCGTTTGGAATCTAGAGCATTTGCATTTTATGGACAGTTCCGGAATTGGGTTAGTGCTTGGCAGAATGCGAGAACTCCGAGCTGTCGATGGACAAACAATTTTGTTAAATCCATCTAAAACGATGCAGAAAATATTCCAGTATTCCGGTTTAGGAAATCTCGTACAGTTTGCATCTGAACAGCAAGTTATTTCACACAGCGAGGGGGATTGTCAATGGATAACGAAATGACGCTAACTTTTTTGGCGCGCAGTGAAAATGAAGGGTTGGCACGTATTGCCGTTACAAGCTTTATGGCACAACTCGATCCGACAATTGAAGAGCTATCGGAATGTAAAACAATCGTATCGGAAGCTGTTTCGAATGCCATCATTCATGGTTATGCCGATAATCCGCATGGCATCATTACAGTTTATGCGGTTCGTTACGGCTCGGAAGTAAGTGTGACAATTAAAGATGAAGGTTGCGGAATTGAAGATATTGAACAGGCACGTGAGCCATTATTTACAACGAAACCGGAGCTTGAACGTTCCGGAATGGGCTTTACAATCATGGAAAGTTTTTCGGATTTCCTGCAAGTGGAATCCGTACTTGGAAAAGGCACAGTCGTAACATTCACAAAACAAATTTTGCCAATAGGGACACTCGTGACATAACGAAATAAGGGGATGGGGAACATCGAGCAGTCATCTGAAACGTTATTAACGCAAGCTTACATGCGTGAACTAATCGCAAAATCACAACAAGGCGATCAAGTTGCGAGAAAAACGATGATTGAAGGAAATACTAGACTTGTTTGGTCTATCGTTCAACGCTTTGCTTCAAGGGGCGTTGAACTGGAAGATTTGTTTCAAATTGGCTGTATTGGCTTAATGAAATCAGTTGATAAATTCGACTTGTCCTATGAAGTGAAATTTTCCACATATGCAGTGCCGATGATTATTGGGGAGATTCAACGTTTTTTAAGAGATGACGGTATGGTAAAGGTAAGTCGTTCTATCCGTGAATTGAACTACAAAATTCGTCATGCGACCGATGACTATTTAAAAACAAACGAAAAACCCCCATCTGTTGCACAATTGGCTGAAATATTGCAAGTTTCACAAGAAGATATTCTATTGGCAACGGATGCGATGCGTGATCCGGCAAGCCTGCATGATCAGCTTTTTGAAAATGACGGAGATTCCATTACATTAATGGATCAGATGCGTGACGATAAGTCAGAGCTTGCATTTGACTACGTTCCATTAAAGGACATGTTGAAGAGACTTGGAAAACGGGAACAATCGATCATTTATTTCCGCTATTATCTGGATTTGACCCAAACGGAAATTGCCGATCGTCTCGGTATCTCCCAAGTACAAGTATCACGATTGGAAAAGAAAATACTAGCCCAGTTGAAATCATGGATGGATCAGTCTACATTAAGCAGATAAGTTAAGTGACCCGCAATTACTCCATGGTGCTTTAGACTAAATATGAATAAGCGGTGAAAAAATGACAAATCAGCTTTTTACATCAATGAAAATTGCAGAAGGCTTCTTCAATTCAAAATTTGAACCGGAGAAGAACTTTGATTTATGTATTAAAGAAATCACGATCAAAAATTTACCGACTTTAACGGTATATGTGAGCGGTCTCATCAACGGAGACAGCTTGACGGAAATACTGTCCGATTTACAGCGGGACAATGATGATGAAGAAATACTGGATGAACAGGACTATTTTCATGCCCACTTCAACTTCTTCGGGGTAGATTTAGCGTCGTCGATTGATGACTTTATGCTCGGGGTGTTAAGTGGGCGAGTAGGTTTTGTCACGAAAAGCGGTTACTGCTATTTGGCGGAGTTCCGGAATTATCCGGGACGGAATCCGGAAGAACCGGATAATGAAAAAGTTATTCGTGGTTCAAGAGACGGTTTTGCCGAAAATATTATTTTAAATACGGCATTGATTCGTCGGCGGATTCGAAGTGAAAAGCTGCGATTCCATATGCATCACGTAACGACCTATGGCCAGACGGATATCGTTCTTTCGTATATGGATGATCTAGTAAATGAGAAACATTTAAAATGGATTATTGAGCGGCTTGGGCAAATTAAACATGATGGTTTAACGATGAGCGACAAATCGTTGGAGGAGTGGCTGTTTAAGCAAAAATACCATCCGTTGCCGTTTGTGCGCTATACGGAACGGCCTGATATTGTAGCTGCCCATATTTTGGAAGGGCATATTGCGATTATGGTCGATACATCGCCTTCTGTAATGCTTATCCCTGTCACCATGTTCCATTTGCTGCAGCATGCGGAGGAATATCGCCAGGCGCCTTTAGTCGGTACGATGATGCGGTTCCTTCGATTTGGAGCGGTAATTTTAAGCTTTATTTTACTTCCTTTCTGGTATTTACTCGTTACACATCCTGAGTTACTCCCCGATAAGTTAGCGTTTATCGGGATAAATGAAAGTGGAGAAATTCCTATATTCCTGCAAATAATAATTGCGGATATCGGAATTGAATATTTGCGAATTGCAGCGATCCATACACCAACACCATTATCGACCGCAATGGGATTAATCGCCGGTATTATCATCGGACAGATTGCGATCGACGTTGGATTATTTTCAAGTGAAATTGTATTATATACCGCGATTACCGCAATTTTTACATTTGCCATTCCGAACTACGAACTGAGTATTTCGGTAAAAGTTTTCCGTTTGGTATTATTAAGTGCAACAGCATTATTAGGAATAAACGGTTTCTTTGTTGGGGCGTTCTTGATTTTCACTTATTTATGTTCATTAAAACCGATGAATGTGCCGTATTTATGGCCGCTTGTGCCGTTTTTCCCGAAGGCCTTCGCCCGTGTTGTCATTCGAACACCGATGTCGGAAGATGCACCAAGGCCATTTATCGTGAACGCAAAAAAGCGAAAACGTGTATAAACATGAATTGCATCACTTTGACACCTATGTTAAAGTTCTCATATAATATTTTGTGATTTTTGAGAATATTAGCGAGGATTAGCTTAAGTCAGGGGAGAATACGATGCATTTATATGGAACACAGCAAATTAATGAACTCGGCCATTTAACAATTGGCGGGGTAGATACAATTGAATTGGCAAAACAATACGGGACACCGTTATTCGTTTATGATACAGCGTTAATCCGTAAACGTTCACGCGGCTTTATCGATACATTTGAACAATTAGGCGTAAAAGCGCAAGTTGCCTATGCATCCAAAGCATTCGCCTGTGTTGCGGCATATCAGTTGGCTGCTCAGGAAAACCTTTCGCTGGATGTTGTATCGGGCGGAGAACTTTATACAGCGATTAAAGCTGGATTCCCGGCAGAACGCATTCATTTCCATGGCAATAATAAATCGGTTGCCGAACTTGAATTGGCGTTTGAAACAGGAATCGGCTGTATCGTCGTCGATAACTTTTACGAGATTTCGTTAATTAAAGAAATCGCACAGCAGAAAAATCAGCAAATGAAAATTTTATTGCGTGTGACACCTGGTGTCGAAGCACATACACATGATTTTATTACAACAGGTCGGGCTGATTCCAAATTCGGTTTTGACTTAAATAATGGACAAGCTGATGAGGCATTTAAGCAAGTAGTAAACGATGAACATATCGAACTATTAGGTTTACATTGCCACATCGGCTCTCAAATTTTTGAAACAGAAGGCTTTAGTCTGGCGGCGGGCAAAGTTATGCAAAAAATGGGTGCATGGAAAGAACAGCACGGTTTTGCAGCACAAGTACTGAATCTTGGCGGCGGCTTCGGAATCCGTTATACAGAAGAGGACAAGCCTTTAGAGCCTCATGAATATGTTGCGGACATGATTCGAACAGTGCAGGATGAAAGTAAAAAACTTAACTTGGCAATGCCGGAAATCTGGATTGAGCCAGGCCGTTCTTTAGTTGGAGATGCTGGTACATCACTGTACACGATCGGCTCCCAGAAAACAGTACCAAATGTGCGTGAATATATTGCTGTTGATGGCGGGATGAGCGATAATATCCGCCCGGCACTTTACGATGCAAAATATGAAGCGATTATTGCCAATAAAGCCAATGATCCAAAAACAAGTACATACACTGTTGCAGGTAAGCTATGTGAGTCAGGAGATAAGCTGATCATTGATGCGTCATTACAAAATGCACATACCGGTGATATTTTGGCGATGTTCTGTACAGGCGCATACGGATATTCGATGGCATCAAACTATAACCGGGTTCCAAGACCGGCCGTTGTGTTCGTTGAAAATGGAGAGCACCAATTAGCGATTAAACGTGAAAGCTATGAAGATTTAGTGGTAAATGATTTGCCGTTAACATTTGCAAAGGGTGAATAGCTATTGAAATTATCCAGGCAAGCTAAATGGGGTATCGGTCTATTAATTGGAATTATGATTTGGTCGCTCTTGTTCATTTACATTATTAGTCCGCTAATTTACAAATTTTCAAACTGAACGTTGGAAAATTGTGTTATTGCATTTCGGTCGATCTTTTGATAGGATGTGCAATGGTAGAATTGAGGGAATGTAAAATGTTAGTTCGATATAAAAAAGCACTTGAAAAAATTGCAATGGGATTAATTTCGTTAATGCCACAAGAAAAAGACATTAAACGCTTAATGGAAACCATTCAACAATATGAACAAAAAGAAAACTGGACACTCTTCTTATGGAAAAATGGCGAAGAATATGTTGGGGCTATAGGGATTGCAGAAGAAAATGATACGGCAGTCGTACAGCATATTACAGTCATCCCGTCGTATCGCGGTGAAGGTGTCGCATTAAAAATGTTGCATGAACTGCAGAATATGGGGTATGAACATATTCAAGCGAATGAAGATACAAGTGCATTTGTCCAAAAATGTATACCTATATTAAAAGAAGTCGACTAATTTACTGTCGACTTCTTTTTTTTAATTCTCTCGCTTCCAGTATTTCTGTCCGGTCCCGAAGCATATGTTTATTGAAAATAAAGTGTGGATCCATAAGAGGAACAGACTTTATTCTTTCGTGTACCAATTCTTGCAGCTGCCGATCTGTAATAGGCAGCGGAAAGTGTGCGAATGGTTTGTTTTCATGCATTTTTCGAAGCTGGTTTTCCATATGGAGAAGCAGTTGTCCAACATCGATATACTCGAAAAATTCACTATTATGATTCAGTTCAAAGTTAGCAATGGCTTTCTCCATTATGCGTGCAGCGCCAGTAACATTTGACCGGCGAAAGTGGTACATACCTGTCGCAAGCTGGACATAGCCTACTAACGGATGAAGCTTTTCTTTTGGTGCGATTTCCTTCCAATATTCTTCTAAAACTTCATGGCATTCAAAATAGTCATTATTGCCATTAAAATAAGCGCAATAATCGATAAATAGTGGATGAAACAAAGGATGCATTGTTGTCCCCTTTCCTCTATACTAATTAGATAGGTTCTGCTATATTTTGTTGAATTTTGACGAATAAAGTAACTAGCAAAACGTAAAATTAATCATAGCGTGAATTAGATGCTAATGATAATTTCCGAATAACGATAGGTGGTATTTTATGTCTTACGAAGTGAAGCTAGACGCCTTTAGCGGGCCGCTAGATTTATTATTGCATTTAATTCATCGTTTGGAAATTGATATATATGATATTCCAATGGCGGAATTAACGGAACAGTATATTGATCACATCCATGCGATGCAAACATTGGAACTGAATGAAGCAAGCGAATATTTAGTAATGGCCGCAACCTTATTGGCGATTAAAAGCCGTATGCTCATTCCGATTAATGAAAATGAAATCGATGCAGAAGAGTTCGAAGTAGATGAGGTCGATCCACGGGAAGAGCTTGTTGCACGCTTAATCGAATATAAAAAGTATAAAGAAGCAGCTGTCCAACTTCAGGAATTGGAAACAGAACGTGGCCAAGTGTTCACAAAAGCGCCGGCAGACTTGTCGGAATTTATGCCGGAAGAACAGTTAGCGCTATTTGATCAAAATGTAAATGTTTACGATATGTTAAGTGCCTTCCAAAAACTGATGCGTCGTAAACAATTGAAAAAACCATTGTCAACGCGCATCGCAAGACAGGAAATTTCAGTGAAGGAACAAATGCGTTCCGTTGTAAACATTTTAAAAAATGCAGGCGGAAGAGTGATGTTCTCGCAATTGTTTGAAGCAGAGGATAAACCGATGCTTGTATTGACGTTTTTAACCTTACTGGAATTAATGAAGCGCCAAGTGATTTTTGTCGAACAGCAAAATAACTTCGATGATTTATCCGTATTATTGACAAAGGAGGAAATTGGCGATGAAATCGAACAACTTACTGAGCCGAATTGAGGCACTATTATTCGTAGCTGGTGATGAAGGTATGACCGTTAAACAACTTGCACAATATATAGAAGTGGAACCAATGGATATTGAAGCGGGATTAAGCGAACTTCTGACACATTACCATGAGGATGAAATGCGGGGAATCACATTAAAACAGCTTGCCGGTACATATCAGCTGACAACAAAACCGGAAGTGACCGACACATTGAAAAAATTAATTGAAAACCCGACAAATCAAGTATTAACCGCAGCTTCATTAGAGGTTCTGGCAATTATAGCGTATAAGCAGCCGATCACGCGCGCGGAGGTGGAAGACCTAAGAGGGGTGAAAAGCGAACGCCCGATTGCAACACTCGTATCAAGGGCGCTTGTACAGGAAGTCGGCAGGGCGGAAGGAACAGGACGGGCAATCCTATATGGGACGACAAAAGAGTTCCTGAATTATTTTGGCTTAAAAAACATTAAAGAATTGCCGCCTTTACCTGAAGAAGTCGATCAGGAAGATGATCAGCCGACAGATTTATTTTTAACGAAGTTCCAGGAAACATTTAACCAAAATTAAAGGAGTGGCCTGTTGAAAAAGTGGTTTGTTTCTATTGTTGTATTGTTCGTATTTTTGAGTAGTTCTTCACAAATTCAGGCGGCGTATAATAGCTATGTTGTTATCGATGCGGAAAATGGGCGGACATTAATGGGTGTGAATGAACATGCACGCCTGCCGATAGCCAGCCTGACAAAAATCTGGACGGCCCTGGTTGTTCTGGAAAACAGTGAGCTTACCGATGAAGTGGTGGTTTCGAGGGAAGCCGCGCTAGTGGAAGGTTCATCCATTTATTTACTGGAAAATGAGACATATACGATTGACTACTTGCTTCATGGTTTAATGATGCAATCAGGAAATGACGCTGCTACGGCGCTGGCAGAACATGTTGGCGGATCTGTAGAAGGCTTTGTAAGGCTGATGAACGAGAAGGCCGAGCTTTATCAGTTGAATGAAACAACTTTTACAAATCCTACAGGGCTGCACAATGAAGCCCATCTTTCCTCTGCCTACGACACGGCTAAAATGCTGCAGATTGCAATGATGAATCCTCAGTTCAGAAAAATTGCTTCTACACAAAATTTTTCGGATGGCAGACAGTGGAAAAATAAGCACCGACTGATGCATGAGAAGATAGGAGCCATCGCTGGGAAAACAGGCTATACGAAAGTGGCCGGTCGAACATTGGCAACTTACTTTGAACGGGAAGAAAAATCATTTGTCGTCGTTACGATCAATGAAGGAAATGACTGGAATATCCACCGTAACCTGGCGGATTTCATCGACAACAATTTTGAAAAGCAAACGATTGTGAAAAAAGGGAAATATAATGCGAACGGACTGGCAATCGAGTTGAATGAACCGTTCCAAATGCTGCTGCATAAAAAAGAACGGCCGGATTTTGAACATATCGTGAAAGTGTCAAGGCTGAAAGGTTCGGATCGGGGAGTCTGGCTTTTATACGCAGATGAAGCGCTCGTATCCTCACAGCTCGTTACAGTAAAATAATCTGTAAAGTGAATTGGTTTAACTTCAGGTATGAAGAAAAGTTCCAAGGAGTTCCAAAAAAGGAAGTCAGCTGTCGTCGCATCATGCGACAACGGCTGGCCCACATTTAGGCCTTATAACTAAATCGAGACACAATGACGCGATGACGTAATTGATTAAGTTTGGAAAGTATGACATAATTTTTATTCGTTAAGGATTTATTTTCGCTCGTATTTGTGGATTACAGCAATAATATTTAATAATTAACAGAGCAGTAAATGAAAAGTGCAGATACGAATGCTGAAGAAGTATGCGTCTTTGCAGTTTATCAATCAATGAGGTGAACTTATGGAAAGATTACAAAAAGTGATTGCCTATGCAGGCGTTGCATCACGACGTAAAGCAGAGCAATTGATCGTAGAAGGTAAAGTAAAAGTAAATGGAGTCGTAGTTAAAGAGCTTGGTACAAAAGTATCCAACTCGGACACGATTGAAGTAGAAGGCGTAAAACTTGAAAAAGAAGATAAAGTATATTTCCTGCTATATAAACCACGTGCCTATATTTCGGCAGTTACTGATGATAAAGGTCGAAAAACAGTAACGGATATTTTTAAAAAGCATGTCCATCAGCGAATTTTTCCGGTAGGTCGTTTAGATTATGATACGACAGGATTACTGTTATTAACGAATGACGGCGAGTTTTCAAACTTGATGACACATCCGAAATTCAAAATCGACAAAACGTATATTGCGCGTGTTAAAGGGATTCCAACAAAACAAGGTTTAATGAAACTGCAAAATGGAATTAAGCTGGAAGACGGAAAAACAGCCCCGGCAAAAGTAAGCATGACAAGCTTTGATGAGAATGCCGGTAAAGCGATTTGTGAGATTACGATCCATGAAGGGCGAAATCGTCAAGTTCGCCGTATGTTCGAAGCAATCGGTACACCTGTCGTGAAACTAAAACGCGAGCGCTTTGCATTTTTGGATCTAACAGGACTTAGCCCGGGCGAATACCGTCAGCTGACAAAACATGAAGTAAAACTACTGCGTGTATTAGCTGAAACAGGGAAAATCGATTTTAACAGTTAATTGGTTAAGATATTCTAAACCATTGTGAAAGAAAAGAATTTAATTTTTGTAATAATTTGCTATAATAGGCAACAGTAGTTGCTGAAGTGGAAGGGGGTTTTTTATTTGGAAAAAAAGAAACAACGTTCTGTGACTCGCGGTATCATTTTAACCATTTTAGCAATCGCAATCGGATATACAGTTTATGCTGCCGTAACGAAAGATAAGATTAATATTGTACAAGCCGGGGCACAGGCGCCTGATTTTGAAGTAGTAGATTTGCAAGGGAATAAGCATAGATTGAAAGACTACGAGGGAAAGGGTGTCGTACTGAACTTCTGGGGTACATGGTGTGAACCGTGTGAACGTGAATTCCCTGCAATGACTCGTCAATATGCGGCGTTTAAGCACCATGATGTTCAGATTATCGCAGTTAACTTCGCACAGTCAGAATTTGAAGTAAAAAAATATGTGGCTAATATGGGAATGACCTTCCCGGTTGCGATCGATAAAACGAAGAGTGTTTTCACAGCCTATAATATTGGACCCCTGCCTACATCAATTTTCATTAAACCCGACGGTACAATAGACCGTATTATTACTGGAGAAATGACCGAAGGAGAAATTGTGCAATATATGGAGTCAATAAAGCCGGAATAGGAGTTTTTACGCAATGAATAAACTACTTTGTGAATGCGGGCATGAAAATCCTGAAGGTACAACACTCTGCCAAAAATGCGGTTCTCCATTATCCGCAGAGGAAAAAAACAAAAAAATTGCAGATATGCGGTACGAAGGGTCGGCCATACGTTCAAAAACTTATAATAAGTCAATTATTGATAAGATTTGGAATTTTTTCTCAAGTGTTAAAGTCGGAATTACGCTCATTATTATCAATTTAATAGCAGCATCAATTGGTACAATCCTCCCTCAGGAGTTCTACATAAGCGTAGCGACAGACGCGGAAAAGGAAAAGTACTATTCAGATGTTTATGGATGGTTCGGTGAAATATACTACGCGTTAGGTTTATCGGATCTTTATTCATCCCTATGGTTCCAATTACTTGTATTAATGTTAGGTGTGTCCATTATTATTGCAAGTATTGATAGAGGTATTCCATTACATAAATCTTTAAAAAATCAGCGGGTCAAACGACATATAAACTTTATGAAGCGTCAGCGAATTATTGGTGAAGGAAAACCAACTGAAACGTCTGAACAAACGCTTCAGCTCGTTGAACAGTCTTTAAAAAAATTAAAATACAACGTCCGACGCGAAGATAATTCCATTTTAGCGGAACGCGGACGGTTTTCACGCTATGGTGCCTACGTAAACCATGTCGGATTGATCGTCTTTATAATCGGAGTCATGCTCCATTTAGTACCGGGCATGTACGTGGATGAATCGATGTGGCTTCGTGAAGGTGAAACACGTGCCGTACCGGGAATGGACGGGTACTTCCTGAAGAACGATAAATTTATTCTGGAAACATACGACAATGTTCCGCAAGGCGAACAGATCAAACAAGGGGTCAATGTAGTCGCAAAGAATTTCCAGACGGACGTGACCTTGTATAAACAGAAAGAAAACAGCGTACCCGGACAGGCAGATAACCTGGAAGAAGTGAAACAGTACGGAATTCAGGTAAACCATCCGCTTAAACATGAGGGGTATGCATTTTACCAGATGGATTTCCGTTTAAATGAAATTAAAACAATGGTATTTGATTTAACGAATAAGGAAACGGAACAATCGCTTGGCCAAATAAGCATTGATCTAACGAACCCGCAGGAAGTGTATACGCTCGAAAATGGTGCACAAGTCGAATTAATGGGTTTTTATCCTGACTTTTCAGGTTTTAAGGAAGGGGTACCGCAAACTGCGACCCAAACACCGAACAATCCGGCATTTATTTTCAAAATGATCACCCCTGAAACACCGGAAGGAGAGACAAGCTTTGTCGCGATCCAGCAAACACTGGAGCCTGAAGGTGACAATATGTATAAAATGAAGTTCGCGAATGTGGAAACACGCCATATGTCGGGTTTAACGATCCGTTATGACCGGACAATCCCTATATTAATCGTAGGGGGAATTATCTTTATGATCGGTGTGGCAATCGGTTCCTATTGGAATCATCGCCGTATATGGGTTGAACAGCTGTCGGATGGAACGGTTCGCTTGGCAGCACATACGAATAAAAACTGGTTTAGTATGAAAAAAGATTTAGATGCATTAACGAAGCATGCTCATTTACCGCAATACGTAGATCAACAGGAACTAGAAAACAATGAACATGTTGAAACAGAAAAGGATGGTAAAACCTTATGAGTTTAATCGATTTAAGCGGTTATTTACTGTACGCTGCATTCATTTCTTACTTAGTAGGTACATTTTTATTTGCAGGCGCAATTAAAGTGAAAAATGACACAGCAGCAGCACGGGCAGATAAATACGGTAAAATTGCCCTTGTAGTTACAATTATCGGCTTTGTTGCACAGTTGGGTTATTTCATTACGCGCTGGATGTATACAGGACATGCACCGGTTAGTAATATGTTCGAATTTACTACGGCATTCGGTATGTTCATCGTACTATCGTTTATCGTCATTTACATTACGTATAAAGTTGCGGCATTAGGTGTTGTTGCTTTACCAATTGCATTATTGATCATTGCCTATGCCTCTATGTTCCCGACAGAGGTAAGTCCTTTAGTCCCTTCGCTGCAAAGTCATTGGCTGACAATTCATGTTACAACTGCAGCATTGGGCCAGTCGATTTTTGGAATCAGTGCAGTAGCCGGACTTATTTACCTGCTGAGAAATGTAAATATGAACGAGCGCTCTAAAGAAAGTTTTTGGCTGGAAACAGTTATGTTCTGCTGTGTACTGGTTGTAGGGTTTGTTGCGGCAACGGTGACATTCAATGCGATGGATTATGAAGCGAAGTATGAATATGTTGATACATTGGATCAGGTCAGTACTTCTACCTATTTGATGCCGGCTATTTTTGGGATGAATGAATATGTGGAACTTTCTGAAGACCGTATGACACCGTTATTCGAGCTGCCGGCACTGATTGACGCACGGAAACTGACAACTGTTTTCTGGTCTGTTTTATTCGGCACAATCATTTATCTGCTGATACGACTGATCTTTAGAAGAAAGATAGCGACAATGTTCCAGCCATTAGTGAAAAGGGTCAACTCGACACTGATGGACGAAATTGCCTACCGCTCGATCCTTATTGCTTTTCCGATCTTTACATTAGGCGCGCTAATTTTTGCGATGATCTGGGCACAGGAGGCATGGGGCCGATTTTGGGGCTGGGATCCGAAAGAAGTATGGGCACTTATTACATGGCTTTTCTATGCGGCCTTTTTACACCTTCGCCTGTCGAAAGGCTGGGAAGGAAGGAAGAGTGCATGGCTTACGGTAATTGGTTTCCTTATTATTTTGTTCAATTTAGTCGTTGTTAATCTAGTTATTGCGGGATTACACTCTTACGCATAAGGTGACAGGAATTTACTTTTTATACTATTATTAAAACAATTTCGCTAGTTTCCAATTCTATGCAAAATAATTAATAAACTGTCATAAAGTTAGAAAAGTTCAATCGGAATGATTGGGCTTTTCTTTTCAATCGTTCACTAAAAAGGTACAATAGAGAAGAGAAATAGAGTTTTTGAAAGGGGCAACATCAGTGTCTGAAAATATTTCTGTGTTAATTGTGGATGACGAGGATCGAATTCGTCGTTTGTTAAAAATGTATTTAGAGCGTGAAGGCTATTTAGTAGAAGAAGCGGAAAATGGAGAACAAGCACTTTCGATGGCACTTGAAAAAGATTATCATTGTATTTTGTTGGATATTATGATGCCTGAAAAAGATGGTTTGGAAGTTTGTGCTGAACTGCGCGAAAAGAAAACAACGCCTATTATATTGTTGACGGCAAAAGGTGAAGAAGCTAACCGTGTACAAGGTTTTGAGCTTGGTGCGGATGATTATATCGTGAAACCATTTAGTCCGCGGGAAGTCGTATTACGTGTAAAAGCAATATTACGACGTTCAGCAGTATTTTCACCTGTTTCAAATGCTTCATCATCTAAAGATTTAGTTGTATTCCCGCATTTAACAATCGACCATGATGCGCATCGTGTAACAGCAGATGGAACGGAAGTAAATTTAACACCGAAAGAATACGAATTATTATACTTTTTGGCGAAGTCACCCGATAAAGTATTCGACCGTGAACAATTATTAAAAGAAGTTTGGCATTATGATTTCTTTGGTGATCTGCGCACAGTCGATACACATGTTAAGCGCCTGCGTGAAAAGCTGAACCGTGTCTCCGAAGATGCAGCGAAAATGATCGTAACGGTTTGGGGAGTAGGCTATAAATTCGAGGTTGTAAATGATTAGAATAGCAACAAGTATTGTCGGGAAGCTATGGGTAACCATTTTGCTTCTCGTTTCATTTGTCCTGTTTATTTTCACAATTTTCATGTTGGAGTTTCTTGAAAACTATCATAACGAACAGTCCGAGGCTTCATTAAGACAAACAGCTGCAGCGATTGCAAGCATCATCGATGAAGAAGAAATCGATGATAAGCAGTTTGCGATCATTTCGGAATTGTTGACGGAAACGACAAACGTACTAATCGCCAAAAGTTCAGATGAAATACTGTATGCAAGACAAGAAGGCATCAATAAAGAAGAAATTCAGAAAAAAATTGTAAGCAGTAAAGCGTTTGAAGAAGTATATGCATCATCGGAACCGATCGTAAAGGAACTGACGCTGCCTTCGAACCGGGAAGAAGCGAGCAACTCCGACTATATTGTATTAGGTTTCCCGCTGAAAAGTGTTGAAGATTTACATGGGGCCGTCTTTATATACAAAAATCCCGATGCTTTACACCAGACTAGTAATGAAACAACTAAAATTGTTGTTTTAGCAGCTGCTATTGCATTTATACTGACGACAATTTTTGCTTTTTTCCTTTCTTCTAAAATAACACTTCCATTGCGTAAAATGAGAGAGCATGCATTCGAATTGGCAAAGGGCCGTTTTGATTCGAAAATTGAAACAAAGCAAAATGATGAAATTGGTCAGCTTGCCGTTGCGTTCAATCAGATGGGCCGTCAATTGAAGCATCATTTAGAAGTGATCAATCAGGAGAAAGAACAATTATCAAGTATTTTAACATCGATGACTGATTCCGTTATTACATTTAATCGCGATAAAACGATTTTAGTAAGCAATCCTCCTGCTGAACGGCTACTGCAAAAATGGTTCGTCGAAAACGGCTTGGACAGCTCAAAGCCGATACCGGATGAACTGTATCAAATGCTTGATCATGTACTGAGTTTCGAGGATCAGCTGGACGAAGAGTTTGAAATGGGCAAATCCTATTACAGTATAACGATCAGTCCTCTCTACAGCAGGGATTCCATTCGTGGTGCAGTCGCTGTTATACGCGATAAAACCGAAGAAACGAAACTGGAAAAACTGAAATCGGATTTCATCGCCAATGTATCACATGAGCTCCGTACACCAATCGCGATGCTCCAAGGCTATTCTGAAGCGATTATTGACGGGGTAGTAACGACAGAGGAAGAACGTATCGATATGATCCGGGTAATATACGATGAATCACAGCGTATGAGCCGTCTCGTAACGGATCTGCTTGACCTGGCGCGGATGGAATCGGGACATATGAGTCTGTATAAGGAAGATGTGCCATTGGTTGCGGTAATTGAACGAATGACCCATAAGTTTGACCAGACAGCGAAAGAAAAGCATGTGCACCTGCGGATTGAAACGGACTTTTCGGATAAAACGCTTATTTCGATTGATGAGGACCGCATCGAACAAGTATTAACGAACTTGATCGACAATGCGATTCGCCATACACCTGCGGATGGATCAGTAACGGTTTCAATGGTTAATGAGCAAAACTATGCGAAAATTCAAATCAAGGATACAGGGCAGGGCATTCCGCAAGATGATTTGCCGTATGTATTTGAACGATTCTACAAAGCAGATAAAGCCCGTACACGATCGAAAGGCGGAACAGGCTTAGGTTTGGCCATTACGAAAAACATTGTGGAAGCACATAACGGCAGAATCTCTGTTGATAGTGTCGAACAGCAAGGAACAATCTTTACTTTTTACTTGCCATTCTCTTAATTATATTGGGGTAATGGAATTATGAAGTTTGAAAAAAGTTTATCATTTTGAATCGTTCAAAGTGATAAACTTTTCTTTTTAATGAACCAGTTCGTTCGTAACGGATGATTAGTGTAACTTTTTTGTTTCGAAAACGACAAATTACGTGAATGGAGGTGGGATGGGTGCAGCAATCCATTTTCCATCGATTATACGATACGTATCATCAGGATGTTTTTAATTTCTTATTTTACTTAGTGAAAAATCGTACCGCAGCCGAGGATCTTGCCCACGAAGTGTACGTTCGTGTATTAAAATCATACGACCGGTTCGAAGGGAAAAGTTCTGAAAAAACTTGGCTGTTCTCTATAGCGAAAAATGTGGCGATCGACTATTTCAGAAAAAAACAGGTTCGGGATAAACATGCATTTACAGCATTTGACTGGGAGACAGAGCAACTCGTAAGCCCAGTCCCTTCACCGGAACAATTTACCGAATTAAATGATCAGCTCCATCAATTGCTCGTTGCGTTGGAAGAGTGTTCGGGTGATCAGAAAATGGTCATTATTATGCGGTTTATTCAGGAACTTTCAATTCAGGAAACAGCGGAGATATTAGGATGGACGACCGGAAAAGTGAAAACGACACAGCACCGTGCTTTAAAGAATCTGCGGCTGCTATTGGAAGCGCAAGAAGGAAGGGAGGCGAATCCATTATGAAAAAGGAGCAATGGGATGAAAAAGAGATTGAACTTTTTCTGAAAAAAGCACCGAAAGTAACCGATCATCGTTCGAAAGATGAAGTATTCAATCGATTAATGGATGAAGGAACTTTTAATGAAGATCCGCCTCAAATACAGCAAAACAGTCAAAAAGGCATACGCTGGGCACCATTATTCGTTTCGATCGCATCAATATTTATTATTGTTTTAATCAGTGCGCAGTTCATAGGGAATAATGAATCGGTCACAATGCAGAATGAAACATTTGATCTTGCCACTCCGGAATCGGAAGAGAATATGACGATGAGTGCGAAAGAAGATGCTTCAGCGCAAAATGAACGCTCCATGATCAATAGTTTCTCGACGGAAGCACAGCCGGAGCAAACATTGGTTTATGAAAGCGAGCTGGAGGACAACACATTATTTGCGATTGGCCTTGCAGGGGATGATGCGGAAAGTGTACCTGTAAGCATATTGATTCCAAATGAAATTGTTGCCGAAAAAACGGGTACAGAAAATCCGACGAAGCTGGAACTTTATAACACATTCAGTCCGCTGCTTGACGAACAGTCTCTCGGATTTAATGAATATCATCCTTACAAAGGTGAATTGCATGAGGAAGGGAACAGGCTTGTTCATACACTGCCGGAGGATCACCAGTATGATGCGGGAACAGCTTCCTTATCAAATTACCTCGGTTCCCTTGTCGATACTTTCAGCGATGCATATATGGACGTGCAAATTGAAAACAAGGCCGGAAAGCCGATTTACTTTGACCATGTCGGCGATGTGGATGAACCGTTTCTCTTAAACGATGAGAACGCGCAATATAATTATTTTATGTATCAGATGCGGGATGGGGCGGTCTATTTAAGTCCGAATTTCCGAATGAGCTTTAAAGATGTGCAGGAAGCAGTCAAAAATATGACGGTGGAAGCGAATGATATATACAGAACAGTTATATTGCCGGGTGTCTATTTAAAAGTTGAAGACGCTGAGTCGATCGTTACGATTACATTTGAAGAACCTTTAAACTTGGAGGATTATGAACCTGCCCAAGCAATGCGAATGATTGAAGGGCTGATAATGACAGCGGCAAGTTTCGAAAAACAGGTTCAATTTGAAAATATTGTTCAGGAACAATGGGGCGGTTTTGACTTCACTAAACCAGTAGAGAAGCCGGTTGCGGCAAACCGGATCCACTATGAATTTCAATAATTCAAATAATTTTACTAGGAATTGTAAGCAATGGGCTTTACAATTCCTTTTTTTTATATATAATAATAGTTATAGCAAGGTAATTGCTACATAATTTCATATTGATTCATCTTCGGGGCAGGGTGTAACTCCCGACCGGCGGTAATTAAAGTTATAACTTCTGACCATTTACTTGGAGGATGTTATGTCGAACTTTTCGAGCCCGCGAGCCACTTTTTGTGTGCAGGATTTGGTGCGATTCCAAAGCCGACAGTATAGTCTGGATGGGAGAAGGTGAAGGTACGGTCGTCATTTTTTGAAAATGCCGTGCTTTGCAGTACTTATTTTGAAATTCCTTATTTGTTAACGGAATATCTTTCGGTTACAAAAATCAGGAATAGCTGCAAATGCACAGATAGACCCTTTATTTAAGTGTGCCTATTTCTCCCTTATGCTCTATTTTAGCATAGGGGTTTTTTCATGAAATGATTTGATACGTCCTTTCTTCTTGCGAGATGGAATCAGCAAAGAGGAGAGATTTATATGCAAAAAAGAAGTTTGAAGTTACGAACATTCGTAACGATCGCAATGCTGAGTGGGGTTTCATTTGTACTGATGTTGTTAAACTTCCCACTACCATGGTTCCCGGTATTTTTACAAATTGATTTCAGTGATGTGCCAGCATTGATTGCGGCAATTACGATGGGACCTGTTGCGGGTATCCTGGTTGAATTGGTTAAAAATGTGCTTGACTGGATTTACACAGGGGCTCCTGAAGGAATTCCGGTAGGACATATGGCTAACTTCGCTACAGGTGTATTATTCATTTTACCGGCTTACTATATTTATAGAAAATTCCCTTCTGCAAAAGGGTTAATGACAGGCTTGGTTGTATCAACAGTTGTAATGTCACTTGGAATGGCGGCATTAAACTACGTGGCGTTCTTACCGCTGTACACGTATTTACTAGGCTTCGAATATAATATGTACGAAACGATCGTGTTGGGTATTTTACCGTTTAATATTGTTAAAGGGATTATGATGTTTGTTGTTGTGACGATGCTTTACCGTACAATGCGTGTTTGGATTGAAAATCAGCGCAGACAATATTCCGCTTAAATTAAATAATAAATGATGGAGCGATGTCATAAAAGTGATAACTTTATGACATCGCTCCTTTTATATTTACTATTACTATTGTCATTCTGTTATAGTGCTG
Source organism: Solibacillus sp. FSL W7-1436 (assembly GCF_038007305.1). Lineage (NCBI taxonomy): Bacteria > Bacillati > Bacillota > Bacilli > Caryophanales > Caryophanaceae > Solibacillus > Solibacillus sp. FSL W7-1436. The sequence continues at coordinate 2,693,924 of NZ_JBBOWV010000001.1, forward strand.
ATATGATATTGTACATTGTTAAGAAAATTTGGACGTTTCATTATAACACCATGAAATGACATCTTAGGAGAGAATATGATGGACAAGAAAATACCATTTTCAACCTATGCAGTGATCGGAACGATGCTGTTTGGGATGTTTTTTGGAGCAGGAAATTTAATATTTCCGATTCAGATGGGGCAATTGGCAGGGACGAACTATTGGTTTGCGCTAATTGGCTTTTTAGTTACGGCAATTGGTTTGCCGTTTTTAGGAATTCTGGCAATCGGATTGTCGGGTAGTAATGGATTGCGTGATTTGGCAAGTAAAGTACATCCAATGTTTGGTTTGTTTTTTGCATTGGCGCTTTACTTGACGATCGGACCATTTTTTGCAATCCCGCGTACAGCAACAGTACCGTTTGTTGTTGGATTTGAACCGTTTATCGATCCTTCGCAGACGACATTGTGGCTTGCGGTGTTCAGTTTTATATTCTTCGCGGTTGTTTTTTACTTTTCGTTAAATCCGGCGAAAATAATGGACATTATCGGCAAGTACCTAACGCCGGCATTTTTAATCTTTTTATTTGTATTAATCGGAATTAGTCTGTTTTCTCCGATGGGGAAATTCGTTGAACCTGCCGGAACCTATATTAGCGAGTCGTTTATGACAGGTTTTAAAGAAGGCTATAATACGATGGATGCGCTTGCTTCTCTTGCGTTCGGTATTGTTGTCATCAATGCGATAAAGCGGACGGGGATTACAGATAAGAAGGAAATTGCAAAAGCGACTTGGAAATCAGGTATTTTTGCAATGGCACTGATGATGCTGATATACGGGCTGATTGCTTATATGGGGGCATCAAGTGTAACGGCAATAGGAACATTTGATAATGGAGGACAAATTTTTGCTGCAGTAGCTGATCATTACTTCGGTTCATACGGCGCAATTTTGTTGGCGATTATTATTGTCCTTGCCTGTTTGAAAACGAGTATCGGGCTCATCACTTCATGCAGTGAATTTTTCCATGAAGTGTTTCCGAAAGTCAGTTATAAAACATTTGTAGTGGCGCTATGTGTTGTATCGTTTATCATTGCGAACTTTGGGTTAACGAATATTATTACATATGCAATTCCAGTATTGATGTTCCTTTACCCGCTGGCAATTGTGTTAATTATACTGGCGCTTGCAGGACCGCTATTTAACTACAAAAAGCCTGTATTTGCGGGGGCAATTTTACTCGTATTCTTTATTAGTATAATTGATGGGTATAATGCGTTGATCGGAAGTGTACCGGCATTTGAAGTGGGTATGCTGTCTTCTATTTCTACGTTTTACGCCGATTACTTACCGCTATACTCCATTGGTCTAGGCTGGATTGTTCCGGCGGTAGTAGGAGCGGTTATCGGATTATGTATACCGCATCACAGCAGTGAGGTAAATACGAATTAAAAAAATGGTTGTGTGAAAGGAAAAATTTCCTTTCACACAACCATTTTTCTGTTTTAGTGGATATTCTGCTTTTTGAAGCTTCCACCTTTAACCTCAACTACTTCATATACTGTCACAAAGGCATTCGGATCGATTTCCCGAATAATACCTTTAATTTTGCTTTCTTCCATCCGGTTAATTACACATGTGATTTCCTGGAATTCCTGATGGGAATAAGCACCGTGTACAGTACTGAAAGTTGCGCTACGTCCCAGACGGTCCCGGATGGTTTCGACCATTGTAAGCGGATCTTTTGTAATAATTTTATAAGTTTTGGAACCACTAAGTCCTTCTTCAACAATTATAATAACTTTTGATGCGATATAATAAGCGATCGCTGATAGAAGAGCCCCTTTGAAGCCGAATACAAACGATACAATGATGAAAACGAAAAAGTTTAAAAATAGAATGAGATCACTTGTACCAAAAGGTAATTTTCTCGATAGTAATACGGCAAGCATGTCTATTCCATCAAGAGCCCCACCATTACGAAGGGCTAACCCCATACCGACACCTAAGATGATCCCCCCAACAACTGTAATAAGCAATGCATCGCCAGAAATAATAGTTGGTACATGGTGCATAAGTGAAGTACCGATTGCTAATGAAGCAATTCCGATAACTGAATTGATTGCGAAGGTTTTTCCGATTTGTTTATATCCTAAATAAATAAACGGGATGTTCAATAAGGCGATCAGCATGCCTAATGATAGTGGCGTTATTTGAGAAATAACGATACTGATCCCCGTGATTCCGCCATCCGATACGTTATTAGGTATTAATACAGCTTCTAATCCGTAAGCGGCGATTAAACCTCCGATAATAACGATGATTTTTTGTCCGATTGACTTTGCGATGTTTTGCTTCGCCATAAAAAATTCCCCCTAAACTTGCATGGTAATAATTATACATCAATTTGGGCCGGGTGACTTTTCAACGAGTAAATTAACCAATTTTTTTGCAGAAAAAATGAAATTAAATCATGTAGTAATTTCTGGTAGTAAAATTTTACGTCATCTTATTATGAGATATGTCCAGAAAGATAACATCGGTTAAAAAAACCATTTAAGGAAATGTTCGAATTATGCGATTAAATCGTTCTAAAAATCATATGTTAGTTTTTATAACATTAGATTGACAGTGGATGTTACATTGGTTTAAAGTAAATGGTAAGAAGAGGGAGGCGAGATAATGAGTCGAGAATTTCGAAGAGCGATGCCGTTACTACCCATTAGCATGGTAATGCAATTGACTGAATTAACGGCCAGACAAATTCGTTATTATGAAGAACATGAATTAATCGTCCCTGCCAGATCAGAAGGGAATCGAAGAATGTTTTCTCTTGATGATATTGATGCATTGCTGGAAATAAGGGAGTTACTCGACCAGGGCATTAATATGGCGGGTGTGAAAAAGGTATTTGCAATGAGATCGAAAGAGTATGTAAAGAAACCTGACGTAGTACGCGTGACAGATACAGAATTGCGGACGATATTGCGTGAAGAAATGCTGCAGGCACAGCGCATGCAAAAGACGTCACTACGTCAAGGCGATTTATCGCGTTTCTTTCAATATAAAACTGAGTAGGACCAACTAAAAAGGAGAGTGTTGAAGTATGGCAAATGTAATGGTGAATGGAACAAGCAAAGCGACAAAAGAAAGCATTAAAAAAATTGTGGCAGATAAAAATGTAAAATTTATTCGTCTGCAATTTACTGATATTTTAGGAACTATCAAAAACGTTGAAATTCCCGTAAGTCAGTTAGATAAAGCGCTGGATAACAAAATGATGTTTGACGGTTCTTCAATTGAAGGTTTCGTGCGTATTGAAGAATCTGACATGTATCTGCGTCCGGATTTAGATACATTCATGATTTTCCCATGGACTGCAGAAAAAGGGAAAGTTGCCCGATTGATCTGTGACATCGCACGTCCGGATGGCTCTCCTTTTGAAGGGGATCCCCGTTCAAACTTAAAAAGAATGCTGAAAGAAATGGAAGACTTAGGTTTCACAAGCTTTAACTTAGGACCTGAGCCGGAATTCTTCTTATTTAAATTAGATGAAAAAGGCAATCCGACGTTAGAATTAAATGATGATGGTGGCTACTTCGACTTGGCACCGACAGATTTAGGGGAAAACTGCCGTCGCGATATCGTATTGGAGCTTGAGGAAATGGGCTTCGAAATTGAAGCGTCACACCATGAAGTAGCGCCGGGTCAACATGAAATTGACTTCAAATATGCCAACGCGGTAGAAGCGTGCGATAATATTCAAACGTTCAAGTTAGTTGTAAAAACAATTGCGCGTAAACATGGCTTACATGCGACATTTATGCCAAAACCATTATTCGGTGTGAACGGTTCAGGAATGCACTTCAACTTATCTTTATTCCAAGGCAGCAAAAATGCATTCTGGGATGAAGGGGAAGACTTGCAGTTATCAAAAACGGCAAAACATTTCTTAGCAGGCGTATTAAAACACGTTCAAGGATTTACAGCGGTGACAAATCCGACGATCAACTCATACAAACGTTTAGTGCCAGGCTATGAAGCACCTTGTTATGTGGCGTGGTCACCTAAAAACCGTTCACCATTAGTACGTATTCCGGAATCTCGTGGTCTATCAACACGTATCGAATTACGTTCGGTTGACCCATCTGCAAACCCGTACTTAGCAATGGCTGTAATTTTGGCAGCAGGACTGGATGGCGTGAAAAATGAAATCGAGCCACCAGCACCGGTTGACCGTAACATTTATGTGATGAATGCTGAAGAACGTGCAGCTTACGGTATTGCAAGTTTACCAGGTTCATTGGATGCAGCATTAGCTACTTTAGCGAAAGATGAAGTAATCATCGATGCGTTAGGTGAACATATTTATGCAAACTTCAAAGAAGCAAAAGAAGTGGAGTTTGATATGTTCCGCACATCTGTACACCAGTGGGAACGCGACCAATATATGAAGATGTACTAAGAGAAAAGCGTTGGGGCTGTTGGCTCCAACGTTTTTTTCGATATATAGTGATCTTTATTTCATCCGAATGTTGTACAGTTTTTTCCTTCCTTTCCTTCTAAAATGAAAGAAGGAGGGGATGTATTTGAAACAGTGGACAGAAACATTACTTATAGCGCAATTTCGTATCGCACGGCCGACAGATCAAATAGAACAGATTGAACGCTTTTATTGTGAAGGGGTTGGTCTTAAAAAGCTTGGCGGCTTTAAAGGGCATCGGGGATATACTGGTATTATGATTGGCTTGCCGGATGCATCGTATCATCTGGAATTTACTGAACATATTAACGGAAGTCCATGTCCGGCACCAACGGAAGATAATTTGCTCGTGTTTTATATGCCGGATGCCGAACAAATTCAAGCAGTAAAGTCTCGACTTGCCAGTATGGGATACCATGAGGTGCCTCCGGAAAACCCGTATTGGGAAGATAGAGGTGTGACGATTGCTGACCCCGACGGCTGGCGTATCGTATTGATGAACACAGAGGGGATTTAATAAGTGGCAAACTATATAGGAACAAAACCTGCGCTATTTTCATATTACGGGGACGTGTCATTAAATTAATGGATAAAAAGAAAGCGTTGGGGCTGTATGCTCCAACGCTTTACATAAATAAAACATAAATATGGCAGGTCCATGCTACGAACCCGGACAGCATTATTTATGTATTCTCTCTATTTTATGCAGCAGTATCCGAATACTTATTAAGTAAATCATCCAATTCTTGGCTGCAATGTACTACTTCAGGGTGTGTGAATCCGAGGTCATTTGCTTTTTTGTACATGTCTTTTCTTTTAGATTCAATTCTTATTCTCAATCTTAGCCTAAATATTTTTTTGAAAAATAAAAATCTCATTGCTAAATTTGAATTCCTTTCTGAAGTATTACGCCGTTTTACTATTTTCGAGTTTAACAAAACAGCGCCTATTCATCGTAACCTATTAAATAACAATAACCTGTCGAATCGTGGTAGAAATAAAAAGTTCATAAATTTGTAAAAAATAGGTACATTATACAAAAATAATTTTATCTCAACTTGACTTCAATTATGAAAAGGAATAGTTAAAGACAGGTGTTGATGTAAAGGGAGTTATTTTCCTGTAATTTGAAAATTTACCTTTTAGTTTGAAAATTATTAATTGATAGATTATTCTAATAAAGTACCCGATAAATCGAAATTAAAGTTTGTAACCGTTTTCAATGTCGATATATAGAAGGGGGAGGGGGATTTCACCATGTTGCAGGCATTAAAAGTTGGATTACTAATCGAACGCTCCAACCGAAAAAATATTGTTGCGTTACTCGCAGTAATCGTCATTGTGTTCGGATGTATGTTTTTTATTAAGGCGCAGTCAGTAGGGGATCAGCTCAATGAAAAAAGGGGCGATTACTATAGTTCTCGTGCTGTATTAGCCAAGTTCCAAGTTCAAGATGCCTCAAGGGACGGGGATGGCAGTGATTTATTTAAAAATCTGACCCAGCAGAAAAGTGCCGTCGCTTTACAGATCGCTTCATTAACTGTAGAAAACTATCCGATGTATTATGAGGCTTCCTATAGAATCGCTGAGCTGCGGCAACAAGCGTTTGATATGGATGAGTACGAAAAAGTGAAGGACTTGCTGCCGACCAAGTTTCAAAATTCAATGAATTACTTATATTTTAGAACGATGTACGAGTCGGGCAAAAATATGATTAGTGACATATCTCATTACATACCGTTTCTGATGTATTTCTTTAGTTTAATAGGAGTTGGCTGGTACATATTCATAAGTTTCTATACAAGTTTGATTTTACTGGATGATTTTGAGCATTCAAGTATGATTAAAGGCTACCCGGTTAGATTTGACCATTATGTGATATCTAAATGTATCATTGCCTTTTTGTATGTCATCGCGTTTATTGTGCTTATTTTTATCAGCGCGGCGCCGTTGTTATTCAACGGGTTGGGAGATAGTTCCGAAAAAGTGGCTGTTTATTTAGGGGAGCCGGCATTGATTTCAAGCGTGCAATATATTGTGTTATGTATTGTCTACATGCTCGTCATCTCGATATTTGTCATGCTGTTATCGATCATTTTAAATGTACTGCTGAAAAATATGTATTTGACATTGTTTGTGCATTTTATTTTATTCTTTTTACCTGTTATTTTCCCTTCGATTATAAGTGTGTTCCCGTACAATCCTTTCCATTTTATGAACTTCAATGAAATTTTAAATGGAATGCCGCTGGATTTAGTGCGTCCTGTGAATGTAACGATGAATATCGGATTGCTGATTATGAGTATTTGTATTTTAATCATGTTATTCGTCATTAAAACATTCTTCTCTACAGGAAAAATTAAAAGGGCCTAGGGGGGAAAGAGATGTACGGATATTTTAAATTTGAACTGAAACAGTTTTTTACGAATAAGAAAAACTTGGCGATCTATTTTCTGCTGGCATTTGCTGCGTTATTTTATGCGTTTAAGATCGCACCTGCCTATGAGCCCATTGAAAAGGTCGATCGGGAGGAAATAGAAGCCCGCTATTTAACCCGTCAGGAATTTATTGATGATTTAAACAAGAGGGATTTGTGGCAAGTACATCCGGTTACTGTTGATGCCTATCATCAGTTTTCTGCTATCAACCCGATGGATAAGGCAAGAATGGAAGCGCTCGATGCAAAAGACCTGAAAAAGTATGCGGAAGTAACAAGCCTCTGGTATTTTGAGATGAGCTATATGACTTTTTATAATGAGCACCTTTCCTTTAATGACCGTTATTATGTGGCTGACAGGGAATTTGCGAATAATGAAGGTGCTCTAAATGCAATGGATCAGCATTACCGGTACGGTGCTTTTAATGAGGCGAATTACGAGTTGTCGATTAGTGTGTTTGAACAGCGTACGGCATTGCAGACGTTTGAGCGACTTCTGAAAGGCCCGCTTCCTTTAATATTAATTATTTGTTCCTTATTACTGGCGATCGATATTGTGACGAAGGATCGTCGTCACCCTTCTGTGCTGAAAGGTTTTCCGATTGCCGATTGGAAGAAGCTGCTCGTGAAAACAGGTGTTGCTTTTATCGGCAGTATCACTTTATTTATTCCTTTACTTATTGGTTTTATAATCATCGGAACTCAATCAGGTTTCGGGTATCTAAAACTGCCATCTCCTGAGTATGTATTTGCTTTCATACCTTTGGAGAAGGAGAATTTAGCTAATATGATGACATTGGGCATGTTTTTGGGCCGGTCTTTATCACTCTTGATTTTGTGGTTCATCGTCATCATTAATGTTGTGGTTTTAAGCAGTGTACTGTTCCGACAAGAAATGGTGAACTTGGCGGCCGGACTATTCGTCATTTTTGGCGAAAAGTTTTATCTGAGCCGCGGTATCGGGTATTTTTGGGAAGTGGAAAAAGTACCGACAACTTATATCCATGTCGGAAAAGTGGTGTCCAGTTATCAGAACTACTATTTAGGAAGTGAGAATGTAGATTATCAATACGGCCTGCTGTTATTGACGCTAAGTGCGGTTGTTCTATTGGTGATTACGCTGCTCATTTCACTTATTAAACGTTTCAAACTTATAAAATAAAGGGGGGGACAATGAATGATTGCTATTGAAAATATTACCGTTCAGTTTGCTGATAAAAAAGTGCTGAACGATATTTCAATCAAGTTTGAACAAGGCGAGATGATCGGGCTGGTGGCGCCGAACGGGACCGGGAAATCTACTTTGATGAATGTCATAATGAACTATTTGCAGCCGACAAGCGGGAAAGTATCGTTTAACGGTAATCTAAGCTATTCTAGTAAATCAAATGAGGTGAAAATTCACGAGTTTGTGTCGATGATGCCGGATCAAAGCGATTTATATAACCATTTAAGCGGACGTGCCCATTTGAAAATGTTTGCAACGATGTGGAAGTCCGATCCGAAACTGATCGACGAAACAATTGAAGCGCTGAATATGGGCCATTATGTAAATAAAAAAACCGGTACTTATTCACTCGGCATGCGTCAGCGTCTATGTTTTGCGATGCAAATTGTAGCGAACACAGACATTATGATGATGGACGAAGTCATGAACGGGCTCGACCCGAATAATATTGAAGTCATTTCGAGGATTTTAATGAAGAAAAAGGCCGAGGGGAAAATGATCATCATCGCTTCGCACTTGCTCGATAATCTCGAAAAATATGCCGACAGGATTTTCCTGTTCAATGGGGGCAAACTGGTCGATACGAATGAAATTATCGAAGGATTCAGCCAGGCAAAAATCAAAACAGTACGGGTGAAAAATATGGAGGAGTCCGTAAAAGCATTGCTGAAGGAAAAATATCCGCTAATTGAGCAGCAAACACTCGTTACAGATATGACACTGCTGCATCTCCCAAGTTCGGAACCAATACTGTTAAGCGACCTGACTGAATTTCTCGTGGATAACAATGTAATGGATTTTGCATTCGGTAAGGTGACATTGAATGATTTATATGCCCTTTATTATCATGAAGTTGTATAAAGAAAACTAGCGAAAAACGCCATTCTTTTTTAGGAAATGGCGTTTTTAACGTATGAATAAGGGGATGATGTAGTATAGTAAAATCGAATTTGACTATTTCATCAATGCAATGGATGGTGCAGATGCAATGGTGGAGGGATTAGCCAGCCTTTTGCTTTATTTAGGCGCAATAACTTTGCCCCAAGTTGTGCCTTTGCTGTATGGAATTGACCATACATTAAACCGATATCTTCTCTGATCGTCATACCCATAGCCTGGCTGCATGCCACTAAACCGGCAGCGACATCTACAGATAATGCGGCACTAATTTCAGGGTCATTGAATCTAGCCCCTGGCGGGATATTTTCGATCCGTGCTTCAGGACGTTCCGGCGGTGCAGGGGGAAGTCCCACTCCATTTAATTTAAGAATTTTTTCTAATTGTTTAACTTCATCTCTTGCAAATTGTATAAAGTCTTCAATAATTTTTTTCAGTTCCTGGTCACCGGCATGATTATAAAATGTCTGATACCCGGCAATCATACTGTAACCTGTTGCCAAACTTGTCCAAATATTAAAAACTTCTCCGTAATGTAACGGTTCATCTTTTGGGTTACCCGTTAAAATTCCCATCATTACACTTCCTTTCTAAATTAGGTGAATTTCATGCAACGGTAGTATGAGCATTAAAATGGTTTTAATTCATACATAATTGAAAAACTTGATTCACCATTTGATGTGGAGAAATAAGCGAACGTAAAAAGCTCGGTTTTGACAACAAAAAAAAGACACTTGCTAAAATAGCAGGCGCCTAATTTAAATATCATTATTATGTATAAAAAGGTAAGTCAATCAGTAACGAATAGTGTTGAAGCAAACGGATTTACTTCAACTCGTTAATGGAGCTAATTTTAAAAATCAGTTAGCAGGTCCCTGAACTCTTTTGTAAATTTCTTTTTCAATAGCTTCTTTTGGCTTTTTAAGCGCGATTTCCAAGACATCAAAAATAATTGTTGAGAGTTGCTGTAAAATTTGTGAATCTTGTGATGTTATTTTTTTCTCATCTTTTTGTAATTCCAGATCTTTTCGCAGGAGCGTATTCATTAACTGGGCAGCTTCCAGATGATTATTCGAACTCAAAATTTCTGCGTGATTTCTTTGACGGTTTGTACTGCGGTCATTCCATTCACTTGGTTCATTCGAAAAACAATCCATAATTTCTACTGCTTCATCATAGCTTAATATTTTTTCGAGTTGTGAGTTTTTGCTCTCTACTGGATGATATAGCGTTACACCCGGTCTGATTTTTGATTGCATCACATAGTAAAGCATAGGTTCACCTGTGAAGTTCTGTTCTACAATACTTTCAATCTGGCAAATACCATGGGATTTATAGAACGTTAAGTCACCAATTTTATACATACATACGCCTCCGGAAAAAGTTATACATTCAATAATAAGGTAATTTATCATTTAAGTCAACTAAGTTGACTTAAATATCCGGTTAGTATCATGAACTTGAATTAATAGATTAGCTTTAGTATGATGCTTGAGACTATTTAAGAATAAGATGTTAGAAAAAAGGGGGAGAGGCAATGATTGACTTTATAGAATTATTGTATCGCCAACATAAACAGTTACGCCAAAAGGCAGAAATTATGTGGAACGAAAATAATGATCTTCATATAACGAGTTCGGAATGGTATGTTCTGAAAAACATATATGAAGGCTATGTAACGGTACCTGAATTAGTGAAACAGTTGGATATTTCGAAACAAGGGGTTCATAAATTTGTGACTTCCTTGCAAGAAAAAGAGTTAATTACAACCGAATTAATAAAAGGCTCCAAAGTTCAAAAGATGGCTCATTTAACCGAAAAGGGAATCGTTATTTTTAATGAAAGCAAAAAGATGGAGCTTGAAATAGAAAAGATGGTAAGGAACACGATCGGGGATAAAGAATATGAACTGCTGTTTAAAATGCTCAAAAAGCCGCTTCTGAAAATTTAAATCCGATAAAACAATTTCGAAATGAAGGCACAGAAAAACCGCACGAAAGTACATCTCCTTCATGCGGTTACTTCATTATATTTTAAATCTTATTCAAATGAACCTTCAATTACAATTTCGTTTAACGGACGTCGACCTGATGGGGTTTCACGTGCCTGCAGTTCGGGAGACAGCATTTCTTTGTCCCCTTTGTAGCCGATTGCGATTGCTAAATGCACATCAAACGTATCCGGAATGTTAAAAGCCTCTTTTGCCACATCTTTATAAATTCCGCTCATCGGATGTGTGATCAAACCTTCTTTAGCTGCCTGAAGTGACAGGAAGCCCCAAGCTGTTCCTGCATCAAACTCATGTGAGCCTTTTGTATTGTCGGAAACAACCAATACTAAAACAGGTGCCCGTTTTGCCCATACTAAGTTACCTTCCATTAAAACGGGATGGAACTTTGCCAAATCCGATTCTGTTTTTGCTACAATAAAACGCCAAGGCTGGTTGTTGCCTGCTGAAGGTGCCCATCGCGCTGCTTCAAATAGACGGTTTAATACATCTTCGGCAACAGGTGTGTCTGCAAAAGCACGTGGTGACCAACGATTTAAAAATACTTCGGAAATGTCGTGCTCTGCTGTTCGAAATTTTTTTGCTTGTAATACCATGAAAACATCCTCCTAGTTCTATGTAATACATGTCCTATATTAACCAACGCTAAAATATAATTGCAAACAAAATGCTTACAAAAAGTAAGTAAATGATTTTTAGTTATCTAATGTGCTGAAAGTATACGTCTGCACATAAATAATTGTTAAAGCAGATAAAGTTGAGTTTATAGTAGACAAATCCATTTTTTTGCTATATACTAAGGTCAATGAGATAGTTACAAGACATTAAATTCACCTATTACAAAAAGTATTTCGTGGTTTAGTTGGTACTTTTTGTAATATGTGAATTTTTTTCTTTTGGAAGAATTGCGATCTTATTAAATTTAATTAATTGGAGGTCATTTATTATGACACAAGGTACAGTAAAATGGTTTAACTCTGAAAAAGGTTTCGGTTTCATCGAAGTTGAAGGCGGTTCTGACGTATTCGCTCACTTCTCAGCTATTCAAGGTGACGGTTTCAAAACTCTTGAAGAAGGTCAAAAAGTTGAGTTTTCAGTAGAAGACGGTCAACGTGGACCACAAGCTACAAACATCGTAAAACTTTAATTTTAATGATGTAACCATATAAGAGGGATCCTTTCATTAGGATCCCTCTTTTTTTGAGTATTTTCAGACAAAAAATAGAGCAGTTCAAATTTATGGGGAGTAAATTTGAACTGCTCTTAATTTTGCTTATTTTTAAAGGCTTAGCCGACTAAGTTATGCTTAACTACTTCATAAGCTTGGCAAATATTTTTGTACGCATCTTTATGCTCTGCAATCATTTCAACTGCGATTTCATATAAGTCAGAAGAGTCTGTTGTAACTAAATCGTTTAGTACTGCAGCTTCCATTTTTTCTACATATGATAAAATTTCCGTATTCATCATTTTCATCTCCGCATCTGTTTTTTGTTACCTTTAATATACAGTAAACAGACGTCTGACTTCAAAGGGAATAGGTTAGAAAAAGGACATAATTTTTAAAGTTTGACGATAAAATGAACTCAACTGATTTTAGCTCTTTGAAAGCGTTTTTCTAATAATTGTCTAAATATTACATAAAAAACTGTTTCAAAAGAGTCCTTCTGAAACAGTTTTTTAGCATCCTTATAGGGTAACAACATCGGAAAATAGGGCATCAATACCAAGCGATTCGAGTTGCCGGGCTACTCTTGTATTATTTACTGTATAAGTTCTGACGGTCATTCCGTTCCTAATCGCTTGCTGAACAATGGAGCGCATCCCGTAGTAATAGGGGATATGGATCGCATCAGCACCAAGCATCTTTACATATTCCTCCAGGTTTACAATTAGCGATGAGAATAGCAGTGCAGTTTTCACATTTGGCATAATCTGCTGGAAACGCGTAATGCTTTCATGATTGAATGAAGAAATAATGACACGGTCCTCTAAGTTAAAGACATGAATCTCGTTGGCAATGAGCGCTTCAATGCCGGGATACTCAAAAATATCCGACTTAATCTCGATATTGATGTGGAAAGGGGTGGATTTAAAAATAGCCAAAGTTTCCGCTAATGTCGGTATTTTCTGACCTGCAAACTCCGGTGCGAACCATGAGCCATAATCGAATGCCCGCAGCTCTTCCAGTGTCATATCCTTCACATAGCCTTTACCTGTTGATGTACGGTCAATTGATTCATCATGAATAACGACTAACTGGTTGTCCTTTGTTAAATGGACATCAAATTCAACTCCCCAAATATCCATCTTTGCGGCTTCCTGAAAAGCGATCATCGTATTTTCGGGATAGTTGGCACTGTATCCACGGTGAGCGAGAATCTTCATTTCATTCACTTCTCCTATTTTTCGCAAGCAATCCCGTCTTTATCGCGGTCGCTTTTCACATTTAATTTGTAAAGCTCGGCTGAAACGAAAGGTTTATATTTTGTTTTGCCGCCTTTGTTCGTTGTTTTCGCGTCTTTCGCAACGCCGCCTTTGTAGACTTTATTTAAATCCGTACAATTTTTATAGGCAACTGCTTTTGTTTTTGTAGCCGCCTCTGCTTCTATTGCCGTAAACGAGAAACCGCTTATTAAAACAGCTCCCATTAATAAACCTGAAATATACTTTTTCATTTAAAAACCTCCATAAACAGTATTTTCCAGTATTTTACCATATAAAAAAGCGAATTCACAAGGGAGGTAGTGAATTCGCTTTGGACTAACCCATAATATTATAACCGCTGTCGATATAAATCGTTTCGCCTGTCACACCGCGGGATAGGTGGCTTAACATCACAATTGTCATGTCAGCTACTTCTTCCTGATTTGTGTTGCGTTTTAACGGAGATGTTTCTTCAATTTTATGCAGAATCTGATTGAAGCTTGGTACACCTTTTGCTGCCAATGTACGAATGGCACCGGCAGAAATGGCATTTACACGAATATTATCCGCACCGACATCGGCTGCCAAATAACGCATTGAAGCTTCGAGTGCTGCTTTCGCAACGCCCATTACATTGTAGCCGTCAAGAACGCGCTGTGCACCTAAATAAGACATCGTTACAATAGAACCGCCTTCTGTCATATAAGGTTTTGCCGCTTTTGTTACAGCGATCAGCGAATAGGCACTTGTATCTTGTGCAAAGGCATAGCCGTCGCGTGTTGTTTCGACGAATCGGTTGTGCAGGTCTTCGGCATGTGCGAAGGCAACCGAGTGGATAATGCCATGGATTACTTTAAATTGCTCACCGATTTGATTGAATGCTTTTTCGATGCTTTCATCGCTGTTAACATCACATTCTATAACCGTTGCATTGTGCTCTTCGTAATTTGTTAAAAGCTTTTCGATTTTTCCTTTTGAACGTTCTTTACGATATGTGAAAATTACATTTGCTCCAACATCAAATAGTCGTTTTGCGATGCCCCAAGCAATACTGCGCTCATTGGCAACACCCATAACGACAATATTTTTCCCTTTTAATTGCAATAAATCCATAACGACACCCCTAAAATGATTAGTTAATATTAGTACCTACTACTAATATTAACTATAACATCTCGATTATAGATGCGCAATGAAAAAAGAGCAAAATAAAAAACGACCCTTTAAAAGGAATCGTTTCGTATTTTTGTATACTATTCGAATTTTAATGAGTCGCCGTCAAATGTTTCATCTGCAACTTTAATAGAGTCTGTTGGACAGCCTTCAAATGCATCCTGCATATCTTCTAGTAGATCTTCTGGAACTTCAGCAGTACCCATGTTATCATCTAAAATAACGAAAGCGATTCCTTCATCATCATAATCATAAATATCCGGTGCAGCAGCGCCACAAGCGCCACATGCGATACAAGTATCTTTATCTACGATAGTATATTTTGGCATTGTTACCTCTCCTTTATCCGTTCGTTTCCATAAAGCTCTTACTTATTCTAATGGTGTTTTCGGCACTTTTCAACCTAATACTACGAAAATGAGGGATTTGATATGCTAATCCGACAAATTCTTTTAAAAATTTTACATACTTTTCAACAGGAACGCACTGTTTCCGCCGCCTATCATTTATTGAAAGGGAAGCGGTCAGGGCAGACAATACATGATGTGGGTCTCTTTAATTTATATTCCTACTTTGGGCTGCTCCCAAAACTGACTCGTCATAAATTTGATGAGCAAATAGATCTCTTGTTTGCCAAGAATATTATTATAATAGAGGAAAACGGTTTTTATACAATGACCGAACAAGGAAAACAACTTGCCTCACAACCTGTGCCTCTATCTTTTGACGGCTGGCATTACCGTGGCAATGAGCATATGTTTTTCGGCAGGCTTTCACTTATTATTCAAAGTCTGTCACATCACCTCCATCATAAAAAAGCATTTATTCCGATTGAAAAAAACGAACAGACACAGCAATGGGTACGTCAATTTTTAGTGCGTCACCATTATCAGAACGGTTTGCTGCAACAGGCGATTTACACCGAAATCACGGCAAGTTTATCTGAACTTTCAATTGAAGAAAACATGAAAGATATACTTATGTATCGATTAACCGGCTATAATGAACCTGGATTTACGTGGCAGCAGCTGGCATTCGGCTATAATATGCAGGAAATGGATGTTCAACTGCATTACATAAGTGCATTGCATACTTGGCTGAACGAATTGTACCGTGAAAAATTAAAATACCCGATATTAAATGAAATTATGCAGAACATACGTGTGGAAGTAGTGCTGACTGCTTCGGCAAACGCAACCGCACAGTTATACAGGGCAGGAAGAACATTGGAAGAAATCAGTCATATCCGTCGATTAAAAATGAGTACGATTGAAGATCATATTGTCGAACTTGCGATGAATGAACCGAACTTTTCCATCGATCCATTTGTAACAAGTGAAGAACAGCGACAAATTTTGGATGCAGTTGTAGACTATGATACGAAACGATTAAAAACATTGAAGGAGCTAATGCCGCAGCTAAGCTATTTCCAACTTCGGCTAACATTGGCGAAAGGAGCGACACCGACATGAATCTACAAAGTGCCTTAAAGCAATATTTCGGCTATGATGCATTCCGGCCGGGACAAGAAGAAATCATTAATAATATTATGGCCGGCAAAGATGTTGTGGCCATTTTACCGACCGGCATGGGGAAATCCCTTTGTTACCAGCTGCCGGGCTATTTATTTCAAAAACCGGTTCTTATTGTGTCGCCGCTTCTATCGCTCATGCAAGACCAGGTCGATCAGTTAAAGCAAATGGGGGAAAAACGGGTTGTGGCATTGAATTCCTTTTTAACCCCAGATCAGAAAAGATATGCCCTTCACTATTTGGAAGAGTACCGGTTTATTTTCGTATCACCGGAAATGCTGTTGCAGCCGCAAGTAAAGGCGAGAATTCAGGGGATGGAACTTTCCTTAATTGTTGCGGATGAAGCACATTGTATTTCACAGTGGGGATTCGATTTTCGTCCGGACTATTTACGGATCGGCGAAATATTATCGGAATCGCAGCGTCCGCCTATCCTTGCGTTATCAGCGACAGCAACAGATACGGTTTTGGCGGATATTCAATCCTATTTAAAAATGAATTCACCTTTTTGCTATATGCACGCTGTAAACAGGGAAAATATTCATTTAGTGAAAAAACTGTTCTCAGAACGTGATGAAAAGCTTGAATGGATAATTGAACATGTTAAAAATACAGAAGGCCCGGGCATCATTTATACACAATCGCGCTCAAAAGCAGAGTCAATCAGTTTGCAGCTTCTACAGCAAAATATTTCGGCGGCCGCTTATCATGCCGGGAAGGAAGCACAGGACCGCCAATTTATACAGCAGCAATTTTTGGCAGGTCAGCTTGAATGGATTGTTGCGACAAATGCATTTGGTATGGGTGTCCATAAAGAGAACGTCCGACAAGTCATTCATGAAACAATGCCTGCAACGTTGTCGAATTATATGCAGGAAATTGGACGGGCAGGTCGCGATGGCAAAAAAGCAGTTGCCTTTTTACTATATTGTGATGGTGATGAGCAATTTGCAAAATTTATCTCGTCAGAAGATTTGCCGAAAAACATACATGTGGACCGCTTCACGGAAGTGATGGCTGCCGGGGCACAGCCACAGTCATTACTTGCAAACGGAGAAATGTCGGAGGTGGTTTTCCGGGTGTTAAGTTATTGGCTGGCACGCGAATCGGCCGATGAAGTAAAGAGCCGGATGCTGAATTTACAGATTAAGAAATTTGAAGAAGTGCAGCTTGTTTTAAAGCTTATAGAAGGTACAGAATGTATGAGGAAGCAAGTCGTTCAGTACTTTGGTCAGCAGTTAACGAAGCAGAAGGAGAATTGCTGTTCCAATTGTGGAATCAAACTGACTGAACTAATAGAAGAGAGAGATACTTCAAAAACTATGATTAAAATGACAAATTGGCAACATCGCCTCAAGAAAATATTGTTAATAAACTCTTAATCTACTATCGAACCGTTTACTTTTATGTAGAAATTGGTCATAATAAAGTTATAATTTTTAGTAGTTGGAGGGGTGCAGGCCATGACAAAAGAAGATTACCGGGAAAAGGTAGAGGAGCATCGTCAAGAGATTGACCTACATAACGAGTCAGGTACAAAAATGTCACGTGTTAGCCGACATCGAAAGAAAAACGGAAAAAAACAAACAAATCCAATTATGACGGTGTTAACAGTTGTCTTAATTTTTATTCCATTAGTTATTCTAGCTTATGTATGGTTAATCTATGAGCCGAACACATCTGCCAGTGAAAACGTAAATGTGGATAAGAAGGATGACTTAGTAGTGGAGATTCAAAAACAGGATCCGAAAACACAACCAGCTGCTACTGACGAAGACGAAGAAAAAGAAGAAACAAATGCTGACAATACGGCCGAAGTGGATGAGGCTAAAGCTAAAGCAGAAAAAGAAAAATTAGCGGCTGAAGAAGCGAAAAAAGCGGAAGCGCGAATCGCCAAAGAAAAAGCGGAAAAAGAAGCTGCGGAAATAAAAAAGGCGGAAGAAGCCCAGAAGATAGCAGCGGCTAAAGCGAAAGAGCAGGAAGCGAAGAAAAAAGCTGCTCAGGAAGCGGCTAAAGCACAGCAAAAAACACATACTGTACAATCGACTGACAATTTATACCGCATTGCATTAAAGTACTACGGTAATGGTGGTCCTGAATATGTTAATAAAATAAAAGCTGCCAATAATTTATCATCCGACAGTATTGCAACAGGGCAAGTATTGGTAATTGTTCCATAATTTTTTCTATTTTGTATAACGACTAGTAAAAAGACGAACCGTTCCGGCTCTCGTCTTTTTCTTTATGAAAGAAATTTGTTATTTTAGAAACTTAGTAAATACTAGGTTAGATTAATGGTTATCAAAACATTAATCGGGCTATTGTATAATTAGTCTTTTTTGAATTGGGGGACCGTGTATGGTCATAATAAGTATTATCGGAATCGCCTGTATTTCAGTGCTTCTCTATATGTACAAAGAAGCACATGAAAATAATATCCGGTCACATGAAGTGAAAGCGAATGGCGAGAATGAAACAATCCGTCTGTATTTTATATCGGATACACATGCGCGGAAAATTAATGAGTCGATGATTGATTCGATTGATCAGAATATAGAGGCTGTTCTCATAGGGGGAGATTTTGTTGATCGTCGGACTTCCGAAGAAACAGTTCTGCATAATATACGCATGCTCAAAAAACTGGGCCCTACCTATTTTATATGGGGGAACAATGATATCGAATTTGGGGATCAAAAACTGCGGAATCTGCTGGAAGAACATCAAATTCATATTATAGAGAATAGGTCGATCAGGCTCAAAAGCAAAAATAATTTGTCTGTGAGCGCGGTTTCATATCGTCCGGGAGAACAGAATATCCAGCGTGCACTCGGGCAATGTGAAGAAAAGAATACAATTTTCATTGCGCATAATCCGGAGTTATTCGGCAAAGTACATAGGCAGTTTCAGCCGCTGCTCAGTATTGGGGCACATCTACATGGCGGGCAAATCCGCCTCGGGAAATTTGGATTACAGCCACACGGATATTTTAAAAAAATCAAAAACCGCTATGAACTTGTCAGTAACGGATATGGTACGACACTTGTCCCGTTGCGACTCTGCGCCAAGCCGGAAAGTCATCTTATTACAATTAAATTTGAACAAGGTGAATTGAATTGAGGAAATAAGGTTTACAGGAATTGGAATAAGGAGATGTTAGTATGCAAAAGGTAGAAGCGATCATTGTTGGTGGAGGTCCTTGTGGATTAGCTGCAGCGATTGAACTACAAAATATCGGATTGTCGCCGGTCATTATCGAAAAAGGTAATATTGTCAATGCGATTTACAATTATCCGACACATCAGACTTTTTTTAGTACGAGTGAAAAGCTGGCAATCGGTGATGTGCCATTCATTATTGAACAACGAAAACCGAAACGCAATCAGGCGCTTGTCTATTATCGCGAAGTAGTGAAGGCAAAAAACCTTCAAGTCAATCGTTTTGAAACAGTGAAAAGTGTTAAAAAAACGGATGGTTTGTTTCATGTGCAAACTGATAAAGACAGCTATGAAACACCATATGTAGTCATTGCAACAGGCTATTACGATCATCCGAACTATTTGAATATACCAGGGGAAAGTCTGCCGAAAGTGCATCATTATTTTAAAGAGGGACACCCGTTCTTCGATTTGAAAGTGCTTGTAATCGGCGGTAAAAACTCTGCAATCGATGCAGCATTGGAGCTTAATAAAGCAGGTGCCCATGTGACGGTCATCTATCGGGGCAATGATTATTCTCCGAGCATCAAGCCGTGGGTATTGCCGGAATTTTTAGGTCTTGTCAGAGAAGGCGAAATTACAATGCATTTCAATACAGAAATAAAAGAAATCAAAGAAAGCGAAGTTATTGTCGAAATCGAAGGTCAACAAAAAACAATCGCCAATGATGTCGTATTTGCAATGACCGGTTATCACCCTGATCATCGCTTCATCCGTGAAATGGGTGTTGAGATTGATGAACAAACAGGAAGACCGACATTCGATCCCGATACAATGGAAACAAATGTAGAAAACTTATTTATTGCCGGTGTCATTGCGGCAGGAAATAATGCAAATGAAATCTTTATAGAAAACGGCCGCTTTCATGGGAATATGATCGCTCAAAAAATTGCTCGTCAAACTACATAAGGGGTGAATATGGTGAAGAAAAAAGTAGTGCTGATTACAACGGGTGGAACGATTGCAAGTACACGAAATAAGAAAAACAAATTGGAGTCCGGCAAGCTGGATGGACAGGCCATTTTGTCGATGTGCCAGCTTGAAAATGAGATGGATATCGAACTGATTGATCTCTATCAGATTCCTTCAATGCATATGACATTTGAAAATTTAAATTTATTGAATCAAACGGTCAAAAATGTCTTTGAAGATCCGACGGTGAGCGGGATTGTCATTACACATGGTACAGACAGTTTGGAGGAGACGGCCTACTTTTTGGAACTGACAATACATGACGAACGTCCGGTTATTGTAACCGGTTCGCAAAAATCACCTGGTGATATTGGGACGGATGTATATTCCAATCTGCGTAACTCCTTGTTGGTCGCTTCCGATGAAGAGGCAAAAAATATCGGGGTGTGCGTTGTCTTTAATGAAAAAATCATCCATTCCAAATACGTGAAAAAAATGCACTCTTCAAGCATTAACGGTTTTGGTTCAATTGGTTACGGAATGCTTGGCTTCATCGATAATGATGAGGTCATCATTTACCAGAAGCCGACACATAGAGAAGTATATGAAATAAAAGAAAGCTATCCTGCAGTTGAAATTGTGTTTGCCTATTTAGGAGCAAGTTCCGTTATTCTGGATGCTCTCTACGAAGCAAATGTTGAAGGTGTGGTGCTGGTCGGTGCAGGCCGAGGTCAGGTTGCCCCGAAAATGATGGGCGCGATTGAAAAGCTTTGTCAAAAAGGAACGAAAGTCGTATTAACGACATCGACCGAAGAAGGACGAGTTTTCCCGACATACGATTATTACAGCAGCGCGAATTACTTGAAAGATACCGGTGTCATTATGGGCGGGGACTTTGATCCGAAGAAAGCACGCCTGAAGCTCCTGTTGATGATAGCGAACGGCAATACGGATTTTGAAACATTTATGCATTAAATATAAAAACTCGGCGGATAATTAGCCGAGTTTTTATATTTTCTAGACAAATATTGGGTATGCTGCACTGTTGTGAAAAAAATAGTGCTATACTAATTAAGAGTCGAGAATCGAAAGGAGCCGGCATGATGTTTATACTTTTATCAGCAGCGATTGCGCCGGGTTTAGCCCTTTTAAGCTACTTTTATTTACGCAATGAGATGGATACCGAACCACGGCGTACACTAATGCATTCTTTCATATATGGTGGGGTTATAACATTCCCCGTTTTATTTATACAATTTGTCATCAAAGAAGAACAGACATTTTCGAATCCTTTCTTTATCAATGCAGTATTTACCAGTTCATTAGAAGAATTCGTAAAATGGCTCATTATTTTGGCCGTAATTTTACGTCATATCGAGTTTGACGATCCTTATGACGGTATTTTGTATGGTGCAGCTGTTTCTTTAGGATTTGCAACGGTGGAAAACGTCCTCTATTTATTATCTTTCGGAATTGATCACGCGTTCATGCGTGCGTTATTACCGGTATCGAGTCATGCGCTGTTCGGTGTAGTAATGGGTTACTATTACGGAAAAGGGAAGTTTTCAAGTGATGAAATACAGAAGAAATACATTGCGCTTGCCCTCTTTGCCCCTGTAGGTCTTCATATTATGTATAATTCAATTATAATGCTAGAAGAATACTTTTTGTATGTGATGCTTCCGTTTATGCTGTTTTTATGGACGTTTGCATTACGCAAAGTCAAACAGGCACACGAACACCTGATAGAACATCTATCCCGCAGTAATCATTTATAAAGGTTTGCTACAAATATTATTGTAGCAAACCTTTTTTCTATGTAAAAACGAATTAGCAAGCTCAAAATAAGTGATGAAAATATTCTCTATGTACAGAAAAAAGCAATTTTACAATGTATAAACTTTTCAATTATCTCCATCCTACTGAAAAAGGAGTGGAAATGTCAGTGAAAAAAATCGTCTTGTTCGTAATCATTATATCAAGTAGTTTTGTGAGTCATACATTTGCATTTTCAGGTCAGGATGTGCAACGAGGTGCATTTGGTGACGATGTAATTGAGTTACAGGCACGACTACAATATTTAAGCTTCTATAATGGAGAAATTGACGGGAAATTTGGTTACGGAACGTATTGGGCGCTTCGTAATTTCCAGGAGCAGTACGGGCTTCCTGTAGACGGGATTGCCGGAAGAGCGACGAAGGAAAAGCTCGTGAATAATACGGATTTCGATAAAGCATGGGTTCATAAACAGATCAATGAAGGCAACAGCTTCACGTATTATGGCGGAGTCGCATTGGAAAAACAGGTGAAAAAAGGCGGGAATGGCGGTAAAAGCGCAAATACTACAACCTCCATGCAGCTTCCGCCAGGCTACACAGAGCAGGACTTGCAAATTTTAGCGAATGCCGTATACGGGGAAGCACGAGGAGAACCGTATGAAGGACAGGTTGCTGTTGCTGCCGTAATTTTGAACCGTCTGGAGTCCCCGGAATTTCCGGATACGATTTCGGAAATTATTTTCCAACCGTTAGCTTTCACAGCTGTCGCGGACGGCCAGATTTGGCTTACTCCAAATGAACGTGCCAAACAGGCTGTGCTGGATGCGATAAACGGCTGGGACCCATCCGAGAATGCTTTGTATTACTTTAATCCTGTTACAGCGACAAGTAAATGGATTTGGTCTAGACCTCAAATCAAACAAATTGGTGAGCATATTTTCTGCTTATAAGCGGGGGTAAAACATGAAAAAATTTGCATATTTATTAGGTTTATTTGTTGTCATATTAGCCTTTGTTTCCTTTGATCTATTTACACAAAATAAGGATTTGGAGCGAGCTGTTTATGCTACCCAATCAAGGGATCTTTCGGCAGCGACTGAAAAATTGTCGATGCTGCATACAACGGTGGAACAATCATTGCTATTTCAGGACGAAAAAGCTTTAAATAATGAATTGGATTCCATCTGGCGGATGAGCAGTGATTTAAGAAAAACGGTCGCGAATTTGCCGATTCAGGCTGAAGTACAAAATGAATGGATGCGTTATTTAGGAAAAATCGGCGATAATGCCAAACAAGCGGCCGTTACAGGAGACTACGAAAATTGGCGCAATAAAATGAAGACGGTTGCTTCCAATTTACATGCATTTGCAGAGGAATGGAATGTTGCGACAGTCGCATTTTATGAAAACGATGGAGATTTAAGAAAATGGTCAACGAATCATACGACCAATCTTAAAGACTCGCCATTTATGAACGTATCCAAACAATTAAAAACATATAACGAAACGGATTTTCCGTTAACGGCGAGTGAATCGGACTATGAAAAAAAGCGGGAATTACAACATTTAAAGGATAAAAAAATCACGAAAAGCGAAGCCATTAAAAAATTCAAGAAATTTTTCCCGAATATTGACGATTCAATTGTGACGGTGACAAAAAGCAGTGATGATGCACCATATCCGTTTTACCATATTCAATTTATCCACGGCTCCAAAATCGGCTACGCCGACATAACAGAAAATGGCGGCCACCTTCTTTCCTTCCTGCTCGAACGGCCGGTTAAAAAGGATGCTCGTTCACATGAAGAAATTCTGAATACGGCCAAAACCTTTATGAATGATGTCGGATACACGGATGTGAAGCTATCCGAATCACGTGAAAACCATGAAGCGTGGCATCTTGTATTTACAAGAGTGTATGGCGAAGATGAGGCTTTAATTTACCCGGATAGTATTCAAGTGAAAATTGCGAAGGATAACGCTGAAATTTTGGGTGTCAACGCAATGGAATATATTCAGGAAGAAAAAATTAAAGAGCAAAGCGAAGTGCCGATAGACTGGGATAAATTTTTTGCAGATCATGTAGGTGTAGAACAAGTGCAAAAAATTTATACGGGCAATGGCAATCTGGAACTTCGAAAATGCTATGAAGTTATAGCAAGGCTCGACAACAAGGCACAGGATACTTATCGTGTTGTCATCGATGCGGAAACACATGAAGTAATTAAAAACGAAAAAGTGTTCTAGAGCCATGTAGAAGCCATGTAGAAGGGGCTAGGTCCAATAAAAATAACTGTAAAAATATAGCCATATTTACATTCCCATGAGATAATAAAGTATCAATAATTTCTTATGGGGAGAGGCAAATGGAACTAAAAATTGGAACGCAACTAACGCTGGAGCCAACCTATACGGAAAAAATCGAAAAATTTAAATGTCGTGTTGTCGATCGACAGGACAATATGATTTTTATCGATTATCCAATTAATACGGCAACTAAAAAAATCGCTTTTTTAATAGATGGTGCACAATTCCGTGCAACCTTCATTAATGAAAAAAAAGAAAGCTACTGCTTTAATACAGAGGTTTTAGGACGTAAAGGCGGCAATGTTCAGACGATACTGCTTGCGTGTCCAGCTGCTGAAGAATTTATTAAAATTCAGCGCCGCGAATATGTTCGTGTAGAAACCCCTGTAGATATTGCTGTTGAACATGACGGACAGAAATTTCAGTTTGCGGCTGAAGACATTAGTGCCGGGGGAACATTGATTCATATTAAGTCACCGGTTAATTTTACTGAAGGCGATACAGTTAAGGCTTTTGTCGTCCTGCCGTTTGTAAACGGTGAAATTCGCTACGTCGAAACAGTTGCAAGAGTCGTAAACATGTTCGAACGTAATGAAATGAAGATGGCATCACTGAATTTCACGGATACGGATGATTATGATAAGCAGCAAATTGTCCGATTCTGCTTCGAACGACAAGTAATGATCCGCAAAAAAGAAATGAATGAATTATAAGCGCTTAAATAAAAAACGGATAATTTGTAAAATTGATTGGAATGCAGGGCGACTCCAGCGGGAAAAGCGTGACGCCTGAGACTACAGGCTCAGGCCACGCCCGCGGAAAGCGTCCCGGAATGGAAATCGATTTTCACGCACAGCAAAAAAATGCCATTTTTTCTCCGGGAAAAATGGCATTTTTGCATGAAGTAGCAGCCTGTTTTAAATAAGTGAAACGAATGTGATGAAAGGGCAGCTTTAAAAAAAAATATGGCGTAAAGAAGGTAAAATTTTTTTCGGTTATGATACAATAGCAAACGGAAAGTAGGGTGTTAATTATGATGAAAAAAATTCAAATTGCAATTGATGGTCCTGCAGGTGCAGGGAAAAGTACCATTGCAAAAATTGTAGCCGAAGCACTTCGATTTACATATATCGACACAGGTGCAATGTATCGGGCAGTGACGTATAAAGCGATGAAAGAAAACATACAATTACATGACGCAGAAGCGATTGAGAAAATGCTTCAGGAAACGGCGATTACATTAAAACCGTCGGAGCAGGGACAACTCGTTTTTGTAGATGGACAAGATGTGTCACAGGCGATTCGTTCAAATGAAGTTACGGCAAATGTTTCAGAAGTTGCGGCACATGCCAATATTCGTGAAATCCTCGTGGCGATGCAGCAAAAGCTGGCTGCGGAAGGCGGAGTTGTCATGGACGGGCGTGATATTGCAACACATGTATTAAAAGATGCAGAGCTTAAAATCTATATGTCTGCAACAGTAGAAGAACGTGCACATCGACGCTTCCTGGATAATGAACGCCGCGGCATTCCTTCAACAATCGAAACATTACAGAAGGAAATTGCGTTGCGGGACAAGCTTGATAGTGAACGTGAAGCTTCACCGCTCATCCAAGCAGAAGATGCTTTATTTTTGGATACGACGCATTTATCAATTGATGAAGCAGCGCAGGAAATTTTGAAATTAGCGCAGCAGAAAATGCAGTGACGCTATTAAAAAATGAAGCTAACGTACGAAATTTCTGAAAATAAAGGGTTATTTTTTGTCTTTGTAGAACTTATCGAATAAAATAAAAGTGGAATACGCGAAGGAGGGCTACATATGTCTGAGGAAATGAATTTAGGGTCAAACCAAAAATTTCAAGAAGGAGATATTGTGAAAGGTGTTGCTGAACAGGTTGAAGAAAAGTCAGTAACGGTTTCGATCGAGGGGGCACCTTTCGATGGAATTATACCTATTAGCGAACTTTCAAGCTTACACATTGAAAAAGCTTCTGATATAGTTTCAGTTGGCGATCAACTAGAGCTTATGATTACGAAAGTTGAAGAAGAGAATTTTGTATTATCAAAACGCAAAGTAGATGCACTGCACGCGTGGGATGAATTAAAAGCAAAATTCGAATCTGGTGAAGTATTCGAAGCAGAAGTGAAAGATGTTGTGAAAGGCGGACTTGTCGTCGATTTAGGTGTACGCGGTTTCGTTCCGGCTTCACTCGTTGAAGATTATTTTGTCGAAGATTTTGAGGATTACAAAGGCAAAACATTACGTTTAAAAATTACAGAGTTAGATAAAGAAAAAGGACGACTTATTTTATCTCATCGTGCAGTACTCGATGAGGAGAAAGCGTCGAAAAAGCAACAAGTGATTCAAAACATCCAGCAGGGAGATATGCTGGAAGGTACAGTTCAGCGTTTGGCGAAATTCGGTGCGTTCATTGATTTGGGCGGCATCGATGGATTAGTCCATATTTCACAAGTAGCGCATGAACATGTTGAAGATATTTCAACGGTATTACAGGAAGGACAATCCGTTACTGTAAAAGTGCTTTCAGTCGATATTCCGAATGAGCGTGTTTCATTATCCATCAAAGATACACTGCCTGGTCCGTGGACAGACATTGAAGAGAAAGCTTCTAAAGGCGCAATTCTAACAGGTACTGTAAAACGTCTTGTTACATTCGGTGCGTTTGTGGAAGTATTCCCTGGCGTTGAAGGTCTTGTCCATATTTCTCAAATTTCCCACAAGCATATTACGACACCGCATGAAGTCTTAAAGGACGGACAAGAGGTGGAAGTAAAAGTACTTGAGGTAAATGAAGGAGAAAAACGCCTTGCATTAAGCATTAAAGCATTGCAGGAAGATTCAGCGAACGACGAGGACTTCGATTACGAGCTGCCTGAAGAAAATAAAGGCTTCTCATTCAGCGATGTTATCGGCGATCAGCTAAAAGGATTCAAAAAATAATAGAATGAAAACCGCCCATATAAGGATCGCTTATATGGGCGGTTTTTTTGGGAGTAAATCGGACGGATTTAGTCAAATATGTTTGGGATTTAGTCAAAGTTAATTGGAATTTAGTCAATAATCAGGGGTTTTTAGTCAGCGCCGAGTTAAATTTAGCCAATCATGACATGAATTTTGCCAAACAGCGACTATTCACCAGCAAAAGCGGAAATCCTTACCGATAAATCGAAATCGATTTTGAATGTTGTGAAAAAATGATATAATAGTCAAATTCGTGTATAATACGGAAAGACAAGAGTTTGGAAGGATGAAGTACAGATGACAAAACCAGTAATCGCCATCGTAGGACGTCCGAACGTAGGTAAATCGACAATTTTTAACCGAATTGTTGGAGAACGTGTATCGATCGTGGAAGATATTCCAGGTGTAACACGGGACCGTATTTATAGTTCGGCTGATTGGCTAGCACATGAATTTAATATTATCGACACTGGTGGTATTGAAATTGGGGACGAGCCGTTTTTAGAACAGATCCGTCAGCAAGCGGAAATCGCTATTGATGAGGCGGACGTTATTATTTTCATGACTAATGGACGTGAAGGTGTTACAGCTGCAGATGAGCAAGTAGCAAGAATTTTATATAAAACTAAAAAACCGGTAGTTCTCGCAATTAATAAAATCGATAACCCGGATATGCGTCATATGATTTATGACTTCTATTCATTGGGCTTTGGTGAGCCTTGGCCGATTTCAGGTTCACACGGTTTAGGTTTAGGGGATTTATTGGATGAGTGTGCCAAACACTTCCCGAACCCGGATGAAGAACAATATGATGATGACACGATTAAATTCTCATTAATCGGACGCCCGAATGTCGGGAAATCATCGCTTGTGAATGCCTTTTTAGGTCAGGACCGAGTTATTGTAAGTGAAATCCAAGGAACAACTCGTGATGCAATCGACTCTCCGTACTCATATGATGGACAAGATTATGTCATCATCGATACAGCGGGTATGCGTAAAAAAGGGAAAGTATACGAATCAACAGAAAAGTATTCGGTACTCCGTGCACTGCGCGCGATTGAACGCTCAGACGTTGTTTTAGTCGTTCTGAATGCGGATGAAGGTATTCAGGAGCAGGATAAAAAAATCGCCGGCTATGCACATGAAGCCGGTAAAGCGATTATTATCGTTGTAAACAAATGGGATGCCATTGAAAAAGACGAAAAAACGATGAATCTCTTTACTGAGCAAATTCGTGAACACTTCCTGTTTTTAGATTATGCACCGATCGTTTTCGTTTCGGCAAAAACGAAACAGCGTGTCCACAATATTTTACCGATCATCAAGCGTGTTAGTGAAAACCATGCGATGCGTATCCAATCATCAATTTTAAATGAAGTGATTGAAGATTCGATCGCACGTAATCCGGCACCAACAGATAAAGGCCGTCGTTTACGTATTTACTATGCAACACAAGTGGCGATTAAACCGCCGACATTCGTTGTATTCGTAAATGAACCGGAAATGATGCACTTCTCATACGAGCGCTTTTTAGAAAACCGTATTCGGGAGACTTTCGACTTTGAAGGAACTCCAATACGTCTGATCACACGTGCTCGTGACTAAATCAATAAAAGGGCGCTAGTTTATGCAAATGAACTAGCGTTTTTGTTCATAATAGGGTTTGACTTGAAGGATAAATTCTCATCAGACTTTAAGTGGAATTGGGGGTTTTTTAATGGAAAATGTAGTAGTTTTAGGAGCAGGTTCCTGGGGAACGGCACTGGCCATTGTTTTAGCGGAAAACGGTCATAATACGCTAATTTGGTCACATCGCGAAGACCAGGCAACTGAAATTAATGAACAGCATACAAATAAAAAATATTTGCCGAATACGATTTTACCAACAAATTTAAAGGCGACTTCAAATCTGGAAGAGGCTGCAAAACACGGTTCTACTATTGTTATGGCAGTACCGACAAAAGGGATTCGGGAAGTTTGCGGCAAAATTTCGGATTATTTAACTGAGAAAGCATTATTTGTCCATGTTTCCAAAGGGATTGAACCGGATACATTGATGCGTATTTCCGAACTGATGAAGGAAAGCCTTGCTGACAATGCGGTAAGTGATATTGTTGTTTTATCTGGACCTTCCCACGCGGAGGAAGTCGTATTAAAACATCCGACAACCGTAACAGCTGCTTGCGAAAATTTAGATGCTGCGGAAAAAGTGCAGGATTTATTTATGAATCAGTATTTTCGTGTCTATACAAATGATGATGTAATTGGCGTTGAAATTGGCGGGGCACTAAAAAATGTCATCGCGCTGGCTGCAGGGCTGACGGATGGTCTTGACTTTGGCGATAATGCAAAGGCTGCTTTAATTACACGCGGTTTAGCTGAAATTACGCGTCTTGGTGTAAAAATGGGAGGCAATCCGTTTACTTTTGCAGGACTGACAGGTATGGGTGATCTGATCGTGACATGTACAAGTGTCCATTCCCGAAACTGGCGCGCAGGAAATATGCTCGGCAAAGGAATGAAGCTTGAACAAGTATTGGACGAGATGGGAATGGTAGTCGAAGGGGTACGTACAACTAAGGCTACATACCAGCTCTCAAAAAAATATGATGTTTCGATGCCGATTACTTCTGCATTGTATGAGGTGCTGTTTAATAATATGGAGCCGAGAGCATTGGTCGAATCATTAATGCTGCGAACGAAAAAGAGCGAAATTGATGAGATGAGCTGAAGTAGTACATTTAGCATGATTTCCAATTAATTTAATAATTTGTCACAAATAAGGAGGTATACTTGTATGCCTCCTGTTTTTTTTTACCTGAAAAGGCTATAATTATTAGCGGTATCATCAATAAATGGAAAGGCGGTTTTAAAAGTGCAACTTACTTTGCAGCTCATGAATCCACTATCAAATTTACTCTTAAATTCTGCACGTGGCCCATTAGCGAGCATGCATGCTTTGGATGTTATGTGGGTTTCTTTTTATTCGATTGGTTTACTGTTAGTATCAATTCTTATTATTACAGCAGTCCGCAAGTGGATACATAATATGGTTTTGTCATTTTTATTGAAATTTATAGCATATGTCATGTTTTTTATCGGCACTTTATTAATGGTTCTTGTCGTACTTACATGGCCGAACTAATATAGGGGGAAATACATAATATGAAATCATCTAAATGGTTTGTTCTTTTGTCGCTGGTCATTTTAGTGCTGACCGGCTGCGGCTCACCGACAAATTTTGACCAGTCCAGCTTAAGACCGGATGTCGATATGCTTGCCGGTGTACAGCGTGCAGTCGATGAATTTCGTGAAGATACAGGGGTCCTTCCGATTAAGACACGTGACCAGGATACAGATATCTTCATTAAATACTTAATCGATTTTGACAAGCTTGTCCCGAAATATATCGGCTCACCGCCGGCAAATTCCTATGAAAAGGGCGGCATTTTCCAATATATCATTTGGGATCCGGAAGAAAATCCAACTGTAAAGCTTGTCGATTTACGAACACCGGAACGTATTCGCGAAATTAACATCCGTTTCAAAGGAACAACATATCCGCAATTCAAAGATAAAGTGGTGGAGCACGTTTACACGGTGAATTTTGAAAATATCGGCTATAAGGAAGATATCACCGTACAAAGCCCTTATTCGAACAATCAGCTGCCGATTGTCGTATCAGCCGAAGGAGATTTGTATGTCGATTATTCAATCGATTTATATACGTACATGAAAGACAATAATATTACAGCCGAACCGGGTGAAGACATCCGAGAGATTCTAGTGGAAAACTTCCCGGTTGTTCCAGCTTACTCCCTGCCGTATACAGTAGATGAGAACAATGAGCCTGTCATTATGTATGATCCGACCAAAAAAGAAAATTAAACGTAAAAAGGTGTGTAAAAAGTTAAATCTTTCTGCACACCTTTTTCATATTTAAAAATGTCGGCACATATAGTGTTTTGATAATGAATACTTCTAATTGGAGAAGATTACGGTATATAAAGGAGGCAATACAATTAGCGAGCATATTTTTCAGCAATTGGCAGAACGTACGAATGGTGATCTTTATATCGGCGTTGTAGGACCTGTTAGGGTAGGGAAATCCACGTTTGTTAAGAAGGTAATGGAAGGCGTGATTTTACCTAATATCGAAAATGCCGAGGACCGCATGCGGGCGATGGATGAACTTCCACAAAGCTCACCTGGACCTGCAATTATGACGGCTGAACCAAAGTTTGTCCCAGCACAGGGAACTACGGTTGCCTTTGGGGAAAGTGCAATACCGTTTCGTGTCAGATTGGTAGATTGCGTAGGCTATGTGATTGATGGCGCAAAAGGCTATGAGGATGAGTCGGGACCGAAGTTTGTGCAGACACCTTGGCACAATGAAGCAATAGCGTTTCAGGAGGCTGCAAAAATTGGTACCGACAAAGTGATTCGGGACCATGCCAATATCGGAATTGTTGTCACAACAGACGGAACGGTAAATGGCATGTCACGAGCGGCAGTTGAAAAGGCGGAGCAGCAAATTATCGAGCAGCTTACAGAGATCGGAAAGCCTTTCGTCATTGTGCTCAATAGTACGACACCGCATTCAGCTGAAACACTGCATTTACAAAATACTCTTGCACAGAAATATGATGTTCCTGTTATTCCGACAGCCATTCAACATATGCAGTTGAATGACGTCATGCTCATTTTACAAGAAGCGTTATTTGAATTTAATGTAAATGAAATTCAAGTGGAAAAACCGGATTGGTTGGATGTTTTGGATGATACTCATCATTTAAATGAAACATTGGCATTTGCGACGGCGCAATTACAGGATGATGCAATGAAAATCCGTGATGTGGAAGCGGCAAGCCAGCTGCTTCGCGAAATCGATTTTGTAGAAAGTTGCACCGTTGAAAATATTGATGCTGGACAGGGGATTGCGACATTACGTGTCAACATTCACAACGATTACTATAAGGAAACGTGCACCGAGTTTCTTGAAAAACCAGTCGATACAAAGAAAGAGTGGCTCCTGTTTATTAAGGAAGCTTCAGAGGCAAAAGCGGCACAGCGAAGATTCCGCGATGCGATTGAACAGGCAAAGGAACACGGTTATGGTGTCACATTGCCTGCGATGGATGAGTTTGATCCGAGCGAGCCGGAGCTGATCGAGCAAAACAATTTCTATGGTGTGCGTATGAAGGCGAAAGCCCCTTCCTACCACATTATCCGAATTGATATGGAAGCGGAATTCTCGCCGTTGATCGGATCTGAATTCCACAGTCAGCACCTGCTGAAAGACTTGCAGCATGCGTATGAATTTGACCGACAGGCATTGTGGCAAACGCAATTGTTTGGCACACCGCTTCATGAAGTGCTTACGGAAAGTATCCGTTTCAAAATGAAAAGCGTTCCGACACATGCGAAAAACAGAATGCGCCTCATGCTGGAAAGATTAATAAACGAAGGCGAAAGAGGTTTAATTACATTTATTATCTGACATACTAACAGAATAGGAGTTACCTATGATTACAGGGCCGTTCACTTTTATAGGTGAATTGTCCTGTAATTTTAGTTTTTTTTCAAAAAATGACGAAATATATACAAAACATGGGGGAATTCAGTTGCGTCGCGGTTTTCTGTATGTTAATCTTTTTACAGGATTTAGATTCATGACCCTTTGAGAGGAGGTGAATGGTGTGAATAAAACAGAATTAGTAAACTCTGTTGCTGAAGCTGCAGGTCTTTCTAAAAAAGACGCTTCTAAAGCAGTTGAAGCTGTATTTGATACAATTCAAGATGCTCTTGCAAAGGGTGACAAAGTACAATTAATCGGTTTTGGTAACTTTGAAGTTCGTGAGCGTGCAGCACGTAAAGGTCGTAACCCACAAACGGGTAAGGAAATCGAAATTGCTGCTTCTAAAGTACCTGCTTTCAAGCCAGGTAAAGCACTTAAGGACGCTGTAAAATAATTCAGTTTCTCGAGGTACATAGAGCAGCTCTCAGTCTAACTGAGAGCTGCTCTTTTTTACGTCTAGGCTCAAGCTCCGGCTCCTCACATTATTGGGGTTATACCATAGGGAAGTGGCGATTTGCCCGCTCGGAACTGAACGGGCGCATTAGCGCTTTTGTTCATTTCGGTTGTTTTTACCCAACTATGCTGAAAATAGTATAACTGTTTTGAACTTATGAGCTTAATGTGCTACGATTCAAGAGTGCATTTAACCTTTTTCGCTAAGGTATTATCAATTAGCGTTAAATTTAATATAGAATAAAAAATTAATTAGATATAGATTTATACATAATAAACGTTTTGGTTTGTAGGAGGAATTTGTTTCATGTCAAATGTCGATTTAAAAAAGATAGAAGAAGCAGTAAAGATGATTTTGGAAGCAGTTGGGGAAGATGTGACGCGTGAAGGATTACTGGATACACCAAAACGTGTTTCAAAAATGTATGCGGAAATGTTCAGCGGCCTGCAGGAAGACCCGCGTGACTATTTCAGCACGGTATTCCATGAGGATCACGAAGAATTAGTATTAGTGAAAGATATTCCATTCTTTTCAATGTGTGAACATCACCTGGTTCCTTTTTACGGAACAGCCCATATCGCCTACATACCTAAAGACGGAAAAGTTGCCGGATTAAGCAAACTTGGGCGCTGCCTCGAATCAGTAGCACGCCGCCCTCAACTTCAGGAACGTATTACATCAACTGTAGCGGATACAATTATGGAAATGCTGAATCCAAAAGGGGTTTATGTTGTCGTGGAAGCGGAGCATATGTGTATGACGATGCGCGGATTAAAAAAACCGGGCTCTAAAACAGTTACAGCTGTTGCACGCGGCATTTATGAACAGGATGATGTAAAGCGCAATGAAGTGAATACATTCATCCAAATGAAATAATAATAACAAATATGGTATTATAGACAAAGAAATTAACACGTGGGGAGATTGTATAATGGGACAATCAGAGTATATTATTATCGAAGCAGAAGAAGATGGGGTACATGTTATTGGTTTGACACGCGGGACAGATACAAAGTTTCACCATTCAGAAAAACTGGATGCCGGTGAAGTTATGATCGCCCAGTTTACTGAACATACATCTGCCATGAAAATCCGCGGAAAAGCTAAAATTCACTCTGCACACGGTATAGTACAAAGTAAAAAGTAACATATTGTAATTCTCACATAAATATAAAATCGTAATTATGCTTTATAACATTGAAATGGAGTAATTTCTATGAATGCAACATCTATTACACAATCGGTTCAGACGCTAAAATCTAATATTCTTCAGCATGTTCATCATAGAGCATTACTTCAAAATGTTGGACAACCGTCTTTACAGGAAGAACAGCTGTTTTTTATTCAGCTCCCATTTTTAAATGGTGCTCTAATGACCGATGACCATCAAATAAGTGCGGTCACGGTCGGGATTGTACATGCTTCACTGACAGAGCACGAAAAAGTGAAGGAAGTGGAAGCGACGAGTAAAGAACAGCAGTTGCTTGTTCTTTCCGGTGATTACTATAGTGGCCGGTATTATCAGTTACTCGCACAAACGGGAAATATTTTTTTGATTCAAAAGTTATCGGAAGGAATCGTAAAGCGCTGTGAGCATCAAATCCGTGTTTACGAGGAACAAAAACGGTCACTTGAACAGTGGATTGAGAGTTTAATGACGATTGAAAGCGAACTGATTGCCCAATATTATGATGTATACGGTTTCACAGCCTATACAGAACTGATGCAGCAAACGCTAACATATATTCGTTTGAAAAAAGAGCTGGATTTCTTGAGAAAAGGGCAGCCTTGTTTTTTATATAAGGCATTTTCAGCGGATTTGACTATGATGGATTCTATTATTGAAGCCTTCCGGGATCATTTACATGACATGGAGCGACAATTGAAAGAAAACTTGACGAATATCGATTTAACAGATGAATTAAAACATTCCATTGAGCAATACATCACTTTTTAGTGATTTTAGAAAGGTCTTGAATAAAATGGCGAAATCGAAAGAAGAACATGTTCATGAAGTGTTTGAAAACATTTCAGAGAGCTACGATAAAATGAACTCGGTCATTAGTTTCCAAATGCATGTTGGATGGCGTGAAGATACGATGAAACGTATGGCAGTAAAAAAAGGTTCGAAATGCCTTGATGTATGTTGCGGTACAGCGGATTGGACAATCGCTTTATCGAAGGCGGTCGGTGAAGAAGGTGAAGTAAAAGGGCTTGACTTCAGTGAAAATATGCTGAAAGTCGGCATGCAGAAAACCGAGAATATCCCGAATATCGAACTGATTCACGGAAATGCAATGGAACTACCATTTGAAGATAATACATTTGATTATGTGACAATCGGTTTTGGCTTACGGAATGTACCGGATTATATGCAAGTATTGCGTGAAATGAATCGGGTCGTTAAACCTGGCGGAATGGTTGTATGTCTGGAAACTTCTCAATCAGAAATACCGGTATATCGCCAGCTTTTCCGTTTTTACTTTAATCATATTATGCCGCTGTTCGGAAAGATTTTTGCGAAAAGCTACAAAGAGTATTCTTGGCTGCAAAAGTCCGCGAATGATTTTCCGGGTATGAAAAAATTAGCGCAGATGTTCCGGGAAGCAGGATATGAGAATGTGACATACAAACCATATAGCGGTGGGGCAGCAGCTATGCACATGGGTTTTAAGAAGAAATAAAAGTGGGAGTAGGTTTTGACGCGTGGAAAAGATGAAAATCAAAATGCTATATGCCGATATTAAATCAGATATAGAAGTCATCGAAAACGAATTGGAACAAGCGTTGAATTCATCTTCACACTTATTGAATGATGCCTCAGTCCATTTACTGCAAGCTGGTGGAAAACGTATTCGACCAGTATTTACGTTACTAAGTGCCAAGTTTGGTGACTATAATATTGACCGAATGAAAAACATTGCCGTCCCTTTGGAATTGATTCATATGGGTTCACTGGTGCATGATGATGTAATTGACAATTCAGATATGCGCCGTGGCCGGGAGACGGTGAAAGCACAGTGGAACAACCGTGTGGCGATGTATACAGGTAATTTTATATTTGCACGTGCATTACAATATGTAACAAGCATTGAAAATCCAAGAGCCCATCAAATATTAGCTAAAACAATGGTCGAGCTCGTAAATGGTGAAGTCATTCAAATTGAGGATAAGTTTCGTTTAGATCAAAGTTTGAAAGATTACTTCCGACGTATTAAACGTAAAACAGCTTTACTGATTGAATCAAGTTGCGAACTTGGAGCAGTCGTTAGTGGTGCCGATGAAAAAACAGCTAGGCATTTAAAGCGCTACGGTTATTTTGTAGGAATGAGCTTTCAAATAGTAGATGATATATTAGATTTTACAGCGACAGACAAACAGCTCGGGAAACCGGCTGGCAGTGATTTAATGAACGGGAATGTCACATTGCCGATATTGTTGATGAAAGATGATCCGCAGCTTGCCCCTTATTTGAAGAAAGTGGCAGAATCAGGATTAACGGAAGAAGAACGCCAGAGTATGCTGGCACTAGTCCGGAATTCGGAAGCTATAAAAGAAGCAACCCATATTAGTAATTTGTATTTAAAAAAGGCGTTAAAAGAGGTCGAGGCATTGCCGAAACACCCAATGAAGAAAAAATTGCGTGATATTGCGCTGTTTATGGGTAAGAGAAAATCTTAAAAATTTGACAATATTCGAACCATCTTAAAATGAGGATGGCATATTTTAATGTCAAGGCAAGTTGATTGGAATGGAGGAAAGGCGAGTGTTCGTGCTGACGGTTTCACCTTTCGCACTGTTAAAACACTAGCTGACGGCTAGCGCCTTTCGCTACAAGATTTTCTCTGTGACGAAAGCGTAAGCGACAGTCACAAGCAAGCTTCCAGCGGGATTAGCACGACGCCTGAGACTAGGAACAAAAGCTAAGAACGCCACGTCCTGTGGCAACGCTTTTGTGACCAACGTCGTGTTGGCCTCGTGCGCACGGAAAGCGTCCGACCCGCAATGGAAATCAACTCTATGTTATGAGACGAGCCAATTTATGGGCAAATCTAATATTTGTTGCAGTATGAGTAGGATTTTGGTAATATTTATCG
The DNA here is from genome assembly GCF_038007305.1 of Solibacillus sp. FSL W7-1436. Classification (NCBI taxonomy): domain Bacteria; kingdom Bacillati; phylum Bacillota; class Bacilli; order Caryophanales; family Caryophanaceae; genus Solibacillus; species Solibacillus sp. FSL W7-1436. The sequence goes on from NZ_JBBOWV010000001.1 coordinate 2,731,418, forward strand.
GTAGGTGTAAAACCTTTTACTCAAATTTAAGGAGTGTTTATAATGGCAATCGAAAAAACATTTTTAATGGTTAAACCAGACGGCGTAGAACGTCAAGTAATCGGAGATATCGTTGATCGTTTTGAACGTCGCGGTTTCGTAATGCGCGGAGCAAAATTAATGGTACCAACTCGTGATTTAGCTGAAAAACACTATGCAGAGCACGCTGAGCGTCCTTTCTTCGGTGAATTAGTAGACTTCATCACTTCAGGCCCAGTATTCGGTATGGTTTGGGAAGGCGAAAACGTTATCCAATTATCTCGTATCATGATGGGTGCTACAAAGCCAGAAGAATCAGCTCCTGGTACAATCCGCGGTGACTACGCTGTAACTTTATCACACAACGTAATCCACGGTTCTGACTCTTTAGCTTCTGCTGAGCGTGAAATCGGTTTATGGTTCCCAGAAGGAATCGCTGAATAATTGAATTTACAGGAAAGCTATCACTTTTTAAGTGGTAGCTTTTTTTATATGGAACAGGAAAAACAGAGCCTATTAATGGTATAATAAATCCGAATAATGAAACTATTTCCGGAATACATACGTATAAAAAGTAACCGATTTAAATTAGTAGAAAGGGTGACATCCATGTTCTGGGCAATGATTACAATAATCGCTGTAGTAGGGATTTTAACAGATACGTACACGAAAAATAAAAATATCGAACTAAAGCGTCTTGATAAAGAAATTAAGCTGGAAAAACTAAGACTTGAAACTTATGATAAAGAAACAGCGAAGATGCAGCTTGAATTGGAACAGACAAAGCAATTACTGCTTGAAACACAACTAACAGACCGATCTGACAAAGTAAAATAATAATTAGAGGAGCGTAATGAAGCGTATGGAAGATATTATTATTTTGTGTATTATTTTTGGCTCGGGTGCTACGATTGCGTTAACCGCTATATTGACAGCGCATAAACGATCGAGTATGAAGCTGCAAATCAGAATGTTGGAAAAAGAGGCCGAACTTGAACAGATACGTCTGCAAAGCTACCATTCCGAAACGGAAAAAATGAAGCTTGAACTGGAGCAATCGAAACAACTTTTGCTGGAAAGACACAATGATTAACATTTATGGACAAAAGGTGTTTCGGGTTCTGAAATTTTCAGCTATAATAGGCATACGTTAGATGAGGGGAAAGATGAGTAATGTCAGATTATGTACAATTTATTGATGGCATTAAGCGCAAAACGGGCATTGACCTAGCTCTATATAAAGAAGCGCAAATGAAACGCCGGTTAACATCATTATATGAAAAAAAGGGATATCGGAACTTTGTGGATTTTTATAGTGCATTGGAGAAAGACCGCGAGCTGATGAATGAGTTTCTGGATCGGATGACGATAAATGTGTCGGAATTTTACCGGAACGGAAAACGCTGGGAAGTACTGCAAAATAAAATTTTCCCTTTACTGCTTCAATCTAACAGACGCCCGAAAATATGGAGTGCGGCTTGTTCAACTGGAGAAGAGCCATACAGTTTAGCAATGGTGTTGTCCCATCACTTACCTTTATCTCAAGTAAATATACTGGCAACCGATTTGGACGAAAATGTTATCCAAAAGGCGAAGCTGGGCCTTTACCCGGAACGTTCTCTTGCAGAAGTACCAAAACCGGTTCAGTCGAAATACTTCGTTCAAGAAGGCCAATTTTACAAAGTAAAAGATGAGATTAAGCGCACAGTTAATTTTAAAAAACATAATTTACTTAGGGATCCTTATGAATCGAATTTTGATCTGATTGTTTGCCGGAATGTCATGATCTATTTTACCGAAGAAGCGAAAGATCAGATTTATGCAAACTTCAGTAAAGCATTGCGTCCAGGCGGCATTTTGTTTGTAGGATCAACTGAGCAGATATTTAATCCTGCAAAATATGATTTTGAAGTCGAAGATACATTTTTTTACCGTAAAAAATAATAGTACAATAATAGATGCTCTGTAGAACGTAGAAGCTTTAGTTGAGATATACTTTAAAAAGCTATATATGAATGCGCTTTTCGGATAATAGAGCGAAAAGCGTATTTTTGTTTCTTTTTGCTGATAAATGTGTCGTTTTCTAGTTGGAACGTTCAGAATATTCTAAAATAGCTTATCAGAAGGCGGAAACAGTACTGTTATTTAATTTGAAATATGTTATAGTGAAAAATACATACTTTAGCGAGTTGAAGGGAGAAAGTGTTTAATGCGTTATTTAACAGCAGGTGAGTCACACGGACCACAATTAACTACAATTATAGAGGGGTTGCCTTCTTTACTTCCAGTAACAGCAGAAAAAATAAATTACGATTTAAAACGTCGTCAAGGTGGTCACGGCCGTGGACGTCGCATGCAGATTGAGACAGATACAGTGGAAATTGTATCAGGAGTTCGTCACGGAAAAACATTAGGCTCACCAGTAGCATTAGTCGTTACAAATGATGACTGGAAGCATTGGACAAAAATTATGGGCGCGGCAGAGTTGCCGGAAGATATCGATCCATCTGAAATTAAACGACAAATCTCACGTCCGCGTCCAGGACATGCGGACTTAGTCGGAGGGATGAAATACGGTCACCGTGATCTGCGTAACGTACTGGAGCGTTCTAGTGCACGTGAAACGACAGTACGAGTGGCAGTTGGATCTGTTGCAAAAGCATTGCTGAACGAGCTTGGGATATCCATTGTATCTCACGTTACTGAAATTGTAGGGATTAAAGCAGACAGCAGTTTGTTGGAAGGAAAAACAGCAGATGAAATCCGTACTATCATTGAAAACGATCCATGTTACTGTATCGATCCAGAAGCTTCAGCAAAAATGGTGACAGCCATTGATGAAGCAAAGCAAGCCGGAGACTCAATCGGCGGTGTCGTAGAGGTCATCGTGGAAGGTTTGCCTGCGGGGATCGGATCATATGTGCATTACGACCGTAAACTGGATGCGAAACTGGCATCGGCAATGTTGAGCATCAATGCATTTAAAGGCGTTGAGTTCGGAATCGGTTTTGAAATGGCACGCAAAAAAGGTTCGGAAGTACATGATGAAATTTTATGGGATGATGAAAAGGGCTATACGCGCGCAACTAATCGTCTAGGCGGTTTGGAAGGCGGTATGACAACAGGAATGCCGATTGTCGTTCGCGGTGTGATGAAGCCGATCCCTACATTATATAAGCCACTGCAAAGTGTTGATATTGAAACAAAAGAACCGTTTAAAGCAAGTGTGGAGCGTTCTGACAGCTGTGCAGTACCTGCAGCATCCATCGTTGCCGAACATGTAATCGCCTGGGAAATCGCAAACGCAATTGTTGAGCAGTTCCATAGTGATCAATTACCACAATTAAAGGCGCAGTTAGATGAAATGCGTCAGTATACGAAGGAGTATTAATATGGAGATTCCGGTTCGAACTCCTTCACACTCGTACGCTGTAACGATTGGGAAAGGTATATTACGTGATGCATTGACAGCACAGCATGACTTGTTTACAAAAGCGGATAAAATCATCGTATTGACAGATGAAAATGTTTGGACAGCACAGCAAAGCTATTTTGAAGCGAACTTCCCGTATACATTCGAAGTACATGTCATGCCTGCAGGGGAAAAGTGTAAAAGCTTTGAAAACTATAACGCCGTGCAAACTTATTTACTTCAGCAAAAGTGTACAAGAAAATCGCTCATTATCGCATTTGGCGGTGGAGCAGTCGGTGATTTGGCCGGTTTTGTTGCGGCAACTTATATGCGCGGCATTCCGTTCATCCAGGTACCGACAACAATTTTGGCGCATGATTCAGCTGTTGGCGGAAAGACGGCCATCAATCATGAACTAGGAAAAAATATGATCGGTGCTTTTTATCAGCCTGAAGCTGTCATTTTCGATACAGAATTTTTACATAGTCTTTCCGAAAAAGAAGTGCGCTCAGGAATGGCAGAAGTGATTAAGCATGCGTTGATTTCCGATGCGCAATGGGTGGAAGAGCTGATCGAAGGAGATCATGTAACGGAACTTCCGGAAGATCTGCTGGCGAATTATTTGGCGCATGGCATTCAAGTGAAGGCAACGATTGTCGAACAGGATGAAACAGAACAGTCCGTCAGAAAGTACCTTAACTTAGGCCATACATACGGGCATGCGATTGAAGCAGCAGCAGGATATGGACGTGTGGCACATGGTGAAGCTGTGATGATTGGCCTTATTTATTCACTTTTATTAAGTGAAACATACGGTAAAGTCAATCACCAATTTACGAAGCGCTTTTTACATTTTGCAATGGAAAACGGCTATCCGTTTGAAGCTGTTCATGACTTTACATTCGATCAACTGACTGAATATTTACTAAAAGATAAAAAAGCGGACTATGGACAATTGCAGTTCGTGCTGCTTGAAACGATCGGACAACCATTTGTCCAAAAAGTTGAACTTGAACAATGCCGAGAAATTGATCGTCAACTAAGAGCATTATTAGCGGAGGTGTAACAATGATTCGTGGAATTCGCGGCGCAATTACGATTGTTGAAGATAAAGCGGAGTATGTATGGGGAGAAACGGCAAGACTAGTGAAAGAAGTTGCGAAACAAAATAGTATTGAACCGGAAGATATTGCCTCTGTGACAATTTCTGCAACTCCGGATATTCATTCCGCCTTTCCTGCAAAGTCGGTACGTACGATGCCGGGGTGGCAGTTTGTACCGATTATGTGCATGCATGAAATGGATGTGCCTGGTGCATTGCCATTATGTATCCGCGTATTATTACACGTCAATACGGATACGCCACAGCACAAAATCCAACATGTTTATTTAGAAGACGCGGTAAAATTAAGACCAGACTTAGTGAAATAATTGCGAGTAAGAGGAGACGTTAAGGATGAAGTGGAAACAACAGTTATTTGGAATGAAAGCTTACCAACCGGGGAAACCAATTGAAGAAGTTAAGAAGCTTTTCGGATTAGATGAAGTCGTGAAGCTCGCATCGAATGAAAATCCCTTCGGCAGCTCACCAAAAGTGAAACAATTTTTACAAAAAGATGAATCCAATCATGCAATATATCCGGACGGTTATGCTCAAAGCTTACGTACATCGTTGGCAAATTTCTATGGCGTTGCCGAAAATGAAATCATTTTAGGGAATGGATCGGATGATTTAATCGCAATCATTACCCGTGCATTATTATATCCAGGTGTGAACACAGTCATGGCAGATTTGTCATTTTCTCAATACTGGCATAATGCAGAGATTGAAGGAGCAGAAGTCCGTAAAGTGCCATTGAAAAATGGTGTCCATGATTTGGAAGCAATGCTGGATGCAATTGATGAAAATACATCGGTTGTCTGGGTGTGCAATCCGAACAATCCGACAGGTACTATCGTATCGGATGAGACATTGAGTGCTTTCTTGGCTAAAGTGCCTAAGGATGTTTTCGTTGTATTGGACGAAGCATATGTGGAATACATTAACGATGCCTCTTATAAAGATACATTGCATTATTTCCGTGACTACCCGAACTTAATTTTATTGCGTACATTCTCAAAAGCGTATGGACTGGCTTCTTTCCGTGTCGGCTACGGAATTGCCCAAGCAGACGTTATTGCAAAGCTTGATCCGGTGCGTGCACCATTCAACAATACGATTTTAAGCCAACAAGTTGCGCAGGTTGCACTACAGGACCAGGAATACATTGCCAGCTGCCGTAAAGCGAACGAAATCGGCAAAAAGCAGTTTGTAGAATTTTGCGAGCAGCACGGTTTAAATTATTTCCCTTCTCAAACGAACTTTGTCATGTTTGAAGTGAAAGCGCCAAGTAATGTTGTGTTTGAAGAAATGATGAAGCGCGGATTTATTATCCGAAGCGGGGCAGCACTAGGATTGGAAGGCTATATTCGTGTGACGATCGGTACTGAAGCTCAAAATGCGAGATTTTTACAACTTCTTGAAGAGGTCTTAAATGAACAAGGAGTTCTTGCATGACACGAAATGTCTTCGTAATCGGACTAGGGTTAATTGGTGGATCTGTAGCGATGGCTTTGCAGAAGGCACCACATACAAAAGTGTTCGGCTATGATGCTCATGAACAAACGCGACAATTAGCGGACACACTGCAAGTCGTTCATGAAGTAGTAAAAAATCCTGCTGGGTTTGCAAAAGAGGCGGACGTAATTATTTTTGGTACACCGGTAAATGTCACACTCGACTTTATGGAACAGCTTAAGTCTTGGGAATTAAAACGCAATGTCATTATTACAGATACAGGCAGTACAAAAGCGAAAATAATGGAAAAAGCATTGGAGCTGCGACAACTGGGTATTACATTTATAGGCGGGCACCCAATGGCGGGTTCCCATAAGAGCGGGATTACCGCAGCAAAGCCGTATTTACTTGAAAATGCCTACTATATGCTGACACCCCATGAAGGGGAGGAACTTGAAAAGCTTGCCGCACTGGACGATCTGCTGAAATTTACACTAGGGAAAATGGTCGTTGTCGATGCAAAGGTACACGATCATATGACAGCTGTTGTCAGCCATTTCCCTCACATTATCGCGGCGTCTTTAGTACATCAGCTAAATAGTGAAAAACAGACATATCCAATGACCTCTTCGTTAGCTGCCGGCGGTTTCCGTGATATTACACGGATTGCTTCATCAAACCCTGCTTTATGGCGTGATATTACAATGCAAAACAAACAGGAATTAGTCGGACAGCTTGATAATTGGCTTACAGAAATGCAGCGTGTCCGTGATCTATTGGCTGAAGGCGATGCGAAGGCCATCGAGAACTACTTCAGTGAAGCGCGTGATGTCCGGGACAGTTTGCCGGTTGCAAACGGTGCCTTGTACATGCCGTATGATCTTTATGTCGATATCCCGGATTATCCAGGGGTCATTTCAGAAGTAACAGGCTTATTGGCAGAAAATAATATAAGTATTACAAATATACGTATCGTTGAAACACGTGTCGATGTATTCGGTATCCTGGTCATCAGTTTCCAGACAAACGAAGACCGTGAACGTGCCGCACAATGCATTGCACACAAGGCAAAGTTCGATACTTATATTTCATAAAGGGCAATGGGATTTTCTTAAAGGGGGTTCATATATGAGTACAACATTGCAATACAGTCAACCATCATTACAGGGAGATATTACGGTGCCGGGTGACAAATCGGTATCGCATCGCTCGGTGATGTTCGGTTCCATTGCAAAAGGAAAAACGACTGTCAGTGGCTTCTTGTTGGGAGAAGACTGTCTGCGTACAATTGACTGCTTCCAAAAGCTAGGGGTAGACATTGAAGTCAACGGGACAGACGTAACGATCAACAGCCCGGGAATCGACGGTTGGAAAGAACCGGAAGAAGTGCTTTACACAGGAAATTCAGGCACAACTACGCGTTTAATGCTAGGACTGCTATCCGGCACGAAATTACATACAATCATGACAGGTGATGCATCAATTGGTAAGCGTCCGATGCGTCGTGTTGCAGATCCATTACGTTTAATGGGTGCGCAAATTGCCGGACGAGACAATGGACAATATACGCCACTTGCGATTCAGGGCGGGCCGTTAAAAGCGATTGACTACAAAATGCCTGTTGCAAGTGCCCAGGTGAAATCAGCTATTCTACTTGCCGGTATTCGTGCGGAAGGTACAACGGTTGTACGTGAGGAAGAAATTTCGCGTGATCATACAGAACGTATGCTGCGCCAGTTCGGGGCAACAGTAACGGTTGAAGATGGTGTTGTATCACTGCAAGGCGGTCAAACGCTGACGGGAACCCATGTAAATGTACCAGGTGATATTTCATCGGCAGCATTTTTCCTTGTTGCTGGTGCTATTGCGAAAAACAGCAAAATTGTTCTGAATAACGTGGGAATTAATGAGACACGTGACGGCATTCTGGAAGTGCTTCAAAATATGGGGGCGAAAATGTCCATTTCAGTCAATGACGAGAATGCGGCAGAACCAACTGCTGCAATTACGATTGAAACTTCCGACCTAAACGGAACGACAGTGGAGGGCGCTATTATTCCTCGCCTAATCGATGAAATTCCGATTATTGCGCTGCTTGCGACACAGGCAGCTGGTAAAACAGTCATTAAAGATGCGGAAGAACTTAAAGTGAAAGAAACAAACCGTATCGATGCGGTTGTCAATGAGTTAAAGAAGCTGGGCGCAAATATTGAGGCGACAGATGACGGCATGGTGATCGAAGGCCCGACACCTTTACATGGTGGAAGCTTGAAAACATATGGTGACCACCGTATTGGAATGATGGCTGCGATCGCTGCTCTTGTTGCGGATGGGGAAGTGGAATTGGATGATGCGGATTGCATCGCTGTTTCCTACCCGACTTTTTTTGAACATGTGAATAGTATTATAAAATAATGATTTACGGAGATGTAAAAAGAAATTACTTTTTACATCTCTTTTTTGCTTTGCCCAAAGAATTTTATAAAACATCCGAATTCTTTTTCTTGTGATGCATTGCTTCGTCATGTAGCATAATATTGAGAACAAAAGAAAAAGGTGAAATACACATGGAACAATTACTACAAGCGATTCAAGAAGGCAATTTAGAGGAGATTAACCGACTTCTTGAATCTTTTTTAATGGATGCTGAACCCGCAGCACAATATGAAGTAGCTGAAGCCCTTATGCATTACGGATTTTTAAATGAAGCAGACCGCGTTTTTGAGCATCTGCAATTTTTATTTCCTGAGGAAGCGCAAATTTCAATCGATCGTGCAAGCGTATTGATTGAGCTTGGTGAAGAGGATAATGCCCTCGATTTACTAATGGGAATTGCCGATGATGCACCGGAATATCCTCAAGCGCTGTTAGTATTGGCGGACTATTATCAAATGCAGGGGTTATTTGAGGTGGCGGAACAGCGGATTAATGATGCGTTGCAAATTTTACCACATGAACCTTTGCTGCAATTTGCCAAAGCAGAATTATTATTTGAAACAGGTCGTTTTACAGAGGCTGTTCGAATTTATGAAGAGCTGTATGCCATTGATAAAAAGTTTGCTGGTATAATTTTAGCTCAGCGTCTTGCGGAAGTTTATCGCGCAGGTGCAGGTTATGAAACAGCCCTGGATTATTATATGGAAGCACTTGAAGAAGAGGTTACAGCAGACTTGCTGTTTGGCTCGGCCTATGCAGCTTTCCAGACGGAAAAATATGAACTAGCTATAAAACAGCTGGAAGATTTAAAAGAGTTGGACCCTGATTATTTCTCAGCCTATTTACTGCTGGCTGAAAGTTATGCAATGCTTGAGGATAATGAGCGTGCCTTAAAAGTTATTAAAGAAGGTCTTAAACGAGACGAATACGATAAATCTCTCTATTTATTTGCAGGGAAAATGGCGATAAAAAATGGCAAGCAACAGGAAGCGGTAGACTTTTTGAGTGAGGCCATTGCATTGGATCCGGAATATATGGAAGCAATTTTAATATTGATGTCGGTTTACAATACGGAACAACGCTATGAAGAAATTATTTCACTATATGAACAATTGCATCAAAATGAATTCGAATGGGTCGCATTATATCCATTTGTAGCCAATGCTTATAATGAAGAAGAACTGTTTGAAAAAGCATACGAAATTTACAAAGAGGCATATAATGAATTTAACGATGATGTTGAGTTTTTAGAGAAATACTTCCTGTTTTTAGTTGAGGACGGCAAGCGTGATGAAGCAAAGCAAATTGCCGAGCGCCTTGTCCAATTACAGCCTTCTGAACAGCAATGGACTGATTTGTTAGAACGCTTTGAGTAAAGGGAGGATTGCATGTTGACATATTCCGTACCACTGAATGACAAAAAGTTGTTTATCAGGTGGTTTTTGAAAAATTTCCAGTTAAAAAGACGTGAAGGTGTATGGATTTTAAATTACTTATTAAGTAATGACGACTTGTTGCAAAACGTTCATTTCGTTGATGAAGCACATTATTGCCCGCGTTCCATTGTAATGTCGACAATTGAGACAACGAGTATCCCATTCCGATTTTATAAAGAAAATATTATGACATCCGACGCTGAAAAAGCATTTCATGATTTACGTATCAATGCACATGAGGCGATTTACTTTCAGCTGAACTTCCCAAGTGTACCGCCTGACCCTCTGTATTTGGCGGTACTGGAGGAAAACCCTTACGTACCGGCTGATATCTTTATTAGTGAAAAGGACCGTCTGGCAGCCGAGCGTTTGCTGGAAAATAGTGTACTAGAGTTCCAGGAACAGCAGCTGTTAAAAGAAATAGATGAAGCGCTGGATAGTGGAGATAAAGAGCGTTTTTTCGAGTTGTCTAATTTATTGCAGGCATTGAAGCATACGAAGTAATTTTGGACTTTATTAAAAAAATTACTTCTTTCCTATTTTCAGAAGTTTAAAGGTACTAGGAGGAAAGAATATGAACTTTATTGTAAAAGATGTAGAACAGTTCCAGGCACAAAAACAATTTATAGATACGGCGATTGTCCCGCTAGTGCAATTGGATTTTTCAGATCAGGGGATAAAGCAGAGCAGTTCTGCTTCTGAATATTTAATGACGTTGACGAATTTCATAGAGCAGCAGTTTAAAGGTCGCCTTTTACTATTCCCTCCCTTTTCATATACAACGGGAACCAAGTCAGATAATATGCCAGCAACAATGGAAAAAGAATTGAAGGAAGCAGGTTTTAAAGCAGTGGTCTTTATTACCTGTGACCATTCATGGACTGAATTTAAAGAATATTTAAATATTATTTGGCTTCCGGCTATCCCGCTTGAGTCTATGGACCAGGGTGTAAAACAGAGAATTTTGGAAGACCAGTTAAAACAAGTCATCCCAACTTTTACGAAAATTTGGGTTTAACGAGCATATATGTGCGACATTTGTTTCATTAAATGTTCACAAACTACACTTTTGGAAATGAATGCTATATTGACCAACTTATTCAGTTGATATATCATAGATATGTCCTAGTTATTTACTATTTTTAAAAGTATATGTCCGTTGGACTGACCTTTTAGTAAGAGGGGGGAAAAGGATGAGTAGGAATCGAGTTACAAGACGTCAATTTTTAACTTATACAATTACTGGTGTAGGTGGATTTATGGCGGCAGGAATGTTAATGCCAATGGTACGTTTTGCTATTGACCCAATTCTTCAGTCAAAAGAAGATGGTGATTTTGTACAAACTAGCAAAAAAATTGCCGAAATTACAGAAGTTCCAGTAAAAGTGGACTTCTCGTATGAACAGACGGATGGTTGGTACAAATCAGAAGTAGCTGATGCTGCTTGGGTTTACAAAGAAGGTGACGAAATCATCGCAATCTCACCTGTATGTAAGCATTTAGGGTGTACTGTAAACTGGGAAGGTAATCCAGAACACGCAAATCAATTCTTCTGTGCATGTCATGCGGGACGTTATGAAAAAACAGGTGTAAACGTAAAAGGTACACCGCCTCTTGGACCACTGGATATGTATGAAGTGTCAGAAAATGATGGTTTCTTATTGCTTGGAAAAAAAATCGCTAACACACACAGTAACTAAATAAGTTAGGGGGTACGACACAGTGCTAAATAAAATTTATGATTGGGTCGATGAACGTTTAGATATTACTCCTATTTGGCGTGATATTGCCGACCATGAAGTGCCAGAGCACGTTAACCCTGCCCATCACTTTTCAGCATTCGTTTACTGTTTCGGGGGATTAACATTCTTTATTACAGTAATTCAAATTCTATCAGGTATGTTCTTAACGATGTACTACGTACCAGATGTAGAGAATGCTTGGAAATCAGTTTACTATTTACAAAACGAAGTAGCATTCGGTGAAATCGTTCGTGGTATGCACCATTGGGGGGCATCTTTAGTAATTGTTATGATGTTCTTACATACACTTCGTGTATTCTTCACAGGTTCATATAAAAAACCGCGTGAATTAAACTGGTTAGTTGGTGTAGGTATCTTTGCCATTATGTTAGGTTTAGGTTTCACAGGTTATTTATTACCATGGGATATGAAAGCGTTATTCGCGACTAAAGTAGGTATCGAGATTGCTGCATCTGTTCCGTTTTTAGGTGAAACGATAAAAATATTATTAGCTGGGGATTCCACAATTATCGGGGCGCAAACTTTAACTCGTTTCTTTGCTATTCATGTATTCTTCTTACCGGCAGCATTATTTGCTTTACTGGCAGTTCACTTTATCATGATCCGCCGCCAAGGTATTTCAGGACCTCTATGATCCGAAACTAATTGTACTATTTTTTAAGGAGGGGACACTATGCAACGCGGAAAAGGTATGAAGTTCGTAGGTGATTCACGTGTTAAAGCGAATAACCGTATGCCGAACGTGCCAAAAGATTATTCCGAGTATCCAGGGAAAACAGAAGCTTTCTGGCCTGACTTCTTATTAAAAGAATGGATGGTTGGTGCAGTTTTCTTAATCGGTTATTTATTATTAACTGTCGCACATCCTTCACCACTTGAAGGTCCGGCAGATCCAACAAATGCATCCTATATACCGTTACCGGACTGGTACTTCCTATCAATGTACCAGCTATTAAAATACTCTTATGCATCCGGTCCATATAATGTCATTGGCGCAATGGTAATTCCAGGTATTGCATTTGGTGCATTAGCATTAGTGCCATTTCTAGATAGAACACCTGAACGACGTCCATTTAAACGTCCTTTACCAACAGCGTTTATGTTATTGGCTGTAGCAGCACTAATTTATACAACGTGGGAATCTGTTCAGGCAACTGACTGGGAAGCAGTTGATGCACAAGGTGAAATTACGGATAAACATTTAGGTTTACTTCCGGATGTGGAAGTAGATGAAACTTCCGAAGGCTATGAAATTTTCCAGGCTCAGACTTCTTGTATTGGATGTCATGGTGGAGATTTGGCAGGGGTATCCGGCCCGATGCTTCTAGGCAATGAATTAACAGCCGAAGAAGTTCAGGAAGTAATTGTGAATGGTCGTGGCGGTATGCCGGCTGATACATTTACAGGTACAGAGGAAGAACTTCAAGTTTTAGCTGAATTTATCGCAGGATTAAAAGAAGCTGAATAATTTTTTACACTGGAGAGTCAGAATATTGACTCTCTTTTTAATTTTCTTTTATTTCTGGTTTTTAGCGAAAGCTTGCGTAACAATTAAGAACATATATAATTAAAGACGTACAATATTTGGTTTAGTTGCACACACTACATAATACGGAATAATGAACAATAAGGATGAAAAAGGTGAATAAATGAAAGCATATATGATGCAATTATGGTACGTATTAAACCATCGTGCCTTTTTAACATTGCTGCTTATTATTAACTTGCTTGGTACCGTTTACGGTTATTACTGGTATCGGGGGCAGTTGGCAGTAACAGAACCGATTTACTATATATTTGTACCGGATTCGCCCACTGCAAGCTTATTTTTCTGTTTTGCCATAATTGGGTGGCTGATCGGCAGAAACTTTAGATTAATGGAAGTGCTTGCCTTTATCACGTTAATAAAATATGGATTATGGGCAGTTGCGATGAATCTGCTGACATTTGCAGAGAATGGACAGTTGGGAGCGGACGGATGGATGCTCGTTGCTTCACATTTTTTGATGGCAGTACAGGCTGTTCTGTATTTACCGAATTACCGGTTTAAAATGTGGCACGTGATGGTTGCGGCTGTTTGGACACTGCATAACGATATAATCGACTATTTATTTGGCCAAATGCCATTTTACAGAGTCATTTACCAGTATCCAAGCGAGATCGGATACTTCACTTTCTGGCTTTCGATGGCATGTATAATCTTTGCTTTTCTTGAAAGCCGTAAGCGTGAATATTTGCAACAAGACTAGAAAGCCTTTAAAATTAAAGCATAGAAAGAGATAGAAAGGGAGTTCGATAATAGTGTTATATATTATTTATTTTATTATCATTTTGCTTTTACCGTTGTATGCGCAGATGAAGGTAAAGAGCACTTACAAAAAGTTTGCTAAAGTTCCAGCTGAAAAAGGAATGACAGGTGCTCAAGTAGCACGTTATATTTTAGATCAACATGGTTTAACGGATGTTCGTGTAGTACCGACTCAAGGTTTTTTGGCCGACCACTATAATCCTGCAACTAAAACGGTTGCCTTGTCTGAGGACAACTACTACAATTCTTCAATCGCCGGTACATCTGTAGCAGCGCACGAAGTAGGACATGCGATACAGCATGCGGAGGCTTATTCGTTCCTGACATTACGTTCGAAATTAGTGCCGGTAGCTAATATTTCATCAAATATGTCTTGGATTTTTGTATTGATCGGTATTTTAGCTTCATCTTCAGGTTTACTGTTGGTAGGTATTGCTTTATTATTAGCGGGTGTTGTGTTCCAAGTGATAACATTACCGGTAGAGTTCGATGCATCCAAACGTGCGATGAATGAAGTCGTATCTTTAGGTATTATCAACAATACAGAAGAACGCTCAGCACGCAAAGTTTTAAATGCAGCGGCAATGACATATGTGGCAGCAGCAGCTGTAGCAATAATGGAACTATTACGTTTAATCCTGATTTACACAGGCATGACTTCGGAAGATTAATATCTAATAGAAATTAAAAAAGGTCATTTTCCCCATTAGGGAAAATGACTTTTTTTGAATATTATTCAACCATTTACTAACTTATTAAGTTGTGTCCGCTTTGATTAAACGGGAGTTGATTGGAATGGAGGGCGGCAGACTCCTGCGGGAAAAGCGCGAGGGAGAGACTACAGGCTCGAGCCGCGCCCGCGGAAAGCGTCCGCCCGCAGTGGAAATCAACGGACAATATTTAAAAATGCAAATAAATATACTTCAAAAGACTAATTTATCGGCTGTTTTTTATCATCCAGTGTGAAACCTTCTCCAGTCACATCACGGACGTCCATGATGGAAACAAATGCGTGCGGGTCGACGCCGTGGACGATATTTTTTAGACGGACAAGTTCGTTTCGTCCGATGACACAGTACAGAACATCACGGTGTTCTTTCGTAAAGTGACCATGACCGTCAAAAACGGTTACGCCACGGTCCATGTTATTCGTAATTAAGTTTGCGATCTCATCGGATTTCATTGAAATAATAAATGCACCTTTAGCCGAATAGGCGCCTTCCTGCACCAAATCAATGACACGGCCGCCAACATATACGGCTACTAATGTATACATCATCGAACGGGCATCCAAAAACGTCATCCAGGAAAGGATAATGACAAAGAAATCAAAGCCGAACATCGTTTTACCCATACTCCAACCAAGATACTTATTTGCAAGTCGGGCCAGAATATCGACCCCGCCGGTTGTCCCGCCGAATCGGAACACAATCCCTAGGCCGATTCCGACAAAGACCCCTGCAAACAACGATACAAGGAATAGATCATCCTGCAAGTTCATATTGACTTCGTAAATTTGGAAGATTTTTAAGAATACCGATACGCTTAGTGTACCGATGATCGTATAGATAAATGCTTTTTTACCGAGTAAACGCCATCCTAGAATAAACATTGGAATATTTAATAACAAATTCATTAATGCTGGGTCCCAATTTAGTGTAAAATATAAAATAAGTGTAATACCACTAAATCCACCTTCACCCAGTTGGTTTTGCATATTGAAGTGGACAAAACCGAAACTGAATATTGCGGAACCGATAAGAATTCCGATGATATTCTGTATTTTTATTCCTTGCATAGTAAACCTCCTAAAATCGGTTGAGTAAGAATATATGTGCTGGAGCAGAAAAAAAGCTACATTGTTTATTATGTTTGATTTTGGCGCATTTGACAACAATATGGATGAACCAAACAATGCCGCATTATATTACTCGAATTTTATTTAACAAGGATAAAAGCAACTAACAGTAAAAAGGAGTTTTTTCAGTATGACAATCAGAGTAGCAATTGCCGGCGCACGAGGCAAAATGGGAACAGAAGCAGTGCATACTATCATGAATAATGATGGAATGGAGCTTGTATCGGCACTTGATTATAAAGAAGTCGGTACATCACTGGCATTGCTTGAAGAGTTTCCAAACCATTATAAAGTTCCGATCTATACAAATTTTGTCGAGCTGGTGCGTGAGACAAAACCGGACGTACTTTTAGATTTAACAAATCCGCTTTGTGTTTATGAACGAACAAAACAGGCATTATTACATAACATACGTCCAGTTGTAGGGACGACAGGTTTTACCGATGAACAACTTGAAGAACTGCAGCAAATGGCAACAGAAAGACAATTAGGCTGTATTATTGCGCCGAACTTCGCGATTGGTGCAATATTAATGATGAAGTTTGCCAAAGATGCCGCAAAATATTTCCCGGATGTGGAAATTATTGAAATGCACCATGATCAAAAGCTTGATGCGCCATCTGGTACGGGAATTAAAACAGCACAAATGATCAGTGAAGTCCGTAAGGCGAAAAAGCAAGGGCATCCGGAAGAAAAGGAAACTCATACTGGTGCAAGAGGCGCAGACTTTGACGGCATGCATATCCATTCAGTAAGACTTCCAGGTTTAGTTGCACATCAGCAAGTACTGTTTGGCAGCACAGGTGAATTATTAACGATCCGTCATGATTCATTAAATCGAGGAAGCTTTATGAGCGGTGTTACATTTAGTATTGAAGAAGTAATGAAAACCAATACATTAATCTACGGATTAGAGAACATCATTTAGAAATGGGTTGATAATTATGAAAATCGCATTAATAGCACATGACCGGAAAAAAGATAATTTAATTCAGTTTGCGATAGCATATCGTGATATTTTGAAAGAGCATGATCTTTATGCGACAGGCACTACCGGCACAATGATTGAAGCCGAAACGGGACTTCCGATTACAAAGTTTCGCTCGGGTCCGTTAGGTGGAGACCAGCAAATCGGTGCAATGATCGCTAATAATGATATGGATATGGTGTTTTTCTTCCGCGATCCATTGACCGCACAGCCGCACGAGCCGGATGTCATGGCATTGGTACGGTTGTGCGACTTGTATCACATACCGCTTGCGACAAATATGGGAACAGCGGAAATTTTATTAAAAGGGCTTCAGGAAGGTTTTGTTGACTGGCGCATTTTAGAGGAACGCAGAAAATAAATGCCGGTCAATTTTACTTTATAAATTTGTTTCATAATTTTTAAAGAAAGTTAAAATCGTATTGTTGAAAGGATGGGGAGCCGAATGAAAAAATTAAAAATTGGTATTACTTGTTACCCGACAGTGGGAGGTTCGGGAGTAATTGCAACAGAGTTAGGCAAAATGTTGGCAGAACGAGGACATGAAATTCACTTTATTACATCAAGTGTGCCATTTCGACTTAATAAAATTTATTCAAACGTTTTTTTCCACGAGGTGGAAGTGAATAATTATTCGGTATTTCAATACCCACCATACGATATTGCATTAGCAAGTAAAATGGCTGATGTTATTAAAGAAGAAAAACTGGATTTACTGCATGTTCATTATGCGATTCCTCATGCGGTTTGTGCAGTTTTGGCCCGTCATATGAGCGGCGAGAAGTTCGGTATTGTCACAACACTTCACGGAACGGATATTTCCGTTTTGGGCGAAGACTCCACATTGGCGCAGGCGATCAAGTATGGCATTGACTATTCCGATGCAGTAACGACTGTTTCGGAATCGTTAAAACAGCAGACATATGCTTTAATCGATACGAAAAAACCGATTGAAACTATTTATAATTTCGTTGATGAGGATGTATTTAAGCCTGTGGATCCCGGCAATTTAAAAGAGCAATTTGGTATTTTACCGCATGAAAAAGTAATTATCCATGTTTCGAATTTCCGTAAAATAAAAAATCTGCCGGACGTGGTTGATTCATTCCTGAAAATACGTGAGCGTATGCCGGCCAAATTATTATTAGTCGGGGATGGACCGGAAAAGCACCGTGTGACAGATATTGTAAAAGATTCACCTTATACGGATGATGTACTGTTTTTAGGGAAGCAGGAAAACATTACAGAACTTTTTGCAATCAGTGATATTAAGTTATTGCTTTCAGAAAAGGAATCGTTCGGGCTCGTATTATTGGAAGCGATGGCATGCGGTGTACCCGGCATCGGTACAGCAATCGGCGGGATTCCCGAAGTGATCAATCATGGCGTGAACGGCTATTTGGTTCCGCTAGGAGATACACAGGCTGTCGCGGATTATGCGGTCGAACTGCTGCAGGATGTTGAAAAACATCAGGCATTCAAAGAAGCCGCACTACAATCTGTACGCGAACAGTTCCATGAAACAAAAATGGTTGAACAATATGAACGTATATATGAAAGAGTGGTTGAAAAAAAGAATGATTCCGCAACAATGGCAAGCGGCAAAGGAAGTCATTAAAAAGATTGAACATGCCGGTTTCGAAGCTTTTATTGTAGGAGGTGCGGTGCGGGATTATTATTTGCAAAAAGAAAATAATGATGTCGATATCGCAACAAGTGCATTGCCTGAAGAAATTCAAACGATTTTTTCCCACACTATCGATGTCGGAATCGCTCACGGAACGGTCATTGTACTGGACTGTGGAGAACCAATCGAAGTAACAACCTACCGGACAGAGTCTACTTACAGTGACCATCGTCGTCCGGATACAGTCGAGTTCGTTCGAAATCTACAAGAGGATTTAAAACGCCGCGATTTTACAATGAATGCAATGGCTCTAAGTCAAACGGGAGAATACATCGATTATTACAATGGCCGCCAACATATCGACAGCAAAGTTATCTGTGCTGTAGGGGAGCCGGATCAGCGTTTTGAAGAAGATGCTCTCCGAATGCTGCGGGCTGTCCGATTTGCTGCACAGCTTCACTTCTCAATCGAGGAAAACACTTTCGGAGCAATCAGACAAAAAGCGGCATCGATTGAATATGTTGCAATCGAGCGAATTCAAGTAGAACTTTCAAAGATTCTGATCTCTGCTCATGCAGCATTCGGAATTGAATACTTGGAAAAAACGACATTGAGTAATTTTCTGTATGGCGACTTTACTTCTTCGGAGTGGACGCAATTTTATTCGGAAGACCGACAAGTTGGTTGGGCATATTTCTGCTTAGTAAACGGCAGCGATTTGACGCTCCTTACGAAGTATCGCTGTTCGAATAAAGATAAGCTATTCGTGAAAACGGTGTTGGATGCTTATGAAAGTCTTCTTGGGGGGATGAGTCAGGTTGATTTGATGCGCTTTGATCCAATTATTCTTAAAACGGCCTGCCAGTTTTCTATTTGGCGGAATCGTAAACTTGAAGTGAGCTATGAAGAATTGGTGGCACGAAAAAACACATTGCCGATACAGCATGTGCATGAGCTGGCGATTACAGGAAAAGATCTGTTGGAATGGTCCCCGAAAAAACGCGGCAGCTGGATTAAACAGACGCTTGATGCAGCAGTAGAAGCAGTCTTAAACGGGAAAGTACAAAATGATAAACAACGATTAAAGGAATGGTTTTATGCATTTCACGATGAAGGATGAAATTTTGAAGCGGTTTTTGACCGCGGATGGAGAACCGATTTCCGGTCAAGTGCTGGCGGATGAGCTCAATGTCTCCCGAACTGCAATATGGAAGCATATGCAAACATTGAAGCAGGAAGGCTATGAGTTTGAAACAGTAAAAAAACGCGGGTATAAACTGGTGTCTGTACCGGATAAAGTGGATATGGGTCAATTGCAGCAATTTTTGACGACGGAACGCTATGGCCGACAAGTCCATTATTATGAAACGGTGGAGTCGACACAGCTTGTTGCGCATGAACTAGTCCGGGCCGGTGCACCGGATGGCACGGTTGTCATCGCTGAGCATCAATCTGCAGGGCGGGGACGCATGATGCGTGAATGGGAATCGACAGAAGGGCAAGGGATTTGGATGACTGTCATCATACGCCCTGACGTTGCCCCCCACCAGGCCCCTCAATTTACTTTAGTTACTGCTGTGGCCATTATTGAAGCGATGAAGTCGAGTTTTAAAAATTTCACACCTGAAATAAAATGGCCGAATGATATTTTAATCAACGGCAAAAAAACAACGGGTATTTTAACTGAAATGGTAGCTGAGGCTGACCTCATCCAGGCATTGCTGATTGGAATTGGCATCAATGTCAATCAGAAGAAAAGCGATTTTCCTGAAGAGCTGCAATCGATTGCAACATCGATTGCGATTGAAGAAGGGGAGCCGATTGAACGTGTGCACTTTGTCGCCAATGTGCTTGAATCTTTGGAGAGATACAGTGACGAATACGTGAAAAACGGCTTCGGTCAGATCAAACAGCTATGGGAACAGTCTTCGGGGACGATCGGAAAACAGGTGAAAGCAACAACACTCCGTGAAGTGGTTGAAGGGGAAGCTGTCAGCATCACTGAGAACGGAGTCCTGGAAATTCGTCAAGCGAACGGAGAAATAAAATCCATATACTCAGCTGATATTGAAATTTTATAATAAAGGCCTCGAAAAAAAGTTTTTACATTAATTATTTAGTCTGTACGTTTTCTTCCAAACTTGTTATAGTAGCTCTAGGACAGTATCTTAATAGAACTGTACCTGCAACTGCTAGTCGATATTAAAAAAAATCTGCTTTGATCTTACAGGACAGAGACGGAAGAAAACGCGCATAAATGAATTCATTTAATACTTTCAGTTCGATTCTATTCGGCATAAAGTATGGAATGTGTTGAATTTACGTATGGTACTACCCTTCTGTCTAATTTTAGATAGAGGGGTATTTTTGTTTTCTTTCCACTTAAGGAGGAAGAATATGAAAACAACTGCACAGTTTTTAAAAATGAAGGCGCAAGGCGAAAAAATTGTCATGATTACCGCTTATGATTATCCGGCAGCGAAATATTCTGAAGCTGCAGGGGTCGATATGATACTTGTCGGGGATTCCCTCGGGATGGTCGTACTGGGTTATGAATCGACAATGCGTGTAACGGTGGAAGATATGATTCACCATAGCAAAGCGGTTCGCCGAGGTGCACCGGATACATTCATCGTCGTCGATATGCCATTCGGTTCTTATCATGGGGATGTGAACGAAACATTGAAAACGGCTGTGAAAATGATGCAGGAAACGAATGCAAATGCTGTAAAGGTAGAAGGAGCAGATGATATCGTACCTGTTATTAAGAAGTTAACCGATGCCGGTATCCCGGTAGTGGCACATTTAGGACTGCTGCCACAATCGGCAGGAGTACTTGGCGGTTATAAAGTGCAAGGGAAAACAGCCGAACAGGCGGAAAAGTTGATAAAAGATGCGCTGCTTGTTGAACAGGCAGGCGCATGTGCTGTCGTGCTGGAATGTATTCCACATCAGTTGACGGAAGTTGTCTCGCATAACTTGACGATTCCGACAATCGGCATTGGTGCAGGGGCAAATGCGGATGGGCAAGTACTAGTATTCCATGACTTACTGCAATACGGAAACCATCATATACCAAAATTTGTTGAAGCATTCGCACAAGTCGGCGCCGAGGTAGAAAAGGGGATTACGAATTATACAAACGCTGTTAAAGCAGGTACATTCCCGACATTACAACAAAGTTTCACAATGAAAGAGACAGAGCTGATCGAGCTTTACGGAGGCGTAAAATAATGAACGTATTAACAACGATAGCCGAGTTGCGGGAAGTAGTTCAAATGGCAAAATACAACCGCCAGTCAATCGGTCTTGTCCCGACAATGGGCTTTTTACATGAGGGGCACCTAACATTGGCTGCAAACGCTCGCAGGGAAAATGAACTTGTTATCATGAGTATATTCGTCAACCCAACACAATTTGGCCCGAATGAAGATTTTGAATCATACCCAAGAGATTTACCGCGTGATACAGAATTGGCAAAATCGGCAGGTGTAGATTATATATTTGCGCCGTCTGTAGAAGAAATGTATCCGCACAATGGAGGGATTTCCATTCGTGCAGGACGGCAGGCGCATATTTTATGCGGGGCTAGCCGACCTGGTCATTTCGACGGGGTTTTGCAAGTCGTAGCGAAGCTCTTTAATTTAGTGCAGCCGGACCGTGCTTATTTCGGGCAAAAGGATGCGCAGCAAGTGGCGATCATTCAAACAATGGTACGCGATTACAATTTCCCGGTGACAATACGAGTTGTGCCGGTTGTACGCGAAGAGGACGGATTGGCAAAATCAAGCCGCAATGTTTATTTAACTGCTGAAGAACGTTCACAGGCACCAGCGATTCAGCAAGGGCTCCAACTGGCGAAAAGAGAGCTGCTGGAATCCGGCAG
This sequence comes from Solibacillus sp. FSL W7-1436, assembly GCF_038007305.1. Taxonomy (NCBI): domain Bacteria; kingdom Bacillati; phylum Bacillota; class Bacilli; order Caryophanales; family Caryophanaceae; genus Solibacillus; species Solibacillus sp. FSL W7-1436. The sequence goes on from NZ_JBBOWV010000001.1 coordinate 2,753,707, forward strand.
TGTGGAATCGGCCATTGCACTCGCTAAAAAAATAATTCATGACAATACGGATGGCCATGTCGATTATTTGATGGTTTTATCCTATCCGGATTTACAGGAAGTCGATGATCAGACAGAGGAAATCGTAATTGCAGCTGCCGTTCATCTTGGTAAAACACGTTTAATCGATAATTTGATTTTTTCATTAAAAGGGGAAGCAGTCCATGTTTAGAATGATGATGAACAGTAAAATCCACCGTGCACAAGTGACACAGGCAGATTTGAATTATGTAGGTTCAATTACAATTGATGAAGATATTTTGGATGCGGTTGGCATGCTGCCGAACGAAAAAGTCCATATTGTCAATAATAATAACGGAGCACGCTTTGAGACGTATATTATCGCCGGGGAGCGCGGATCGGGCGTCATTTGTGTAAATGGAGCAGCGGCACGTCTTGTTCAAAAAGGCGATATTGTCATTATTATTTCATACGTGTATGTGGATAATAAAGAAGTTGCCGAACATACTCCGACTGTTGCGATCATGGGGGAAAGCAATACAATTAAAGAAATAATCGCTTACGAACCGGAAGCGACAATCATGTAAATTTAATATAAAAAGCTGTCATGAAGGATTATTCCTATATGACAGCTTTTTTATATTACATTTTTCGTTTATAAAGGATAATATTGTAATTTTTATATCATCTCCTTGTAATCTTTTTGAAATATAAAATGTGTAGACTTGGATTTAGCTTTTACAAAAAAGACAAAAGATACAGGGGGAAATAATTAATATGTTTCAAAACAAACTATTATTTAGCTTTGCCTTCTTTTTGGTCACTGCCTTATTCTTCGCAAGCGCGGCAACTGCAGCTACGCATACTGTGAAGAAAGGTGAAGAATTGGATGAAATTGCAGATCGTTATGACACATCGGTATATACATTGCTTGAATTAAATGAAGTTAACGACATAGAAGAAGTTACGGAAGGCTTCGTACTGAAATTACCGGCTCATATTAAAAACAAGAAAGTGCCGGTTGAAAAGAAAGAGAAAAAGGAAACAATTGATGACTATGAAGTTGTCAAAACACTCACTGTTGAAGCAAGCGCTTTTACTGCGTACTGTAAAGGATGTTCCGGAAAGACGGCTACCGGAGTTAATCTAAAGAAAAATCCGGATATAAAACTGATTGCGGTTGACCCAAAGGTGATTCCGCTTGGAACGAAAGTATGGGTAGAAGGGTATGGAATTGCGGTTGCCGGTGATACAGGCGGTTCGATCAGAGGGAACCGGATTGACGTTTTCATGAAGACGAAAAAAACCGCGCTTAATTGGGGACGTAAAAATGTAGAAATTAAAGTATTAAAATAATAGATAGACGGACGGCGAATGCAATTGGCATATCGCCGTTTTTTATTGAATGAATATTGGGAATTAAAAGAATATTGACGCCGGATTTGTTGCATTCCCCAATCTGTAATGCTAATGTGAAAAATGAGGTGGTCTATATGGATAAATTTGATTTAGCCGTTATTGGTGCAGGACCTGGAGGGTACGTGGCGGCCATTCATGCAGCAAAAAGCGGGTTGAGAGTAGCGCTTGTCGAAAAAGATAAAGTTGGAGGTGCCTGCTATAATGTCGGCTGTATTCCTTCAAAAATTATGCTTGAGCATAGTAAACTTGTACAGGAAATTCGGCGCGGGACTGATTGGGGTGTGACGGTCCCGACGATCAATATTGATTTTCCGAAGTTGATGCAGCGAAAAGATCAAGTGGTTGATGAATTGTTATCAAATATTGAAACATTTATCGAAAACGCACAGATTACAATGTTCCGCGGAAAGGCGACAGTAACCGCAGAACGAAAAGTGATCATAGGGAAAGAAGCATTTACAGCAGATCATGTCATTTTGGCAACAGGCAGCCGTCCGTTTGTTCCACCGTTTAAAGGACTTGAAAACGCATCATATCATACAACGGATACGTTTTTTTCGATCCAGGAGCTGCCGAAACAGTTGACGATCATCGGAGGCGGGGTCATTGCAATAGAAATGGCATTTGCTTTAGCGCCAATGGGAACAAAAGTAACCGTATTAAACCATAGCAAAGATATTCTGCAAACAGAAGAACCGGATGCAAGACCAATTATTAAAGAGAAAATGAATCAGCTGGGAATCGAACTTGTGACAGACTTTACGTTCGAAGAAATCCATGCTGACCATGTACAGACATCAATCGGGAATTTCCCGTTTGAAAATTTACTGTTTGCGACAGGGCGCCGTCCGAACACCGAAATAGCGGAAGTGCTGGAAATGCAGATGGATGGCCGTTTGATCAAAGTAGATAACCATTATGAAACAAGTATTCCCGGTATATTTGCGATTGGCGATTTAGTAGGCGGTTTCCAGCTTGCCCACTCTGCAAGTGCAGAAGGTGTACATGCAGTCGACTATATTTTAGGAAAGCATCCGAAAGTGATCAATCAGCAGGAAATTCCGCGATGTGTATATACACATCCTGAAATTGCGACATTCGGCATGCTGGAGCACGAAGCACCTGCAGACAGCATTGTAACGAAGATGTATTTACCTACGAATCCTAAAGCACTGCTTGAAGGAAATACACAGGGCTTTATGAAGTTTGTAGCGAGTCCTGAAGGCGATATTTACGGGGCATGTGTCGTTGGAGACGGCGCGACGGAAATGATCAACTCCATGCTCGCGGCAAAAGTATTGGGAGGATCAGTAAAAGACTTGGCAAGGCTCATTTTCCCGCATCCGACAGTCAGCGAACATGTTGGTGATGCGGCACGTTCTGTTTTCGGAAAAGCGATTCATGCAAAATAACTTGTTGCTACGGTGCAGTTGAGATGCTCCGTAGCTTTTTTCAATCCAATTTCTTTTTTATTGGGAGGAATTCTACTATACTTGTTGTATACAATTCCAACATGAGGTGACATATGAAAAATCAGTCAATGGAGCTTGTAGAAAAAGAAGTGGAAAACACATTATATCAATGTATTGATTTTAATATAGAAGAAAACTATATTGCGATGGGACAAGCGTTTGCTAAAGTGCTCGCATTACTGCAGGAACATGGGCTTATCAGTCCGGCCTTGAAAGTAATCACCGAGCCTGAACAATGTCTGACGGAAACGCGTATATTGCTCGAAAGTCTGCAGGAAGCGCAAAGAAGGCATGCGTCACGGAGAAAACTGCTGACACATCGCCATATTTTAAATGTATGGCTTAGAAAGAACCAGTATTTCCAGCGGGAAGTATTGCCGGGCTTTTTCTAGCATTAAAAGAAAAATATTCAGATAATATTAGAATATCATTGCATTTTTATTTTTTTAGACTTAAAATAAAAATAGTCCAATACGTAGCAGGCATGGTGGAGTCAGTCAAACTGGCGGAACCATGCCTTTTTGTATAGTAAAAGGGGGATATTATGTTTATTTTTCAAATTGTTATCGTTTTATTGGCAACAAAAATAGCAGGGCATTTAACGGTACGGTTAGGTCAACCTTCAGTACTCGGAAAAATCCTGATCGGTATCATTATCGGTCCTGCAATGCTTGGCTGGATTACTGACAACGATATTATGCAAACATTCAGTCAAATAGGGGTAATTTTATTAATGTTTTTAGCCGGTTTGGAAACAGATCTGGAAGACTTGAATGCCAATATGAAAGGGGCCGTTTTTGTTGCAATCGGCGGTGTTGTTTTACCGATAGCGTTAAGTTATCCATTGGCATTGGCATTTGGTTTAACACAAGGGCAGGCTATTTTTGTCGGACTGACATTAGCCGCGACATCAGTAAGTATTTCGGTTCAGACATTAAGCGAAATTGGCTGGCTGAAAAGTAAGGAAGGCTCTACATTGTTAGGGGCTGCAGTATTGGATGACATTATGGTTGTTGTATTACTTGCAATAGCTATGAGTTTCCTAGTTGGGGACAATGTATCGATTCCGGTGTTAATTGGCGGTAAAGTATTATTCTTTATTCTATTATTTGTAGTAATGAAATGGGTTATTCCACCGTTCTTGCGCCTCTTCAGTCGCCTGAAAGTTACGGAAGCAGTATTAAGCGGTGCGCTTATTGCATGTTTTGCGTTAGCATACATAGGTGAACATTACTTTGGTATCGCTACAATTATCGGTGCATTCTTTATTGGTATTGCAATCGGACGCACTCCGTTTAAAGAGACAGTCGAGCATAAAGTTGAACCGATTGCGAACGGGATTTTCGTGCCGTTTTTCTTCGTTAGTATCGGATTGTCCGTTACTTTTGCGGGAATTACAGAAAATATCTGGTTCTTAGTTATCTTCTCGATTGTGGCAATTTTATCGAAGCTTATCGGTTCTGGTCTTGGTGCAAAATTGGCAGGCTTCAGCTGGAAATCTTCAACAGGTATCGGTGCAGGGATGGTTTCTCGTGGTGAAGTTGCACTGATTCTTGCGGCAATGGGATTATCTAGCGGATTGCTGCCGGCGGAAGATTATACACCAATGGTAATCGTTATAATTATTACAACGTTGGTTACACCACCAATGTTAAAAGGAATTTTCGGGAATCGTTCTAATTTAATCGATTAAACCAGTTGAATGATTGCTTAAATTGGTGTATTCTATGATTTAGGTGCCAAAACCTCGGTGAAGATTTAGTTTTCACAACAAAAGCCTCCACCAACAGCACGGATTTGCTGGGAAGCTTTTGAATTGTGCAGGGAGATGAGCCCCTGCACACCTATACATAGTATATTAACCTAGTGTTGTCCTTGAGGCGGCACTAGGTTTTTTTTGTCGCCAAATAGAGTAAAGGTGCGATGCGATTTATTAGAACAATTGGAAGTATATTAGAAAACTTGCGATGGATATTCGAAAAACCGAAATGGATATTAGAACAAATTGGACTTATATTGGAACAATGAGCGGGTATATTAGAAAATCGGGATTTTATTAGAACGAATAAGATTTTATTAGATGAAATAAAAATATATTAGAACTTTAAAAACGTACATATATCGGCTATGATGCTGTATTTGTAAACACAGCATCCCAAGGCCACGTTTATTCCTACTATCCAATTACATGACCTCATCACCTTCAGTATGATAAAATGCCGTTATATTACTTGAACTGTGAGTTGAAGAAAAATGAAGGAAAGTCAAAAATATGCGATTGTCGACATTGAAACAACAGGCCATTCTCCTGCTGGCGGCGACCGTATGATTCAAATCGCCATTGTCATAATGCAAGGCTGGGAAATCGTAAAAAAATATTCTACATTTATTAATCCGGGAAAACCGATTCCGTTATTTATACAGGATTTAACTAATATTACAGACGAAGATGTAAAAGATGCGCTGCCATTTGAAGCGTATGCAGATTATATTTATGAGCTGCTGGAAGGGGCTGTATTCGTAGCCCATAATACTGATTTTGACTTGAATTTTTTGCAGGCGGAGTTTAATCGTGCCGGTGTTTCAAAATGGCACGGAAAGAAAATTGACACGGTTGAACTGACAAAAATTTTGTTCCCGATGTCGTTAAGCTACAAATTAGCGGATTTAGCGAATGATTTTCATATTGAGCTGCAAAGTGCACACCGTGCGGATGATGATGCACTCGCGACAGCGTATTTGCTGAAACATTGCTGGGAAGAGCTGTTAACATTGCCGCTCGTTACTTTGGAACAATTGCATAAACGTTCTTTCCGTTTAAGAACAGACTTGTCCCAGCTGTTTTTTGATGCGCTTGTCATAAAACGCAGTAAAGCATTAACGGATGAAGGGCATGTCTTTTACCGTAAAATCGCTATTCGTAAAATGGCACCGACACCAAAAAGTGATGGCAATCCATTTGTTTACCCGCAAACGACAGAAGAAAAAATGGCCTTATTATTAAAAGGGATTCCCGATTTTGAAGAGCGCCCGCAGCAGTTTCGAATGATGGACAGCATATGGCATGCATTCAACGCAAAAGCGGAACATGTCATTGAAGCATCAACGGGAATCGGAAAAACGATGGGTTATTTAGTGCCATCGATTTATTATGCTAAGAAAACAAATCAGAAAATCGGAATCAGTACGTATACATCCCATTTGCTGGATCAGCTTATGCAAAATGACATTCCGATATTGGAACAGGCGCTTGGCCAGCCGATTAAAATGGCTTTGTTAAAAGGGATGAATCATTATATCGATATCGAAAAATTCGAGAAAGAGCTTAAGACGCAGGACGTTTCCTATGATCAGACATTTACAGTACTGCAAACACTTATCTGGCTTGCGAAAACAGAGACGGGTGATTTAAGTGAACTGAATGTGTCGGGCGGCGGGCAGCTGCTCATTGATAAAATCCGTAAGACGGCATTGCCGAAAACGACAATGCCGCTTTATGATTTTTATTCACGTGCAATTCAAAATAGTCGCCAGGCAGACCTTATTGTGACAAACCATGCAATGCTGCTCAGCGATCTCGTACGCAATGAACAGATTTTCAATTCATTAGGCGGCTGGGTAATCGATGAGGCACATCAGTTTATTCAGGCTGCAATCAATCAGCACGAAAAAATATTCACTTATATGAATTGGAAATATTTATTTGGACAAATTGGTATACAGGAAGATGAACAGCTGTTTTATAAGATCCGTCGAGTTGCGATTAAGAAACAGCTGCTGAATTATCAAACACTGGATCAGCTGGAAAAGCGCTATATTCAAATGGTCAATGCATTTGATACGGCAATGGCGGCATTGCTTCGAGGGGTGAAGGATGCGCATCATCAGCCTAAACAACAGAAAATCGAAGTCTTTGTTTCTGAATTACCATTGGGACGTGAAGTTTTAATGAAAGTTTCGCTAACTGTGCAGCAATGGGTGGATGAGGCGACCGAGCTTATCCGGAAGTTCACTTCAAGTGTGGAAGAGCTGGCACCGGAGCATGAATATTTGATTGAGCAATGGCAGTATATCGTCAATGAGTTTACGATTAAACTGGCAGAGTGGGATGATGTATTTCTAAGTCAGGATCCTGATTATTCATGCTGGCTGGAATTGGACCAGCGCAGTGTACCGGGCAGTATCCAGCTCTATAAAAAGCCGATTGAAGTGACTTCGTCGATCCGGAAGCTTTTTGACCCGATCCGTGAAAAAAGCGGCATTGTCTGGACTTCCGGAACATTAACAGTACCAAGCAATGAGCGTTTTATTACGAATCAGCTTGGCATCAATCCATCGATCCCGATTGAAAAGCTGCATGCGGACCCGAGTTATTATGATGGGGCGGAACTGTATATTGTCAATGACATGCCGGACATTCAGGCCGTTTCACAATCCGAGTATATCGAAGAGGTCGCACATGCTGTTACAAATACGGTGCGCATGACGAATGGTAGATGTTTTGTTTTATTCACATCGCAGGACATGCTGCGTAAAACAGTCAATCTTATACAGGAAAGTGAATTGTTAAGCGACTATATGATTTTTGCACAAGGCGTGACATCGGGAAGCCGTATGCGATTATTAAAGTCTTTCCAAAAGTTCAATCATTCCGTATTATTCGGAACGAACAGTTTCTGGGAAGGGGTCGATGTACCGGGAGACGGCCTGTCTGCGGTCATTGTTGTGCGGCTGCCGTTTTCTTCACCGGAAGAGCCTGCGTTTAAAGCGCGGGCCAATTATATAACGCAGCAAGGGCGAAATTCCTTTACAGAACTCGCCCTGCCGGACGCCATTATCCGATTCAAGCAAGGATTCGGCCGATTGATCCGTTCGAGCCATGATAAAGGGGTATTTATCGTTTTGGATCGACGGATTGAAACGAAATCATACGGACAGCAGTTTATCGAGTCATTACCGCCGATTTCTATACAAAAACTGCCTCTACACAGTATGGTGCAAAGCTTAGGAAATTGGTATAATGAAAAACGATGAGGAAGGAAAGCAGGTTGACAAAAATGAAACAAAATTTTAAACAACATACAAATACATCGGATTGTAAGGTGCAGTCATGAAAAACTGGATTATCTTTTCGGTTGTCTTTATTTTATCTTTGTCGCTTGTTATTTCAGTGTTCGTATTTTGGAAGGCCGATGCACCGTTTAGTGAAATAGAACAAAAAGCGGAAAGTTTTGCGCTGGATACGAAAGCACTTGCTGTTGTTGATGATTCCTATGTTTACAATGGGAACAAGCCCTATGTCACTGTTTTCGGAGTGGATGAGTATGGGAAGGAAAAGGCAGTCTTCGTCCCGATGAGTTTAGATGAGAATTCAATGCAGGAAGTATTTTTAGCAGATGGCATTACTGAAGAGCAGGCGTTGACTGTTTTTCAGGAAGATACTGATGCGAAAGAGATTCTTCATATGAAGTTAGGATTCGAGGAGCCGGGTCCAGTATGGGAAATTACCTATAAAAGTGAATCCGGCAGCTTGAATTATGTCTATCTTCTATTTGAAGACGGGCAATGGTGGAAACGCATATTGAATTTGTAGAGGAGAGAGCAACATGAAACAATTGTTGGCAAATCGTGTAAAGACTTTAACACCATCTTCAACTTTGGCAATCACAGCTAAAGCGAAAGAGTTAAAGGAGCAAGGTATTGATGTAATTGGTTTAGGGGCAGGGGAGCCGGACTTTAATACACCGGACAATATTTTAAATGCAGCAAAACAATCGATGGATGCTGGACTGACAAAATATACGCCGGCTGGAGGTTTACCTGCTTTAAAGAAAGCAATTATCGATAAATTGGCTCGTGACAATAATCTTACATATAAAGCAAATGAGATAATCGTTGGTGTCGGAGCAAAACACGTTCTGTATACATTGTTCCAAGTTATTTTAAATGAGGGCGATGAAGTAATTATCCCAATTCCTTACTGGGTATCTTACCCTGAACAAGTGAAGCTTGCAGGCGGTGTTCCTGTATATGTGGAAGGAACACAGGAACAGAACTTTAAAATTACAGCACAGCAACTACGTAATGCCATTACAGAGAAAACAAAAGCAGTGATTATTAACTCGCCGTCCAATCCTTCTGGTATGATTTATTCGATGGAAGAATTGGCTGAGCTTGCACAAGTGGCAGAAGAAAAGGATATTTTAATCGTTTCAGATGAAATTTATGAAAAGCTTGTTTACAATGGAATAGAGCATTATTCAATTGCGGAAGTTTCAGACGCAGTGAAAGCACGTACAATTGTTGTGAACGGTGTTGCAAAATCTCACTCTATGACAGGATGGCGCATTGGCTATGCAGCCGGTGACGCGACAATCATTAAAGCGATGACGGATTTAGCATCTCACTCTACTTCAAATGCAACTACGACAGCACAATATGCAACGATTGAAGCATATAACGGTTCCCAGGAAGCAGTTGAAAAGATGAGACAAGCGTTTGAATCACGTTTAGAAGCGATTTTCCCGAAACTTGCAGCAATTCCCGGCGTAAAAGTATTAAAACCACAAGGTGCTTTCTACTTATTGCCGGATGTTTCGGAAACAGCCGAGAAAACAGGCTATACTTCAGTGGATGATTTTGTATCGGCACTATTAACAGAAGCAAATGTTGCGGTCATTCCAGGTTCAGGATTTGGTGCACCAGCGACAATACGTTTATCGTATGCGACATCTTTAGAATTATTAGAAGAAGCAGTACGCCGAATCGATGCCTTTGTTAAAACAAAATGGCAAGATTAAGCGTCCTTGCAACATAAGCTTTGGAGGACTTTATGAAAAAAATTATGATTAAAGATATGCCAAATCATATTGGCGAAACAGTAAAAATTGGTACGTGGTTGGCTAACAAACGTTCTAGCGGTAAATTAGCTTTCCTTCAATTACGTGATGGCTCAGGCTTCGCACAAGGCGTAGTTGTAAAAGCAGAAGTAGGCGAAGAACTTTTCGCAGTAGCTAAAGGCATGACACAGGAAACTTCAATGTATGTTATTGGTGAAGTGAAAGCGGACGAGCGTTCTTCTTTCGGTGCGGAGTTAAATGTTACAGGTATTGAAGTAATCAGTCCTGCTAAAGACTACCCGATTACACCAAAAGAGCATGGTACGGAATTTTTAATGGATAACCGTCACTTATGGTTACGTTCTCGTAAACAACATGCAATCATGAAAGTACGTAATGAAATTATTCGTGCAACATATGAATTTTTCAATGAAAATGGCTTTACAAAAATGGATCCGCCAATCTTAACAGGTTCTTCACCTGAAGGTACGTCAGAGCTGTTCCATACAAAATATTTCGATGAAGACGCATTTCTGTCTCAATCTGGTCAGCTTTACATGGAAGCTGCTGCAATGGCATTAGGAAAAGTATTCTCGTTTGGTCCTACATTCCGAGCGGAAAAATCTAAAACACGTCGTCACTTGATCGAGTTCTGGATGATCGAGCCTGAAATGGCATTTGTTGAGCATGATGAAAGCTTGGAAGTACAGGAACAATACGTATCACATATCGTACAATCTGTTCTGAAAAACTGTAAGCTTGATTTAGAGCGTCTAGGCCGTGATACATCAAAACTAGAAAACGTGAAAGCACCATTCCCGCGTATTTCTTATGATGAAGCGATCGAGTTTTTACATGAGCAAGGCTTTGATGATATTCAGTGGGGTGATGATTTCGGTGCACCACACGAAACAGCAATTGCCAACCATTATGATAAACCAGTATTCATCACATGCTACCCGATCGGTATTAAACCGTTCTACATGCAGCCACACCCGGAGCGCGATGATGTCGTTTTATGTGCAGACTTAATCGCTCCTGAAGGTTATGGTGAGATTATCGGTGGTTCTGAACGTATTTATGATTATGAATTAATGAAATCCCGTTTAGAACAACATAACTTATCGATGGATGCATATGCATGGTATTTAGATTTATGTAAACAAGGTGCAGTACCTCACTCAGGCTTCGGCTTAGGGTTGGAGCGTACAGTTGCATGGATTTCCGGAACAGAACATATCCGTGAATCTATCCCATTCCCACGTTTATTAAACCGTTTATATCCATAATTTATTTTAATTTATACAACGAGAAAACGTCCGGAATTTTGCCGGGCGTTTTGTCGTTACGAGCGCACAAAGGGGGATTCAACTATGTCTAAAAATTTTAATCGAATCCGCGTTTGGACGGACCAATTACAAATTACTATTCCACAATTATTTTTTAAACATTATAGTGAACTGAACATACAAGATGATGAAGCATTAATCATTCTACATTTATTAACGTTCGAACAGGAAGGAATCGACTTTCCGACACCAAATGATCTAGTGCAGCGGACAAATTTTCAATTGACCGCTATTTCTCAAATAATACAACGACTCATGCAAAAAGGTTTTGTCGAAATTTCTCAAAGCACGGATGAGTCCGGACGCCTTGCCGAGAAATATTCGATTTATCCATTATGGGAAAGACTGCTGGATCTACTGCAATCAAAAGCGCAACAACAGGTTTCAACTGCCAACAAATTGGATGAAGCGAAAATATTCCAGCTATTTGAACAAGAGCTGGGACGTCTGCTTTCCCCAATGGAAATAGAGACAATCGGCATGTGGATGGACTTGGATCAGCATAGTCCCGAAATCATAAAAGCCGCCTTAAAAGAAGCGGTCCTTGCTGATAAGGTGAACTTACGCTACATTGACCGTATTTTGATCGAGTGGAAGAAGCGCAACATAAAGACACTCGCTCAAATAGAAAAACATAGTGAGCAATACCGGAAAAATACGATGCCCGCACCGGTTCAACCGGTACATCAGCAAGAAACAGTTCAGAAAACGGAAAAAGTTTCTTTCTATAATTGGTTAGAGGAGCGAGAATAGGAGGACACTGAAACTTTTATGTTAACAAAAGCAAAATGGAATCACTTTTTAGACGAGATGGACCGTATGTATCCGGATGCACATTGTGAATTAGTGCATGACAATCCGTTTGAGTTGACGATTGCGACATTATTATCTGCGCAATGTACGGATGTCCTCGTCAATAAAGTGACGAAACAATTATTTCAGAAATATAAAACACCTCAGGATTATTTAAATGTTTCACTTGAGGAACTGCAAAATGATATTCGTTCAATTGGCCTTTACCGAAGCAAAGCGAAAAATATTCAGTTATTATGTGCACGTCTGCTAAATGAATATGGCGGGGAAGTTCCGGCATCTCGTGAAGAGCTTGTCACATTACCAGGTGTCGGCCGTAAAACAGCAAATGTTGTCTTGTCGGTTGCATTCGATATTCCTGCAATGGCTGTCGATACGCATGTAGAGCGTGTCTCGAAGCGATTAGGGCTTTGCCGGTGGAAAGACAGTGTGCTGGAAGTAGAAGAAACAATCATGAAAAAAACACCGATTGAACGGTGGAGCCGTGCACACCATCAAATTATTTTCTTTGGCCGCTATCATTGTAAAGCGCAAAATCCGGGCTGCGGGTCATGTCCGTTATTGGATGACTGTCGGGAAGGGCAAAAACGTTTGAAAAAAGGTTTGGTAAAATTATGATGATTTCAGTTCAACAAGAAGCAATCTCAAAAGAAGCGGTGGACGCCTGGCACGGTAAATGGGAGACATTGCGTGAAACGATTCATGCTGCCCATGAACGACGTGACGGATCAGCACAGCAATTCATGATAGAAGGAATCGGACATTTTGAACAGTTTATTGTGGATAGTTCTGTTACCGATGCACCGTTTTCAGTGCAAAGCGAGTATGAACTTATGCCAATCAACGGAATGGAACGTCTGCAGTTCATAAAAGCACGTCCAGGGCAATATGCATGCTATCGTCAATTGGACGAACTTTATAAAGAAACGAAAAAGCGCTGTGCAAGGCTGAGAATAAAAAAGTAAAACAACCGAACAATCGTTGTTTCTCGACTTAAATGGAAAACAAAAAACATCAATTTTTCTCCTAGTGAGAAAAATTGATGTTTTTTAGTTTAATCTTCTTCTGAATCTTCAGGTCTTGTTTCGCCGCCCGAAGTCGGTGGGCTAGGCTGGGTCGGTGCTGATGGGTCAGGTTCGGACTCGTCTGGCTCTACAGTATTACCGTTGCCATTCCCGTTGTTGCCATTGTCACTACCGTTTCCATTATTGCCGTTCCCGTTGTTGCCATTGCCGTTATTGCCATTGTTGTTTCCGTTGGCCGGCTGTTCCGGCTGTTCTGCTTCATCCGGTTCTTCAATGGAGTCATTCGGATCTTCAGGCTCTGTTGTTGCATCTCCATCGACGAATAATGCAACGCTTGCCGGATCACTTCGTAAATCACCCGAAATGGCTGTAACCGTAAATGTATATTCTTTCCCTCGTTCGATGCCAGGTACTTGAATTGCGGTTGCGCTTGTCGTTGAAATGACCGTTGCCGGACCGCCATCAACTTTCATCGATACTTCAAATGTAACTGGTTCAGTATCTTCACCGGAACCGTCAAGTGAAGAATGTGACCATGAAACATCCGCCAGTTGTGCTGCATCATTGTATGAAGCTTGTAAACTAGTAGGTGAATCCAGATTTTGTGGAACAAATTCCTCAGTATACTCAGTTGGCTCCGTTCCTTTAACGAACAGCTCTGTTGATTTTTGTGTAGCTGGCGTATATTCATTCGCCAGTTTTAATGGATTCGACCCGACTACGATCGAAGCCGATACGACACTGCTAGGCTGTTTAAATGATGATGACGGGTTATGCTGGTTTAGATCTGTCATGATCGATTTGAATAAATTTTGCGGCAACCAGCGCTCTTCCCATGTTGTAATAGGGTTTTTACGCTCTGAATAGCCGCCCCAAATAGCGATCGAGTAGTTTGTTGTATAGCCGGCAAACCATGTATCCGGTACTGAACCGCTCTTTAAGTTGTACTTTTCAAATTCATCTGATCCATAGTTCGTTGTACCCGTTTTACCTGCGATATCAACGCCTGCTACAGCAGCACGCGGCGCAGAGGCATTGCGTTTGTTGCTGACAACATCACGTAAAATATCCGTTACCATATAAGCTGTATAATCACTCATCGCTTTTTTGGATTCCGGTTTAAATGATTTTGATGTCTTTCCGTCACGGAAAACAATTTTAGTAATGGCATGCGGACTATTATAAGTACCGTCATTGCCGAATGCTGCATAGGAAGCGGCCATTTGGACTGGAGAAATATTGACGTTACCTCCACCAAGTGCTTCCGATTCTGTTAATCCGCTTGATTCAATACCTAAATTGCCTAAAAACTCTTTAGCGCGTTCTGGACCGACTTCACGGAAAGTTTTCACTGCCGGAATATTCCGTGATGTATAGAGCGCTTCACGCACTGTCATTGGACCTAAATAGCGGCCATCCCAGTTACCGATAACCTGATCGGTTCCGGAATATGTCATTTTTTCATCGACCGTAGTTTGACCAGTCGACCATTTTAAATATTCAAATGCTGGCCCGTAATCAATCAATGGTTTTAAAGTCGAACCAGGCTGACGAGTTGTCATATCGTAGGCAAAGTTAAAGTTAAATTCACCTGTATAGTTTCGACCGCCGCCAATCGCACGAATTTCACCTGTTGGTGTATCGATGACCGCAACACCTGCCTGCATCTCTTCAGTAGGGAAGTTGCTGTCATTGTTCATTAAATCTTCTACAATTGTCTGTGCTTTCGGATCTAGCGTTGTATAAACCTTAATCCCCTCGGAAGTCAGTTCGCTATCACCATTTTTTTCAAGTTCTGCTAAAACAACATCCAAAAAGGCAGGATATTTCGTTGTACTGTTTGCTACACGCTCTTCTTCAGGAACAAGTCCGCCAGTAATAGGTTCCTTTTTCGCTTTTTCTGCTTCAGCTTCGGTAATTTTCCCGTGCTGAACCATTAAGCCTAAAACGATATTACGGCGTTTTTTTGCACGGTCCGGCTTTTTATACGGATTATAATTGTTCGGACTTTGCGGCATCCCTGCCAATTGAGCATATTCAGCCAATGATAATTCACTTAATTCTTTTCCGTAAAATTCTTTAGCTGCTGTACCAAAGCCATGAATTCTGCCTGACATCAGGATTTTGTTAAAGTACATTTCGAAAATTTCTTCTTTACTGTACTGACGTTCCAGCTTAATTGCGAGCCAAGCTTCCTGCGCTTTACGCTCCAGCTTTTTCTCATTTGTAAAGAATGAGTTTTTTACAACCTGCTGTGTTATTGTACTCGCACCTTGAGCACCAAATCCGTCACGGAAGTTGGCCAGTACGGCACCGCCAAGACGCCACAGGTCGACACCGAAGTGATCGAAGAATCGAGCATCTTCTGTTGCGATAATCGCGTCAATCATTTGCTGTGGAATATCTTCATATTTTACGTAATTCCGTTTTTCTGCACCAATTGTTGCAAAAAGTTCTCCATTTATATCATAAAACTCCGATGAGATCGGGTCCTTTAATGCATCCTCGTCCAGCTCCGGTGCTTTGCTTACATAGTAGCCAAATAATGCGGCACCACTTAAGAAACCAATTACCCCAATTAAAACGATTGCTAAAACAATGCGCTTAATCCATTTCCCTGCAGAAGTTTTCGGTTTTCTGGATTTTTTGTTTTTTTGTTGACGTTCGCGCTTAATTTGTTCGCGTGTTTTTCTATTTTCCGTCACGATGTTTCTCCTCACTTTCACAAACGTTATTGTTTGCGATTAACTTTTTTACCGCCTGCAAATAGTCGAGCCTTGGTAAATAGCCTTCGGAAATTTCGATGGCATCCTGCTCAAAAACAGCGATTGGTATAGATTTTCTTCCCCCTTCATCCATTGCCGAAAACCATTTTGCCACAACATGGTACGAAATGACAAAATTTCGGTTTAACATGCTGAATCGTACAATGAAAAACGCAACTCCTCGTTGAATTGTTACGGAATGCATATGATCCATTTGGTGAGGGTGAATGTTCTTTAATGGAAAGGATGTTTTGCTATCCGTTTCTTTTGCTTCAAAATCAATGTAATATCCATTCCATACGCCATTATAATCCGTCGTTGAAGGTGTGCGGAAATAAGCCTCTTTAATAACAGCAGCACTTCTGGCCGGATAATCTACTTTGACGATTTGTATAGGAACAGGTTTCTTGTGTATATTTGCCATATTCCTATGTAAATAAAACATATTTGTTTCATTTAGGTCATCTTCTAAGCTTTTTCCACGGTTACTGTAATTGACGGTTCTTTTATTTTTTTCTTTGGCTGAGGATTGAGAATTGGCGGTATCCTTTTTTTTCTCAATCTTTGGCGCACTTTCATAGAGTTTACCGTTTGGATAACGAATCACCATGGAGTCACCTTCTTTCCTGGAAGAAATAATACTTTAATAGTGTATCACAAACAATGTACCCGTTAATAATTTTGTAAAAGCTATGCAAAATATAACTTCTTTTAGCGAATGGACACTATTTTTGCCACATGACAAGGATTCCGTAAAAAAAGAAAGAATCATTGTGCAAAGGGGGCATTATATGTCGAAATTATCACGCTTAATCGAACAAGTTGAAATGGCACAAACATTATTATCACTGCAAATGGAACGCGAGCAATTAAGAATGAAAGTGGAGCATTTAACCAATCTACTCACTGTTTATCAAAAAGTTAGCCTAGCAGAAACAAAGAGTCAAGTAAAGAATGCCTGTTCGCATATAAGTAGTACAAACGAAGAGAATTTGATACACTTAAGAACAAATGTACTTTAGCCTGAATGGGCAAAGACTAATAAAAACTAACTATTGTAGTGAAATACGGTAATTCACGCTACAAAGTTTAAACAGATGAAATTACTCGAGGTGCTCTTTATGCAATTAATAGATGAAACATACCAGTTAATAGAAGAATGTGATGCGTGTCTACACCGTTTTCAGGAAATGCGACGTTTAGACAAGGAGCCGGATTTCTTTAATGAAGTCAAGCCATATGTCGATAATGTTCATACACGTATTCACGAATGGCAGCAGCATGCGGCAAATTGGATAAAAAGCCAGCACCCAAAAAATTTATACGTACAGCAAATTGACCACGCAGCTGATGCGATGGAGCAATTTGTTGTACAGTCTTTTTTTAAAGGAACGAGCAAAAAACGGTTTATCCAATCGATCCAGTCTGCGCAATACACATTGAAGCTACTCGCAGCAAAGATTGAGGAAGGTGAAGACGATGCTTAGCAAAAAAAGAACCATTTCGCAGCTGGTCGACGAGTGGCAATATGATGAGGAAATGAAACAGAATATTGTCGCCATGCATACGATTGATGAAAAGCAGGCCCAGTATGCTGATTTCCCTTCAAATTTACACCCATCAATTATTAAAGCATTGCATGGGCGCGGCATTGAACAGCTTTATATCCATCAGCGCCAGGCATTCGACTATGCGCAACAGCAAAAGAATTTTACAGCGATTACACCGACTGCTTCGGGAAAATCGTATTGCTACCATCTGCCGGTTTTACAGCAAATTCTAGAAGACAGTTCAAGTCGCGCTATTTATCTGTTTCCAACAAAGGCGCTTGCACAGGACCAGAAATCTGATCTTAATGAATTGATTGAACTGATGGATGAGGATATTTTGAGTTACACATATGATGGAGATACTGCACCGGGCATTCGCCAAAAAATCCGGAAAGCCGGTCATATCGTCATGACAAATCCGGATATGCTGCATTCAGGCATTTTACCGCATCATACGAAATGGGTATCCCTATTTGAAAACTTGAAGTACATCGTCATTGATGAGTTACATACGTATAAAGGCGTATTCGGTTCACATGTCGCCCATGTTATAAGAAGACTTCAGCGTATTTGCGAATTTTATGGAAGCAATCCGATTTTTATTTGTACAAGTGCTACAATCAAAAACCCTAAAGAACTGGCAGAAAGCCTGACAAACAGTAAGCATGAGCTGATCGAACAGTCGGGCGCGCCTGTTGGGAAAAAGACATTCATTTTTTACAACCCGCCGATCGTCCACCCGACATTTGGTGTAAGACGGAGCGCAGTGCTCGAAGTCCGCGATATTTCAAAACGCTTGTTTGAAGCGGGCATTCAAACGATTATTTTTGCGAAATCAAGAGTTCGTGTGGAAATGCTCGTGACGTATTTAAAGTCGCTGACATCGAAAAAAATTATGGATGAATCGATTCAAGGGTATCGTGGCGGTTATTTGCCGAGTGAACGTCGAGAAATCGAAAAAGGCTTACGGACAGGATCGATCCAGATGGTCGTCAGTACGAATGCACTTGAATTGGGTGTCGATATCGGCCAATTGCAGGCATGTATTATGACAGGCTACCCGGGGAATATCGCGAGTGCTTGGCAGCAGGCTGGCAGGGCGGGAAGACGTCAGGACGATGCGCTCATAGTATATGTTGCACAATCGACGGCATTGGATCAGTATGTTGTCCAAAATCCTAGTTATCTATTAGGGAGTTCCCCGGAAGAAGCACGTATTAATCCTGAAAACCTGTTGATTTTAATGGAGCATTTAAAATGTGCGGCGTTCGAACTGCCATTTTCGATGGAAGATACGTATGGGGAATATGAAGTTCAGGAACTATTAGCCTATTTAGAAGAAGAGGGTGTGCTTGTACGTACAAGCACGAAATGGCATTGGATGAGCGACAGATTCCCGGCTCATGAAATTTCCCTGCGCTCAGCCGCACAGGAAAATGTTGTCATCATCGATATTTCTACACCAGCCAATACGAAAGTAATCGGCGAAATGGATACTTACAGTGCAATGACCCTTTTACATGAAGAAGCCATCTATTTGCACCAGGGTATTCAGTTCCAGGTCGAAAAGCTCGATTGGGAAGAGAAAAAGGCATTCGTTCGGGAAGTGGATGTCGACTACTTTACAGACGCAAATTTGGCTGTCGAGCTGAAAGTGCTGAGTGAAGATAAATCGGCACCATTTAAAAACTCGACAGTGAGTTACGGAGATGTAAGCATTTTAGCTATTCCGACCATCTTTAAAAAAATCCGTTTTAATACACATGATAATATCGGGTCCGGTCCGATTTCGATTCCACCAATGGAAATGCATACAAACGCGACATGGATGAGCTTTGAGCTGCCGAATAACTGGACGGAAGAACAACTGACCGATGCGCTGACAGGAGCTGCCTATGCAATGGGAAGTTTCATCCCGTTATTTATCCACTGTGACCGGTCTGATGTGTCGGTTGTCCCTCAAGTAAAAGCGGTTCATAATGAAAAACCGACGTTGTTTATATATGACAGTTACCCTGGTGGTATCGGTTTAAGTGAACGGGTGTACGATGTATTGCTGTCGCTGCTTGAAAGAACAGCACAGCATGTGGAAAATTGTCCGTGTCAGCAAGGGTGTCCTTCATGTATTGGTGCGCAGGATAGTTTAGGAGAAAACAAAAAACAAGTTATGAAAGTATTAAATATTTTAATTAACGAAATGATGTGAGAACATGTCGTATGAAAATAAGCTATTGCAAATGAAAAAACTGCTGGGCAAAAAAACGGAGCAAAAAAAAGAAAAACCAAAATTCATGAAACCCGATCCGCCTTTATACAGCGAACAATGGCAGCAGGCAGGACTTGAACTTGTAGAAAATGAATTTGGCATGCTTTTTAAACGGGAAGTACATTATCCATATGATTATCAGCATGGTGACTATAAGCTTGGGGAATTGTTTCCATCCTTAAAGCGCTGGAAGTCCCAGGCCGAGGATCATCCTTTTGCCATTAGCGATGATGAAACGATCGTGTTTTTTGATACAGAAACAACCGGATTAAAAGGCGCGGGTACCCATATTTTTTTACTCGGTTTTTTGGAAGCGGATGATGAAGGATTTACGCTTACACAATATGTATTGGCGGACCCTTCGAATGAAGCGGCCCTTCTTTTCGAATCAAAGCTGTGGCAGCGAAATGTAACGATTGTTTCCTATAACGGAAAAAGTTTCGACTGGCCGCAGCTCCAAGTGCGCTGGACATTGAACCAGCAATTTTTGCCGCCGTTGAAATCACAGCGGCAGATTGATTTGCTGCATAGTACGAAACGACTTTGGAAAGATGATTTATCACGCATGAAGCTAACACAAGTAGAACAGGATAAGCTTGGCTTTTACAGAGTCGGGGATATACCGGGGCATTTAGCTCCGATTATATACTTTGATGCGGTTAAGAGCGGAAATGCGGAAACACTGATGAAAGTACTGTTGCATAATGAATGGGATTTACTGTCTCTAATTACATTGTATATACATTCGACGAATTTATTGTTTGATGATATATCAACGGAATCGGCAACAACGTATACGAATATCGGGAAATGGTTTGGAGATTTGAAAAAGCGTCAGACAAGTACGGAAATACTGCAGGCGGTGACAGCACATTTCGATACAAAGGATACCGGTTATGCACATTTTTATTTAGCATATGAATTGAAGCGGATTGGAGAAACGGATTTAGCGATCCAATCATTCCAAACAGCGCTTCCTGCCATTCCTGTCAGAAAACAGCTACAGGCATATGAACAACTGGCCATGCTGTATGAACATAAAGTAAAGGATTACGAGCAGGCATATATTTATACGGAAATAGGGAATAATTTACTTCCTGAAATACCATTTCTAAAAGAAACCCAGCTTCAAAATCAGCGGAAAAACTGGAAGAAAAGACTAAGCCGTCTGAACAATAAAAGAAATAAAATTTTTTTCGACAAATAATCAAAAATTTTTCGACATCTAGAAGATATGTAGTCGTCCCATTTGTCTGACCTATGCTATAATAAATCAAAGAAGTAGCGTGATGGAAGGACGAGGAATAATGGATATTAAATTAACAGCTGACCATATACTGGAAAAAGAATTCAAAAAGAGCATGAAAGGTTATAACATTGATGAAGTGGATCAATTTTTGGATCTGATTCGTGAAGATTATGACACATTTACTGCAAAGATTGCTTCCTTGGAAGAGGAGAATGAGCGCTTAAAGCAAGAGCTGGCAAATTCAAGCCGCAAATCGGCGGTTGCTCCTGCTCCAACAGCCAATAGTACAAACTTCGATATTTTAAAGCGACTTTCAAACTTGGAAAAACATGTTTTCGGGAGCAAGCTTTACGAATAGTTAAACTATTCATGGGAATATTGTTTTTTTTCTATTATTGCAGTATACTTTATTCATACATCAATATTCGAGTAATCGCTGCGACTTTAATGTCGTAGAGGAAAGTCCATGCTCACACGGTGCTGCGATGCCCGTAGTGTTCGTGCTTACTGAAAAAATAAGGTAAGGCAAGAGAATTTCTCTTGACGGCGGAAGGAACTCCTAAGTCTTTTAGATATGGACGAAACTTCCTGAAAGTGCCACAGTGACGGAGCTTATAGTGAAAACTATGAGGTGGAACGAGGTAAACCCCATGAGTGAGAAACCCAAATTATGGTAGGGGCACTCTCCTGAAGGAATTGAACGGATGGAGGGACGGTCAGATTGACCGTAGATAGATGATTACTACCTAGTCGTACGAGGCGCAAGCTGCTTGAGTACTTAGGAACAAAACATGGCTTATTGATTATTGATGCTTTTTTGAACATATAAAAGGGCTCTCCATTCTTTTGTGGAGAGCCTTTCTTAGTAGAAAAAATTATTTTAAATATAAAAATAAAGATTCATGATGGGGAATTAGGGAACTAAATCAATAAAACTGCACCTGCTTCCATCGGAGTGAATAGATAAAAACTGTTCTTTATATAAGGGTGATATGTCTTGAGCGAATTGAAGTCTAATAAATCCATCATGCAAGAACTCGCGTTGTCTCAATTTCCAAAACAATTAATCGAAAGAGTTTTTGAAAATATTGCGGAAGGTATTATGATTACCGACCGAAATAGAAGAATTTTATCGATTAATGTTGCTTTTGAATTTGTAACAGGCTTTAAATTAGAAGAGGTACAAGGAAAAAAACCAACTATTTTGCAGTCTGGTGTACATGACAGAACTTTTTATATTAATATGTGGAAACAGATCGGCAAGACAGGCATGTGGCAAGGTGAAATTTGGAATAGACGCAAGACGGGTGAATTATACCCTGAATGGCTGACAATACTGGCTATTAAAGATGAAGCAGGTAAGATTACAAATTACTGCGGCATTTTTACAGATTTGTCGGAACGTAAGATTGTAGAAGATGAACTTGAAAAAAGAGCTCTTCATGACTCATTAACAGAGGTGTGCAATCGTTTTGCCTATATTGAACGAATGAATGCACTGTTGGAAGTGACGGAGAAAAAGGATCTGCCGATACAGCATGCCGTTCTTTTTATGGATTTAGACCGTTTTAAGCAAGTGAACGATTTGCTCGGCCATGCCATTGGTGACCAGTTATTGGTGGAAGTATCCAAGCGTGTAAAAACATTAGTGAGAAATAAGGATATTATAGCGCGCTTTGGCGGGGATGAATTTGTCATTACATTGGCAAATATCCAACATCCAAGAGAAGCTGCAAACTTTGCTGAACAGGTGCTCCGGGTTTTTGAAGCACCGATGAAAGTTCATGATCAGGATGTCTATATATCGACAAGTATGGGAATCAGTATATACCCGGAGGATGGCACGACTACAGAACAACTATTGAATCGTGCCGATCGGGCCATGTCATTTTCAAAAGATAATGGGCGTAATTGCTACTCGTTCTATTTTGACGAATTGGAAACCGATTCGAATCGGGTGCTGACACTTGATAGTGAACTCCGTAAAGCGATTGAAAACAGGGAATTTACGCTTGCCTACCAGCCGAAAGTTAGTACTGCAAACAATGAAATTGTCGGAATCGAAGCATTGGTACGTTGGAAAAGTGAGAAACTCGGCTTTGTATCACCTGCTGAATTTATCGAGCATGCCGAAGAATCAGGTTTAATCATCCCGCTAAGCGAGATGATTTTCGAGCTTGCATGTGATGGCTATCATCAGCTTGTTTCTGCCGGATACCCGAATGTACCGATTGCCGTAAATGTGTCGAGTATTCATTTCCAGCAGCAAAGCTTCCTGGATTCGGTTCAAAAAATTTTGGAGCGGAATAATGCTTCCGCACAAAGTTTTGAAATCGAAGTGACAGAGCGGACAGTGATGAACAGTGCGCAGGAGACAGTAAGTAAATTAGTAAAACTGAAGCAATTAGGTTTTAAACTTTCAATCGATGACTTCGGGACAGGGTATTCTTCATTAAGTTACTTAGTGCGATTCCCGCTCGATGTACTGAAAATTGACCGCAGCTTTATTCAGCATATTTGCTCGCTTGATGATAAGCAGGCAATTGTCGATGCGATTATTCAAATGGCGCATCGCCTGCAGATGAAAGTAGTAGCTGAAGGTGTGGAAACTGGCCAACAAGTCGATTTGCTTAAATCGCTGGGCTGTGATTATATTCAAGGGTATTACTACAGTAAACCTTTGCCTATGGAAGAATTAATCGACTTCATCCATTTTTGGGAAGTTGAGCATCAAGGAAGGATTTAAAAGCATGACAAAATTTAATTTAGTTGCAACAGCTGCGATGGGCCTGGAGGCAATTGTAGCAGAAGAAGTACGTGATCTAGGATACGAAACACGTGTCGATAACGGCAAAGTATATTTTGAAGGCGATGAGATGGCGATTGCCCGCACGAATCTGTGGCTGCGTGTAGCGGACCGTGTGAAAATCGTCGTTGCCCAATTCCCGGCTAAAACATTTGACCAGCTATTTGAAGGGGTTAAAGCAGTTCAATGGGAAAAATACTTACCGGTGGATGCGAATTTCCCGGTATCAGGTAAATCGGTCAAATCGACATTATTCAGTGTACCTGATTGTCAGGCAATCACGAAAAAAGCAATTGTTGAACGCATGAAACTTGCTTATAAACGTTTAGGGTTTTTAGATGAGTCAGGCCCGACATTTAAAATCGAAATTTCGATTTTGAAAGATATGGCAACATTAACAATCGATACATCGGGTGTCGGCCTGCATAAACGCGGATACCGCACGACACAAGGTGAAGCACCATTAAAAGAAACATTAGCAGCAGCATTGGTGAAAATTTCAAAATGGTCACCAAGCCGTCCATTCGTAGATCCTTTCTGTGGTTCAGGAACGATTGCACTGGAAGCCGCTATGATTGGCCAGAATATCGCACCGGGCTATAACCGTGAATTTATTTCGGAATCATGGCCATGGATGAAGCAGGATATTTGGGATAAAGCGCGTGATGAGGCGGATTCATTAGCGAACTATGATCAGGAATTAACAATCATCGGTACGGATATCGATCATAAAATGGTTGCGATCGCGCAAGAAAATGCACTTGAAGCTGGCTTTGGCGATTTATTGACATTCAAGCAAATGCAGGCGACAGATTTCACAACGAAGCTGACAGATGGGGTTATTGTTACAAACCCGCCATATGGTGAGCGTATCGGTGAAGTGGAAGAAATCGAGAAAATGCTGCGCCAGTTTGGTCAAGTTATGCAAAATTATCCGACATGGTCAGTGTACATGCTGTCATCAATGGAAGACTTTGAAGTACATTATGGTAAAAAAGCGACGAAAAAGCGTAAATTATTCAACGGATTCATCCGCACAGATCTATACCAGTATTGGGGTCAAAAATCTAAGCGCGAAGATTAATAACGAAGAGCGTGTCCGAGAAGACATTCCGGAGAACGCTCTTTTTGTTGCATATTATTAGTCTTTTTTATGTAAATCATTGTATAATGATGAGTACGGAATTTTTTAATATAAATTGTAAATTGTTAGTATTTGCGGAAGGAATTGTAATCATCCCTTCCGCCTCATATTGAGGGGGAACATCCATTTGAGAAAATCTTTACCTTTTGAATTATCGAGAGAGAAAACTTTCTTCGACTCTTTAGGAGATTGGTTAGGCGATGTCCTGTATGACGAATTGCCTGAACGAGGATTTGAATGTCGTGACGAACAAATTTTCATGGCTTACCAAATAGAGCAAGCTTTAAAAGAAAAGAACGTGTTATTCGCGGAAGCGGGTGTAGGAACAGGAAAAACGATTGCCTACTTATTACCGGCTGTATCCTATGCACGTTATACTGGAAAACCGGCACTTATTGCCTGTGCAGATGAAACTTTAATCGACCAGCTCGTAAAAGAGGGCGGCGATATTCATAAACTTCGTGATGTATTAGGCCTGGATATTGATGTCCGCCTTGCAAAATCACGTGACCAATATTTATGTTTAAAACGTTTTGAAGAAGCGGAAAAAACAGAAACAGACGAGTGGATTGATGATATTGCTTTTTCAATTCCGGATGGGGTATATGCACAGGGCAGTATGATTGCCTTGCAGCCTTACGGGGAGCGTTCGGATTATCCATTAGTGACGGATGAAGACTGGGAGAAAGTAAACTACAATTCAATCATGCAATGTGCGGTATGTGATTTACGTAATCGCTGCGGCCAGACATTACACCGTGCACATTACCGTAAGTCGACGGACCTGATCATTTGTTCGCAAGACTTTTTAATGGAACATTTGGCGACAAAAGAATCACGTGAACGTGAAGGGCAGTTACCGCTATTACCGGAAGTTTCAATGATGGTGCTTGATGAAGGACATTTACTTGAATATGCAGCCCAAAAAGCATTAACGTACAAAGTTCAGGCTTATACGATTGTTGAGTTATTGGAACGATTAATGGTCGATGGTGTCCGTGAACGTACATTATATGCGATGGAACATTTACAAGATCACCATGAACTGTTTTTTGACCAGTTGCGTGAAGATGTCGTTCAATCTGAAGAAGACCGTAAACGCATTGTGAAATCAGAGCGACTGATCCACTTAGGCGAGCGCGTAATTGCATATGTCGACCAGCTGCTGGAAGAATTCGTTTTCGAATCTGAACTTTATATGATTCCGGAATATGAACTGAATATGGCGGAAGAGTTTTTAGAACATTATGTTGCGGCAATTCGTATTTTTGTTGCACAGGGCGATGCGGTTGATTGGCTGGAGGATACGGATGGAGAAGAGACGCTCGTAATTATGCCACGCCTTATTACAGATGTACTTTCCGAAACATTATTCTCGAAAAAAATGCCAATCGTATTCTCATCGGCTACACTTTCGGTAAATAAGGACTTCAGCTATATCGCATCAAGCTTAGGTATTGAAAGCTATCAAAGCTTCAGTGTACCATCACCGTTTGATTACGAAGAAGTAATGAAAATTTATTTACATGAACTTTTGCAATCTGAAAAAACTGCAAAAGTAGAGCAGCTTTTGAAAGATGATAAACAAACGTTAATTTTATTTAAATCAAAACAGGCAATGAATCAATTTAAATCAGATGTAGGTTTAATGGAACGCTTGAATATTGCATTCGAAGGCGACAGAGAGCTTTCGGCAATTGTACGTGAGTTCCAAAACGGTGAAGTGAAAACATTATGTTCATATCATTTATGGGAAGGCTTGGATTTACCGGAAGAAGCGTTAACGCGCGTCATTATTTTCGACTTGCCATTCCCGCCGCATGACCCGTTGTTTGATGCAAAACGTTCATTTGCCCAAAATCCGTTCGAAGAGGTGGAGTTACCATTCATGCAGCTTCGTCTTCAACAAGGGATGGGCCGTTTAATTCGTACATCGAATGACCATGGCGACATTCACATTTTATTGAATACTGAAGAAGCAAGCGTGAAATCACACTTCACAGATATTTTAGCAGTAGACCCACAATAGTTTTCAACCCCGTTCGAGTGTTTCGAACGGGTTTTTTGTTTTAAATTTGCTTGGGCAGTCGGATATTCTGATCAGACGTAGTGATGTTCTAATATAATTCAACTAAAAAAACCTTTCATTGACATAATCAATAAAAGGTAATAATTTACTCTTCTTCAGTATCAATTGTATAAAGAATAATTAAATCCCCGATACCTTCCAATATGGCCGGTATTTTAAATGCTTGCTTAAAACCGTATAATTTCGTATGTCCGACCATCACGGTAGGTGGCGTAATATCAAGCTCCAAATCATGTTGGACCGTATATGTACATAAATTACCGGCAATCATATTCCCCAGTTCGCCTGTAAAGGACTCGAGCATAGCACCCTCTAAAGGCATTCCGAACATCGCGGAGCCGATTGCACTAAAACTTTCCGGTGTGCCATCGATGATAATTCTTCCTTTAATATCACCAACTAATCCAATTAGCACTCCCATCTCAAGTTGTTCATACGGTTCATTTATGATAGAAGGAGATTTTACATCTATAATCATAGGCAGTATTGTTTTTATTGAATGAATTGTCCCGTTTAAAATAGTTTGAATGTGCGCCGAATTACTCAATAATGTTTTCTCCTTACTAGACTTTTAATTCATATTAACATGTTACTTTAGTGTATGTATAGAAGAAATTAAAATCAGACTGTATTGACAGAAAATTTCGGAGCATATATAATGAAAATGATAATTATTATCATTAAATAGGGCGGTGTTTAAAATGTTGTATGCTTTTATCGGGGCAACAGTAATCGTTTATTTGGCAATTGGAAACTATGTGTTAAAAAATACAGCGAACTAGAAGTGAAATATAGAAAATTATTCATCGCATTGCCCCTTAGGCAATGCGATTTTTATGTTTGTGCGGGAGCGGATGCCGGTACAGGAGATGAGAATGCCGTATCATCCGCTTTCATTGGTTATGCTAAATGTTAGAATTATACAATATATTTACACGGGAAAAAGGAAATAATAACTGGAGAGGAGGGTAAATGATAGTAAAATGAGGAGGTGAGCAGCTAGTTACGGCAACTAGTGTCCAATGAACAAACTACAAAAAATTTATGAACAGGCAAAGCAAATGACAGCAAGTGGCCAGGTCGCCTCGTATATACCAGCGCTTGCTGCTGCGAATAATGATTTATTTGCGGTAAGTTTACTAAGTGCAGAACAGGAAATCGAATTAGGTGATTGTACAGAAACGTTTACGCTTCAAAGTGTCGTGAAAGTAATCAGTTTTATGGTCGCAGCAAATCATCACGGTATTGAGGAGATCATGCATTATGTTGATGTGGAGCCGACAGGAGACTCCTTCAATTCGATCGTCCGCTTGGAAGGTCATAATAATAAGCCATTCAATCCGATGATTAATGCGGGGGCGATAACGATTGCTTCGTTACTTCCGGGTGAGACAATGTTTGAAAAAGTGAAATCTGTCACGGCATATTTAGAAAAGATGATCGGAAAGAAAGTGCATATTAATAATGAAATCTATTTTTCCGAGTACCAGTCGGCAGATTATAACCGGGCAATCGCCTATATTTTACAGGCGAATGGTTTCCTGAAATCTGATGTAGAGGAAGCGCTTCAAGTCTATTTACAGCTCTGCTCGATTTCAGTAGATGTGTCGGATTTAGCGAAAATGGCCTATTATTTTGCGACTAATGGAAAGGGTAGTGAAGCTTGCTGCAATAAAGAGGTCATTAATATAGCAAAAGCTTTAATGCTCACATGCGGAATGTACAATGCATCCGGAAAATTTGCAGCATTTGTAGGGTTGCCGGCAAAGAGCGGTGTATCCGGGGCTATCATTGCCGTAGTCCGAAATGGTGAAATAGAACAATTGAAAGGTCCGATTGGAATCGGCATATATGGACCAGCAATCGATCAGGTCGGCAATAGTGTAGCAGGCATCGATTTTTTGATGCATCTGTCAAAGGAATACGATTTATTTTGTCTCTAATAGAAAAAAGGAACATACCTGCAAGAGTGAAGGTATGTTCCTTTTAGTTTAACAATAAGGAAGAAGTTCAATAATTTTCGTTGCCGTGTTTTTTACGAAAGTTGCGTCATGCTCCACAAATAATAAAGTCGGTTTAAATTGAGCAATCATTTTTTCAATCTGCTGCTGGTTAAATACATCCAAATAGTTCAGCGGTTCATCCCAAATATAAAATTCTGCTTCGAGTCCGAGCGACTTAGAAAATTCGACTTTCTTTTGCTGACCCATGCTCATTTTTTCGATTGGTACTTGAAAAACATCACGGTTAAAACCGAAAATACGTAAATTGTTCAAAAATAATGTGTAGTCGATTTGCTGTTCAAAGGCAAAATCTTTTAACATCCCCCGGTTAACCTCATAATTTTGGCGGATGACACTTGTGCTCAATCCTTGCGGCATCATCATTTCGCCGTCTGCCGAACCGGAAAATGTACCTTGTAAATATTGAACAAGTGATGTTTTACCACTGCCGTTCGGTCCGACAATGGCAACTTGTTCCCCTTGAAAAATTTCAAAAGAAATGGGTTGGAACAGTGGTTGATCATTGTAGCTTAACGTAAGGTTTTTCACCCGAAGGACAGGATTACGATGCTTAAATTGACAGTTGATCGTCAAATCGCTTATCGTTTCAATATTTTTCAACAGCTTCGTTTTATCCTCGATTTTTTCCTGTGTGCGTTTTTCAATTGCTTTTGCTCGTTTATTCATTCGCTTTGCAATGGCATTCCCGAACGGTTCATTCCCTGAAGGCTTTTCACGTTGCGCCGCCCAGTTGGACTTTTCACGAGCCGTTTTTTGCAGCCGGTTGATTTCCGTGTTTAAAGAGCGATTTTGCTCAAGTTCAAACTCGTCCTGCAGCTTCTTCTGCTGTTCATAGATTGAGAAGTTCCCTTTGTATAGGCTAAGCTGGCTTTTTTCAATCGCCAAAATATGCGTGACCACTTCATCGATAAATTGTCGGTCATGACTGACGACGATAAAGCCTTTTTTCTTTTTTAAATAGTTTGCAACGATAGACCGGCCTTTCATATCGAGATGATTCGTCGGTTCATCGAGCAGAAGAAAACGATTTTCCTCACAGAAGACAGCAGCAAGCATAACTTTTGTTTGTTCGCCGCCTGACAATTGCTCAAAGGGCATCCATAACAACGATGGATCGAGCGACAAAAGCTGACATTCCCGCTCAAGCTTCCATAACTCAGCTGGCATTACTGCATCAATCGCATAATACGTACTAACTTTCGGATCCTGAATGGCAAGGGGGAAATAATGAAACTCTTCATCACTTGATACTGTTCCGCTATACGGTAATTTGTTTTGCAGCAAATGAAGCAGCGTCGTTTTTCCACGACCATTACGGCCGATCAGACCAAGTTTCCAAGTATTATCGATCGTTATGTTAATGTTGTTAAATAATGGTTCTTCAAGTAAGTCATAGCTAAATGATATATTTTTCATTTCTATTGGCATATATGCATACCTCCAAATTTTGATTTGAAAGTATACGCATTCACAAAGAATATTTGTATATAAAAAATCCTTCTGAAAAAGTCAGAAGGATTAGTAATCATACGTAAATAAGCCTTTAAGTTCGCTAAAGGAGCATAAATGGGCAGACTAATCCTATTTTATGTGAAAATGCGTATACATTTTTACGTGTAAAATAGAATTATTTAATCATCAGCCATTCATTTTCCTTTCCAGTAAATTACTAGTAGTATGCCATAGATTGTTTGGGAATTCAACCCTCTTATCCATGGAACATTTCCAAAATGAAATCCGAGTTAAGAAGGATATGAAATGGACATGACTTATATTAGTAAACGAAAAATAAAATTGTTTACAAATAATATAACATATATTATAAATGTTATAGAGGTGATATTTTTGGAAATTCAAAATGTTTCAACGGAAGCACTTGTAAAAGGATATGAGATGAAACAGGATTGTTATCACTGTTTGTATTGTAATGAGTCCTATCATTTAGAAGAAGTCTTTCCATATGACAATCGTTTTCTGACAGCGGAAGGGATGATTAAAAAGCATATGGAGCTGGCACATACTTCTCCATTTCATGCATTGCTTGCATTAGATAAAAAGGTGAGCGGGTTATCCGATGTTCAAATTGAAATGATGCAGCATTTTTTCGAAGGCAAAACCGATCAGGAAATTGTAAATGACAGCAATATGTCGAGTGTATCCACAGTTCGCCAGCATCGCTTTAAACTTCGCGAAAAGGAAAAACAGGCAAAAATTTTTGTTGCACTCATGCAGCTAATGAAAAACCCTGAACATTATCAAATACATAAAGGGGCGAGACAAGTGGACGAACGTTACAGTATTGACCAGAAGGAACGTGAAAAAGTACTGACTACCTATTTTAAAAATGGGTTGGATGCGGGGATTGAAACGATTCCAAGTAAAGAAAAGAAAAAACTCATTATCCTTCAGCATATATTAAAGCGTTTTGAGGCTGGGAAGCACCATCATGAAAAAGATGTAAATGAAATTTTAAAGACTGTCCATGATGATTTTGTATCTCTGCGCCGTCATCTTATCGAGTACGGCTTTATGGAGCGGAGTGACGATGGTTCCGAGTACTGGGTGAAAAAGTAGGAGGTCTTTCAATGAAGGTAGAGCTGACAAGATATCGTGTGAAATCGGGGAAAACTTCTAAAGTAGCAGAGTGGATGGAATTTTTAAATAATCATATGGAAGATGTACTCGTAACACTTGAGGGAGAGAAGATGTATGTGGAAACGATTTTTCACGAACATCTGAATGGCGAAGAATATTTATACTGGTATTCGGTGCAAGGCAGCGGTGGGGTGGATGTAGATGATTCAACCCATTGGATTGATAAAAAGCATCTGGAATACTGGGAGGAATGCATCGATGAAAGTTTTGGTTCTATCGATTTAAGAACAGAAGTCGTTATGATTCCTGGAAAAGTACGGGCTAGTATGAACTGTTAATGATATAGCAATTCACAATATTAGGAAAATGTATTTTCTGAAAATGAAATTCTCTTTTTTTGATTTTTAATAAAAAGCATTTATTTTTGTCCTTTAAACGAGAAAACCAACTAAAATTATACGATTATCTTAATGTTAATCAAAATACTTGTATTATAGTAGCAAAATATTATATTATATCCCTATTGATAAACTTGGTTTTAATAATAGGAGGAATTATTTTGTTGCAAATGGCAATTACGGGTATCCTTTGTGGTGCTCTTTTAGGTTTTGTGATGCAACGTGGACGTTTCTGTTTAACAGGCGGTTTCCGTGATATGTACATCGCAAAAGATAATCGTATGTTTTATGCTTTACTAGTAGCCATTGCAGTTCAAGCTGTAGGTGTATTCCTACTGATTGAGGCAGGGGCGTTTGAATATACAGCAGGTCAGTTCCCATTATGGGCGACGATTGCAGGCGCATTTATTTTCGGTATCGGGATAATTTTAGCAGGTGGCTGTGCGACAGGTACTTGGTATCGTGCGGGTGAAGGCTTAATCGGAAGCTGGATCGCATTGGCATTTTATATGTTAATGGCAGCTGTTATGAAGTCAGGTCCATTAGCACAATTTACAGTTGATGCACGTACACCGGTAGTCGGTACGGATTCAATTGCCGATACATTCGGCATTAATGTCTGGTTTTTAGTTATTCCGTTTGTTGCATTGGTGGCATTCATCGTTTATCGTGAATTACGCAAACCACGTGTGAAGATTCCAGGCTTGAAACCTAAGAAAACAGGCTTGGCGCATATTTTATTCGAAAAACGCTGGAATCCGTATGTGACAGCAATTTTAATCGGTTTGATCGCAACATTGGCTTGGCCGTTAAGTGCGGCATCAGGACGTATTTTCGGTTTAGGGATTACAACACCTTCAGCAAACGTTCTGCAGTTTTTAGTAACCGGGGACTTAGACATCATTAACTGGGGTGTATTCCTTGTAATGGGTATTTTATTCGGTTCTTACTTTGCTGCTAAAATGAGCGGTGAATTCCGTTTACGTACACCAGATACAAAAACAGTTGTACGCAGCTCAGGCGGCGGTATCTTAATGGGATTCGGCGCAAGTATTGCAGGCGGCTGTTCAATCGGGAACGGTCTTGTAATGACATCTATGATGACTTGGTCAGGATGGGTTGCTTTACTATTCATGATTTTGGGTACATGGACAGCATCATACTTTGTATTTGTGCGTCCATCAAAAAAACGTGCAA
Source organism: Solibacillus sp. FSL W7-1436 (assembly GCF_038007305.1). Lineage (NCBI taxonomy): Bacteria > Bacillati > Bacillota > Bacilli > Caryophanales > Caryophanaceae > Solibacillus > Solibacillus sp. FSL W7-1436. The sequence continues at coordinate 2,786,707 of NZ_JBBOWV010000001.1, forward strand.
CAGCGCGTGCTTAAGGAGAGAAATGACATGAAAAAAACATTAGAAGTATTAGGTATGGTTTGTCCGTTTCCATTAATCGAAGCAAAAGAAGCGATTAAAGAGTTAAACACAGGCGATGAGCTGGAAGTACAATTCGATTGTACTCAAGGCACGGAATCAATTCCACGCTGGGCAGCAGAAGACGGCCATGAAGTAACGAACTACGAGCAATTAGGCGAAGCTTCTTGGACAATCACAATTAAGAAAAAATAACTTTCAAGTTACAGGCAGCACCTTGATTCATGAGGTGCTGTTTTTTATTTGGGTGATAGGCTGGATAGGGGTGGGTGTGCATATTACCCGACACTAAAGTAGTGATTTAATTTTATTTAATAAAGTTATCAAGGTAAATAGAAAATCAAAAGAAATATAGTCCATGACAGGTTTTTTATTAGAACAGTTGAGGGAGTTATTAGAAAAACTCGGGTCGGTATTAGAAGATTGAACAGCGATATTCGAAAAATGCGTGCCGAACACTACTTTTGACTGAAGATTTATTGGGGAAGTACTTGGCTTGGATTTTTATTAGAACAATTTAACGGTTTATTAGAAAAAGTCAGAGGGTTATTAGAAGATCCATCGGTGATATTAGAACATTCCGCACACTTATTAGAAGAACAGGGGAATTTATTAGAAAACCGGCAATTTATTAGAACAAATAAAATTATATTAGATAATTTCCGATTATATTAGAAAATCCCCCGACGGCACCGTTCATCAACTCTTAATAATAGACAAAAGGGACTAATGGATAGCCCCTATAATGAGTTTGCAGATAAAGCCAACTGATAATTTGTCAGCGCTGGCTTCAATAACTCAAGAAATGCTTTAAAAACAGGTGATTGCTGGCGCTCCTTCTGATAAATCAGCAATGTTTCTCTTTCCAGTAAAGGATGCTGAATTATATAGGCCTGCAATTTGTCCGATGCATGAAAATCAAACAATGTTTTTGCTACAATCGTTCCGCCAAGGCCTTGCTCGACAAACTGAAAAATAGCGGGAATGCTTGAAGTCTCAAACTTCGGCTCAACCGTTAACTTGTCCGATTTTGCTGCAGCATTTAATATCCGCCGGCAAAGATGCGTATTTGGGAACAGAACAAGCGGTTCCATTATAATATGGCGCAAATTTACGGATTCATCAAGATGCCTTGTAGTGTTTTTGCTTTCTACGTAACAGAACTTCTCAGTATATAAAGGAATCTCCAAAAACTGCTCATCGTAGTTTTCAATCAGTGGTGAAAACGAAAAACCGAAATCGATTGTATTGTTCTTTAGTAATGTATGAATATCTTCACCGGAAGTAACCGTTACTTGTATATGAGGATATTTGTGCATGAACTTTAATACTAAATCGGAAACAATATTGGTCAGTTCACCAGGCAACGCGCCGACACGAAGCACCCCTTTTTCAAGTGTAGTCAGTTGTTGCATCTGCATTTTTGTAGTTTGCAATGTCTGAAAGATCGTTTGTGCTTGGCGATAAAGGATTTGACCAGCTTCCGTAAGGGTGATTTTCTTACCAATCCGGTTAAACAAAGGGGTATTCACTTCATTTTCAAGCACTTTTATTTGCTGGCTTAAAGTTGGTTGTGCAATATTAAGCCGTTCCGCCGCTCTCGTAAATTGCATCTCCTCACATAACATTAAAAAGTATTCCAACTGTCGTAATTCCATAGAAAACGCCTCGCTTTTATAGTTGTAAACTATTATATGTACTGTTTGTATAATTTATATCTATTGTAAGGTAGAACTATATAAATAGAAAGAGGGGTAATGTCACTATTCGAATCGAAGCTGCTTGAATAGAAATTTCCTTTTATTCATAACGTGAATATTGAGGTGAATTTTTTGAAGTGGATTTCTACTATTTCCAAGAAAAGATTGAGGTTAATCTTTTCTGCTTTTATTCTTTTCGGAGTTATTGTCTTTATAAGACTGTTTTATGTGCAAATTATTCAGCATGATAAACTGACGGAACTTGCAAAAACGAATTGGGATCGGGAAATTCCGTTTACTTCAGAGCGAGGAGAAATTACGGATCGAAACGGTAAACTTATTGTTACGAATGAATTAGCGCCAACGCTTTATTTCATGCCAACACAGAATGAGAATATTGAAGAAGCTGCAAACCAGATTGCAGAGGTGCTTAAGTTGGACGCCAAAAATTTATACGAAAAAATGAATTCTAAAAGCTATCTAGTCAAACTTGCACCGGAAGCGAAAAATATTTCATACGAACAAGCCGTTAAAATTCAAGAATTGAAAATTGACGGACTATATAGTGGTGTAGATTATGACAGGAGTTATCCGTACGGGAATTTGTTATCACGACTAGTCGGATTTACAGGGTATGATTCGCAGGGTCTTGCAGGAATTGAATATCAATATGATAAACTTTTGACTTCTAAAGATGCAGCAATTAAGTTGTTTACTGATGCAAAGGGGAAGGCATTACCCCATGTGAATGATGAATGGCGGGAAGGGAAGCAAGGGGCAACGGTAGGCTTAACAATTGATGTGGAAGTTCAGAAAGTAATTGAACGAGAACTGTCTCAAGCTATGACAAAATATAACGCAGAACAGGCACTGGCCATTGCGATGAATCCTAAAACAGGTGAGATTTTAGCTCTTTCTTCATATCCTACATACGATCCTTCTAAGTTTGAAGAAGTAGAATCATCTATTTATAACCGGAACTTGCCGGTCTGGATGACATATGAGCCGGGATCAACCTTTAAAATTATTACACTGAGTGCTGCTGTTGAAGAAAATGTAGTGGATCTCGAAAAAGATACTTTTTTTGATAAAGGTTATACGATGGTGGAAGGTGTAAGACTTCGCTGTTGGAAACGTGATGGTCATGGAGAGGAAACGTTTTTACAAGTAGTGGAAAATTCTTGTAACCCGGGATTTATCGAACTTGGTCAACGAGTAGGTGCTGACAAGTTAATGAAGTACATTAAGGATTTTGGGTTTGGTAAAACAACTGGTTCTAATATTGCCGGAGAAGCGTCAGGTATATTATTTTCCGAAGAGGCATTTGGACCGGTTGAACATGCCACCACTTCTTTTGGGCAAGGTATATCTGTGACACCTATTCAACAAGTGCAGGCAGTTTCTGCAGCTGTAAATGGCGGTAAACTCTTTACGCCATATGTTGTTTCAAAAGTATACAACCCGGAAAGTGGAGAAGTGGTTATAGAAAATAAGCCGACCTTAAAACGCAATGTGGTCAGTGAGGAAACTTCCAAAATAGTAAGAGACGCGCTGGAGTCAGTAGTAGCAAATGGGTCGGGGCGGGCTGCTTACCGGGATGGACTTCGCATAGGCGGGAAAACGGGTACTGCTCAAAAAGTAGAAAATGGACGCTATAAAGATGGGGACTATATCGTATCATTTATAGGTTTTGCACCGGCAAATGATCCTGAAGTTGTCGTATATGTAGCGGTTGACAGTCCTAAAGGCGAATTAGTATTCGGCAGTACAATTGTAGCGCCGATTGTTGGACAGATTATTGAAGATATTGCACCTATTTTAGGGATCGAAAAAGATCGAGAAGGCCAATTGGAAAAGCAATATCGCTGGGGTGATGAATTGACGGAGCGCGTACCTGATTTAGTAGGTGTATCTGTTAATGAAATTATGGAGTTGGAATATCCTTATCAAATTAAAGTACATGGAGAAGGCGAGACAGTAAAAGCGCAGTTACCTGAGCCGGAAAGTGTATTAGAACTAGATGGCACTATTCATCTTTATTTAGAAAAATAATATTAAACTTTTTGAAAAACAACCATTTGCTCAATGAGCAAATGGTTGTTTTTGTGTACACATTTTTAATGTGCTATCATCTCGTGTGCAATCTCATGGCCCTCCATATTTGAAGGGTAATAGGTTGGCCAATTCGTTATTTCTTTTAATAAAGCTTCACGATCATCCCCCCAGTAGATGTGGTAATGCCCTGATTTTTGAGGTGCGATTATATGGTCACTGAACTGAATATAAGCCGGGACGCCTGTTTCTTCGCCGACATGTTTGAAAATAAACCGGACCCCACGATTACCTTTTTCATAGGTTAATATTTCATAACCATCATATGTGTATTCTCCTTTATGCGCGTGACCATGATCATAAAATGTAATAAAACGATCTTCAATGACAATACGGTCCGTAGTAGTCTTATAGCCAGTTTCATAATAAGATTTAATATCCTCAAATGTTTGGCTGTCATCATGGGAAGCCTTATGTTCAAAAACTTCATCCAAAGTACCATCCTGCAAATAAGGGTAGACCGATTGCCAGTCGCCGCTCCAATCGCTTAATGGCCGGTCCTGTACTTCTTCGTCTTCAAAATAACCGTTATAAATTTTTTCCTGTTTTTCATTAATTTCATGTTGATGATCATGCTCATGAGCCTTTTCTTCTGTTACAACATCCGCAGTTGCATTGACCTCTTCTTTAGAATTTTCAGCACAACCAACCAGCATGATGCTAAACGCTAAAATACTTAAACAATTTAATTTCCTTTTCATACCTTACCTCCTAAATAGTAACTGTTACGATTTATAATATTATATAGTTGTGCCTTGCTTGTCAATACAAATCGTAATTATTACTATTTGAGAAGTTAATTCCACCTAAAATACTTCCCATGACCATCAGTATTTTCTAGTATTTTGACGGTTCTAGTTATACCAGCATCAATGAAATCCACATGTAAATCCTTATCATACATATTGTTGTAGATGTGATAAATGCTATGAATATAGCTTAGTTGCTGAAGCAGTACCAATAATTCTGACTTTAATGTAGCGGAAAACTGATTTGCTACATGTGTGTGGAAAATAATAATTTGGCTATTTTGAAGTTCATGGTTTTCAAATAGTGGGGGAATAAGATTTCTAAAATCTCCGGTTAGTAAAAGCTTTGAATATTGCCGGTGAATCACCATTGCTTTCGCTAAATTTTCTTTCCGTATAATTTGTTCGGGCCAAATTAAACTTTTCAGCCATAAATATTCATCAGAATCTTGTAGATCAATAATATTTAAATCAATTCCAAATCGGTGTACAATGTTCAGGCTTTTCACAGAAGTTATAGGCGTACCGTAGTTTTTCGCAAAAAGAGTGAGAGGGCTATTTTCATTGCCAAATGAAATCGGCGGTTCTTGTTCAATTTCATATCGATACCCATCCAAATTAAGCAAAAGTCCTGCACTTGTACCGATTTCCAATAATGATAATGGTAGTTTCGCCTCTTCGGCAATTTCCGAGAAAATCGGGTAAAGATAGCTGGCACGTTGGACTTCATTTGTTTGAACGGATTTTGTCTGAAACAAATGCAACAGTTCATCCGAGTGTTGTGTACAGAAACCGATGAGTAATTGAAAGCTTTCTTCCAGATTTACTTCATAAGGATTTTCGAATATTCGTTTTAGAGGGGTTTCTTTTTGGGCTGATAAATACTGGACAGACCCAAAAAATAAATTCGGCTTTGGCTGTGTCTCCGGAATATGCATAATGAGATGCAATAGTTGCTCATTTGTTATAATCCTTTCACACCAATATTCGTAAAGTGGGCTATTGTTTTTCGCTTCCTGTTTGGCAAAACGTCTAAAAACTGCGACTAGTTGTTCCATTTAAAACACCTCATTTCATGTATTGCTTACAGTGTATAATAGACTTACAATTAATAGAATTAATGAGTTTTAATGTATTTGATTAATAATATTAATAAGAAGGTGATAAATATGGATATAAAATGGTTGAAATCATTTATAGCGGTTGTTGAAGAAGGGAGCTTTCGAGCGGCGGCAGAAAAACTGTATATTTCCCAGCCCAGTATTACTGTACATATGAAGTTATTGGAGGAACATTTACAAGTTCAATTGTTTCACCGGGAACATACAAAGGTAAAGGTATCTGCAATTGGTGAAAAATATTATCCTATGGCCAAAAAACTTGTGGCTGAAATAGAAGCAAGTACGAAAGAAATTCTCCTGGAATCTCTACATCCGACTGTTCCATTAATAATTTCGGTTTCACCCGCTTTGCTTCATACGAATCTATTAGAGCGAATACATAATTTTATTGAAGTACATCAACAATACAACGTGGAAATTAAAATGGAAGATCAGATGCAGTTAGAGAGTGCAATAAAAGAACAGCGAATAGATGTAGCACTAGGTTTACATAAATTCATTTCTAAAGAATTTCATTCGGAGCGAATTGACCGTTCCCCGTTGAGAATAGTATATTCTTCAAAATTTCAGCTTGCGGAAAAGGAGCTTGATTTACAGCTTAAGGCGCTTTTTAATGAGCATCCGCTTTATATAGGTTATTTAGATGAACATACCCCGTTAGTTGAATGGTTAAATAATGAGTACGATATAAAGAAATTCAACAAAATAAATGATGTTATTTTTGCTATAAAATTGATTAAGGAAGGGTTAGGTATCGGGCTATTGCCTGAAAGTTTGATTTCAGAGGAAATTGAAGCAGATTTATTAAGGGTGGTGGATATAGGTCCGATCGGGACTATTTATCCAGTTGATATTTATATGAGCCACTTAAGAAATTCTACTAAAATTATTCCTCTGACGAGTTTCATCCGAAAAAGCTCAATAGATTATTGAGGAAAAAGGGGGGAGCATAGTTAAGTTTTTTATTAGTGAATTTAAATTTAATAAAAAAAGGTGAAGCAATAATTATTGCTTCACGCATTTATTTAAAATAAGGTCAATGCTGTACGAGGGTCATTATGATCCGTAATGTAAGCTATATTTTCGTACCCATTCTGAACCGCTTTTCTATAAAGACGTTCAGTTACATATTGGTCTTTTACATAGATCGTTACATAGGAACTATCCACAATTAAAAGGACGATTTCACACTGGCTAATAAGGAAATCTTCATATGTGGCAATAGCCTGCACTTGTGTTTTTTCTTTAAATGCTTTTAAGTCTGCAAATATAACATAATAGTCTTTTGCAGAGATTTGGTTGTAAAAGTCTTCACCGTTATATGTATAAGGATGCGGGAACATTGCTGCTCCTAGCTCGTTATTTTCAATATTATATGCCTCTCCGTCACCTGATTTCCAAAAGTACTTATTGATGTTGATGTCTTCTAAAATGTCATAAAAATAACGGCCATATTGGTTCGGTATTTCAAAGGATAATCCTCTCATTGCTTCACCATCTCCTTCAGTACATTACTTGTAAAATAAGGACCACAGCTCTCTTCATGAGTAACAACATACGTCCATGTGAAATTTTTATCTACTATATAAAGATCTTCTTCCTCTAATAAATCTTCTACTTTTAATGAGTCAGCGTGTTCAACATAGAATACTTCAGGCAAATGTTCATAAAAAATATAGCACTCTGTTTTCTTAATTGAATTAAATGCTTCTTCGGCTTTATTTTGGCTCAGATGAGGTATCATTTTGTAACTGAACAGATGCCATAAGTACCCGCTAAAATAACGGTCTCCAATTAGAAAAATTCTTTCTTTTTCTTCCTGATATAAATGATGGGCAAATGCGTTTTCCCACCGCTTTTTAAAATATCTACCCCAGTGAAGACTTTCTGTAAATTTTATGTTTTTTCTACTCAAACTTTTAAATAAATCGTCCATTTGCTGCTCCAATCTTTTTATTTTCTCATTATACTGATATTATGTTGTGTAATGATGAGATTATATAAAACTTTAAACTACAATCATGAAATTGCTTTTAAATGCGCATAATAACCTGGTTATTCCGAAATAGCAATTTCATAAGAAAAAAGTTGATCTTTAATGGAAATATACGGCAAACAATAATTTTAAAAAAATACTAGCCGATTTTCTTGACTGGGCATGGTACTATAGAAATGTGACGAATTTAAGGCAAAAAGATATAAAGGGGTAAGTTATATGACGATGTTTGACGAGAAAATTCAGGGATTGTTACAGCAATCGGCATTACAATACATAATTTATAAAGAAAATGAAGATACAGAACGAATTGAAAAGCTTCATTTATTTGCACGCAAGCTTTTGCAAAAGGAATTTGTTATCGGGTTTGCCGGTCACTTTTCTGCAGGTAAATCGAGTATGATCAATGCACTGTCGGGGGAAAACATTTTAGCGACAAGTCCAATCCCGACAAGTGCTAACATTGTTAAAGTGCATAAATCGGATGAAGATTTTGCGATTCTATATTTACACAATGAAAAGCCGGTAAAATTTGAAGCGGGCTATGATATTAAACAAGTAAAAGAATTAAGCAAAAACGGCGAATTGGTATCACAAATTGAAATTGGTCATAGTACATCAAGCTTACCTGAAGGGGTAACTGTGATGGATACTCCAGGTGTTGACTCAACGGACGATGCGCATGCGATGAGTACGGAATCTGCGTTGCATATTGCCGATATGGTGTTTTACACAATGGATTACAACCATGTGCAATCAGAGTTGAATTTCCAATTTACAAAGCAATTGATGAAATACAATCCGAACGTGTATTTGATCGTCAATCAAATAGACAAGCACCGTGAAGCTGAACTGTCATTTGAAGATTTCAAGCAGTCAGTTCATAACTCATTTGCTGCTTGGGGTGTTTACCCGAAAAATATTTTCTTCACATCACTGCGTGAAAAAGAGCTTCCGAACAACGATTTTGAACAAGTGAAGAAAATCGTAATGGATTCAATGAATGACTGGCAGGAACAATTAATTTCAACTGCAGAAAATACATTGACGAAGCTACAGCATGAGCATGAAGCGTACTTGGAAGAAGAAAAACAGGATCGTTTCACTACGTATGCTGAACTCGTTTCTGAAGATGACTGGCAGCACCGTGATGATATTTTAGAGCAATATGAAAAACTGACGCGTCAGACAGAACTATTCTCGTTTGATGTATTTGATAAGCAGTTCGATGAAAAACGTAAAGACTTGCTTGCAAATGCCGCGATTATGCCGGCGGATGTTCGTGATAAACTGCGTGCTTATTTAGAAAGTCAGCAAGAGGACTTTAAAGTGGGCGGACTGTTTACTGCGAAAAAGAAAACAGCAGAAGAGAAAGCGCGACGTCAGGAAGAAGCATATGCAAGCTTCAACCATGTTGTCCAATCTCAAATTACAGGTCATATCAAAGCATTGATGAAGCAAGCATTAAAAGATGTCGGTGCATTGAATGACGAACGTGCCGCAAGCATTGATAAGAAGGAATTTAATTTCCCGTTCTCGATTATTGAAGATCAGGTGCAAAAGAGCGCTGTAATAACGGGAGATGCGGTTTTAAACTTTGCAAATCGTGTATCAGAGGCGACAAAACGTTACTTTGTTCAAAGGACAGATGCATGGAAGCTAGAGCAAAAAGATACATTGGAACAGGTTGCACGTGAAGCTGCGGCACCGGTTAAGCTTAAAATTAATGCAATGTCCGAAAAAGTGCATGCGCTTCAGCATATTATGCAAATTGAGAAATTCCAGTCATTCAGCAGCACATTGATGAAACAGGTTTCCAATGAAATTCGCGCGGAATCCAAAATCTATTTGGAAAACTGGAAGCGTGAACATGAGCAGGCATTGAAAGATATTCGTCCTTTTGATGAGTCGATGCTGCAGTTAAAAGACCAGGAAACAGAAATTGCTGCTGAACAAACGCAGGAAAAAGCGGGTTCAGGTTTGAATGTTGATAAAGTAACTGAAAAAGCATTGAAGACTGCGCACATTATTAAAGATGTTCAAGGTTTCAAAGAAGTATCCAGCTTCTTGACGAAAAAAGTGGAACGTCTGCAAAAACGCGACTTTACGATAGCATTATTCGGTGCATTCAGTGCGGGGAAATCAAGTTTTTCGAATGCATTGATGGGTGAGCGCGTGTTACCGGTATCACCAAACCCGACGACAGCAGCGATCAATAAAATTCGTCCTGTCACACCGGAACATCCGCATGAAACAGCCGATGTTCATCTGAAGACTGAAGCGCAACTGCTTGAAGATATCCAAGGTTCATATGCAGCAATCGGCCTTCAAGTATCATCACTGAAAGAAGCGTATGATCGTGCAGAAGAAGGGCTGGCTGTTCCGTTAACTGATGAGCGCCTGAATGTTCATAAATCATTTATCCGTGCGTATTCGGAAGGTTATGAAACATTCCTTACAAAACTGGGAACGACATTACGCGTTAACCGTCATGATTTTGAGAAGTACGTGGCACAGGAAAACCGTTCATGTTTCGTGGACAATATCGATTTCTACTTCGATTCACCACTAACGCGTATGGGTGTAACATTAGTAGACACGCCGGGTGCCGATTCGATCAATGCACGTCATACCGGTGTAGCGTTCGATTATATTCGTAATGCTGATGCCATCCTATTCATTACGTACTACAACCACGCCTTTGCAAAAGCGGACCGCGAGTTCTTGATTCAGCTGGGACGTGTAAAAGATGCGTTCGAACTGGATAAAATGTTCTTTATCGTAAATGCGATAGACTTGGCTTCTACAATGGAAGAAGAGGAAGAAGTAAAAGGATATGTTCGTTCAGAGCTTCAACGTTTCGGTATCCGTTTCCCTAGACTGTACGGCGTGTCGAGTTTACTGGCTTTAAAAGAGAAGCAGGACCAGCTTGAACATCAGTCGGGTATAGCACCATTTGAAGATGCATTCCATCACTTCCTGAATGATGAACTGATGGGCATTGCGGTACAGGCACTTCAGGAAGAAGTGGATAAAACAGAAGCACGTCTGAATGATTTGATTATACAAACCGAAGAAAACCTGAAACGTAAAGATGAGCGAATTGAAGAATTGGCTCATTTGGAAAAGCTTGTGCGCTCCAAGTTCCAGACGACTCAGACAGCCATGCTTGAAAGTGAGGCAAAGCAGGAACTGGATGAACTGTTATACTATGTACTGCAACGTGTGTACTACCGCTATCCGGACTTCTACCGTGAAAGCTATAATCCGTCCACTTTCGCGCAAATGCCTGCACAGCAAGCATTGAAAACAGCATTAAAAGAAGTGCTGCAGGCGTTAAGCTTTGACTTCGCTCAGGAATTGCGTGTAACGAATTTCCGTTTAGCGCAATTTGTTGAGAAGAAAATGAAGGAACTGTTTAAAGATGAGGCACGAGAATTAAAAGAACTGAACCCAAGCTTTGCATTTTTAAGCTATGAATCAAAAGAGCCGGAAATTTTAGATTTTACAGGTCCGTTTACAGATTCAACACCATATGAAGGGGTAAAATCCCACTTTAAAAATGTGAAGGCATTCTTCGAAAAGAATGAAAAAGAGCAATTGCGTGACGCATTGGAGCAATTAACAAAACCAGATGCACAAAACTATCTCGATGCGGAAAAAGCCAAAATCATGGAGTGGGCGGGCAGCTATATCGCCATTGAGGCGGAAGGATTGCGCCAGCATATGCTTGAACAGGCAGTCGAGCAGATTGAAACAGAACGACTATTGCTTCAAGAAGAAAGTCGCTTAGCTGTTTGGAAAGATATTTACGCGCAACTACAAGCGTAAGGAGGATCTTTTTAATGACGAATATTTTTGTGACCGCAAATCGAATGGAAAGAACAGGTCGTTTAATCGATACAAGATTTGATATGAGCAATTTAGAGTCAGGCAGAAAGATGTATGAAGAGGGCCATATTGATGGGGCAGTATACTGGGATTTAAATAACGATCTGTCGGATTTGACAAAAGAGGAAGGCAGACATCCGCTCCCGGAAAAGAAACAACTTCAGGCTTTGTTTGAAAAGTATGGTTTAAATTACAATGATGCCATCTATATTTATGATCAGGGTGCAGCCGCTTTCGCAACTCGTGCCTGGTGGATACTTCATTATGCAGGCTTCAAGCACGCCTATGTTGTAAATGGCGGTTTTGAAGCACTGAAGGAAGCAGGATTTCCTGTTACGACAGAAATACCTGAATTTAAGGAAAGCAAGCTGGATTTACAGTGGAATGATGATATTTTAATAAAACGTCAGGATATTATGCATATTATTGAAGGGAAGCGAAAGGCGACATTAATTGATGCCCGCGCACCGGAACGTTACCGCGGTGAAACGGAGCCGTTCGATAAAGTGGCAGGACATATTCCGACAGCGAAAAACTATGATTGGGAACAGCTGCGTAATGGCTCAAAACTCGTCATTACATCTTCACTGCTCGAGCAGGTTCCAAAAGATGAAGAAGTAGTTGTCTATTGCGGTTCAGGGGTAACTGCTACTCCTGTCTATACAGTATTAAAAGAAGCAGGCTATGAAAATATAAAAATCTATATGGCAGGGTATAGTGATTGGGTAAATCATCACTCTGTCGATAAATAAGCTGGAACTTTTGAAAAGGCCGTTATGTAACCTGATTTTACATAACGGTCTTTTGCTGTACGGAAAAATTAGCGGACAGATAGCCTTGATTTCCAAATTTTATGATAAAGTGGTAGTGTTGAAAAATAACGTTAAAAGGAGTGAGGAATGTGTTATTTAAGAAAAAAACAGAGCTGAGCGAAAAAAATGGAGTGAAAATGGTCAATGGATCGGTCCAATTTCAAGCTGTTCATTTAAATGTTCATTGTTTTGAAGTGGACGGTATACTTATAGATACCGGTTCTGCCTCACTTCTTAAGCAGTTTAAGCCTTTTTTTGAACAGATGGACGTTGATCGGATTATGTTGACCCATTATCATGAAGACCACTCCGGAGGCGCGCATTTTTTACAGAAAACATATAACTTGCCGATATTTATGCATCCGCTCAACATTGAAGAATGTGCAAAAAAGGCAAGGTATCCTTTATATCGTAAACTGTTCTGGGGGTCAAGGCAGCCGTTTCTTGCACAGCCTGCAGGAGAAGCCTTTTCATCAAGAACAGCTGAATGGAAAGTGATTGAAACGCCAGGGCATACAGCAGACCATGTAGCCTATTTGAATGAATCGACCGGTCAGCTCTTTACAGGAGATCTGTATGTGACACCGAAAACAAAAGTCGTCTTGCGCGAAGAAAGCATTCCTCAAATTATCCGGTCGCTGGAGAAAGTTTTAACGTATGATTTCCTTGAAATATATTGTAATCATGCGGGATATATCGAAAACGGCAGAGACGCTTTAATACGGAAACTTAATTATCTGAAGGAACTGAGCTATAAAATCGAAATGATGAACGAAGAAGGTTTGACAACTGATGAGATTACAGCACAGCTTTTCAGCAAAAAGTATCCGATTACAAAACTGTCTTTAGGCGAATGGGATGCGGCACATATCGTATCTTCTGTCCTGACAAATAAATAATATCTGTTTAAAGTCTAGTAAGTTGAAACTTACCAGGCTTTTTTTAGTTAATAGTGAAGCTGAAAAAATAACTATTACGAAACTTAAACTTTACATTACATTTACAATTAACATTGCTTAATATTGGGTATGTAAGAATAAATGCTGAATTTTGCAGATAATGCCGTTGAATATGCTGAAAAAAGACGTAATATTAACGGATTTCCATTGCTTTCAGAATATTTCATCAGAAATCGGCTAAAATTAATAGGATATGTTCATAAACGTATGTTTCGCAATTGTAAAGCTTTTGTAAATAACATAAATTAATGTTGAAGATATTGAAAAATCGGTGGTATGATTACCTAGGTTTTAATTTACAAACTTCATTTTAGGAGGATTTTATTCGATGTTTAACTCTAAAAAACCGGATCCATTTTTTGAAGGATTATTAAATATTGCAAAAAATGTACAACAAGGTGCCAACTATGCTAAAGAATCGACAATTACTACTGTATCAGAACTAAAACAAATTCAAATTAAAATGAAGTCCTATGAAACAGCAGGGGACAAGCTGATCCATGAATTAATCGTGAAATTAAACGATTCGTTTATGACACCAATTGAACGAGAAGATATTTTATCATTGGCTATTAAACTGGACGATATTCTGGATGGCATTGAAAATACAATTGCCCACTTCGAAATGTACTCTTTTACAGAAGTGAACCAGTACATGCGTGACTTTGTAGATTATATTGCCAAATCATCAGATGAAGCAGTAAAAGCAATGGAGTTATTGAATAAAAAAGATTTAATCGGAATGCGTCAACATGCAATTCTGATCAAAGATTATGAGCGTGAATGTGATGAAATTTTCCGTAAATCCATTACTGAACTATTCCAGACTGAAAAAGATCCAATTCGCTTAATCATCTTTAAAGATTTATATGAGCAGTTAGAAGAAATTGCGGACTACTGCCAAAATGTAGCGAATACAATCGAATCAATTATTATGCGAAATGCATAATGAAAAAGGAGTAAATTATGGATACGTTATTAATCATTACCGTACTCGTTGTCATCTTTGCGCTGGCATTCGATTTTATTAACGGTTTCCATGATACAGCGAATGCGATCGCAACATCTGTTTCGACGCGAGCACTAAAACCTCGAGTAGCTGTTCTGTTAGCGGCATTTATGAACTTTATAGGTGCAATGACGTTTGTAGGTGTAGCAAAAGCTGTAGCATCTGGAATTGTGGATCCATTCTCTTTAAACGCATTTGAAGGGGATACAACAGGATCTGTCGTAATTTTGGCAGCATTATGTTCTGCCATCACATGGAACTTATTAACTTGGTATTTCGGTATTCCATCAAGTTCTTCACATACTTTAATCGGTTCAATTGCTGGTGCAGCAGTGGCATCTGCAGGTATGAATATTTTAAACTATGAAGGCTTCTTTAAAATTTTGCAGGCGTTAATCATTTCGCCGATCTTAGCATTAACTCTTGGTTTTATCGTAATGAAATTATTCAAATTTATTTTCCACCGCTCACCATTGTACGGAACAACGAAAGCATTCCGTTTAACGCAAATCGGTACAGCGGCATTACAATCGTTTACACATGGTACGAATGATGCGCAAAAAGCGATGGGTATTATTACAATGGCTCTAATCGCGGCAAACTTGCAATCAACTGATGAAGTACAAAACTGGGTACGTTTTGCCTGTGCACTGGCGATGGGTCTTGGGACATCGGTAGGCGGATATAAAATCATTAAAACAGTCGGCGGTAAAATCATGAAAATCCGTCCGGTCAACGGGGTAGCGGCTGACTTAACTTCTGCATCGATCATTTTTGGTGCAACAGTCATCGCATTACCGGTTTCGACAACACATGTAATTTCTTCTGCAATTATGGGTGTTGGTGCAGCACAACGTGTGAAAGGTGTTAAATGGGGAATGGCACGTAAAATTGTAGTTACGTGGTTTATCACATTGCCGATTTCCGCATTAATGGCCGGATTATTTTACTTCTTAATTAGCCTTATTTTCTAATATTAAAACGGCGCTCAATCATTAATATTGAGCAGCCGTTTTTTGTTGTTTGAGATGGGGCGGGGTGGGATTTTCTAATAAAAGTTGAGAAGTTCTAATAAAGTCAGGGAAGTTCTAATAAAACGTGAAAAGTTCTAATATATCGTGGATCTTCTAATAAAATGCACAGTTGTTCTAATAAGCGTGCTCAATCTTCAAATAAACTATATGAAAGTTCTAAAATAGCATTCAACTCTTCTAATTTCAGTCATAAATGTTCTAATATACTTGACCCTGCCTGCTTGCCCAAAGTAACTAGGGGAGAGTTCTATACTTCCACGGGTTACTTCAAATAAGTCTGAAACAGCTCATGCACATTTTCTACAGGGATAAATAATCCGACTTTCCCGTACCCTGCACGAGTCCCTGTTGCAA